>NZ_LS483370.1:1921666-3333333 GCF_900475285.1 Pseudomonas taetrolens | reverse complement strand
ACAAAGCACTATTGAGTATCCCCCCTGAAGAAATGGGAGCGCTGATCAATCGCTGGCGCAGTGATAAGTTGCAGCCCGACAGTTATTGGTTGCGCAACCGCGCCGCGATTGTTCGAGGTTTTACCATCGCGGCGGGCCTGTTGTTAGTTGCTCTGGTGTGGATTGCCTATTTGCGTCGGGCAATCGCCAGGCGCCAGCAGTTATTGGAGCAACTGCAAGCGGCCAAACAAAGTGCCGATGAAGCGAACCGGGCGAAAACCACCTTCCTGGCGACCATGAGTCATGAAATCCGGACACCGATGAATGCGGTGATTGGCATGCTGGAGCTGGCCATGAAAAAAGCCGACCAGGGCGTCATGGACCGGTTTGCCATTGAGGTGGCATCCGGCGCGGCGCGGGAGCTGCTGGATTTGATCGGTGACATCCTGGATATCGCGCGCATCGAGTCGGGGCACCTGTCATTGAACCCTAAACGCGCCAATGTGCAGGCGCTGGTAAAAAGCGTGATGCACATGTTTGAAGGGCTGGCGCGGCAGAAGCGTCTGAGTCTGGTCTGCGAGCTGAATACCCTGACGGCGAGCACCGAAGTACTGCTCGACCCGATGCGCTTCAAGCAAATTGTCTCCAACTTGTTAAGCAATGCCATCAAGTTCACGGACAAGGGCCAGATCCGCCTGACAGTCGACATGGCCCCCGCTCACGATGCGGGTCACGTGTCGATCCGCGTGTGTGTGACAGACACCGGGATGGGCATTTCTGACGTGGACCAGCGGCGATTGTTCAGCCCGTTCGTACAGGCCAGTAACAACACTCAATCCGTTCGCAGTGGCTCGGGCCTGGGGTTGGTGATCAGCCGCACGCTTTGCGAAATGATGGACGGTGAGCTGCAGCTGAGCAGTGTCTTGGGCATCGGTACCCGGGTAGAGGTCATGTTGGTGTTACCACGGCTTGAGCCGGAGCACGCGGTGGTGGTCGCGGAGCAGGAAGGGCCTGTGCAGACACGTTCACTGAATATTCTGGTAGTGGATGATTACCCGGCCAACCGCATGCTGCTGTCCCAGCAACTGAGTTATCTGGGGCACCGCGTGACTGACGCTGAAAATGGTGCGCAGGGCTTGGCTGCATGGCGTACGGGGGCGTTCGACGGGGTGGTGACCGACTGCAGCATGCCGGTCATGGATGGCTATGGATTGACCCGTGCCATACGAGCTGAAGAAGCCGCACGAGGCCAGGCGCCGTGCCTGATTTTGGGGGTTACCGCCAATGCACAACCTGAAGAAGTCGAGCGTTGTCGAGAAGCGGGGATGGACCAGTGCCTGTTCAAACCGATCAGCCTCAAGGACTTGAGCACGGGGCTGGCTTCAGGCATACCGGATATGCAGGAAGAGGCCGAGGTCAATGACGATTCTGCAGTGGATGGTGAGATTGATTTGAAGTACCTGAGCCAGTTGAGCCAGGGCGACGACAAACTGGTTCACAGGTTGTTGGCGGAGCTGGCGAGCAGCAACAGCGAGGACCTTGTTCGTTTGCTGGCGCTGTTTGTTCGCGACGACTATCAAGGCCTGGCGAAGCTCGCGCATGGGATCAAGGGCGGAGGCATGCTGATTCGTTCCGCTCGACTGGTTGAATGTTGTGAGCAACTTGAAGCCGCCTGCGGTGCGGGTGATCTGCAGCAAATCACGGCCTGCGTCGACGCCCTGCACAGCGCCATGGAGCACCTGGCCGAGGTGCTAGACCGCTACGCCCACGCACGATAAGGTTTACCGCTGTCATCAATGGACATTACAGACGTGAATCGTCGAGGAATACGTGCAATGCCGGATGTCGTGATCGTGCAAGCCAACTATGCCAATCCTGTTCACGCCGAGGCGCTCAGGCAGGTGCTGAATCACTACGCTCAAGATCCGATGGGGGGCGGTGAAGGTCTGGCGCCAGAGGTGCTGGAGCAGTTGCCGTCCGAGCTGGCCAAACGCCCGCATGCGTTCAGCGTCCTGGCCTTTGTCAACGGCGAGGCGGCAGGGCTGATCAACTGTTTCGAAGGGTTTTCGACCTTTGCCGCAAAGCCTTTGATCAATGTACATGACGTGTCGGTGGTGGATACATTTCGCGGGTTGGGACTGAGCCAGCGCATGCTGCTCAAGGTTGAAGAGATTGCCCGTGAGCGCGATTGCTGCAAAATCACCCTCGAGGTGCTTGAAGGCAATCCGGTGGCCCAGGCGTCCTATCGCAAGTTCGGTTTCAGCGACGGGCAGCTTGATCCGGCCCACGGCCGTATGCTGTTCTGGAACAAATACCTGTAAAGGGTTGTTGTCGGCAGGAGTGGGTTGGTCGCTCCTGCCTTCGGTTAACGGTTTACAAGGTCCACTCCAGGCCTACGCTGACGGTTCGCGGATCGCCCCAGAACACGCCGTTATAGAACCCGACGTTTTCGTAGTACTTCTGATCCAGCAAGTTCTTGACATTCAATGATGCCGAGACGTGTTTGTCGAACTCGTAGCGCGCCATCAGGTCGACCAAGGTGTAGGCCTTCTGGGTAATATCTTCCTTGAAGGTGATCGGATTGCCTTTATCATTTTTGGCACCGGTCGGGCGGTTGGCTGCCCGATAGATATCACTTTGCCAGTTGACGGCGGCCCCCACAGTCATGGCATGCCATTCGCCGGGCAGGCGATAAGACGTGGAGATTTTCACCAGGTTCAGCGGCGATGCGGTGTTCATGCGCTGGCCGGCGGCGTTGCGTGAATGGGTGTAGGTGTAGCCCGCCATCATGTTCCAGTCACGCAGCACCTCACCGGCCAGCTCGACCTCAAAGCCCTTGACCTTGTTGCCCTTGCCGCCGGAGGTGTAGTACTCCTCGCCGTTCGGTCCACGAGGGACGGAGGCATCGACTTCCGGAACGTTGTCCTGCTTGCTCCAGAACACCGCACTCGACAAGTTCAGGCGCTCTTCAAGGAAGCTGCCCTTGAGCCCCACTTCATAGTTGCTGCCCACCACCGGCTCGAGGTAAGAGCCGCTCACATCCTTGTTGCTGGTGGGCTTGAAGATATCGGTGTAGCTCACATAAGCCGTCAGATCCTCAGTGAAGTCATACAACAGGCCCGCGTAAGGCGTGAGCATGTCGTTGTGTTCCTGGCTGACTTTTGCGTGCTTGAGGCTTTTGTTGTCTTTTTCGAATTCGGTACTGGCATTGGTGCTTTTCCAGCTGCCATAGCGGGTACCGAGAACGGCGTGCCAGTCATCGCTCAGATTAAAGCGCGTGGCCAGGTAACCGGACTTCTGCTTGATCACATCGTGGCTGCCCTGGATGCCGGTATTCATGTCCTGGTATTTGGGAATACCGCCCATGTCGCGCCAGTCCGGGATGGTGCCGTAGTCTTCGGGGTTGAGGTCGACCATCAACGGTGAGGTGTTGTCATTCTTGGCTTCGCCGTAACCCACCATCAGTTCGTGATCACGTCCGAATAATGGATAGGTTCCCGAGATGTTGACGTCTACTGCCGTCATTTTTTCGTCACCAATGAAGTGGCTGCTGTAGGCCGACATGCCGGTGCCATCGGCATTGGGGAAGCCGCCGCCAGCGTAATACACCTTGCCTTCGGCATCGCTGGTGCGATGGGTGTAGGCGGCTTTCAGACGCCAGTCGTCAAACAGTCGCTGGTCAAGTGTGGCAAAGGCGGTCTTGTCCTTCATCGGCCACGAACTCCAGGAAGTGGCCATGTTGGTTGAGCGGCCAAACCGGGCTTTTTCACCGGTGCCGGTCCAGTAAGGCGTCGTGCCCCAGGATGAGCCTTGTACCTGTTTGTCCTGATAGTCGTAACCCACCGCCAGGGTGGTGTCGTCGGTCAGGTCAGCTTCGAGAATGCCGTAGGCGACTTCGCGCTTGAGCGCGTAGTGGTCGCGAAATGACTTGCTGTCGCGGTAAGCCAGGACAGTACGGCCGCGCAAGCGCCCGTCGAAGGCCAGCGGGCCACCAACATCGACAAAGCTGTAATAGTCGTCATAGCTGCCGCCGCTGACCCCGGCCTTGGCGGCCAGCTCGCGGGTAGGGCGTTTGCGGATCATGTTGATGGTGCCGGAGGGATCACCCGCGCCGGTGGTCAAACCGGTGGCCCCGCGCACCACTTCAATGCGGTCGTAGATGATGGTGTCGGCGTCAGACTTCATGAAGCTGAAGGTATTGAGCATCCCGTCAATCTGGAAGTTGCTGATGCTATAGCCGCGCGACGAGTAACTGACACGGTCCGAGTCGTTATGTTGCACCACTACGCCCGTCGTATGGCGCATGGCTTCGGTCAGGGTGTTGAGGTTGAAGTCGTCCATCTCCTGGCGAGTGACAACCGAAATGGACTGTGGAGTTTCGCGAATGCTCAGGTTGAGCTTGGTGGCGGTGCTGGTCGAACCGGTGGTGTAGGAACCGGTGTTTTCGGTGGTCATTCCCAGACCGTCAGCGGTGACACGGGTGCTGCCCAGCTCCAGTGAACCGGGGGCTTTTTCGACGTCGTCCCGGTCATCGGTGTCCGCCAGCAGATAGGGGCTGGCGGCGCTGGTGATGAGGCCGAGGGCTAACGTCATGGAACGGGTGATTGGCGCGAACATCGCTGCCGACTCCTTGTCATTGTTGTGAAGTTGTCTAGTGCTTCAAACGAATGACAAGGGCAGGAGTTAGCGTTGTTGAGAATGATTGTTGTTTCTTGATGTGTCTGAGGTGGAACTAAAATGCGGCAGGGCGGTATGAGCGCCCTGCAGGGGGAGGGCTTACTGTTTGGCCACACTGCCTTCAGCAGGCGGTTTAGGCTTGATCAGGCTAAAGTCGATCAACGCTTTTTGCGGGCGTGAGTAAGGGTTGCCGATCAATTGCGGACGGGCAACGAACTGGTTGCTGACCAAGCTCTTCTTGTCGTCCAGTTCGTCAGCGCTCAACCCGGCCATATCGGCCCAGGTATGGATGAACTGCGAGCTGCTGTAAGGCCGGCCGAGGTCGTTGGAAAAATTCCAGGCATGGTCCTCACGCCACTTGGGGGAGGCCCATACCATGAAGGGAATGGTGTACATCGGCGCTGTCGGTTTGGATTCATTACGGCCCAGTGTGCCGTGGCCCGCAGAGTCAAAGACATCTTCGCCGTGGTCGGACAGGTACAGCAGGAAGCCGTTGGGATCGGTCTTGGCAAAGTCCTTGATCAGGCTCGACACCACGAAGTCGTTGTACAGGACCGCATTGTCGTAGCTGTTGTACGTCGGGACCTGATCATCGCTCAGGCCAACCGGTGCGCCGGTCCGATCGGTGAACTTGTCGAAGGTCGGCGGGTAGCGGTACTGGTAGCTCATGTGGGTGCCGAGCAAGTGAATCACGATCAGTTTGCGCGGAGCACTGTCGGCCAGGATTTTCGAGAACGGCTCCAGCACGTCGCCGTCATATTGGCGGGCGTTCTGGTTGCGGTTGTTATTCAGGTAGACCTGCTGGTCGGCCTGCTCGGAAAAGGTGGTGAGCATGGTGTTGCGTTTGGTCATGGTCTGCTGGTTGGTCACCCAGAAGGTTTTGTAACCGGCCTGCTTCATCACGCTGACCAGCGAAGGCGTGCTGAGGTAAAGGTCAGGGTTCTCTTCGTCAGCAAACGTCAGTACTTGTTGCAGGGCTTCGATGGTGTACGGGCGCGGGGTCACCACGTTATCAAAAATGGCCAGTTGGTCACGCAGTTTGTCGAGGTTGGGGGTCGTCTGACGTGGGTACCCATACAGGCTCATGCGCTGACGGTTGGTCGATTCACCGATGACCAGCACCAGCGTGGTGGGTTTGCCGGCTTCGTTATCCTTGAGGTTGGTCAGGGGCGGGATTTTGCTGGCGCTGGCAAGCATGCCTTGCATGCTGTCCAGTTGCTGCAGGTAACGGCGGTAAGCCACCACCATCTGCCATGGCACTGCGGGCTCAACCCGGCTCTCGAAGCTTTCCAGCGCAGAGGCGAAAGTATCGTGTTTGAGCGTTTGCTTGATCAGCGGGTAACCGATCACGGCTACCAATAACCCCATTGCGACGGCCCAGGCCTTTGCGCGTGGCAGGTAGACCGGACGCAGGCGAGTCCAGAGGAAAATCGCGAAGGCGGTGTGAGCGAGGAACGCGAACACCATCCACCAGGCAAAGTACTGAGTCATGTATTCGCCAGCTTCGGAAATGTTCGACTCGAACATGATGAAGATGACGCTTTGCGAGAACTCTTGTTGATAGATAAAGAAGTAGCCGAGGCTGGCCATGGAACAGGCCCACAACACAATGCCGATGACCGCAGCCATTACCCGGGTGCGCGAAGGGAACAGCAGCATGGGGGCCAGCCAGACGGCACTCATTACAAAGGCCTGGCGGAATCCTGAAAAGCCGGAGGTGCCGGTGAGTTGTATGAGCAGTTGGGTGATACCAGAGAAGTACCAGAAGAATAAAAACAGCCAGCCGAATCCGGCCCAGTCGAATCCTTTCGCAGATGTGTTACTGCGTTTAAACATCCCCATACAGCGCTCCAGCTGAAAACCACTTGGTAGGCGGGTGCCGAAAGCCCGGCACAACACAGGAAGGCTGCTTCAAGGGTGAGCAGCCATCATAAAGGGTTCAAGTATCACTAAGGGAATGTGAAAACTTTGTCAGACATGACAGCGAAGTCAGGCCCGCTGTGGTGTATGGATTCTTTTGCCGATGCAGTGGACTTGCATGTTTTTTTCAGTTTTTAGGGCTCGCGTCCGTCTGTTCAATGTATAGAAGCGCGAATATGGGTTGCTGCATGTGCGAAACTATATCCCATGTGCCAGGACTAACCCTGAGCCGAGCACCTTGAGCAATGTTGCACTAAGGTGCTGTACACCTATTTATTTGTCGTTGGGAGCAACAGTACATGCAGTTGGGAATTATTGGGTTGGGCCGTATGGGCGGTAATATCGCACGGCGTCTTATGCTCAATGGGCATACAACCGTGGTTTTTGACCGCAATACCGACTTTGTCAGCGCCCTCGAGCAAGAAGGCGCCACCGGCGTAGCCGACTTGCCTGCGCTGGTTGCCAGCCTGGAAAAGCCTCGTGCGGTATGGGTCATGCTGCCGTCCGGCGCACCGACCGAAGACACCATTGAGGCCCTGAGCCAACTGCTCGACGCCGATGACATCATCATCGATGGCGGAAACACTTTTTACAAAGACGACATTCGTCGTTCGCAGTCGCTGGCCGAGAAGGGCCTGCGCTATGTCGACGTTGGCACCTCGGGCGGCGTTTGGGGCCTGGAGCGCGGTTACTGCATGATGATCGGCGGTGATACAGCGGTGGTTAAACACCTGGACCCGCTGTTCGCAACGCTGGCACCGGGCATGGGCGATATCCCTCGCACCAAGGATCGTGTGTCTGATGATGATCGCGCTGAGCGCGGCTATATCCATGCCGGCCCGGCTGGTGCGGGTCACTTCGTCAAGATGGTGCACAACGGCATTGAGTACGGCTTGATGCAAGCCTACGCCGAAGGCTTCAACCTGATGAAAATGAAGACTTCCGAGAACCTGCCGGAAGATCAGCGTTTTGATCTGAACCTGGGCGATATTGCCGAAGTATGGCGTCGCGGCAGCGTAGTGTCGTCCTGGTTGCTGGACTTGACCGCAGACGCCCTGGCTACGGATGCTCCGCTGGACGGTTATTCGGGCGCTGTAGCAGACAGCGGCGAAGGTCGCTGGACCATCGAAGCGGCCATGGAACAATCCACACCGGTACCGGTACTGTCGAGCGCCTTGTTTGCACGCTACAGTTCTCGTCAGCAGAGCCTTTATGGCGACAAATTGTTGTCGGCCATGCGCTTTGGTTTCGGCGGCCATGTGGAGACGCCTAAAAAATGACCGAACTGTCCAGTAAACCCGATGTCAAGCCCGCACCGCCCACCACGCTGTTTCTGTTTGGAGCCCATGGTGATCTGGTCAAGCGCCTGCTGATGCCGGCGTTGTACAACTTGAGTCGAGACGGTTTGCTGGACGACGGCCTGCGCATTGTGGGCGTTGACCACAATGCGATCAGTGATGAAGGCTTTGCAAAAAAACTGGAGGACTTCATTCGCAATGAAGTCTCCAGCAAAGTGGATCATCCCGAAGGCCAAGGCTTGAATGCCGATTTGTGGGCCTCGTTGGCGAAAAACATCAGCTATGTGCAGGGCGACTTTCTGGATGACAGCACCTATACGGCGCTGGAACAGAAAATCTTCGCCAGCGGCACCGGCAATGCGGTGTTTTACCTGGCCACTGCGCCGCGCTTTTTTAGCGAAGTAGTGCAGCGGCTGGGTGCCAGCGGGCTGCTCAAAGAAACCCCGGATGCATTTCGCCGGGTAGTCATTGAAAAACCTTTTGGCTCGGACTTGCAGACAGCACAAGCGTTGAATGCTTGTCTGCTGACAGTCATGAGCGAAAAGCAGATCTATCGGATTGACCATTATCTGGGCAAGGAAACCGTCCAGAACATCCTGGTCAGCCGCTTTTCCAATGGGCTCTTCGAAGCTTTCTGGAACAATCACTACATTGACCATGTGCAGATCACTGCGGCTGAAACCGTCGGAGTCGAAACACGTGGCAGTTTCTACGAAAACACCGGTGCCTTGCGCGACATGCTGCCCAATCACTTGTTCCAGTTGCTGGCGATGGTGGCGATGGAGCCGCCTGCTGCATTTGGCGCGGATGCGGTGCGTGGTGAAAAGGCCAAGGTGATTGGTGCTATTCGTCCCTGGTCCAAGGGCGATGCCCTGAAAAACTCGGTCCGCGGGCAATACACCCGGGGTGAATCGGGTGGCAAGCCGGTCGTGGGCTATCACGAAGAGAGCAACGTGGCCCCCGACAGCACCACGGAAACCTTTGTAGCGCTCAAGGTGATGATCGATAACTGGCGTTGGGTCGGTGTGCCGTTTTACCTGCGCACGGGCAAACGCATGAGTGCCCGTGATACCGAAATTGCGATCTGTTTCAAACCTGCACCCTATGCACAGTTCCGCGACACCGAAGTCGAACGCCTGCAGCCCAACTATTTGCGTATCCAGATCCAGCCCAATGAAGGCATGTGGTTCGATCTTCAGGCCAAGCGCCCGGGGCCCGGATTAAAGATGGCGAATATCGAGTTGGGGTTTGCTTACAAGGACTTCTTCGAAATGCAGTCTTCCACAGGCTACGAAACGCTGATCTACGACTGCCTGACGGGCGATCAAACCTTGTTCCAGCGCGCCGATAACATCGAGAACGGCTGGCAGGCGGTGCAACCGTTTCTGGATGCATGGCGCGAAAACAAGGATGACGTGCATCCCTACGAGGCTGGCAAAGACGGTCCGCAGGCAGCTAAAGAACTGCTGGCTCGTGATGGTCGGGTCTGGCTGAACATAGGATGAGTGGCGTGAAGGACGACTTGATTCAACTGGTGCTGTCTGACATGGATGGCACCCTGTTATTGCCCGACCACAGTATCAGCCCCCGCAACCTGGCGGCGGTCAAGGCGTTGCAGGCGGCGGGCGTGCATTTCACGCTGGCCAGCGGACGGCCGCCCCGGGCCATGCGCGAGTACGTCGAGCAATTGGGCATTGAACTGCCGATCGCCGGCTTCAATGGCGGGATTCTGGTCAACCCCGATGGCAGTTACCTGCAGTCGCATCCTGTGCCTTATGACGCCGTGTTGCAGGCTCTTGCGCTCCTGGCCGGGCATGACGTTGAAGTGTGGCTGTTTGCGGATGATGAGTGGCTGTTGCGCGATCCACTGGGCGAAATGGTGAGTCAGGAACAGCGGGGCCTGGGCTACGGTCCGCGTGTAGTCACGAGCTTTGAACCCTACTTGAACGGCGTGCATAAAATTGTCGCCGCCAGCCGTAATGCCGCGCTTCTGGTGGACCTCGAGCAGCGTTTGCAGCCGCTGTTGAGCGGGCAGGCATCCGCCAGTCGTTCACAGGCCTGCTATCTGGACATCACGGCGATTCGCGCCAACAAGGGCGATGCGCTTGTCACGCTGGCAGAGCTGTTGAACGTGCCTTTGCCGCGCACGCTGGCTATCGGCGATGGTGGCAACGACCCGGCCATGTTCAAGCGTGCCGGACTTTCGATCGCCATGGGGCATGCCGACCCGCAGGTGCGCGAGCAAGCGATGCATGTGACCGGCAGCAACGTCGAAGATGGTGTCGCTCAGGTCATCGAGCGTTTGATCCTGGAGAGTTGAGGCGTATCCGGCTGGTCATATTGTCCGGATTATGGCGTCATTACGGCCTGCCTGGAGCTGGCAGCCCTTGTTATAGTCCGGCGCTTATTGACCGGCGACAGCGCCCCCAAAAGGATTCAGGTTATGTCCGACTACCAGGCTTTTCAGGTTGAGCTAACAGGCAATATCGCCCACGTGCAGATCAATCGACCTGAAAAGGTCAATGCAATGAATGCGGCGTTCTGGAGCGAGATTGTCGAGATCTTTCAGTGGATCGATGAAACCGATGCTGTGCGGGTGGTAGTGCTCAGTGGTGCCGGCAAGCACTTCTCGGCCGGTATCGACCTGATGCTGCTGGCTTCGGTGGCCAACGAAATGGGCAAGGATGTGGGGCGTAACGCCCGGTTGCTGCGTCGCAAGATTGTGCAAATGCAGGCGTCATTCACTGCAGTCGATCAGTGCCGAAAACCTGTTCTGGCTGCCGTTCAAGGCTATTGCCTGGGCGGTGCGATTGACTTGATTGCAGCCTGCGACATGCGCTATGCGGCCGAAGACGCACAGTTTTCAATCAAGGAAATTGACATGGGCATGGCTGCCGATGTGGGAACGCTGCAACGTTTGCCGCGTATCATCGGTGATGGCATGCTTCGGGAGCTGGCTTATACCGGGCGCATGGTCGCAGCCGATGAGGCACGTGCCATCGGGCTGGTGAACCGGGTCTACAGCACTAGCGAAACCCTGCTCGAAGGCGTCATGGACATTGCGCGGGTGATCGCCGGCAAGTCACCGATTGCCGTCGCAGGCACCAAACAGATGATCAGCTACATGCGCGATCATCGCGTCGATGACGGCCTGGAGTATGTAGCAACGTGGAACGCCGCCATGCTTCAGTCCGACGATTTGCGGTTGGCCATGACCGCGCACATGACCAAACAAAAGCCTGAATTTCTGGATTGACGTTTTTCCGGCGTCTGCTTTCAACCCTGATCAAGGATCGTTTCAATGACACCGCGTTGGACCACGGCAGTACTGGACACAGAACTCCTCGGCGGCTGGGCGGTGGCGCGCGGCCCTGACGGTTTTCTGATTGACGGCAATGGCCCGCTGTTCCCAAGGGAGTGGCTCAAGCGCCAGGAGCTGCCCGTGTTGGCAGAGCATGGCATTGGCCACCTGGACGGCGAGCCGGTGTACCTGCTGGAACTGGAGTGCCCGGCGCAGGTTGAAGGCTGTCACTGGCAAGGGTTACGGGCATTTATGCTTGAAGGCGATCACACCCTGTACCGGGTGCTGGCCTATGCAGCACAAATTGGCACGTGGGCGCGGGAGCACCGTTATTGCGGCAGCTGCGCCCGGTTGATGGTCCAGGTGCCAAGGGAACGTGCAATGCATTGCGTGGTATGCGAGATGCGCAGCTATCCGCGGATCTCGCCGAGCATGATTGTATTGATCACCCGTGGCGATGAAGTGCTGCTGGCCCGTTCGCCACGTTTTGTAGCGGGGGTGTACAGCACGCTGGCGGGATTCGCCGAGCCGGGAGAGTCAGCCGAGGAGTGCCTGGTTCGCGAGGTGCGTGAAGAGGTGCAGCTGGAGGTCAGGAACATCCAGTACATGGGCAGCCAGTGCTGGCCGTTTCCGCACTCCATGATGCTGGGTTTTCATGCTGAATATGCCGGGGGCGATATCGTGCCCCAGGCCGACGAGATCGAAGATGCACAGTGGTTCAATGTGCATCGGTTGCCGCCGTTGCCGGCATCACGCTCGATTGCGCGTTATCTCATCGACCTGTATGTAGCGCGCCGGTTAGGCCTCGCCGAACCAGTGCTGCCAGGCTAGGCGTACTGTCAGCCCCAATACCACGGTAATGAACACCGGGCGAATGAACTTCGCCCCGCCGCTGATTGCGCTGCGAGCACCAAAGAATGCACCGACCATCACGGCAAAACCCATGGTCAGGCCGATGACCCAGTCGACGTGTCCCGAGAAGATGAACACCGACAGCGCTGCGATGTTGCTGACGAAGTTCATGCTGCGGGCGACGCCGCTGGCCTTCACCAGGTCGATCGGGTACATCAGCATGCTACTGACGGTCCAGAATGCTCCCGTCCCCGGCCCGGCCACACCATCATAAAAACCCAGGCTAAAACCTTGCGGCAGCTGCCACTTCTTCTTGATGGGTGCATCGTTGTCGATGGGGGTTTTCGGTGTACCACCAAACAACAGGTACACACCGCAGGCGAAGACAATCACCGGCAACATTTTGTTGAGCCATTCGGCGGGCATGTAGTGGGCGACGATGGCGCCGATCAGCGCACCTGCAAGGGTACCGAAAATTGCCAGCTTCCACTCCCGGGGATGGAACAGCTTGCGCCGGTAGAAGGTGATACTGGCAGTGGCCGCACCAAAGGTTGAGCTGAGCTTGTTGGTGCCCAATACCAGGTGCGGAGGCAAGCCAGCAGTCAGCAGGGCGGGGGTGGTCAGCAAACCTCCGCCGCCCGCAATGGCATCGATAAAGCCAGCAACGAAAGCAACGGCAGCCAGAATGGCAAGGGTGGTCAAATCAACGCTGAGTTCAAAAGGCATGGGCTCGACTTAATTCGGCGGGACGTACAGCGCTGAGCGCAGGAAGAGCGACATCTTACCGATAACCCGGTAGAGCGGCGACAGGCCTTTTACGGGTTGGGCGTGTTGCTCGACCAACAGAGCATCAGCAAACAGTCGCTAAACATGACAGTCAGGTTCAGGCACGCGCCGGTGAACAGGCTGTTCCGCCTGGCTGGCACGGATGCTGCTCTGGTGACAGGACACCTTCTTCATGTCGAGAGCATGCCAATGAGTCAGCAAGCCATAAAATTCGCCTACTGGGTGCCCAATGTCAGCGGCGGCCTGGTCGTGAGCAAAATTGAGCAGCGCACCAGTTGGAGTATCGATTACAACCGAAAGCTCGCGCAGTTGGCAGAAGCCGCCGGTTTTGACTATGCATTGACCCAGATCCGCTTTACTGCAGGCTATGGTGCGGAGTTCCAGCATGAATCTGTGGCGTTCAGTCATGCCTTGTTGGCGGCCACGACACGCTTGAAAGTGATTGCAGCGATCCTCCCGGGGCCGTGGAAGCCGGCTTTGGCCGCCAAGCAGCTGGCAACCATAGATCAACTGACGCAGGGGCGGATCGCGGTCAATATTGTCAGTGGCTGGTTCAAAGGAGAGTTCCAGGCCATCGGCGAGCATTGGCTGGAACACGATGAACGCTATCGTCGCTCCGAAGAGTTCATTCGAGTGCTCAAAGGGATCTGGACCCAGGACAACTTCACGTTCAAGGGCGACTTCTATCGAATCAACAACTACACCCTTAAACCCAAGCCGCTAGCTTTGCCGCACCCTGAAATATTCCAGGGCGGCAGCTCGCGGGCGGCGCGTGACATGGCCGCACAGGTATCGGACTGGTATTTCACCAATGGCAATACACCTGAAGGTATCAAGACTCAGGTAGACGACATTCGGGCCAAGGCGGCTGCCCATCAGCATTCAGTGAAAATCGGGGTTAACGCTTTCGTCATTGCCCGTGACACCGAGGAAGAAGCGCGGGCGGTCTTGCAGGCGATCATCGACAGTGCCGACGTCGAGGCGGTCCATGCCTTTGGAGATGCGGCGAAGCAAGCGGGCAAGTCTTCACTTGAAGGGGAAGGCAACTGGGCAAAGTCAACCTTCGAGGATCTGGTTCAGTACAACGATGGATTCAAAACCAACTTGATCGGCACCCCGCAGCAGATTGCCGAACGAATCGTGGCACTCAAGGCCTTGGGTGTGGATTTGCTGTTGGCAGGTTTTTTACATTTTCAGGAAGAGGTCGAGTATTTCGGGCGTCGGGTTCTACCCTTGGTTCGTGAGCTGGAAGCGCGTCATCTCAAAGAGACTGCAGCGGCTTGAGGCCGGATCCAGCAGCAGCTGTCGTAAGCTGCTGCTGGCGCCTTCAGACCGATTGTTGCACAGGGGAGGAGCCGGAACTGGCTATAGGCTGACGTGTGTTAACTGACAGGGCGCCGAGTTTGATCAGGCGCGCACGCGTGACATTGCGGCTTAACCCCAGCAGCTTGGCTGTGTGCACCTGGTTGTGATGGCAAAATATGTACGCCGCCCGTAACAGGGCGTCTTCAACGGATTCATGCAATGCACCTGGCTCTTCTTCGAACAGCCGTTGGAATGCACGTTGCAACAGCGCTTGAGCCGTGTCCGGGACTTGAGGCTGAGCGGGATGATCCTGGCGTCTGGAGCGAGATTGCGAAAGACGCAGGTCTTGAACGGTGATGGTCTGATTTCGGCACAGTAGCAGGCTGTGATGGATGACGTTTTCCAGCTCGCGGATATTGCCTTGCCAGGAATGATGCCTGAGGACTTCTTCAGCGCCTCCGCTCAGCAGGGTGGGGCCATGGGACAGCCGTTGGCGATAGGTTTGCAGGAAGTGCCGGGCCAGCGGCAAGATGTCTCCCGGGCGTTCCCGCAACGGTAGCAGTTTCAGGCGGATGACATTCAACCGGTAATACAGATCCTCTCGAAAATGCCCGGCATCGATGGCCTGTTCCAGATTCACGTTGGTGGCTGCCAGCACACGCACATTGATCGGTGTGCTTTTGCGTGAGCCCAGCCTGACCACTTCCTGTTCTTGCAGGACACGTAGCAGTTTTACCTGGATCGGCAGCGACAAGTCACCGATCTCGTCCAGAAACAAGGTGCCGCCATCCGCCTCTTCAAACCAGCCCGCCTTGGCACCAAGTGCGCCCGTGAAGGCGCCTTTCTCATGCCCGAACAATTCGGCTTCGACCAGGGTTTCGGCAAACGCCCCGCAATTGACGGCCACGAACGGCTGCTGATGGCGGTGGCTGAGTTGGTGAATGTGCCGGGCGACCAACTCTTTACCGGTGCCGGTTTCGCCGATGATCAATACGCTGGCGTCGCTGGGGGCTATTTGTTGCATATGTGCGAGAAGTGCCCTGGACGCGGGGTCTTCGAACACCTGGGCGGTGGCCCTTATGGAAGTGGCGAGTGCGGGGGCGGGGGGTAAAGTTAAAAGCTGCATCCATGGCTCCTTGGTCGCGGGGCTCTGCCCACAAAAGGAAAGTCGATGGGTGTTTTATAAGGAAATTTGTTTATTCCGTAAACTAACCTAATTCCATATTTATATATCCTTATTGCATATAGGACTTGCACAAATGGCTTCTCTTGGCGCTTTATAAGGCGATGAAATTCAAGAGTCCAAGCTGACATGGATTTGGGAATGGCCCTACGGGCTTTCTTATAGGCACACCTTTTTCGTCCCGCTCAACCGGGTTCTAATGGCCGCTTTCAAACGTGGCTTCACTCTCCTGATATCAAGCACAGCCTGATTTCGGAACGCGCTCAGTGGGTTTTCAGCATGAACAAACGACCGCTTTATTTCGATTACGCTGCTACCACGCCTGTGGACGCCCGTGTCATTCAGGTGATGGTCGATTGCCTGGGGGTTGAAGGTAATTTTGGCAATCCGGCTTCCGGCTCCCATGTGTTCGGTCAGGAGGCCCGCCAGGCGGTCGAGCGTGCCCGTGAGCAGGTTGCAGCGCTGGTCAATGCCGACCCGGAGCAGATCATCTGGACGTCGGGTGCGACCGAGTCGAACAATCTGGCCTTAAAAGGCGTTGCCCAGGCCAGCGGCCACTCGCGCGGTCATGTCATCACCAGCCAGATCGAACACAAGGCGGTGCTGGATACTGCCCGTTTTCTGGAACAATCGGGTTTTGAGGTCACTTATCTGGCTCCCGACGCCAAGGGCCTTATCAGTACCGATGCCGTCAGCGCGGCACTGCGCGAAGACACCCTGCTGGTATCGCTGATGCTGGTCAACAATGAGCTGGGAACAGTGAATGACATTCCGGCTATTGGCCGGCGGGTTCGTGAGCATGGTGCGCTGTTTCATGTCGATGCTGCGCAAGGGGCGGGCAAGATCGCCATCGATCTGAGAGAGTGGGCAGTGGATCTGATGTCGTTTTCGGCGCACAAGGTTTACGGCCCTAAAGGGGTGGGTGCCTTGTATGTCGGGCCTCGTGCTCAGCATCGCTTGCAGGCACAAATGCATGGGGGCGGGCATGAGTCAGGCTTGCGTTCCGGAACGCTGGCAACCCACCAGATCGCAGGTATGGGCGCTGCTTTTGCCGTCGCCAGTGAATCATTTGCCCTGGAACTGAGCCACATCAAGGGTCTGCGCCAGCGTTTGCTTGAGTCGCTGATCGATGTGCCGGGTTTGCACTGCAACGGATGTCCAGATCAACGAATTCCACATACCTTGAGCCTGACGTTCGACAAAGGGCCTTTCAACAGCGCTGCGCTCAGTGCGGAACTGGCCTATTCGGCGACTTCTGCCTGCAATTCTGCGAGCAAGGCCCCGTCGCATGTATTGCTCGCACTGGGGCACGATGCTGAACAGGCGAGTCGAACCATTCGCCTGAGTCTCGGGCGCTTCACCCGCGAGCAGGACGTGGACGAAGCGGTAAAGGCAATCAAGGCTGCGATCACGGCGCCGGCACCTTTCTGGGTGGTTGCCGAGTCCTAGCGTCTGCTCCATCATTCATGACGAACAATAATCAGCAGTGGCTGTCAGCAGGAGACAGGATGAGTACTCAGTTGTTGAACACGGAAGCGGTGGTGTCGCGTTTGGCGCGTACCCGTGCATTGATGAGCCGGCACGGCATACATGCACTGCTGGTGCCCTCGGCCGACCCCCATCTTTCGGAGTATTTGCCTGCGTACTGGCAGGGCCGCCAGTGGCTGTCAGGGTTCCAGGGTTCGGTCGGGACGCTGATCGTGACCCCGACCTTTGCCGGGCTATGGGCCGACAGCCGTTACTGGGAACAAGCCACAAAAGAGCTTGGCGGCAGCACAATCGAACTGGTCAAGTTGTTGCCCGGTCAGCCCGGCCCTTTGGAGTGGCTGGCCGAACAGACGCCTGAAGGCGCGACCGTCTCGGTTGACGGTGCGGTACTTGCGCTGGCGTCGGCGCGAACACTGGAAAGCAAGCTCAAGGCGCGTGGTGCTTGTTTGCGGACCGATCTGGATCTGCTGGGCCAGGTTTGGGAGGATCGCCCCGCGCTTCCTGTCCGCCCGCTTTTTGAGCATCTGCCACCACAGGCCACGGTAAGCCGGGTCGAAAAGCTGGCCAAGCTTCGGGAAACGCTCAAGCAACGTGATGCCGACGCACATTTCATCGCCACTCTCGATGATATCGCCTGGTTATTTAACCTGCGGGGTTCGGACGTCTCCTTTAATCCGGTGTTTGTTTCGTTTGCGTTGGTTGAGTCTGAGCGGGCTACCTTGTTCGTGGACCCGGGCAAAGTGAATGCGCAACTGCAGCAGACACTTGAGCGGGATGGCGTGGAGCTGCGTGACTACAACGAGATCAATGCGGCGCTGGCGGCATTGCCTTCCTCGACCCGGTTGCTGGTGGACCCGGCGCGCGTGACCTGTGGGTTGGTCGGTCATTTGCAGGATGAGGTCAAGCTGGTTGAGGGGGTGAACCCGACCACTCTGGCCAAGTCGCAAAAGAGCCTCGATGACGCTTTCCATATTCGTCAGGCCATGGAGCAGGATGGCGCTGCTCTGTGCGAATTCTTCGCATGGCTGGAAAACGCCCTTGGGCGTGAGCGCATCACGGAACTGACAATTGATGAGCGGTTAACCGCTGAGCGAGCCCGACGCCCCGGCTTTGTATCGCTGAGCTTCAATACCATTGCGGCCTTTAATGCCAACGGCGCGATGCCGCACTATCACGCGACCGAGCAGGAGCATGCCGTGATTGAGGGTGACGGATTGCTGCTGATCGACTCCGGGGGGCAGTATCTGGGGGGAACCACCGACATCACCCGAATGGTGCCTGTCGGTACGCCCTGCAATGAGCAAAAGCGCGATTGTACCCGTGTACTCAAAGGCGTGATTGCCTTGTCCAGGGCGCAATTCCCAAAAGGCATCCTGTCCCCCTTGCTGGATTCCATCGCTCGGGCGCCAATCTGGGCAGAGAGTGTCGATTACGGACACGGCACCGGGCATGGGGTCGGGTATTTCCTGAACGTCCATGAGGGGCCCCAGGTTATTGCCTACCAGGCGGCTCCTGCAGCGCATACGGCCATGCAGCCGGGGATGATCACCTCCATCGAACCAGGCACATATCGCCCTGGTCGTTGGGGAGTGAGAATCGAGAACCTGGTATTGAATCGGGAGGCGGGTACTTCTGAATTCGGCGCGTTCTTGAGCTTTGAAACCTTGACCCTGTGCCCGATCGATACACGCTGCCTGGAGCCGTCGCTGCTGACGCGTGAAGAACTGGAGTGGTTTGATGCTTATCACGCACAGGTTCGTGCCCGCTTGAGCCCGTTGCTCGAAGGGGCTGCGCTGGAGTGGTTGCTGGCCAGAACGGCACCGCTTTCGATCACCGCTTGATACCGCATCCCTGTCGCGCAGTTCTCACGATCGACTGCGCGACAGGGAAGCGTGCTTACTTGCAGATGACAATCATGCTGCGGCTGGTGTAGCCGGCAGGGTTTAACCCGAAAGGATAGTCTCCCGGCTCTTCGGTCGTATCACCCGATTTGGCGATCACCCGGTAACCCTTCTTCCCGCAGGACTTGACGGCTTCGGCGTAGCACTTGTTCCAGGACGAGGACAATCCAGAGCAGTTGATATGCAAGCCTCTTTTACCGTGCCTGACGGAGGTTTCTGAGGTTGCGGCGCAGCCGGTTACAGCTAGCACGGCCAAAGCTACCAAAAATCGTTTCATTCCTGTCCTTAAGCGTTTGCGTCGGATTTACGGGATGCGGATATCTGTCAGCCATCTATTTGATGGGGCTTGCGGATAACCTTATCTGAAACCACCCCAAGCGATCTTACGAGGGATAAACATCGCTTAAATAAGAGTCAATTACCAGAACTGTGTCAAACAGATGAATTTTTGTCAGCAATAATAGGTTTTGAATGGTTGCGCATCGTTAGGGTCGCACCGACCGAGGCCAATATGATGCAAGAGATGGCCATCCACTGTGCGAATGACAGAACCTCGTTCAGGAATAACAAGCCTGAAAGCGCTCCAAAGGCCGGTTCGATGCTCATCAGCGTGCCGAATGTGCGGGTGGGCATGCGTGTCAGAGCGACCATCTCGAGTGTATAGGGTAGGGCGGTCGACAATATGGCTACAGCAATGGCTATGGGGATCAGGCCCGGAGTCAATAACGCTGAACCTGCGTGAACTATTCCGATAGGCGCAACAAACAGGGCGGCAATCATCACGCCCAGGGCTGCTGTTTGAACACCGTTGTCAGCTCCGGCCTTTTGCCCAAAAAGGATATACAGCGCCCAGCAGACACCCGCGCCCAATGCATAGCCGGCCCCTGTCAGGTCAATCCCCTGCGTGCTGTCACCTGTGGGGATGAGCAATAGAAGCCCGGTGATGGCGAGACCGATCCAGATAAAGTCGACCAATCTGCGGGAGGCGTAAATGGCAACGGCCAGAGGCCCTGTGAATTCCAGTGCCACAGCAATGCCCAGCGGAACACTGCGTAATGACATATAGAAGAGGAAGTTCATCCCTCCCAGGGCTGCGCCGTAAACAATGACGGTCTTCAGGGATTTGGCGGTGAGCTTTGCTCTCCATGGCCGCAGTATCAGCAGCATGATGATGCTGGCAAATATCAGGCGCAGAGTGGTTGTGCCTTGGGCGCCCACAATCGGAAACATGCTTTTGGCCAGGGATGCGCCGGATTGTATCGAGGCCATGGCGATCAACAGCAAGCCAACAGGTAATAGCGTCGACGAGAGGCTATGGGAGAGCTTAGTCATTTACGTAGAGAGCCTGGGGGTCTGGAGGGCTGGGGGCGAATTGAGCATCATGCTTAACTAATGCGTTATGTGCAATATAGTGCGCAAACTTGTGTTGCTTCTATCTATATAGCCGCTACATGCAATAGTTTTGATTAATGCTTGACTCAAAATTTCTACGGCCTATAATTCGCCCCACTTCCGGCGCAGTCGAAACGGAAAACTCCTTGAGTTTCAATGAGTTGGATTGGTTTTCGACGGTGTCAGCTTCAAGTCATCGAAGCAGGAAATGAGGTGTTGACAGCAGCGTGTAACGCTGTAGAATTCGCCTCCCGCTAACGAGCAATCGATAGCGCAAGTGGTTGAAGTTACAGAGGAAACTTTGAAAACTTCTTAAAATAACCGCTTGACAGCAACAGAGGCTGCTGTAGAATGCGCGCCTCGGTTGAGCGAAAGCTTAACCAACCGCTCTTTAACAACTGAATCAAGCAATTCGTGTGGGTGCTTGTGGAGTCAGACTGATAGTCAAAAAGATTATCAGCATCACAAGTTACTCCGCGAGAAATCAAAGATGTAACCAACGATTGCTGAGCCAAGTTTAGGGTTTTCTCAAAACCCAAAGATGTTTGAACTGAAGAGTTTGATCATGGCTCAGATTGAACGCTGGCGGCAGGCCTAACACATGCAAGTCGAGCGGTAGAGAGGTGCTTGCACCTCTTGAGAGCGGCGGACGGGTGAGTAATACCTAGGAATCTGCCTGGTAGTGGGGGATAACGTTCGGAAACGGACGCTAATACCGCATACGTCCTACGGGAGAAAGCAGGGGACCTTCGGGCCTTGCGCTATCAGATGAGCCTAGGTCGGATTAGCTAGTTGGTGAGGTAATGGCTCACCAAGGCTACGATCCGTAACTGGTCTGAGAGGATGATCAGTCACACTGGAACTGAGACACGGTCCAGACTCCTACGGGAGGCAGCAGTGGGGAATATTGGACAATGGGCGAAAGCCTGATCCAGCCATGCCGCGTGTGTGAAGAAGGTCTTCGGATTGTAAAGCACTTTAAGTTGGGAGGAAGGGCATTAACCTAATACGTTAGTGTTTTGACGTTACCGACAGAATAAGCACCGGCTAACTCTGTGCCAGCAGCCGCGGTAATACAGAGGGTGCAAGCGTTAATCGGAATTACTGGGCGTAAAGCGCGCGTAGGTGGTTTGTTAAGTTGGATGTGAAATCCCCGGGCTCAACCTGGGAACTGCATCCAAAACTGGCAAGCTAGAGTATGGTAGAGGGTGGTGGAATTTCCTGTGTAGCGGTGAAATGCGTAGATATAGGAAGGAACACCAGTGGCGAAGGCGACCACCTGGACTGATACTGACACTGAGGTGCGAAAGCGTGGGGAGCAAACAGGATTAGATACCCTGGTAGTCCACGCCGTAAACGATGTCAACTAGCCGTTGGGAGTCTTGAACTCTTAGTGGCGCAGCTAACGCATTAAGTTGACCGCCTGGGGAGTACGGCCGCAAGGTTAAAACTCAAATGAATTGACGGGGGCCCGCACAAGCGGTGGAGCATGTGGTTTAATTCGAAGCAACGCGAAGAACCTTACCAGGCCTTGACATCCAATGAACTTTCCAGAGATGGATTGGTGCCTTCGGGAACATTGAGACAGGTGCTGCATGGCTGTCGTCAGCTCGTGTCGTGAGATGTTGGGTTAAGTCCCGTAACGAGCGCAACCCTTGTCCTTAGTTACCAGCACGTAATGGTGGGCACTCTAAGGAGACTGCCGGTGACAAACCGGAGGAAGGTGGGGATGACGTCAAGTCATCATGGCCCTTACGGCCTGGGCTACACACGTGCTACAATGGTCGGTACAAAGGGTTGCCAAGCCGCGAGGTGGAGCTAATCCCATAAAACCGATCGTAGTCCGGATCGCAGTCTGCAACTCGACTGCGTGAAGTCGGAATCGCTAGTAATCGTGAATCAGAATGTCACGGTGAATACGTTCCCGGGCCTTGTACACACCGCCCGTCACACCATGGGAGTGGGTTGCACCAGAAGTAGCTAGTCTAACCTTCGGGAGGACGGTTACCACGGTGTGATTCATGACTGGGGTGAAGTCGTAACAAGGTAGCCGTAGGGGAACCTGCGGCTGGATCACCTCCTTAATCGACGACATCAGCTGCTCCATAAGTTCCCACACGAATTGCTTGATTCATTGAAGAAGACGGTAGAAGCGACGTTAAATCGTGGCTTCTCTATCGTAAAGCTTAGAAATGAACATTCCATCAGATGGTGGTGAATGTTGATTTCTGATCTTTTGATTAGATCGTTCTTTAAAAATTTGGGTATGTGATAGAAAGATAGACTGGATAACACTTTCACTGGTGTTTATTCAGGCTAAGGTAAAATTTGTGAGTTAAATTGCGAATTTTCGGCGAATGTCGTCTTCATAGTATAACCAGATTGCTTGGGGTTATATGGTCAAGTGAAGAAGCGCATACGGTGGATGCCTTGGCAGTCAGAGGCGATGAAAGACGTGGTAGCCTGCGAAAAGCTTCGGGGAGTCGGCAAACAGACTTTGATCCGGAGATGTCTGAATGGGGGAACCCACCTAACATAAGTTAGGTATCTTAAGCTGAATACATAGGCTTAAGAAGCGAACCAGGGGAACTGAAACATCTAAGTACCCTGAGGAAAAGAAATCAACCGAGATTCCCTTAGTAGTGGCGAGCGAACGGGGACCAGCCCTTAAGCTGTATTGATGTTAGCGGAACGCTCTGGAAAGTGCGGCCATAGTGGGTGATAGCCCTGTACGCGAAAACATCTTTGCAGTGAAATCGAGTAGGACGGAGCACGAGAAACTTTGTCTGAATATGGGGGGACCATCCTCCAAGGCTAAATACTACTGACTGACCGATAGTGAACTAGTACCGTGAGGGAAAGGCGAAAAGAACCCCGGAGAGGGGAGTGAAATAGATCCTGAAACCGTATGCGTACAAGCAGTGGGAGCCCACTTTGTTGGGTGACTGCGTACCTTTTGTATAATGGGTCAGCGACTTATTTTCAGTGGCGAGCTTAACCGAATAGGGGAGGCGTAGCGAAAGCGAGTCTTAATAGGGCGTCTAGTCGCTGGGAATAGACCCGAAACCGGGCGATCTATCCATGGGCAGGTTGAAGGTTGGGTAACACTAACTGGAGGACCGAACCGACTACCGTTGAAAAGTTAGCGGATGACCTGTGGATCGGAGTGAAAGGCTAATCAAGCTCGGAGATAGCTGGTTCTCCTCGAAAGCTATTTAGGTAGCGCCTCATGTATCACTGTAGGGGGTAGAGCACTGTTTCGGCTAGGGGGTCATCCCGACTTACCAAACCGATGCAAACTCCGAATACCTACAAGTGCCGAGCATGGGAGACACACGGCGGGTGCTAACGTCCGTCGTGAAAAGGGAAACAACCCAGACCGTCAGCTAAGGTCCCAAAGTTATGGTTAAGTGGGAAACGATGTGGGAAGGCTTAGACAGCTAGGAGGTTGGCTTAGAAGCAGCCACCCTTTAAAGAAAGCGTAATAGCTCACTAGTCGAGTCGGCCTGCGCGGAAGATTTAACGGGGCTCAAACCATACACCGAAGCTACGGGTATCACTTAGGTGATGCGGTAGAGGAGCGTTCTGTAAGCCTGTGAAGGTGAGTTGAGAAGCTTGCTGGAGGTATCAGAAGTGCGAATGCTGACATGAGTAACGATAATGGGTGTGAAAAACACCCACGCCGAAAGACCAAGGTTTCCTGCGCAACGTTAATCGACGCAGGGTTAGTCGGTCCCTAAGGCGAGGCTGAAAAGCGTAGTCGATGGAAAACAGGTTAATATTCCTGTACTTCTGGTTATTGCGATGGAGGGACGGAGAAGGCTAGGCCAGCTTGGCGTTGGTTGTCCAAGTTTAAGGTGGTAGGCTGGAATCTTAGGTAAATCCGGGATTCCAAGGCCGAGAGCTGATGACGAGTGTTCTTTTAGAACACGAAGTGGTTGATGCCATGCTTCCAAGAAAAGCTTCTAAGCTTCAGGTAACCAGGAACCGTACCCCAAACCGACACAGGTGGTTGGGTAGAGAATACCAAGGCGCTTGAGAGAACTCGGGTGAAGGAACTAGGCAAAATGGCACCGTAACTTCGGGAGAAGGTGCGCCGGTGAGGGTGAAGCATTTACTGCGTAAGCCCACGCCGGTCGAAGATACCAGGCCGCTGCGACTGTTTATTAAAAACACAGCACTCTGCAAACACGAAAGTGGACGTATAGGGTGTGACGCCTGCCCGGTGCCGGAAGGTTAATTGATGGGGTTAGCTAACGCGAAGCTCTTGATCGAAGCCCCGGTAAACGGCGGCCGTAACTATAACGGTCCTAAGGTAGCGAAATTCCTTGTCGGGTAAGTTCCGACCTGCACGAATGGCGTAACGATGGCGGCGCTGTCTCCACCCGAGACTCAGTGAAATTGAAATCGCTGTGAAGATGCAGTGTATCCGCGGCTAGACGGAAAGACCCCGTGAACCTTTACTATAGCTTTGCACTGGACTTTGAATTTGCTTGTGTAGGATAGGTGGGAGGCTTTGAAGCGTGGACGCCAGTCTGCGTGGAGCCAACCTTGAAATACCACCCTGGCAACTTTGAGGTTCTAACTCAGGTCCGTTATCCGGATCGAGGACAGTGTATGGTGGGTAGTTTGACTGGGGCGGTCTCCTCCTAAAGAGTAACGGAGGAGTACGAAGGTGCGCTCAGACCGGTCGGAAATCGGTCGTAGAGTATAAAGGCAAAAGCGCGCTTGACTGCGAGACAGACACGTCGAGCAGGTACGAAAGTAGGTCTTAGTGATCCGGTGGTTCTGTATGGAAGGGCCATCGCTCAACGGATAAAAGGTACTCCGGGGATAACAGGCTGATACCGCCCAAGAGTTCATATCGACGGCGGTGTTTGGCACCTCGATGTCGGCTCATCACATCCTGGGGCTGAAGCCGGTCCCAAGGGTATGGCTGTTCGCCATTTAAAGTGGTACGCGAGCTGGGTTTAGAACGTCGTGAGACAGTTCGGTCCCTATCTGCCGTGGACGTTTGAGATTTGAGAGGGGCTGCTCCTAGTACGAGAGGACCGGAGTGGACGAACCTCTGGTGTTCCGGTTGTCACGCCAGTGGCATTGCCGGGTAGCTATGTTCGGGAAAGATAACCGCTGAAAGCATCTAAGCGGGAAACTTGCCTCAAGATGAGATCTCACTGGAACCTTGAGTTCCCTAAAGGGCCGTCGAAGACTACGACGTTGATAGGTTGGGTGTGTAAGCGCTGTGAGGCGTTGAGCTAACCAATACTAATTGCCCGTGAGGCTTGACCATATAACACCCAAGCAATTTGCTGACTCGAAAGAGCACCAGATTGCGGTGTGTGAAGACGATACAAACCGAAAGTTTGCAATTCACAAAGCACCGACTCTATTACATACCCATTCGCTGGAGCGTGAACCGAAAGGTAAACGACCTGGCTACCGAATTTCTTGACGACCATAGAGCATTGGAACCACCTGATCCCATCCCGAACTCAGTAGTGAAACGATGCATCGCCGATGGTAGTGTGGGGTTTCCCCATGTGAGAGTAGGTCATCGTCAAGATTAAATTCCAAACCCCCTGTCTGCTCACGCAGACAGGGGGTTTGTTTTTGTGCCGAGAAAAGTCTTCCTCAGAGCTTGAGGTGTAGGGCAGTAAGTGTCCGGTAAAGTCATCTGGCTTTTTCCACGTTGTCGTTAATGACGACCTACCGACAGGAAGGTCATCGAATATGCCTATCGGGAAAGTTCACATGCCATTGCTACCATTCCAATTTCAACCAAGTCAGTTTTGAAAGGGATTTCACCGATTTCTTGGAAACCGAAACCCTCATAGAATCGCCGCGCATTTGAGTTGGTCTTGAGTACGTCAAGCCACAGCAAGCGTTCTCCGCGCTCTCTCGCTCGGCTGCAAATGAAGTGCAGGAGTTGTTTCCCATATCCTCGTCCTGCTTCGGATTTGAGAAAGTAAATTTTTTGAAGCTCCGCACCCAATTCACCAGTTAAAGGCGCAGGCGTTGACCAGTTAACTTTGGCAAAGCCTACGACCCTATCGCTTTCGTTTGAAGCTATAAGCCACAAATGGCAAGCGGAGGATTCGAGTGATTTGCCGAGCAAGTTAGGGGAAAAGTCTTGATTAAGAAAGTCTTGCATGCCGGAGAGAGACCAGATGTCCGAAAAATGCTCTTGGTAGGTCTCACAGCCGATTTCACGTAGAACATCTAGGTCGGCTTTAGTAGCTTCACGAATATTAATCATATTTCTCACCGGTTTATTTGCATACACACGAGCATCAGGCCCCGCGTAAGTAGCTAGATCGGCTGCCACCTGCCAGCTCGCATGTCCATCGGCTCGGTGGCGAGCCAGATGGAGTCGATGCGAATCATCGCAGCAGCATTTTCAGTTGGCCAGTTCACTTTGACGGTGCCACGCGGGTGTTGGATCTCAACGCAGATATTCGATGATGCAGCTTGCGAATTTACTCCGGCCAGCTGCATGGGTAACGGAATAAACTCAGGTTGCGGCGCCGTGTTTTTCTGCGTTTGTACCCGAATCCATTTATGGACAAGGTTTGCGTTGAGGCTATGGCTGAGCGCGATGCTGGCAATAGAAGCGCCGGGCTGGGCACACTCTTGAATGACTTGGGCCTTGAAGGACTTGGAGTAGGAACGGCGTTGTGGCTGCATGAAATACCCGCTTAAAAGGCTAGAACGGGTGTCCACCTAAATTTAAGTGCACACCATGTCCTGGCCTCGCGGGGCTGGGAAGATGACTTGGCCGGACGGATACGTAGGGCAGTCATGGTCTGCTGTTAATCACGGCACTGCCCGCACTTTTTTCGAATGCAAAAAAACCACCGGGCAGGTTAATGCTCGTCAGTTAAGGGAAAATGTCTTTGTAGGCGCGAGCCTTGCTCGCGATAGTCGCTAATGAGAACGCGTGTGCTGCTGGATTAACACAGCGTTTTGGAAGCCATCGCGAGCAAGCTCGCGCCTACAGGTTCAGATCGTACTGTCCTTAACTGACTGGCATTAACTGGGCAGGTGGGGTTTTTAAGCAAATCTCTCAATCACCGTAGTAGATGCAACCACTGGTGCAGGTTTCATGAATGCGTATCGCGGACAATTCTGGAAGCAACGGTTTCAGCTGTTGCCAAATCCACTTGGCCAATACTTCGCTGGTTGGGTTTTCCAGTCCTGGAATGTCATTCAGGTAGTTGTGATCAAGCTGCTCATAAAGCGGCTTGAAGATCGCCTTGATTTCGGAAAAGTCCCGGATCCAGCCTGTTGCAGGGTCAATGTCACCGCTTAAGTGGATCGCCACTTTGAAGGAGTGACCATGCAGGCGTCCGCATTTGTGCCCTTGCGGAACGTAAGGCAGGCGATGCGCAGATTCGAAGGTAAACTCTTTGAAAATTTCCACAGTTTTATAGCTCTTGAATAAATGGCTATCGCCAGGCGATGTATGCAGGCGCGCAGTTTAACAGTTAACGCTCTGTGAGCGAGTATAGCGGCCCTGTTCACTGTGCAATGGGGCACGATTTACGGGGCCTTCAGCTTCAATTAAGCCAATGGCGCTATGGTTCACACCTTTGATGTGGCAAAAATGAAACCGTATGGAGGCCGTTGAGGCTAGTGATGACTGTGAATGTGCGAATTGGCGGGCTTGTCGTGCTGATGATCTGTGCGCTTTGCTCTTTGGCTCAGGCGCGGGATTTAGGCCAGGACGAAGCGCTGCGTTTGCGGGTGCAAGGTGTAATCATGCCGTTGGAGCAGCTTCTTCAAAAGGTTCTTGAACGTCACTCAGGCGCAAAGCTGCTGGAGGTGGAGCTCGAGGAGGATGACGATATTTATGTCTACGAAGTCGAGTTGTTAACCACGAGCGGCATTGTGCGCGAGGTCAAGTTGAACGCGAGTAATGGTCAGTTGCTAAAAGATGAGGTGGATGATTAATGCGCTTGTTGCTGGTAGAGGATCATGTACCTTTGGCTGACGAGTTAATGGCTGGTTTGATTCGTGCAGGTTATGCAGTGGACTGGTTGACCGATGGTCGTGATGCCCTTTATCAGGGGCAAACAGAGCCGTATGACCTGATCATTCTCGATCTTGGCCTGCCGGGACTCCCCGGGATAGATGTCCTCAAGCAATGGCGTACGCAAGGGCTTTCAACCCCGGTGCTGATTTTGACTGCACGCAGTTCCTGGTCCGAACGCATTGAAGGGCTTAAGGCTGGAGCGGATGATTATGTGACCAAGCCGTTTCACCCCGAGGAACTACAGCTGCGGGTCCAGGCGTTATTGCGGCGTTCTCATGGCCAGTCGAACCAGCCACTCTTGCAGTCTGCGGGGTTGCATCTGGATGAGGCACGTCAATGCGTGATCAATGAGGGCGCCGAGATACAACTGACGGCGGCCGAATTTCGCCTCCTGCGGTATTTCATGTTGCACCCGCAGCAAATACTCTCAAAAAGCCACTTGGCAGAACATCTCTACGACGGCGAGACTGAGCGTGACTCCAATGTGCTGGAGGTTCATGTCAATCATCTGCGCCGCAAGCTTGGGCGAGCAGTCATTGAGACCCGTCGTGGCCAAGGCTATATATTCGGCGCAGTTCCTCAGTGAGGTCCATTCAGCAACGATTGAGCCTGGGCCTGGTCAGTGTCTTGCTGATTGCGGGTCTGGTGGTCGGTCAGGTCAGTCTCTGGTTGTTTGAAAGTGGTCTCCAGCGTTACCTGGAGTCCGGCTTGCAAAATGACAGTGAAAACCTGCTGATTGCCTTGAGTCGAGGCCCCCAGGGTTTACAGCTGGATGAGCGGCGACTGTCACCTGCTTACCAGCGACCCTTTTCCGGGCACTATTTCAGCATCGAGTTCGGGGATATCCATTGGCGCTCACGTTCGTTGTGGGATGCGCAGTTGCCGAGCTCCAGCCAGCCAGGCCTGGACAGCGAGCTTCAGCCGGGCCCCGAGGGGCAGATGTTGCTGGTTTTGCGCAGCAATTACCAACGCTTTGGCCAGGCAGTCTCCATCAGTGTGGCGCAGGACTACACGCCGATACGTGACAGCTTCAAGCAGGTTCAGCGTATCGGGTTAGGTATTGGTGTGTTTACCCTCATGGTCATTTTGCTGCTGCAGCGGCTGACGGTTCGCCGGGCTTTGCGGCCACTGGAAACCGCGCGCAAGCAAATCGTTCAGTTGCAGTCAGGGCAACGCTCGCAACTCGATACGCAGGTGCCTCTTGAACTTGAACCTCTGGTCACCCAAATCAACCATTTGCTGGCACACACTGAAGACAACCTGAAGCGCTCGCGCAATGCGCTGGGCAACCTGGGCCACGCATTGAAAACACCCTTGGCCGTTTTGTTCAGTCTGGCAAAGGATAAGCAGCTTGCTGCTTACCCCCGGATACAACACACCCTGCATGAGCAACTGGAACAGATACAGCAACGCATGAGCCGAGAGCTTAATCGGGCCCGGCTGGCCGGGGATGCGTTACCGGGCGCGCAATTTGATGTCGACAGAGAACTGCCGGGGCTGCTGGCCACTCTTGGCATGATCCACGGCGCGCATCTGGAACTGAAGTTGAATGCTTCCCCGGGCCTGCATATGCCCTGGGATCGGGAAGACATGCTCGAGCTGCTCGGCAACCTGTTGGATAACGCCTGCAAATGGGCCGACGCCCACGTAGAGTTGAGTATTCGGCAAACCCCGGCAGGGTTTGAAATCGACGTGCAGGACGACGGTCCGGGCATTCCGGAGTCTGAGCGTGATCAGGTGTTCAGTCGGGGAACGCGCCTGGACGAGCAAACCAACGGTCATGGTTTGGGTTTGGGAATTGTGCGGGATATTGTGGAGGCCTGGGGAGGGGAAATGCAGCTGGAAACGGGATCGATGGGTGGGTTGTTGGTCGTGATCCGGCTTCCGGGTCGTATCTTGAAAGCGGCGACGGCTTGAGCCGCCGTCGCTCACGGATCTATACCTCAGACGCGGAACTGATCCATCAGTTTTTGCTGCTGGTTCGCCAGCGAGTTGAGTGACTGGCTGACTCGTGCTGACTCATTCGCCTGCTCGGATAATGACTCGGTGACATCGCGGATGGTACTCACGTTACTGTTGATCTCTTCGGCTACGGCACTTTGCTCCTCCGCAGCGCTGGCAATCTGTAAGTTCATGTCGGTAATCACGGTCACGGCGTTGCCGATTTGCTGCAAGGCTGTCACCGCCAGGCTCACTTGCTCGACACTGCCTTGTGCCTGGCGATGACTGTTGTCCATGGAGCTTACGACGTCTTGGGTCCCAGCTTGTAATTGCTCAATCACCTGACGGGTTTCTTCGACCGACTCCTGGGTTCGGCGTGCCAGATTGCGCACTTCATCGGCCACTACGGCGAAACCGCGTCCGGCTTCACCTGCCCGTGCCGCTTCAATCGCGGCATTGAGGGCAAGCAAGTTGGTCTGTTCCGCAATGGCACGAATGACCTCAAGGACCGAGCCAATTTTCTCGCTATTGGCGGCCAGCCCCTCGACTTGTGTCATGGCCACGCTCATGTCGGCGGCCAGCAGATCAATGCTGGTGGTGGTGCGATCAATGATGGTGAGGCCCTCGCGAGTTGCCTGATCGGCATCGCGAGCGGCTTGGGCCGCCTGAGCAGCGCTGCGCGCGACATCTTGCGCCGTTGCGCTCATTTCATGGGACGCCGTGGCGGCCTGATCGACCTGGCGGTATTGCTGCTCCATGCCAGCACTGGTTTGAGCGGCAATGGCCGCCGATTGATCCGCTGTGTTACGGGCATCCTGTACCGAACGCTTGACCTCGGCGATGACCGGCTGCAGTTTGTCGAGAAACCGGTTGAACCAGCCAGCCAATTGCCCCAGTTCGTCTTTTTTATCGTAGGTCAGGCGCCGAGTCAGATCGCCCTCACCACTGGCAATGTCTTCGAGCATGTTGGCCACGTTGAGGATTGGCCGCGTGACGCTGCGGGCCATCAACCATACCAGCAGCAGACCTATGATCGCAGCCAGAACACCCAGGCCCAGCTCCGTCAGGGCACCTGCGCTGTTGCGCTCGTTCAGCTCTGCTTGCAGAACCTCTGCAGGGCCGACCAGCACCTTCTCCGGCACATCGAGCAAAACGCCCCAGGGTTGGCTGCCAGGGATCGGGAGAAACGGTGTCAGCACTTTCAGCCTTGAATGATCGCGAATGCTTTGTGTCGGACCGCCGCCGGTCATCATTTGCATCAGCGATGGACCATTGGCAGGGTCTACCTGATCGAAGCGTTGACCCAGCTTGCTTGAATCATCGCTGAAACCGGCCAGTACGCCGGCCGAACTGACGATGCTCACGCTGGTTTGCCCGTCGTAAAGCTTCTGGCTGGCTTTCAGGCTCATGGCTTGCAAGCTGTTCAGGTTGATATCAACCGAGAGCGAAGCGACGAGCTTGCCGTTGATCAGCAGCGGGAAAACGATGCTGGTCAGCAAGACGTTCTGCCCGTCGATCGCGTACATATAGGGCTCGATGATGCACGGTTTGAGCGTTGTGCGAGGGCAGGTAAACCAAGTGTTATTGGCCTGGCCGCTGGGGCCGGTACGGGTATCGGACATGTCCGTTTCCGGCAGGGCCATCGAGGTCAGTGTGCCGGGCGTCGGTTGCGACCAGTAAAGGGCAAAGCGCCCTTTGTCATTGCTGCCCAGCTCGGGCTGGTGGTCGAACAGTTGATCTTTTCCATCCAGGGCGTTGGCCTCAAATACCAGAGACAGGCCGAGCAAATCCGGATTGGCCTGCAAGGCCGCTTTCACCTGACGGGTCAGGTCTTCGCGAAGGTCGAATGCGTCCAGAAAGCGTTTTTCAGATTGCTCACGCAGAAACAGGACTTGTCGGGCGAACCCGTTGCCGTACTGGTAGGCGTCCATGAACTGGCGGCTGATCGACAATGCCTGCGCTTCACCCTGAGCTTCAATACGCGCTTGCGCGGCTTCATTGAGCATGTGCGCACTGGACGCCTTCACCAGCTCGGCGGTGTGATTCATGCGGTAAAGCGAAAGCCCGACCAGCAACGTCACAATACCCAACAGGCAAAGTCCGGCAAGCAGGGTGATTTTCCATTGGATGGAAAGTTGTCTGAGCGACATGACGACATCCTAAAAAGAGGCTTTGCTTGTTAGCGGCCGCTCGGGACGTTTCTTTACGCGCAGGGCTGAATTATCAGTATTGACAACCTCGCGCGCGGCAGGGGGATCAGCGCTTCGGGGATCAAGCCCGAAATCGGCTGGCGAGGCTGAGGAGAGGCTTGTTGAGCGTGCTTTGACAAGGTCGCGGTGCTGTTGCAAAGTGTGCGCCCTCAAATATGTCCCACCTTCCAGAACCGGCAGCGTGAACAACAGTCTGCGTCCGGAATTTTCCGCTTTACGGTGTTTTATCGTGGTGCGCGCTATCGCTATGAGGTTGTAATGATAAATGCAGTAATTGCCGCGGTCGGCATCATGCTGGTGCTCAGCCTGTCCCGTGTGCATGTGGTCATCGCTCTGATTGTCGGGGCTGTCGTCGGCGGTCTCGTGGGCGGGTTGGGCATCGAAGCCACGCTCAATGCCTTTAACAGTGGGCTGGGTGGAGGCGCAACGGTTGCGTTGTCTTACGCAATGTTGGGTGCCTTTGCCGTTGCGATTGCCAAGTCCGGTCTGGCCCACGCATTGGCCGACAAGGCCCTGACAATGGTCAACAGGCAGCAGCTGGGCGGTGGTAGCCGCATAAAGTGGCTTCTGATCGGTCTATTGCTGGTGGTGGCGATTTCTTCGCAAAACATTCTGCCCATCCATATCGCTTTTATTCCCCTGTTGGTTCCGCCCCTGTTGTATGTGCTGACCAAGCTGAAGATTGACCGTCGGCTGATTGCTTGTGTCATGACATTTGGCTTGATCACGCCTTATATCTTCTTGCCCGTGGGTTTCGGCAACATCTTCCTGAACCAGATCCTGCTGGCCAATGTCGGCAAGGGCGGGGTCGACGTCAGTCAGGTCAATGTCACTCACGCAATGGCGATTCCCGCGCTGGGGATGCTGGTGGGCTTGTTGGTGGCGGTTTTTATCAGTTACCGCAAAAAGCGCGAATATGACCTGGCCAGGATCGAACAGGTTGAGCAAGTTGCCGTCAGTTATAACCCGTTGACCCTGTTGGTAGCCGGGGGAGCCATTGCCGCCGCGTTTATCATTCAGCTATGGCTGGGCTCCATGATCATCGGTGCACTGGCGGGCTTTCTGATTTTTTCGGTGTCGGGCATTGTCCGCTGGCGTGAGACGGACGACCTGTTCACGGAAGGCATGAAGATGATGGCCATGATCGGATTCATCATGATCGCCGCTTCAGGTTTTGCCGAAGTCATGAAAGCCACCGGCGAAGTTAAATCGCTGGTTGAGGCGTCTGCAGGCTGGATCAATCACAGTAAGGGTTGGGGCGCGTTGCTGATGCTGCTGGTCGGATTGCTGGTGACCATGGGCATTGGCTCGTCATTTTCGACGGTACCGATTCTGGCGGCGATATTCGTGCCGCTGTGTGTGCAGCTGGGTTTCAGCCCGATGGCCATCGTGTGCATTGTCGGTACGGCGGGTGCCTTGGGTGATGCGGGCTCTCCGGCCTCGGACTCAACCCTGGGGCCGACCTCTGGCCTGAATATCGACGGTCAGCATCACCACATATGGGACACCGTGGTTCCCACGTTCTTGCATTACAACCTGCCACTGCTGGCTTTTGGCTGGGTAGCAGCGATGACGCTGTAAGGCGTCATATCCAGCACGCCGCCGGAAGGATCTGGCGGCAATGGTCAAATGTTTCGGCCTGCTCTTCAAGGCAACTCGATACGTCCCGTTTCGCCGGGTACGGTCGGCCAATCCCCCGCAGCCCAGCGGGTTCTCGCTTGTTCGATGAGCGCTGGGTCGCTGGCAACGAAGTTCCAGTTCATTCTTCGCGGCCCCTCCAGCGGCGATCCACCGATGATGACCGCATGGCAATCGCTTTCTGCGCATAGCGTCACGTCATCACCCTCAGGCAACACGACCAGGCAGTGTGGCTCAAGCGCCTGGCCATCGAGCAATGCTTCACCTTCCAGGAGATACAGCGCGCGCTCAGGGTGTTCTGCAGGGATGAGCAGGGTCGTGGCTGTTTGCATGTGCACTTGCGCATACAGCGTAGGTGACAGCACCGGTACGAGGGAGGTCATGCAAAAACCCGTGCCTGCAATCAGACGAATCCTGACGCCCAGGTTATCGCTGAACGGCAAGCTGCCAGCGTCATGGTGGCTGTAATGACCAGCCCCTTGCTCGTGTTCTTTGGGGGAGGCCAGCCACACTTGCAGCCCGCTCAATGTTGAGCCTTGCGCCAGCAATGCAGCGGGTGTGCGCTCAATGTGGGCAATGGCCGCGCCGGCGGTCATCCAGCTGACTTCACCCGGGCCCACCTGCTGGTCAGAGCCCAGGCTGTCTTTATGCTGGAGCTGGCCTTCAAACAAGTAAGTCAGGGTCGACAGGCCAATATGCGGATGCTGCCGGATATTCATGCCGTGGCCAGCCGGGTAATGGGTGCGCAGCATGTGGTCGAAAAATACGAAAGGTCCGACACTGCGGCATTTGGCTGAAGGCAGAGGGCGCAAGATGGGTTGGCCTTCAACCTCTTCGGCACGAGGACGAATAATGGTCAGTGGTGGCATGACGCTGTTCCTGGAAGGAAGGAGCGTTGAGCATAACCCAACGCTCCAGTGCTGGCAGCGGACTCTCTTTTCCTACTGGCTGAAAGCACCTTCAGACAGGTGGGTTTCGATGGTGACATCTGCGGTTGTCATCAATTTATGCAGTGGGCACTTGTCGGCCACACGGTGCAGTTCATCGCGCTGTGCATCCGTCAATACCCCTTTGAGCGTCAGCTTGACGTGCAGGGCGTACTTGCCTTGCTGCTCTTCACTGGCATCGTGCTTAACCTCCACCGTCACCCCGGTGAGCGGAATGTCCTTCTTCTGCGCGTACAGCCTGAGGGTCAAGGCCTTGCAGGCACCCAGCGCAGCATCGAAGTAATCGTGGGGAGAAGGCGCAGAGCTTTCGCCGCCCATGGAGGTGGGAAGGTCAGCAAACACTTCGTGATCATCGATCATGACACTGTGGCGAAAGTTATCGTGCGACAGGGTATTTACGGTAACAGTCATGGCAAACCTCAACTTGGCAGTGATTAAGGGACCTGATCTTTATAGAGCATACCGCGCTCCATGCGTTCCATTTGATCGAGTACCTGAACCCTTGTGGTGCCAGTCGTGTCTATCGCAGTCAACGGAGGGGGAATCATGCGGTTATTTAAATATACGGGGCTTGCGTTCGCCGTGCTGATGGCCAGCACCTGGGCCCAGGCTCGTGACTACACCTACAGTGATGCCCATCTGCATTACGTAGACTTCTTCCAGGAAACGGCAGGCATGGATGCGTTGCTTGAGGCAATGGCCAGCAATCACATTGAACACGTGATGATCTCGGGGATACCCGTGGCCAAAAAATGGCATGAAGACGAGCCCAAGCGCCCGCGTTACTACGCTGGCGATGATGCCGATGCATATTGGTACAGCGCGACCGATGTGTGGGTGGCTGCGGCAATCAACAAGCTGAGCCCGAAGCAGCGAGAGCACTTTCACCCGTTCCTGTCGGGATTTAACCCCAATGACAAGAACGCCGCGGCGCACATTCAGCGCATGCTCGATCTCGATCCGGGGTTATGGCAAGGCATTGGCGAAGTGTTCACCCGTCACGATGACCTGACAGCGCTGATCTCCGGAGATACGCCGCGTGCCAACAACGAGGCCATGATGAAGGTGTACACGCTGGCCGCTGAACATGACTTGCCCGTTTTGCTGCACTCCAACATCACGTCAAAGCGTGAGAAGAACCCGCTGTATCTGGCAGAACTCGAAGAACCATTGAACAAGCATCCCGGCACCCGTTTCATCTGGGCGCATGCGGGGACAAGTGCCGAGATACATCGGCATCAGGAAGAAATGCCCTTCCTGTTGCCAACGCTTGCCCGGTTACTGGCCGCGTACCCCAATCTCTACATAGACCTGTCCTGGAGCATGCTCACGCCGTATTTGCTGGATGAGCAAGGCAGGGCGAGGCCTGAGTGGGTTGCGCTGGTGGAGCGCTTCCCCGGGCGGTTCATGCTGGGCTCGGATGTAGTAGGGCGTTTCGACAAGTTGGGTGAGGAGTTGCGCAGCTTTGGCCCGTTTCTGGATGCGTTGCCCGACGCAGTGGCGCGCAAGGTCGCCAAGGATAATTTCTTGTCAGTGTTGCCGAAAAAAAGCCGTTAGCTTTAGGCCAGGCAAAAAAATGCCCCGAACCGTCGGGGCATTTTTATGTCGCGAGCTGAGGGCTTATTTGCCTTCCCAGCGCTTCAGAACCAGAGTGGCGTTGGTGCCACCGAAGCCGAAGCTGTTGCTCATCACGGTGTTGATGGTGGCATTTTCGCGGGTTTTGGTCAGGATCGGCATGTCTGCGACCGCTGGGTCCAGTTCTTCAATGTTGGCCGAGCCGGCCATGAAGTTGCCTTCCATCATCAGCATGCAGTAGATCGCTTCGTGAACGCCGGCGGCGCCCAGAGAGTGACCCGACAGGCTCTTGGTGGAGCTGATTGCTGGCGCGTTTTCGCCGAACACTTCACGCACGCCTTTCATCTCGGCAATGTCGCCGACCGGAGTCGAGGTGCCGTGGGTGTTCAGGTAGTCAATCGGAGCGTCAACGGTGGACATCGCCATTTGCATGCAGCGGATTGCACCTTCACCGCTTGGCGCAACCATGTCGTAGCCGTCGGACGTTGCGCCGTAGCCAACGATTTCGGCATAGATTTTCGCGCCACGGGCCAGAGCATGTTCCAGCTCTTCAACCACGACCATACCGCCACCACCGGCGATGACGAAACCGTCACGCTTGGCGTCATAGGCACGGGAGGCTTTTTCAGGGGTATCGTTGTACTGGCTGGACAGCGCGCCCATGGCGTCGAACAGGAACGACTGGCTCCAATGTTCTTCTTCGCCACCACCTGCAAACACGATGTCCTGCTTGCCCATCTGGATCTGCTCCATGGCAGTACCGATGCAATGAGCACTGGTCGCGCAGGCAGAAGCGATGGAGTAGTTCAGACCCTTGATTTTGAACGGAGTGGCCAGGCAAGCCGAAACAGTGCTGCTCATGGTCCGCGTTACGCGGTACGGGCCAACACGTTTCACGCCTTTTTCACGCAGGATGTCCAGCGCTTCCATCTGGTTCAAGGTCGACGCGCCGCCAGAGCCGGCGATCAGACCGGTACGCGGGTTGGAGACTTGCTCCTCGCTCAGGCCCGAGTCAGTGATGGCGTCTTTCATGGCCAGATAGGCGTAAGCCGCTGCGTGGCCGACGAAGCGATAGATCTTGCGATCAATCAGCTCTTCGAGAGGCAGGTCAATGGAGCCGGAAACCTGGCTACGCAGACCCATTTCGGCATATTCCGGGTTGAATCGGATGCCAGGGCGACTTGCACGCAGGTTAGCGGAGACGGTCTCTTTGTCATTGCCCAGGCACGAAACGATGCCCAGACCAGTGATAACGACGCGGCGCATGCGGATAACCCTTAGAAGTTTTCAGTGGATGTAAAAACGCCGACCCGAAGGCCTTCGGCGGTGTAGATTTCGCGGCCGTCAACGCTGACGGAACCATCGGCAATGGCCAGGTTCAACTTGCCGCGCAGAACACGCTTGATATGAATGTTGTAAGTGATCTTCTTGGCGGTCGGCAAGACCTGGCCGAAGAATTTCACCTCGCCCGAGCCCAGGGCTCGACCACGGCCTGGCAAACCTTGCCAGCCCAGGAAAAATCCAACCAGCTGCCACATGGCATCAAGGCCCAGGCAGCCCGGCATCACCGGATCACCTTCGAAGTGACAGGCGAAGAACCACAGGTCTGGATTGATATCCAGCTCGGCGACCAATTCACCTTTGCCGTACTTGCCACCCTCTTCGCTGATATGGGTGATGCGATCCACCATCAGCATGTTAGGGGCGGGCAGTTGCGCGTTACCTGGGCCGAACAGCTCGCCGCGGCTACAGCGCAGCAAATCTTCCCGAGTAAAGGCGTTTTGTTTGGTCATGCGAGCTCCTCAATAATCCCATGCGGCAGGGTGGGGCAAATCTTCCCGACCAACTGAAACATCGAGTTTCAGTTCGCCAGCCTACACATAGACTATTGCGTTGTAGTGAAAGTCACAGCGCTAAGGACAGGAATGTACACTTGTGCACTGAAAATTTAAACCGGGCCGGTTAATCGACCCATTCGGGTGCCTAAGACTGCCGCACTTTTGCCATTAACGCCAGTCGCAGGTGGTTCATTCGCCATAAGTTACTGGACCCAATGCAGCAGGATTTGTTCCAGATCAGCCCGTTTGAAGGGCTTTGCAAGGTAATCGTTCATTCCGGCCAGCAAACAGGTCTCCCGGTCGCCCTGCAACGCGTTCGCAGTCAAGGCAATGATCGGCAGCGCAGTGCCGCCCGTCAGTTGGCGGATTTGCCGGGTCGCTTCATAGCCATCGATGATCGGTAAGCGGCAGTCCATCAGGATCGCCGCAAAGCATTCGGTGTTGGCCCGATGGATCGCTTGCGCACCGTCACTGACGACACTCACCTCATAGCCCAGGCTGCTCAGCATCGCGGCAATGACGGTTTGATTGACCTTGTTATCTTCGACCAGCAACACCCGGCGTCCGGCTGGGGACACAGGCTCGGCCTCCGGGGCCGGTCTGCTGCCGGGCGCAACGGGGTGATGCAGTGCCAGAGGAATTTCCAGCGTAAACACCGAGCCCCGTGCTTCCTCGCTCTTGGCATGTAGCGTACCGCCCATGCGTTCGGCCAGGGTGCGGGCGATAGGCAGGCCCAGGCCCGTACCGCCATAACGCCTCGAAATCGAGCTGTCTGCTTGCTGGAAGGCATTGAACATCGATTCCAGTTTGTCGGTGCTTATTCCGATACCGCTGTCGCTCACGGTGCAGGTGAACCAGATCAGCTCGTGATCCAGCGGTTGACCGCGGGGTTCGATGAGCACACGTCCGTGTTCGGTAAATTTCAGGGCGTTGCCAATCAGATTCACCAGGATTTGCCGGATCCGGGTGGGATCGCCCAGCACATGCAAGCCCGGCAGGTCGTCGGGAATGTTCAGCTGCAACTGCAGGCCCCGTTGCCCGGCGCTGTGCTGGAAGGCCTGAGCGCTGGTGTTGATCAGATCGGCGAGATTGAAAGGAATGTGCTCGAGTTCCAGCGTCGAGCGTTCAATTCGCGAGAAGTCGAGGATATCGTTGATGACCTTGAGCAGATGCTCGGTGGACTCGGAGGCGAGGGCGGCATATTCAACCTGCTCCTCGGTCATTTCGGTGGTTTCCAGAAGCTGCAGCATCCCCGAGACCCCATTCATCGGTGTACGCAGTTCGTGACTCATCATCGCCAGAAAGTCGGTTTTGGCACGGTTGGCCTGCTCGGCCTCTTCGCGGGTCTGGATCAGCTGCGCGATGGTGGTCTTCTGTTCACGACTGGCTTGCTCCAGGGCTTCGGCCAGGTTGTTGATATGTTGCGCCAGGCTGCCCAGTTCGCCATCGTCAACCACGGGCAGCGGGGTTTTGTAGTCACCTTGCTGGATGGCTTTGACAGCATTGCTCATGTCGCTGATGGGTCTGGACAGGTTGGCCGCCAGGCGTTTGGCCAGCAGGAAAGTGAACCCCAGTGCAAACAGCGCGAGGATCACGGCTTTCAGCAGGATCTCGTGCTGGCGCTCATTGAATGACTCGTTGGACATGCCCACCAGGACCCGGCCCAGATAGTCCTCTCTCGGCGCCGCTACAGGATCGTTGCTGGACAGGAAGACAGGGTCGGGCGGACTTGTCTGCAGTCGGACCGGCGCCTGGAACACTTCGATCTGTGAACGCGTATCAAAGGCTGACGCCGGTTGTTCTGCGTGAGCCAGTACGTTGTCAGTCCGTCCCTGAACCTGCACGAACTGGACGTGGGGCGTGTTCAGCGAGGCCTTGATCAAGGTTTCCAGTACGTGGGTATTGCCGGACATCACCCCGTATTCCGTGGCCGGTGCCAATTGGCTGGCAATCAGCTGGCCTGTGCGGTTCAGCTCCTGACGCAAGTCCTGGATCCGCACGAAGGTAAAAAAGCTGATTAACAACAAGGTCAATAACAAGGCCGGGCCCAGACTCATCATCTGTGTCCGGGTATGGATATCCCAGCGACTGAGAGCGGTCATTCTTGCCTGCAGCAGAGCTGCCCCTAAAGTATGAGTAGCGAGGCGGCATGTTAACCGAGCCGCTCTGCTTTTCCAGTCGGGTCTATCTATTTCCGGGAACTCAATCACACAAGCATTTGCCTTGGGGGTAGTCGCGAGGGATGTGCTCCGTATAATGCGGGGATTGCCACAGCTAGATGGAAAACGGGTTTGCATATGACGGAACAGCGCGCTATTGCGGTCTTGGGAGGCGGGAGTTTCGGCACCGCCGTGGCCAACTTGCTGGCAGAGAACGGTCATCGTGTGCATCAGTGGATGCGCGATCCTGAGCAAGCCGAGGCGATTCGCCTCAATCGAGAGAACCCTCGCTACCTTAAAGGCATCAAGATTCATCCGGGCGTCGAGCCGGTCACTGACTTGCAAGCGACCCTCGATACTTGCGAACTGTGCTTTGTGGCATTGCCGTCCAGCGCATTGCGCAATGTGCTGGCGGTGCATGCCGAGCGCTTGAGCGGAAAAATGCTGGTCAGTCTGACCAAGGGGATCGAGGCGCACAGTTTCAAACTGATGAGCGAAATCCTCGAAGAAATAGCTCCGCAAGCGCGCATCGGCGTGTTGTCCGGGCCCAACCTGGCCCGCGAAGTCGCCGAGCATGCGCTGACCGCCACGGTAGTGGCCAGTGCTGACGAAGCCCTGTGCACTGAGGTTCAGGCTGCTCTGCACGGCCGCACGTTCCGGGTGTATGCCAGTGCCGACCGGTTCGGCGTGGAACTGGGCGGGGCGTTGAAAAACGTTTACGCGATCATCGCCGGCATGGCCGTAGCGCTGGGCATGGGCGAAAACACCAAGAGCATGCTGATTACCCGTGCCTTGGCAGAAATGACCCGCTTTGCCGTCAGTCAGGGTGCCAACCCAATGACTTTTCTCGGCCTGGCCGGTGTAGGTGACTTGATTGTGACCTGCTCGTCCGCTAAAAGCCGCAACTATCAGGTCGGTTATGCCCTGGGGCAGGGATTGAGCCTCGAAGAGGCGGTCAACCGTCTGGGCGAAGTGGCTGAAGGGGTGAACACCCTCAAAGTGCTCAAGACCAAGGCGCAGGAGCTGAATGTTTACATGCCGTTGGTCGCTGGCCTGCACGCCATCCTGTTCGAGGGGCGCACGCTGAATCAGGTCATCGAATTGTTGATGCGCGCCGAGCCCAAGACCGATGTCGATTTTATCTCCACCAGTGGTTTTAACTGAGCACGACAGGAGCGGCACATGAACGACCCTAAACAAGCCTCCCGCTATGAGTCTCTCGTTCTGCGCGTGCTGTGGATGCTGGTATTCCTTTTAGTCTGGCAAGTCGCGCAATTGGTGCTTGGCGGCCTGGTGCTGGTGCAACTGATTTATCGTCTGGTGTATGGCGCCCCGAACCGAGGGCTGATGAACTTCGGCGACAGCCTTAGCCTGTATCTCGCGCAGATTGGCCGTTTTGGCAGTTTTCACACCGAGCAAAAGCCTTGGCCGTTTGCCGATTGGCCAGCGTCGCGCGCACCTGAAGGTGAAGCACCTTATGAGGCACCGGACAACGGCACCGAGAGCAAGCCGTGAAGGTCTGGATTCTGCGGCACGGAGAAGCTGAGCCTCATGCCAGGCGTGATGCCGACCGCGAGCTGACGGCTCATGGGCGTGAGCAAGTGCTGCAAAGCGCTGCTCATCTGATTGGCCAACCGCTGGACAGGATCCTGATCAGCCCTTACATCCGGGCCCGGCAAACGGCGGCGTTGGTGCGTGAAGCCCTGGGCTTCACAGGCGCGTTCATCAGCGCGCCGTGGCTAACGCCTGAGAGCGAACCGAAGTACGCCCTGAGCCAGCTGCCTGACCATGGCAATGTGCTTTTGGTGAGTCATCAGCCCTTTGTCGGTGATTTTATCAGTCTGTTGCAGCATGGCCATTTGCGTCAGCCACAGCCCATGCAGACCGCAAGTCTGGCGGAGCTCGAAGGGGAATGGCCGCTCGCTGGCAGCATGACATTGCTCAGCGTGCGACACCCCTGATTGCCGCAAGCATCGGGGGCGCGCAGTCGCAACGGTTGCGCACATGGGGGAGAGTGAAAGATAGTTCGGGTTTATGCGAAAAGTCCTACGGCATTTCGGCCTCAACACTCACTGACCAAGGAATGACCCATGAGCTTGTGGAGTACTCCGCCAGACCTGGCGCAACTGAATGCGCTACGCCCCAACACCATCTGTGAGGTGCTGGACATCACCTTCGATGCTTTTGATGAGCAGTCCATCACGGCAAGCATGGTGGTCGATCATCGCACTCATCAACCGTTCGGGCTGTTGCATGGCGGGGCCTCTGTCGTGTTGGCCGAAACCCTGGGCTCGATGGCCAGCTACCTGTGCATCGATCAACAGAAATTCTACTGTGTGGGGCTTGAGGTCAACGCCAACCACCTGCGCGGTGTTCGCAGTGGACGGGTAAGCGCAGTCGCACGTCCAGTTCATATCGGTCGTACGACCCATGTCTGGGATATCCGTTTGACGGACGCTGAAGGCAAGCTCAACTGCATCTCCCGTTTGACCATGGCTGTGGTGCCACTGGGCGAAACACCGCCTGTGCGCTGAGTAAAGGATGGCTAATGGCCGTAGTGGCGTCTGTCCTGGCGTATACGGTCATTGATGTTAAGAATTTTCCTACAGACAATAAGGCGTATTCCCTATCTCTGGACGCCTTGTATGTCTCGGCAGATCTTCTTCGCCCATGCCAACGGCTTCCCTTCGGCCACCTATGGCAAGTTGTTCAACGCCCTTGCGCCGGATTTCAGCGTGGCGCACCTGTCGCAACACGGGCACGATCCGCGTTTTCCGGTGGACAACAACTGGCGCAATCTGGTTGATGAGCTGATTTTTCATCTGCAACAGCAGTCAGCCCCGGTATGGGGTGTCGGCCATTCCCTGGGCGGGATATTGCACCTGTACGCAGCGACCCGCTGCCCGCACCTCTACAAGGGGGTGGTGATGCTCGACTCGCCGGTGCTGACCCGCACCGACCAGTGGGTCATCCGTGCGGCCAAGCGCTTTGGTTTTATTGATCGTCTGACCCCGGCTGGCCGCACATTGGGCCGGCGCGAAGAGTTTGCCGACCGGGAAGCAGCCCGTACCTATTTCAATGGCAAATCGTTGTTTCGCAGCTTTGACCCGGATTGCCTGGAGGCGTATCTGGAGCACGGTTTGCAGCCGTTTGATGATCGCTTGCGATTGAGCTTCGATCCGGCCACCGAAATCGACATCTACCGCAGTGTCCCCCATATCAGTCCCGGGCGCGTCTTCCCGTTGCAAGTGCCACTGGCCATTGTGCGCGGGCGCGACAGCCGTGTGGTGATGCGCCATCATGCCCGGGCCGTTTCGCGCATGCCTAACGGCGAGTCGCTGAGCGTGCCTGGCGGGCACATGTTTCCGCTGGAGCAGCCGCAGGAGACCGCGAGCCTGCTCAAACAAATATTTACCCGCTGGGAGCTTCGCCATCCTGGCCCCTGAAGAGCACTTTGCATGAGCCCTGTGGTTGAAGAAATTCGTCTGAGCCTGCCGCATATCGAACTCGCAGCGCATATTTTTGGCCCTGAAGACGGCATTCCGGTCATTGCCCTGCATGGCTGGCTGGACAACGCCAACAGCTTCGCCCGGCTGGCTCCCCGGCTTTCAGGCTTGCGTATAGTGGCCCTGGATTTTGCCGGGCATGGCCATTCCGATCACCGACCTCAAGGGGCGGGGTATTCGTTGGCGGATTACGCTTTCGATGTACTCTGCGTAGCTGAACAATTGGGCTGGAAGCAATTTGCGCTGCTGGGGCACTCCCTTGGGGCAATTGTTTCGGTGGTGATTGCCGGGTCGTTTCCAGAGCGTGTTACCCGTCTGGCGCTGATTGACGGAATTGTGCTGCGCACGGGTGCCGAAGCCGATGCGGCCGAGCGCATGGGGCAAGCGTTGCAAGCGCAACTCGACCTGCAGCATAAACGCAAGTCGGTGCATCCCACTCTCGATAGGGCTATTGAGGCGCGGATGAAAGGCATGGTGGCGGTCAGTCGGGAGGCTGCAGAGTTTCTGGCTCAGCGCGGTTTGATGCCGGTGCCAGGGGGGTATAGCTGGCGCAGTGACAGTCGTCTGACCTTACCGTCTCCTTTGCGCCTGAGTGACGAGCAGGCCATGTCTTTCGTTCGCCGGGTGAGCTGTCCGACGACGCTAGTAGTGGCCGAGCAGGGCATGTTAGCCAGTCATTCAGAGTTGCTGAATCGACTACCCTTCAACCTGGAACGGTTACCCGGTGGCCATCATTTGCACATCAATGACGAAGCTGGGGCAATCCTTGTTGCAGACTGTTTCAATCGCTTCTTCGCTGTTCCTTGACTTGCAGCGGCCAACTGCCGAGGCTTGGCGGGTTGAAATGGGAGACAACCATGACAGATCTCTACACCGCTGCGACCCCGAACGGCCACCCGGTCTTTTTCGTGAGGAAGCTGCAACACATATCGCCCTCGGGTGATGCACGCCGATGAAAACAGTCAATGGTTTTATCCGTGTGCTGGGCCTGAGCTGTTTGAGCCCGCTGGTGTGGGCTGCCGACGTACCCGGCAGCCATGATTTGCAAGACGTGCCACGGCTGGCAGATGCACACATTGTGGATTACACCGTACGGCCCGACGTCGAACGTATTTACCCGTTGGGTGCGATCCGCAAGATCAGTGGCCGCCTTCGTTTCGAAGGGCAGGTCAACGCCCGTGGTCAGACGACGGCCATCATCTACGAGTTACCGCCTGAGCACACGGCCAATGATGCGTTCACGGCTGCTCGCGAGGCCTTGCAGGCCAAAGGTGCCGAACTGCTGTTCTGGTGCCGGGCACGGGATTGCGGCGAAAGCAGTCTGTGGGCCAATGAAGTGTTCGGCAATTCCAGGCTGGTAGGCTCAGACGATCGACAGTCCTATGTGTTGTTGCGCAGGGCGGCCCCCGCACAGAACCAGCTCATTGCGTTGTACAGCATCAATCGCGGGTCCCGCAAAGACTACCTGTATGTCGAGCAACTGGAGTCGAGCACCGATCTGGGTGAACTCTTGCCCACTTCCGCCACGCTGCAACGTCAGCTCAAAAGCACGGGCGAGCTGGATTTTCCGAACTTCACCGGCGAGCCTGATGAACAGTGGCTCACGCTGATTTCACGGGCATTGAACCTCGATACCACCTCCAGGGTCAGCCTGACGGGCCCTCAGGCAGCGGCCTGGCGCGATGCGCTGGTCAAGAAGGGAGTTCGTGCCGCCCGGATAGAACTGGGCAACAGCGAAGCCCCGGGTTTGCATATCGAGCTGCTGCGTTAAACGTTTGTCTACGACGGCTACACTCTGCGTAGCCGTTGTCTCTTTTTTGAACTCTCTGCGGAACACATATGCTCAATAACGATCGCCTGCTGGTGCAGATTCTGCTGCTGGTGTTGTTCGGTGCCAGTCTGTGGGTGATGGCACCCTTTTGGTCGGCGCTGTTCTGGGGGGCAGTACTCGCGTTTGCCAGTTGGCCCCTAATGCGGTTGCTGACGCGCGGGTTGAAAGGGCGTGAGTCGCTGGCTGCTGGCATTCTGACGCTAGGCTGGATGCTGCTGGTTGCCGGGCCGTTGGTGTGGCTGGGATTCAACCTGGCGGACCATGTGCGCGACGCAACGACTTTCGTCAAGGATGTGCAGCTCGAAGGCTTGCCCGAGGCCCCGACCTGGCTCGGCAGCATTCCGCTTATCGGCGAACGCCTGATCAGTATCTGGGACTCCATCGATGAGCAAGGGGCTGCCCTGATTCTGGCGGTCAAACCTTACCTGGGGCAGGTGGGCAACTGGCTGCTGGCGCGGAGTGCGCAGATCGGTGGCGGCATTCTTGAGTTAACGTTGAGTATCGTCTTTGTGTTCTTTTTCTATCGGGATGGCCCACGACTGGCGAATTTCGTGCATGGCCTGCTAGAGCGACTGATTGGCGATCGCGCTGATTATTATCAGGAACTGGTGGCGGGCACCGTGCAGCGGGTGGTCAACGGCGTGATTGGCACCGCAGCCGCGCAGGCGTTGTTGGCATTGATCGGCTTTTTGATCGCGGGCGTTCCCGGGGCGCTGGTGCTGGGGCTTGCGACGTTCCTGCTCAGCCTGATCCCGATGGGGCCACCCCTCATCTGGATCCCGGCGACTGCCTGGCTAGCCTGGAAAGGTGATTACGGGATGGCGGTCTTCCTCGGCATCTGGGGCACGCTGATCATCAGTGGTGTCGACAACGTGCTCAAACCTTACCTGATCAGCCGTGGTGGCAACCTGCCGTTGGTGATCGTTCTGCTCGGGGTATTCGGCGGTTTGATCGCCTTTGGTTTTATCGGCCTGTTTATCGGTCCCACTTTGCTCGCCATTGCGTACAGCCTGCTGGTGGACTGGAGCGCCAGCCAGCAGAACAAGAACAAGGCCTGAAGCTCGATAAGCGTGCAATTGCTAGCTAGCTAGCTAGCTGGCTGGCGCCGCGGGGGAGTCGCGCGCCAGCTGGCCTTTGTTCCCGGGCGGGCTTACTTCGCTTTCTGCGTTGCCTGCGCTTCGCTCACTTCCTTGAGTTTCAGCAATTCATCACCCGCACGTTCAATATCCGAGCGCAGGCTGTGCAATTGCTGGCGGCTTTGTTCAAGCATGCGCTTGGTTGAGCTGTACCCCGTGATTCCGCGCTTAAGCGCAATGGCGCCAATGCCAATCTGGATCAAGCCGATAAATCCGCCACGACGAATCCCTTTGCCCAGCATCACCACGCCACCCGCCAGGGAGCCGGCACGCTCCCAGCCTTGCACGTTTTGACAGGGCCGGTTTTCAACCGTGGACTCAATGCGCTCAACAGGATGTATTCCGCTCATGCTCAGTCTCCAATGGGATCGTCGATACAGAGCTGACTGTCGGCGGGGGCGTATCGTTCCATCGAATGACGGACGGCTCAGAACTTGGGACCGGACCGCGTGTTATTGCCTTTGGCCAGGCGGTCGTAAAGCACGACGTTGACCGTGGCGGCGAGGTTCATGCAGCCCGTGGTGGGGATGTAAATCACGTCTTCGCACCACTCCAGCACATCTTTGCCCAGTGAACCGTCTTCCGGGCCAAAGATATAGATCGCCCGATCAGGGTGGGTGTACTCAGGCAAGGAGCGTGCACCTTCGACCATCTCCACGGCGACCGGAATACAGCCCAGCGGGATGATTTTTTTCAAGTCGTCGATGCCGATGAGGGGAATGTCCTGATGGACTTTCTTGGTGTCGGTGACGAAATCGCGGGCGCGCTCATAGCGTTTTCCGGTATAGAACACTGACGCCACGCTGTAGCAACCAGCCGCACGCATCACCGAGCCGACGTTTTCCGGTGATTTGGGGTTATACAAACCAATGCAGCTGTACCGTTTGTTTGCCACGTGCCCGAGCCTTTCAGAAAAAAGACGCGAGTATACCGGCATTGGCAAGGTTTTTAAGGGCAGGGCGAAATTTGTGGCCGCTCACGCAAGACGGGCGCCAGCGGCCAAAGACAACGGTTAATCGTCTTTTTTCATCAGCCCGGCCAGCGCGGCAAACGGGTTGTGGGTGGCCTTGGCAACTTTCGGGCTGCTGGTGGAGCTGTCCGAAAAGTACTGTTGGTCGGTGTAGCGCGAGTGCTCGTTGTCGTGGCAGTACAAGCACAGCAACTCCCAGTTGGAGCCGTCCTGCGGATTGTTGTCGTGGTTATGGTCGCGGTGGTGAACCGTCAGTTCACTCAGGCGTTTGCCGGCAAACTCACGGGCACAGCGGCCGCACACGTGGGGGTACATTTTCAGGGCTTTGTCGCGGTAGCCCATTTCACGGTCGCGCTGGGCATCGGCCAGGATACGGTCCAGTTTGGCAGTGTGGGAGGGTGGGTTCGCTGAACTCATGGGTTCACCTTTCTAAGACAAATGACGGTTATGTCGTGAAGTTTAGCTGTTGATCAGCCTTTGATTTTTTCGGCAATCCAGATCGTATGCCGCGTGCCCTTATTGCCGTGGGCGAATACCTGCACTTCTTCGGCCTTGAAACCGGCCTTGCGCAGCTTGTCCGAAAACTGCTTGTCGGCACTTGCCGACCACACGGCCAGCACGCCTTTGGGGCGCAGGGCCTTGGCGCAGGCACTCAAGCCTCCAGCCGAGTAAAGCCAGCTATTGGCTTTTTGCGTCAGGCCCTCGGGGCCGTTGTCGACGTCGAGCATGATGGCGTCAAACCCACTGGGCTCGGCCTGCAGCACCTTGGCCACGTCTTCCATGCGGATGACGGTGCGAGGGTCTTGCAGCGGGTTGCCGGACTTCTCGCCCAGTGGGCCGCGGTTCCATTCCACAACGCCGGGCACCAGTTCGGCGACCACCACTTCGGCAGTCTTGCCCAAATGTTTGAGTGCAGAAGCCAGGGTAAACCCCATGCCCAGGCCGCCAATCAGCACTCGGGATTGCGGGCGTCCGGCGACTTTTCGGCAGGGGATTTCGGCCAGTGCATCTTCGGAACCGTGCATGCGGGTGTTCATCAACTGACCGCCGTCGCCGCCCTGAATCTTGATCACGAAGTCTTCGCCATACTCGAACAGGCACAAGGCACCGCCGTTTTCGGGGATTGGAGTGGTGTCGAGCAAAACAAAACGTTTCATGGATATCTCATAGAAAGGGGCAAAAACCGCAGGTTACGAGTAGCCTGAGGGCAGACAAGCCGGTCTGGCAACGGAGTGATAGATGAAACGTACTATTCTAACGGCCATTGTGTGGGGTGCGCTCATGATAAGTGCAGCCCGGGCAGCGGAGCTGGCTACGGTCCCGTCGGCTCCCGTGACGCCCGCACCGGGGTCGCCGGGCACCGCCACGCCAACCCCGTATCCGCAAATCACGCCGCGCATTGTGCCCCGACCGGCCGCCGGCAATGGCAGCCTGATTCCGCTGCCGCCAATCAACTTGCCGCAGCCGCCCAAAGACCAGCCGCTACCCGGGCTTGAACCCAAAGACTAATGATCTCTGCAGGAACCGAACAAGATTGGCTCCTGCCGCTCAGTCAGATCAGATCCCCAGCACCTTAAATACAAACGCATACTCCAGCGCCACGTCGCGCAAACCCTGGTAACGCCCGCTCATGCCACCATGACCGGCGTCCAGTTCGGTCTTGAGCAACAACAGATGATCATCGGTCTTGGTTGCACGCAGTTTGGCCACCCATTTGGCTGCTTCCCAATACTGCACACGACTGTCGTTGTACCCGGCAATGACCAGCAGAGCAGGGTACGCCTGGGCGGTGACGTTTTCATAAGGCGCATAGGCTTTGATTCGCGCATAAACCTCAGGCTCTTGCGGGTTGCCCCATTCGTCGTATTCGGTCACGGTCAGCGGCAGATCCGGGTCGAGCATGGTGTTGAGCACATCGACAAACGGCACCTCGGCAATCGCGGCCTTGAACAGCTCCGGACGTTGATTGAGCACCGCGCCAATCAGCAGGCCTCCCGCGCTGCCGCCACTGATCACCAGTTGCTCGGGACGGGTCAGGCCTTGTTTGATCAGGTGCTCGGCACAGGCGATGAAGTCGCTGAAGGTGTTGTGCTTGTGCTCCTGCTTTCCGGCGCGGTACCAGGCTTCGCCCAGTTCGCCACCGCCCCGCACGTGGGCAATGGCAAACGCGACGCCCCGCTCCAGCAGGCTGAGGCGGGCGTGGGAGAACCACGGGTCAAGACTTTCGCCATAGGCACCGTAACCGTACAAGTAGAGCGGCGTGGCTTTGCCCAGGGCATCGCGCTTGACCACCAGGCTGATCGGCACTTGGGTGCCATCGGGGGCCGTGGCCCACAGGCGCTGGCTGACGTAATCGTTTGCATCGAATGGCCCCAGCACCGGGGTTTCCTTGAGTACAGATTGCTCGCCGGAGGTCAGCGTCAATTGGCGGATCTGTGCCGGGCGATTCAGGGCTTCATAGCGCAGGCGAATGTACTTGCTGTCAAATTCCAGACTGTCTTGCACATAGAGGCTGTAGGCCGCGTCGGGCAGTTGAACCTGATACGGCGGCAACCCATCGGGACGGATTTCGATGATCGGCAGGCCGCCTTCACGCAGGCTCAGGCTCAAGGCATTCGCGTTCAGGCTCAACCCTTCGAGCATCACGTTATCGCGATGGGCGATCAGTCGCTGCCAATTGCTGCGTACCGGTACCTCATCCAAAGCGTAATACAGGGCGAAGTTGATACCGTCCTGATTGGTGCGGATAAACCAGGCCCATTGCCCTTCGAACAGACCGTGGTCGACGCTGTAATCGTGGCCTTCAACCCGTGGCGCCAGGCAGTTGAACGGCTGTTGCGGCTGCTCGGCATCCAGTACCCAGCTTTCACTGGTGGTTTTGCTGTTGAGCAACAGAATCAGCTGGCGCTCGGAGCTTGAGCGATAGCAATGCAGGAAAAATCGTCCGTCCGGCTCATGAAAAACTTCATGTGCCTCTGTCTCGCCCAGGGTATGACGCAACAGTTTGTGCGGGCGATGGGTATCGTCGAGCTCAGCGAAGAACAGCGTCTGGCTGTCATTGGCCCAGGTCATGCTGCCGTCGCAATTTTCATAAGGCAGCTCGCTGATCGCGTCGCTGCTCAATTCTTTGACGAACAGGCGGTAGGTTTCTTCGCCGCTGGTGTCCAGGCTGTAGGCCAAGCGCTGGTGGTCAGGGCTGATGCTGAAAGCCCCGAGTGAAATAAACCCGCCATCGGCCAGCGCGTTCGGGTCCAGCAGCAGGTGTTCAGCACTTTCATCGACCTGCTGGCTGTCATCCGCCGGGCGCGGGCAGCGATAGTGACGGGCGTATTCGTCCCCGGCATGGGTGCGCGTGTAGTACAGGTACGGCCCCCAGGGAGAGGGCAGAGACAAATCGGTTTCGCGAATACGGCCTTTGATTTCTTGAAACAGCGCTTCGCGCAATGCTGCCTGATCGGCCAGTTGCGCTTCCTGGTAGCTGTTTTCAGCGTTCAGGTAGTCCAAAACCTCTTTGCTGTCGCGATTCTGTAACCACGAATAGGGGTCGGAACCCTCGACCTTATGTGCGATAGGTGCGCTGTTTGCGTAGGCTGATTCGGTCATTAAGAGGTCTCTGAAACTCGCATGAAAGTAAATGGCGCGGACGGCGGTGCAGCCGCACTGCCGAAAAGCCGTTATCATAGCGTCTCATTGCCTGCCGACCATGGATACCATGACCGAGAACGACTATCTGATCGCCTGGGGCCTATATGCCTTTGCCGCTTTGGGCTGCCTGCTCGTATGGTGCCGCCTGACCCGATTTATGTGGCGTTGGTTGCGTGAGCCGCTGCGCATATTGATGGCGGTGTTGCTGTTCAGCCCGACCATCATTGATCCAGTGAAGGAAAAATTCGCCCCGGCCATCGCCATTACTGCGCTTGACCTGGCGTTCAAGGTAGGCAACAACGTCTGGCGTGCCGTCTCGGAGCTATTGATGTATGCCATTCTTGCCTTCTGCCTGTACGCGGTCTTTGCACTGATCCGCTGGTCAATCGAGCGAACCCGCAGGGCCACTGCCGCCGCGGCAGAACAGGCGCGCGACAGCGCTGAAGACGATCAGCCATTTGGCTCTGCCGGCAATGAGCGCTTCGGTCGTCCTGCTGCACGGGGTGCAACAGCACCTTCACGGGTTGAACCACGGTTGTAATTTGTTTCGTCAGCCTGAATGCGAGAGTCCGAGCGTGTGTGAATTATTGGGCATGAGCGCCAATGTCCCGACCGATATTGTGTTCAGTTTTACCGGGCTGATGCAGCGTGGCGGACGCACCGGTCCGCACCGCGACGGCTGGGGTATTGCCTTTTATGAAGGCCGTGGCCTGCGTCTGTTCCAGGACCCGGCTGCCAGCTGCGACTCTGAAGTCGCCCTGCTGGTGCAGCGTTACCCGATCAAAAGCGAAGTGGTGATTGGCCATATCCGTCAGGCCAACGTGGGCAAGGTGTGCCTGTCCAACACCCATCCCTTCGTTCGTGAACTGTGGGGCCGCAATTGGTGTTTCGCGCACAATGGCCAGTTGGCCGGCCTGTCGCCGAGCACCCGTTTTTACCGCCCGATTGGCGATACCGACAGCGAAGCCGCATTTTGTGATGTGCTCAACCGTGTGCGCGAAGCCTTCCCCGAACCGGTTGAAGTCGAACGGATCCTGCCGGTGCTGGTGGCGGCCTGCGCAGAATTCCGCAGTAAAGGCGTGTTTAACTGCTTGCTCAGTGATGGCGACTGGCTCTTTTGCTATTGCTCGACCAAGCTGGCGCACATTACCCGTCGTGCGCCGTTTGGTCCGGCTCGCTTGAAAGACGTCGATGTGATCGTCGACTTTCAGGCCGAAACCACGCCCAATGATGTGGTCACGGTCATCGCCACTGAGCCGCTGACTGAAAATGAAACCTGGACGCGCTATGAACCGGGTCAATGGAGCCTGTGGCGGCGCGGCGAATGCGTCAGCCAGGGCACAACCAAATAAGGATGGGCGTGTATGTTCTTGAGCTACCTGCGGTTGGTGTTGTTCACGTCAGGCCTGTTGATGGGTGTGCAAGTGCCGGGGTTTATCAATGACTACGCCAATCGTGTCGAAGCTCATCTGATCGAAGCGCAAACCGTACTGGCGGGTTTCCAGAACACCGCCAACCAGTTTTTCAAGGGCGATCTGCAAGCCCTGGTGGCGCATTATCAGGGCAGTGATGACCCGGTGTTTCGCAGCGATGCCAGTAGCCTGAGCACGATGCTTGGCCGTCAGCGTCTGCTCGACGAGCAGTTCCAGGCTATGCAGGGGCCGTGGTACATGCGTGCCTTGCAGGTGGCTTTCGCCGCGGACCCGGCCATGCGCCAGGAAACCCTGAATGCCTATACCTATCAGGTGCTGTTGTCGCCCGCCGCGATGGGGTGGGCCATGGCCGGTGCGCTGTTGTTTTCCTTCGTGATTGAAGGGCTCCTGCGCCTGATTGACTGGGTCGTGCTGGGGGGCAAGCGCCAGCGTGAACGCATTGCCCGCCGCGAGCGCAGCTACTAAGCCCCTTAGGGGCTGATGTTTCCAGCGCGGTCTTGTTAAGCAATCAACTTTTTCTTATCTCGGCGTCCGGCTTTTATTAGTTGGACGAACGGTGTGTGCCTGTCGAAAAATGCCGGCTCTCTAAACTATAAGAAAACACCACAAGAGCATCATCGTGAGCCGCCTGTTATTGAATTGCGACATAGGTGAGAGTTTCGGCAGCTGGACCATGGGCCTGGATGCCGAAGTGATGCCGTTTATCGATTGCGCCAACATAGCCTGCGGCTTTCACGCAGGCGACCCGAGCATCATGCGCAACACCGTGAAGCTGGCGCTGGCGCACAACGTGCGGATCGGGGCGCACCCTGCGTATCAGGATCTGGCCGGCTTTGGCCGCCGCTCGATGGCCTACTCGCCTCAGGAGCTGCAAGACCTGTTGCACTATCAGATCGGCGCCCTTGAGGGCATTTGCCGGGCTCAGGGCACGCGTGTCAGTTACGTCAAGCCCCATGGTGCGATGTACAACGACATGATGGCCAATCCCGCGCAGTTGCGGGCTGTGATTCAGGCCGTAGCGGCCTACGACGCGAGTTTGCCGCTGATGCTGATGGCCACCCGCGACAACAGTGCGGTTCAGGCGATAGGCGATGAGTATGGGCTCACGTTGTGGTTTGAGGCATTTGCCGATCGTGCCTACGACAACGCCGGGCGTTTGGTCTCACGTCAGTTGCCGGGTGCCGTGCATCACGAGGCCGATGTCATCGTGCAGCAGGCGCTGACTATTGCTGCCGGTAAACAGCTGGTTGCCAGCGACGGTAGCGCCTTGGTCTTGCAGGCCAATACCCTGTGTGTGCATGGTGACAACGCCAGTTCGGTGGCGGCGGTGCAGCGCATCCGCGAGGCCTTGAATCAGCAGATGCCGTCATGAAGCCGCGGATTGAAGTGGTGGCCATCGACTGCCTGATGCTGCGTCTGTTCGATGAAATTGCTGAAACCAACATGCCGTGGATGCTCGCCGCGAGCCAACGCCTGCGTGCCGGATTTGCCGATCAACTGATTGATCTGGTGCCGTCCTACACCACCCTGATGGTGCATTACGACGGGCTGGCGCTGAGCCCGGGCCAGGCCCGTGAATTGATCGCCCAGGCACTGACCGATCTTCAGCCCGACACGCAAAGCCGTGGCCAATGCCATGTGCTGCCGGTGTGGTACGACGTGAGCGTTGGCCCGGAACTCACCTTGTTGGCCAAGCGTACCGGCTGGTCGGTGAGTGAGGTTATTCGCCGTCACAGTGAGCATCACTATCAGGTGTTTGCACTGGGCTTTGCCCCGGGGTTTGCGTTCATGGGGCTGGTGGAAGAAGCCCTGGCGGCACCGCGTCTCGCGACACCGCGCAAACGGGTTGCCGCGGGAAGCGTCGGGATTGCCGAGCGCCAGACCGCGGCCTATCCAGCGCAATCGCCAGGTGGCTGGAACCTCATCGGACGTACTCCGAGTGCGCTGTTTGACCGTGAACGCGAGGGTTACAGCCTGATGCAACCCGGCGATAGCGTTCAGTTTGCCCCTGTCAGCCACGCTGAATTCATTAATCTGGGCGGCGACGACACGCCACAGGAGGCCCTGGCATGAGCGGTTTATTGATTCAGGCCAGCAACCCGATGTGCATGTTGCAAGATGCTGGCCGTTTCGGCGTCCGGCACCTGGGCGTTACCCAGGGCGGGGCTGCGGACTGGCTCTCAATGGCCTGGGCTAACTGGCTGTTGGGTAATTCGCCAGACGCGGCGGTTATCGAAATCACCTTGGGTGGCTTGACTCTGGTGGCGCAGGCCGATTGCAGCCTGGCCCTGGCCGGGGCTGATCTGGCAGCCACTGTCGATGGTCAGGCCCTTAAGCCCTGGCGCAGTTTTGTCCTGAAAAAAGGTCAGACGCTGGCATTCACGCAGCCGTTGCTCGGTGCACGGGCCTATTTGGCTGCGCCTGCTGGCTTTATCGCACCCCAGGTATTGGGCAGTTGTGCCACGGTGGTCCGTGAACAGCTTGGCGGTCCGGACGGTTTTGGTCGTGCGCTGGTTACCGGGGATGAGTTGACGTTTGCCGCTGCTTCCCGGCCGCTGCGTGAACTGGCACGGGACGCTATCCCGGGTTTCACGTCAAAACCCTGCCTGGACGTGGTATTGGGGGCGCAAATCGGAGCCTTCAGTGGACAAAGCACGTTTGATGCGTTCAACCAGCCATGGACCGTCGACAGCCGCGCCGATCGCATGGGGATTCGCTTGTTGGGGCCAAATCTGGTGTATCAGGGCGCGCCGCTGATTTCCGAAGGCATTCCGCTGGGCGCCATTCAGGTCCCCCCCGATGGCCAGCCGATCGTGTTGCTCAATGACCGCCAGACCATTGGTGGTTATCCGCGTCTTGGGGCCTTGACTCCATTGGCGCTGGCGCGTCTGGCGCAATGTTTGCCGGGGGAGGGCGTACACCTGCGGCCGACCACCCAGGATGCGGCGCAATGCCATCACGTCAGTTACATGCAACGCCTTGGCTAGAACCTCTGTCGGCGGGAGCTTGCCCGCGATCCAGTCAATGCGGTTTATCTGAAAAACCGCAGCGATCCAATCGCGAGCAAGCTCGACGCCTGCAGCTTCCGTTGTAACAAATGCTACTTGGCCAAATAGCGCATCGCTTCTTCCAGCCCTTCAAGCGTCAACGGGTACATGCGATCCTCGATCAAATCGCGGACGATGCCGGTTGAAGCGGTGTAATGCCAGGTGTCCTTGGGGTAAGGATTAATCCAGACAAGTTTTTTGTACTTCTCCATAAAGCGCTGCATCCACTTATACCCGGGCTCTTCGTTCCAGTGCTCGACACTGCCCCCGGCATGGGTGATCTCATACGGTCCCATTGACGCGTCACCGATGAAAATCACTTTGTAATCGGCCCCGTACTTGTGCAGCAGATCCTGGGTGGAGATACGTTCAACCTGGCGGCGCTGGTTGTTCTTCCACACCGACTCATAAACGAAGTTGTGGAAGTAGTAATACTCCAGGTGCTTGAACTCGGTTCTGCAGGCTGAAAACAACTCTTCGCAAATCTTGATATGGGCATCCATCGAACCACCGATGTCGAACAGCAACAACAGTTTGATGGTGTTGCGCCGTTCAGGCCGCATCTGAATATTCAACAGGCCTGCATCGCGGGCGGTGTGGTCGATGGTGCCATCGATGTCCAGTTCTTCTGCAGCGCCCTGACGCGCAAATTTGCGCAGGCGCCGCAGTGCCACCTTGATGTTGCGCGTGCCCAATTCGACCTGGTCGTCGAGATTCTTGTATTCGCGCTGCTCCCAGACCTTGGCAGCCTTGCCCTGACGCGCGCCGGCATCGCCCACGCGAATGCCTTCGGGGTGATAACCGCCTGAACCGAAGGGGCTGGTGCCGCCGGTGCCGATCCACTTGTTGCCGCCGGCGTGGCGTTCCTTTTGCTCTTCAAGGCGTTGTTTGAACGCCTCGATCAGTTTGTCCAGCCCGCCCAGAGACTGAAGCTGGGCCCGGTCCTCGTCGCTCAGCGAGCGCTCGAACTCCTTGCGCAACCAGTCGTCCGGAATCAAGGCCTCAAGGTGTTCATTCAGGTTTTGCAGGCCATTGAAGTACGCACCGAAGGCCCGGTCGAACTTGTCGAAATGGCGTTCGTCTTTCACCAGAATCGTACGCGCCAGGTAATAAAACTCGTCCATGTCGGCAAAAGTCACGCGGTGTTTCAGGGCGTTGATCAGGTCCAGTAACTCGCGTACCGAGACCGGCACCTTGGCTGCACGCATTTCATTGAACAGATTCAGCAACATGCTTATCGCCTTCTGGAAAAATCAGCGATTGCCGCGGCGGCTCATGAACGCCAGGCGCTCCAGCAACTGTACGTCCTGTTCGTTTTTCACCAGGGCACCTGCCAAGGGTGGAATGGCCTTGGTCGGATCACGCTCGCGCAATACGGCTTCGCCAATGTTGTCGGCCATCAGCAGCTTCAACCAGTCGACCAGTTCGGAGGTGGAAGGTTTTTTTCTTCAGGCCGGGCACTTTGCGCACATCGAAAAACACGTCCAGCGCTTCGCTGACCAGCGTTTGTTTAATGTTCGGGAAGTGCACGTCGACAATTTTTTGCAGCGTGGTGCGGTCCGGGAAGTTGATGTAATGGAAGAAGCAGCGGCGCAGGAACGCATCGGGCAGCTCTTTTTCGTTGTTAGAGGTAATGATGATGATCGGGCGAACCTTGGCCTTGATCGTTTCGTCGATTTCGTAAACGTAGAATTCCATCTTGTCGAGTTCTTGCAGCAGGTCATTCGGGAACTCGATGTCGGCCTTGTCGATTTCATCGATCAGCAGGATCACCCGCTGTTCGGCTTCGAAGGCTTCCCACAGCTTGCCTTTCTTCAGGTAGTTGCGCACATCGTGGACTTTATCGACACCCAGCTGCGAGTCGCGCAGGCGGCTGACCGCATCGTATTCGTACAAGCCTTGATGGGCCTTGGTGGTGGACTTGATGTGCCAGGTAATCAGTTTGCAACCAAAGGACTCGGCCAGTTGCTCGGCCAGCATGGTCTTGCCGGTACCGGGTTCGCCCTTGACCAGCAGCGGGCGTTCCAGGGTGATGGCTGCGTTGACCGCCAGCTTCAGGTCATCGGTGGCCACGTAGGCGCGGGTGCCTTCAAACTTCATCTGCAATTCCTCAAGCCATGACCCCGACCTGCAAGGCAGGGCGGGAAATGTTTAAACGGATGTCCGACTATAACGTGCTGCCTGTCTGGCGTGAACGCAGACGCGGTATTCAGTCTCTGAATGGCGCGTCACAGCATGACTGGACGCATGTGAGCACGAGGCCTACCCTTGAAGCCTTCCTAAACGGTGCATTAAGGACCCCCGCCATGAGCCGCATTTTTTCAGACAACGCGCACTCCATCGGTAACACGCCCCTGGTACAGATCAACCGTATCGCACCCCGTGGTGTGACTATTCTGGCCAAGATCGAAGGGCGTAACCCCGGGTACTCGGTGAAATGCCGGATTGGCGCCAACATGATCTGGGACGCCGAAAGCCGCGGGGTACTCAAGCCGGGCATGACCATTATCGAACCGACTTCGGGCAACACCGGTATCGGTCTGGCTTTTGTTGCCGCAGCGCGTGGTTACAAGCTGATGCTGACCATGCCGTCGTCCATGAGTATCGAGCGCCGCAAGGTGCTTAAGGCGCTGGGGGCCGAGCTGGTGTTGACCGAGCCGGCCAAAGGCATGAAAGGCGCCATCGACAAGGCGACTGAAATCCAGGCCAGCGATCCTGCGCAGTACTTTATGCCGCAGCAATTCGAAAACCCGGCCAACCCCGCGATTCACGAAAAAACCACCGGCCCGGAAATCTGGAACGATACCGATGGCGGCATCGATGTCCTGGTTTCGGGCGTTGGGACCGGCGGTACGATTACCGGTATTTCGCGTTATATCAAACAGACCCAGGGCAAGCCGATTCTGTCGGTGGCAGTAGAACCTGAAGGCTCGCCGGTGATTACCCAGGCCCTGGCGGGTCAGGAAATCAAGCCCGCACCGCACAAGATCCAGGGCATCGGCGCCGGATTTGTGCCGAAGAACCTTGATCTGTCGATGGTCGATAAAGTCGAACTGGTCAGCGACGAAGAGTCCAAGGCCATGGCCCTGCGTCTGATGCAGGAAGAAGGCATCCTGTGCGGGATCTCGTGCGGTGCGGCCATGGCCGTTGCTGTACGCATGGCCGAAACCCCGGAAATGCAAGGCAAGACCATAGTCGTGATACTGCCGGACTCGGGCGAGCGCTATCTGTCGAGCATGCTGTTCAGCGACATGTTCAGTGAGCAGGAGCTGCAGCAGTAATCACCCTGTAGATCCCGTAGCCGTTAACGGGTGGAGCATAGACCGACTCAGCTCCACTCGACGACTGCTGTGGGCAGTTACGTGATGTGCATCAAGCGGCTTCAGGTTTACGCATGCTAATTTTCGTTGTTACGTAATCCTTAACAATGAATGTTGGATCCGGCGGGTTTTGTCCCGGGCCGGTAGTGTTTATCATGGCCGGCTGCCATGTCGGGCTATTGGTACAGCACCGGCACGCGGCAAGAGGCCTATTTTCAAGGAGTTGTTGCATGACCTTATCCTTCGCCATCAAGGCAGGGCTGATACTGCTGTTTGTCGGCAGCATCCTGTACGTGCATTTGCGCGGCAAGGCGCGCTTGCCGGTATTACGCCAGTTCGTCAACCACTCCGCATTCTTCGCGCCCTACAATGCCTTGATGTACCTGTTCTCGGGTGTCCCGTCCAAACCTTATCTGGACCGCAGCAAATTCCCTGAGCTGGACGTCCTCAAGGACAACTGGCAGGCGATCCGCGAAGAGGCTATGCACCTGTTCGATGAAGGCTATATTCGCGCCGCCGAAAAGAATAATGACGCCGGTTTCGGTTCTTTTTTCAAGAAGGGCTGGAAGCGCTTTTACCTCAAGTGGTACGACAAGGCCCTGCCTTCGGCTGAGTTGCTGTGCCCAAAAACCGTTGAACTGGTCAACAGCATCCCTAACGTCAAGGGTGCAATGTTCGCCCTGTTGCCAGGGGGCAGCCACCTCAATCCGCACCGCGATCCTTTTGCCGGTTCCCTGCGTTACCACCTGGGCTTGTCGACCCCCAACTCCGACGCCTGCCGTATCTTCGTCGATGGCGAGGAATATGCCTGGCGCGACGGTCAGGATGTGATGTTCGATGAGACCTACGTGCACTGGGTCAAGAACGAAACCGACATCACCCGTGTCATTCTGTTCTGCGATGTGGAACGTCCACTGACCAGTCGCCTGATGACCCGCATCAATCGCTGGGTCAGTGCTCAGTTGGGCAAGGCGACGGCTCCGCAAAACCTCGATGACGAGCGCGTCGGCGGGATCAACAAGGCGTATGCCTGGAGCAAAACCTTCAGCGACCGCTTCAGTGGCGTGGTCAAGCAATGGAAGCGTCGTCACCCCAAACTGTATCGTGTGGCGCGCCCGGTGCTGGCGGTGATCGTACTGGTGCTGCTGTGGCGCTGGTTGTTCGGTTAAGTTGTTGCAATTTGTGTTGAGCGCTGTTTATAGTTGGCGCTCAATGAGCCTGGTGCTCACGTCCTTATCTTCAAGAAAGATCAGCACATGCCACTTTCCCTTATCCACGGTACCGTCAAATCAGCAGTCTCTGCTGGTGTTGTGCCGTGCGGGATCCAGCAGCCTGTGCAGATCAGTCACTATCCCCCTCCTGTCAGCAGCACCGTGGTGTACGTCGTCGTATCGCCACCGGGTGTTGTTACGGGCTGAGCTGATCATTCAGCTGCCCGTACCCGTCTGAAAAATACTGAACTTCAGCCCCGGCTGAGTTGGCTTTTTGTCTGATGACAGGTGTTGTCCATGTTTTCCATTTCTAAAGAGTCCGCATTGGCGGCTGCTTCCACGAGCCTGTTTGTACTGCTGTGGAGCAGTGGCGCCATTTTCTCCAAATGGGGGCTGGCTCATGCTTCGCCCTTTGCCTTTCTGCTGATCCGCTTTGCCATTGCCCTGTTGGCACTGCTGCTGTTAACCCCTTTGATGAAATTCAAACGGCCTCGCAGCCTCCACACCCTGGGATATGCGCTGTTAACCGGGGTTGTGCTGCTCGGCGCCTATCAGATTTTTTACATACTGGCCCTGGACCTCAAGGTCACGCCGGGAGTGATGGCGACCGTGATGGGGGTGCAGCCGATTTTGACGGCGGTGATCATGGAGCGCCGCCATTCATGGAGTCGCTCCCTGGGGCTGGTGCTGGGGCTGACCGGGTTGATTCTGGTGGTGTATCAGGGGATCGGACTGGCGGGCCTGTCGTGGCTCGGAATGCTCTTTGCGGTGCTGGCGCTGGCCAGCATGACGCTGGGCACCTTGATGCAGAAGCGCATCACTGAGAACCCGTTGGGCACCTTGCCTTTGCAATATCTGGCCGGTTTGTTGGCGTGCGGTGTGTTTGTGCCGTTCCAGCCGTTTCATTTCGAGCACAGCGTCGGCTTTGTCGTACCGGTGTTATGGATGGGGCTGGTGGTGTCGGTGCTGGCGACCTTATTGCTGTACCGGATGATCGCCAAAGGCAATCTGGTGAATGTCACCAGCCTGTTTTACCTGGTGCCTGCCGTGACAGCGATCATGGATTACCTGGTCTTTGGCAATAAGCTGGCAGCGTTGAGTGTGCTGGGCATGGCCATGATCATCATTGGATTGATGTTCGTGTTCCGCAAAACGGTATAGGCCGCACGCCCCGGCGGCGTAGCCGTCGTAAAGCCGGGTGTACCTGCCCGCTGGATGTGTCACGGCATTTGACGGCTCAGGACCTGAAGGCGGGCGGGTAAACCCCCGGACGCGGCCTCGCTCCGCTCGACTGCTGCTACGGATTTTGGGGGTTCTGTAGCCGCTGCCGAAGGCTGCGATGGGGTGCGCTGCACCCCCCGGTATCATGCAATCTGCTTGTCCGGCGTTGCCGGCTTTAACACCAACCACAACGCCACGGCAATCAGCAGCCCGCCATAGACATGCGCCATCGACAGCGGTTCATCCAGAAACAGGGCGCCCCAGAGCACGCCGAAAGGCGGGATCATAAAGGTCACGGTCATGGATTTGACCGGACCGATGCTGGTCAGTAAACGGAAGTACAGAATGTAGGCGAATGCCGTGCAGACAAGCCCCAGGCCCAGTAACGACAGCCAGACGCTCGCACCGCCCCAACTGGCGGGCGGTTGATTGATCAGGCTCAGCCCGAACAACGGTAATAGAAACAAGGTGGCGCCCAGCATGCTGCCCAGGGCCGAGAGTCTCGGATCAAGACCACCTTGCTGATCCAGCCAGCGGCGTGCCAGAAAGCCGGCAAAGCCATAGCAGGTGGTGGCCAGCAGGCAAGCGAGAGCCCCCATCAGCAGGTCGATGTCGAATGCCACAGGGCCGGCGCGGGTCAGGATCCCCACCCCGAGCAGCCCCAGAAATACGCCGCTCATTTTGGTCAGGGTGAGTTTTTCGCTGAAAAACAGCCCACCGATCAATACCCCCATCAACGGGGTCGTTGCGTTGAAAATCGCTGAGTAGCCGGCCGGCAGCACCAGTGCGGCCACGGAATACAACGTGGCGGGTAGTCCGGAGTTGATGACGCCGAGGATCAACACGACTTTGAATTTGCCACCGAAGTTCCAGCGCACGCGCATCAGCGCGAGGATCACCACCAGGCCGGTGGCGGCGATGGAGACCCGAAAAAAAGCAGTAGGAATGGACCCAAGAACCGGAGCGATAATCCGCATGAACAGAAAGCTGGCACCCCAAATGCCTGCCAGTGACAGCATGCGCATGATATCGACGAGTTTCACGTAGTTTCCTTGCTGGTTTAAGCGGGAGCTTGAGCCGGGCAGTGTAGGGGATGTTGCGCACATGGCAATGGTTGCGTGGTTTGACACCGGGCCACTAAGCTCAGTCGATCCACGGCTCTTCTACCGTCGTGTGGAGGTCTCACAATGCCCCAGTCCTGGCCGGCAGCAGCGATTGCACACATGATCCTCGAAGGCTTCGATGATTACCGTGAGCCGTTTCGACACATCACTGATGGCGCCCGGGCCCGTTTTGAAGGCGCATTATGGCAAGAAGCGCAGATCGCGTCGGCGGCACGGATCAACCTGTATGAGCAGAAGGTCAATCAGCTCAACCAGCGTTTGCAGGCGACATTCGCCGAAAAGGGCTTGTTGAATGCGGTGCATTGGCCGCAGGTCAAGCGTGCCTACATCAGCCTGATTGACCTGCGCTTTGACGATGAGCTGGCCGAGACCTGGTACAACTCGATCTTTTGCAGCCTGTTCAGCCATGACCTGATCAGCGACCGCTGCATGTTTATCCACACCACACGCCCGCTGCAGCGTCAGGCCCGTGCGGCGCAGACCCGCACTTATCGTCCGGCCGGTCAGTTGAGTCGCACCCTGGCGCAGATTTGCGCCGATTACGGGTTCAGTGAACCCTACGCCGATTTGCCGGGGGATTTGCGTCGACTTGAAGGGCAGCTGCGGGACAGTTTGCCGGACTGGGTCTGCAAAGACCCAGGCTTGAACCTTGAGCTGTTCTCTTCTGCGCTCTATCGAAACAAGGGAGCCTACCTCGTTGGGCGGCTCTACAACCAGGATGAGCAGTGGCCGCTGGTCATCGCGTTTGTGCACCGTGAAGGCGGGGGAATTCAGGCAGACGCGGTGATCACCGATGAAGCTGAAGTGTCGATCATTTTCTCGTTCACCCGCTCGTACTTCATGGTGGATGTACCTGTGCCGGCGGAGTTTGTCGGGTTTCTCCAGCGTATCTTGCCCGGCAAGCACATCGCCGAGCTCTATACCTCGATCGGTTTTTACAAACACGGCAAGTCCGAATTTTACCGTGCCCTGATCAACCACCTGGCCACCACTGACGACCGTTTCATCATGGCGCCAGGGGTTCGCGGCATGGTCATGACCGTGTTCACGTTGCCGGGCTTCAACACGGTATTCAAGCTGATCAAGGACCGTTTCTCGCCGTCGAAAAACATCAGCCGTGCCACGGTGATTGAAAAGTACCGGCTGGTGAAGCATGTCGATCGGGTAGGGCGCATGGCCGACACCCAGGAATTCGCAGATTTCCGCTTCCCGCTGAGCAAGTTCGCCCCTGATTGCCTGGCCGAATTGCTCGAGGTGGCCCCTTCAACAGTGGTCGTCGAGGGCGACACGCTGCTGATCCGCCATTGCTGGACCGAGCGGCGCATGACCCCGCTCAATCTGTACCTGGAGAGTGCCAGCGACGCGCAAACCCGCGAAGTGCTGGACGACTATGGGCTGGCGATCAAGCAATTGGCGGCGGCCAATATTTTCCCCGGCGACATGCTGCTGAAAAACTTCGGCGTCACCCGCCACGGCCGCGTGGTGTTCTATGACTACGACGAAATCTGTTACTTGACCGAAGCCAACTTTCGGTACATTCCGCAGCCTCGAACCCCTGAAGATGAAATGGCCAGTGAGCCCTGGTATTCCATCGGGCCGCTGGACGTGTTTCCTGAAGAGTTCCCGCCGTTCCTGTTCGCCGACGCCGGTCAGCGCCGCCTGTTCAGCGAACTGCACGGTGAGATCTACGATGCCAATTACTGGAAAGGCCTGCAGGCGGCAATTACCGCAGGCAAGGTGATTGACGTGTTTCCGTATCGGCGTAAGGGATAGGTGCTGCCTGTTCCTACAGATTCGTGCATAAGCGCTTAAATCTGCGACAATCCGGCCCCTGCATTTTTGAAGACTTTTGCGCACCTGATGACTGACGAATCGCCTGCTATCGACCAACTGTTGAAAAACCTTGATCAAGCCATGATTGCCGACCGCCACAAGTTGCGGCGTCAATTGCATGAGCTGCGCAAAAAGCCTGACGACGCCAAGTTGGCCGCATGGGCTGAACGGGTGCAGGCTTCGTGCGCGCAGGTCACGGCGCGGGCGGCGAGTGTGCCGTTGATTCGTTATGACGAAAACCTGCCGATTGCCGCCAAGCGCGATGAAATCAAGGCCGCTTTGCTCAAGCATCAGGTGCTGATTCTGGCCGGTGAGACCGGCTCGGGCAAAACCACCCAGTTGCCGAAAATCTGTCTTGAGATCGGTCGTGGGCAGCATGGCCTGATTGGCCACACACAACCCCGGCGAATCGCCGCCCGCAGTGTTGCCAGCCGGGTGGCCGAAGAACTGGCCACGCCCCTGGGCGCGCTGGTCGGGTATCAGGTGCGGTTCGAGGATCAAAGCGATTCCAATACCCTGATCAAGCTGATGACCGATGGCATCTTGCTGGCTGAAACCCAGCACGACCGCTATCTGGAGCGTTACGACACGATCATCGTCGACGAAGCCCACGAACGAAGCCTGAACATCGACTTTTTGCTGGGTTACCTGAAAATCCTGCTGCCGCGGCGCCCGGACCTGAAGGTCATCATCACCTCGGCCACCATCGATCTGGAGCGTTTTTCCAAGCACTTCAATGATGCGCCGATCGTCGAAGTCTCGGGCCGTACCTTCCCGGTCGAAACCTGGTATCGACCGCTGACCTCCGAGCAGGACGAAGAGGGCAACAGCGTCGAAGAGGACTTGAGCGTCGATCAGGCGATCATCGCCACCCTCGATGAGATCGCTGCATTTGAGCGTAGCGAGCGCAAGAGCCCGGGGGATGTGCTGGTGTTTTTGCCCGGTGAGCGGGAAATTCGCGATGCCGCCGACATGTTGCGCAAGGCGCAGCTCAAGCACACCGAAATCCTGCCTTTGTATGCGCGACTGTCGCCTGCCGAACAGCAGCGCATCTTTCAGTCGCACCCGGGGCGCCGCGTGGTACTGGCGACCAACGTGGCGGAAACCTCGCTGACCGTGCCGGGCATTCGCTATGTGATCGACAGCGGTACGGCACGGATCAGCCGTTACAGCTACCGGGCCAAGGTTCAGCGTTTGCCGATCGAGGCGATTTCCCAGGCCAGTGCCAATCAGCGTAAAGGTCGCTGCGGCCGGGTTGAGCCGGGTATTTGCGTGCGTTTGTACGCCGAAGAAGATTTCAACGGGCGTCCGGAATTTACCGACCCGGAGATCCTGCGCACCAACCTGGCGGCAGTGATCCTGCAAATGCTGCACCTGCGCCTGGGCGAGATTACAGCCTTCCCGTTTATCGAGCCGCCGGATGGCAAGGCCATCACTGACGGCTTTAATCTGCTGCAAGAGCTGTCGGCGGTAAACCGCGAGAATCAACTGACACCGCTGGGCCGCCAATTGGCCCGCTTGCCGGTTGATCCGCGGATGGGGCGCATGTTGCTGGAAGCCGCCAAACTCGGCAGCTTGCAGGAAGTGTTGATCGTCGCCAGTGCGATGTCGGTGCAAGACCCGCGGGAACGCCCGCCCGAGCGTCAGCAAGCGGCCGATCAAGCCCACGCACAATGGAAAGACGTAGACTCGGATTTCGCCGGGTTGATCAATGTCTGGCGCGGCTTTGAAGAACAGCGCCAGGCGCTGACGGCCAGCCCGCTGCGTAACTGGTGCCGCAAGAACTTTCTCAATTACCTGCGGTTGCGTGAATGGCGCGACTCTCACCGGCAATTGAGCCTGATCTGCCGCGACCTTCAGCTGACGGTCAATAAAGAGCCGGCCGATTACCCCAAGCTGCACAAGGCGGTGTTGTCAGGTTTGCTCAGTCAGATCGGGCAGAAGACCGAAGACGGCGATTACCTGGGCGCCCGCCAGCGCCGGTTCTGGATTCACCCCTCGTCTGGTCTGGGCAAAAAACGTCCGCAATGGCTGATGACCGCCGAACTGGTCGAAACCACCAAGCTGTATGCACGGATGGTGGCCAAGATCGAGCCGGACTGGATCGAGCCGCTGGCCGGGCACCTGATCAAGAAGAACCACTTTGAACCGCATTGGGAGAAGAAGCGCGGACAAGTGGTGGCTTATGAGCAAATCACCCTGTTCGGGCTGATCGTGGTGGGTCGGCGTGCAGTGCATTACGGGCCGATTGATCCTGTGCTGTCCCGCGAGCTGTTTATCCGCGAAGGGCTGGTGCGCGGCGAGATTCAGTCGCGGGCCAAATGCCTGACGGCCAATGCGCAGTTGCTGGAACAACTCGACGAGCTGGAGGCCAAGGCCCGCCGCCGTGACATCCTGGCCGACGAAGAAACCCTCTATGCGTTCTATGACGCTCGCCTGCCGGCAGAGATTCATCAGACCGCCACCTTTGACAGCTGGTACCGGGTTAACAGCCAGAAAGACCCGCAGCTGTTGATCATGCGCGAAGAGGACGTGCTGGCCCGCGAGGCCACCGAAATCACCGCCCGGCATTACCCGGACACTCTGCACCTGGGTGATCTGACCCTGGAGCTGAGCTATCACTTTGAACCCAATCACCCTCGTGACGGGGTAACGGTCAAGGTGCCAGCACCTTTGCTTTCGGTGTTGCCTCCGGAACGTCTGGAGTGGCTGGTGCCAGGCATGATTGAAGCCAAATGCATCGCTCTGGTACGCAGTTTGCCCAAAGCTTTGCGCAAAAATTTCGTGCCGGTGCCGGACTTCGTCAAAGCCGCCTTGCAGCGCCTGGAATTTGCCGAAGGCTCCTTGCCCCAGGCATTGGGCCGTGAGTTGCTGCGCATGACCGGGGCGCGAGTGAGTGACGAGGCCTGGGCGGAAGCCGCGCAGCAGGTGGAAAACCACCTGAAAATGAACCTGGAGATTGTCGACGCTGACGGCAAGTTCCTCGGTGAAGGGCGCGATCTGGCCGAGTTGACCGCGCGCTTTGCCCAAGCCAGTCAGGCCGCACTGGCGGTGCCGCAAACAGCCAGGAGTCAGCAGCCGGTCGAGGCCAAGGTATTTGCTCCGGTGGCCGAGAAAACCCAGCAGAAGATTGCCGGGTTGTCGATGACGGTCTACCCGGCGCTGGTGGAAGAGGGCAATACGGTCAAGGAAGGGCGCTTCTCGACCCCGGCCGAAGCGGAATACCAGCATCGACGTGCCTTGCAGCGGTTATTGATGCAGCAATTGGCCGAGACGGCGAAATTTCTGCGCGGTAAATTGCCGGGCATGACCGAGCTAGGGCTGCTGTATCGCGAGCTGGGTCGGGTTGAGAGTTTGGTAGAGGACATCCTGCTGGCCAGCCTCGACAGCTGCATTCTTGAAGGCGAAGCGGTGTTGCCGCGCGATGGTGCCGGCCTGGCTTCGCTGGCCGAGCGCAAACGGGGCGCCTGGACTGAACACGCCGAAAAACTGGCCAGGTTGACCCTGGATATCCTCAAGTTGTGGCACGGTCTGCAAAAGCGCTTCAAGGGCAAGATTGACCTGGCTCAGGCCGTGGCCCTGAACGACATCAAGCAACAGCTGAGCCATCTGGTTTATCCCGGTTTTGTACGGGAAACCCCGGCGGTCTGGCTCAAGGAGTTACCGCGTTATCTCAAGGCGATTGAGATGCGCCTGGAAAAACTCCCAGGACAGGTTCAAAAGGATCGGGTCTGGAGCGGCGAACTGAGCAACCTGTGGGCTCAATACCAGGCACGGGCCACCAAGCATGCCCAGGAAGGCAAGCGGGATCCGCAACTGGAGCTCTATCGCTGGTGGCTTGAGGAGTACAGGGTGTCGTTGTTCGGTCAGCAATTGGGCACCAAGGTCCCGATTTCGGATAAGCGTTTGAGCAAGCAGTGGAGTCAGGTAGACGCCTAACCACACTCGTTGGTGACAAATATCCGGTGCCCGCAGGGTGTTTGTCGCCAACAGGTGCAGATGACGCTAAAACTTGCCATTTATGGCAAACTTCGCGGCTATAACTACTTGATAGCAAGATGACTCAGGGCTTTTCATCCTTTGATCGGGGAACGGCCTTTTTATGATGTGGCACGTTTGTGCCAATATTTTCTGCCTGAACAGATATAGAGGAACGACCGTGCATAACGTCGTCATCAGCGGCACCGGCCTGTACACCCCGGCCAACAGCATTTCCAACGAAGAGCTGGTGCAGTCTTTCAATGCCTATGTGCAACAGTTCAATGCGGACAACGCGGCAGCGATCGAGGCGGGTGACCTCCAGCCTCTGGCCGAGTCCAGCGCTGCGTTCATTGAAAAAGCATCGGGCATCAAAAGCCGTTTTGTCATGGACAAGGAAGGCATCCTTGATCCGCAGCGCATGCGCCCGCGTCTGCCCCAGCGTTCAAATGATGAAATGTCGGTGCTGTGCGAAATGGCAGTGGGCGCCGCGAAGCAGGCACTCGAGCGAGCGGGCAAGACGGCTGCCGACATCGACGGCGTGATTGTGGCGTGTTCCAACCTGCAACGGCCGTATCCGGCGGTTGCCATTGAAGTGCAACAGGCACTGGGCATCCAGGGCTTTGGCTTTGACATGAACGTGGCCTGTTCTTCGGCGACCTTTGGCATTCAGACCGCCAGCAACAGCGTGCAGTTGGGTCAGGCCCGCGCCGTACTGCTGATCAGCCCTGAAGTGTGCACCGGACATTTGAATTTCCGTGACCGTGACAGCCATTTCATTTTTGGTGATGCGGCCACCGCGGTGATCGTCGAGCGCGCCGATCTGGCAACCTCCGAGCACCAGTTCGATATCGTCAGCACCAAACTGCTGACCACTTTCTCGAACAACATTCGTAACAACTTCGGCTTTCTCAACCGTGCCTCTGATGAAGCGGCCGACAGCCCGGACAAGCTGTTCGTGCAGGAAGGCCGCAAGGTGTTCCGCGATGTATGCCCGATGGTCGCCGAGCTGGTTGCCGAGCATTTGCAGGAAAACCGCATCGACGTCGCGGATGTGAAGCGCTTCTGGCTGCACCAGGCCAACCTGAGCATGAACCATTTGATCGTCAAGCGCCTGCTGGGACGTGAGGCATCGATCGAAGAGGCCCCGGTGATTCTGGATACCTACGCCAACACCAGTTCGGCAGGCTCCGTGATCGCATTCCACACCTACCAGGATGATCTGGCGAGCGGTGCGCTGGCGGTACTCAGTTCGTTTGGCGCCGGTTACTCGATCGGCAGTGTGATTTTGCGCAAGCGTTGAGTGCGGCTCGCGTTTTTTAACGCGCAAAAAAACGCAAGGCGCTGGATGGGACCAGCGCCTTGCGGGGTCTTTCCTGTAGCGATAAAGCCTTAGAACTTGGCTTCGAGATCCACCTGCAGCGTATTGATGTCCGCATCGGTACGGTCTTTTGCTGCGGTATCCGATTTGGCCATCAGGTACGCGGCGCCGACCGAGAAGTTCTTGTCGATTTCATAACCCACTTTGAACTTGTGGCCACGGGAGCCGGTATAGCCGTTGGCGACGAACTTGCCCAGCTTGGTCTTCACGCCCAGCAACCAGGCCGTGTCGCCATCGGTGGCGGCACGGTCGTTGACCACATACTGGCCATAGGCTGACACCGGCACCGGCAGGTTGCTCAGGTCGACCTGACCAAAGCCTTCATACAGACGGAACTGGGTGCTGGTGTTGCCGTTGACGGCCAGCGCGGCACGGGCTGCCGGGCTGTCATCACCGTCGAAGCTATAGATACTGCCGCCCAAGGTGACCTTCGTGCCGTCAAAGGGAGCGAAGCGCGCGCCCAGTTGACCTGCATACATGTTCAGGTCGTGCTTGAACTCCATGCCTTCGCCATCGACGTTGTCCTTGAGGATGTAGTAGCCGGCGCTACCGAACAGTTCGGTGTCGCCGCTGCCCACCGGCAACTTGTAGGTGGCAGCCAGGCCTTCTGGGTTGATGTCGCTATCCCAGATGATGTCGCCTTCGTTGACCCAGGGCTGGTTCATTTTACCGGCGATCAAATGCAGGTTTTTGATATTGGTAGGGTGCCAATCCAGATACGCCTGGTCGAGCCACAGCGATTTCTTGTTGAAGTAGTTGTCGAGGCTCTGGTTGGTCGAGCGGCGGTCGTCGCTGCTTCCGGTCGCAATACGTACACCGGCATCGACTTGCGGGTTGATTTCACTGTAGAACCCGACACGGGCGCGGACACGTCCCCGGTCCTGGTCGCTGGCGGCGCCATCCCCGTTCACATCTTCGTAACGCACACGTACGTCACCTTTGACCTGGGTCTTGGACGCCCACGCCACTTTTTGCTCGAAGGCGGTCAAGTCAGATTTTTTAACCTGATTGGCAACGGCTTCTTGCTGGGCTTGTTTCTCGCTGGCGAGCTCGGTTTGCAGCTCGGAATATTGCGCTGGAGAAATGGAACCGTTGGCTTTGAGCATTTCTAGCAGTTTGGCATCGACTGCTGCGCTGGCTGGAACACTCATGGCCAGAACAAGGCTGCCACACAGTCCCGCCGCAACCCGTGTAGAAACAAGACGCATATGAATCTCCCAGTGATGGGGTGGCGTTGACCACCCCAAAAAAAACGGCCCATTCAGGCTCAAAATTGAAACGGTCCGAGTGTGCCTACAGCGTGTTGGCAGACAGGCCACTCATAACCCTGTGTTCTAAGAAGCGGCGCCAGTATCGCGGCTGGATATGACAGAAAAATGGCGAAATGATATCAACTCTGTGACAGCTGACCGATTCACTGCCGGGTAGGGGGGCAGCGACGAGGCGGTGAGGGAGGTATCGCCAACGGCTAAGGGTTGTCAGGCCACTTGGTGCTACCATCGGCGCTCTACGCCGCGTATCCGGGGACATTCAATGCCGCTACACCGTCTGGACAGCCTGTCCGCCATCTCTGCCCAGGAATGGGATGCACTGGTGCCCGTGGCCCAGCCGTTTTTGCGGCATGCCTTCCTCACTGCGCTGGAAGACAGCGCCAGCCTGGGGCCGCATTCCGGTTGGCAGCCGGAGCATTTGTTGCACTATCAGGACGGGCAATTGCAGGCGGCCTTGCCCGGGTATCGAAAATGGCATTCTTACGGCGAATACGTCTTCGATCACGAATGGGCGCAGGCATGTGAGCGGGCGGGTATCGAGTACTACCCCAAACTGTTGATGGCCGTGCCGTTCAGCCCGGTCAGCGGTCCGCGCTTATTGGCCGCCCGTGCCGAAGACGGTCTTGAACTGCTGGCGGCCTTGCCCGGTTATCTGGAGATCGAAGGGCTGTCCAGTGCGCACATCAATTTCACCGATGCGCTGGCGGACAGTGCGCTGGCGCAACAGCCCGGCTGGTTGCAAAGGTTGGGGTGTCAGTTTCATTGGCAAAACCGTGAGTACCGCGACTTTCAGGACTTTCTCGATGCGCTGAGTTCACGCAAACGCAAGCAAATGCGTAAAGAGCGTGAACAAGTGGCGGCGCAGGGCTTTGAGTTTGAGTGGCTCGAAGGCCGGGAGGTCACTGAGGCGCAATGGGATTTTGTCTATGCCTGTTATGCCAACACCTATGCCGTGCGCCGGCAAACCCCGTACCTGACCCGTGCGTTTTTCAGTCTGCTGGCTGAGCGCATGCCCGAAGCGATTCGCGTGGTCCTGGCCAGGCAGGGGGCACGCCCGGTGGCAATGGCTTTCAGCCTGGTCGGGGGCGACAGCCTGTATGGGCGTTATTGGGGGTGTCTGGCCGAGTTTGACCGTCTGCACTTCGAGACCTGTTTCTACCAGGGCATGGATTACGCCATCGCCCAAGGGCTGCAGCGTTTTGACGCGGGGGCTCAGGGTGAGCACAAGTTGATTCGCGGTTTTGAACCGGTGATCACCCATTCATGGCATTACCTGCGGCATGCGGGCTTGAAAGCCGCGGTGGGTGATTTCCTGCAGCGTGAGCGTGTCGGGGTGTTGGCGTATGCCGACGAGGCGAGGGCGGCGCTGCCTTACCGGCAGGCCTGACCCTCGCCAGATTGTGTGTCAGTGGTCTTCTTTACCCAGCCAGCGATACGTCAACCCACCCAGCGCTGCGCCCACCAGCGGCGCCAGCCAGAATAACCACAACTGCTGAAGTGCCCAGCTGCCCATGATCACGGCGGGGCCGGTACTGCGGGCCGGGTTGACCGAGGTATTGGTGACCGGGATCGATATCAGGTGGATCAGCGTCAGTCCCAGGCCGATGGCAATCGGCGCCATTCCCGCCGGAGCGCGTTTATCGGTGGCGCCCATGATGATCAGGATGAACATCGCAGTCATAACGATTTCGCACACCAGCCCCGATATCATCGAATAACCGCCGGGTGAATGTTCTCCATAGCCGTTGGCTGCCAGTCCGCTGGCCAGTTCAAACCCGGGCTTGCCGCTGGCGATGAAATACAGCAACGCAGCGGCAATCACGCCACCCGCGACCTGGGCAATGATGTACGCGGGCAGCTCCCTGGCCGGGAAGCGTCCGCCGACCCATAACCCGAATGACACGGCGGGGTTGAGGTGACAGCCGGAAATATGGCCGATGGCGAATGCCATGGTTAGCACGGTAAGACCAAACGCCAGTGCCACGCCGAGCAAGCCGATACCGACATCAGGAAAGGCTGCAGCCAGTACCGCGCTGCCGCAACCGCCAAGTACCAACCAGAAAGTGCCTAACAACTCAGTCATCGAACGTTTTACTAAAGTCATGGGACGGCCCCGGATAGATGCTCTATCAAGCAAAGGAAGCTGCGGTGCATCCTGCAATTGACGGCAGGGCCCTCCTGGATCCTGTCGTTAATTACAGCAGCCTCCGGTGCTTTTGCCAGTGCCATGAAAACGCCAGAGCCCTTTGGTCACGGGCCCTGGCGCATTTTTTTCAGTAGAAGAACGGTCTCTGTTTTTTTGAGTTAGTCGATGCCGACAAATCCACCCGTTTGATGTTGCCATAGACGCGCATACAGCCCGCCATGAGCGAGCAATTCGGCATGGGTGCCGGTTTCGGCGATATGGCCTTTTTCCAGGACCACCAGACGATCCATCCGCGCGATGGTTGAAAGCCGGTGGGCGATGGCAATCACCGTCTTGTTTTGCATGAGGGTTTCGAGGCTCTCCTGAATCGCCGCTTCGACTTCCGAATCCAGGGCCGAGGTGGCTTCGTCCATGATCAGGATCGGCGCATTCTTGAGCAGGACCCGGGCGATGGCGATGCGCTGGCGTTGTCCGCCCGACAGCTTGACCCCGCGTTCGCCCACGTGGGCGTCAAAACCGGTTCTGCCCTGGGCATCGGACAGGTGCGGGATAAACTCGTCGGCCCGTGCCTTGCGCACGGCTTCCCACAGTTCATCATCGGTCGCGTCCGGTTTGCCATACAGCAAGTTGTCGCGGATCGAGCGGTGCAGCAGCGAGGTGTCCTGGGTAATCATGCCGATTTGCTCGCGCAGGCTCTCCTGGGTCACTTCGGCAATGTCCTGATCATCGATCAGGATGCGCCCGCCTTGCAGGTCGTACAGGCGTAACAGCAGGTTGACCAGCGTCGACTTGCCCGCGCCGGAAGGGCCGATCAGGCCGATTTTTTCACCAGGCCGGATCACCAGGTTGAGGTCGCTGATGATCCCGCTGCGTTTGCCATAGTGGAACGCGACGTGCTCGAAGCGCACTCCGCCATGCTTGACGTTCAGGCGCGGAGCCTGTTCGCGGTCAGTCACGGCGACGGGCTGGGCGATGGTCTGCAGCCCGTCTTGCACCATGCCGATGTTTTCGAAAATACCGTTGACCACCCACATGATCCAGCCCGACATGTTGACGATGCGAATCACCAGGCCTGTGGCCAGGGCAATGGCGCCGACGCTGATCAGCGACTGGCTCCACAGCCAAAGCGCGAGGCCGGTGGTGCCGACGATCAGCAGGCCGTTCATCAGCGTGATGGTGACGTCCATGCTGGTGACCACGCGTCCTGCGAGTTGGGTTTTCTCGGTTTGCTCGATGATGGCTTCACGGGCGTACTGTTGTTCGAACTGAGTATGGGCAAACAGCTTGAGCGTGGTGATGTTGGTATAGCCGTCGACGATGCGGCCCATGAGCTTTGAGCGTGCGTCGGAAGAGACCACCGAGCGCTCCTTGACCCGGGGTACGAAGTAATAGAGTGCGCCGATGTAGGCCAGGATCCAGACCAATAACGGAATCATCAGGCGCCAGTCGGCCTCGGCAAACAGCACCAGTGAACTGATGGCGTAGATCATCACGTGCCACAGGGCATCGACGGCCTGTACCGCCGAGTCACGCAACGAGTTGCCGGTTTGCATGATGCGCTGGGCGATTCGCCCGGCGAAGTCGTTTTGAAAGAAGTTCAGGCTTTGCTGAAGCACATAGCGGTGGTTCTGCCAGCGAATCATGCTGGTCATGCCCGGCGTCAGGGTCTGGTGCACCAGCAAGTCATGCAGGCCAAAGAACACCGGACGCAGCACCAGCGCCACCACGGCCATCCAGATCAGCTCGTTGCTGTGGACCTTGAAAAAGTCGCTGGCGGGAGTGTTTTGGGTCAAGTCGATCAGCGTGCTCAGGTAACTGAACAGCGCCACCTCGATCAGGGCGGCGATCAGCCCGATGACCAGCAGGGCGGCAAACAGGGGCCAGACCTGGCGCAGGTAATACAGATAAAACGCCCAAACGGAGTTGGGCGGGGCAGCACCTGGGGCTTCGCGGAAAATATCGATCAGGTTTTCAAAGCGACGATAAAGCATGGGCACTGACGCCCGCGGTGCGGGCTCTCCTTTAGTGATGTGACCGGCCTTGGCCGGTCAACGCTCCCTGCGCGACTCAGTCCATCAGTTCAGGCGCTTGGCCGACTTGATGATGACCGGGTCGATAGGCACGTTTTGCATGCCTTGTTTGGTGGTGGTCTGCGAATTGACGATCTGGTCGACCACGTCCATGCCATTCACCACTTTGGCGAATACGGCGTAGCCGGCATCACGGCCCGGATCGAGGAAGGCATTGTCGGCCACGTTGATAAAGAACTGGCTGGTGGCCGAGTTCGGGTTCGATGTACGGGCCATCGACAAGGTGCCACGTACGTTATGCAAACCGTTGCTGGCTTCGTTCTTGATCGGATCGCGGGTAGGTTTTTGCACCATCTGCGCGGTGAAACCGCCACCCTGGACCATGAAGCCCGGGATCACACGGTGAAAAATGGTGTTCTTGTAGAAGCCGCTGTCGACGTATTCCAGGAAATTTTTGCTGCTGATCGGGGCTTTCACCGGATCCAGTTCGATTTCGATTTTGCCGAAGCTGGTGTCCAGCTCAACACGCGGAGCTTGAGTGCTGGCAGGTGTTGCAGCCAGAACGTTGGCTGCAAAGAACAGGGCGCCAGCGGCGAGGGCAATTTTTTTGAGCATGGTTCAGGGGTCCTGGAAAAGTGGGTGACGGTTCAATGTCACGCAAACAGTGGTCAAAACTGTATTGAGGCAATGCCCGGGTCACCTGTGCGAGTGCAGGTGTTCACGGGCGGCGGGTGTTGGACAGGATATTCTTCAATCGGGTTCCTGCCCACCGCTGTTCACGCTTGCAACGGGGCCGCAAAAGGCGCATCGAGCGGCGCAGTGTCGAAGGTACGCAGCAGTTCGACCAGGATTTGCGTGGCCGGGCCCAGAGGCTTGTCCTTGTTGGAGTACAAGTAGAACAAGGGGTGACGGCTGCCGCCCTGATTCAATGGCAGCAGTTTGAGTACACCCTCCTTGAGTTCCCGCTCGATCATGTGCCGTGGCAACCAGGCAAAGCCGAGTCCGCTTCCGACAAAAGCGGCTGCAGTGGCCAGGCTGCCGACGGTCCAGCGCTGTTCGGCGCCCAGCCAGCCCATGTCGCGAGGTTGTTGCCGACCGGAGTCGCGGATCACCACTTGCAGCTGGCTTTCGAGATCCTGGAAGTGCAGTTCGCGCTGCAGGCGGTGCAGCGCATGATCGGGATGAGCGACAGCGACAAACTCCACATCGCTCAGTTCGGTGCCCAGATAGCCGGGAATATTGAAACTGCTGATGGCCAGGTCAGCGATCCCTTCAAGCAAGACTTCTTCTACACCGGAGAGCACCTCTTCACGCAGACGTACGCGGCAACCGCGGCTTTGCGGCATGAATGCGGTCAGGGCGCGTACCAGTCGGGCATTGGGATACGCCGCATCGACCACCAGGCGGACTTCGGCTTCCCAGCCTTGTTCCATGTGATGAGCGAGGTCTTCCAGCTGGCTGGCTTGCTTTACCAGCTGTCTGGAGCGGCGCAGCAACACGCCGCCGGCTTCGGTGAGTACGGCCTTGCGTCCGTCTATACGCAGCAACGGCACGCCGAGCTGGTCTTGCATGCGGGCAACGGTGTAGCTGACAGACGATTGCGAGCGATGCAGCACTTCGGCAGCCTGGGCAAAGCCTCCATGGTCGACTACTGCCTGCAAGGTGCGCCATTGATCAAGGGTCACGCGGGGCGCTTTCACGATGAATTCCTCTGGAGGGGGATAGCCGGTCGATTGGTGGGTTACACCGGCTATCCCGCAAAAGTGTTGAGGGTGCGGCATGGACGAATGCTCGCACCCTTGGCAGGATAAATAAACAGGTTTATAGATAGGTTACAGCAGATAATTGCGCTTTTTCATCGAAGCAATGCCCTATAACCTTTTATCCATCGCCTTACAGCATCTCTAGATGGAGCCTACACACCATGTCTAATGTTCTGATCATTGAAAGCAGTGCCCGTCAGCAGGATTCATTTTCCCGACAGTTGACCGAGCAGTTCATCAGCCAGTGGCGTGAAGTGCATCCCGCAGACCTGATCACTGTTCGCGACCTGGCGGTAAACCCGATCCCGCATCTCGACGCTAACCTCCTGGGCGGCTGGATGAAGCCCGAGGCGCAGCGCAGTGCTGCCGAACAGTCTTCGCTGCAGCGCTCCAATGAATTGACCGATGAGCTGCTGGCCGCCGATGTTCTGGTCATGGCTGCACCGATGTACAACTTTGCAATCCCCAGCACCCTCAAAGCCTGGCTTGATCATGTGCTGCGTGCCGGCGTCACGTTCAAATACACCGAGACCGGCCCTCAAGGGCTGCTGGCCGGCAAAAAAGCCTACGTGCTGACGGCCCGTGGCGGAATCTATGCGGGCAGTGCTGCGGATCACCAGGAACCGTACCTGCGTCAGGTCATGGCATTCATCGGGATTCACGACGTGACCTTTATCCATGCCGAAGGCATGAATCTGGGCGGAGACTTCCAGGAAAAAGGTTTGAACCAGGCCAGGGCCCAGTTATCTGCAGTCGCCTAGTCTGTTAATCGACAGATAATCAGCAGCAGGTTTAATCGCTTCATTGCTCCTTCAAGCATGCGGTTCGCGCATCGAACCTCCCTTTGCACTTTCTTGAGTGCTCGTACCCGATCAGCCATTGCGCCGGATCGGGTTTTTTTTGCCCGGGATTCACGGGGTGATGGCGTGGCTCACTGAAAAACCGCTAAGGTCGCGCACATTCTTACTGGCTCATAGGTGGTTTCTACCGTGAGCGGTGTCGACTTCTGGGCGAGAGATTCATGGGTTATCTATTATTTGTCACTTTGATTCAGGCGTTTTCCTTCAGCCTGATTGGCGAGTACCTGGCGGGGCACGTCGATAGCTACTTTGCGGTGCTGGTGCGCGTGGTACTGGCGGGGCTGGTATTTATCCCGCTGACACGCTGGCGTCAGGTCGAGCCCGGATTCATGCGCGGCATGCTGTTGATTGGCGCCTTGCAGTTCGGGATCACCTACGTGTGCCTGTACTTGAGCTTTCGCGTACTTACAGTGCCGGAGGTGTTGCTGTTTACCATCCTGACGCCGCTGCACGTGACCTTGATCGAAGATGCGCTGAACCGGCGCTTCAATCCCTGGGCGCTGGTGGCGGCCCTGGTGGCGGTCATGGGGGCGGCCGTCATCCGTTTCGACAGCATCAGCCCGGACTTCTTCAAAGGGTTTCTGCTGCTGCAACTGGCCAACTTCACCTATGCCGCAGGGCAGGTCATGTACAAGCATCTGGTGGCCCGCTACCCAAGTGATCTGCCGCATTATCGACGCTTTGGTTACTTTTACCTCGGCGCACTGGCGGTTGTCTTGCCGGCATTCCTGTTGTTCGGCAAGGCGCACTTCTTGCCTGATGCGCCGGTGCAATGGGCTGTGCTGGTGTTTCTGGGGCTGGTCTCTACAGCGCTGGGGATGTACTGGTGGAACAAGGGCGCCTGTCTGGTCAGCGGCGGTACCCTGGCGGTGATGAACAACTTGCATGTCCCGGTGGGATTGTTGCTCAACTTGCTGATATGGAATCAACACGAGCCTTTGGGGCGGCTGTTTTTGGGTGGGCTGGGGATTCTGGCTGCCGTGTGGATCAGTCGCCTGGATCGCAAGGGCGGGTTATTGCGATAAGTGCTGAAAAAACGGGCTTTAGGTGCATGGGGAATAACCAGGGGGGGAAGGCGAGGACTCTGATGATACTGGTCGGCGCGAGCCTCACTTGACTAGACCTGAGGGCCGGGGCGAGCTAACGTCTCAACGACCTATCCACCGCCTCAAGGGAGAACAGGGATGACCGTCAGGGTGTTGATATTGCCAGGCCTCTTCGATTCCGGGCCCCAGCATTGGCAAACACAGTGGGAACAGCGTTTCAGCGGGCTGCATCGAGTCGAGCAGAGTGACTGGCAGACGCCGACCTGCGCGGACTGGGTACTGCGGCTACACGACAAGGTGATGGCCAGTCAGCGTCCGGTTGTCCTGGTGGGGCACAGTCTGGCGTGCAGCCTGATCGCACAGTGGGCGCAGCAGTACCCCGAAGCGGCGCAGCGGGTGCGTGGCGCATTGCTGGTCGCCCCCAGCGATACAGAGGCCGACAGCTACCCGGAAGGTACTACGGGCTTTACCCCGATGCTCATGAACCCGTTACCCTTTAACGCGATCACCGTCGCCAGCACGGATGATCCCTATGTCTCCGTGACGCGGGCCAGTGCCTTCAGCGAGGCATGGGGCAGCGAGTTGGTGTGGTTGCACAAGGCAGGTCATATCAATGACCAGAGTGGTTACGGTGCCTGGTCCGAGGGCGTGGACCTGCTGTTCAAGCTGACAGGCGATCCGCAGTTCCAGCACGGTTAACCCTGGTGAAGCTCAAGCCCTTGTCACCACGAGCGGGTGCAAGGGCCTGAGCAGTTTGCGGATCAGGCCTCGGCTTCTGCTGTCTCGGCCGACACCACCAACGGTGCCTTGATCTTGTTCAACAGGCCATTTCGCAGGTCATTCCCGCTTGGTTGTTGATACACGCTCAGCCCGAACTCGGGCATCACGGCCAGCAAATAGTCAAAAATATCGCCCTGGATCTGTTCGTATTCGCCCCACACCGTAGTACGGGTAAAGCAGTACACCTCCAGCGGCACACCTTGGGCCGTGGTTTGTAGCTGGCGCACCATACAGGTCATGTTCGGCTGAATCTCGGCATGGCTTTTCAGGTAGGCCAGCGCATAGGCGCGGAAGGTCCCGATGTTGGTCATGCGCCGCCGATTGGCTGACAGGGCAGCAACGTTACCCTGAGCTTCATTCCAGCTTTTGAGTTCAGCCTTTTTGCGCGCCAGGTAATCGCTCAGCAAGCGCACTTGCTCCAGACGCTGTTCCTGTTCATCGGTCAGGAAACTGACGTCATTGGCATCGATGAACAGGCTGCGCTTGATCCGGCGTCCCCCCGATTGCTGCATGCCGCGCCAGTTTTTGAACGACTCGGACATCAGGCGCCAGGTCGGAATCGAGACGATGGTCTTGTCAAAGTTCTGCACTTTGACTGTATGCAATGTGATGTCGATCACATCGCCATCGGCACCCACCTGAGGCATTTCGATCCAGTCGCCGACGCGCAGCAAGTCATTGCTGGTCAACTGCACGCTGGCCACGAACGACAGCAGGGTGTCTTTGTAGACCAGCAAGATGACCGCAGACATAGCGCCCAGCCCCGAGAGAAGCAGCATCGGTGAGCGATCGATCAGGGTGGCGACAATGATGATGGCCGAAAACACATACAGCAGCATCTGGCTCAGCTGGATGTAGCCCTTGATCGGGCGGGTCTTGGCGTAATTGGTGCGCGAATAAATATCGAGCAAGGCATCCAGCAGCGCGCTGGTTACGCGGGTCAGGACAAAGATGGTGACGGCCAGTGCCAGGTTGCCCAGGAAATGGCGGCCGTTGTCGCTCAGATCCGGTACCAGGTTGCGTCCGAATTGCACCATCAGGGACGGCGTCAATTGTGCCAGACGGTGGAACACCTTGTGTTCGCGTAAGTTATTGACCCAATGCAAGGCCGGTTGACGGCCGAGGATCTTGCTCACGCGCAGGATAATGATGCGTGCGATGTAACCGGCAATCAGAGCGATACTCACCAGCACAATCAGGCCGAGAAACGCCGATACCCAGGGATGTTGATCCAGGTTGGCCCAGAGGGCCTGGAAACGGGCCCAGAGTTGTTGAGTGTCCATAAGCTAAAACGTTACCCCAAAGAGAAATGGCCCCGGAATTAGAGCATTTAAGTGCGCTTTTGGGGCTTGGACAGGACTAAAGATCTTAAAAAAGCATTTGTTTCGTGCCGTTTGTACAAAGAAACTCGGCCTGGGCGCTCGAAACCGTTACTCTATGCCGCTGATTTTTTGCATTTCTTCGAGGTAGCACCCGTGTTTTCCCAATTCGCCCTGCACGAACGCCTGCTTAAAGCCGTGGCCGAGCTTAAATTTGTCGAGCCAACGCCTGTGCAAGCAGCGGCCATTCCGCTCGCGCTCGAAGGGCGTGACCTGCGGGTGACAGCTCAAACCGGGAGTGGCAAAACCGCCGCTTTCGTCCTGCCGATTCTCAATCGCCTGATCGGTCCGGCCAAAATTCGCGTCAGCATCAAAGCGTTGATCCTGTTGCCGACCCGCGAGCTGGCACAGCAGACGCTGAAAGAAGTCGAGCGTTTTTCGCAGTTCACGTTCATCAAGTCCGGCCTGATCACCGGTGGTGAAGACTTCAAGGTCCAGGCCGCCATGTTGCGCAAGGTGCCGGACATTCTGATCGGCACGCCCGGTCGTTTGCTGGAGCAACTGAACGCCGGCAACCTGGACTTGAAAGAAGTTGAAGTGCTGGTGCTCGACGAAGCCGACCGCATGCTCGACATGGGCTTCTCGGAAGACGTCCAGCGTCTGGTCGATGAGTGTCCAAACCGTCAGCAAACCATGCTGTTCTCGGCCACCACCGGTGGCTCCGGGCTGCGCGAGATGATCGGCAAGGTCCTGACCGATCCCGAGCACTTGCAGCTCAACCAGGTCAGCCAGCTGAACGCCACGACTCGCCAGCAAGTGATCACGGCCGATCACAACCAGCACAAAGAGCAAATCGTGAACTGGCTGCTGGCCAACGAGACTTATCAAAAAGCCATTATCTTCACCAACACCCGGGCCATGGCTGACCGTATCTACGGTCGTCTGGTGGCTCAGGAGTACAAGGCGTTTGTCTTGCACGGTGAGAAGGATCAGAAGGATCGCAAGCTGGCAATCGACCGCCTGAAGCAGGGCGGGGTCAAGATCCTGGTGGCCACCGATGTGGCGGCCCGTGGTCTGGACGTTGATGGTCTGGACATGGTGATCAACTTTGACATGCCACGCAGCGGCGACGAATACGTACACCGTATTGGTCGTACCGGTCGCGCGGGCAACGATGGCCTGGCGATCTCGCTGATTTGCCACGGTGACTGGAACCTGATGTCCAGCGTTGAGCGCTACCTGAAGCAAAGCTTCGAGCGTCGCACCATCAAGGAAGTCAAAGGCACCTACACCGGGCCGAAGAAGGTCAAGGCATCGGGCAAGGCCGTTGGCGTGAAAAAGAAAAAGACCGACGCCAAAGGCGACAAGAAGAAGTCCGGCGCCAAGGCTCCGACCAAGCGTAAAATCGCCAACCGTCCGAAAACCGACGCATTGTCGTTGGTCAGCAAAGACGGCATGGCTCCGCTCAAGCGCCGCAAGCCAGAAGCACCTGCCGCCGAATAAGGCGCGCATGTGATTCACCAAAACCCGGCCCAGGCCGGGTTTTTTGTTGCCCGTTCCAGGCTGCTGATCCCGTCGTAGGCTGCAAACACCGGCTGAACGTCCTGGTGGTCTGCCGGTCACTACTGATGAAGGCTTTTTTCATCAAACAGTACGGAGCGTGACGCTGATGACCACTTACAACTGGGCACTGATCGAACGGCTACTCCATGAAGTCCAGAATAACGACGGCGTTGCATTTGCGCCGCGGGCTTATGCTGAAGAGCACGCGGCAGCCCAGGCCGCCGCCGGCCAACCGATTGGTAATCTGGATGAACTGAAAAAGCTGGCGGCTGATTATGAAGCGCTGCTGTTCAAGAACGGTTTTATTGAAAGCCGGCCTGAGGAAGAGGGCGGCAACGGCGAGAACTTTGTCCTGACCGCGCGTGGGGCCAGCCTGTTGAGCCTGATCGACAGCAGTATTCCGGGCAATGACCACCCGTTGCAGGTGCTCAACCAGCAATCGGATGCGCTGGACCCTGTGATCTTCGATGCGCTGGCCGCAAAGGTTCAAATTGCCTGAATCCAGCCGCGGGGCAGCCTTCAGTGACGGGCTTTCGACTCAGTAAAACGCGCGCTCGGCTTTAAAGGTCAGCAAGCCATCGCACTGCGAGTTTTGCCCTGAATACGCCGAGCAGTCATTGCCGTTGAGGTTGGAGTCGCTGTAGATCAGGTTCAGGTCGATTCCCATCCACGGGCGCGATAATTTAACCGACCAGTCATTGAAAGCATGTACGCTGCCACCCTCGGCGATGGACACAGGCGAGTCCAATTGGTGGGCGGTGTACTTCATGCTCATCCCGATACCAAAGGGCTGATTGAGGCCGAGGTCGGCAAACAGCGTGCTGTCACGGCGCCCTGGGTCATTACTGAAGGCTGCGCCAAAGCGCGTGCCCAGCAACGTGAGCCCGGCATAAAATTGCTGGCTGTCGAGCGGGCTCAGTTTGGGGTAGCTGTAATGAATCATCCCCAGCTCATAGCTCAGGCTTTCGTCGAAAGGGTGTTTGTAACCCAGGTAGGAGTCTACCTCGAGGTTGCTGCCCGGCTTGATGCCCATCGTCGGTGCCCATTGGCCGACATACCAGCCGCTGTCATGGCTGAGGTCGAGGCCGCCATGGAAGCTTGAGCCGGGGCTGGTGGGTTTGACCAGGCCCTGCGCCATGCTGCGGCTTGGCTGGGTGGCCAGTTTAAGGTCGAAATCTCCCAGTTCACGGGAAAACACCTGGGCATTGGCCAGCGAACTGGCCAGCATGCCGATGGTCAGCATTAACACCCGCGTGGGCATGTATTCCCTCCTTGTATGGGCCAAGAGGCTTGATCCAGAGGCTTTAGAGCATACGGATGAATAGGGGCGGATGAATGCCGTTCGTCGATTTGTCGAGTACCGGATCAATGCGAGGGGGATAAGGCGGATAAATCGTTAGTCCTAGCGCTTTGGAAGGCAAAGCGCATGAGGACACAGTGACGCGAGGGGTGTTACTTTTTGCCCAGCGTGATTTGCTTGGACGGGCCGAATGTCTGGCCGCTGACACCTTTGTCAATTTGCTGGATCTCACCGCCGGACTTCAAGAATGCGGAAATTTGCGCATTGATTGAATCGCTGGTTTCAACAGCGGGAGCTGGCTTTGCTTTGCTGGCAGATGCTTTAACGCGCATGACGGCTATTGACCTGTAGAAAATAACTTGGCCAGCGATAGTACCAGAAATACTTGACAATGGCTTGTTAAATATCTTCTTAAAATAAACCTCGCGGCCTGATCATGTACATGATCGTTCATCAAAACGTTCTCTAACTCGCTGTTTTAATTAACAACGGTGGTGATGTTTTAATCCGCCCGGGAGGTCGCCAAGCTGACTTGCGGTGTGCGCAAGGCTGACGAATGGTGCTGCAAGCGGCCAGAAAATCCTGAGAAATCAGGCCTTTCACAGATTTTTTGATTGGCAGGCGGCGGCACCTCAATTCGCCTCCCTAAACTCGGGTAGAATGCCGCCCACGTAATGAGGGTATTGAACATGGCTTTAATCGGTCGCTACAACAGTTTGCAAGTGGTGAAACACACGAACTTCGGTTTGTATCTGGATGGCGGGGCAGACGGCGAAATCCTGCTGCCCAATCGTTATATTCCCAAAGATATTCCCAGTGAAGATGAAGACTGGCTCAACGTATTTGTTTATTTGGACAGTGATGACAAATTAATTGCCACCACTGAAAAACCAAAAGTTCAGGTCGGTGAGTTTGCCAGTCTCAAAGTGGTTGAAGTTAATAGCATCGGTGTCTTCCTGGATTGGGGGTTGCCGAAAGACTTGCTGCTGCCGTATTCCGAAGAAAAACGCCAGATGACCGCTGGCGAATACGTCGTGGTGCATGTCTACCTCGACAAGCACACTCGTCGTATTACGGCGACAGCGCGACTGGACCGTTATCTGGACAAGACCCCGCCGACCTATCAAGTGGGCCAGGAAGTTGACCTGTTGGTGGCCGAAGCCACGGACATGGGCTTTAAAGCCGTGATCAACAACAAGCACTGGGGCTTGATCCACAAGAACGAAGTGTTCAAGTTTATGCGCGCGGGCAAGCAAGAGAAAGGCTTCATCAAAGAGATTCGCGCAGACGGCAAAATCAGCCTGAGCCTGCAGCCGGTAGGCCAGGAAGCCGCCAGCAGCCTGAACTCGAAGATCCTCGCCAAGTTGCGCGACAATGACGGTGTTTTGGCAGTCAGCGACAAAAGTGCCCCCGAAGTCATCAGCAGCCTGTTCGGTGTGAGCAAGGGCAACTTTAAAAAGGCTATCGGTGCACTGTACAAGGAAGGCAAGATTACGATTCATCCGGACCGTATCGAATTGATCTGATCCTGCAGACCGAGGGCTGTCGTCATGAGAAAAGTTGCGTGGGCATATACCGGTGCATTGCTGGCTTTTCTGGTGCTCGACGGCCTGTGGCTGGGTGTGCTCATGGACTCTACCTATAAAGAGTTACTGGGCCCGCTGATGCTTGAGCAACCCAAGTGGGGGCCGGCGATCGTGTTCTACCTGGTGTACGTGCTGGGTGTGGTGTTTTTTGTGGTATTGCCGGCTCTGGCCCGCAGCAGTGCGCGCAGGGCAGCATTGAGCGGTGCGTTTTTCGGGTTGGTGGCGTATGGCACCTACGACATGACCAACTGGGCTACCCTGCAAGGCTGGTCGGCCCAACTGGCCTTGATGGACATGGCCTGGGGCGGTCTGTTGACCTGCCTGGCGGCATTGTCGGGTTACTGGACGTCACACAAGCTGGCGGCCTGATTCTTTCTTAATGACACGCTGAATATTGTGCGTCCCTTGACCTTCTTCCAGGTGTAGCTATGACTGTTTCGCGGCGAGCAACGGATGCTTTCGCACTGCAAGTGATGCTGGGTCTGTGCCTGATCTGGGGCGTGCAGCAAGTCGTCATCAAAGCGGCGGCCGTGGACATCGCGCCCGTGATGCAGGCCGCCTCTCGTTCCGCGATTGCAGCGTTGCTGGTGGGGTTGTTGATCTGCTGGAAAGGCGGATGGAGCCAGGTTCCGTGCACTTGGCGAGCCGGCTTGCTGGCAGGCAGCCTGTTCGGCCTGGAGTTTTTCTTCATCGCCGAAGGTCTGCAAATGACCAGCGCCGCCCATATGTCGGTTTTTCTCTATACCGCCCCCATCTTTACCGCCCTCGGGGTTCACTGGTTTCTGCCCAGCGAGCGTTTGCGGCCATTGCAGTGGCTGGGGATTTTTCTCGCTTTCGCAGGCATCGCCTTCGCCTTTGCCGGGGGTGTTTCATTTTCCGGGATGGATCGCACCATGTTGCTGGGCGATGCCTGCGGGATCCTGGCCGGCATGGCCTGGGGTGCGACCACCGTGGTGGTGCGGGCTTCTCGGCTGTCCGAAGCCCCCGTCACGCTGACCTTGTTCTACCAGTTGATGGTCGGTTTTGTCGGGCTGTTGTTGATTGCCGCTGTCAGTGGGCAGATCAGCCATGTCAGCCTGACGCCAGTCGCCGTGGCCAGCGTGCTGTTTCAAGGGCTGGTGGTGTCGTTTTTCAGTTATCTGGTGTGGTTCTGGCTGCTCAAGCGTTACCTGGCCTCCAACCTGGCGGTGTTTTCGTTCATGACCCCGCTGTTCGGTGTGACGTTCGGTGTGCTGTTGCTCAATGAGCCCTTGAGCTTCAACTTTGTGGTGGGCGCTGTGCTGGTGTTATTCGGCATAACGTTTGTCAGCGCTGAGCCGTGGTTGCGTCGCAAGGTGCGTGCGCTGCTGGGGAGCTGACCGACTGCAAGGCCAGTCCTCCGGCAAGCAGCAGCCCCGCGGCAGCGGCAATCAACGCCGGCTGCAGGCCGCCGCTGAAATGACTGCTGAGGGCCGCCAGTAACGGCCCGCACAACTGGCCGAGGGCAAAGCAGGCGGTCAGCAAAGCGGCGTTGCGTTGCATGGCATGGGGCGCCAGATCCCGGGAGCGTTGCATGACCAGCGGCATGCAGGCCAGGAACGGGGTGCCACACAGAACCACGCCCAATGCCAGGCCCGCGCTGCTTGGCAGCAGGCATGCCAGCACCCCCAGCGCCTGTATCCACAATCCACCCGTCAACCACAGGCGTGTGGTGCCGGGGCGGGGACGGCGCAAGCTGATCAGGCCGACGCCAATTGCGGCGCACAACCCGAATGCGGGCCAGAACAGGTCCGCTTGCCACTGGCCGTGAAATCGGGCGCTGGCCATCTGCGACAGAAACGTGGCCGGGATGATGTAGCCCAGACCATACAGCGCATAGATCGCACCCAGTCGCGCAATCCCGGGCGTCCGTTCAGTCGGTTGCATCACCGCGCTGGCCTTTGCGTTTGTGACGGGCCTCGGCAGAATCGGCAAAATCGCCAACAGCATCAACAGGGCCGCGGCGGCATAAACCAGCCATAAGATGGCCGAAGGCTGGTCGAGCCTGTTCGAAACCAGCGCCAGCACCCCCGTGAGCAGTACCCCGGCACCCGGGCCGGCAAACACCAGTGCGCCTGAGCGCGGGCGATTGGCAGCTATGGCAATTTGCTGGCTGAGCGAGGTAATCATCACCATCACCCAGGCGCTGGCGACCCCGGTACCAAAGCGCAAAAGCAGGTGCGGCCAAAACCCCTGGGCCCAGAATGACAGAAGGGTCAGCCCCACGCATAACCACAGACCCGCCTGCAGCCGGTGCTGGATCTGTGCGGGACGTCTGGCGCGGATGGCATCCAGCGCTCCGAGCAAATAACCCAGGTAGTTGGCGGCAGCAATCAACCCGGCGCCGGTCAGATCGATCTGGCCTTCACTGATCAGGTGCGGCAGTTGTGGCGTCAATGAAAAACGGCCAATGCCCATTGCCATCATGAGCGCGATAAAGCTGGCGAGTAAGCGGGTCTGGGGAGACATGCTGCGGGTTCCTGGGAGAAATCAGAGACCGTCAGGCTAGAGGTTATTGACTTTCTTTAAAAATGAATAATAGTGAGATACTTGTTCTGTTTTGGAGAATATCGTGGAGTTCAGTCAATTGCGGATTTTCCAGGCCGTGGCCGAAGAAGGTTCTGTCACCCGTGCGGCTGAGCGTCTGCATCGAGTCCCTTCCAACCTGTCGACCCGTCTGAAGCAACTTGAAGAGCAGATGGGCATCGAACTCTTCATGCGCGAGCGTCAGCGCTTGCAGTTATCCCCGGCCGGTCAGGTGTTGCTGGATTACACCGCGCGCCTGTTTGCTCTCCACGACGAAGCCCTGGCTGCCGTGCAAGGTGGAGTGCCGTCTGGCAAGTTCACGCTGGGCACGATGTACAGTACGGCAGCAATTCATTTGCCAGGGTTGCTGGCGCACTATCACCGGACTTATCCGGCGGTGAACCTGCATGTGCAATCGGCTCCGAGCGGGGAGTTGCTTGAAGGCTTGCTGACCGGCCGTCTGGACGCCGCGCTGGTGGATGGGCCACTGGAGCTGGCCGGGCTGGACGGTATTGAGTTTTGCGAGGAGCACCTGGTACTGATCAGTGATCTGGATCACTCACCGATCACCCGTGCTCGGGATGTGCAGGGCCTGGAGGTGTTCACCTTTCGACAGGGCTGTTCGTATCGGGCTCGTCTTGAGGCCTGGTACGCCAGTGATCGTGCCGCCATGGGCAGGGTTATGGAGATAGAGTCCTATCAAGGCATGTTGGCGTGTGTGGTAGCCGGTTCGGGTGTGGCGCTGATGCCGGCTTCGATGCTGGCCAGTTTGCCGGGACGTGAAAATGTCAGCGTACATGCTTTGCAACAACCTTTTTCACAAGCCACAACATGGCTGATGTGGCGAAAAGGCATGATGGGCGCCAACCTGAATGCCTGGATCGAGCTACAGCAAGCGCAGCCGCTGCAAAACGGCGGCCCGGGCACGCAACTTCACGCATTGGGCTGAGTCTGATTTGTAAGGCGTTAGCCTAAAGTTCATTGACTTCCGGCAAGCATTGCGTAGGAGTTAGGGCTATTATCTGTACGAAGCGACCACAGAATTCCCGTCGCCGGTGTTACCCCAAGGGGGATATATGAAAGACAAATTGCAAACCTGGCTCCATGACGTTGGCGTTGCGCTTGGCTTGATCGAGCCGCCACTGCAACCTGTGCCGATTCCTGTCGAGGATCCGCGTCGTCATCCGCAACGTCGCCGGTAAGGCGGGGGGATAACGCTGCACACGGGTCGCTACGCCTTCTTTTGATCCTTTGTCCGAAGGGAGGTCGAGTTGTAAAAAAAACGGGTACGACCTCCGACGTCGTACCCGCTGAGACAAACATTCCTCACGTATTGATCAGGCGACGCTGACCGCTGGGGCGGGGCGCCGATTCATCAGGCTGACCACGATAAAACTGATCAACGCCACCGCCAGGCTGTAGTAAATCGGCGTATTGGCGTCCAGCCCATCCTTGAACATAAAGACCAGTGCGGTGATAAACCCCAGGCTCATGCTGGTAATGGCGCCTGCGGTGGTGGCGCGTTTCCAGTAAATGGCCCCGATCAATGGCACCAGCATACCGCCGACCAGCAGGTTATAGGCCAGGGTGAGGGCGCTGATCACATCATTGACCACCAGAGCGATTGCCAGCACCACAAACCCCGTCAGCAGAGTAAACAGCCGGTTAACCTTGAGACTCGACTGTTTGCCACCGCGCAGCTTTGGCAGCAGGTCTTCAGTCAGTACCGTGGATGCGGCCAGCAAGCCGGCGCTGGCGGTCGACATCATGGCGGCCAGGGCAGCAGCGATCACGAGCCCGCGAATGCCGTCAGGCAGGGATGCCTTGACGATGGCGGCGAAGGCGTTGTTGACGTTGTCCAGGTCAGGCAGCAGCACATGCGCCGCCATGCCGATCAATGCACAGGTCAGACCGTAGAGGATGCAATAGAACCCGGCGAATGTGCCGGCGTACTTGGCGACCCTGGCGGTCTTGGCGGTAAACACTCGCTGCCAGATATCCTGGCCGATCAGGATGCCGAAGAAGTAAATCAGGAAGTAGGTGATGATCGTGTCCCAGCCGATCTGGGTGAAGTTGAAGCTGGACGCGGGCAACTTGCTCACCAGTTCGTCCCAGCCACCGACGCGGTACAGGCAGATCGGCAGCAGGACAAACATCAGGCCCACGGTCTTGATCACGAATTGGACAATGTCGGTCAAGGTCAGTGACCACATGCCGCCGATGGTCGAATACACCACCACTACACCGCCGCCGAGCAACACCGAGATCCAGAAAGGCAGGTCGAACAGCACTTCCAGCACTGTGCCGATGGCCAGGATCGAGGTCACGCCAATCATCAGCGCATAGGCCAGCATAATGATTGCACTGGCCTGACGCGCCATGGGGTTGTAACGCTTCTCCAGGACCTGGGTGACAGTGAATATCTTCAGCTTGAGCAGCGGCTTGGCCAGGAACAGGTTGAGCGCGATGATCCCGCAGCCCAGCGCGGCACACAGCCAGAAGCCCGAAATACCGTGCACATACCCCAGGCGCACGGTGCCCACGGTCGACGCGCCGCCGAGTACGGTGGCGGCCATGGTGCCCATGTAGAGTGTCGGTCCCAGGTTGCGCCCGGCGACCAGGTAATCTTCGTGGGTTTTTGCCTTGCGCATGCCGTAGTAACCGAGCACTAGCATTGCAGCGGCGTAAATAAGGACGACCAGTAGATCTAAAGCCATGATGGCGAGTCTCCGATTTTTGTTTTTATGAATGCTGCTAGTCACGCGGGTGTGGCGCGGTGCTTTCAAGTCCAGGACTTGATAGCACCGGTGGAACGTCCTTATCGATGCACGACGCCGGGCAGCACGCAGAGCATTTCGTAGAGCAGATTGGCGCCCAGTAATGAGGTGTTGCCGGTGGTGTCGAACGGCGGCGAGACTTCTACCAGATCGCACCCGACCAGGTCGAGGCCCTGACAGCCGCGGATGATTTCCATCGCCTGAATCGTGGTCAGGCCGCCGATTTCCGGGGTTCCGGTGCCGGGTGCCCACGCCGGGTCGATGCCGTCGATATCAAAGCTCAGGTATACCGGGCCATTGCCGACCTTTTCACGCACTTCGGCCATGAGCGGTGCCAGGGATTTATGCCAGCACTCTTCGGCCTGGACCACGCGAAAACCCTGTTTGCGGCACCAGTTGAAGTCTTCAGCGGTATAGCCCTGGGCTCGCAGGCCGATTTGCACCACGCGGTCACAGTCCAGCAGACCTTCTTCCACGGCGCGGCGGAAGGTGGTGCCGTGGGCGATTTTCTCGCCAAACATGTGGTCGTTTACATCGGCGTGGGCGTCGATATGCACCAGGCCAACCTTGCCGTGTTTCTTGTGGATCGCCCGCAGGATCGGCAGGGTGATGGTGTGGTCGCCGCCCAGGGTCAGGGGGATCACATCATGCTCAAGAATCTCGTGGTACGACTCTTCGATGATGCGGACCGCATCCAGCAGGTTGAAGGTGTTGATTGCCACATCGCCGATGTCAGCCACCGACAGGGAGTCGAACGGTGCGGCGCCGGTTGCCATGTTGTAGGGGCGAATCATGACCGACTCGGCGCGGATTTCACGGGGGCCAAAACGTGTACCGGGCCGCAGTGAGGTGCCGATATCCAGTGGCACGCCGATAAACGCGGCGTCCAGGCCTTTGGCCGATTGCAAGTGGGGTAGCCGCATCATGGTGGCGATGCCGGCGAAGCGCGGCATTTCATTACCGCCCAGTGGTTGGTGAAGGATTTTTTCCACGGGATAGCCTCGTCGTTTGTTGTGGTTATGGCGACCGATTCTGCGAAAGGCATGAGGCGGGAAGAATCCCTGTGGGCAAATACTTAGTTCAGGTTTTTCTAAACTAATGCGGTGGTAGGCGTTAGACTCCGGTTATCGAATTCATGCCAATACCCTGAAGGCGCATACATGCTAACGCCGACAGGATCAGTGAGCTCTCTATGGCCAGTGCTTTACCCGATCTCAAACTATTGCGCATTTTCGCCAGCGTGGTCAGGCATCAGGGTTTTGCCAATGCGCAGCAGGCGCTCAACCTCTCGACGTCGGCGATCAGCACCTACATGAGTCAGCTCGAAGCCAATCTGGGGCTGGTGTTGTGCCATCGCGGGCGGGGCGGGTTCAGCCTGACCAGCAAGGGCGAGCTGTTCCATCAGGAAACCCTGCGGTTGCTGGGTGAGCTGGAAGGTTTCGAGCAGTATGCGGCGGCGCTCAAAGGCGAGCTGCGCGGTACTTTGAATCTGGGCGTGATCGACTCGACCGTGAGTGACAATGCATTGCCCTTTGCCGAAGCCATTGGTGCCTACAGTCAGGAACATCCGGCGGTGCATTTGCATTTGTCGGTCATGAGCCCATACGAGCTGCAATTGGGGGTACAAGACAACCGCCTGGATCTGGCCATTGGCGCGTTTTCATCGCGCATGAGCGGCCTTGTCTATCAGCCGCTGTACCGCGAACAGCACTGGTTGTATTGCAGCAACCGCCATCCGTTGTTCAGTGAGCGGCGCATCCCCGAGCCATTGATTACACAACAGCGCATGGTCGGGCGTGGCTACTGGAGCCAGGCCGAATTGGCTCGGCATGGCTTCAAGCACAGCGCGGCGACGGTCGATAGCATGGAGGCACAGCTGATTCTGGTGCTCTCGGGCGCTTACATTGGCTATTTGCCCGAGCACTATGCCGAGCCCTGGGTGGAGAAGGGCGACTTGCGTGTGTTGCTGCCTGCAACCTTCGGTTATCAAGCGCCGTTTTCGATGATCGTGCGCCGGGGCCGCAGTCGCGAGCCGTTGATTCAGACCTTTCGCGACCTGCTTAAAGCGCAGCTTAATAAACCTTGAACGAGCGTTTCCATTCCATGTCCAGAATCCAGTGTCCGCGCTGCTTGCGTCCACAAACCCATTGTTTGTGCGAGTTGATCCCGTGCCTGGAAAGTCGCACCCGGGTCTTGCTGTTGCAGCATCCGAGTGAAGTCGGCCACGCATTGAACACGGCGCGGTTGGCAGCCTTGGGGCTTAGCAATGCCGAGCTGCGGGTGGGTGAGGTGTTTGAGGATCTGGCCACGTTGCTCAACCCGCCGGGGTACCGGGCGCGGTTATTGTTTCCGGGAGAGGGCGCACAACTGATCGAGACCGAGACCGAGACCGGGTCCGGACCAGATCTGCCGCTGCTGCTGGTGGTGCCGGACGGTACATGGCGCAAGGCACGCAAGCTGTTGCACCTCAATCCGTTGCTGGCGCAGTTGCCGCGGGTCACTTTGCCCGAAGGTGCGGTCTCGCGTTACCGGTTGCGCAAGGCGCCGGGGCCGGGCGCCTTGTCGACCCTGGAAGCCATTACGCAAGCGCTTGAAATCCTCGAAGCGCCGAACTCATTCGCCGCGCTGCTACGCCCGTTCGAAGCTTTGATTGAAGGGCAGATCGAAGCCATGGGCGCCGAAACCTATCAGCGTAATCATGGCAACCCATAGCTTTGCTTGAAACCCTGTAGCCGCGGCCGGAGGCTGCGACAGGTGTCTTTCGGCACTCATTGCAACCTGCGGCAGCGGCTACACAAGGCGTGTGTTTCGCCGGTCAGGGTTTTTCGAGGGTTTTTTGCCGGAGGATGTAGAGCGTGACCAGGACCGCGCTGGTCAGCATAAAAAAACGCGCCCAGGGTAAAGGCACCAGGTAGCAGGACAGTCCAATGCTCAACCACATCAGGCCAATGGCGTAGACCTTGCCCTTGAGCGGGATGCCGTTGCCATCAAGGTAGTCGCGGATCCATGGCCCGAGCCGCGGGTGCTCGACCAGCCATTGATAAAAGCGCGGGGAACTGCGGGCGAAGCACGCGGCCGCCAGCAACAGAAAGGGGGTCGTGGGCAGTACCGGCAGGAAGATCCCGATAACCCCCAGCACTACGCTCAGCCAGCCAATGGCAAACAGTGCGTAGCGCAGCAACCGCGAACGGTTGCCGGGTGAGGGTAGGGTCATTGAAAATCAGTGGTGACGTGGCTTGAGGATCGCCGGTTTCTCGTCAGGTGCATTGCACAGCAGGTACAGGGCGGTCAGCGCTTCCGGGATCTGAACGATCATGTCGTCCATCAGGTTGGCATCCTGGGCGATGTCGGAGAACTCAGGCTGGTCATCGAACAGGCCCGAACCGACCATGATCGGCAACAGCATTTCGCTGACTTCTTCTTCGGCGGTTTCGAACCAGGCCGCTTCGCGCATGAATACGCCTTCCATGAAACCGACACACCAGCCGCGCAAGTCGGAATCATCCGGCTCGTCGCCCAGGTCCAGATCGCACGGCAGCTCGAATTCTTCGTCAGACGCCAGTTGGCGTGCGATGTGGGCCTTGAGCTGGATCAGGGTGCCTTCGATTTCGGCACGCTGGGCGTCGTCCTTGTAGTGTGGTGCTTCGGAGAAGATCGCATCGATCCACTCACGCTCAGGTACGACCTCGGAACAGATGGAAAGGGCGGTCAGGTAGCCGTGGGTGGCCACGTAGTCCAGCGCCTCGTCATGCAGCTCGTCGGCGTCGAGGAAGGCTTGCAGGCGGGTTAGTTGCTCAGCGAAGGACATTAATGTGCTACCTAGTAAATAAACGATAGCGAATTCTAGGCTTTCTTGAGCGCCCAAGCCAGCCGCAGGGCACATTTGCTGTTACTTCCCGGTGATCGGCAGGGCAATTACAGCGCCCTGCGCAGGAGAGGGCTCGGGTATACTGCCGCGTTTTGTGATGCCCTGCAGCCAATGCGGCGGATCCTGCGCTTTGCGCCCATGCCTTCAGACGGGCCTGTGGCCGCGCCGGATCACGCCCGCGCAGGGGTGTTTCGGCGATTTCTGGAGTTTCTATGCTCGAACAGGCTCAACGCGTACTCAAAGACATCTTCGGCTACGACAGTTTCCGTGGCCGCCAGGGTGACATTATTGAGCGCGTGGCCAGTGGTGGCGACGCTTTGGTGCTGATGCCCACCGGCGGCGGCAAATCCCTGTGCTTCCAGGTGCCGGCGTTGCTGCGTGAGGGCCTGGCGGTGGTGGTGTCGCCGCTGATTGCCTTGATGGACGATCAGGTCGCAACCCTGGAAGAGCTCGGGGTGGCGGCGGCGGCCTTGAATTCGACCCTGACGGCCGAGCAGCAGCGCGATCTGGCGAATCGGATCAAGCGGGGCGAAGTCAAGATGCTCTATCTGGCCCCAGAGCGTCTGGTCCAGCCGCGAATGATGGCGTTTTTGCAGAGCCTTGATATTGCCCTGTTTGCGATCGACGAAGCGCACTGCGTATCCCAATGGGGCCATGACTTCCGGCCTGAATACCTGCAACTGGGCCAATTGGCCGAGGTGTTCCCGAATGTGCCGCGCATTGCCCTGACCGCCACGGCCGACAAGCGCACCCGCGAAGAGATCGTCACGCGTCTGCATCTGCAAAATGCCGAGCGCTTCCTGTCGAGCTTTGACCGCCCCAACATTTTTTACCGCATCGTGCCGAAAGAGCAGCCGCGCAAGCAGTTGCTGGCATTTCTTTCCGAGCGGCGCAGTGACGCGGGCATCGTGTATTGCCTGTCGCGCAAAAAAGTCGACGAAGTGGCGCAGTTTCTGTGTGCCCAGGGTTTCCCGGCCTTGCCGTATCACGCCGGCCTCCCCAGCGAGACCCGGGCCGCCAACCAGAAGCGCTTTCTCAACGAGGAAGGGCTGATCATGGTGGCGACCATTGCCTTCGGTATGGGCATCGACAAATCCAACGTGCGCTTTGTGGCGCACCTGGATTTGCCCAAGTCCCTTGAGGCCTATTACCAGGAAACCGGTCGTGCGGGCCGTGACGGTTTGCCCGCTGACGCGTGGATGGCCTATGGGCTGCAAGACGTGGTGATGCTCAAGCAAATGCTGCAAAACTCCGAGGGAGATGAGCGGCACAAGCGACTTGAGCACCACAAGCTCGATGCCATGCTGTCGTTGTGTGAAGAAACCCGCTGCCGTCGCCAGACCTTGCTCGCCTATTTCGACGAAGATATGCCGCAGCCATGCGGGCATTGCGACAATTGTGTGGACGGTGTGCAGACCTGGGATGCCACCGAGCCTGCGCGCCAGGCACTTTCGGCCATTTACCGAACGGGCCAGCGTTATGGTACCGGGCATCTGATCGACGTGCTGCTGGGTCGGGAGAACGAAAAAGTCCGCAGCTTCGGGCACCAGCATTTGTCGGTGTTCGGTGTCGGCAAAGCTCGCGCTGAAGGCGAGTGGCGCACGCTGTTCCGCCAGTTGGTGGCCCGTGGCCTGGCCGACATTGATATCGAAGGTTACGGCGGACTGCGTTTGAGTGACAGCTGCCGGCCGCTGCTGCGGGGCGAGGTGACACTCGAACTGCGTCGTGAGCTCAAGCCGCAAACGTCGGTCAAAAGCAGTTCTGCCAGCCCGGCCAGTCAATTGGTACGCGGCGAAGAGCGCGAACAATGGGAGGCTCTGCGAGCGTTACGACGCAAGCTGGCCGAAGAGCACGGCGTGCCGCCTTACGTCATCTTCCCCGACTCGACGTTGCTCGAAATGCTGCGTAGCCAGCCCACTTCATTGTCCGAGATGGCCACGGTCAGCGGTATTGGCGCGCGCAAGCTGGAGCGCTACGGTGAGGCGTTCCTCGAGGTGCTGGGTGGGCAGGCCGAACCCCCGAAAGTGGTCGCGGACATTCGCCATGAGCTGATCAGCCTGGCCCGTGCCGGCATGACTCCGCTACAGATCTCCGGGCAATTACAGTGTTCTGAAAAGAATGTTTACACAATGTTGGCAGAAGCCATCGGCCGTCAGGAGTTGTCACTGGAGCAGGCGCTGGACTTGCCAGAAGAGCTGATGGAAGAAGTTCAGGACGCCTTTCTGGACGGCGAAGGCGAACTGCCGAGCGTGGCCAGCATTGCAGAACAGTTCAAGGGGCGCGTCCCGGAAGGTGTGCTGTATTGCGTGCGTGCAGCGCTGCAATCCGAGTTTGAAATATAACTGCGAGTCGCGAAAGGTGACGATTGATTGATGCGCAGGTCTTGCTTGGACGAAGGCTCCATGCTTAGCTGGCTAACAATTATCTTCACTCTATTTCAGTCTAACCATTGAGTTTTTTATGTCGTTATCCGATCAACACCGTTTTGGTATGCAGCTAGCTCAAATGTCTCGTGGCTGGCGTGCCGAACTGGATCGTCGTCTGGCAGGTCTCGGTTTGTCGCAGGCGCGCTGGTTGGTGCTCTTGCATCTGGCCCGCTTTGAAGGCGTGCCGACCCAGCGTGAACTGGCGCAAAGCGTTGGCGTTGAAGGGCCTACGCTGGCTCGTTTGCTTGACAGCCTTGAGGCTCAAGGACTGGTCAAGCGTCATGCCGTGCTGGAAGATCGCCGCGCCAAAAAAAATTGTCCTGAGTGATTCCGCTCGCCCGTTGATCGAACAGATAGAATCCATTGCCAGTGCTCTGCGCCAAGAGCTGTTTGTCGGTGTGGATGAAGAAGAACAGCGCATTTGCATGCGTGTTCACAGCCGGATCCTGGCTAACCTCGAGAAAAGCTGAACCACGACCCGTGCAGGCGCTGCCCCTTCATCTTGATGAGGGCAGCCCTCAGAACGTCTGCCCCAGGTTCAAGTACACCGCCTTCTGATCGTCATCGTTGAAGCCATAGCTGAAGTTGAGCGGGCCCAGCGGTGTGTCGAACCCGATGAAAATGCTTGCGGCATTGATATAGCCACTGTCGAACTCATTGTCGTTGTTCCAGGCGCGACCACGCTCCAGGGACACACCGGCGTACAGCGGGAAATCAAGCGGCAAATACGAACGAGGCGTCAGGCGCCGGTAGTAAACGGCACGCATGAGACTGATGTTTTGTCCGGAAATCGCATCCTGCCTGAAGCCCGACAACTGCCGGGCACCACCGAGCAAAAAGCTTGAAGTCACGACTTCGGCGGTGTTGAGCGTACGCCCGTAACGTCCGCCCAGAATCCAGGTGTTGGGTCCTGAACTCAGGGCTTTATCCAGGTTGAACTCCCACTGACGGTAGCGATCATCCGAGCCCAGCCCCGGTTCGTACTGGCGCACGCTCAGGCTGATATCTTCTCCGGAATGCGGGAAGTACACGTTATCCAGCGAGTCGAAGGAGTATTTCAGGTCGTAGAAACCTTCGTTGAAACTGATGCCCGGCAAGTCGCGTTCACCGATTCGTACATCAGCCTTGCCCCATGCTTCGCCTATGCCAAGACGGATCTCTCCGCTGTTGCCGATTTGCCGCCCAAAATTCAAACCGAACCCGTAGCGTTCCAGCCGATACTCGGCAATGGGGTCATTGTCGAGAATGGACTCAACGTTCTGTGACTGCGCATTGATGTACGGTGCGACAAAGTAGCGCGAGCCGGCATCCAGGGGCTGATAGAACTCGCTGTACAGCTCCTGCTGATCGCCAATCTGCCCCCGCGTCAGCCATTCGGCCCCCAGGGTGTTGATGCCATTGACCCGGTAGCTTGCGCCCAGGTTGAACGCGCTGTCGCCACGCATGTCGTCAGACAGGTTCAGCCCCAGTCGCAGGTAATCGGTACCGCTACGCTTGCCCCGAGCGCTGATCACCAGCGTGCGCTCCTTGCCTTTATGCACCACGCGGTATTGCACTTGTTCAAAATAATCCAGGCCGTACAACGTCCCCATGTCCCGTTGCAGGCGGGTCAGGTCCAGCGGTTCGCCGACGGGTTGGCGAATGTAGTAGCGAATCACCGAGTCGCCGATTTTTGAGTCGTTTTCAATCCGGATCGCGGTAATGACCGGCTTGCGCTCATCGGATGAACGCGCGGTATTGAGTTGCACATCACTGTCATCGTTATGGCGCAGGACGGCCAGGCGAGGTTCGAGAATCTGCGTTGCGCGGTAGCCGGCGGTGATGATGTCTTGCGAGCGCCCGAAATCAGTGGCGCCAAAACTGGTGAGCGCGGGTTGAATCAGAATGTCGTCCGGGCGCAGCGACGCCAGTTGTACTTCAGAGTTGCTGCGGGTCATCAGGGTGATGGACTGGTTGAGAATGTCGAACACGGTACTCAGCTCTTTACGCCCCCGCAGCGGGGTGCCGATGTCCACCACGATGACGCGATCCACCCCCATTTCGCGCGCCACGTCCACCGGGATGTTATCGACCATGCCGCCGTCTACCAGCAACTGCCCATTGATTTCGACAGGTGCGAACACCGCAGGGATAGACATGCTGGCGCGAATGACCTGAGGCAGATGACCTTTACGGAACACCACTTTTTCGCCGTTCACAATGTCGGTGGCCACGGCCCGGAACGGAATCGGCAGTTTGTCAAAGTCGCGGATATCGCTGCTGTGGGCCAGCAGGCTTTCGAGTAACAGCGCCAGGTTTTGTCCTTGAATGACACCCAGCGGCAGGCCGAGGCTGCCATCGTCGCGGAAGCTGAGTTTTTGCTTGACCAGAAAATCGCGGTCATCCTGTTTGCGCCGGAACGGGATGTCTTCGCGGGCGGGGTTATCGGACAACGCCTGCTGCCAGTCAATGCTCAGCGCAAGCTTCTCCAGCTCGTCGATCTTGTAGCCGGAGGCATACAGGCCGCCGATCACCGCCCCCATGCTGGTGCCTGCGATGGCATCAATGTGAATCCCTTGCTCTTCGAGCGCCCTGAGTACACCGACGTGGGCCAGGCCACGGGCGGCGCCGCCGGATAATACCAGGCCGACTTTCGGCGGTGCGGTTTCGGCGGCAAGTACCATCAGCGGGCATAAACACAACAGCAGGCAACTGAGCAGGCGGCGCATCATGAATCTCTGGGCAAGCAAGAAAGGCGGCTATTATAGCGGCGCCTTTCTCTTCAAGAGCCTTTGAAATCATGCCAGTCAGCAAGCCCGAAATTGTCATCACCTACTGCACCCAGTGTCAGTGGTTGTTACGTGCCGCCTGGTTGGCCCAGGAGCTGCTCAGTACGTTTGCCGACGATCTGGGGCGGGTGGTACTGGAGCCGGGCACCGGGGGCGTGTTCCGCATTACCTGTGAGGGCGAACAGATTTGGGAGCGCAAGGCCGATGGCGGTTTTCCGGAAGCCAAGGTGCTGAAGCAGCGGGTACGTGATCACATCGATCCGCAGCGAGATCTGGGGCACAACGACCGGGTTCAGTGAGCCGCGTCGATTGATGCCTTGCCCGTCGCCGGTGCGCCGGCCATGCGGCTCGACACCACAATCGCGATGATGATCAGCGCACCGCCCAGCAGCATGCGCAAGGTGGGTGTTTCGTGGAACAACACCCAGGCCAGAGTGATGCCATACACCGGCTCCAGGGCGAAGACCACTGCCGCGGTGCGGGCCTTGATCACTGCAAGGCTGGCGACGAACAGGCTGTGAGCAACCCCGGTGCACAGGACGCCGAGCAGGCCGATCCACAGCCAGTCGAGCGCTCGAACCGCACCCAGCCCTGGCGCTGCAAAGGGCAGCAGGCACAGCGCGACCACTGCGTTTTGCCACAGGGCGGCCTGCACGGCTGGCACTCGACCCGAGTTGGCACGGTTATTCAGCGATAGCAGCGAGAACGTCAGGCCGGAGGCAATCGCCCACAGCAAGCCTTCCGTCGCCTGGCTGGCCAGATCAAAGGCCGGGGTCACCAGGATCAGACCGACGCTGACCAGCGTCACCAGCATGATTTCGTTGAACCGGATACGTTCGCGAAACAGCAGGCCTTCGAGGATCACCGTAAAGGCCGGGAAGCTGGCAAACCCCAGGGTCGCAATGGCCACGCCGGCGACTTTGACCGAGATAAAAAAACTGACCCAATGCGCAGCCAGCAGCAACCCGCTGAGCAGCAGGTTACGGGCATCGCGCAGAGACAGTCGATAACCGTCCGAGCGCTTGGCCAGGGCGGCAAAGCCCGCGAGCGCCAGCACTGCGAAGGCAGCCCGGCCGAAGACGATGATTGACGCTGAAGCAGCGGCCAGTTTGCCGAGCACGCCGGTCAAGCCGAACAGCAGGGCGCCGATATGCAGTGCACCCAGAGCGGTACGCGGAGTCATTGCAATCCTTATGTCGAAGCAGGCAAGGGGTGCAGTCTAAGGCGTGCTCGGGTCGGATGTCTGTCGCAAGACTGGCGTCAATTGTCGCCAGACTCTCGGCGCAGGGTGCTGGGAGAGGCGCCGAACTCGCGCAGCATGGCGGCTGCGAAAGCGCTTTGCGAAGCATAACCGGTGCGACTGGCAATCTCGCCCACGGCCAGGGTGCTTTGGCGCAGCAGGGTCAAGGCGCTGCGTAAACGGCGCTGACGCAGATAGTCCATCGGCGTTTGTCCGCACTCACTGAGAAAGCGGCTGTGCAAGCGGGCGCAGGACAATCCGCAAATGCGTGCCAGATCTGCAACCTGAAGCGGGTAGGCCGCGTTCTGATCGATATAGGCGTCCAGTGCGGCGAGAGGCAGGCCTTTGGCGCGAACAGGTTCGTTTGCCTGACTGCTCAGGCTGGCCAGCAACAGAATTGCGCCTTGCCGTGAGATCAGCGGGTCCGCGACGGGGCTGGTGGACAGCCAGTTGACCAGTTGATGCTGGTGGGGGGCGAGTGGTAGATGCCCGGGGGAGTCGAGCAGTCGACGACTGGCCTCGGCATGAGCACCCAGTGATTGGCTTAGCCAGTTGTCGCCCGGGACATCGAGCACCAGGCAATGGCTGCCCTGCAGGCTGTCACAGGTATGGTGGGCCCCTGCCGGGATCACGATCAGTTGTTGTTGGCGCAACAGGCTGGTACGACCCTCCACCTCGAAATCGAGCTTGCCGGACAAGCTGATCACCACCTGTGGATGCCCATGGCTATGAGCGATCACCTCTTGGCGATAATGGCGCAGTGACAGGATTGAACCCATGCTGATCTCTGGTTGACGAGTCGAAAACGGTAGCCGCTGCCGAAGGCTGCGATAAGGGCCGCAGGCCCTTCGCTTTAACCGCCTGGGCGACTATGCCACACGCCTGCGGCAGCGGCAGCGGCTTTTTAATGCCGCCAGAACGCCGGAATACACAGTACAAATACAGTAATGATCTCCAGGCGACCGAGCAGCATGCCCAGCGACAGGATCCATTTGGCAGCGTCGGGCAAGCTCGAGAAATTGCCGGACGGGCCGATGATTTCCCCAAGCCCGGGACCGACACCGGACACGGTACTGGCAGCGCCGGTCAGTGCAGTCATCCAGTCCAGACCCAGCAGTGACAAGGCCAGGGCAATCACGCAAATAGTAATCGCGAAGAAAAACGAAAAAGTCAGGATCGAACGGACAATCTCTTCATCGAGGCGGTGCCCGTTGTACTTTTGCTTGATGACCGCACGGGGGTGGATCAACTGGTTAAGGTTGGCCTTGAGCAGGATATAGGCAACCTGGAAGCGGAAAATCTTGATCCCGCCAGCGGTCGAGCCCGAGCAGCCACCGATAAAACCGAGATAGAAAAACAACATGAGCGAGAAGTTGCCCCACAGGCTGTAGTCACCCAGGGCGAAGCCTGTAGTGGTGACCACCGAGGTGACGTTCAGCGCCACGTGACGGAAGGCATCCCACCACGGCATGTTGGTCGTCCACCAATACCAGGTGCTGAGCACCAGCCAGGTCACCAGCAGCAGCCCGAGCAAGCCCTGCACTTGCTGATCCTTGATCAGCGCCTTGCGGTGGCCGCGCAGGGTCGCGACATACAGGGTAAACGGCAGGCTGCCCATGATCATGACCGCGATGGCGACCCAATGCACGGCCGGCTGCGACCACTTGGCCAGTGACTGGTCGGACGTCGAAAAGCCGCCGGTGGAAATGGCGGACATGGCATGGTTGATCGCGTCGAACACGCTCATGCCGGCCCACCAGAACGCCAGGCTGCCGATGATGGTGATGCCGACATAGGTGGCCACGATCAGGCGTGCCACCATATGCGAGCGCGGCATGACTTTTTCGGATCGGTCAGACGATTCGGTCTGGAACAGGCGCATGCCACCGATTCGCAGCAAGGGCAGAATGGCCACCGCCATCCCGATAAAGCCGATGCCGCCCAGCCAGTGCAGCATGGAGCGCCACATCAGAATCCCCGGTGACATGTTGTCCAGGCCGCTCAGCACTGTAGAGCCGGTGGCGGTAATGCCGGACATGCTCTCGAAAAACGAGTCGGTGTAACTGATGTGTTGCGTCAGTAGAAACGGCAGCGCGGCGAAGATACACACCACCACCCAGCTTGAGACGGTCAACAGGTACATGTCGCGGGGGCGCAGGTGGACTTGTTCGGGACGTCCGGGGAGCACTAGCGCCAGGCCGGCAAGAAAGGTGATCAGACTCGCCCACAAGAAGGACGGCAGGTCGCCTGTGTGCTTGTAAATCACCAGCGTCAACATGGGCACCGCCATGCTGATTGCCAGAGTAATCAGGAAGATGCCGATAATGAAACCGATGATGCGTAAAGTCGGCAACGCCATGAAGTCAGCTCGGGCTTGGAAGAGGGGCGCCATTCTACCTGTGGGGCGAGGTATGTAAACCGCCTGCCTTCGAGGAGATACCGTTAGAATAGCCGCACATTTTCTTCAGGAGGTGGCCAATGGAGGCTCTCGACGTTTTGCTCAACCGTGTTTCTGCCCCGCGACTGCTGGATCCGGCGCCAACGGCTGAGCAGCGTGAAGTACTGTTTGCGGCCGCATTGCGTGCGCCGGACCACGGTCAGCTGCGTCCTTACCGGTTTTTGACGGTGGAAGGCGAGGCGCGCCAGCAACTGGGCGAAATACTTGCCGAGGCGGTACAGGAGCAGGGCGGTGAGGTGACTCAGGCAGCTCTGGACAAGGCCCGCGCCATGCCGTTGCGTGCACCGCTGGTGGTGGTGGTGATCGCTCGCTTGCAGGATCACGTCAAAGTGCCCAAGTCCGAACAATTGATTACTGCAGGCTGTGCGGCCCATGCCATTGAACTGGCGGCTTTTGCGCAGGGCATCGGCGCGGTATGGCGCACGGGCGAGCTGTCATATGCTGCGCATGTGGCCAAAGGCCTGGGACTGGCAGACGGCGAAGAAGTGGTGGCGTTTCTGTATCTGGGTACCCCGCAGAACGAACTGCGCACCCCGTCGAAAGTCGACACCGCTGAGTTTGTGCAGGTGTGGTCGGTTTAAATCCGGCCCTCTGCAGGTGCGTGCAAGCTCGCTCCTGCAGATTTTGCACGCGTTTAAAGATTGCCGTTTGGCGCTAGCGGCAATTCCAGCGTGGCGATAAACCCGCCCTCGGGATGATTGTCCAGAATTAACCGTCCGCCATGGCGTTCAGCCGCGCGGCGTGCGATGGCCAACCCCAGGCCATGCCCGGCAGCGGTCTGGCCGGGCGCGCGGAAGAACGGCTCGCCCAATTGCGCCAGATATTCCTCGGCCACACCGGGCCCGTGATCGCGCACGCTGATGGCGATATGCTCGCCTTCGTGACCGGCGCTCAACTCAATCGGTTGTCCTGGCGGGTTGAAACGCTGTGCGTTGCGCAGCAGATTATCGACGGCTCGCTCGATCATGTTTGGCCAGCCCCTGAGGGTCAAGTCGGGTTCGGCATTCAGGTGAACGGATTGTTCCGGAGCGGCCAGTGACGCATCTTTTTGTACAGACGTGAGCAGGGCATTGAGCTGGATAGGCTCGGCGCTGGCCTGATCGGCATCAACGCGGGCCAGGGCCAGAATCTCGCTGATCAACGACTCCAGGCGATCACATTCGCGGGTCAGGCGTGGCCAGAGTTTTTCCCGCTCATCCGGCCCCGCACGTTCGGCCAGCGCCAATGCGATACGCAGACGGGCCAATGGTGAGCGTAATTCGTGGGAAACATCGCGCAGCAACTGGCGCTGACTGCTGATCAGGCTTTGCAGGCGTGCGCCCATGCGGTTGAAGTCGGTGGCCAGCACGCCAAACTCGTCACGTCGCGATGCCAATTGGGCGAGGCTGTTTTGTTGATAGGTGGTTTGCCCAAGATCGTGCACGGCCACCCGCAAGCGACTCAGCGGGCGGGTGATCGACAGCGTGACCAACAAGCTGAAGAGCGTCAGCACCACCAATGCAATCCCCAGCGCACTCAGCGGCCAGAGCAGGCTCTGGCGGTGCCAGGCATCCAGTTCGGGGTTGGGGATCCGGTAGATCAGCAGGTAGGTTTCGGCGGTGTTCGGGCTGGTGTATTCAACGGTCAGGCGGCGCCACGGCAATGGGTGCTCGCCCGGATGCTGGCGGGCCTCCCATGCGGCTGCCCGGCGCGGGAATGTACCGCGTACCACCGGGTCGCCACTTTCATTCAGGACCTGAACGTCAATGTGATAGCGGCGTTTGCGTTGCTGAAGGAAATCTTGCGCTGCATCAGCGCCTTGAGTTTCATAACGTTGGGTCCATTCCTGAGCCAGGTTGGCAATGCCGGGATGGCGACTGAGGATCCAGGTGTCCTGATTGAGCATGTGCCCGAGCAGGATAGACAACCCTGCGACCAGAGCAATTGCCAGCCAGAAGCTGGCCAAAATGCGCCAAAACAGTGATCGCACGGTACATCCTCACAGGTAATGGATTTAAACGACCAAAGCCCAGCGGCGTGAGCCGCTGGGCCTGGTCAATGCGCGTGTTACTGCGCTTTTGTCGCTTGCTGGGCTTTCCACTCTTTGAACTGTTTCATCTCGGCCTGACGTTCTGCGCGTTTCTTTTGCATTTCGTCGAAGCTTTTTTGCTGTTCAGGCTTGAGCAGTGCCCGGATATCGCTCTGGGTTTTGTCATGCTTGGCCTTGATCTCGTCTTTCAACGCTTTTTGATCGGCGGCTGGCAGTTTTTCCAGGTACTTGTTGACCAGCTGTTTGCGCTCTTGCATTTGCTGGCCCATCAACTTGCCGATCTGCTGGCGCTGTTCGCGGCTCAGGTCCAGCTGGCTGTAAGGGGCATCGCCGCGACCGTGGTGCCCGCCGCCGTGATGTGGGCCGTCACCACCAGGCATGGCCATTGCGACGGTTGGCAAAGCTGCAGCAAACATCAAAGCAATTAGAGTCTTACGCATGGTGTGTCTCCTGATTACGGTTCCGGTAAATCCGGATGCGCCCAGTTTAGGGAGATCAAGGTCAATCGCTGTCAGCCAAGCGTAAAGCTTAGGTAAAGAAGGTCTTGCTGGAAAACCTGTGGCCGCTGACGAAGGCTGCGATAAAGCTCGAAGGGGCTTGAGCTTTTCAGGGTCGCTACGCAACCCGTCGCAGCGGCGACAGAAACAGCTCAGGCGCTGTAGAAATAACCCCGGCTGCGCAGTGCGACGATACGTGGACGACCGTCAGGGTGGGGGCCGATCTTTTTACGCAGGTTGCTGACGTGCATGTCGAGGCTGCGGTCGTACAGGGTCAGCTTGCGGCCCAGAGCAATTTGCGCCAGCTCCTGTTTGTCCAGCGGTTCGCCGGGCTGGCGCAGCAGCGCTTCCAGCAAGCGGCTTTCCGAAACGGTCAGGACAATGTCGTGCTGGTCGATCGTGACAACACCGCGCACCGGGCTGAAGCACAGATCGCCGAGTTCCATCTGGCTGGAGACCGCAGGCGGATGACTGCGGCGCAATACCGCCCGCAAGCGGGCCGTCAACTCGCGCGGGTCGCAGGGCTTGGCCAGATAATCATCGGCGCCCAGTTCGAGCCCCAGGATACGGTCAAGCGGTTCGCCGCGGGCAGACAGCATCAGTACCGGTAAATCAGGGTGATCGTTGCGCAGTTGCTTGAGCAGTTCGAGCCCGCTGCCGTCAGGCAGCATGACGTCCAGTACCACAGCGTCGGGACTGGTGTCGGCCAACGCCTTGCGGGCGCTTGAACCGTCATGACAGGCGCGAACCTGGAAGCCTTCCTGGCTCAGCCAGCTACCCAGGAGCTCACACAGCTCCTGGTCATCATCTATCAGTAACAGGTCGCTCATGACTCACTCGATTCAGCCAGTGCCGGCGTGTCGACGCCGGCGACTGTCAAAGATACCGCAGAGCAGGACCGAAGACCCTGCACCGTTGGGGTTACGGCAGGACTTTCTTGAACGGCTTGACGACCACGTTGGCGTAAACACCGGCACCGACATACGGGTCGGCGTCAGCCCAGGCCTGTGCAGCGCTCAGGGAATCAAACTCGGCGACCACCAGGCTGCCGGTGAAACCGGCCGGGCCCGGGTCGTTGCTCTCGATGGCCGGATGCGGGCCGGCCAGGACCAGGCGGCCTTGCTCTTTCAGCAGGTTCAAGCGCTCAAGGTGCGCCGGGCGGGCGGCCAGGCGGGCGTCGAGCGAGTTGGCAACGTCTGTGGCAATGATTGCGTAGAGCATGTCAATCCTTGGTTTTTGGGGTGGAGGGGTCTGCGTCATGCAGATGGCGCGACAGGTAAATGCCTTGGGCGACCAGGAACAGGACGGTCATGCCCAGGCTGCCGAAGACTTTAAAGTCGACCCAGATGCTTTGATAGGTAAACGCAACGAACAGGTTGGCCGCGCCGCAAAAAATGAAGAAGGCGATCCAGGCCAGGTTCAGGCGTGTCCATACGGCATCGGGAAGGGTCAGTGCATGGCCCATGATGCGCTTGATCAGCAGCTTGTCGCCAATGAAGTGGCTACCGGCAAACGCCAGAGCAAACAGCCAGTTCACCACCGGTGCTTTCCACTTGAGGAAGGTTTCGCTGTGGAAGGCGAGGGTCAGGCTGCCGAAGACCAGGCAGGCAATCAGGGTCAGCCATTGGCTTTTTTCGAGTTTGCGTTGCTTGAAAAACAGGAAGCCGTAAACCACCAGCGAGCTGACGATCAGCATCGCCGTAGCACTGTAGATACCCCCGACCGACAGGCTGTGCCCGGCGATTTCGACGATGCGTGGTTCGATTTTGTAGACGATGAAAAACAGTAACAGCGGGATGAAGTCGATGAATTGTTTCACAGTGGCAGCCAGAAGCAGGATGTGGCGGCATAATAACAAACATCAATGACAGCGAAAGTGTCAGCTAGAGGTTATTAAATCCCCGTGGAAATTGACTTGCATTGCCATAGCACAGCTTCTGACGGCGCCCTGGCGCCTGCGGTACTGGTCGCCCGTGCGTTCGAGAAAGGTGTGCGAGTCCTGGCCCTGACCGATCACGACACACTTGAAGGTCTGGATGAAGCCCGTGCGGCGGCGCAGGCGTTGAACATGCAGTTGGTCAATGGCATTGAACTGTCTTGCACCTGGGGCGGGGCAACGATTCATGTGCTCGGCTACGGTTTTGATGTCAATGCCCCGGCATTGCTCGAAGCGATTGCCAAGCTTCATGACGGGCGTTGGCTACGGGCCGAAGAGATCAGCCGCAAGTTGGCGCTCAAGGGCATGCCGGATGCCCTTGAAGGCGCCCGGGCCGTTCAGCAGGCCCTGGGTGACAGCGGCAATGCCCCGGCGCGTCCGCACTTTGCCGACTTTCTGGTTGAGGCCGGATACGTCAAGGACCGCGCCGAAGCGTTTCGCAAATGGCTGGGTGCGGGCAAGCTGGGCGACGTCAAGCAGCATTGGCCGACCCTAGAAGAGACTGTTGCCACCCTGCGTGCGGCGGGGGCCTGGGTCAGTCTTGCGCATCCTTCCCACTACGATTTCACCCGCAGCAAGCGCCGACGCCTGATTGGCGACTATATTCAAGCAGGGGGTCACGCGATTGAAGTGGTCAACGGGTATCAGCCGGCTGAGCAAGTCGGCAGCCTGGCGATCCTGGCGCGTGAGTTCGGTCTGCTGGTCAGTGCCGGCAGTGACTTTCATGGGCCGGGAGGTTGGTCCGAGATCGGCGAATACCGCGCCATCCCGGAAGATCTGCCGCCACTGTGGTGTCGATTCAAATATGACCAGCCCACTGCCACCGTCTGAACAGGTAAACACTGTGAGTCAATTTTTCCAGATTCATCCGGAAAACCCACAAGCGCGTCTGATTAAACAGGCCGTCGACATTATCAAAAAAGGTGGGGTGGTGATTTACCCCACCGATTCGTCCTACGCTGTGGGTTGCCAGATGGGCGACAAAAGCGCGATTGAACGGATCAAGCGCCTGCGTAACCTGGACGACAAGCACAACTTCACCCTGATGTGCTGTGACCTGTCGCAGCTGGGGCTGTTTGCCAAGGTCGATACCGGCACGTTCCGTCTGCTCAAGGCCCATACGCCGGGTCCGTACACCTTTATCCTCAATGCCACCCGTGAAGTGCCGCGACTGTTGCTGCACCCCAAGCGTCGTACCATCGGCATGCGGGTGCCGAGTCACCCGATTGCGCTGGCGCTGCTGGCCGAACTGAACGAACCGCTGATGAGTGTGACCCTGATTCTGCCGGGTGAAGCCGAGCCGATGGAAGATCCGTACGAGATCCGCGACGCCCTTGAAAAACACGTCGACCTGATCATTGACGGCGGCTTTGGCGGGCACAAGGCATCCACCGTGATCAGCCTGGTTGATGGTGATCCGGAAGTGGTGCGTGTCGGTTGCGGCGATCCTCAGCCCTTTATGGTCGAGGCCTGATGTCCGGCGTAGAAACCGCAGAAGCCGTTGACGCTCAGGCCGGTGCGCAGCAAGAACTGTCGTTTGCCATGGTGTACGGCCAGGCCGTCATCGAGATGCCGCAAGACCTGTATATCCCGCCGGATGCGCTGGAGGTGTTTCTTGACGCCTTCGAAGGCCCGCTCGACTTGCTGCTGTACCTGATCCGCAAGCAGAACATCGATATTCTCGACATCCCGGTGGCGGAAATCACCCGCCAGTACATGGGCTATGTCGAGCTGATGAAAACCGTGCGCCTGGAGCTGGCCGCGGAGTACCTGGTGATGGCGGCCATGCTGGCCGAGATCAAGTCGCGCATGTTGCTCCCGCGCTCGGCTGAAATTGAAGAGGATGAGGGCGATCCGCGGGCCGAGCTGATCCGTCGTTTGCAGCAGTACGAGCGATTCAAGGCGGCTGCCGAAGGCCTTGATGGCTTGAGCCGGGTAGGGCGCGATGTGGTGGTGCCCAAGCTCGATGCCCCTGAAGCCCGCGCACGCAAGCTGGTGCCCGATGTCGCGCTCGAGGAGCTGCTGATGTCGATGGCTGAAGTGTTGCGCCGCAGTGACATGTTTGAAAATCACCAGGTCAGCCGTGAAGCCCTGTCGACCCGCGAGCGTATGAGCGAGGTGCTGGAGCGTCTCAAGGGCGGCGGTTTTGTGCCGTTTGTCGACTTGTTCACCGCAGAGGAAGGTCGTCTTGGCGTGGTCGTGACGTTTATGGCCGTGCTTGAGCTGGTCAAAGAGTCGCTGGTTGAGCTGGTCCAGAATGAACCCTACGCGGCCATCCACGTACGGGCGAGAGCCGAATAAAGAGCTGAAACCATGAATTTGACTGAACCCCGCGAGCTGGCCCCCTTGCTTGAGGCCTTTTTGCTGGCCTCGGGAAAGCCGCAAGGCCTTGAGCGGCTGTATGAGTTGTTTGAAGAGAACGAGCGTCCCGAGCCGGCGGTGTTCAAAAAAGCCCTTGAGCTGCTGCGCAAGTCTTGTGAAGGGCGGGCGTTTGAGCTGAAGGAAGTCGCGTCGGGCTATCGCCTGCAGATACGCGAGAAGTTTTCGCCGTGGGTCGGTCGGTTATGGGAAGAACGCCCTCAGCGTTATTCGCGGGCTATGCTGGAAACCATGGCGCTGATTGCCTATCGTCAACCGATCACCCGTGGTGAAATCGAGGACGTGCGAGGTGTGGCCGTCAACAGCCATATCGTCAAAACCTTGCTGGAGCGTGAGTGGATTCGCGTGGTGGGCTATCGCGACGTACCGGGCAAGCCCGCGATGTTTGCGACGACCAAAGGCTTTCTTGATCACTTCAACCTGAAGAACCTCGACGATTTACCGCCGCTGGCCGAATTGCGCGAGCTGGAACCCGATCCGATCCTCGACTTCGACGATGCGCCGGTGCCCGCACACCTTCAGGCCCTGGCCGATGAAAGTGCAGAACCGGAAGAACCCAGGGATGAAACCAGCTTCCGCACCTTGCTGGTGGAACTCGACACCATGGAAGACGGACTTAAAACGGATTTCGATGACCTGTTGCGTGACGGCGCACCCAGCGCAGAGCCGGAGCCAGCGGAACCAGAACCGGAACCAGAACCGAAATCAGAGCCAGAACCGGAGCCAGTCCCGGAACCCAAGCCAGATGCCGCGGCCTTGGCCCGTGAACGATTGCGGGCTGTCGTGGCGGCACTTGAGCAGCGCGCGGCGCTGAGCGACGAAGAGCTGGAAGCCCAGGCCCTGGCCGACGCCATCGAGCAGGAACGCCGCGAACGCGAGGATTGACCCGACGCGGCCTCGTTCTACTCGACCGCTGCTACGGTCCGTCCACTGTGCAGCTGTCGTAGCAGTTGACGAGTGGAACGAGGCTACGTCTTGGCTCGATCACCACCGATTGGCGGAAAAGCAGGTGCATTTGCCACTTTGTGTCCAGGCTTTGATGCGTAACGGTCAACATCAGCGTATGATTCGCGACCCTTCGGCGCTCGTTCGAGCCCCAGGACTCTTTTTAACACCTCAGGCGCTTGCCTGAATCGACACACCGGGAGGTGCCCAGATGAGTGATCTAGACCCTAAAGACAGCCAGGAAATTGGCCCAGCAGGCGAAAAACTGCAAAAAGTTCTCGCCCGTATTGGCGTGGGTTCACGTCGCGACGTAGAGAGTTGGATCAGCCAGGGCCGGATCAAGGTCAATGGCAAGGATGCAACCCTGGGTCTGCGCGTAGACCTGCATGACGCCATTTCCATCGATGGCAAGGTGATCAAGCGTGAAGAGGCTGCCGAGTCGGTACGCCGCGTGATCATGTACAACAAGCCCGATGGCGAAATCTGCACCCGTGACGACCCGGAAGGCCGTCCGACCGTATTCGACAAGTTGCCGCGTCCAAAAGAAGGCCGCTGGATCAACATCGGTCGTCTCGACATCAATACTACCGGCTTGCTGATGTTCACCACTGATGGTGAGCTGGCGAACCGCTTGATGCACCCTTCCTACGAAATGGACCGTGAATACGCGGTACGTGTACGTGGCGAAGTGGATGACGACATGATCGAGCGCCTCAAGGCCGGCGTTGTGCTGGAAGACGGCCCGGCGCGTTTCACCGACATCAAGCAGGCTCCGGGTGGTGAAGGCTTCAACCACTGGTATCACTGCGTGGTGATGGAAGGCCGTAACCGTGAAGTACGTCGCCTGTGGGAATCCCAGGGCCTGGTGGTCAGCCGCCTGAAGCGCGTGCGTTTTGGTCCGGTATTCCTCAACTCCGACCTGCCGATGGGTCGCTGGCGCGAAATGAGCCAGTACGAGGTGGATATCCTCAGTGCTGAAGTCGGTCTTACGCCTGTTGCCATGCCGGTACTGAACGCCAAGAGCAAAGACAAGCTTGAACGCCTGCAGCGCAAGTCGTCGCGCCCTGTGGCCCGTGCTGACCGTGTTGCGCGTACTTTGCGCCCGGCTGAAGGTGCTCCGTTGGCACCACGTCCGGCGCGTCAGCCGCACATCGAAGGCGAACGCCCGTCGCGTCCGGCCCGTGATGAAGCGCCACGTCCGGCCCGCAAGCCGTCGGGTCGTACCGATCGTGTGCCGGCAGGCCGCGGTGCACCAGTGGCTGAGCGTCCGAGCGAGGTCAACAAGCGTCCGACCAAGCCGAGCCGCACCGGTCCAAAACTGGTTGACGATGCGCCGTCCGGCAAGCGCCGTGGTGCACCGGCCGGTTCCGGCCAGCGTCCAGGCTTCGGTCGCCGCAAGCCGCAGTAACGGTTCGTGCAGTACAAAAAACGCCAGCCCCTCGGGGCTGGCGTTTTTTTATGCCCGTCAAATGCTTACCTGCAGGCGCGAGCGTGCTCGCGATGGTATTGACACGGCGTCAGGCAGGCCGCGTCGCCCGCATTGCGAGCACGCTCGGCGGCTACAGGTGCAAGGGCGGATGATTAAAGTGGAAATTTTTCTTTACGTTGTGTCAGCCAAACGATACGGAATAGGTGATTTGACGGTGTTAAATACTTAATTTGCTGCTTCTGTAAGATAAAGTTTCCATGAAAAGCCCTTTTTGCAGCGCTTTCGTCCATAAATCGGCTTGTTTAGTGTTGCCGGCAGCGGTGTGATGGGATCTTGCCTACGTGCGGGTGTACAATGCGCCGCGTTTTAACTGTGACTCAATTGCGTACCCGCGCATTTTGTGTCTTGTCGGCGATGTGCCGATGAGCCAAAACATCGAGGCCAACCCGCCTTGTTAACTCCGCAATGCCACAAGCGTTGCGGGTTCGATTCCGTCACAGATAAAAACAAACAGGTGACGCATGACTCGTGAAACAACCTTGGATTCCTGGCGACTGCGCTGGGGTTTGATTTGTGTTGTAGAACCTTCGATCACTGCCTGGTGCTGAAGCGACAACGCACTGAATGACATCAAACCTTGTGTGGGACCCTTTCAATGAGTGGACAAACCTCGCATTCGGGCGAGCTTAAACGCGGCCTGAAAAATCGTCATATCCAGCTGATTGCCCTTGGTGGGGCGATTGGTACTGGCCTGTTCCTCGGCTCGGCCGGGGTACTGAAGTCTGCCGGCCCGTCGATGATCCTGGGCTATGCGATTTGCGGCTTTATTGCCTTTATGATCATGCGCCAGCTCGGCGAAATGATCGTCGAAGAGCCCGTAGCCGGCTCTTTCAGCCACTTTGCGCATAAATACTGGGGCGGTTTTGCCGGTTTTATGTCGGGCTGGAACTGTTGGGTGCTGTACATCCTGGTTGGCATGTCAGAGCTGACCGCGGTCGGCAAATACGTGCACTACTGGTGGCCGGAGATCCCGACCTGGGCCTCGGCAGCAGCCTTCTTCATTCTGATCAACCTGATCAACCTGACCAACGTCAAAGTGTTTGGCGAGGCCGAGTTCTGGTTCGCAATCATTAAGGTAGTGGCGATCGTCGGCATGATTGCCCTGGGCAGCTATTTGCTGCTCAGCGGCAGCGGTGGCCCTCAGGCTTCGGTTAGCAACTTGTGGGAACACGGTGGCTTCTTCCCGAACGGTACGACCGGCCTGATCATGGCCATGGCCTTTATCATGTTCTCCTTCGGTGGTCTGGAAATGCTCGGTTTCACCGCAGCCGAAGCTGACAAACCGCGCACCGTGATCCCCAAGGCGATCAACCAGGTGATCTACCGCATCCTGATTTTCTACATCGGTGCACTGGTGGTTCTGCTGTCGCTGACCCCGTGGGACTCGTTGCTGGAAACCCTGAATGCCGGTGGCGACAGCTACAGCAGCAGCCCGTTCGTGCAAGTGTTCTCGATGCTGGGCAGCAACACCGCTGCGCACATCCTCAACTTTGTGGTTCTGACGGCAGCGTTGTCGGTGTACAACAGCGGTACCTACTGCAACAGCCGCATGCTGTTGGGCATGGCTCAGCAGGGCGATGCGCCCAAGGCGCTGGCCAAAATCGACAAGCGCGGTGTACCGGTCAACTCGATCCTGGCGTCGGCGGCGGTCACTGTGATTGCGGTGTTGCTCAACTACCTGATGCCGCACGATGCGCTGGAATTGCTGATGTCGCTGGTGGTCGCCACCCTGGTGATCAACTGGGCGATGATCAGCTTCTCGCACCTCAAGTTCCGCCAGCACATGAACAAGACCGCTCAGGTTCCGCTGTTCAAGGCGCTGTGGTATCCGTACGGCAACTACGTTTGCCTGGCATTCGTGGTGTTCATTCTGGTCATCATGTTGATGATTCCGGGCATCCGCGTGTCGGTGTACGCGATTCCGGTGTGGGTCGTCTTTATGTGGGGCTGCTACCTGCTCAAGAACAAGCGCGCACTGCAAGCTTCGGCAGCGGCGTCTTACGGCTCAGCTGCCAAATAAGCTGACCTGTTCAACAACAAACCCGGCCCTTGTGCCGGGTTTGTTGCTTGTGAAAGACCGGGAGAGGGGCGTCTGAGGTATTCTGCAGGCCCTGAAGACGGACCCTTTTTATGCTGGTCATTTCCAATAACGTTCATATCCCCGATGCCGAGATCGAACTGACGGCGATTCGTGCCCAGGGCGCGGGCGGGCAGAACGTCAATAAAGTCTCAAGTGCGATGCACTTGCGCTTCGACATCCCTAATTCTTCGCTGCCGCCGTTTTACAAGGAACGTCTGCTGGCGTTGCGTGACAGCCGGATCACCAGCGATGGCGTGCTGATCATCAAGGCCCAGCAATACCGTACCCAGGAGCAGAATCGCGCGGATGCGCTGGAGCGGCTGGCCGAGTTGATTCTGAGCGCGACCAAGGTCGAGAAAAAACGTCGACCGACCAAACCCACCCTGGGTTCAAAAAAGCGTCGCCTCGAATCCAAGACCAAGCGCGGCAACATCAAGGCCGGGCGGGGCAAGGTGGACTTTTAAGGGGGAGCCGGCGGCCCTTGTTGCCGCTGACTCGCTCAGCGAGGCTGCAATCGGCCTCGTTCTACCCGGCTCGCGCCGCCTTGGCCTGCCGATACAGATAAACGCTCAGCAATAGCCCGCTAAACGCCGCCAGGGCGGCGAACAAAAAGATCGAGGCAAAGCCAAAGCCTGCGGCCACGGCGCCTACCAGTGGGCCGGTAATGCCCAGTGACAGGTCGATAAACAGCGAGTAAGCGCCCACGGCGGCGCCCCGGCTGGACGCCGGGACCAGGTTGACCGCTTCGACGCCCAAGGCCGGAAACACCAGCGAGAAGCCGAAACCGCTCAAGGCAGCACCCGCCAGGGCCAGTTCAGGGTTCGGTGCCAGCCACAGCAACAGCAAACCCAGGGTTTCGACGCTGAGGCAGACAATGGCTACTTTGAATCCGCCGATACGGTTGATCAGGTTGCCGAACAACAGGCGCGCACCGATGAAGCTGGCGCCAAACAGGCTCAGGCACAACACGGCGTTTTCCCAGTGATTCGTCGCGTAGTACAGGGTGATGAACGTCGCGATGGTGCCGAAGCCGATGGAGCCCAGCGCCAGCCCGGTACCGTGGGGCAGGACGCGTCCCAGGACATGCAGAAACGGTAGGCGCACACCGCTGACGATGGGCGCGGCGCGTTTTGGCCATGCCAGCAGCAGGCCCACGATGCCGAGGGCGATGATGCTGGCGCCCATGCTCCAGATGCCCCATTGCTTGACCATCATGACCCCCAGCGGGGCGCCGATGGCAATGGCGCCGTAGCTGGCAATGCCGTTCCAGGAAATCACCTTGGCGGTGTTCTGCGAGCCAACGCGGCCGATCCCCCAACCGATGGCGCCCGAGCCGACCAGGCTTTCTGCGCTGCCCAGCACCAGGCGGCCGATCAGCAGGCAGGCCAAGCTCAAGGCCGGTGCCGCCGACAGCCAGCTGGACACCAGCATGAACACGCCGCTCAGGCCGCAGCCTGCCAGGCCGTACATGACGGCACGCTTGCTGCCCAGGTTATCGATAATGCGGCTGGCATAGGGGCGGCTCAGCAGCGTGGCCAGGTATTGCAGGCTGATCACCAGCCCGGCGATCACGGTGCCATAACCCAGCTGGTTATGGACGTAGCCGGGCAAGACGGCCAGCGGGATGCCGATATTGAGATAACCGATAAAGGTGAACAGGACGATGGAGACCACTTGCAGGGTAACTGCCAGAGGACGTTGTGTTTCAGGCATGGAGTAAAGGTCCTGCGGGGATTTGAAAAGGCGCCGTAAGTGTAGTCGCTGCTCTGGGCGGCGATGGGCGGCGTAGGAGCCCGCTGTTGAAAGAGCTGCGAGGGTTTTCGCAGTGTTGACGCGGCTCCGGGCTGGAGCCTGTTACAGCGGTGTCACCAGCCGGGTTGCGATCAGGGCGGCGAGGGCGTTCTCTTGGGTGCCAAAGCGCTTGAGCAAAGTGGCTTGCTTCTCGGGGCTAAGGCGCTGCCACAGCTCGATCATTTTTTCGGCGGTGCCGATCAGCACGCTGGCTTGGGTTTCGCTGAAGGTGTCAGTCACGCTGGAATCCGGGGTAGGGGTAAGCGGTTGTGTCAGGCGGTATGAAAAACCAGTGCTTTTCGCACCGCCTGATGATCAGACCGTCAGTCTTCGCTGTTGGCCTTGAGGCTTTCTTGAGCCTCATCCAGTGCGGGTTTTTCAGCGCTGGTGTGTTGTGGGATTGGCTGCTGTGTTTCTTGCAGGCTTGGGAAGGGGAGGTTTGGGATTTCGTGCATCGTCGCGCTCCTCGCAAAACGTGTTTTTAAATCGCTGGGTACATCCGCGCTTTTAAAAAGCTTGTGCAGGATACAGGAGGGAGTGTGACAAATTGCCTTTTTTTTGCGTCTGGCGGGGTTTATGTCGAACTTTTCACTTTACTGTTGTCCCGAAAGGCCACGCCGCAAATTCGTGGCATAGCCGCTGCCGCCGGCGGTGACAAGGGCCTCAGGCGCCGCCCTCCTGGAGAAGAGCGGCCCTGCGGATGATCGCAGCCCACAACAGCGGTTACACGTTTGGGGCAGTGCTAGCGCTCGCAGACCTGAGCAATGGCCTTGGCCAGCAGGTTCAGGCGGGTACCGTCCACACCGGCGATGTTGGCACGGCCGGAACCGACCATGTACACGCTGTGTTTTTCCCGCAACAGTTTGACCTGGTCGGCTGTCAGTCCCGTGTAAGAAAACATCCCGCGTTGCTCATTGATATGGGCAAAGTGCTCGGCCAGGCCGAACGGCGTCAGGGCTTCAACCAGGCCGCCGCGCAGTTGCGCAATGCGGCTGCGCATGGCTTCGACTTCTTCGGCCCACAGGGTTTTCAGTTGCTCGTCACCGAGGATGGTCGCCACGACAGCGGCGCCATGGTCTGGCGGGTTGGACCACAGGTTGCGGGCCAGGTAGGCCAGCTGGCTGCGGATATCCGTCAGTTTCTCGGCATCCTGGGCGCACACCAGCAATGCCCCGACACGTTCGCGATACAGGCCGAAGTTCTTTGAGCAGGAGCTGGTGATCAGCACTTCCGGCAGTTCGCTGGCGAACAGGCGAGTAGACCAGGCGTCAGCTTGCAGGCCGTCGCCGAAGCCCTGATACGCGAAGTCGATCAGCGGCAGCAGCTCGCGGCGGCGCACCACGTCGAGCACCTGCAACCAGTCGGACTTGGACAGATCGAACCCGGTCGGGTTGTGGCAGCAGGCATGCAGCAGTACCACGTCACCTTTGGGCGCTTGCTCCAGGGTGGCCAGCATCGCCGCGACGTTGAGTCGATTGTCGCTGCCCACATACGGGTAGTGGCTGATTTTCAGGCCGGCCGCGGCAAAGATGGTTTCGTGGATCGGCCAGGTCGGGTCGCTCAGCCAGATACCGCGTCCCGGCAGGCACTGCGCAATGAAATCCGCGCTCAGGCGCAGCGCACCCGTGCCGCCCGGGGTCTGGGTGGCACCCGCACGGCGGGCGCCGAGCAAAGGGGAGTCAGCGCCCAGTACCAGCTCGCTGATCAATTGCCCGAAGCGGCTGTCGCCATGCCCGCCGATATAGGTTTTGGTCTGTTGCTGGTCCACCAGGCGCTGCTCGGCCTGTTTGACCGACTGCAGGATCGGCGTCAGGCCATTGGCATCTTTATAGACGCCCACGCCCAGGTCGAACTTGTCCGGGTTAGTGTCCTGTTGATAGGCGTCCATCAAACCGAGAATCGGGTCGCCCGGTACCCGACCAATATCGGCAAAGTGCATTACTTGCGACCTTCGGCAGTTTTGGCCACTTCGTCAGTGCGTGCAGCCATGATGAAGTCGTTGCGATGCAGGCCCTTGATCGAGTGGCTCCACCAGGTCACGGTGACTTTGCCCCACTCAGTCAGCAGGCCAGGGTGATGGCCTTCAGCTTCAGCGATTTCACCCACGGCATTGGTAAACGCCAGGGCAAATTTGAAATTCTTGAACAGAAAGACCTTTTCCAGCTGCATGACGCCGTCGCGAACTTCAATGTTCCAGTCCGGGATCTGTTTGATCAGGATCGGCAGTTCTTCGTCGCTGACCTGGGGAGCATCGGCGCGGCAGGCTTCGCAGTGGGCTTGGTTCAGTGCGTTCATCGGGGGGCTCCTGAGATCGGTTTTTCTTCTTGTTTAAAAAGTAGTGTTCAAAAAACGGGTTACGCAGCTTTGGGTTTCGGGGCAAATTTTGGCGCGTGCAGGCCCATCGTCATGCCTTTTTCCACCATGCCCATAATGTCTTCATGGGCCAGGTCGAACAGCCGCTTCAAGTCCGGGAGGACAAAATACAGCGGTTGCAAAATATCGATGCGATACGGGGTGCGCATGGCTTCCAGCGGATCGAACACCTGATGTTCAGGTTCTGAGGACAGGCTGTAAACCGTTTCTTTAGGCGAAGAAAGAATTCCGCCACCATAAATGCGCTTGCCTTGCGGGGTGTCGACCAGGCCGAACTCGATGGTCATCCAGTACAGGCGGGCGAGGTACACGCGCTGTTCTTTGCTCGCCTGCAGGCCCAGCTTGCCGTAGGTGTGGGTGAACTCGGCAAACCACGGGTTGGTCAGCAGCGGGCAATGGCCGAAAATCTCGTGGAAAATATCGGGTTCTTGCAGGTAGTCCAGCTCTTCCGGGGTGCGAATAAAGGTCGCTACCGGGAATTGCTTATTGGCCAGCAATTCAAAAAAAGTCTGGAACGGGATCAGGGCCGGTACGCGGGCGACTTGCCAGCCGGTGGTGGCAGCCAGTACCTGGTTGATTTCGTCCAGCTGCGGGATGCGATCGTGGGGCAGGCCCAGTTTTTCGATGCCTTCCATGTATTCCGGACAGGCGCGACCGTCGAGCAGCTTCAGCTGGCGGGTGATCAGCGTATTCCACACCGCGTGTTCGGCAGGTGTGTAGTCGATAAAGCCAGTGGCATCCGGCTCGCGGGCGACGTATTTCGTTTGCTTCATGGTGCTCTCCGCAAGGAAATCGTTTTTATTATTGGGCGGTGTGGCGATGCCTTAGTGATACCCCAAGTGATGAGCGCATGCAGCTAGCCTTAATCCCGTAATGCTGGGATGATGCGTGATATTCGTAAATATTTCGTTACGATGTGTGGGTTGAGCTGTCATTCTTGTTGTTAGTGACAGCGCAGCTGTCACAAAAACGTGACGATGAAATGTACCCATCAACAAAAAAGAGCGCTGCAGGCGCGCTTGTTCGCGATTCCCGCCACGCGGCTCGTCAGTCATTGCCCCGTGATGCCGTTGTGAGCACGTCCACTCCTGCAGGTTATGCCTTGCACTTATCTCCGAGTTTTCTTCATGCGTATAAAAGTCCACTGCCAAAACCGGATTGGTATTCTCCGCGACATTCTTAATCTGTTGGTTGCCTACGGGATCAACGTGAAGCGGGGTGAGGTGGGCGGGGATCAGGGCAATGCGATTTATTTGTACTGCCCGAACTTGATCAACTTGCAGTTTCAGGCCCTGCGCCCGAAGTTTGAAACCATTGCGGGTGTATTCGGGGTCAAGCGCGTCGGCTTGATGCCGAGCGAGCGCAGGCACATGGAGCTCAATGCCTTGCTCGGGGCGTTGGAGTTTCCGGTGTTGTCCATCGATATGGGTGGCTGCATTGTTGCGGCCAACCGTGCGGCCGCGCAGTTGCTCGGGGTGCGGGTGGATGAAGTGCCGGGCATTGCCCTGTCGCGCTATGCCGAGGATTTCGACTTGCCGGAGCTGGTCCGGGCCAATAAATCCCGGATCAATGGCTTGCGGGTCAAGGTCAAGGGCCATGTGTACCTGGCAGACATTGCGCCCTTGCAACTGGAGCACGATGAAAGCGAGGCGATGGCGGGGGCTGTGCTGACGTTGCACCGTGCCGACCGCGTCGGTGAGCAAATCTACAACGTGCGCAAGCAAGAGTTGCGGGGCTTCGACAGCATTTTCCAAAGCTCGAAAGTCATGGCTGCCGTGGTACGTGAGGCTCGGCGAATGGCGCCGCTGGACGCGCCGTTACTGATAGAAGGTGAAACTGGCACCGGCAAGGAACTGCTGGCCCGGGCCTGCCATCTGGCCAGCCCGCGCGGGCAGTCGCCGTTGATGGCACTCAACTGCGCCGGCTTGCCCGAGTCGATGGCTGAAACCGAACTCTTCGGTTACGGGCCGGGGGCTTTTGAAGGGGCGCGGGCCGAAGGCAAGCTGGGCCTGCTGGAGCTGACGGCAGGCGGCACGTTGTTTCTCGATGGCGTCGGTGAAATGAGCCCGCGCTTGCAGGTCAAGTTGCTGCGTTTTCTGCAGGATGGCTGCTTCCGGCGCGTCGGCAGTGATGAAGAGGTGTACCTCGATGTCCGGGTGATGTGCGCCACTCAGGTCGACTTGTCCGAATTGTGTGCCCGCGGCGAGTTTCGCCAGGACCTTTACCATCGCCTCAACGTGTTGTCGCTGCATATACCGCCGCTGCGCGATTGCCTGGATGGCCTGGAGCCGCTGGTCGAGCACTTTCTGGATCAGGCCAGCCGGCAAATCGGCTGCCCGCTGCCTCGCCTGGCTCCGGCAGCGATGGATCGCCTGAGCCACTACCATTGGCCGGGTAACGTGCGCCAGCTGGAGAACGTGCTGTTCCAGGCGGTTTCGTTGTGTGACGGCGGGGTGGTCAAGGCTGAACATATTCGTCTGCCGGATTACGGCGTACGGCAACCGGTGGGCGAGTTTTCCCTGGACGGCGGCCTCGATCAGATTGTCGGGCGTTTCGAGAAGGCAGTGCTGGAGCGCTTGTATTCCGAGCACCCGAGCAGCCGTCTGCTGGGTAAGCGGCTTGGGGTTTCCCATACCACCATCGCTAACAAGCTGCGCGAGTACGACATCATCAAGCCGGGTAAAGAGTCCTGAGGCATCCTCTGCGCAGGAGCCAGCGTACTCGCGATGCAATCACCCTCCTGCTGGAAGGTGATTGCTTGCCGCAACCGGCATAACCGCGCCGTTGAACCTCTTTCATCTGCCCCCGATCCCCGGTCAATTCCCCTCTAAACCCCCGCCAGCACAGCCTTTTCGACCGTCAAAAAATAGTTGGTGCGTTAATTGCTTGAAGCTCTGCCATGCAGGGGTGGGCGGCAAGCGTCCGTCAGACAGAGGAAAGACTGTGGACAAGTACCTTTATGTGGCAATGACGGGCGCCAGCCAGAACGCGCTGGCCCAGAAGGCGCATGCCAACAATCTGGCGAACATCTCGACCAATGGTTTTCAGCGTGACCTGGAGCAGGCGCGTTCGATGCCGGTGTTTGGCGACAGCTTCCCGGCGCGTGCCTTTGCCCTGTCCGAACGGCCTGCGACGGATTTCACCCCCGGCGCCATGATCGAAACCGGCCGCGAGCTGGATGTGGCCGTGGGCGGTAATGGCTGGATTGCCGTGCAAGCGCCTGATGGCAGCGAGGCCTATGTGCGCACCGCGAGCCTGAATGTGGATGCCCTGGGCATGCTGCGTACGGGCAACGGGATGCCAGTCATGGGCAATGGCGGGCCGATAGCCGTGCCGCCCGAGCAGAAAATCGAAATTGGCGAGGACGGCACCGTGAGCATCCGCGCCATGGGCGAAGGTCCACAGGTCATGGCCGAAGTGGATCGCATCAAGCTGGTTCAGCCAGATCTGCGGGCCATGAGCAAGGGGCTGGACGGCTTGATCCACACCAATGACGGCCAGCCGGCCCAGGCCGATGCCAATGTGCGCGTGGTCTCGGGGTTCCTGGAGGCGAGCAACGTCAATGCCGTCGATGAGATGACCTCGGTGCTGGCGCTGGCCAAGCAGTTCGAGCTGCACATCAAAATGATGAACACCGCCAAAGAAGACGACCAGGCCATGACTCGGGTCCTGTCCATCAGCTAATGACTTGAACGCAGCGCCGAAAAACCGGCGCGCGAGGAGAACACCATGCTTCCGGCACTGTGGGTTGCAAAAACGGGCTTGGCTGCACAAGACACCAACCTGACTACTATTTCCAACAACCTGGCCAACGTCTCGACCACCGGCTTCAAACGTGATCGCGCCGAGTTCCAGGACTTGCTGTACCAGATCAAGCGCCAGCCTGGTGCCCAGTCGACCCAGGACAGTGAATTGCCGTCGGGCCTGCAAGTGGGAACCGGGGTACGGATCGTCGGCACGCAAAAGAACTTTGCCGCCGGCAGCCTGCAAACCACCGAGCAGCCGTTGGACCTGGCGATCAATGGCCGTGGTTTCTTCCAGATCATGCAGCCCGACGGGACCACGGCCTACAGCCGCGACGGCACCTTTCACCTCGACTCCAACGGTCAGATCGTCACCGCCAGCGGCTTTGCCCTTGAGCCGGCGATCGTGGTGCCGGCCGATGCCCAGACCTTCACTGTCGGTCAGGACGGCACGGTGTCGGTCACCATTGCCGGCAACCCGGCGGCACAAGTCATCGGCAACCTGCAGACCGCCGACTTCATCAACCCGGCCGGTTTGCAGTCCCAGGGCGGCAACCTGTTCCTTGAAACCGCGTCCAGCGGCGCACCGCAAATCGGTACGCCCGGCTTGAACGGTTTCGGCCTGACCATGCAAAGCATGCTGGAGACGTCGAACGTCAGCACCGTGGAGGAGATGGTCAACATGATCACTACCCAACGTGCCTACGAGATGAACTCCAAAGTGATCTCCACCGCGGACCAAATGTTGTCGTTCGTTACGCAAAATCTGTAATTACGTAAATACGGCGGCCCACAGGGCGCCGGCAATGGCGGGAGAGGTCATGAAGCGCTTGTTTTCTGTTCTGGCACTGGGCGGCATTACGTTCCTGGCGGGCTGTGTCAACCCGCCACCACGCCCGAACGATCCGTATTACGCCCCGGTTCTGCCGCGTACGCCGCTGCCGGCTGCGGCCAACAACGGTTCGATTTACCAGGCCGGCTTTGAGCAGAACCTGTACAGCGACCGCAAGGCCTTTCGCATTGGGGACATCATCACCATTACCCTGAACGAGAAGACCCAGGCGAGTAAAAACGCCAACTCGCAGATCGGTAAAAACAGCAACACCAGCCTTGGTTTGACGTCGTTGTTCGGTGCCGGTCTGAGCACCAATAATCCGCTGGGCGGTGGTGATTTGAGCCTGGATGCTGGTTACAGCGGCAGCCGGGCAAGCAAGGGCGACAGTAAGGCGGGCCAGGGCAACAGCCTCACGGGGTCGATCACCGTGACGGTGGCCGATGTGTTGCCCAACGGGATCATCGCGGTGCGTGGCGAGAAGTGGATGACCCTGAACACCGGTGATGAGCTGGTGCGTATTGCCGGGTTGGTCCGGGCCGATGACATCTCCACTGACAACACCGTGTCTTCGACCCGCGTGGCCGATGCGCGGATCACCTATTCGGGCACCGGTTCGTTTGCCGATGCGAGTCAGCCGGGCTGGTTTGATCGGTTCTTCCTCAGCCCCCTCTTTCCTTTCTAGGTGATGGCCGCCATGTTCAACCTCAAGCATCTGCTGGCAGCCGTAGTGCTGCTGTCGACCACCCTGGGCGCCCACGCCGAGCGGTTGAAAGACATCGCCAGCATTTCGGGCGTCCGCTCCAACCAATTGATTGGTTATGGCTTGGTGGTCGGGCTTAACGGCACGGGCGACCAGACCACGCAAACCCCGTTCACCTTGCAGACATTCAATAACATGCTGTCGCAGTTCGGGATCAAGGTGCCGCCGGGCTCGGGCAACGTGCAATTGAAGAACGTCGCCGCGGTCTCGATCAGTGCCGACTTGCCGGCCTTTGCCAAGCCGGGGCAGGTGGTTGATATCACCGTGTCCTCCATCGGCAACTCCAAAAGCCTGCGCGGCGGCACCCTGTTGCTGACCCCGCTCAAAGGCATTGATGGCAACGTCTATGCCATTGCCCAGGGCAACCTGGTGGTGGGCGGTTTTGACGCCGAAGGTCGGGACGGCTCGAAAATTACTGTCAACGTACCGTCGGCCGGGCGGATTCCGGGCGGTGCTTCGGTTGAGCGCGCGGTACCCAGTGGTTTCAACCAGGGCAACAGCTTGACCCTGAACCTCAACCGTTCGGACTTCACCACCGCCAAGCGGGTGGTGGACAAGATCAACGATTTGCTCGGCCCGGGCGTGGCCCAGGCCATTGATGGCGGCTCGGTCCGGGTCACGGCGCCGTTGGACCCAAGCCAGCGCGTCGATTACCTGTCGATCCTGGAAAACCTGGAGGTCGATCCGGGGCAGGCGGTGGCCAAGGTCATTATCAATTCGCGCACCGGCACTATCGTGATCGGGCAAAACGTCAAGGTTTCCCCGGCGGCCGTGACCCACGGCAGCCTGACCGTGACCATCACCGAAGACCCGATTGTCAGTCAGCCGGGCCCGCTGTCCAACGGCGAGACCGCCGTGGTCCCGCGTTCGCGGGTCAATGCCCAACAGGAAGCCAAGCCCATGTTCAAGTTCGGCCCGGGCACCACCCTCGACGAAATCGTTCGTGCGGTGAATCAGGTTGGCGCGGCGCCGGGGGACCTGATGGCGATTCTGGAAGCGCTCAAGCAGGCCGGCGCCCTGCAAGCCGACCTGATCGTGATCTGAGGCCGGCATTATGGATATGCGTAAGAGCGGTGTGGTCAGCGGCAGCGATTCGGGTGCGTTCAGCGACCTGAACCGGCTGAACAATCTGAAGGTCGGTGATCGCGAAAGCGACGGCAACATGCGCAAGGTGGCGCAGGAGTTCGAGTCGCTGTTCCTGAACGAAATGCTCAAGTCCATGCGCTCGGCGAACGAAGTGCTGGGCAAGGACAATCCGCTCAACACGCCGGCCGCCAAGCAGTATCAGGAAATGTACGATCAGCAGCTGTCGGTGACCTTGTCCCGTCAGGGTGGTGGCATAGGCCTGGCGGATGTACTGATGCGCCAGATGGCCAAGCACAAACCGACAGCCCCGCAAGACGCCGTGCCCAACACCGGACTGGTCACGCAACCCGCAACAGCGGCACCTGCCGTCAGCCCGAGCGACAGCCCGTTTGTGCGCTCCAATGGTCAGCGACCGTTGTGGGCCTCCCGGGTCGCGGTCGCGCCGGGCGAGGGAGGACATGCCAATGACCGAGCATTGCTCAACCAGCGGCGCCTGTCGTTGCCCAACAAGCTGACCGACCGGTTGCTGGCCGGGATCGTGCCGTCGGCCGACCCGGCGATCGCCACCCTCAATGCCGGCGCTGTGCCGGGCCGTACTTCGCCCGGGATGGAGGCGGTGCTCAAGGGCGGCGGCCAGCCGATGCTCAGCGCAGCCGGCGCTTCAGGGCGGATGCAGGTGTATGGCCGCGCCGTGGCGCAGCCGCCCTTGGCTCCGGCCAGGCAAGCCTTCAACTCACCGGATACATTTGTCGCCAGCATGCTGCCGATGGCGCAACAGGCCGCCGCCCGCATTGGCGTCGACCCGCTGTACCTGGTGGCCCAGGCTGCACTGGAAACCGGCTGGGGCAAGTCAGTCATGCGCCAACAAGACGGCAGCAGCAGTCACAACCTGTTTGGCATCAAGGCTACCGGCAGTTGGCAGGGCGCACAGGCGCGGGCCATCACCAGTGAGTTCAAGGGCGGGCAGATGGTCAAGGAGACGGCGAACTTCCGTTCCTACGATTCCTACCAAGACAGCTTCCATGATCTGGTCACGCTGTTGCAGAGCAACAATCGTTATAAAGAAGTGTTGAATTCGGCCGATAAGCCGGAGCAGTTCATACGCGAATTGCAGAAGGCCGGTTATGCAACCGACCCTGAATACGCCAGCAAGATTTCGCAGATTGCCAAGCAAATGAAGACCTACCAGAGCTACGCCTCGACGGGTTCTCTCACGAATTTATAAGGTTTGAACCATGGCGAGTTTGATCAACATCGGGATGTCGGGGCTGAACGCCAGTCAAGGCGCATTGGCGACTGTCGGCAATAACATCGCCAACGCCAATACCTCGGGCTATTCACGTCAGCAAATCGTGCAGGGCAGTGCCGCCTCGCAACAGGCGGGCGGCGTGTTCATTGGCACCGGCACCACGCTGGCTGACGTGCGCCGGGTCTATAACGCTTACCTCGACGCCCAGTTGCAAACCACTACTTCGCTCAATGGTGACGCCCAGGCCTATCTCGACCAGATTGGCTCCATCGACAAGTTGCTGTCGGATAAAAGCACCGGTGTCTCGGCCGCGCTCGGCAGCTTCTTCGCCTCATTGCAAACCGCTGCCGGGGCGCCCGGTGACATATCGGCCCGCCAGTTGCTGCTCACCCATGCGCAAACCCTGAGCAACCGCTTCAATTCGATCTCGACCCAGCTCAACCAGCAAAACGAAGGCATCAACAGCCAGCTGGACACCCTGACCTCAATGGTTAATCAGCACACGGCCACCATTGCCTCGCTGAACCAGCAGATTGCCCATGCGACCACCGCCGGCAATACACCGAACAACTTGCTGGATGCGCGCAACGAAGCGGTACGCACGCTCAATGAACTGGTGGGGGTCACCGTCCAGGAACATGACAACGTGTTCGATATCTCGCTGGGCACTGGCCAGTCGCTGGTGCTGGGCGGTACCGCCAGCACGCTGTCGGCGGTGCCGGGCAAGGTCGACAAAAGCCAATACAGCATTCAGGTCAACTACGCGCAGTCCAGCATGGACGTGAGCTCGGTGATCAGCGGCGGCAAGATTGGCGGCTTGCTGCGTTACCGCGATGAGGTGCTGGCGCCGGCGATGAATGATCTGGGGCGCACTGCGATTGTGGTTGCTGATGCGATCAACCAGCAGTTGGGCCAGGGCCTGGACGCCAATGGCGAGTTCGGCTCGTCGCTGTTTAACAGCATCAACAGCGAACAGGCCATCAGCCAGCGCAGTTTGGCAGCCACGGGCAACAGCAAGGGCTCGGGCAACCTGAACGTGAGCATTACCGACAGCGGCAAACTCACGACTTATGATTATCAGGTGACGTTCAGCAGCGACAAGGACTACACAGTCAAGCGCTCTGATGGCACCACGCTGGGTCCGTTCGATCTCACCCGCAAACCGGCCGCCGTCATCGACGGGTTCAGTCTCGATCTCAAGGGTGGCCCGGTTGCGTCGGGCGATACGTTCAAGGTCAGCCCCACCCGCAACGGCGCGAGCACTATTGGCGTGCAGATGACCGATGCCAGCAAACTGGCATTTGCTGGTCCTCTGGTGGCAGGTAAGGGCGGCTCCAACACGGGCACCGGCGCCATCAGCGGCCTGAACCTGTCATCGGCACTGGATATTTACAGTGGCAGCAATCTGGGGCAGGCGCAGGTCGAGGCCGCGATGCCGGTGCGTGTGGTCTTTGATGGCGCTAACGCAGATGGCACCCATGGCTACCGGGTGCTGAACGAAAAAGGCGAAAACATCAGCAGCGGTACCTATGTGCCGGGCCAGGACAACGAAATCAAGGTCAAGGTGCCTGTCACTAACGCGGACGGCACCACCACGGATGTCGCTTTCGGGGCCACGATCAGCGGTTCGCCCGCCAAAGGCGATAGTTTCGACATCAAGTTCAACAAGGACGGCAAGGCGGACAACAGCAATGCCAACCAATTGCTGGAGCTGCAAACGAAGAAAACCGTTGGTGTGAGTGACGGGGGAGGCGGCTCCAGCCTGGCCGCCTCGTACAGTCAACTGGTCTCCAAAGTCGGTGGCAAGGCCAGTCAGGCTGCGGTCGACGGCACGGCCAACAGCGCGGCACTGGCGTACGCCAAGGAAGTGCGCGGCTCGGTATCCCAGGTCAACCTGGACGAAGAAGCATCCAACCTGGTCAAGTTCCAGCAGTACTACACGGCATCGTCGCAAATTATCAAAGCGGCGCAAGAAACCTTCAGCACGCTGATCAACAGCCTTTAAGGGAGCCCTCGACGATGCGCATTTCCACGTCCCAGTTTTTTGAGTCGACCAGCGCCACTTACCAGAACAATTTCTCGTCGGTGATCAAGACCCAGCAACAGATCGACTCCGGCGTGCGGATCCAGACCGCGGCAGATGATCCGGTGGGCGCGGCCCGCTTGCTGCAATTGCAGCAGCAAAAAGACATGCTGGGCCAATACACGGCCAACATGAACAGCATCAAGTCGTCGCTGGGCAGCCAGGAAATCGTACTCGACAGCATCAACATTGCGCTGCAAAAGGCCAGTGAGCTGGCGCTGCGGGCCGGGGGCGCGATCAGCGACGCCGACCGCGGCGCGATCGCCAACGAGCTGGGCAGTATCGAAGACCAGGTCTTCGGCCTGCTCAACAGCAAGGACGCCGCGGGCAACTACATGTTCTCCGGCTCCAAAACCGACACCCCGCCCTATACCCGAAACAATGATGGCACTTACAGCTATCAGGGCGATGATACCCAGCTCAACCTCAAGATTTCGGACACCTTGTCCATGGCCAGCACCGACACGGCCAAAAGCATCATGGAAGGCTCGGTCAATACCGGGCGCACCCAGGCCACACTGCAGCCGCCATCGGTCAACGATGGCAAGGTCTCCGTGTCGGCGGGCCTGATTACCTCAAGCCCGGTGTTCAACCAGAGCTTTGCCCAAGGCCAGCCTTACACACTTGAATTCACCAGTAGCACCCAATACACGTTGACCGATGCCACGGGCAAGGATGTGACCTCGCAGGTACCGGGCAATGGCGTGCTGGATCCGGATAAAGCAGGCGGGCAGAGCATCAGTCTGAACGGGGTCTCGTTCGACATAAACCTTGATCTCAAGGATGTGCCGGCGGCAGAGCGGGATGCGGCAGTGGCCGGGCGCGTGTTCAGCCTTGAGGCCAGGCCTGATTCGTTCAGTGCTTCGCGGACCCCGAGCAACGACTCGACGGCGCAGATTACCGGTACCACGATCGACAAGGTGGACGCGGGCGCTGCCGATGCGTACCGCGACAGCTTTCCGAGCAACGGCGCGGTGATCAAGTTCACCAGCGAGACCGAGTACGAGGTCTACGCCCAGCCACTGACGGCCAGCAGCAAGTCGATTGCCGCTGGCAGCATGAACGGTGATTCACTCAGCGCCATGGGCGTTACCTTCAGCTTCTCCGGGGCGCGGGCGGCGGGCGACCAGTTCGTGGTCAATCGCAACAATCATCAGAGCCAGAGTGCGCTGGATACCTTGAGCCAGTTGCGTCAGGCGCTGGTCATTCCCATCGACAAGGACCCGCAGGCCCAGCAAGCCCAAAGGGATGCGATCAACTCGGCGATCGGTAACCTGAAAAACGCCAGCGCAGGCGTCGACAGCGCACGGGGGTCGATCGGTGCGCGCTTGAACGCGGTGGACATTCAGAACGAAGAAAACATCAGCATGGGCCTGGCCAATAACTCCACCACGGCAGCCATTGGCAATACCGACCTGGCCGGTGCATCCATTGATCTGGCTTTCCAGAAAGCCATGCTCGAAGCCTCGCAGTTGGCTTTCGTGAAAATCTCCCAACTGAGCCTGTTCAACCAGTTGTAACTGCGCAGGCTTTGCCGGCACCCTCTCCAGCGGCTACAGAGATGATCCAGCGCGTAATCTGTAGCAGCGGACGAGTAGAACGAGGCCGCGTCCGGCGGCGTAGCCGTCGTAAAGCCTGGCGGACCTATCCTTGCGTACGGCCTCCCGAAAGGGGGCGGATGGATCAAAGGCAAGATCAAACCCGGACGCGGCCTCGCTTCGCTCGACCGCTGCTACGGGTCTCGGGTGATCCTGAAATCTTGAAGCCCCTTCGGGCCTTTTCGCAGTCTGTGGCAGCGGCTACAGGTTGGGTGATCCTGTAGCAGCGGACGAGTAGAACGAGGCCGCGTCCGGCGGCGCAGCCGTCGTAAAGCCTGGGGGGCCTATCCCTACGGCCTCGCTTCGCTCGACCGCTGCTACGGGTCTCGGGTGATCCTGAAATCTTGAAGCCCCTTCGGGCCTTTTCGCAGCCTGCGACAGCGGCTACAGGTTTTGGGTGATCCTGTAGCCGCTGCCGAGGCACGAAGGCTGCGAGGCTTGGCGGGCAGCAGCGTTTCGACAGTGTTTATCCGCGGTAATCCTTGAAATCTTTTGTATAAAAGCGCACAAAATTGAGTGACTTGCGAGTCATAACGCGCATCTTCACTGTATCGTGTGAAACCTATGGGCGGGCGCCGGGCCTTTTTCAGGCTATTTTGTGTCTATTCGGGTGCCCACTTCGCCGAATTTTTTCGCGACGAAGCCCTTTTATTGTCAACGCCCCTCGATTGTGAGAGCGGGTGATCTCCAGCTATTCAGTATTGGGAAGCCACAATGATTGGCATTAAAAGCATCGCCAGTTACGTGCCAGCAAGCGGTGTAGACAACTACGCGCAAGGCGCGAAGTTCTCCAAGGACGAAGAATTCATTCTGGGCAAGATTGGCTCGGCATTCCTGCCGCGTAAAGATGCTGACCAGGAAACCTCGGACCTGTGTGTCGAAGCGGTTAACGCGCTGTTCGCCAACAATCCGCAGCTCAATCGCGAATCCATCGATGCGCTGATCGTTGTCACGCAAAACGGCGACGCCGAAGGCCTGCCGCACACGGCCGCCATCGTTCAGGACAAGCTCGGCCTGCCGACCCACGTCGCTGCGTTCGATATTTCCCTGGGGTGCTCGGGTTATGTCTACGGCATCTACGCGATGAAGGGCTTCATGGAAGCGGCCGGTCTGAAAAACGGCCTGCTGGTGACCGCTGACCCGTATTCGAAAATCGTCGATCCCGAAGACCGCAACACCACCATGCTCTTTGGCGATGCTGCTACTGCCACCTGGATGGGCGAAGATGCGCCCTGGCAGCTGGGCAAGGCCAAGTTCGGCACAGACGGTTCGGGTGCTCCGCACTTGAAAGTCAGCGATGGCGTGTTCTTCATGAATGGCCGTCAGGTGTTCAACTTCGCGCTGCTCAAAGTGCCGGCGCACTTGAATGAGCTGCTGCAAGAGTCCGACCTGACGTCTGCCGACATCGATGCTTTCTGCATCCATCAGGGCAGTGCGGCGATTGTCGATGCCGTGGCCCGTCGCTTTGAAGGCGAACCGGAGAAGTTCATCAAGGACATGGTCGAGACCGGTAACACCGTGTCTTCGAGCATTCCGCTGCTGCTGGAAAAGCACGTGATGGACGCCACCTGGACACGCGTAGCCCTCAGCGGTTTCGGCGTAGGCCTGTCGTGGGGCTCGGCGATTATCTATCGCCCTTAAGCTGCTCGTCGAAACACCCCGCGCCCGTGGCCTCAAAGCCATGGGCGTTTTGCATTCATCCCCTCTGTTCTTTGCAGGCGTTGAGCGTGCTCGCGATCCGGTCGACGCGGTATGCCTGACTTAGCGCGGTGATTCCATCGCGAGCAAGCTCGCTCCTACGGGGATTTTTGTCGCTTCAGGTGTCGCTAACCCCCTGAAATAAAAGGGATGGCACGCCGCCAGTAAAAAAATTCAAAAAATCCCTCAAGCAACCTGCATTCACGACGATAACTATTACGAAGGTTCTCTAGGCCACACCCGGCGGTTGCCAGGGCCGGAAGCCGCAGTATTCATCCAATGAGGATTTCGTCATGGCTTTATCAGTAAACACTAACGTCACGTCCCAGACCGTTCAGAAGAACCTGAACAAAGCCGGCGATGCTCTGAGCACCTCGATGACCCGTCTGTCTTCCGGCCTGAAAATCAACAGCGCCAAAGACGACGCCGCCGGCATGCAAATCGCCAACCGTCTGACCTCTCAGGTTAAAGGCATGACAGTGGCCATCGCCAACGCCAACAACGGCACCTCGATTGCCCAGACCGCCGAAGGCGCGATGCAAGAGTCGACCAATATTCTGCAACGTTTGCGTGAACTGGCCCTGCAGTCCGCGAACGGTGATAAAAGCGCCGAAGACCGTGCGTCCCTGCAACAAGAATTCACGGCGAAAACCGGTGAACTGACCCGTATCGCCCAAACCACCACTTTCGGTGGTCGTAACCTGCTGGACGGCTCGTTCCAGAACCAATCCTTCCAGATCGGTTCCGACGCCAACCAGACCATCTCGTTCGGCATGAACGACATCAGCGCTACCGGTTTGAAAGGCTCTTTCAGCGAGGCAAGCGTCGCGGGTTCGGCGACCAGTCAGTTGAAGGCTTCGGTAACGGGCAGTGCTGTGACCTTGCCGGGCGGTACTGCGGGTACTCCAGCTGTTCCTGCGACTGATTTTGTTCGTACAGGTGCTGCGTATGTTGCGCCAGCGGGTGCTGACGGCACGTTGAACATTAACGGCACAGCCGTAACAATCGCCGATGGCGCCACGATTCAAGACGCCGCGGATGCCATCAACCTCGCAGCTGTTGGCGATGTTAAGGCGACCTTGAACACGGCAGGTGATGCGCTCGTTCTGACTTCTGCCGCTACGATCACCATTGACCCGACAGATAACTCTGGTCTTGGCGTCAGCACTGAAGTTGCAGGTTCGGCCGGTACACCAGCCGTTCCAGGCACGCCAGGCGCACTGGTTGCCGCAACGACCATCAAGATCAACGATAAGGATGTGGTGTTTGCCGCCGGTGACAGCATGGCTGACGTCATGGATGCCATCAACACCGCTAACACCGCTGCCAACCCAGGTGGGGCGACGGGTGTGAGTGCGACCTTGTCGACAGATGGCCGTCTGCAATTGGCGACCGCTGATGGCAGCGACATCAAGCTGGCCAACGGCACGGGTGGTTCTCTGGCCGCGCTGGGCCTAGCGTCGGGGACGACTCCGGCCAAACTGGAAAACGCAACGTCGATCAGCCTGAACGGTACTGAAGTCAAGTTCACCGCCGGTTCGACCATGGCCGATGTTGTTTCGTCGATCAACAGTGCAAGCACCGGCGTCACCGCCAGCCTGAAAGATGATGGCAGCCTGAGCCTGTTCTCCACTAAAAACATCAACATTGCAGACGGCAGTGCGGGTACGGGCCTGGCGGCATTGGGTCTGACGGCTGCTCCGGCATCGACCACTGCCATCAAGCAGGAAACCACCGTTTCCGACCTGAGCATTCTGAGTGCAGAAGATTCGCAGCGTACTGTCCAGGCGCTGGCTGATGCGATCTCGCAGATCGACACCCAGCGTTCGGCTCTGGGTGCTGTTCAAAACCGTTTCACCAGCACCGTGGCCAACCTGCAGAGCATTTCCGAGAACTCCACCGCGGCACTGGGTCGGGTTCAGGACACTGACTTCGCTTCCGAAGCTGCTGAGCTGACCAAACAACAAACCCTGCAGCAGGCGTCCACTGCGATCCTGTCCCAGGCTAACCAGCTGCCATCCGCTGTGATGAAACTGCTTCAGTAATTTCAGCGCTTGGTTGAAAACAGAAGGGCGCGTTTACGTGCCCTTTTGTTTTTTCAGGTTTTGGCGTTTGAAGGTGGCATGAAATGTGAAGCACTCTGTGGCTTCGGCACGCTTCGCCAATAAAGCGCCAGCCACCGGATAAGGAGAATACAGATGGCAAGTTCAACCATTACGGGGGTCGGCTCGGGTTTCGACACGGTCGGTATTGTAAAAGCCCTGGTTGATGCGGAAAAAGCGCCCAAGCAAAGCCAGATTACCAAGCAGCAAACCGTCACCACGACTCAATTGTCGGCGGTGGGTACGGTCAAGGTTGCGCTTGAGGCCTACCGTACAGCGATTGCCAAGCTCGATAACGCGTCCAGCTTCAATGGTCTGGCCGCATCGTCGTCTGACGAAAAAATTTCCAAAGTCACCATCGATGACAAAGCGTCCAGCGGCACCTATGCGCTGGACGTCACTCAGTTGGCGACTGCGTCGAAAATCACCAGCAAGATGTTCGCGGGTGGCCCTTCGGCGGTTGTGAACACCAGCGAAGCGGCTGCAACCCTGACCCTCTCGCAGTCTGGTGACAATTACGATGTCACGATTCCGGCGGGGGCGACCATGCAGCAGACCCGCGACGCAATCAACACGCAGTTGCAATCCAAGGGTATCAGCGCCAACGTCCTGAGCGACGCCAATGGCTCGCGGCTGGTGATCAGCTCGCAGACCACAGGCAAAGGCACCGACATTACCATCAGTGGCGATTCGGAGCTGGCGATCGGTTATGACGCCGGCAAGCCGCCGGTGAACGCCGAATACACGATTGATGGCATTGCCATGGAGTCGAAGAGCAATAAAGTGACGGCGGCCATCAGCGGCGTGAGCCTGGAGTTGATTGACACCAAGGCATCCACCATTACCGTGGCGTCCAACACCACCACCCTGAAAACCTCGGTTCAGTCGTTCATCACGGCGTACAACGCGCTGTTGACCAGTATCAACACCCAGACCAAAGTCACGGCCACCGGCGATGCGTCGACCACCACCTCGGGCGCGCTGACGGGCGATGCGTCAATGCGCCAACTGGTCAACGGTATCCGCAACGAGTTGCTGCAAAACACTGGTTCGTCGAGTGTCGGCAACCTGTCGCAGATGGGAATCAGCACTGACCAGAAAACCGGGCTGCTGACGCTGGATGACACCAAGTGGAAGGCTGCGGTGGAGACCGCCAATGGCCCCACCGAGATTGCCAAGGTGTTTACTGGCGACACAGGCCTGGTGGCACGAATGACCAAGGCCACCGAAAGCTATGTCGGAAGTTCTGGGTTGCTGGCGTCCCGCGCCACTGACTTGAATACCAAACTGACGGACCTGACGACGCAACAGGCAGACCTGGATCGGCGCATGGACGCCCTTAAAGACACCCTCAGCGCCAAATACACGGCGATGGACACCTTGATCGCGAAGATGAACGCCAGCAGCTCCAGCATCATGACCACGCTCAACTCGTTGAATAACCCTAAAAAAGACTGATGTGAGGCGCTCGGGTGGCTAAAGTTTTGCGCCCCTGGGTCGACATATAAAGCATGTCCCAGTCATTTTGCCTGTCATCTGTAATGAGGTAGAAACATGAACCCGATGCGCGCCCTTCGTCAGTATCAGAAGGTCAATTCCCACGCCCAAATCTCCGAAGCCAGCCCCCATCGTTTGATTCAGATGCTGATGGAAGGCGGTCTGGATCGCATGGCGCAGGCCAAGGGTGCAATGAGCCGTGGTGATGTTGCGCAGAAAGCACTGTTTATTACCAAGGCCATCGACATCATTACCGGTCTGCGTCAGGGCCTGGATGAAGAGAAGACCGACGACAAGGCCGCCTTGCAGCAGCTCGACAGCCTGTACGAATACATGGCCGTCCGCCTGACCCTGGCCAACGCGCAAAACGACCCTGAAATCATCGACGAAGTGGCTCGTCTGCTGATCACTGTGAAAAGTGGTTGGGATGCGATCGCAGCTGAATAAACCCCGCAGGTTTGAGGAGTGCGCCATGAGTCAATTGCAACGAATTCAAGAAACCCGCGTAGCGCTGATTGATGCTCTGGCCGAGCGTAATTGGGATGCGATCGGTGAGCTGGACTCGGCGTGTCGGGTATGTGTCGAGAGCGTACTGGATGAAGCACCGCTGGATGAGGCGGTGTTGCGCGAGAACCTGGAAGGGTTGTTGGTGGTGTATCGCATGCTGCTGGAGGCGGCGACGGATGAGCGGCAATTGCTCGTTGAGCAAATGGGGCAGATCAATCAAGCAAAAAATGCTTCAAAGGTTTACCATCTCTTTGGTTAAGGCCTAAAAAAGATGTGGTTAATCGCGTTTAAAGCGCCATAAATTTGACTATGCACGGTTTTTTGACTTAACTAGCGCGTTATTTTGTTTTTTAGTCGTCTTGGATATCCATCGGGTCAGGGCGACGAATATGTCCTGCTTGGCCAGGGCATTGAGTTGACTAGGGAAGTTGCTATTGCATGTGGCGTGAAACCAAAATTCTGCTAATCGATGACGATAGCGCTCGCCGCCACGATTTGGCGGTGATTTTAAATTTTCTGGGTGAAGAAAATTTAGCCAGCCCTAGCCACGACTGGGAACAGGCGGTGAGCGCTCTGTCGTCGAGTCGTGAAGTGCTTTGTGTCCTGGTCGGCGACGTCAGCATCGCTGGCGGCGTATCAGGACTGCTTAAGACACTCGCTGCATGGGATGAGTTCCTGCCCATCATGCTTTTAGGTGAAATTTCTTCGGTCGACCTGCCTGAAGATCAGCGCCGCCGGGTGCTGTCCACCCTCGAAATGCCTCCCAGCTACAGCAAATTGCTTGATTCCCTGCACCGTGCGCAGGTTTATCGCGAGATGTACGATCATGCCCGTGTGCGTGGCCGGCATCGTGAACCCAATTTATTCCGCAGCCTGGTGGGCACCAGCCGTGCGATTCAGCACGTGCGGCAAATGATGCAGCAAGTGGCCGACACCGAGGCCAGCGTGCTGATCCTCGGTGAGTCCGGGACTGGCAAGGAAGTGGTCGCCCGTAACCTGCATTACCATTCCAAGCGCCGCGATGCGCCCTTTGTGCCGGTTAACTGTGGGGCGATTCCTGCCGAACTGCTTGAGAGTGAGCTGTTCGGCCATGAGAAGGGCGCCTTCACCGGAGCAATCACCAGCCGCGCCGGGCGTTTTGAGTTGGCCAACGGCGGTACGCTGTTCCTCGATGAGATCGGTGACATGCCGTTGCCGATGCAGGTCAAGCTGCTGCGGGTGTTGCAGGAGCGGACGTTTGAGCGGGTGGGCAGCAACAAGACCCAAAGCGCGGACGTGCGGATCATTGCCGCGACTCACAAAAACCTCGAAAGCATGATTGAGGTCGGCGCCTTTCGCGAAGACTTGTACTACCGCCTCAACGTGTTCCCGATCGAAATGGCCCCCTTGCGCGAGCGGGTCGAAGACATTCCGTTGCTGATGAACGAGTTGATCTCGCGCATGGAGCACGAAAAACGCGGCTCGATCCGCTTCAATTCCGGCGCCATCATGTCGCTGTGCAGTCACGGGTGGCCGGGGAATGTCCGGGAGCTGGCCAATCTGGTCGAGCGCATGGCAATCATGCATCCGTATGGAGTGATTGGTATCGCCGAACTGCCGAAGAAATTCCGCTACGTCGACGACGAAGACGAGCAGATGGTCGAGAACCTGCGTTGCGACCTGGAAGAGCGTGCAGCGATCAACAATGCCCCCGATTTCACGGCCACGGCGATGCTGCCGCCCGAAGGCCTGGACCTCAAGGATTACCTCGCCGGTCTGGAGCAAGTGCTGATTCAGCAGGCGCTGGACGATGCCAATGGCATCGTGGCGCGTGCCGCTGAGCGTCTGCGCATCCGGCGTACTACGCTGGTTGAAAAAATGCGCAAGTACGGCATGAGCCGTCGTGAAGGGGACGACCAGGCAGAAGATTGACGCCTGGCTGTTTCCCCGTAGCCGCTGCCGAGTGCAGCAAGGCTGCGACCGATTGCGCAGCAGTCGCCAAACCTGTCCGCGAGGGCGGGCCTGCCCCCACCGTATTATCCGGCTTTGCGGCCGATCGCAGCCTCGCTGCGCTTCCCGGTGGCTGCATTTTGAGCTGTGCATAGCGCGCGTCCAGCTGATTCATTCGATGTGGGCACGGGTATTGCTTCGTCAGGGCTAACGAACCGTTTTATGACGGTCAGCCACGCGAGAACACCTCATGCCTCATGCCGCCCACCGGTCCTCGATTCCTGATCTTGCAGGGCAAGCCACTGCACTCGCAGCGCAGCCGACCAGCCGCGAAGGGCTTGAGCAGGCGTTCTCGCTGTTCAATCAAATGTCCACTCAATTGAGTGACTCCTACAGCCTGCTTGAAGCCCGGGTCACTGAGCTCAAGGGCGAGCTGGCGCTGGTCAGTGCCCAGCGCATGGCCGAGCTGGCCGAGAAGGAGCGACTCGCCAATCGTCTGCAGCATCTGCTGGATCTGTTGCCAGGCGGGGTGGTGGTGATTGATGACCGTGGCCGTGTCCGCGAAGCCAATCCGGCGGCCGGTGAGTTGCTGGGGCTGCCCTTGGAAGGTGAGCTGTGGCGGCATGTGATTGCCCGCTGTTTTGCACCCCGTGAAGACGATGGTCACGAAGTGTCCCTCAAGGACGGTCGACGGTTGTCGATCACCACGCGCTCGCTGGACGCCGAGCCCGGGCAATTGGTGGTGCTTAATGACCTGACAGAAACCCGGCGCTTGCAAGACCAGTTGGCCCGGCATGAGCGGCTGTCTTCTTTGGGGCGCATGGTCGCCTCCCTGGCGCATCAGATTCGTACGCCGCTGTCGGCGGCCTTGATTTATGCCAGCCATTTGACCGAGCAAGCACTGCCGGTGGAAACCCAGCAGCGGTTTGCCGGGCGCCTCAAGGAGCGCCTGCACGAACTGGAACATCAGGTGCGCGACATGCTGGTGTTCGCCCGCGGCGAGCTGCCGCTGACGGATCGGGTCAGCCCCAAAGCGTTGATGCAGGCCCTTCAGGCCGCTGCCCAGCCCCATGTTGAGGGCGTCTCGCTGCGCTGGCAGTGCGATGTGCACGGCGGGCAGGTGCTGTGCAATCGGGACACACTGGTGGGGGCGCTGCTCAACCTGATTGAAAACGCGCTGCAGGCGGGCGCCGCGAACGTGCGGCTCAAGGTGCATCTGTATGCCCGCGATCACAGCTTGCGGTTGTGTGTGAGCGACAGTGCCGGCGGGATTGAACCCAAGGTACTGGCGCGCGTGGGTGAGCCTTTCTTTACCACCAAGGCCACGGGCACCGGCCTGGGTCTGGCGGTGGTCAACGCGGTGGTGCGAGCGCACCAGGGCGAGCTGAAACTACAGTCGCGCCTGGGGCGCGGTACGTGTGCCTTGCTCAGCTTGCCGCTGATACCGCACACACTGGAGACAAACTGATGGTGATGAACATCAACGTGTTGCTGGTGGAGGACGATCGCGCCCTGCGCGAAGCCCTGGCTGACACCCTGTTATTGGCGGGGCATGGTTTTCGTGCTGTGGCGTCGGCTGAAGAGGCGCTGGCGGCTGTTGCGACCGAGTCGTTCAGCCTGGTGGTCAGCGACGTCAATATGCCGGGCATGGACGGCCATCAGTTGCTTGCCCGGTTGCGTGCAAGCCAGCCGCAATTACCGGTGTTGCTGATGACTGCCCATGGCGCCGTCGAGCGTGCCGTGGATGCCATGCGCCAGGGCGCAGTGGACTATCTGGTCAAGCCGTTTGAGCCCAAGGCCTTGCTGGACCTGGTGGCCCGTCATGCGCTCGGCAGCCTCGGCGTTGCCGACAGCGAAGGTCCGGTGGCCGTTGAACCGGCCAGTGCGCAACTGCTGGAATTGGCAGCGCGGGTGGCCCGCAGCGACTCGACGGTGCTGATTTCCGGTGAGTCCGGAACCGGCAAGGAAGTGCTGGCACGCTACATTCATCAGCATTCCCATCGGGTTGATCGACCGTTTGTAGCGATAAACTGTGCGGCGATCCCGGACAACATGCTGGAAGCCACTTTGTTCGGCCATGAAAAAGGCTCGTTTACCGGGGCCATTGCAGCCCAGGCCGGCAAGTTTGAGCAGGCGGATGGCGGCACCCTGTTGCTCGATGAAATTTCCGAGATGCCCCTGGGGTTGCAGGCCAAGCTGTTGCGCGTGTTGCAAGAGCGTGAAGTCGAGCGTGTGGGCGGGCGTAAACCGATCGTGCTGGATATTCGCGTGGTTGCCACCACCAACCGCGATCTGGCGGGCGAGGTGGCGGCGGGGCGCTTCAGGGAAGATCTCTACTACCGGCTTTCGGTGTTTCCGCTGGCCTGGCGTCCTTTGCGCGAGCGTACCGCCGACATCGTGCCGCTGGCCGAGCGCTTGCTGGCCAAGTACATCAGCAAAATGAAACACACAACGGTGCGTTTTTCGCCCCGCGCCAAAGCGTGCCTGATGGGGTATCCGTGGCCGGGCAACGTGCGTGAGCTGGATAACGCGATCCAGAGGGCGCTGATCCTGCAACAGGGCGGGTTGATCGAAGCGGCAGACTTTTGCCTCGCCGGGCCGGTGACCTGCGCGCCTTTGCCGGAGATGGCAATGGCGCCCGTGGAAGAACCGACGGGAGGCTTGGGCGATGACCTGCGCCGCCGGGAATTCCAGATGATTATCGACACCTTGCGTGCCGAGCGCGGGCGGCGCAAGGAAGCCTCCGAACGCCTGGGCATCAGCCCGCGCACCTTACGTTACAAGCTGGCGCAAATGCGCGATGCGGGGATGGATGTCGAGGCGTATTTGTTTGCGGCGACCTGAGTGCGCGCGCCATCGCTGACCTACCGAAGGGCCTGAATGTGTGAGGGCTTCGTCAGGATGTCTTGCCGCGCCGGTCGCAGCCTTCGTGCCTCGGCAGTGGCTACAGGGAGGCGTTTGATTTTACAGCCTGCGACGATTGGTAACGTTTATTCGGATACTGTGACAAAGAGCTGGCACCCTTGTTGCTACACCACTTCCAATGTCGTGAAAGTGTCAAAAAAATGCGTGTTGTCGGAGGCGGTTGTCCATGAGCCAAGGTATTGAATTTAATCGATTGATGTTGGACATGCGGGCCATGCAAATGGACGCGATGGCCCAGCCGAAGTCGGCTGTGCAAGTCCCGCAAACGGGGGCCGGCAGTTTCTCCGACATGCTCGGCAACGCGATCAACAAGGTCAGCGAAACGCAGCAGGCATCGTCCCAGCTGTCGACGGCTTTTGAAGTCGGTAAAACCGGCGTTGATCTGACGGATGTGATGATTGCGTCGCAAAAAGCCAGCGTGTCCTTCCAGGCATTGACCCAAGTGCGTAACAAACTGGTTCAGGCGTATCAGGACATCATGCAGATGCCGGTTTAAGGACGATATCAAGTCATGGCAGATGCACTTCCGGATAACGTTCCGGCCACTCCGGGCCCCGGCGGCAAACCGCTGTTCGGCCTGACCTTCCTCGATAATCTGGCCGACATGACCATGCTGCGTCAGGTCGGTCTGATGGTCGGCCTGGCCGCGAGCGTGGCGATTGGCTTTGCCGTGGTGCTGTGGTCGCAACAGCCTGATTACCGGCCGCTGTACGGCAGCCTGGCCGGGCTGGATGCCAAGCAGGTCATGGAGACCCTGGCAGCGTCGGATATCGCCTATACCGTTGAGCCAAACTCCGGGGCCTTGCTGGTCAAGGCCGATGACGTGGCGCGTGCCCGTCTCAAGCTGGCGGCAGCGGGGGTGATGCCTACCGACAGCAACATCGGCTTTGAAATCCTCGATAAAGAACAGGGCCTGGGTACCAGCCAGTTCATGGAAGCCACGCGCTATCGCCGTGGACTGGAAGGCGAGCTGGCGCGGACCATTTCCAGCCTGAATAACGTCAAGGGTGCCCGGGTTCATCTGGCGATCCCTAAAAGCTCGGTGTTCGTGCGCGATGAACGTCGGCCAAGCGCTTCGGTGCTGGTTGAACTGTACGCCGGGCGATCCCTAGAGCCGGGACAGGTGCTGGCCATCGTCAATCTGGTGGCGACCAGCGTGCCCGAGCTGAACAAGTCACAGATCACCGTGGTCGACCAAAAAGGCAACCTGCTCTCGGATCAGGCGGAAAACTCCGGGCTGACCATGGCCGGCAAGCAGTTCGACTACAGTCGCCGCATGGAAAGCATGCTGACCCAGCGCGTGCACAACATTTTGCAGCCGGTGCTGGGCAATGACCGCTACAAGGCTGAAGTCTCGGCCGACGTCGACTTCAGTGCGGTGGAGTCCACCTCCGAGCAGTTCAACCCGGATCAACCGGCCCTGCGCAGTGAGCAATCGACCACCGAGCAGCGTACGGCCAGCAATGGTCCGCAAGGTGTGCCCGGGGCGTTGAGCAATCAGCCGCCAGGCCCGGCCACGGCACCCCAGCAAGCCGGTCAGGGCGCTGCAGCGGCCGGCATGATCCAGCCCGGTCAGCCGTTGCTCGATGCCAACGGTCAGCAAATCATGGACCCGGCGACGGGGCAGCCGATGCTGGCGCCGTACCCGGCGGACAAACGTTCGCAGTCGACCCGCAACTTCGAGCTGGACCGCTCCATCAGCCACACCAAGCAGCAGCAGGGCCGCGTCAATCGCCTGTCGGTGGCGGTGGTGATCGACGATCAGTTCAATGTCGATCCGGCCAGTGGCGACGTCACTCGGGCGCCGTGGAGCACCGATCAATTGGCGCGCTTTACCCGCCTGGTGCAAGACGCCGTAGGCTTTGATGCCAGCCGCGGCGACAGCGTGAGCGTGATCAACGTCCCGTTCTCCCCGGAGCGTGCTGAAGTAGTGGCCGATATCCCGTTTTATTCCCAGCCCTGGTTCTGGGGCGTGGTCAAGCAAGTGCTGGGCGTGCTGTTCATCCTGGTGCTGGTTTTCGGCGTGTTGCGCCCGGTGCTCAACAACATCAGCGGGCAGGGCCGCAACAAACACGCAGCCGGGATTGGCAATGATGCCGAGTTGGGGGCGATGAGCGGCTTCGACAGCGAGCTGGCCAATGATCGCGTCAGCCTCGGCGGCCCGCAAAGCATTCTGTTGCCGAGCCCTAGCGAAGGCTATGACGCTCAATTGAATGCGATCAAAAGTCTGGTAGCAGAAGACCCGGGCCGTGTGGCTCAGGTCGTGAAAGAATGGATCAACGCTGATGAGTGACAACCGAGCTGCCCTTAACGCCAAGCTGAGTCGGGTCGACAAGGCCGCCATCTTGCTGTTGTCGCTGGGTGAAACCGATGCGGCCCAGGTGCTGCGGCACATGGGGCCCAAAGAAGTCCAGCGGGTGGGTGTGGCGATGGCGCAAATGCGTAACGTGCACCGCGAACAAGTTGAACAGGTGATGAGCGAGTTCGTCGAAATCGTCGGTGATCAGACCAGCCTCGGCGTGGGTTCTGACGGTTATATCCGCAAAATGCTGACTCAGGCCTTGGGCGAAGACAAAGCCAATGGCCTGATCGACCGCATTCTGCTGGGCGGCAATACCAGTGGCCTCGACAGCCTGAAGTGGATGGAGCCGCGAGCGGTGGCGGATGTAATTCGCTTCGAACACCCGCAAATCCAGGCCATTGTGGTGGCTTACCTCGACCCGGATCAGGCGGGCGAGGTGCTGGGGCATTTTGACCATAAAGCGCGGCTGGACATCATCCTGCGGGTTTCATCGCTCAACACGGTGCAACCGGCGGCGCTGAAAGAGCTGAACCAGATTCTTGAAAAGCAGTTCTCGGGCAACTCCAACGCCGCACGCACGTCTTTGGGCGGGATCAAGCGAGCGGCCGACATCATGAACTTCCTCGACAGCTCGATGGAAGGTCAGTTGATGGACTCGATTCGTGATGTCGACGAAGACCTGTCCGGCCAGATCGAAGACCTCATGTTTGTCTTCAACAACCTGGCCGATGTCGACGACCGCGGGATTCAGGCATTGTTGCGCGAAGTGTCTTCGGACGTGCTGGTGCTGGCCCTCAAGGGTTCCGACGAAAACGTTCAGGAAAAGATCTTCAAGAACATGTCCAAGCGTGCGGCCGAACTGTTGCGCGATGACCTCGAAGCCAAGGGGCCGGTACGCGTCAGCGATGTCGAAACGGCGCAGAAAGAAATCCTCACCATTGCCCGCCGTATGGCCGAAGCCGGAGAAATCGTTCTCGGTGGGAAGGGCGGCGAAGAGATGATCTAAGTGAGCAATGGCGAGTCTCCGGCAGATGTAATCCGCGCCAAGGATGTGGGTGCTTTCGAGGTATGGGGGTTGCCCAGCTTCGATCCGTGGCGCGAGCCTTGCGAACCTGAGCCGCAGCCGGAACCCGAGCCGGTTGAGGCGCCGCCGGTGGAAATGGAGGAGGTGCCGCTGGAGGACGTCCAGCCACTGACCCTCGAAGAACTCGAGAGCATTCGCCAGGAAGCCTGGAACGAAGGCTTTGCCACGGGTGAAAAGGAAGGCTTCCACAGCACTCAGCTTAAAGTGCGTCAGGAGGCCGAGACGGCCTTGAGCGCCAAGGTCGCAAGCCTTGAGCGTTTGATGGGCAACCTGTTGGCGCCGCTGGCCGAGCAGGACCAGCAACTTGAAAAGGCCATGGTCGGCCTGGTCGAACACATCACCCGGCAGGTGATCCAGCGCGAATTGAAAACCGATTCCCGGCAAATCGAGCAGGTGCTGCGCGAGGGGCTGAAGCTGTTGCCGATGGGCGCCGAGAATATCCGACTGCTCATCAATCCCCAGGACTTTGATCAGATCAAGGCCCTGCGTGAACGCCATGGCGAACATTGGCGGATCGTCGAAGACGACACGCTGCAACCGGGTGGCTGTCGCATTGAAACCGAACACAGCCGGATCGATGCCAGCATCGAAACCCGCATCACCCAGGCCATGAGCCAGCTGTTCGATCAGTTGCATGAGCAGTCGCTGCACCCGGCTACGGCGGACCTGGACATCGATCTGGACGCGCCGGATGCGCCTTAGACGCACCAGCTTTGCCAAGCGCCTGAGCAGCTATGCGCCAGCGGTGTCGTTGCCCGCACAGCCGGTGGTCGAAGGCCGCCTGCTGCGCATGGTCGGCCTGACCCTTGAGGCCGAAGGCCTGCGCGCCGCCATGGGCAGCCGCTGCCTGGTGATCAACGACGACAGCTTTCATCCGGTCGAAGTTGAGGCTGAGGTGATGGGCTTTTCCGGCAGCAAGATTTTCCTCATGCCAGTGGGCAGTGTCGCCGGGATTGCGCCAGGAGCACGGGTGGTGCCCTTGGCCGATACCGGTCGTTTGCCGATGGGCATGAGCATGCTCGGCCGGGTGCTGGATGGTGCCGGGCGGCCGCTGGACGGCAAGGGCGGGATGAAGGCTGAAGACTGGGTGCCCATGGACGGCCCCACCATCAACCCGCTCAAGCGCGACCCCATCAGTGTGCCGCTGGACGTGGGTATTCGCAGCATCAACGGTTTATTGACGGTCGGCCGCGGTCAGCGGCTGGGCCTGTTCGCCGGTACTGGCGTGGGCAAGAGTGTGTTGTTGGGCATGATGACCCGCTTTACCGAGGCCGATATCATTGTGGTTGGCCTGATCGGCGAGCGGGGCCGCGAGGTGAAGGAGTTCATTGAGCACAGCCTCGGCGCAGAAGGGCTCAAGCGTTCTGTGGTGGTCGCATCGCCGGCCGATGACGCGCCCTTGATGCGTTTGCGTGCCGCCATGTACTGCACGCGGATTGCCGAATACTTTCGGGACAAGGGTAAAAATGTCCTGCTGCTGATGGATTCCCTCACCCGATTCGCCCAGGCCCAGCGGGAAATCGCCCTGGCCATCGGTGAGCCGCCGGCGACCAAAGGCTATCCGCCTTCGGTGTTCGCCAAACTGCCGAAACTGGTAGAGCGCGCCGGCAACGCCGAAGCCGGTGGCGGCTCGATTACCGCGTTTTATACCGTGCTGTCCGAAGGCGACGATCAGCAGGACCCGATTGCCGACTCGGCACGGGGCGTGCTCGACGGTCATATCGTGCTGTCCCGGCGCCTGGCGGAAGAGGGGCACTATCCGGCCATCGATATTGAAGCGTCCATCAGCCGGGTGATGCCGTCGGTGGTCAGCGAGGAGCACCTGAGGCGGGCGCAGCAGTTCAAGCAGTTGTGGTCGCGCTTCCAGCAGGCGCGGGACTTGATCAGCGTCGGTGCCTACGTACCCGGCGGTGACCGCGAAACCGACACGGCGATTGCCTTGCAGCCGGCGATGGTGGCGTACTTGCGCCAAGGATTGAACGACAACGTCAGCCTGGCTGAGAGTGGTGGTCACCTGGGCTCGATTTTCGCGCCGGCAGCGGGTGGCTAATCCGTTATGGCCAGTGGAGGAAGGGCGGCGCGCCTGGCGCCGGTGGTGGACATGGCCGAGAAGGCAGAGCGCGCGGCCGCCCAGCGTCTGGGGCACTTTCAAGGCCAGGTCAATCTGGCGAACAGCAAGCTCGGCGACCTTGAGAAGTATCGCGGCGAATACCAGTCGCAATGGGTCGAGCGCGGCAGTCAGGGCGTGAGCGGACAGTGGTTGCGCAACTATCAGTACTTCCTCAACCAGCTTGAAACGGCCGTCGGCCAGCAGCGCCAGAGTCTGGTGTGGCATGAAAACAATCTCAACAAGGCCCGTGAAACCTGGCAGCAGGCCTATGCCCGGGTCGAAGGGTTGCGCAAGCTGGTTCAGCGCTATGCCGACGAAGCACGGCAGCTCGACGACAAGCGTGAACAAAAGCTGATGGACGAGTTGTCCCAGCGCTCGTCACGCCAGGACGCTGACTGATCCTTTCGGCGCAACGACACCGTTGGTCGGCCCGCTTGGGCCAGCCGCCGTCCCCCCGGCGATGGTCGCAGTGCGGCCATAGAGTTTTCATGGGAGGCTCTGGCATACTTCGCCCATTCTTGATCAAGGAGTGAACAAGTGTCTGACATTCATATGGATTCAAACGTCGTCAGTGCGTTGCGCGATGTCATGGAAGGCGGGTTTGCCGACCTGCTGGACACCTTTCTTTCCGACTCGGAAGAACGCCTCGGGCAATTGCACAATGCCAATGAAGCCGGTGCTCTGACGCTGGTTGCCCATAGCTTCAAAGGCAGCAGCAGCAACATGGGGGCCATTCGGCTGGCGCACCTGTGCGGCTTGCTTGAAGAGCGTGCGCAGAAGAAGCAACTGGCAGGCATCGAAGAGCTGGTGATCAAAATCGACGATGAATATCAAATGGTACGGCAGCTTTACCGCGCCGAACGCCAGCGTCTCGTGCCGCCCAACCTCGCCTCCAGCTGATTGCGCCAAAACTGGCCCGAACCTTGCTCTAAGTCTCTGACCTGTACCTAAGCCAGCGTACAGCGGAGACCTGTCAATGCCCCTTGCTGCCCAAACACTGCTTCAGACACCTGCCTCTGCTGCCTCCCGGTCAGCAGCGGCAAACCCTGCGCCACCGGCCGCCGAGCCCGTCCGTTCCGGGACGGAGCACTTTTCGCGGGTTTATGCCAAGGCGTCAGAGGGCAAGTCTGGGGGCGTTGCACACAAGGTCGAGGTGAGCAAGGACGCGCCAGCAGACAGGTCACCTGACGTTGCCGATAGCGGCAAGCCCTTGCCTGCCGGCAAGGGCACGGCCGGCACTGATCAGGATGCCGACACCGCCGCCTCCGTGGATGAGGCGGGTGTTGTGGCGCCGGGGGCTGTGCAAACACCGACGGTGCCTGTAACCGATACACCGCCCGACAGCGTGTCGCCGCAACCCGAGCTCCAGGCGCCGCAATGGCTGGCCGTGGCAGTGCCGCCGCCCACCGTGACGGATGAAACATTCGATCCCGAAGCCGATCCCCTCGACAACCTGCCGGCGGTACGCCTGGCAATGGAGCAGGGCGGGCATGTTTCGGCCAGCAGTCAGGCGTCTGTCAAGCCCGGCACCCCCGACAATGCACCGGTTGCGGCTCAGGGTCAGACCAGCGGGATCGCCATGCTGGTCGACTCGCAAGCAGATGCCGCGACCAGCGGGGAAGGTGGGGAGAAGGCATTCAAAGGGCTGGTTGACGATGGGCTGAAGGATCTGGCGAATGCCTCCAGCGATACCCGAGTCGATGATTTTGCCAATCGCCTGGCGGCACTGACGCAGGCGGCGGTGCCCAAAACCACCCATGCGCTGCCGGTCAATCAGCCATTGGCCATGCATCAGAGTGGTTGGTCTGAAGAAGTGGTCAATCGGGTGATGTACCTGTCCAGCGCCAACCTCAAGTCGGCGGATATCCAGCTGGAGCCTGCGGAACTGGGCCGTCTGGATATTCGGGTCAATATCAGTGCCGACCAGGCGGCACAGGTCAACTTCGTCAGTGGTCACGCCGGGGTGCGTGAGGCGCTGGACAGCCAGATGCATCGTCTGCGTGAAATGTTTGCCCAGCAGGGCATGGGGCAGGTCGATGTCAGCGTGTCCGACCAGTCGCGTCAGTGGCAGGGCCGGGAGCAGGAGCATCAGGAGCAGGCTCGCCGTGGCGCCAGGCCTGAAAACAGCCACGAAGACGAGCTGAACATCGCCCCGGCCCAGGCGGTAGCGCCAGGCATCGTGCTGGGCTCCAGCGCCGTGGATTACTACGCGTAACCCGTGCAGTCCAGCGCCTGAATCGACGACGGCGACGAAAGCCCGTAGCCGCTGCCGAGGCACGAAGGCTGCGATGCTTGACGGGCAACAGAGTATCTACAGTGTCATCTGCCACTTCTGGCACAACCCTTGCTCTGCCTAGTCCCGCACCTGTGAAAACCAAATAGTGACGGATTATTGGCATGGCGACGAATGACGCAGTGAATGACACCGCAGGCAAAGGCAAGCTCAAGCTGATTATTCTGATCGCCGTAGCCCTGCTGTTGGCGGTAGGCCTTTCCGTGGGCGCGACCTGGTATGTCATGCACACCCCGAAAACTGAATCGGCACCTGTGGTTGAGTCCGGCATCAAGCCCGCCGCCATTTATGAGGCGATGGCTCCGGCCTTTGTGGTCAATTACAACGCCAATGGCCGCCAGCGCTACATGCAAGTGAGCATGACCTTGCAAGCGCGTGATGCCGCGGACCTCAATGCCCTTAAAGTGCATATGCCGGTGATTCGCAATAATTTGGTGATGCTGTTCTCTGGCCAGGCCTTTGACGATCTGGCAACGCCGGTGGGCCAGGAAATCTTGCGCCAGAAAGCGACTGCCAGCGTGCAGGCCGTGGCGCAAAAAGAACTCGGCAAAGTGGTTATCGACCAGGTGCTCTTTACTAACTTTGTATTGCAGTAGGATCACGACATGGCCGTGCAAGACCTGCTGTCCCAGGATGAGATCGACGCGCTGTTGCATGGTGTCGACGACGGTCTGGTACAGGCCGAAACCGCTGTCGAACCCGGCAGTGTCAAAAGTTATGACCTGACCAGTCAGGACCGCATTGTCCGGGGCCGCATGCCGACCCTGGAGATGATCAACGAGCGCTTCGCTCGCTACACCCGCATCAGCATGTTCAACATGCTGCGCCGCTCCGCAGACGTGGCCGTGGGCGGGGTACAGGTGATGAAGTTTGGTGAGTACGTGCACTCGCTGTATGTGCCCACCAGCCTAAATCTGGTCAAGATCAAGCCGTTGCGTGGCACGGCGCTGTTCATTCTCGACGCCAAGCTGGTGTTCAAGCTGGTGGACAATTTCTTTGGTGGTGACGGCCGTCATGCCAAGATCGAAGGTCGTGAATTCACCCCCACCGAGTTGCGGGTGGTGCGCATGGTGCTGGAGCAGGCCTTCATCGATTTGAAAGAAGCCTGGCAAGCGATCATGGAAGTCAATTTCGAGTACATCAACTCGGAAGTGAACCCGGCCATGGCCAATATCGTCGGCCCCAGTGAAGCGATCGTGGTGTCTACCTTCCACATCGAACTCGATGGCGGGGGCGGCGACCTGCACGTGACCATGCCGTATTCGATGATCGAGCCGGTGCGCGAAATGCTCGATGCCGGTTTCCAGTCTGACCTCGACGATCAGGACGAACGCTGGAGCAAAGCGCTGCGCGAAGACGTGCTGGACGTCAGTGTGCCGCTCAGTGCCACCGTGGCCCGGCGTCAATTGCGCCTGCGTGACATCTTGCACATGCAGCCCGGGGATGTGATTCCGGTCGAGCTGCAGGACGAACTGGTCATGCGCGCCAATGGCGTGCCTTCGTTCAAGGTCAAACTGGGCTCGCACAAAGGCAACCTCGCGTTGCAAGTGGTTGAGCCCATCGGCCGGCGCTGAGCGTCGGTCTTTCTACAACATTGCTGTGCTAATGATTGACTGCCCGCCGAGGACACCCGATGGCTACCGAACACGAAACAATTTCTGCGCAAGATCAGGCGCTGGCTGACGAATGGGCGGCGGCTCTGGAAGAAACCGGTGATGTCGGCCAGGCAGACATCGACGCGTTGCTGGCAGCCGACGCGGCGAAAAAACCGGCCTCCAGCCGTTTGCCGATGGAAGAATTCGGCAGCGTACCGCGCAATAACGAACCCGTCTCGCTGGAAGGCCCCAACCTGGATGTGATTCTGGATATCCCGGTGTCCATCTCCATGGAAGTGGGCAGCACCGAGATTAACATCCGCAACCTGCTGCAACTCAACCAGGGTTCGGTGATCGAACTCGATCGCCTGGCCGGAGAGCCGCTGGACGTGCTGGTCAACGGCACCCTGATTGCCCACGGCGAAGTGGTGGTGGTCAATGAAAAGTTCGGCATCCGCCTGACTGACGTGATCAGTCCAAGCGAACGCATCAAGAAGCTGCGCTAAGTGAAGCGGATTCTTGGCGGTTTACTGGCGTTACCCTTCAGTGTGCTGGCGGCCGAGCCGCTGGCCACCGGCGCGGCCGCGGCTGCCCCGGTCGTCGTGGCCGGTACGGGCGTGGGGGCACAACTGACACAACTGGTGCTGGGCCTGTTGCTGGTGCTGGGGCTGATTTTCGCCCTGGCCTGGCTGTTGCGTCGGGTGCAGCAGACGGGCGCGCGCCAGGGCGGCCAAGTGATCGAGCTGATCAGTTCGCGGGCGCTGGGTGCTCGTGATCGGCTGGTGCTGGTCCAGGTGGGCAACGAGCAAATTCTGCTGGGGCTCACCCCGGGACGGATCACCCCGTTGCACGTGCTCAAGGAGCCGGTGCCGGTACCACAGGGCGCACCTGCGGCCACCTCGGAGTTTGCCAAGCGTTTGATGGACGTGTTGGGTCAGCAAAAGGACAAGCCGTAATGCGTTTAGTGGTTGCGCTGTTATTGGCGTTGGTTGCGCCCATGGCGCTAGGGGCGGATCCGCTGTCGATTCCGGCGATCACCCTGGGCACCGGCGCCAACGGCCAGCAGGAGTATTCGGTCAGCCTGCAGATTTTGCTGATCATGACGGCGCTGAGTTTTATTCCGGCGTTCGTGATGCTGATGACCAGCTTTACCCGCATCATCATCGTGTTCTCGATCTTGCGTCAGGCCCTGGGTTTGCAACAAACGCCGTCGAACCAGATCCTGACCGGCATGGCGCTGTTTCTGACGATGTTCATCATGGCGCCGGTGTTCGACAAGGTGAACGAAAACGCCTTGCAGCCGTATCTCGCCGAAAAGCTCTCGGCCCAGGAGGCGATCCTCAAGGCCGAAGTGCCGATCAAGGATTTCATGCTGGCGCAAACCCGGACCAGTGACCTGGAGCTGTTCATGCGGCTGTCAAAGCGCACCGACATTGCCACTCCGGACGCCGCCCCCTTGACCATTCTGGTGCCGGCGTTCGTGACGTCGGAGCTGAAAACTGCCTTCCAGATCGGCTTCATGATCTTCATCCCGTTCCTGATCATCGACCTGGTGGTCGCCAGTGTGCTGATGGCGATGGGCATGATGATGCTGTCGCCGCTGATTATCTCGTTGCCGTTCAAGATCATGCTGTTTGTGCTGGTGGATGGCTGGGCGCTGATTATCGGCACCTTGGCCAGCAGCTTCGGCGGGGTGTGACGCCATGACCGGGAGTAATGCGCAATGACCCCTGAAGTGGCTGTTGACCTGTTTCGCGGTGCCTTGTGGCTGACCACCCTCATGGTGGCCGTGCTGGTGGTGCCCAGTTTGCTGGTGGGCCTGCTGGTGGCGATGTTTCAGGCCGCTACCCAGATCAACGAACAGACCCTGAGCTTTTTGCCGCGTTTGCTGGTGATGCTGGTAACCCTGATTGTGGCCGGGCCCTGGCTGGTGCAAACCTTCATGGAGTACATCCTGCAGTTGTACGGCAGTATTCCGCAGTTGATCGGTTAAATGTCTCTGCTCGCCCTGACTGACGCACAGATCAGCACCTGGGTCGCCAGCTTTATGCTGCCGCTGTTCCGGGTGGGCGCGTTGCTGACCACCATGCCGATTATTGGTACGACGCTGGTGCCCAAGCGCATCAAGCTGTTTTTGTCCCTGGCCATCACCCTGGCGATCATGCCGAGCCTGCCGCCGATGCCCACCGTCAACGCTCTGGATTTGAGCGGGCTGCTGCTGATTGCCGAGCAAATCATCATCGGTGCGCTGCTGGGCTTTTCGTTGCAGCTGTTCTTCCAGGCTTTCGTGGTGGCCGGGCAAATTGTCGCGATCCAGATGGGCATGGGCTTCGCGTCCATGGTCGACCCGGCCAACGGGGTCAATGTGGCGGTGATCGGGCAATTCTTCACCATGCTGGTGACCTTGCTGTTTTTGTCGATGAATGGCCACCTGGTGGTGTTCGAGGTGATAACCGAAAGCTTCACCACGTTACCGGTCGGCGGCGGGTTGCTGTCGAATCACTACTGGGAAATCGCCAACAAAATGGGCTGGGTGCTCGGGGCTGCGCTGTTGCTGGTATTGCCGGCCATCACCGCGTTGCTGGTGGTCAACATCGCCTTTGGCGTCATGACCCGGGCGGCGCCGCAACTGAATATCTTCGCGATCGGCTTTCCGCTGACGCTGGTGCTGGGCATGGTGATCCTGTGGATCGGCCTGGCTGACATTCTCAATCAGTATCAACCGCTGGCCTCACAGGCCTTGCAGTTTTTACGTGAGCTGGCGCGAGCACGGTAGCGATGGCAGAAAGTGAAAGCGGTGCCGACAAAACAGAAGACCCCACGGAGAAACGAAAAAAGGACTCCAGAGAAAAGGGTGAAATAGCGCGCTCCAAAGAACTTAACACGCTGGCAATCATGCTCGCCGGATCGGCGGGGCTGTTGATTTTTGGTGGCGCCCTCGCTCAGGACCTCATGGCGTTGATGCGCTACAACTTCAGCCTGAGCCGCGAAGTGCTGCTTAATACCGACTCCATGGGTATTTTCCTGCTGCACTCCGGAAAAATCGCACTGCTGGCTGTGCAGCCGGTGTTGATCACCTTGTTGATTGCCGCGCTGGTCGGTCCCATTTCGCTTGGCGGCTGGTTGTTTGCTGCGGGCAGCCTGGCCCCGAAATTCAGTCGCATGAACCCGGCCGCCGGGATCAAGCGCATGTTCTCGACCAAGGCGCTGGTAGAGCTGCTCAAGGCATTGGCCAAGTTTTTCATCATCTTGATCGTCGCGCTGCTGGTCTTGAAGTCCGACATCGACGACCTGTTGCGCATTGCTCACGAACCGCTGGAGCTGGCGGTGATCCATAGCCTGCAAGTGGTGGGCTGGAGTGCTTTGTGGATGGCCTGCGGGCTGATCCTGATCGCTGCGGTCGACGTGCCGGTGCAGCTGTGGGAAAGCCATCAGAAGCTGCTGATGACCAAGCAGGAAGTGCGCGACGAGCACAAGGATCAGGAAGGCCGACCCGAGGTCAAGCAGCGGATCCGTCAGCTTCAGCGCGACATGTCCCAGCGGCGGATGATGGCGGCAATCCCCGATGCCGATGTGATCATCACCAACCCGACGCACTACGCCGTCGCCCTCAAGTACGACCCGCAAGAGGGTGGGGCGCCGATGTTGCTGGCCAAGGGCAGCGACTTCCTGGCGCTGAAAATCCGTGAGATCGGTAAGGAGCACAACGTCCTGTTGCTTGAGTCCCCTGCATTGGCGCGCTCGATCTACTATTCCACTGAGCTAGAGCAGGAAATCCCCGCCGGGTTGTACCTGGCCGTGGCCCAGGTATTGGCCTACGTGTACCAGATTCGTCAGCACCAGGCCGGCCGCGGCAAACGCCCGGACCCACTGAAAGACCTGCCGATCCCGCCTGACCTGCGACGTGATGAGTAAGGCGGCATGGCTGCGGCGCTTGTTATCAGTAGTGGCTTTGCGTAAATCTGCTTAACTTGAGAAGGCCGAGAGTCATGAAGCTTCGTGCCTGCAATGGAGATGCGCGATGTCCATCGAGTTAACCCTTATTCCTCAAGGCTCTGCCAGCACTTATGCGCTGAGCGACTCGCGCGATATCGCGTGCGTCGATCTTGAGAGCCCGTTCACCACCTTCCCGGTGCTGGACGGCACATTTGCGATTTTCTGGCTGGATCAGCTACAGGGTTCGCACATTATTGGCTTTGGCAATGAATGCACCAACCTGCTGGCATTGATTGCGCTACCGACGGTGCCCGAAAGCAGCGGTCGGGCGCAGTACTACGAGGCAATCATGTCGCGTTGCCATCAGGAGCGTGATTCGATCCTGGGATTCCTGCGCAAATCATTGAGTTTTGAAGGCATCAATGGACGTTGTGTGCGCAGCTTTATTTTGTACAAGCTGCTGCGCCAGTTGCGGCTGGCCAATGTGCCGATATGGCAGGGTGGCGCGGGCGAGTGGGACGAGCGATGCGGCGAGATCCTGATCGGTGGACGCGGCTCGCCGCATTACGAGCCCAATCGCAGGATCGATGTGGCATTTGAGTCCAGCAGCAATGCGTGCCTGGTGATCGACCTGGGTGAGTGGCACTGGAACTGACCGCGTTTTCGTAACCGCCGGACGCGGCCTCGCTCTGCTCGTCTGCTGCTACAGAATGCTTGTAGCAGTTGTCGAGTGAAACGAGGCGACGTCCGGGCAGCATCCCGCCTGCTTCGCCATCTTAATCGAATGATTTTTAGAGCAAACAGAGAGTTGGAAGGCTTCTTGCACAAGCAGGCTTTGTGGCGCGTATGGCGTCAAAAGTTTGCTAAAGGTTTCTCGCAATGTCATTGGATCGCTCTCAGTTAATCAACACCGCACGCAACGGTCTGGCCGGATTGGGTCAGGGGCAGTTGGGTGTGCCGTTGTTGCTGTTGGTGATGCTGGCGATGATGATGTTGCCCATCCCTGCATTTTTGCTGGATGTGTTTTTCACCTTCAACATCGCGCTGTCGATTGTGGTGCTGCTGGTGTGCGTGTACGCCTTGCGTCCGCTGGACTTCGCGGTGTTTCCGACCATTTTGCTGGTGGCGACCCTGATGCGCCTGGCGCTGAACGTGGCGTCGACCCGGGTGGTGATGCTCCACGGGCAAGAGGGTCACGCGGCGGCGGGCAAGGTGATCCAGGCCTTCGGCGAGGTGGTGATCGGCGGTAACTACGTGGTCGGCATCGTGGTGTTCGCCATCCTGATGATCATCAACTTTGTGGTGGTGACCAAAGGTGCCGGGCGCATTTCCGAGGTGAGTGCGCGCTTTACCCTCGATGCCATGCCCGGCAAGCAAATGGCGATCGACGCGGACCTCAATGCCGGCCTTATCGATCAGAACCAGGCCAAGCTGCGCCGTCAGGAAGTGGCCCAGGAGGCGGAGTTCTATGGCTCCATGGACGGTGCCAGCAAATTCGTGCGCGGGGATGCCATCGCCGGCTTGCTGATTCTGTTCATCAACCTGATCGGCGGTATGGCCGTGGGTATCTTCCAGCACGGCATGAGCTTCAGCGAAGCCGGCAAGGTCTACGCCTTGCTGACCATCGGTGACGGTTTGGTGGCGCAGTTGCCCTCGCTGCTGCTGTCGACGGCCGCCGCGATCATGGTCACCCGGGCTTCAGGCTCTGAAGACATGGGCAAGCAAATCAATCGGCAGATGTTCGCCTCGCCCAAGGCGCTGGCGGTATCCGCCGGTTTGATGGCGGTGATGGGGATTGTGCCGGGCATGCCGCATTTTTCCTTCCTGAGCCTGGCCGCAGTGGCCGGCGGCGTGGCGTACCTGATGTGGAAAAAACAGGCCGTGGTCAAGTCGCAGGCCCTGCAAGAGGTGCAGCGCCAGCAAGAGTTGCTGCCGTCTCCGGCCCGAGCCCTGGAAACCAAGGAGCTGGGCTGGGATGACGTGACGCCGATCGACATGATTGGCCTGGAAGTGGGTTACCGCCTGATCCCGCTGGTGGATCGCAATCAGAGCGGCCAGTTGCTGGCGCGGATCAAGGGCGTGCGCAAAAAGCTGTCTCAGGACCTGGGCTTTTTGATGCCCACCGTGCATATCCGCGACAACCTCGACCTCGCACCCAGCGCCTATCGGCTGACCCTGATGGGGGTGATTCTGGCCGAGGCCGAGATTTACCCGGACCGGGAGTTGGCGATCAATCCAGGGCAGGTATTCGGTACGTTGAACGGCATTACCACCAAAGATCCGGCCTTTGGTCTGGAAGCTGTGTGGATTGAGGTCAGCCAGCGCAGTCAGGCGCAATCGCTGGGCTATACCGTAGTGGATGCCAGTACGGTGGTGGCGACCCACTTGAATCAGATTCTGTACAAACACTCCCATGAACTGATCGGTCATGAAGAAGTGCAGCAGTTGATGCAGTTGCTGGCCAAGGCTTCCCCCAAGCTGGCTGAAGAGTTGGTGCCCGGGGTGTTGAGCCTCTCGCAGTTGCTCAAGGTGTTGCAGGCCTTGTTGGCCGAGCAGGTGCCGGTGCGTGATATTCGCAGCATTGCCGAGGCGATCGCCAATAATGCCCATAAGAGTCAAGATACTGCCGCTTTGGTCGCGGCGGTGCGGGTCGGGCTGTCCCGCGCAATCGTGCAAAGCATTGTAGGTGTTGAGTCCGAGCTGCCTGTGATCACCTTGGAGCCAAGGTTGGAACAAATATTGCTCAATAGTTTGCAGAAGGCCGGACAAGGCCAGGATGAAGGTGTTTTGCTGGAGCCGAGCATGGCTGAAAAGCTCCAGCGTTCGTTGATCGATGCGGCTCAGCGTCAGGAGATGCAAGGCAACCCGGTGATCTTGCTGGTGGCAAGTCCGGTACGCGCAATGCTTTCGCGGTTTGGCCGTTTGGCGGTGCCGAACCTGCATGTGCTGGCGTACCAGGAAATTCCTGACAACAAGCAAGTCACGATCGTCGCGACAGTAGGCCCTAACGGCTGAGGGTTTGATTTATGCAAGTGAAGCGATTTTTCGCCGCCGACATGCGTCAGGCCATGAAGCTGATACGTGATGAGTTGGGGGCAGATGCCGCCATTATTGGTAACCGCCGGATTGCCGGGGGCGTGGAATTGACCGCGGCCCTGGATTACAAGCTGTCCGCGCTGGCACCCCGGGTGCCAAACATTGAACTTGAAGAAGAGCTGCGCAAGACCCAGTCACGGATTGTTTCGGCCCAGGCCGAACTGAGTCTGCGCGGTGAGGGCGATGCCGAGGGCAGCCGTCAGCTGTTTGCCGGTTTGCCGCTGACCGCCGCCGAACCGTTGATTGAGCCGGTCCCGGTCGAACCGCTGCGCCCGGCGCCGGTGGTCATGCAATCGATGGATCAGCATGCGTTCGACACCATGCGCTCCGAACTCTCCGGGTTGCGGGAGTTGCTGGAAGTGCAATTGGGTTCGCTGGCCTGGAATCAGCTCCAGGGAAGCATGCCCGAGCAGGCCAATTTATGGCGCCGACTGCAGCGCATCGGTTTGTCCGGGCCGCTGTCGCGGGATCTGCTGGCGCAAGTGGTGGGCATCCAGGAGCCGCGCCAGGCCTGGCGCATGTTGTTGGCGCACCTGGCACGGATGATTATCACGCCGGAGCTTGAGCCGCTGGAAGAGGGCGGGGTGATTGCGATGGTCGGCCCCGCGGGCATGGGCAAAACCACGACGCTGGCCAAGCTGGCGGCGCGTTATGTACTCAAGTACGGCGCGCAGCATATCGCGCTGGTGAGCATGGACAGTTTCCGGATCGGTGCCCAGGAGCAGCTCAAGACCCTGGGGCGTATCTTGAATGTATCCGTGACCCATGTAGCGCCTGGCCAGTCGTTGGGTCAGACGCTCGAACCGCTGGAACGCAAGCGCGTGGTACTGGTGGATACCGCCGGCCTGCAGGCCAGCGACCCGGCGCTGCGGTTGCAACTGGAGAGCCTGGCGGGGCGCGGCATCAAGGCGAGAAATTATCTGGTATTGGCCACCACCAGTCAGAAGCAAGTACTGGCGGCCGCGTACCTGAGCTACAAGCGTTGCGGGCTGGCCGGGTGCATCCTGACCAAGCTGGATGAAACGGCAAGCCTGGGTGAGGTGTTGAGTCTGGCCATCGGTCACGAGTTGCCGGTGGCCTACCTCACGGACGGTCCTCGTATCCCCGATGACCTTCACCTGCCGCGGCGTCACCAGTTGGTGAGTCGTGCAGTCAGTGTGCAAATGCAGGAAGAACCCAGCGAAGAGGCCATGGCCGATATGTTCGCTGATATCTATCACAGCCCCCCCAAGCGGGTCGGCTGAGTTAGCTACGATTACGTTGCAATGTACCTACATTGATGGTCTGCAAGGTGTTGTTCCGCTGGGGAACGCGCAGCCAACCTATGTAGCCGCGCCTAAGTAAGACAAGGTAAAGAAAGATCATGGGCAGCATGCATCCCGTACAGGTTATCGCAGTGACCGGCGGCAAGGGTGGCGTCGGTAAAACTAACGTGTCAGTCAACTTGTCCATCGCGCTGGCCGAGTTGGGCAGGCGCGTCATGTTGATGGACGCTGACCTTGGGTTGGCGAATGTTGATGTCCTGCTCGGACTGACGCCCAAATTTACCCTGGCCGATGTGGTCGAGGGGCGTTGCGAGCTGCGTGACGTATTGGTGCAAGGCCCTGGCGGGATTCGCATTGTGCCGGCGGCCTCAGGCACCCAGAGCATGGTTCATTTAAGCCCGGCGCAACACGCCGGCCTGATTCAGGCGTTCAGCGACCTGGGCGACAATCTGGACGTACTGGTGATCGACACGGCGGCCGGGATCGGCGAGTCGGTGGTGAGCTTCGTGCGCGCCGCTCAGGAAGTGCTGCTGGTGGTGTGCGACGAGCCGACGTCGATCACCGATGCCTATGCCTTGATCAAGCTGCTGAATCGTGATTACGGCATGAACCGCTTTCGCGTGCTGGCAAACATGGCCCAAAGCCCGCAGGAGGGTCGCAACCTGTTCGCCAAACTGACCAAGGTCACTGACCGTTTTCTCGATGTGGCCCTGCAATACGTAGGCGCCGTGCCCTACGACGAATGCGTGCGCAAGGCGGTGCAAAAACAGCGGGCTGTCTACGAAGCATTCCCGCGCTCCAAATGCTCGCTGGCGTTCAAGGCCATTGCGCAGAAAGTCGATACCTGGCCATTGCCGGCCAACCCCCGTGGGCACATGGAATTTTTTGTTGAGCGTCTGGTGCGCCAGGGTGGGGGGCGGATCTGATGACGGCCAGCGGTTATCGCATGTACAGCAAGTCGTCACGCGACAGCCAGTATGAGCTGATCGAGCGCTATGCGCCGCTGGTCAAGCGCATTGCGTATCACCTGCTGGCGCGCTTGCCTGCCAGCGTGCAGGTGGATGACCTGATTCAGGCGGGGATGATCGGCCTGCTTGAAGTGTCGACCAAATACGACGCAACCAAAGGCGCGAGTTTCGAGACCTATGCGGGGATCCGCATTCGTGGCGCGATGCTCGACGAAGTGCGCAAGGGTGACTGGGCACCGCGCTCGGTGCACCGCAATACCCGTATGGTCAGTGACGCCATTCGGGTAATTGAAGCAAAAACCGGCTGTGACGCTAAAGATCATGAAGTTGCGGCCGAACTCCAGTTAAGCCTTGATGATTATTACGCGATTTTGAATGACACCCTGGGCAGTCGCCTGTTCAGTTTTGACGACCTGCTGCAGGACGGTGAACACGAAGGGCTGCACGAGGATGGCGCGAGCGCTCAACTCGGGCCTTCGCGGGATCTGGAAGACCAGCGGTTTCAGACGGCGCTCGCCGACGCCATCGCCAATTTGCCGGAGCGTGAGCGCCTGGTACTGGCGCTGTATTACGACGAAGAACTGAACCTCAAAGAAATCGGCGAGGTGCTGGGGGTGAGCGAATCGCGGGTCAGCCAGCTGCACAGCCAGTGCGCCGCACGATTGCGCGCACGTCTGGCCCAGTGGCGAGCACACTGATCGCATAGGCCCCCTGTAGGGGCGAGCTTGCTCGCGATGCGGTTTACGCGGCCTCATCGCGAGCAAGCTCGCTCCTGCAGGTTCTGAGACGTATTAACCGAATTGATTGAATGGCGCGCTCACAGGCTGGGCGCGTTTAAAACTGCTTGGAGGTCGAATTGGACAAGAACATGAAAATCCTCATCGTTGATGATTTTTCAACGATGCGGCGGATCATCAAAAACCTGTTGCGTGACCTCGGGTTCACCAACACGGTCGAGGCAGATGACGGTATTACCGCGCTGCCGCTCCTTAACCAGGGTCACATCGACTTTTTGGTGACGGACTGGAACATGCCGGGCATGACCGGTATCGAGTTACTGCGCCACGTGCGGGCCGACGAAAAGCTCAAGCATTTGCCTGTGCTGATGGTGACCGCCGAAGCCAAGCGTGAACAGATCATCGAAGCCGCCCAGGCCGGGGTTAATGGCTATGTGGTCAAGCCGTTCACGGCGATCGCACTCAAAGACAAGATTGAAAAAATCTTTGATCGCATCGGCTGATCGGTTTGCCTCGGGGGCGTTATGGAGCAGCAAGAATCTACATTGGGCGAGTTTGAGTCGACCCTGAAAAAACATGCACGGGAATTGGTCGAAAGCCTTGAAAACGGCCAGTTCGGCGATGCGGTGCAACTGATTCATGAACTGAACCAGACCCGCGACCGCGGACTGTATCGGGAAGTCGGCAAGCTGACCCGTGAATTGCACAGTGCCATCGTCAACTTTCATATTGACCCGACGGTGCCGCAAGCTGAAGAAGTGTCGCAGATCACGGATGCCACTGAGCGTTTGGCTTATGTTGTGCGCCTGACGGAAGCGGCTGCCAATCGAACCATGGACCTGGTTGAACACTGCACGCCACTGGTCAACGGCCAGGGGCAGGAAGCCAAAGCCCTGAGTGCTGACTGGGGACGCTTTATGCGGCGCGAGATCGGTGCTGAAGAGTTTCGTGAGCTGGCGCGCCGGGTTGACAGTTTTCTGACGCGCAGTGATCGCGACAATCAGGTGGTGTCCGCTCATCTCACCGACATCATGCTGGCCCAGGATTACCAGGATCTCACCGGTCAAGTGATCAAACGGGTGACGCAACTGGTCACGGATGTCGAAAGCAATCTGCTCAAGCTGGTGCTCATGGCGAGCCAGGTCGATCGCTTCGCAGGGATCGAACATGACCGTGAAGCCCTGCGCGCTGAAAATAATTCGCAAAAAAACCAAGCGAAGGGTGAAGGTCCGCAGATTCATGCCGATAAGCGTAATGACGTCGTATCCGGTCAGGATGATGTAGACGATTTGCTGTCCAGTTTAGGTTTCTAGGTCTTGAGTTGGCGCGCGGGCGCTGTTGTCCGACGGCGTCGCACAGACCTACTTCAAGGAGCACATACATGAGCTTCGGCGCCGATGAAGAAATCCTTCAGGATTTCCTGGTTGAAGCCGGCGAGATTCTAGAGCTGTTGTCCGAACAACTGGTTGAGCTGGAAAGCCGACCGGACGATGCGGATTTGCTCAATGCAATCTTTCGCGGTTTTCACACTGTAAAAGGGGGCGCCGGCTTTTTGCAGCTGCATGAGCTGGTGGAGTGCTGCCACATTGCCGAGAACGTTTTCGACATCCTGCGCAAGGGTGAGCGCAAGGTCGACTCGGAATTGATGGACGTGGTGCTGGAAGCGCTGGACGCCGTCAATGGCATGTTCACCCAAGTGCGCGAGCGCAGCCCGGTCACGGCGGCAACGCCCGAGTTGCTGGCGGCACTGGCGCGCCTGGCAGAACCTGCAGCGCTGGTGGTGCCTGAACCGCAACCCGCAGCGGCTGTGACCAGCGACAGCAGCGATATCACCGATGACGAGTTCGAGTTGCTTCTGGACTCGTTGAATGCAATCAAGGCCGATGCCCCGGCCATCGCCGCCAGTGATGACATCAGCGATGCCGAGTTCGAGTCGCTGCTCGATCAGTTGCACGGCAAGGGGCGTTTCTCTGCGGACACCGTGGCGGACACGGTACCCGATGCGGTACCTGCCGCCGCTGTAGAGCCCGCCGAAACTGGCAATGAAATCACTGACGATGAGTTTGAAGCGTTACTGGATCAGTTGCATGGCAAAGGTGCATTCAGCAGCGATGCGCTGCAGGCATCCGCCGTACCTGTCACCGAGGCTGCCGTCTCGGCCACGGTTGCCGCGCCATCCGCAGCGCCTGAAGCTGCCAGCCATCCGGACCTGATCAGTGATCATGAGTTTGAGGCCTTGCTCGATGAGCTGCATGGCAAGGGCAAGTTCTCGGCCGACTCGGCTGCCGTCGCTGTAGCGCCTGCGGTGGAAGCGCTGGTCACACCGCAACCGAAAAAAACCGCCGCCAGGCCTGCTCCGGCGCCGACGCGTCCGTCCGCTGGCGCAGAAAAACCGGTCGCCTCCGAGGCTGAAACCACGGTTCGGGTGGATACCGCGCGACTCGACGACATCATGAACATGGTCGGCGAGCTGGTCCTGGTGCGTAACCGTTTGGTGCGCCTGGGCCTCAACAGCAGTGACGAAGCGATGGCCAAGGCGCTGTCGAACCTCGACGTGGTGACCGCCGACCTGCAAACCGCGGTGATGAAGACCCGCATGCAGCCGATCAAGAAAGTCTTCGGTCGCTTCCCGCGACTGGTGCGGGATCTGGCGCGTCAGCTGAATAAAGAAATCAGCCTGGAACTGGTCGGCGAAGAGACCGACCTCGACAAGAATCTGGTCGAGGCGCTGGCCGATCCTCTGGTGCACTTGGTGCGCAACGCTGTCGATCACGGCATTGAAACCCCGCAAGAACGTGAAGCCGCGGGCAAGCCGCGTGGCGGTCGGGTGATCCTGTCGGCCGAACAGGAAGGCGACCATATTCTGTTGTCGATCTCCGATGACGGCAAAGGCATGGATGCCAATGTCCTGCGGGCCATCGCGGTGAAAAAAGGCCTGATGGACAAGGACGCTGCTGATCGCCTGAGTGAATCCGATTGCTACAACCTGATCTTCGCCCCGGGGTTTTCGACCAAGACCGAGATCAGCGACGTGTCCGGACGGGGTGTGGGCATGGACGTGGTGAAAACCAAAATCGCCCAGCTCAATGGTTCGCTGAGTATTCATTCGACCCTGGGCCAGGGTTCGAAAATCGTGATCAAGGTGCCGCTGACCCTGGCAATCATGCCGACCCTGATGGTGATGCTGGGCAACCAGGCGTTTGCCTTCCCGCTGGTCAACGTCAACGAGATTTTCCACCTCGACCTGTCACGTACCAATGTGGTCGACGGTCAGGAAGTGGTGATCGTGCGCGACAAGGCATTGCCGCTGTTCTACCTCAAGCGCTGGCTGGTGGCGTCTGCGGCCCATGAAGAACAGCGCGAAGGGCATGTGGTGATTCTGTCGGTGGGCACCCAGCGCATCGGTTTCGTGGTCGATCAGTTGGTCGGTCAGGAAGAGGTGGTCATCAAGCCGTTGGGCAAAATGCTTCAGGGTACGCCGGGCATGTCGGGCGCCACCATCACCGGTGATGGCCGTATTGCCTTGATCCTGGATGTGCCGAGCATGCTCAAGCACTACGCCGCACGGCGTATTTGATTCTGGCGGCGCAGGGCATTTTCGCCGTGCGCTGTCTAACGGAGTGTTTATGGTAGTCAAGGTCCTGGTGGTGGATGATTCCGGTTTTTTCCGCCGCCGCGTCTCGGAAATTCTGTCGGCCGATCCGACGATTCAAGTGATCGGCACTGCCACCAATGGCAAGGAAGCGATAGACCAGGCTCTGGCGCTCAGGCCCGATGTGATCACCATGGACTACGAGATGCCATTGATGGACGGCATCACAGCGGTGCGTCATATCATGCAGCGCTGTCCGACCCCGGTGTTGATGTTCTCCTCGCTGACTCACGAAGGGGCCCGGGTAACCCTGGATGCGCTGGATGCAGGGGCGGTGGATTTCCTGCCGAAAAACTTCGAGGACATCTCGCGTAACCCGGAGAAGGTCAAGCAACTGCTGTGTGAGAAAGTCCACAGCATTTCCCGCAGCAACCGTCGCTCGTCCAGCTACAGCGCGCCAGCCCCCCAGCTCTCGACCCCGCTGCCAACGCCACGGGTGCCCAGTGCCAGCCCGTCGCCCGTTCGCACGACCCCGATTGCCAGTCGCACGGCACCGGCCCCGGTGACGACGTCTGCGGCGCCGAAGCGCAAGGCTTACAAACTGGTGGCCATTGGTACCTCGACCGGCGGCCCGGTGGCTTTGCAGCGCGTATTGACTCAGTTGCCCGGGCACTTTCCGGCCCCCATCGTGCTGGTGCAGCACATGCCGGCGGCGTTCACCAAGGCGTTTGCCGAACGTCTCGACAAGCTCTGCCGGATCAGTGTCAAAGAGGCCGAGGACGGCGATGTCCTGCGTCCGGGCCTGGCCCTGCTGGCCCCGGGCGGCAAGCAGATGATGATCGATGGCCGTGGTACGGTGTGTATCCTGCCGGGTGACGAGCGGTTGAACTACAAGCCGTGCGTAGACATTACCTTTGGTTCCGCAGCCAAGTCCTATGGTGACAAAGTTTTGGCGCTGGTCCTCACCGGCATGGGCGCGGACGGCCGGGAAGGTGCGCGCCTGCTCAAGCAAAGTGGCAGCCATGTATGGGCTCAGGACGAAGCCAGCTGCGTGATTTACGGCATGCCGATGGCCATCGTTAAAGCCGGCCTCGCGGATGCGGTGTACAGCCTCGACGATATGGGCAAATACCTGGTCGAGGCCTGCCACTGATGGATGTGCTCAGCCTGATCGGCATCATCATGGCTTTTGTCGCGATTATCGGCGGCAACTACCTCGAAGGCGGCCACCTCGGCGCCCTGGTCAATGGCCCGGCGGCGCTGATCGTGCTGGGTGGCACGGTGGGCGCGGCGTTGTTGCAGTCGCCAATGAGTGCGTTCAAGCGGGCGATGCAAACCGTGGTGTGGATTCTGTTCCCGCCGCATATCGATCTGGCGGGCGGCATTGACCGTGTTGTCAACTGGAGCCTGACGGCCCGCAAGGAAGGCCTGCTGGGTCTCGAAGGCGTGGCCGATAGCGAGCCGGACAACTACGCGCGCAAAGGCTTGCAGTTGCTGGTCGATGGCATGGAGCCGGAGGTTATCCGGAGCATCCTGGAAGTCGACTTCCTGACCCAGGAAAGCCGTGACATTGAAGCTGCGAAAGTGTTTGAAAGCATGGGCGGCTATGCGCCGACCATTGGCATTATCGGGGCGGTGATGGGCTTGATCCATGTGATGGGCAACCTGGCGGACCCCGGCCAGCTGGGCAGCGGCATTGCGGTGGCCTTTGTCGCGACCATCTATGGCGTGGCCAGTGCCAACCTGGTGTTGTTGCCGGTGGCCAGCAAGCTCAAATCGATTGCCCGGCGCCAGGCGTTGTACCGCGAGATGCTGCTCGAAGGCATCCTGTCGATTGCCGAAGGCGAAAACCCGCGCTCCATTGAACTCAAGCTTCAGGGCTTTATGGGGTAATCATGAGTCGCCGTCGTCGCCAGGATGAAGAGCCTGTAAATCACGAACGCTGGCTGGTGTCCTACGCTGACTTCATCACCTTGCTATTCGCTTTTTTTGTGGTCATGTATTCGATTTCATCGATCAACGAAGGCAAGTACAAGGTGGTCTCCGAGGCCTTGCTCGGGGTGTTCAATGATGCCGAGCGCAGCGTCAAGCCGATCCCGCTCGGGGATGAGCGCGCCCGGACCATGAAGCCCGCCCAGCCACTGGTCAAAGACAGCGAACTGAGCGACGCAGGCCTTGGGCAAAACCCCGACGACCCGCTCAAAACCATTGCCAATGACATCACCACCGCGTTCGGTGACCTGCTCGCGTCCAAACAATTGACGGTGCGCGGCAATGAGCTGTGGGTCGAGATCGAACTCAACTCCAGTTTGTTGTTTGGCAGCGGTGATGCGATGCCCAGTGATCTGGCGTTTTCCATCATCGACAAGGTGGCCGCGATTCTCAAACCTTTCGACAACCCGATCCATGTAGAAGGTTTTACCGACAATCAGCCGATTCGCACCGCGCAATACCCCACGAACTGGGAGCTGTCGTCGGCCCGCTCGGCGAGCATCGTGCGCATGCTGGCGATGCAGGGTGTGAACCCCGGGCGCATGGCGTCGGTGGGCTATGGCGAGTTTCAGCCGGTGGCCAATAACGCCACGGCGCAGGGGCGCGCACTCAATCGCCGGGTGGTGCTGGTGGTGTCGCGCAACCTGGAAGTGCGACGCAGCCTGACCGGAACCGGTACGGCGAATGCCACACCGGATGCCGCCTTGAAGCGGGCTGGCACACAAACTGCACCGCCGCCCGTACAGTCACTGGTTCGTGGGAATGCCGTCAATTCCCCGTCGCCAACCCTATAAGTGCATGTCAATTCTCGGCCGGCACAGCCATAGCCGGGAGGAACAACTGAATGAGAGTCTGGGCAGTAGCCAATCAAAAAGGTGGAGTCGGCAAGACCACCACATCCATCGCTCTGGCCGGTTTGCTGGCTGAGGCGGGCAAGCGCGTGGTGGTGGTCGATCTCGACCCCCACGGTTCCATGACCAGTTATTTCGGTTACGACCCCGACGCCCTGGAACAGAGCAGTTACGACTTGTTCTTGCACAAGGGGCAGGTGCCGCAGGGCATGACGGCGCAATTGCTGTTGCCCACCAGCCATGAACAGATTGCCTTGCTGCCTTCCAGCACCGCGCTGGCGACGCTGGAGCGCCAGTCGCCGGGGCAGAGTGGCCTGGGGCTGGTGATTGCCCGTGGCCTGGCGCAGCTGTGGCAGGACTATGACTACGCCATTATCGACAGCCCGCCGTTGCTGGGCGTGCTGATGGTCAATGCACTGGCGGCGAGCCAGCAACTGGTGATCCCGGTGCAAACCGAACACCTGGCTGTCAAAGGCCTGGAGCGCATGGTGCACACCCTGACGATGATCAACCGCTCACGCAACCAGGCGCTGCCGTTTTGCGTGGTACCGACCCTGTTCGACCGTCGCACCCAAGCATCAATGAGCACACTGCGGCATTTGCGTGATCATTACCCGGACACGCTGTGGCAGGGCTTCATTCCGGTCGATACCCGGCTGCGCGATGCCAGCCGGGCAGGGCAGACGCCTTCGCAGTTCGATGGCAAAAGCCGTGGCGTTGTCGCCTATCGTGCCTTGCTCAAGCAATTATTGACCCGTCAACTTGCGCCGCAGGCCGTTTGACGTGACCGTGCATTCAAGTATCTGCGCTGCGCGGCCGATAACCACCACAGGCCTGTCTCGCAGGACCGTTGAATGGGTCACCTCATGAAGCCGCCAGTCGCTCTCGCCAGCCGTCCGCAGTTGGCATTGCAGTCCTATCTCGATGAGTTGCTGCAAGACGCGACTGAAGCGTTGCCGTCGCCTGAGCCGCACGCCCCGTTGCTGGACGAGTTTGCCGCCGCCGTGCTTGAAGAGCAGGTGCGCGATGCCCGTGTGGTACCGCCGGCGATGCCGGTGCAGTTGCCGGCTCTGACCCAGCCCTTGGCAGAACCGCCCCGGCCTTGGGTGCCGGTGCCTGATGACGGTCGACCCGCGTGGGCCGCCGAGCCCTTCGAGTGTTTATTGTTCGATGTGGCCGGGCTGACGCTGGCGGCGCCGCTGGTGTGCCTGGGTTCGATCCACTCCCTGACCGGGCGCGAGCTGACGCCGTTGTTCGGGCACCCTGACTGGTTCCTGGGAATACTGCCCAGCCAGAGCGGCAACCTCAATGTGCTGGATACGGCGCGCTGGGTGATGCCCGAGCGCTACCGCGAGGATTTTCGCGACGGCCTGCAATACGTAATTTCGGTTCAAGGTCATGACTGGGGGCTGGCGGTGCATCAGGTCAGCCGTTCGTTGCGCCTGGACCCCGACCAGATCAAATGGCGCACCCGCCGCGGGCAGCGTCCGTGGCTGGCGGGCACTGTGATTGAGCACATGTGCGCGCTGCTGGATGTAACGCAGCTGGCGCAATTGATCGCCAGCGGTGCGCTCAAGCACAAAGACACTGCCGTTGCGCCAGGCACAGACAAATAGCGACCGGGCCTTGGCCGCGGTCAGACCGTACACACCGCACCCGCGGTTTTTTAGTCAGAGGTTTGGGTATGCAACAATCAGCCGCACAGGGTTCCGAAGATCCGATCCTGCAATGGGTCACCTTCAAGCTGGACAACGAAACCTACGGCATCAATGTGATGCAGGTGCAGGAAGTACTGCGCTACACCGAAATCGCTCCGGTGCCGGGTGCACCATCCTACGTGCTGGGCATTATCAATCTGCGCGGCAACGTGGTGACGGTCATAGATACGCGTCAGCGTTTTGGCCTGATGAACAGCGAAATTACCGACAACTCGCGCATTGTGATTATTGAAGCCGACAAGCAAGTGGTCGGTATTCTGGTCGACAGCGTGGCGGAGGTGGTTTACCTGCGTCAGTCTGAAATTGAAACTGCGCCGAATGTGGGCAACGACGAGTCGGCCAAGTTTATCCAGGGCGTGTGCAACAAGAACGGCGAACTGCTGATTCTGGTTGAGCTGGACAAAATGATGAGCGAAGAAGAATGGTCGGATCTGGAGAACTTCTGATTGATGCTTGAGGCGGCGGTAATCGTCCTGGGCCTGCTATGGGCAGTGACCTTGTGGGTGTTCGTGTCCCATGTGCGCGGTCAGCGCGTGATCGCAGCGCAACAGGCGGCGGGCGATGCGCTGCGTGATCGGCGTATCAGGGAGCTGGCTCGCCGTCTGGACACCTACCAGAACGGCACCGTGCAAATGGGTGAAGACTTGCATCAGCTGCGTGCGGTGCTGGCGCCGTTGCCCGAGAAACTGACGCTACTCGAACAGCGCGACCCCACCAGCCTGTCCTTCACCCAGGCGGCGCGTCTGGTGAGCATGGGCGCCAGTGTCGAAGAGCTGACCCACTCCTGCGGCCTGACCCAGGCCGAAGCCGAACTGATGCGCAAAATGCACAAAGGCTGAAGCGCATCGTCAACGCCGCAGGCAACCTGAAGGCCTTTCGGGTCTTTACCCGGCCTGCGGCAGCGGCTACTGATCGTGATCCGTGCAATCCCGCTCCGGCGTCCCCGCATCCGGATCAAATCCCACCGGGAACTTGCCTTTGAGTTGCCAGGCAAACGCGATGATCTCGGCCAGGGTCAGGTACAGCTCCCGCGGGATGCTGTCTCCCAGTTCCAGGCGCGCCAGCAATTTGACCAGTTCGGCGTTTTCATAGATCGGTATCTCGTGCGCTCGGGCGCATTCAAGAATGGCGGCAGCCAGTTCGTCGTCCCCTTTGGCGGTGAGAGTAGGGGCGTGCTTGCCGTCGTATTTGAGGGCGATCGCCTGGCGCGGTTCGGGCGGTGTATTCATGCGGTTTCGTCGACCCAGCGTTGTTCGAGTTGGGTGGGGCCGCTGTCTGGCGGGGTGCCTTGGTGGCAATCGAGATCGGTCACGCTTAACCCGGCATCGTTCAAACGTTGACGCAATTCGCCCAGTTGGCTGGCAATCAGTTCGGCGGTAAAAGCCCGTTGTGCCCAGAGCTGGCCCGAGAGGTTGCCGCGCAGCAATTGCGCCTGAACATGCAGCGGGCCCAGGGGTGAGAGGTCGAAGGCCAGTTCGATCCGCCACAGAGGGTCCTTGATTGCGCGTGCTTGCGGGGTTTCTGCTGATTCTTTTTCGGGGGGCTCTTCTCGCTGGAGCTTGACCTGCAGCGGCACGATGTCGTGGGCGTTGCGCATCGGGATTTCCAGCTGCCAGGTGGTCAGCAGATTGCCGTCGGGGGTGCGTCCGCTTTGTTCCAGGCTGGACAGTTGATGGCTTTGCAGGCGGGACAGCGCGGCTGCCGCCAGTTTCAGCAGGCTTTCCAGGCTGTCTTCGTTGTCGGTATTTTGCAGCGCCCGTTGTGGCAGCGGAAAGCCACCGGGCTGGGCTTTGGCGCTGATCTGGCCGAGCATGCCCAGAGCATTGCGAACAAAGGTCGGCATGGCCTGGGCCTGAACGCTGGCGGCGACGGCCGGATTGAAACCGGGGTTGGCCGGGACGCCGGGCAGGATCTGGGCAATCAGGCGTAACACGCTGGCCTTGAGATCCGGCGTCAGTGCGCGACCTTCGCCATTGAGCAGCCGGGCTTCCAGAAAGGCACCGCTGTTGAGCAAGGCGTTGCTCAAGGTCTTGGGGTCGCCCAGTTGCTGCGGTGTCGGCAGCCCCGTCAGCAGGGCTTCAACCGAGGTGCGCAGACCGATGGGAAGGTTTTGGTGGGCGGGCAGTTTTTGCAGGGCGCTCAGCAGACCTTCCAGCGAGCCTTGGCGGCTGAGTTGCCGGGCCAGTTGCTGGGTCACGGCCAGTTGATCCTGACGCCCGCCGAGCGAGACGAACTTCAGGGTGTGGGCGTCTTCTACCCGGGCGCTGAGCAAGCTGCCGACCCGCAAGGGTTGCGGGCTGTCCAGCATCAGGGTGCGGGTGCTCAGGGCGCTGTTGAGCAGCGTCACCAGCGAGCGGTAGATCGTCGGTCCGCCGTTTGCCTGTGCCAGCACTTGAGCACTCAGCACCTTGCCTTGTAGCAAAGTGCCCGGTGGCAGCTGTTGCGTATCCAGGCGGGTGAGGGCGTTTGCCTGGTGACTCAATGCCTGTTGTACGCTGATGGCCAGGCTGCCTGCCGTGGGTTGACTCACGCTCAGTAGCGTACCCAGCGGCAGGGGTTGGCTGCTGCTGACATGCACGTTTGCCTGGCGCCCGCTTTCAAGGGTCAACTTAAGCAATAGCTGGAAGGCCAGTTCACCCTGCTTGAGCGATAACACTTCAGCGGTGGCGCGGTGACCGGGGCTGATCAGGCCTTCGAGGGGTTGCAACAAGGTGAGCACGTCACCACCGCTCAGGGCGGGCCGTGGGCCGTTTGGCACGGCTGACGGAAGAGGTGGAATATTCATGTCGGCTTTCATCGTTACAACCTGTCGAAATTGCCATCTTTAGAGTAGGACATGGCATGTATAATGCGGCCCCGTTGTTCAAGGAGCCTAAAAACATCACCATTGTTTGATCCAGCTCCCTGAAACGGGCCGCAAATGCATTTATCCTGCATCACTTTAACGGCCGAGCCTGAGCCGACTTGAACCGTGAAGGCCTCAATTACGTGACCAGCCCTCTTCTAGAAGCCGTAGCACTCGCCTGTGAGCGTGATTGGCGGATGTTGTTCGAGAACCTCGAATTGCGTCTGTCCAGCGGTGACATGTTGCAAATCAGCGGCCCCAACGGGAGTGGCAAAACCAGCCTGCTGCGATTGTTGGCGGGCCTGATGCAGCCGACGGCGGGCGAAGTCCGGCTCAACGGCCAGGCCCTGGGCAACCAGCGTGCGCAACTGACCAGCAACCTGCTGTGGATCGGACATGCTGCCGGGATCAAGGACCTGCTCACGGCCGAAGAAAACCTCGCCTGGTTATGTGCCTTGCACCGTCCTGCCAGCCGCGAGGCGATCTGGGCAGCGCTGGCCGCAGTCGGCCTCAGCGGATTTGAGGATGTGCCGTGCCACACGCTGTCGGCCGGCCAGCAGCGACGGGTGGCCCTGGCCCGCCTGTATCTGGACAGCCCGCCCTTGTGGATCCTTGACGAACCGTTTACAGCGCTCGACAAACACGGTGTGGCGCAACTTGAAGAACACCTGGCCGGCCACTGCGAACGTGGCGGCATGGTGGTGCTCACCACTCACCATACGTTGACCCGGATGCCGGCCGGTTACCGCGATATCGACCTGGGGCGATGGGCTTTATGAATGTGTTTGGCGTATTACTGGCGCGTGAGGCGCGCCTGTTGTGCCGGCGTCCTGCCGAGTTGGCCAATCCGCTGGTGTTCTTCGCGATTGTGATCGCCATGTTTCCCCTGGCGGTCGGGCCCGAGACTCAATTGTTGCAAACCTTGTCTCCGGGGTTGCTCTGGGTGGCAGCACTTTTATCGGTTCTGCTCTCGCTGGACGGGCTGTTTCGCAGTGATTTCGAGGACGGTTCGCTAGAGCAGTGGGTCCTTTCGCCGCACCCTCTGGCGCTACTGGTGCTGGCCAAAGTGCTGGCACACTGGATGTTTTCCGGCCTGGCGCTGGTCATTCTGTCGCCGCTGCTGGCGTTGATGCTGGGACTGCCGGTAGCCTGCCTGCCAGTACTGCTGATGTCGTTGCTGCTTGGCACACCGGTGTTGAGCCTGCTCGGGGCCGTGGGCGCGGCGCTGACAGTCGGCCTCAAGCGCGGCGGTCTGTTACTGGCATTGTTGATTCTGCCCCTGTATATCCCGGTGTTGATTCTTGGCAGTGGCGCCCTGCAAGCCGCCCTCCAGGGAATGCCCGCGACGGGTTATCTGCTCTGGCTGGGCAGCCTGACCGCCCTGGCCGTAACCCTGACACCTTTTGCAATAGCTGCCGGACTGAAAATCAGCGTCGGCGAATAATGAGGTCTGGTCCAACGGACCAGTAAAGACCCTGGCTTTGATAACGGCCCGTACAGGCCGTGTCCTGGCACCGTGATGGAAACAGCGTGATGAACTGGACTTGGTTTCACAAACTGGGCTCGCCCAAATGGTTTTATGCCATCAGTGGGCGCCTGCTGCCCTGGCTAAGCATTGCCTCCGTGCTGCTGATCAGCGTCGGGGTGGTCTGGGGCCTGGCGTTTGCGCCACCGGACTACCAGCAGGGCAATAGCTTTCGCATCATCTATATCCACGTTCCGGCGGCGATGCTGGCCCAGTCCTGTTACGTGATGCTGGCAGTCTGCGGCGTGGTGGGGCTGGTCTGGAAGATGAAAATTGCCGATATCGCGCTGCAGTCCGCCGCACCGATCGGCGCCTGGATGACAGCCCTGGCGCTGGTCACTGGGGCCATTTGGGGCAAGCCGACCTGGGGCTCATGGTGGGTCTGGGATGCGCGCCTGACCTCGATGCTGATTCTGCTGTTTCTGTACTTCGGCCTGATTGCCCTGGGCAATGCCATCACCAATCGCGACAGCGCGGCCAAGGCCTGTGCGGTGCTGGCGATTGTCGGTGTGATCAACATCCCGATCATCAAATACTCGGTGGAGTGGTGGAACACCCTGCACCAGGGCGCGACCTTCACCCTTACCGAAAAACCGGCGATGCCCGCAGAAATGTGGCTGCCGCTCTTGCTCACGGTGCTGGGGTTCTATTGCTTCTTTGGGGCCGTGGTTCTGCTGCGCATGCGCCTGGAAGTGCTGAAGCGTGAGGCCCGCAGCAGTTGGGTCAAGGCGCAGGTTTCAAAAGCTCTGGAGGGCGCGCGATGAGTTTTGCTTCATTTGGCGACTTTATCGCCATGGGTCATCACGCGGTGTATGTCTGGTCGGCCTATGGCATTTGCCTGGCGGTGCTGGGAGTGAACGTGGCGTTGCCGATCATGGCGCGCCGACGTTATTTGCAACAAGAGGCGCGACGCTTGCGCCGGGAGAATTCGAAGTGAATCCGCTGCGCAAAAAACGCTTGATCATCATCCTGGCGATTCTGGTAGGGGTGGGCATTGCCGTGGCCCTGGCCTTGAGCGCTTTGCAGCAGAACATCAACCTGTTCTACACCCCGACCCAGATCGCCAATGGCGAAGCGCCGCTGGACACCCGGATCCGTGCCGGGGGCATGGTGGAAGCCGGCTCGCTGAAACGCTCCGGGGATTCGCTGGACGTAGCGTTCGTGGTCACCGACTTCAATAAGTCCGTGACCATCCAGTACCGTGGCATCCTGCCCGACCTGTTCCGTGAAGGGCAGGGCATCGTCGCATTGGGCAAACTCAATGCCGAGGGTGTGGTGGTGGCCGATGAGGTACTGGCCAAGCACGACGAAAAATACATGCCGCCCGAAGTGACCAAAGCGCTGAATGAAAGTGGTCAATCGGCGCCGGCGAAAGGGGTTAAGTGATGACGTCTGGACTGTTTATTCCCGAGCTTGGCCATCTGGCCATGATCCTGGCCCTGTGTTTTGCCGTGGTGCAGGCTATCGTGCCGCTGCTCGGCGCCTGGCGTGGCGACAAGTTGTGGATGAGCCTGGCGCAACCCGCCGCCTGGGGGCAATTCGCTTTCCTGCTGTTCTCCTTCGGCTGCCTGACCTATGCCTTTATGGCCGATGATTTTTCGGTGGCCTATGTGGCCAGCAACTCCAACAGTGCGCTGCCGTGGTACTACAAGTTCAGTGCCGTGTGGGGTGCCCACGAAGGGTCGCTGTTGTTGTGGGCGATGATTCTGGGCGGCTGGACGTTCGCGGTCTCGATTTTCTCGCGCCAATTGCCGCAAGTCATGCTGGCGCGGGTGTTGTCGATCATGGGCATGATCAGCATCGGTTTTTTGCTGTTTCTGATCCTGACTTCAAACCCGTTCGCACGTCTGTTGCCGCAGGTTCCTGCTAACGGCAACGACCTCAACCCGTTGCTGCAAGACATCGGCCTGATCGTTCACCCGCCGATGCTGTACATGGGGTATGTCGGCTTCTCTGTAGCCTTCGCGTTTGCCATTGCGGCTTTGCTCGGTGGTCGTCTGGATGCGGCCTGGGCCCGCTGGTCACGACCGTGGACCATCGTGGCCTGGGCTTTCCTGGGGATTGGTATCACCCTGGGCTCCTGGTGGGCTTACTACGAACTTGGCTGGGGTGGCTGGTGGTTCTGGGACCCGGTGGAAAACGCCTCGTTCATGCCTTGGCTGGTGGGCACCGCGCTGATTCACTCGCTGGCGGTGACTGAAAAACGCGGTGTGTTCAAGAGCTGGACCGTTCTGCTGGCGATTGCTGCATTTTCCTTGAGCCTGCTCGGGACCTTCCTGGTGCGTTCCGGCGTGCTGACCTCGGTCCATGCGTTTGCTTCAGACCCAGAGCGCGGCGTGTTTATCCTGATCTTCCTGTTGTTTGTGGTCGGCGGTTCGCTGACGCTGTTTGCGTTGCGCGCACCGGTGGTGAAAAGCCACGTGAGCTTCAAACTGTGGTCTCGCGAGACGTTGTTGCTGTGCAATAACCTGGTGCTGGTGGTAGCGGCTTCGATGATTCTGCTGGGCACCCTGTACCCGCTGATTCTGGATGCCATCAGTGGCGCCAAGATGTCGGTTGGCCCGCCGTACTTCAACGCGCTGTTCATTCCGCTGATGGGCTTGCTGATGGTGGTCATGGCCGTGGGCATGCTGGTGCGCTGGAAAGACACCCCGGTCAAATGGCTGCTGGGCATGCTGACCCCGGTCTTGCTGGGCACCGCGGCGTTGTCGGCAATTGCCGGAGTGGCCTATGGCGACTTCAACTGGGCCGTGATCACGACCTTTGCCCTGGCGGCCTGGGTGCTGCTGGCCGGTGTGCGCGATATTGGTGACAAGACCCGGCACAAAGGCCTGGTCAAGGGTGTACGCAGCCTGACCCGCAGCTACTGGGGCATGCAGATCGCTCACCTGGGCATCGCCGTTTGCGCGCTGGGCGTCGTGCTGTCGAGCCAGAACAGTGCCGAGCGTGACTTGCGCCTGGCCCCGGGCGAATCGATGGAGCTGGGCGGTTATCACTTCCTGTTTGAAGGGGCCAAACATTTTGAAGGGCCGAACTTCACCTCGGACAAAGGCACGGTGCGGGTTATTCGCAACGGCAAGGAAGTCAGCGTGCTGCACCCGGAAAAACGCCTGTACACCGTGCAGAACTCGATGATGACCGAAGCCGGTATCGACGCGGGTTTCACCCGCGACCTGTATGTGGCGCTGGGTGAGCCGCTGGGTGATGGCGCGTGGGCTGTGCGGGTTCACGTCAAGCCCTTTGTCCGCTGGATCTGGTTCGGCGGTTTGCTGACAGGGTTTGGCGGTTTACTGGCGGCCATGGATCGCCGCTACCGGACCAAGGTTAAAAGCCGCGTGCGTGAAGCACTGGGCATGACAGGAGCCACCGCATGAGACGCTGGTTGATGCTGATCCCGCTGGCTGTCTTTTTGGGCATGGCGTGGTTTCTTTATAAGGGCTTGTACCTGGATCCGACCGAATTGCCTTCGGCGATGATCGACAAGCCGTTCCCGGCGTTCAGTCTGCCGTCGGTCGAAGGTGACAAGACCCTCACTGAAGCGGACCTCAAGGGCAAGCCGGCGCTGGTCAACGTGTGGGCTACCTGGTGCATTTCGTGCCGGGTCGAGCACCCGGTGCTGACCAAGCTGGCCGAGCAGGGCGTGGTGATCTATGGCGTCAACTACAAGGACGTCAATGCCGATGCCAGGAAGTGGCTGCAGGAATTCCATAACCCGTACCAGTTGGACATCAACGACGAAGCCGGTTCGCTGGGCTTGAATCTGGGCGTGTACGGCGCACCTGAGACTTTCCTGATCGACAGCCAGGGCATCATCCGCCACAAGTTTGTCGGCGTGATCGACGAGACCGTGTGGCGCGAACAACTGGCCGGCAAGTATCAGGCGCTGGTTGACGAGGCTCGACCATGAAGCGCTGGTTAGCTGCGGTGGCCCTGGGGTTGACGTTGAGCGGCCTGGCCCATGCCGCCATTGACACCTATGAGTTCGCCAACGACGCCGAACGTGATCGTTTTCGTGAACTGACCAAGGAGTTGCGTTGCCCCAAGTGTCAGAACCAGGACATTGCGGATTCCAACGCACCGATTGCCACTGATCTGCGCCGGGAGATTTTCCGCATGCTCGGCGAAGGCAAGAGCAATCAGCAGATCATTGATTTCATGGTCGACCGCTATGGCGAGTTCGTGCGCTACAACCCGGCCCTGACCGGTAAAACGGCGGTGCTCTGGTTTGGGCCGCTGGGGCTGTTGGTGGGCGGGCTGGTGGTGATCGGGGTGATTGTCGGCCGCCGTCGTCGTACATCCCTGAGCGATCACGCTGACACACTTTCTGCCGAGGAGCGTCAGCGCCTCGACACCTTGCTGGATAAAAAACAAGATGATTGATTTCTGGCTTGCAGCAGGCTTGCTGCTGCTCATCGCCCTGAGCTTTATATTGATCCCGGTATTGCGTGGGCGTCGTGCCCAGCGTGAAGAAGATCGCACGGCCTTGAACGTGGCGTTGTACCAGGAGCGCGTGGCTGAGTTGCAGGTTCAGTACGAGGAAGGCGGCTTGACCGCCGAGCAACTGGAAACCGGGCGTGCCGAAGCGGCCCGCGAATTGCTGGCCGATACCGAAGGTGTGGCTCCGGCACGCGTGTCGAGCCTCGGCAAAGCGCTGCCGCTGTTGGCAGCGGTGCTGGTGCCGGTGCTGGGGTTGGGCCTGTACCTGCACTTTGGTGCCAGCGACAAAGTCGAGCTGACCCGCGAATTCTCCCAACCGCCGCAGTCCCTTGAAGAAATGGTGTCACGCCTTGAGCGTGCTGCGGCCGCGCAACCGGAGTCGGCCGAAGGCTGGTACTTCCTGGGGCGTGCCTACATGGCGCAAAACCGTGCAGCCGAGGCGGCCAAAGCGTTCGAACGCGCCGTGGCAGTGGCCGGCCGTCAGCCTGAGCTGTTGGGGCAATGGGCTCAGGCCCAGTACTTTGCCAACAACAAGCAATGGAACGACACGCTTCAGGCCTTGACCGATGAAGCCTTGAAGGCCGACCCGAAAGAAGTCACCAGCCTGGGCCTGTTGGGTATCTCGGCGTTTGAAGCCAAGCGCTACCAGGAAGCCATCAACTATTGGCAGCGTCTGCTGAACGAGTTGCCCGCCGGGGATCAGTCCAGCGTGGCGCTGCAAGGCGGCATCGACAAGGCCCGCGAGCAGTTGCTCGCCAGCGGCGGCCGGGTTGAAGCTGCGCCTGCCAAGACTCAAGCCTCGATCAAGGTCAGCGTTGACCTGGCCGACGCAGTCAAGGCCAAAGCCTTGCCCGGCGACAGTGTGTTCATCTTTGCCCGGGCCGTGTCCGGCCCGCCGGCACCTTTGGCCGTCAAGCGGGTGACGGTGGCGGATTTGCCAATCACCGTCGAGCTGAGTGATGCAGACGCAATGATGCCGCAGTTGAAACTGTCCAGCTTTCCTGAAGTCCAACTGATGGCACGCATCTCCCGCGCCGGTCAGCCAACCGCCGGCGAGTGGGTAGGGCGTAGCAAGCCACTGTCCAGCAGCACCGATACGCTGCAACAGTTGACCATCGACAGCCCGGATAAATAAGAGAAACCGCTATGGCCGCACTTGCACGCATCACCTTGTTCAGTCTTGTCCTCGGCCTGAGCGCCTGTGCGGTTCATCCTCCTTACGAGGAGCCCACTGCGCCGTCGGTGCCTTCAGTACCTTCAGTACCGAAGCCGCAGCCGTCCAGCAAGCCGTTGCCGGACATGCCGATTCCCAAGCCGCCGAAGCCGCTGCCGCGCACGTCGGCAACCTTCGCGCCGCCGCCCGGTGGCCCGAGCCATTGGGACGCACGTCTTGGGGTCTATGTGCTGGATAACCAGAGCAACACCTTCTACCGTCAGCGCGCCTACTACCGCTGGGACAACGGCTGGAGCCGCTCGGTCAGCCCCAACGGGCCGTGGGAAGAAACCGACATCAGCGGTGTACCGCCGGGGTTGAGCCGCCAGTTCAAGTGATGCATCGCGGCGGCCCTTGGGCCGCCGTTTTGCTTATGGCCTGCGGTATCAGGTCAATCCGCAATAGCCGCGTCAAATCTGTATAATCCGCTTCTGTTCGTGTCAGGGCTTTGCCTTTGATACAGGACTCATCTTCCGGCAACTGCCGGCCCTTGCTGCAAGCACCCGGCTCAACGTGCTAGCGCACGCTTTGCCTTTTGACGTGGGACGCCCTTTGCGTTCCGTCACTTGCCAGCCTTCACGACCACAACCCACGGACCGCTGTCCGCTATCGCCTGTTTCTCAGGAAAACCGGGTTGTTGCGCCTGCCAATATTGGCCTTTCGTTGCGTCTGCAACGGCTGTGGCGCACATAAAGGAGAAAGGAATGTTCCAACTTTCCACCCCCACTGTGCTTCTGCTTTTGTTTTGTTTCTATGGCCTGACGTTTTTGGTGTCTTTGCGTGTGGGTCGCAAAGAGGAAAACGTCGACGGTTACATGGTTTCCAATAACTCGATCGGCTTTGGCATGTCAGCCGCCAGCATGACCGCCACCTGGATCTGGGCAGCATCGTTTTATGCCGCCGCCAGCGCGGGTTATAAGTTTGGCCTGTCAGGCGCCTTGCATTACGGCTTCTGGGGGGCGCTGATGATTTTGTTCATCTACCCGTTTGGCCGGCGTTTTCGGCAACTCGCACCCAAAGCCCATACCCTCGCTGAAATCATGCATGCCCGTCACGGGCGTTCCAGTCAGATGATTCTGGCAGGCTCCAACATTGTCGGGAGCCTGATCAGCCTGATGGTCAACTTTACGGCTGCCGGGGCCCTGGTGGCAGTTCTCTCGCCTCTGAGCTTTACCCATGGCGTATTGATCGCTGGTGTCGGGGTCCTGACGTACACCATTTGGTCCGGTTTCCGCTCTTCGGTACTGACAGACTTCGGCCAGTTGTTTGCCATGATCTTTGCTGCGGTGGTGATCATCCCGATCATCTTCTTTCAGCTTGGCGGGCCGGAAATCTTCACTCAGGGCATGCCGAACATTACGCCTGAGCAAGCCAGTTTCTACTCAAAAACCGCAATTCTGGAGCAGGGTGCTCCCTACTTCGTGGCCGTGCTGGCCTACGCCATTGGTAATCAGACGATCGCCCAGCGGTTGTTTGCCGTGCGCGAAGACTTGATGAAGTCGACCTTTGTCACCGCGACCATCGGCTATGCCTCGATTGTCATCGGCCTTGGCATGCTGGGTTTTCTGGCGCTGCTGGCAGGTATCGAGCCGCAGGATGGCGATCTGAATAACTTGATCCCGCAGATGGCTTCGACCTATTTGCCGCCCTTTGCGGTCGGCCTGTTTTTCATCATGGTGATCGGCTCGCTGTCGTCCACCGCTGATTCTGATTTGTCGGCGCTGTCGGCGTTGGTGATGACCGATGTCTACGGTAAAAACGTCGCCAAAGGTAAGCCCAATCCCAAAACCATGTTGTTCGTGGGGCGCTTGACGATGGTGGTGGCGACGATGCTGGCCATGCTGTTCGCCAGTATGAAACTCGACATTCTGACCATGCTGATTTTTGTCGGCGCGTTGTGGGGCGCGATCGTGTTTCCGGTGATTGCCAGCCTGTATTGGGAGCGGATCACCAATGCGGCCTTTACCAGTGCAGCCATTGCCGGCTTCTTGATGTTCCTGGTGGCGCGTTTCGAATTGCTTGAAATGCAAGGCACTGTGGCGTTGTTGTTCGAACTGTGTGCCTCCATCGGTGGCGGCGTCGTGATTGGCTTGATGGCGTTCGGCTTCTTCGGCAAACGTGTGGGGTTTGTACTGGGTACATTGGCCTTCTTGATCATGGCCCCGTTCGCCTTTGGCTTCTTGCGCGATTATCCGGTTCTGTTGAGCTCCTTGACGGCTTACGGAGTCAGCACCGTGGTCTGTGTGCTGGTCAGCTTGCTGGCCAATGAATCCTTCGACTTCGACTGCATCAATGAACGCGTGGTCGCCTTCCACGGCACCGCTGAATCTGCCCCGGAAAGCAAACCTGCCACTGAAAAAGGAACCTCTCCATGTCCAGTTTCGCTCTAACCCTGTACGTCCTGATCTGGCCGGCGATTGCGGCGGCCGTGATGATTACTTTATGCGTCAGCCTGTATCGCGACATGCGCAAGGCCAAGCGTGATGGCACCGATTTGCTGTAGGTCGATGAAAAAACGGGCAAGGCGGTACGCTTGCCCGTGACGGATTTAAAACGCCGCTTTCCCGATTGACGCGCCACCGTCTACAAACAGGGTCTGGCCGGTGATGTAGCCGCTGTTCTGCGACAGTAAAAAGGCAATGGCCGAGGCGATTTCTTTGGGCTGACCCAGGCGCGCCATCGGGACACTGGCCAGATAACGTGCTTCACCGGCCGAGCCTGGCGGATTATTGTCGCGGAACAGTTCGGTTTCGGTCGGGCCGGGTGCGACAGCGTTTACCGTGATCCCGGTTTGCGCCAGTTCCAGTGCCCACGAACGGGTAAAACTCACCAGGGCCGCCTTGGCGGCGGCGTAGGCCGTGCGTTGAGTGATGCCGAGCACGGTGAGACTCGAAATGTTCACAATCCGCCCCCAGCCCGGGCGCGCATCCCCGGCAACAGTGCTTGTGTGGCTTGCAACGCTGAATGCAGATTGACCCGCATCACGTCATCGAATGCATCCAGATCAATCTCGCCCAGCGCTTGCGGGCGCACCAGCCCGACGTTGTTTACCAGTCCGTCAAACGCAAAGCGTTCGCTGAGTTCCTTGAGCACCTGCGCACTGCGCTCGCGATCCGCCAGATCCAGGGCAATCAAGGTACCGGGAAAGCTTGCGTCGTCAGCGTGACGAGCGATGCCTACCACTGTGTGGCCCGCCTGGGCCAGATACGTTGCCAGTGCGCGACCGATGCCTTTGCTGGCGCCGGTGATGAGGAAAGTACGTGCGGTCATGGTGTGCTCCTGAGTAAAAACTCTGGGGATGATACTGATTTGCTCAGCGGGTGTGCGTAAGAGGCTGGGCGGTTATGCTCTGCCCGGAAGTTGTCTTTTCGTGAACGGGAGTGGGATGTGAGTCGATTTGAATTCAAACAGGTGGATGTTTTCAGCGCCGTTGCCCTCAAAGGCAACCCGGTGGCTGTTGTTCTGAACGCTGACAGTTTGACCGATGCGCAAATGGTCGACTTTGCGCGCTGGACCAATCTGAGTGAAACAACATTTGTCCTGAAACCGCAAAACCCCGAAGCCGATTACCGGCTGCGTATTTTTACTACCCTCTCAGAATTGCCTTTTGCCGGACACCCGACGCTGGGCAGTTGCCACGCCTGGTTGGAAGCGGGCGGTAAAGCCCGTGGCGAAGTCGTGATTCAGGAATGCTCGACAGGCTTGATCCGAATCCGCCACAGGGACGGGCCGCTGGCTTTTACCGCGCCGCCTCTGTTGCGACAAGGTGCCGTCGAGGATGCCTTGCTGCAACGCATTTGCCGAGGCCTTGGGATTGAACTCAAGGCGGTGGTGCAGGCGCGTTGGGTGGATAACGGCCCGGGCTGGATAGCCTTGCTGTTGCGTGATCGCGAACAGGTGCTGGCCTTGAAACCTGATTACGCACAATTGATGGGCTTGTCCATCGGCGTGGTGGCCCCCTGGAACCCTGAGTGCGATGGGGATGAGGCGCAGTTTGAAGTGCGCGCGTTTTGTGCCGGTGAAGGCATGTCCGAAGACCCGGTGACCGGCAGCCTGAATGCCGGGCTGGCACAGTGGTTGATCGGAGAAGGCCTAGCGCCGGCGCGTTATGTGGCCAGCCAGGGCACGGCCATGGGGCGGGCCGGACGGGTATCGATCGAGCAAATTGGCGAGGATATTTGGGTCGGCGGCTCGGCAGTGACCTGCATTTCGGGGTGGCTGGATATTTGAACCGGTTTCAGCCAGCGGTAAATATCCCTCAGGCGGGTCGGTATCTTGAGTGTTGACTCCCCTTAAACACTTTTACTCTTGGGCTTTACCGCCCGTTTTGCCTTTGTTTTGCCGGGCGTTGACTTGCGCTTTTTCTTCCACGCCGGCGCGACGCCGGCCGGGCTGGCCGGTCCGCTGATGGTCATGCTCATGCCGCTGCAACGGGCGATATGCTTGCTCATCCAGGCGGCCTGCTTGGCGACGAACGTCTCCAGGGGCATTTCGCCACTTTGCACCATGTCCAGAGCCTGTTCCCAGATGGCGGTTGTGCCGGGGTCGGCGATGGCCCGGGGCACGGCGTCGATCAGGCTGAACGCCGGCGCAGTGGCGGCCAGGGCCTTGCCGTTTTTACTCAGGTAGCCGCGATCGAGCAGGCCCTGAATGATTCCGGCGCGGGTGGCTTCGGTGCCGATGCCGGTGGTGTCCTTGAGTTTTTGCTTGAGTTGCGGGTCCTGCACCAGCTTGGCCACGTTTTTCATGGCCTTGATCAAGTCACCTTCGGTGAAGGGCTTGGGCGGCTGGGTCCACAGGTCTTTAAGCTGGACGCCGGCAATGGCGCAGTCGAGCCCTTCGCGCAATACGGGCAAAGGTTGCGGGGCAGGGGCTTCGCGGCCTTTGGCTGGTGCCAGGGCTTCAGGCAGCGCGCGTTTCCAGCCGGGCTCGACGATCTGCTTGCCGACGGCACGCAGGGCCTGGCCGGCGCAGTCGAAGTCGGCCTGGGTGCGATCGTATTCGTGGTTGGGCAGGAACTGCGCCAGATAGCGTGCACGAATCAGGGTGTAGACCGCTCGATGTTTGCCGGTCAGACGCTCAAGATTTTTTGCGGCAGCGGTAGGAATGATGCCGTGGTGGGCGCTGACCTTGGCGTCGTTCCAGGCGCGTGAGCGCCGTTGCGGGTCCAGATGCCCGCTGAGCGGGGCCAGCGTCGGATCGACCCGCTGCAAGGCGGACAGGATCGACGCCGCCTCGCCGTGCTGACTTTGTGGCAAGTAGCCGCAGTCGCTGCGCGGGTAGGTGATGACCTTGTAGGTTTCGTACAGCGCCTGGGCGATGTCGAGGGTTTCTTGGGCACCGAGACCGAGTTTTTTCGAGCACACCTCTTGCAGCGTGCCAAGGTCGAACGGCAGCGGGGCGACTTCGCGTACGCGCTCGGTGCGCAATGTGCTGACACGGGCGCTGCTGGCGCTGTTGATTGCTGTAGCAGCCTGTTGCGCGTGGGGCTGATTGAGGCAGCGGTCATGTTCGTCGCAGGTATCGGGATCGGCTCGCCATTGTGCGGTGAACAGTTGCCCGTCGTGCTTGAGCTGTACGTCGATGGCCCAGTACGCGACGGGCACAAAGTCACTGATGCTGCGGTCGCGATCGACCACCAGGCGCAAGGTCGGGGTTTGCACCCGGCCCACGGGCAACACGCCCTGATACCCGGACTGGCGCCCGAGCAGGGTGAACAGGCGGCTCATGTTCATCCCGATCAGCCAGTCGGCCCGCGAGCGGCCCAGGGCTGAATGGTACAGGTTGAAGGTTTCGGTGCCAGGCTTGAGGTTAGCCAGGGCCTTGCGAATGGAGGCATCGTCCAGCGCTGACAACCACAGGCGCTGGATGGGCCCGCGATAGCGGCAGTGATCGAGCAGTTCGCGGGCGATCATCTCGCCTTCGCGGTCGGCGTCGGTGGCAATCACCAGCTCGCTGGCTTCGCCGAGCAGGCGCTTGACCGCCTTGAACTGGCTGGCCGTCTTGGGCTTGACGCGCATTTTCCACTTTTCGGGGATGATCGGCAGGTCGGCCAGCACCCAGCGCTTGTAGCGTTCGTCATAGGCGTCAGGCGGGGCCGTTTCGAGCAGGTGACCGATGCACCAGGTGACCGTGGCATTGGGCCCCACCCAGCAGCCATCACCGCGTCGGCTGGCACGGAGCACGGCTGCAATATCTTTGGCCTGGGAAGGTTTTTCACACAGAAACAGCCGCATAACGCCACTCATTGAACTTGCCGCGCAGAAGGTGCACAGCATGGGCAGAGTTTGGCTGCAGGGCAACTGTTTTTACTGGGTTTATGTACAGCTTGCTGTGTGCGCAGCGAAGGTTTTGCGCAGGGGCAAGGCCATTTTGCTGACGTTTGTGGCTGATTGACAACACAGAGCCGCGGTCAGGGCGCAAACCGTAGAGCGCCGCGGCGCACTCAACGGAAAGGTACACCAGGCTTTGCGACGGCTGCGCCGGCGGACACGGCCTCGTGCTACTCGACCGCTGCTACAGGCTGCGATAAGGGCGAGGATTCACCCAAACCCGTAGCAGCTGCTACGGGTTTGGGTGCAAAGCGATTACTGGCCGCTGTAGATCTGATCGAACACGCCACCGTCGTTGAAGTACTTTTTCTGCACGTCACGCCAGTCGCCGAAGGTTTTCTCTACCGACAGGAAATCGACTTTCGGGAAGCGGTCGGTGTACTTGGCCAATATTGCCGGGTCCCGTGGACGCAGGTAGTTCTTGGCTGCGATTTCCTGGCCTTCAGGCGACCACAGGTACTTCAGGTACTGTTCGGCAACGGCACGGGTGCCTTTTTTGTCGACCACTTTGTCGACCACGGTCACTGGCGGCTCGGCTTCGGCGGAGACGCTGGGGTAAACCACTTCGAACTGGTCGCGGCCGAACTCACGGGCGATCATTTCGGCTTCGTTTTCGAAGGTCACCAGCACGTCGCCGATCTGGTTGGTCATGAACGTGGTGGTTGCGGCACGGCCACCGGTATCCAGCACCGGGGCCTGTTTGAACAGCTTGGCCACGAAGTCTTTGGCCTTGGTCTCATCGCCGCCATTTTTCAGCACGTAACCCCAGGCCGAGAGGAAGGTGTAACGGCCGTTACCCGAGGTTTTCGGGTTGGGGACGATCACTTCCACGCCATCCTTGAGCAGGTCTGGCCAGTCTTTGAGGGCTTTCGGGTTGCCTTTGCGCACGATAAACACGGTGGCCGAGGTGAATGGCGCGCTGTTGTCCGGCAGTCGGGTGACCCAGTTTTCCGGCACCAGCTTGCCGTTGTCGGCCAAGGCATTGATGTCGGTGGCCATGTTCATGGTGATGACGTCAGCCGGCAGGCCATCGATCACCGAACGTGCCTGTTTGCTTGAACCGCCGAAAGACATTTGTATGTTGAGCTTGTCTTTGTTTTCGGCTTGCCAATGTTTCTGGAAGGCAGTGTTGTAGTCCTTGTAGAAGTCTCGCATCACGTCATAGGACACGTTTAATAGCGGTGGCTGAGCGGCATGAGCAATGCTGCCGAGCACCAGGCCTGCGGCCAGAATTGAGACGCTAAAGAGTTTTTTCACTGCGCATTCCTTGTTATGGGAGCAATAAAGGGGCAATTTGCGAGCGACTATAGCTGCTGCTGTATAGTCCTTAAAAGATTAAAAAGTACTTTTGTTATGCTTTTTTACTAAATAGCGCATTGCCACACCGCGAACAAAATGAGGCCGCCGGTTCGTGGGTGTTCTTCTTGCAGGTGGGGCAGTTGTGCTTGAGTTGCTCGCCGCGCATGGCATTGGCCAGTTCGGCGGTAAAAATCCCGGTGGGCACGGCGATGATCGAGTAACCGGTGATCATCACCATGGCCGAGATGATCTGGCCGAGCACGGTTTTGGGCACGATATCACCGAAGCCGACCGTGGTCAGCGTGACGATGGCCCAATAGATACTGAGCGGGATGCTGGTAAAACCGTTTTCAGGACCTTCGACGACGTACATCAAGGTGCCGAACACGGTAACCAGCGTCGACACGCTGACCAGAAATACGATGATTTTCTGTTTGCTGCCGCGCAGGGCCGAGAGCAGGTAATTGGCCTGGCTCAGGTACGGGCGCAGCTTGAGTACGCGAAAAATTCGCAGCATGCGGATGATGCGGATAATCAGCAGGTACTGCGCATCGCTGTAGTAAATGGCCAGAATCCCCGGCACGATCGCCAGCAAGTCCACCAGCCCATAAAAACTGAAGGCGTAACGTAGGGGCTTGGGCGAGCAATACAGGCGCAAGGCGTATTCCACCGCGAACACAAGGGTGAATCCCCATTCGATGTACGCCAGCAACGCCGCGTAGTCGCGGTGGATGCTGTCGATACTGTCGAGGACCACCACCACCAGGCTGAGCAGAATAATCAGCAGCAGTGCGGTGTCGAAGCGCCGTCCGGCTGCCGTGTCGGCTTGAAAGACCATGACATACAAGCGTTGGCGCCAATCGTTGTTATCCATGCAGGTTGCTCGATGCCCAAATATCAGAAGGTTCGAGGATTAACGCTCAATGCGCAACCTGCATTGTTCTTTTGCTTCTAGAGGCTTGGGCCAGAGCGCCCTCAGTGTGGCCTGGACCAGCCAGCAGCCAAGAATAAAAGGGGCGGTCAGGGGTGGCAGGCCAAGTGCCGAAAAAACCGGAAGCAGCAACAACGTCAGGAGAATGCCGAGTGCGGGCAGCCAGGGACGCTGAGGTTGATGGCTCAGGGCCAATGCGGCCAGCACCGGGTTATAGCCGGTGAGTCCGCTCAGCGCGTCGCCCGGTTCCTGCTGCCAGAGCCCGAACAGCAGGCCGGCCAAAGAGCCCGTCAGTGCCCACAATGCCGCGCGCCAGTTGCTCAGCCACACACCGATCACGATCAACAGCCCCGCAAGCGGATGTTGCAGCAGCATCACCTGGCCGACACCTTTGAGCAGGGCCAGCACCAGCGTCAGGCTATTGAGCGTTGAGTCGAGAGGCGCGGCGGGAGCTGGGTTGGCAGTGAAGTGCAGCACGATCCAGCCCAGGCCCACAAAAGGCGCGGTGTAGGCCATCAGGACAGGCGTATGGCGGGTACGCTTGAGCCATTGCTGGATCAGGATCGAGCTGAACCCGGCGCAGGCGATGATCAGCAGGGGCAGCAGCGCGGACCACGGCAGTTGATGGCTCAGCAGCAGGCCCAGCAGCGCACCGTTGTAGCTGTAAAGTCCGGCCTGGCGTTCGGCTTTGGCATAGCCCCGGCGTTGGGCCGTCAGCAGGCCCGATGCGGCGCCCAACAAGGCACCGGCGAGCAAGGTGGGGGCACTGACCAGAATCGCCAGCAGGCAAAACACGCCGCACACGGGATGACGTTGCAGGAAAATCTGGCTGAAACCATTGCACAGAGCAGTGGCCCAGTCGGGGCACTGGGGAGTGAGCAGGGGCATACTCGTGGCTCGATCAGCTTTTTTGGGGATGTGCAGAGGTCCCCGCGTCAAAGGCAGGTGCCTGCAGTCGATGTAGACATCACAGCGGCGCCTGCGGGGCAGGCGCCGGAGAAGGAGTCAGTCGCGGATCGAGAAGTTGGCCATGTGTTCCAGGCCTTTGATCAGCGCGGAGTGATCCCAGTTGCCGCCACCCAGCGCAGCGCAGGTACTGAACACCTGCTGTGCGTTGGCAGTGTTGGGCAGGTTGATCCCCAGTTCACGAGCGCCAGCCAGCGCCAGGTTGAGGTCTTTCTGATGCAGGCTGATACGGAACCCTGGATCGAACGTGCCTTTGATCATGCGTTCGCCATGCACTTCGAGGATTTTTGACGAAGCAAAGCCGCCCATCAGCGCTTCGCGAACCTTGGCCGGATCCGCCCCGTTTTTGGCCGCGAATACCAGCGCTTCGGCAACCGCCTGAATGTTCAGGGCCACGATGATCTGGTTCGCCACCTTGGCGGTCTGGCCATCGCCGTTGCCGCCGACCAGGGTGATGTTTTTACCCATGCTCTGCAGCAAGGGCAGAGCCCGCTCGAAGGTTTTTTCGTCACCGCCGACCATGATGCTCAGGGTGCCCGCTTTTGCGCCGACCTCACCGCCGGAAACCGGGGCGTCCAGGTATTGCGCACCCTTGGCGTTGATTTTTTCAGCGAAAGCCTTGGTCGCGGTCGGTGAGATCGAGCTCATGTCGATCACCACCTTGTTCGGGCTCAGGCCAGCGGCAATGCCGTCCTCGCGGAACAGCACGTCTTCGACCTGAGGGGTGTCGGGCACCATGACAATGATGAACTCGGCCTCTTGGGCAACTTCCCTGGGGTTGGCCAGCGCCACGGCGCCTGCGGCCACCAGTTCGGCGGGAGCGGCGCCGTGGTGAGTCGACAGGAACAGGCTGTGCCCGGCCTTTTGCAGGTTGCTGGCCATAGGTGAGCCCATGATGCCGGTGCCGATAAATCCGATTTTAGCCATGACAAATCCTCTTGTTTTTATTGGAGGTCTGATTCGTTTCTGCAGGAACGGTGCTTGCTCCAGCAATAGAAAGAGGGTGTTGCTTAAACCGCATTATGGGTTTTGAGCCAGCCAAGGCCGGCTTCGGTGCTGGTCAGGGGCTTGTATTCACAGCCTACCCAGCCTTGATAGCCAATGCGGTCGAGGTGTTTGAACAGGAAGCGGTAGTTGATTTCACCGGTGCCCGGTTCGTGGCGGCCGGGGTTATCGGCCAGCTGGATATGGTTGATCTGCGGCAGGTGCGCTTGCATCGTGCGGGCCAGATCCCCCTCCATGATTTGCATGTGGTAGATGTCGTATTGCAGGAACAGGTTGGCGCTGCCGACCTTCTCCTGGATGGCCAGGGCCTGGCGGGTGTTGTTCAGGTAGAAGCCCGGAATGTCACGGGTATTGATGGCTTCCATGACCAGTCTGATACCGTGCGCCTGCAGCTTGTCGGCCGCGTACTTGAGGTTGGCGACAAAGGTTTTTTCGACCACGGCGGGGTCTGTGCCCTGCGGGCAGATACCGGCCAGGCAGTTGATCTGGTCATTGCCCAGCACTTGGGCATAGGCAATGGCGAGGTCCACGCCGGCACGAAACTCTTCGATACGGTCGGGGAGGCAGGCAATGCCGCGTTCACCGTTGGCCCAATCCCCGGCCGGCAGGTTGAACAGGACTTGGGTCAGCTTGTTGGCCTCGAGCTGGGCCTTGATCTCGGCGGAGCTGTAATCGTAGGGAAACAGGTATTCAACGCCGTGGAAACCAGCGTTGGCAGCCGCTTGAAAACGGACAAGAAAATCCTGTTCGGTGAACAGCATGGACAGGTTGGCGGCAAAACGCGGCATGGTGAACTCCTGTGAAAGTGTTGGCCCCCTGAGGGGCCTTTGCGTCTGTTCAGATCTCGGCAACGTTTGTGCGGCGGATAGACCTGAGATTAATCCAGCATCGAAATGGCGGTCGGTGCATCGTTACCTACCAGCGCCAAGTCTTCAAACTCATTCACGGCGTTGATTTCAGTGCCCATCGAAATATTGGTCACGCGCTCCAGAATGATTTCCACCACCACCGGCACGCGGAACTCTTTGATCAGCTCTTGTGCCTGGCGCAGTGCGGGCTGGATCTGGCCGGGCTCGAACACGCGCAGCGCCTTGCAGCCCAAGCCTTGTGCGACCGCCACGTGATCGACGCCGTAACCGTTGAGTTCAGGGGCATTCAGGTTGTCGAAAGACAACTGCACGCAGTAGTCCATTTCGAAACCGCGCTGCGCCTGACGAATAAGCCCCAGGTAGGAGTTGTTCACCACTACGTGGATATACGGCAGGTTGAATTGAGCGCCCACCGCCAGCTCTTCAATCATGAACTGGAAGTCGTAGTCGCCCGACAATGCCACGACATTGCGGTTCGGGTCGGCTTTGACCACGCCCAGTGCGGCTGGAATGGTCCAGCCCAACGGGCCGGCCTGACCGCAGTTGATCCAGTGACGCGGTTTGTAAACGTGCAGGAATTGCGCACCGGCAATCTGCGACAAACCGATGGTGCTCACATAACAGGTGTCTTTGCCGAAGACCTGGTTCATCTCTTCGTACACGCGTTGTGGTTTGACCGGTACGTTGTCGAAGTGAGTCTTGCGGTGCAGGGTGGCCTTGCGCTGCTGGCAGTCCTGGAGCCAGGCGCTGCGGTTTTTCAGCTTGCCGGCAGCTTTCCACTCGCGGGCAACCTCGAGGAACACCTTCAGTGCCAGACCTGCATCGGAAACGATGCCCAGATCCGGGGTGAAGACACGGCCGATTTGCGTCGGCTCGATATCAACGTGAATAAAGGTGCGGCCTTTGGTGTAGACCTCGACTGAGCCGGTGTGGCGGTTCGCCCAGCGGTTGCCGATGCCCAGCACCACATCGGATTCAAGCAGGGTGGCGTTGCCGTAACGGTGGGAGGTTTGCAGACCGACCATACCCACCATCAGCGGGTGATCATCGGCAATGGTGCCCCAGCCCATCAATGTCGGGACAACCGGGATGCCAGTCAGCTCAGCGAACTCGACCAACAGTTCGCTGGCATCGGCGTTGATCACACCGCCGCCGCTGACCAGCAGCGGACGTTCGGCCTGATTGAGCAGGGTCAGGGCTTTTTCTACCTGGGTCCGCGTCGCCGAAGGTTTGGCCAGCGGCAGCGGCTCATAGGCGTCGATATCGAATTCGATTTCTGCCATTTGCACGTCAAAAGGCAGGTCGATCAATACCGGGCCGGGGCGGCCGGAGCGCATTTCGTAAAAGGCTTTCTGGAAGGCGTAGGGCACCTGGCCCGGTTCCAGCACGGTGGTCGCCCACTTGGTCACGGGCTTGACGATGCTGGTGATGTCCACGGCCTGGAAGTCTTCCTTGTGCATCCGGGCCCGGGGTGCCTGGCCGGTAATGCACAGAATCGGGATGGAGTCGGCGCTGGCGCTGTACAGGCCGGTCACCATGTCGGTGCCCGCCGGCCCGGAAGTGCCGATGCACACCCCAATATTGCCGGCCTTGGTGCGGGTATACCCCTCAGCCATGTGCGAGGCACCTTCGACGTGGCGAGCAAGGACGTGATCGATGCCCCCGACCTTTTGCAGGGCCGAGTACAGCGGGTTGATGGCGGCGCCCGGGATGCCGAATGCAGTGTTGACACCTTCGCGACGCATCACCAAAACGGCGGCTTCGATTGCTCTCATTTTGCTCATTGCTTTGTGCCTCTTACGTTTTGTAATTGTATACAAGTGGCTGTGTGGCGAGTGTATTCATGCTCCGGTGTATCGGTCAATCGGTTTTATCGGTTGAATGAGGCGAAGGCTTTAAGCCCTGTATTGCAGCGCTTAAGGGTAAGGGTTATTAAATTTATGAAAAAAATTGTATACATAATGATTGTAAGTTGTGATCTATTATTGCGATCGGCTGGGCCCTGAATGGCCGGCAAAAGGCTTTCCATAACAAGATAAGGACAGCAACCATGAGTGCTTTAACCTTGAAAGTCGCTTTAAACCTGACTGCCCAGGCCTTGGGCGCCGGGCGCCAGATAAACGCGGCACCGCTAACAGTGGCGGTGCTGGATAGCGGTGGACATTTACTGGCGTTGCAACGCGAAGACGGTGCCAGCCTGTTGCGCCCCTCGATTGCAATCGGCAAGGCGTGGGGCGCGGTTGCACTGGGCAAGGGCTCGCGGTTACTGGCGCTGGATGCGCAGCAACGGCCGGCATTTTTTGCCGCGCTCAATGGCATGGGGCAGAGCGACGTAGTGCCGGCACCGGGCGGGGTCTTGATTCGTGACGATGCGGGTCATGTGATCGGCGCGATTGGCATCAGCGGCGACACCTCGGATATCGACGAGCAATGCGCGATCAGTGCGATAGAGACGCTGGGCCTGCGGGCGGATGCGGGAGTGGCGATCTGATGTAGCGAGCAAGCCCGACGCCTGCAGGGATGGGGAGCTGCCATCGCTCTACGTTTCTGCAGGCGCGTGCTTGCTCGCGATTCAGACGACGCGGTACGCCTGCTAAAACACGGTGCTGCCATCGCTCTACGTTTCTGTAGGAGCGAGCTTGCTCGCGATTCAGGCGACGCGGTACGCCTGCTAAAACACGGTGCTGCCATCGCTCTACGTTTCTGTAGGAGCGAGCTTGCTCGCGATTCAGGCGACGCGATACGTCAGCCAAAACACGGTGCTGCCATCGCGAGCAAGCTCGGCGCCTACAGGGACGCGGTCTGTCAGTCGGGCGCGCAGCCTTTCAACACCATGCGGATGATGGTCTGGGTCGCGGCTTCGTAGTCGCTGTCTTCAAGTTTGGCTTTGCCAGTGATGGCGGAGATTTGCCAGTCGAAGTCGGCGTAGGTCTGGGTGGCCGCCCAGATGCTGAACATCAGGTGATGCGGGTCGATCGGGGCGATCTGACCACGGTCGATCCAGATCTGGATGCAGTCGATGTTATGCCGGGCTTGTGCGTTGAGCAGTTCCACCTGACTTTCGCTCAGGTGCGGGGCGCCATGCATGATTTCGCTGGCGAATACCTTGGACGCAAAAGGCAGGTCGCGTGAAATGAGGATTTTGGAGCGGATGTAGCCACTCAGCACCTCGTTCGGTTCGCCGTCGGCATTGAATGGCGTCGAGGCCCGCAGAATCGGGTCGATGATGCTTTCAAGCACCTCGCGATAGAGGTTTTCCTTGGATTTGAAGTAGTAATAAACATTGGGCTTGGGCACGCCTGCCTTGGCCGCAATGTCGCTGGTCTTGCTGGCCGCGAAACCCTTGTCGGCGAATTCTTCGCTGGCGGCACGCAAAATCAGTTGTTTATTACGTTCGCGGATACTGCTCATAAACCCGATATTTCCTTGCCTGTTTGGGCGGTCGGCCATGGTAGCACCGGGCTTGCAAGCGTCTCAAGATTGTCGCTGCGAGGCTGGCACGCGCTATGCTTAGCGCCATTCATTCAGGAAAGGATCTTCTCCATGGCAGGCAGCAGTTTGCTGATGTTGCTCGACGATATCGCCGCCGTACTCGACGACGTCGCGCTGATGACCAAAATGGCCGCCAAAAAGACTGCGGGGGTACTGGGTGATGACCTGGCGCTCAATGCGCAACAGGTGTCGGGGGTCAGGGCCGAGCGGGAATTGCCGGTGGTGTGGGCAGTGGCCAAAGGCTCGTTTCTCAACAAGCTGATTCTGGTCCCGGCGGCGCTGGCCATCAGCGCTTTTGCACCCTGGGCGGTGATCCCGCTGTTGATGGTCGGTGGTGCTTATCTGTGCTTTGAAGGGTTCGAAAAACTCGCGCACAAGTTTCTTCACAGTGCCGCTGAAGAACAAGGTGAGCGACAAGCCCTGCACGAGGCGGTTGTCGACCCCGAAATCGACCTGGTGGCTTTTGAAAAAGACAAGATCAAAGGCGCTGTGCGCACCGATTTCATTTTGTCGGCCGAGATCATTGCCATCACCCTGGGCACGGTGGCCGATGCGCCCTTGATGCAGCAAGTGATCGTGTTGTCCGGCATCGCGATCGTAATGACCATTGGTGTCTATGGCTTGGTGGGTGGCATCGTCAAGCTCGATGATGGCGGCCTGTACTTGAGCCAGAAGACCGGTGAAGGCCTCTGGACCCGGGCCCAGCGCAGTTTTGGCCGGGGTGTGCTGAACACGGCACCGTACATGATGAAAAGCCTGTCGGTGATCGGCACGGCGGCAATGTTCATGGTCGGTGGCAGCATCCTGACCCACGGTGTGCCGGTGGTGCATCACTGGATCGAAGGTGTCGCCCAACACAGCGCCCAGTGGTTGAGTGTGGTGTCGGTCATTGTGCCGACCTTGCTCAACGCCGTGGCCGGCATTATTGCCGGCGCAGTGGTGTTGGTCGGGGTGATGGCCGTGAGCAAACTCTGGCGTGCCGTTAAAGGCTAGTGCGTCGCGAGGGTGCGGGGCAGGGTGCTGTTTTGCAGCAAGCGGTAACCCGATATTGCGAACAGCAACATCCCGCCCCCCGCCGCCAGTGACACGGTGAAACCGGCCTGTGCGCCGTAGGCGTCGATGACCCAGCCGCCAACAACGGCGCCCAGGGCAACACCGATGCCCAGGCCGGTAATCATCCAGGTCAGGCCCTCGGTCAGTTTGGCCGCCGGCACGATGTTTTCCACCAGGCCCATCGCCGTGATCAATGTCGGTGCGAAAAACAGCCCGGCGACAAACATGGCCACGGCCAGGGTGGTGATGCTGTTGACCCACATCAGCGGCACGACGGCAATGGCGGTGGCCAATGCCCCCAGCAAGAACAGCTTGGGCAACGGCATGTTGAGCTTCAAGGTGCCAAACACCAGCCCGACGATGCACGAGCCCAGCGCGTACACGGACAGCACAATGCTGGCGGCGGCGGGCTGACCTTGTTGTTGAGCGAACGCCACGCTGACCACATCCACGGTACCGACAATGGTGCCCATGCCCAGCAGCACCATCAGCAAGATCACCACTGCCCTCTGACGCAGCACCGTGCCGTGATGTTCAGTGCTGCGCGGATGCACGGGGGGTTCGGTTTTGCGCTGCATGACAAAGGCGGTCACGCCGATGGCCAGCAGAATCGCTGCTGCCAGGGGCCCGGCCTGAGGGAATACCGCCACGCTGAGCCCTACCGAAATGGGCGGTCCGACGATAAAGCTGACTTCATCGAGCACCGACTCCAGCGAAAAGGCCGTGTGCAGTTTGGGTGAGCCGCGGTACAGCTCCGTCCAGCGCGCCCGCACCATCGCCGGCATGCTCGGAATAAAGCCGGCCAAAGCTGCAGACACGAACAGGGTCCAGTCCGGAGTGCCTAAATGGCTGCACAGCAGCAGCGCCAACAGCCCGCCCACCCCAAGTGCGGTAACGCCCGGCAGTACCCGGCCTTGTCCGTAACGGTCGACCCAGCGCGAGATCTGGGGCGCAATCAGCGCCATCGCCAGGGCAAAGGTCGCCGCCACAGCGCCGGCCAGCCAATACGAACCGTGCAGTTGAGCCAGCAAGGTAATGATGCCGATCCCGGTCATGGAAATCGGCATGCGTGCGATCAGGCCCGCAGCACAAAAGGCCTTGCTGCCCGGGGCGCTGAAAATCTCGCGATAAGGATTAGCCATTGAAGCTCCACAACAATAAAAGGTGTGGACGCGGGGACTGCGAGTGCATCAGCGCGTCTTCGATTGAAATCGGGCTGAATGCATCGGAGCAAGCTCGCGCCTACGGTATTGGGGCTACGTCACATACGCAGCGTATGCAGAAATATACGCATACGTGACGTATGTCAATTAACATACGCTACGTATCCAAAAAAGGAGGCGAACATGGCCCCCAAAGCCCGCTCGCAAATGATTGAAGAAACCCGTGCCAAGTTGCTGGAGGCTGCGCGTCACGCGTTTGGTTCAGTGGGCTATGCCCAGACCTCGATGGATGACCTGACGGCGTCTGTCGGGCTGACCCGGGGAGCGTTGTACCACCACTTTGGCGATAAAAAAGGCTTGCTGCTGGCCGTGGTGCAGCAACTGGATGTCGAGCTGGACGCTCAACTGGCGCAGGTGTTCGAGCAGGCGTTGAGCCCATGGGAGGGGTTCAAGGGGCGCTGCCGGATGTTTTTGGAGATGGCGCTGGAGGTCGAGGTGCAGCGAATCATGCTGCGTGATGCACCGTCGGTGCTGGGCTCGGAATACTTGCAGAGCAGTCAGTCGGAGTGCAGTTCATCCCTGGCAGCGATGCTCCAGGACTTGATGGACACCCGGGTAGTGCGACGCACCGACCCTGAAGCGCTGGCGCGCTTGATCCAGGGCGGGCTGATGGACACGTCCTTCTGGATTGCCGGGGACAACCACCCGCCGCAGCGTCTGGTGGCAGCGCTGGACAGTCTTGACTTGATGTTGAACGGCATATTGCGGGCGCCTCAACCGGACCTGGCCGGCTGAGGCGGGCGCATCAGAAGTGGTATTTCACCAGCAGGCTTGCCGTGTTCTGGTTGGTGGTGAAAGAGCCGCTGTCTTCAATGCCGTACTTGTTTTTCCAGTAGTCGTATTCGATACCGACATACAACTGTTTATCGCCCCAGCTCAAGGCCTTGCCCAGGTCATATTTGATCTGTGGGTTGAAGTGCAGGTTGGCGTGGTAAGTGCCGCGCGAGTTCTGGTCGTTGTCGACCACCCAGTCCATGTAGCCATCAATCAGCACATCTGAGTTGCCCACTGGCAGGGTGTAGGACCACACCGGTGTGATCTGCCAAACGCCCTTGCCGGCACGGTTGCCTTCAGGGAAGCGCTTATAGAAGTTCAGCTGGAAGTAATCGAAGCCCGGCACGTTGAGGTCGAAACCCGGACCAATCAGGTAAGCGTCGGAGTCGCCTTCACCAAACTCGTAGGTCATGGCCAGCAACACGTCTTTGATCGGGCCAAATTCAAACTTCTGATCGAAGATTTTGCCCATCGACAGGCGGGGGGTGAATTCGCCGTAATAAGTATTGGGGCCCAGGTTGCCGTCTTCTTTGGCGTTGTAAAAAATACGATCCAGAAAGAAGAAGTTGTCACCGTACTTCCAGCTGTCAGCATGCTCGAAGGTCACAGTTTGTTGAATCGCTGGATTCACCTTGAAGTTCTTGCCCCACAAGTACGTCAGGCTGTTGGTTTGCCATTGCAACAGGTCGCCGGCGACGGCCGGAGTCCCGCCCAGCAAGCCCCCCGCAAGCATCAGGCTGGTCAAGGTACGGTTCATTCGGTTGCTCCAAAAAAATAAGGTTTTGCGCTTAAAAGAACACGACGCTCTGGATAGGCATCTTGGTTCCCGATGTTTTATAGACGGCTTTAAAACTTGCCCAATCGGTCAGTTTTATAGCTGACAGCAAGTACCGGGCCATGCCTGTCAAAGGCCCGCAGCCGTTGTTTGGCCGGGGCGTGAAACAGGGTAATGAAAGGCCGTAACTCATTGAGTTAAAGATATAAAGTTGGCTTTAAAGTCAGCTTTAAAACAGTGTCGGCTATTGAGCGGCCGCGGAGAATACTGGCTCTGGCGCTTGCACTCAAGCGCCCTGTCATTGTGCGGGGTGCGCGATGACAGGGCGGGCGCAGGATTTGAATCAGAAGTGGACTTTGATCAGGGCGCTGGCGGTGTTTTGGTTGGTGTCCAGCCGGTGGCTGTTTTCGATGCCGTATTTGTCTTTCCAATAGCTGTATTCAATACCGACATACAACTGCTTGTCCCCCAAGCGCAGCGCTTTGCCCAGGTCATATTTGATCTGCGGATTAATGTGCAGGTTAGCGTGGTAGGTACCGCGTGAATTCTGGTCGTTGTCGACCACCCAATCGATGTAGCCGTCAATCAGCAGGTTGGAGCGCCCCATTGGGATGCTGTAGGAAAACGACGGAGTGATCTGCCAGACACCCGTGCCTGGGCGTGGCCCTTCGGTGTGGCGGCGATAGAAATTAAGGGTGAAGTAATTGAAGCCAGGCACTGCCAGGTCGAAGCCGGGGCCGATCAGATAAGCCTCGCTGTCACCTTCGCCGTATTCGTAGGTCATGGCCAGCAACACGTCCTTGATCGGGCCGAACTCGAGCTTCTGATCGAAAATCTTGCCGAACGAGAGCCGGGGGCTGAACTCGCCGTAGTAGGTGTGCGGCCCCTTGTTCGGATCCGCTTTGCCGTTGTAGAAAATACGGTCGACGAACAGGAAGTTATCGCCGTACTTCCATTTGTCGGCGTGTTCAAAGGTCATCGTTTGCTGGATCGAAGGGTTGATCGCAAAGTTTTTGCCGTAGAGGTAGGTCAGGCTGTTGGTCTGCCACAAAAACAGATCTCCGGCCATGGCTTGACCGGCAGCCAAAAGCCCACCCGCGAGCGTAACGCCCCAGTGTTTGCAGTTCATGGGTCATTCCCTTTTTATTATTGTTTTACTGAAACGCGCGTGCATGCTCCGTCAGGAGATGCCGCCGGTTGCGACCTTCAAGCGTGTGATCGCAGCCGGCGTGTGCTGTGCCAGTTTTAGAGTTGATGCACGTGACCGCTCATGGCGGCGCGCTCGGCACCGCCCAGAACGTTGAACATCAGGTTCAGGCTGACAGCGCTGACAGCGGCCATGGCGATACCGCTGTGGGTGATGGGGCCCATCCACATCGGCAGGTGAGCGAAGAATTCCGGACGTACGACGGGGATCAGGCCCATGCCAATGCTGACGGCCACCAGCAGTTGATTGCGGCGGTCGGCAATATCGGCTTCCTGGAGGATTTTGATCCCGGTGGCGGCCACCATGCCGAACATGGCAATGGCTGCGCCGCCCAATACCGCGGGCGGAATCGAAGCCACCAAAAAGGCCGCTTTAGGCAGCAGGCTGAGGGTAATCAAAAATACCCCGGCCATGATGGTCACCGAGCGGCAGCGCACGCCGGTCATTTGCACCAGACCGATGTTCTGGGCGAAGGAAGAGTGGGTGAAGGTGTTGAAGAAACCGGCCAGGAACGACGCGCCGGCATCACACAGCAAACCGCGGCGCAGCATGCGCGGGGTGACTTCCTGGCCGGTGATTTTGCCCAGTGCCAGAAACATCCCGGTGGACTCGACGAAAATGATCACCACCACCAGACACATGGACAGGATCGGCGCCAGATGGAACTCAGGCATACCGAAATGCAGCGGCGTGACGATCTGGAACCACGGCGCCTGGCCGATGCCGGAGAGGTCGACCATGCCCAGCGCACCGGACAGCACATACCCCAGCGCCATGCCGATCAGTACCGAGATGTTGACCCAGAAACCGCGCAGGAAGCGATTGATCAGCAAGATGGTGGCCAGCACCAGTGCGGCAATGGACAGGTACAGCGGTGAGCCGAACTGGACGGCTGCATTGCCGCCACCTGCCCAGTTCACCGCCACCGGGAACAGTGACAAGCCGATCGAGGTAATCACCGTCCCAGTCACCAGCGGCGGGAAGAAACGCACGATTTTGGACATGAAGGGCGCGATGATCATCCCGAAGAAACCGGCGGCAATGGTTGCACCAAAGATCCCGGTCATGCCGATGCCTGGCATTCCGGCCATGGCCACCATGCTGCCGACCGCGGCAAAACTGGCGCCCATCATCACCGGCATGCGAATGCCCATAGGCCCGATGCCCATGGACTGCACGATGGTTGCGACCCCTGCCACCAGCAGGTCGGCATTGATCAGGAAAGCGATTTCCTCACGGCTCAGGCCGGCGGCTTGCCCGATAATCAGCGGCACCGCGACAGCGCCTCCGTACATCAACAACACATGCTGTAAACCGACCAGTATCAATTGCAACAACGGCAGCCGCTGAATCGGCGGTGGCGCGGTCACGGCGGGTATGCGCGGTTCGGTTAATTCGGACATGCAACACCTCGGTCTTTTTTATTTTTGTGAGCTAGTGGTGTAATGGCGTGGCCGCACAACCGCGGCGGCCACGCAGCAGCGTGTACGTCAGTGAGTAGAAGCTCCGGTTTTGACCCAGGCACCGATCAGGTCGCGTTCCTGTTGAGTCATCTGGGTAATGTTGCCAACCGGCATGATCTGGCTGGTCACTGCCTGGGCCTGAATCCGCGGCGCCATCAACTGGATCTGTTGCGCCGTGTCGAACATCACGCCTGCCGGAGCCGTGCTGAACAACGGGCTGGTGGGTTTGGCGGAATGACACACGGTGCAGCGCTCCTGGATCACCAGGTGGACCTTTTCGAAGTCGACAGTGGCCACCGGCGCTGCAGGTTCGGGCGTCGCTTCAGGCGCAGGGCCGGCTTGCGGTTTGACACCGCCGACGGCTGTTGCCGGGAGGGGCTGATACTTGATTACCTTGGCCGTCTCGGGCGCGTCGGATACGGGTTTTGGCCCCGTGACATAGGCCAGGCAGATCATGCTCAGTGCCGCGACCGGCAAGGTCCACGCATATTTGTGGCTGTCGTGACGGGTATTGAAGTAATGCCGCACCAGCACTGCCAGAACCGCGATTCCGGCCAGGATCAGCCAGTTGTAGGCGCTGCCGTAGGTGCTCGGAAAGTGGTTGCTGATCATGATGAACAGCACCGGAAGGGTGAAGTAGTTATTGTGCCGCGAGCGCAGCAAGCCTTTGGCGGGCAGGGCCGGATCGGGGCTGCGGCCTTCCTTGATCGCGGCGACCAGCGCGCGCTGGGCTGGCATGATGATGCGAAACACGTTGCCGACCATGATGGTGCCGATGATGGCGCCCACATGCAGATAAGCACCGCGTCCGCTGAACACCTTGCTCAGGGCAAACGCTGCGGCTACCAGCAACACAAACAGGATAAAGCCGAGCAGTGCCGGGCGTTTGCCCAGTGCCGAGTCGCACAGGAAGTCATAAATGAACCAGCCCGCAACCAACGACCCGATACCGATCGCTACTGCTTCAGGGCCGCTCAGGCTGCTGCCGGGTGCAATCAGGTACAGCGCAGGGTTGAAGTAGAACACCAGGCATAACAAGGCGATGCCTGACATCCAGGTGAAATAGGCTTCCCACTTAAACCAGTGCAGGTTGTCCGGCATGGTCGGGGGAGCCAGCTTGTATTTTTCGAGGTGGTAAATGCCGCCGCCGTGAATGGCCCATAAATCGCCGGCCAGACCCTCTTTGGGGGCGGTCCGGTTGAGGTTGTTCTCGAGCCAGACAAAGTAAAACGACGCGCCAATCCAGGCCACACCGGTAATCATATGAATCCAGCGCACGCTCAGATTCAGCCATTCCATTAGATGTGCTTCCACAGTCGCTACCTCTTGCCCGTCACTCGTGCTTGCTGGCGTGAGTGTCAGGGCCTTCTCTTATTGGTGGGGGGCGAGGATCAATCGCTCATCCTCTTTGAAGAAATGCTCATCGCAGTTATTGCCTGCGCCACTGCGATCAACCACCAGGAAGTCATCCCGCTTTTCGATCGTCAGCACCGGGTGGTGCCAGACGCCGCGATGGTAATTAATGCCCTGCCTGCCATTACTGACAAAGGCGCGGACCAAGCCTGATACAGGTGCATCGCCAAGTGGCGCGACCACGATCAGAAAGGGGTTGCCGAGCAGCGGAATAAAAGCCTGGCTGCCCAGCGGATGGCGCTCCAGCATGCACACGGTGAACGGCATGTCCTGCGCATCGGCGCGGAAAATGCTGATGATCGCTTTGTCTTCCGGCGTCGCTGTTTCCACTTCGGCCAGACGATGAAAGCGCATGGTCGAACCGTTATTGATCATGAAGTGGTCGCTGCCGTCGGTTTCAATCACATCACCGAAAGGGGCGAAGGCTTCTTTGGTCAGCGGTTCAATCATCAATGTGCGCATGGTGGTCTTCTTTTTCTGGTTTCTGTCAGGTGTCCGGTCGTGCATGTCCGTATTCTGTAGCCGCTGCCCAAGGCTGCGACAGCGGCTACAGTCGCGGCATTATTTTGCGATTTTGCCCAGGATGCGCAGGCGGCTCACACCACCGTCCGGGAACAGGTTCAAGCGAATATGAGTGATCGGGCCCAGGGCTTTGATCTGTTCGCTGAAGCTGTGCTCTTCGTGCATTTCGAGCTTTTGGCTCGGCAGCAATTCACGCCAGAACAGGCTTTGGGTTTCTATCTGGCTGTCGGTGCCACCTTTGACAAATGCGCCCTGGATCGAGCAGCTGTCCGGGTAGTTCCCTTTGAAGTGCAGGGTGTCGACGACGATTTTTTCGATCTCGCCGGCATGGCCCAATGCGACGATGACCCAGTCATTGCCCGGCGTACGGCGGCGTGCGGTTTCCCAGCCGTCGCCCATGTTGATGCCTCGGCCCGGGTTGAGGATGTTGCTCATGCGGCCGAAGTGTTCGTCGGAGCAGGCGAGGGCGCGGCCACCATTCAGGGCGGCTGCAAGGTCGACCAGTTCGTTGTCGCCTACGGCGGTCCAGTCACGGAACGGCACGCCATACACCCGCAGACGCGCTACACCGCCGTCCGGGTAGATATTGAAACGCAGGTGACTGAACGCCTGGTCATTGTTGATCTCGTGGTAGTGATGGCTGTTGCCTTGCAGCTCGACAGCCGACAGTACTTCAACCCACTCAGTGGTTTCGGTAGGTTCGCCCGAGGCCAGGAAGCAGGCTTCGAGTGAAGCAGACGGCGGGAAGTTGCCGGTGAAGAATGAAGTATCGATGTCCACGCCTTTGATCGAGCCGGGTACGCCCAGGCGGATCACCGCGCTGTCGTAGCCTTCGAAGCGCTTGCGGCGTGACTCCCAGCCGTCCATCCACTTGCCGTTATCATCGAAAACGCCCTCCTTCCATACGGCCGGGGTCGGCTGGAACATCCGGTTGGCGTCAGCGAACCAGTCATCGGTCACCGAGATAATCTTGGTGCCCAGACGGGCGTCGGCCAGGTTAACGAACTTCTCGAAAGGTACGGCGTAAGCTTTCATTCTTCTTGTCTGCCTTTAAATAAGTGGCTGGAGATGCGTCGTCGGCAGGTGCCGGCTTGGCTTAGAGCTGGAGTAATCGGAACAGGGCGATTTTGTTGATTTCTGCCAACGCGCATTTGAACTCGGCGTCTGCCGGGTTGTGGATGCGTGTCTCGAACGCGGCGAGGATCTGGTGCCGGTCGCTGCCTTTTACCGCCATGATGAAGGGAAACTTGAACTTGGCTTTGTAGGCTTCGTTCAGCTCGGTGAAGCGCTGGAACTCTTCGGCCGTGCAGTGGTGAATACCGGCGCCCGCTTGTTCGTGAGTGCTGGCTTCGGTCAGTTGGCCCTGGACGGCAGCTTTGCCGGCCAGGTCCGGGTGAGCATTGATCAGCGCCAGCTGGCTGGCGTGATCGGCGCTCAACAAAATGTCACTCATGCGCTGGTGCAGACTCTCGATCTGATCGACGCTGGCATCCAGGCCCAGGTCCCAGGCCTTTTCCGCGACCCAGGGCGAGTGCTCGTAGATATCGGCAAAGGCCTCGACGAACGCTTCACGGCTCAGAGTCGAAGGTGTGAGGGTCTTGAAGCGGCTCATTTCGAGGCCTCTGCATTAAAAGGGTGGGTAGCTTGCCAGTGGCGGGCAATATCGATCCGGCGCGTGAACCACACCTGCTCATGCCCCTTGGCGTACTCAATAAAACGCTTGAGGGCCGCGAGGCGGGCAGGGCGCCCGATCAAGCGGCAATGCAAGCCGATCGAGAGCATTTTCGGGGCCTCGGCACCTTCGGCATAAAGCACATCGAAAGCATCCTTGAGGTACTGGAAAAACTGCTCGCCGGTATTGAATCCCTGTACCTGGGTGAAGCGCATGTCGTTGGTGTCGAGGGTGTACGGGATCACCAGGTGCGGCTTGCCGGTCGGGTTGTTCGGTTCCCAGTACGGCAGGTCATCGTCATAGGTGTCCGAGTCGTACATAAAGCCGCCTTCTTCCATGACCAGGCGCCGGGTGTTGGGCCCCGTGCGGCCGGTGTACCAGCCCAGCGGACGCTCGCCGCTGATTTCGGTGAGGATGCGAATGGCCTCGAGCATGTGTTCACGCTCCTGGGCTTCATCCATGTACTGGTAGTCGATCCAGCGGTAACCGTGGCTGCAAATCTCGTGCCCTGCAGCGACCATGGCCCGAATGACGTCCGGATGGCGCTGGGCGGCCATAGCGACGGCGAAGACGGTGAGTGGAATATCGAACTCGCGAAACAGCTTGAGCACCCGCCAGACACCGGCGCGGCTACCGTATTCGTAAAGCGATTCCATGCTCATGTTGCGCTCGCCTTGCAGCGGTTGCGCCGAGACCATTTCCGAGAGAAAGGCTTCAGATTCTTTGTCGCCATGGAGGATGTTGCGCTCACCGCCTTCTTCGTAGTTGAGTACAAACGAGAGGGCGATACGGGCGTTGTCCGGCCAATGCGGGTGCGGAGGGGTGGGACCGTAACCAATCAGGTCGCGTGGGTAGTCAGCGCTCACTACAGTCATCCTTATTGTTCGTGTTAACAGTCGATCGGCCAGACCTGGCGTCACTGCGATGGCCTGATTGTATACAACTTTATAAACACTTTGTAAGCCTGTTTTTTTGCATTTTTATCATGCCCTGTACCAAAAAGGTACTTGCAAGAAACCTGCCTGATCGGTCAGCTTATGAATATAAAGTCTATGGGCTCTGCGGCTTTGGTGGATAAACGCCTGTGAGGTATGCCACGCAAGGGTTGCGGAAAATTGCCATTTTAATTGTGTACAATTTTTTTAATAAATGTCTTAATCGTGACATTGCCGCAGACCTGAGTGTTCAGAGGGGATGGCGGCCTTTACGGTGACTCTTATCAATTGACTTCAGGAGGCGCGAGGTCTGGGCCGGTGATCACTGACCAGGCACGCAGAATCAATGGGACGTTTGACTACTCACGTTTTGGATGCCGCACACGGGTGCCCTGGCAGCTCGATCAAGGTTGAGCTCTATCGGGTTGAAGGTTCACAGCTGACACGGATGGCAACGGCGCTGACCAACAGCGACGGTCGTTGCGACACGCCATTGCTGGAGGGCGATGACTACCGCTCCGGGGTTTATCAGTTGCAGTTCAGTGCAGGAGATTATTACCGGGCCCGCGGTGTTGAGTTGCCGGAACCGGCATTTCTGGATGTGGTGGTGCTGCGTTTCGGCATCAATGCCGAGCAGTCGCATTACCACGTGCCCCTGCTGATCTCGCCTTACAGCTACTCGACCTATCGCGGAAGTTAGGGTTCTCTCGATCTGCGCATGTGGTTTTTGCCCGCTCACACTGCGGGCTTTTTTTTGCGTGAATTCCCCAGGCCTGCAGGGGCGAGCCTGGTCGCGATAGCCTTGCTGAGATCACTCAGGCATCGCGAGCAGGCTCGCTCCTACAGAGGGGTATCAATGGTTAGCGACTCAGCAGTGACGCGGTACCGGCCAGGCTGAACAGTCCGGCGCTGATCCGGTTGAACCAGCCCTGGCCCTTGCCGCTGCGCAGGTAACCTGCGGCCCCATGGGCGCCAAGGCCGTAAGCCAGCTTGCACAGCAGGTCGAGCACAGTCCAGGTGGCGATCATCACCAGCAATTGCGGGAGGAAGGGCTGGTCAGGGTTCAGGAACTGCGGCAAAAAAGCTGCAAAGAACAGAATGTCTTTTGGATTGCTGGCGCCGAGCACAAAAGCGCGCCCAAACAGGGCACTAAAGCGCGGTTTGGGTGCAGCTTCAGGTACTTGTGCTGCGGTGGCCGGCTGGCGCGATTGTTTCCAGCTTTGCCAGGCCAGATAGAACAGGTACAGCGCACCCACGATTTTAAGCACGCTGAACAATTGCTCCGAGGCCAGCAACAAGGCACCCAGCCCCAGCGCCGAGGCGCTGAGCAAGCAGATCGAAGCGATCACTCCGCCCAAAAACGCAGGGAACGAGCGACGCAAGCCGTAGTTCAAGCTGTTGCTGATCATCAATAACGACAAAGGCCCGGGGATCAGGATGACCACCAGGGCGGCGCTGCTGAACAGCAGCCAGGTTTCCAGACTCATCACTTCCTCCATGTACAAACGCCCCGCGCCATTGCCGGGCCAAGTGATTTATGCGTTTGTATACAAATAAAGCAAGTATTGTTTTCAGTTATTGGGGCTGGTCTTTGCTGGTTCAGGACAAACGGCTTTGTCCGAGCGCCTGATTGATCGTCAACCAGCCGTTCACAGCTTCTTCACCGGCCTGGCCGAAGACCCGTTGCAGCAGCCTGACCTGCTCGCGCCGAAGGTTTTTTTCGAAGCGCACGCCATCCACCGTCAATTCCAGCAGGCGCTTGCGCTTGTCGGTCTCGGGGGCCACGCTGCGTACCAGGTTCATCTCGATCAGTTGACGCAAGGGCGTGTTCAGCGCCTGCTTGCTGACGCCCAGCAAGGTCAGCAGCTCCTTGACGCTCAAGCCGGGGTAGTGGGCGATAAAAAACACAATGCGCTGATGCACCCGACTGAGCCCACGACGGGCCAGCATCTCATCCGCTTTGGCGGTAAATGCTTGATAGCCAAAGAAGAAGGCTTCCATGGCGGCGCGCTGAGTGGTCGGATTTTTAAGGTCAAGCATATTGACGTATCTAGGCTTCGCGGCGTAATTTCGGTCAATCAGTTTGACTTATTTCCAATTACTTCCGCTACCGGTGATCTGTATGGCCTTCTCCGAACGTGTTTCCCGCCTGAAAAGCTCTTTGATTCGCGAAATTCTGGCTGCGGCCCAACGTCCGGAAGTCATGTCCTTTGCTGGCGGCCTGCCGGCAGAAGCGATGTTGCCCAAGGTCGACTGGAGCGATATGCCAGCTTCGATGGGGCAGTACGGCATGAGCGAAGGCGAGCCGGCGCTGCGTGAAGTGCTGGCGGCTGAAGCCCGTGCCCTGGGCGTTGATTGCGACGCGAGCCAGGTCATGGTGCTCAGCGGTTCGCAACAGGCGCTTGATCTGGCAGCCAAGCTGTACATCGACAAGGGCACCGAGATCATGCTCGAAGCTCCGACCTACCTGGCGGCGCTGCAAATTTTCCAACTGTTCGGTGCCGAGTGCCTGAGCTTCCCGCTGCAGGCGGATGGCCCGGACCTGGCGGCGCTGCGTCGCGAGCTGGAAAAACACAACCCGGCGTTCATCTACCTGATCCCGACCTTCCAGAACCCGTCTGCCGTGCGCTACAGCGAAGCCAAGCGTGACGCTGTCGCCGCCTTGCTCGACGAGTTCGGCGTAACGCTGATCGAAGACGAACCCTACCGTGAGCTGAACTTCGATGGCGGCAGTGCGACCCCGATCGTCAGCCGCCTGAAGAAAGCCAGCTGGATCTACACCGGCACCGTGTCCAAAACCCTGCTGCCAGGCTTGCGTGTCGGTTTCCTGATTTCCAGCCCGGACCTGTTCCCGCATTTGTTGCGCCTCAAACAATCGGCCGACCTGCACACCAACCGTGTCGGTCAATGGCAAGCCTTGCAGTGGATCGGCACTGAGAAAATGCGGACTCACCTGGCGGAGCTGCGTGATTTCTATCGCGTACGCCGCGACGGGTTTCAGCTGGCGCTGGAAGAGCACTTTTCGGATCTGGCCGACTGGCACGTGCCGCAGGGGGGATTATTCTTCTGGCTGACCCTCAAACAGCCTCTGGACACCCGGACCTTGCTCAAGCCTGCGCTGGAGCAAAACGTTGCGTTCATGCCGGGCGAACCGTTCTTTGCCGAGCCGGACCAGAACACTGGCAGTCTGCGCTTGAACTTCAGCCACATCGATCCTGCGCGTTTGCACGAGGGCCTCAAGCGTCTGGCCAACGTGATCCGCCAGGCACAGGCTGCCCAGGCAGCTTAAAGGAGTCACGATGCTCAAGGTTTATGGCGATTACAACTCGGGGAACTGCTACAAAATCAAGCTGATGCTGCATTTGCTCGGGCTTGAGTATGAATGGCAGCCGGTGGACATTCTCAAGGGCGAAACGCAGACCCCGGAATTCCTCGCGAAAAACCCGAACGGCAAAGTTCCGGTCGTGGAACTGGAAGACGGCACCTGCCTGTGGGAGTCCAATGCGATTCTCAATTACCTGGCTGATGGTAGCGAGTTCTTGCCGTCAGAGGCGCGTTTGCGCACTCAGGTCCTGCAGTGGCAGTTTTTCGAGCAATACAGCCATGAGCCTTACATCGCGGTGGCCAGGTTCATTCAGTTCTATCTGGGGTTGCCTGAAGAGCGGCTTGAGGAATACCGCAAGCTGCAAAAGCGGGGCTACCGGGCGCTGACCGTGATGGAGCAACAACTGGCGCGCACACCGTACCTCGTGGGTGAGCACTACTCGATTGCGGACGTGACCCTGTACGCGTACACCCATGTGGCGCACCAAGGGGGCTTCGATCTGAGCGGCTACCCGGCGATTCAGGCCTGGCTGGCGCGTGTGGCGAGTCATCCGCGGCATGTGGCGATGCTCGACTGAGTGACCTGCACCTGCAAAAAAACCGGCCTGGTGCCGGTTTTTTTGTGCGCGCCAGCGGTAAATCCCTGTCCGGCACCCGCCAGACTGGTGAGTGAGGGAGGGCGTTTAAACGTTGGCAAACCGCTGGTTCAGGTAATCGATGATGACCTTGGATTCGTACATCCAGGTGGTCTTGCCATCTTCCTCAATGCGCAGACAAGGCACTTTGATCTTGCCACCTTGCTCCAGCAGGGTCTGGCGGTCCTGAGCATTGTTTTTGGCGTCACGCAGCGCCACCGGCACATTCAGGCGGCGCAGGGTACGGCGGGTTTTTACACAGAACGGACATGCATGGAACTGGTACAGGGTCAGGCCTTTGGCGGCTTGATCGACCTGTGCCTGGGCGGCGGCGGGGCGCTGTTTTTTGCTGGGGCGGGTGACGAAATCGCCAGCGATGATCAGCTGACCCAGGCCTACGCGAAGCGCTTTGATAAACACAGTAGTAGCCTCATGGGCGAGTAAAGAAGGGCCGCAGCTTACCTGAAAATGGCAGGCGAAAAAAAACCGGCGATGAGCGCCGGTTCTTTTTGGGACAGGAATTACTTGATCAGGCTGAGAAACTCGCTGCGGGTGGCCGCATTTTCGCGGAACTCACCCAGCATCACCGAAGTGATCATCGACGAATTTTGCTTCTCGACACCGCGCATCATCATGCACATGTGCTTGGCTTCAATCACCACGGCAACGCCCAGGGCACCGGTGACTTGCATCACCGCGTCGGCGATCTGGCGGCTGAGGTTTTCCTGGATCTGCAGGCGACGGGCGTACATGTCGACGATGCGTGCCACTTTCGACAGGCCCAGCACCTTGCCGCTCGGAATATAAGCAACGTGGGCCTTGCCGATAAACGGCAGCATGTGGTGTTCGCACAACGAGTAGAGCTCGATGTCCTTGACCAGCACCATTTCGCTGTTGTCGGAGCTGAACAAGGCACCGTTGGTGACTTCTTCGAGGGTTTGTTCGTAGCCGCGGCAAAGATACTGCATGGCCTTGGCGGCACGCTTTGGCGTGTCCAGCAGGCCTTCACGGGAGACGTCTTCGCCAAGCTGACCGAGGATGGCGGTGTAGTTTTGTTCCAGGGACATTAATCTACCTGTGGGATTTTTCGCAAAGAGCAAGGGTACGGGGGCTGGCGCGGCGCTGCAAGTGTGGTGACACGGCTCACTCGTCGCGACCGTCCATCATGGTGCGCTTGAGCATGACGTAAACCGCCCCTGCGCCGCCATGTCTGGCCTGGCATGAGCAGAAGCCCAGCACCTGTGAATGCTGGCGCAGCCAGGTATTGACGTGGCTTTTGATCATGGGGCGCTTGCCGTCCAGGCGCACGGCCTTGCCGTGGGTGACGCGCACACAGCGTACTTCGAGGCGGGTGGCCTCGGTGAGGAATTCCCAGAGGGTCTCGCGGGCTTTTTCAACACTCATGCCGTGCAGATCGAGGCTGCCTTCGAAGCCGATCTGGCCCAGTTTGAGCTTGCGCATCTGGCTTTCCTGCACGCCGTCACGCGACCAGATGAGTGAGTCTTCGGGGCCGACATCAATCACGAACTGGTCTGACAAACCGTCGATGATGGTCTCGTTGGAGCGCACGGTGGCCGATTGGCGCAGCTTGGCCAGTTGTGCCCGATCAGCTTTGGGTTTGCCGGTGTCGGCCCGATCATGCTTGATCGGTTTGACACCGCGAATCTCGTTTTTGAACAGGGAAAAATCGTCGTCTTGCATGTCAGCCTCCGCGAAGGGCGCACAGTTTACCCAAGTCGACGACCGGCGTGCGGTGGATCTGCTTCAGTCGCGTTTTTTCATCAGGTGTGGGGCCATGTTCAGCCCGAACGGCTGGCGCATTTGCCGACGGCGCCGCCGCCATAGCCAGACACCCAGCCAGAAGATCAGCAAGCCGCATACCAGTACCAGCGTCGTGCCGGCCGGGCTGGCATTGAGATCGCCCAGGGCGGCGGGTTGGCTAACCAGGCTGATCAAGCCCGCCAGTAACAGCAGTGCGCCGAACAGGGCGAGCAGCGCAGAAAATATCAGTACCAGGCGTGATCGCCAGTTGCCATGGGATTTGGGGCGCAAGCGCCGAGCATCAAAACCATCGGAGATCTTCATTCCGATTTTTCCTTGTAGGGTATCGGCCCTTCGACAGGAACATGGGCGGGTTGTTCCTTGCATGCACTGAAATAGACCGCAGGCATACAACTGTAGGTGGATCCTGGACAGGCAGGTCAAGCATGCCGCCTGTCCGGGGCCGTGTCAGATCAGATCAAATTCCGGGTCAGTGTCAGGGTCGCGAAGTTGTCGTTCATGATAGCCATTTCGGTTCTTTGCACCTGTTGTGCGCTGATCACGCCGCCGTCCGGGGTCGGCAGGTCGCGGGTTGCGCAGGCGTCTTCGACCAGGGTGCACCGCAAGCCATAGTCCTTGGCGGCGCGAACGGTGGTGCTGACGCTGGAGTGGCTCATGAAGCCGCATACGATGACATCCAGCGAACCGAGGTTTTCCAGGGTTTTTTGCAGGCCGGTGTCGTTGAAGGCGTTGGGCATGCGTTTTTCGATGATCAGTTCATCGCCCTGAGGTTCCAGGCCTTTGATGAAGTTGCCGCGTTCGCCCTGGGGGTCGAACATGCCGCCCACGGTGCCCAGGTGACGGATGTGAACCACGGGGCGCTTGGCCTTGCGGGCAGCTTCGAGCAAAAGGGCGATGTTGGCAGTGGCAGCTTCCATTCCGGACAAGGCCAATGGCCCGCTCAGGTATTCATTTTGCGCATCAATGATCAGCAGGCTGGCATTACTCAGGCTGGCAGCGGCATAACCACGTCCAGTGAGTTGAAACATCGTCTTTAAAGCGGGCATTCGGGGGCTCCTTCAGGTGGGGCTTTTGCGACATTCTCCACTGGCGGAGCGCTTATGTGAATGGCCAGTCGTGTAAGCGTGATGGTTGCTGGGCTGCAGCGATGTCAAGCGCTAGCAGTAGAACCAAAAAATGTACGAAATGGAACGATGGTACGATTTTTTATGGCGGAACTTACGCTCTTTGGCTACAGCTGAGCAACCGCCCGGCACAACTTTGGCCGCGTCGGGATTTGGCTGTTAGAATCATCGGTCGATTTTGAGGAGTAAGACCATTGATCACTTCCCGCCTGCGCACTTTGCGCGACCATATTCGCTGGGCCGTTAGCCACTTTCATGGGGAAGAGCTGTTCTTTGGTCATGGTACCGATAACGCTTGGGACGAAGCCCGCCAGTTGGTGTTAGGTGCACTGAACCTGCCGTGGGAAATCGCGGACAGTTATCTGGATTGCCGTCTGGAAGACGACGAACTGGTCAATCTGCAACATTTGCTCAAGCGCCGTATCGAAGAGCGTATCCCGACCGCCTATCTGTTGGGCGAAGCCTGGTTTTGCGGCATGTCGTTCATCGTTGACGAGCGCGTATTGATCCCGCGTTCGCCGATTGGCGAGTTGATCGAAAACCGTTTCGAGCCCTGGCTGGCCGCCGAGCCTGCGCGGATTCTTGACCTGTGCACGGGGTCGGGCTGCATCGGTATCGCCTGCGCCTATGAGTTCCAGAACGCTGAAGTGGTACTGGCCGATCTGTCATACGAAGCCCTTGAAGTCGCCAATCAGAACATTGAGCGCCATGGTGTCGATGAGCGTGTGTACACCGTTCAGGGTGATGGCTTCGACGGTCTGCCGGGTCAGCGCTTCGACCTGATCGTCTCCAACCCGCCCTATGTCGACGCCGAAGATTTCGCCGACATGCCGGCTGAATACCAGCATGAGCCTGAACTGGGCCTGGCCTGTGGGGATGACGGGCTGAATCTGGTTCGCCGCATGCTGGCCGAGGCGGCTGATCATCTGACCGACAAGGGTTTATTGATCGTTGAAGTGGGCAACAGCCAGGTGCATGTCGAGTCTCTGTACCCTGAGGTCGACTTTGCCTGGCTTGAATTCGAGCGCGGCGGTCATGGGGTGTTCATGCTCACTGCTGAACAATGCCGCGAACATCAGGCGTTGTTTGCTGCCCGTATCTGATGTGTAGCCGCTGCCGAAGGCGGCGTCCGGCTGTGCAGCGGCCGTAAAACTGACGACTGCTGCGCTCGGCAACGGCTACGAATGCCAGTAGCCGCTGCCGAGTGTTTAACGAGCAGCAGTGTCTCTAAAGGCGATGCACACGTCTTCGCTAGCGGTGGGTCGCAATCCAGATCAACAGCCCGGCCTGGAATACGGCGAACGCTACCAGGCAGGTGATGGTGAAACGCAAACCGGTGTCTTCGCGCTGGAACCGGCTGATTCTTTCTTCTTTCTCCCGCAGTTTTACTTCCATTTCCAGCAAGTTCTGTTCTGCCTGTTGAAGCATCTGCGCGGCCTCAAGAATGTCGATCAGTTGCAGCTTTTCGCTGTTCCAGGCGTCGAATAATTCGCCGGCCTGCACGTCTTCGATATGCGACTTCAGGTGCTGAGCGTCGGCATATACCACATCAAACCCTTGGGTGCGCAAGCTGTGATCGCGGCGCAGTCGGGCGTCTTCATTCAAGGCGTCCTTGCTGGGCAAGAGCATGCTGTCAAAGCGATAGTGCGACCATCTTTTTTGCGCCCATTGAATGCCCTGGGCCATCAGGAAGCGCCCGACGCCGCGATTCAGGGGTTCAAGCTGCAAGCCGCTGTCAGGGCGGACGCGGATGCGGTGGGTGGTGTGGTCGACCCAGACGTCCAGATGATTTTGCTCTTTGCGCACCCGCTGGTTGGGCAGCTGGATGTTCATGCGCAACAAGCTGTGCTCTGCGTTGTTGCGCTCGGCATAGCCGAACTGCACGAAGCGCAGGGGGCGGGCGCCCGTACTGCGATCGGTTTGCAGGGGGGCCAGGCGCAGCATCTTGAAATGTTCGGGCTGCACGTCTGCCCAAGGCAGCGGCGGGGCCTCGGGCATGACCGGTGCTTCAGGCCCGGCGGGGTTTGATGGGTTGTCGCTCATAACGGCAGAATCCTGTGCTTGCCCGGTATGTCGACAAGGCAATGGCCGCCGACACAGGTTTATCGGCCGCTGCGGGCAAGACTGGAGGGGCAAACGCTTACTTGGCGCTCACTTTAGTGATGAAGCGCACAATTCGATCATTAAGCTCGCTGGACAAGCGCTGGTTGGGGTCGTTGTAGGACTGGACCTGGCGCTTCATGTCCATCGGTACGATGCGCATTACATGGTTCATACCGTCGATCAGCGTCAGCTCGGCGTCTGGTTTGGCTGCCTTGAGCCGGCGGGCATCGTCGACATCGACCTGGATGTCGTGGGTGCCCTGAATAATCAGTGCAGGCATTTTCAGTGCCGCGAAAGCCGCCGCCGGATCACGGCGCAACAGGCTGATCAAGTACGGCTGAACGCTGGGCCGGAAGATCACTTTCAGATCATTGGGCACGTCAGGGTCTGTGCGCCCGGCCTCGAGCCCGTCGATCAATTCATAGCTGCGTTGCAGCAGGGCAGGTGGCAGGCGGTTGCGCTGCAATTGTTCACGCAGCACCGTGCCGACCGGGCGCCCGGTGCCCGCAATGGAGATGACGCCGGCGGCGTTGATTTGAGGGGCCGTCAGGCTGGCGATCAGCGCGCCTTCGCTGTGCCCCAGCACATACACATCGCCGAAACGCGTGTCACTTTTCAGTTTCTGGCCCCAGGCCACGGCGTCGGTGACGTATTGGTCCAGGCTCAGGGTGCGTTCGTCGGGGCCTGCCGCCACACTTTGGGCGATGCCGCGCTTGTCGAAGCGCACGCTGGCGATGTTGTTTTGCGCCAGGTGGCGGGCCAGCTTTTTCAGGCTGTCGTTGCGCCCGCCCTGGGTATTGTTGCCGTCGCGGTCGGTGGGGCCGGAGCCGGCCAGAATCAGCACCACCGGCACCGGTCGGGTACTTTTTGGCAGCATCAGCGAGCCATACAGCGTGCCGGAGCCGGTTTCCAGCTCGATGGGACGCAGTAATACATTGGGGGCGGCGGCCATGGCCTGGGTGCCGAACAGCGTTAAAACCAGAAAGATAATTCGCAGCATCATCACGCCATCATTGACTAAGTGCCGGTTGGACAGACCCGGATGGATAAGGTTCGAGGATGAACTACAGAGGCAGCCTGCGTATACTGGCGCGCTTAGTTATCCAGGCTGAGTTTTTCGGCTGATTTTCGCGGAGCGCCCTGCATGTCCGGCAATACCTACGGCAAGCTGTTCACTGTCACTACCGCTGGCGAAAGCCATGGCCCGGCGTTGGTCGCCATTGTCGATGGCTGCCCGCCAGGGCTTGAGCTGTCCCTCGACGACTTGCAGCGCGATCTGGATCGACGCAAGCCGGGCACCAGCCGCCATACCACGCAGCGCCAGGAAGCAGACGAAGTCGAAATCCTCTCCGGCGTGTTCGAAGGGCGCACCACCGGTTGTGCCATCGGCCTGCTGATTCGCAATACCGACCAGAAGTCCAAGGACTACTCGGCGATCAAGGACCTGTTCCGCCCGGCCCACGCCGACTACACCTATCACCACAAGTATGGCGAGCGTGACTACCGCGGCGGTGGTCGCAGTTCGGCGCGTGAAACCGCCATGCGGGTGGCGGCCGGTGCCATCGCGAAAAAATACCTGGCGACCCAGGGCATTGTGATTCGTGGCTACATGAGCCAGTTGGGTCCGATTGAAATCCCGTTCAAAACCTGGGACTCGGTCGAAGAAAATGCCTTCTTCAGCCCCGATCCGGACAAGGTGCCGGAACTTGAGGCCTACATGGATCAACTGCGTCGCGACCAGGACTCCGTAGGTGCCAAGATCACCGTGGTGGCAGAAGGTGTGATCCCAGGCCTGGGCGAGCCGATTTTCGACCGTCTGGACGCTGAACTGGCCCATGCCCTGATGAGCATCAACGCGGTCAAGGGCATCGAAATCGGTGCGGGCTTTGCCAGCGTCGCCCAGCGCGGCACTGAACACCGCGACGAGATGACCCCTGAAGGTTTCCTCAGTAATAACGCGGGCGGGATTCTGGGCGGTATTTCGTCCGGGCAACCGATCGTGGCGCACTTGGCCCTCAAGCCTACGTCGAGCATCACCACCCCAGGGCGCTCGATCGATGTGCATGGCAGCCCGGTTGATGTGATCACCAAGGGCCGCCATGACCCGTGCGTCGGCATTCGGGCCACGCCGATTGCCGAGGCAATGATGGCCATTGTGCTGATGGATCATCTGCTGCGCCATCGTGGGCAAAATGCCGATGTGCGCGTGAGCACCCCCGTACTGGGCCAGCTGTAATGAAAGGTCTGTTGAGCGCCACGGTCTGACGACGGTGGCAGCACTTCCTTACTGGCGGTTGTCGGGCTTCTATCTTTTCTATTTCGCCCTGCTCGGTGCTACAGCGCCTTTTCTGGCGCTGTATTTCCATCACCTCGGGTTCTCCAGTGCGCGGATTGGCGAGTTGGTGGCCATTCCCATGCTGATGCGCTGCGTCGCCCCCAACTTGTGGGGCTGGCTGGGAGACTACACCGGCCAGCGCCTGCTGATCGTACGCCTGGGCGCGTTGTGCACGTTGCTCAGCTTTGCCTTGATCTTTGTCAGCCAGAGCTATGCCTGGCTAGCGCTGGTCATGGCGTTGCACGCGTTTTTCTGGCATGCCGTATTGCCGCAATTCGAAGTCATCACCTTTGCCCACTTACGTGAGCAGCCCGAGCGTTACAGCCAGGTGCGCTTGTGGGGGTCGATTGGATTCATCCTCACGGTGGTGATTCTGGGACGCCTGTTCGAGTGGCTGAGCCTGGACATCTACCCGGTAGCACTGATCGTGGTCATGGCCGGGATCGTGCTGTGCAGTTTGTGGGTGCCCAATGCCCAGCCCTCGAGCCAGGGGCGCAAACTGCTGTCGGGTGGTTTTCTCGAGCAATTGTGCAGCCCGGGCGTGCTGGCGTTTTATGGCTGTGTCGCCTTGATGCAGATGAGCCACGGTCCGTATTACACCTTTCTGACCCTGCACCTTGAGAACCTCGGTTATAGCCGGGGTGTGATCGGTTTGCTCTGGGCCTTGGGGGTGGTCGCTGAAGTGCTGATGTTCCTGGCCATGCGCCGTATCCTGCTGAAGTTTTCGGTGCGTCGGGTACTGATGTTCAGCTTTATGCTGGCGGCATTGCGCTGGCTTTTGCTGGGTTCGTTTGCCGAGCATGTGGGGGTGTTGTTGCTGGCGCAATTGCTGCACGCGGCCACGTTTGGCAGTTTTCATGCGTCGGCCATGGCCTTTGTCCAGCGCAGTTTCGGCCCCGGTCAGCAAGGGCAGGGCCAGGCCCTGTACGCCACACTGGCCGGGATTGGCGGCGCGGCCGGTGCCCTTTATGCCGGATACAGCTGGAATACGCTGGGCCCGACTATCACCTTTAGTATGGCGAGCGTCGCAGCGCTGGCTGCAGCCGTTATCATTGCCGCCCGACTGCAAGAGGACAGGCCACACACCTGAGCCTGTAAGTCATCGAAGCCGAGGAATAACGCCCCATGAGCAGCCTGTCCGTTTATCACGTCTCGACCCCAGAATTGCCCAACAAAGTACTGACCCACCTGGATGACATCGCCTCGACGCTGGCGGAGCAGGGCGTGCGCTTTGAACGCTGGCAAGCGGTCGCACCGATAGGGCCGGATGCCACCCAGGGCGAAGTGATCGATGCTTATCGAGAGCAAATCGATCAATTGATGACCGAGCGCGGTTATCTCGCTGTCGACGTCATCAGCCTCAACGATGCCCATCCGCAAAAAGCCGAGTTACGCGCCGGGCTTCTTGAAGAGCATCGAACAACTGAAGACGTAGTCCGTTTCTTCGTCAGCGGTCGCGGGTTATTTACCCTGCATATTGGCGATTATGTGTACGCAGCCCTGTGTGAGAAGAACGACCTGATTGTGGTACCTGCGGGTACACCGCATTGGTTCGACATGGGCGAACGCCCGCATTTTGTCGCTATCCGGCTGTTCAACAACCCGGGTGACGGTGGGGTGAGTTTCACCGGTGATGACATCGCCCGCCGTTTCCCGGGGCTCGACGAGCAGTGAGCTGCTTTGCCGGGAGCTAGCAGGCATGCTTTAAGGTTATCCAGCAAAAAGCCAGCAGGCGCTGATCGCGCCTGCTGGCTTTTTTACATCCTGCGTTACGCTATCAGCGAGTGTGATAGGTCGGCAGGGCGAAGCGGTGTTGGCTTTGCAGCAGCGAAATTGACGGAAGCTCACTGGCAGTACCTGCCAGGTCACGACGAATCGCGCTAATTACCCACGTCAGTTGTTCAGCGGTATGCAGTTGGGCGTAAGAGATCGAACGCTGTGTCTGCTTGCCATCGCTGTCGCACAAAGTGAGCAATACACCACCATCCGGACGGGGTTTGACCGTTACCGTGTGATTGGTAAATAGCGACGAGAATTTTTCTTGGATCAGGCTCATGTTTCTAGCTCCATTTGCTCAGCGGGCTGCATGGAGTAAGAGTTGCAGTGATTGTGCCACTATCCGTGTTTTAAAAAATCATTGTAAATCAATAACTTAAAAAAGATCCTCATGTCACCTGTCGTGCATTTTGCATGAGTGGCCATCGTGCATCCTGCATTTTGCCCATTTTTGTCGTATTTGATTTCAAGGGGATGGAATTTTCAGGGTGGATTGATTGTCGCTATCGCCGTCTTCCATAAAAAAGGGATGACACAGGGCGGCGGTCTCAGGAAACTAGCTCTTTTTTGCAGCGTACGTGGAGCCTCACATGTCAGATGAAAAGCCAGCAGACCAAACCCGGCAGATGACTCCGGAAGAGGCCGCCGACTTTGCCGAGCAGGTTTTCAACAAGGCCCGCGAAGGTGATGCAGCCATGCTGGCAGCCTTGCTGAGCAAGGGGCTGCCGCCCAACTTGCGTAATCACAAGGGCGATACCTTATTGATGCTGGCCAGCTATCACGGCCACGTCGAGGCCGTTAAGGTTTTGCTGGAACACAAGGCCGATCCCGAGGTCCGCAATGACAACGGCCAGAGCCCGATTGCCGGCGCCGCCTTCAAAGGCGATCTGGAGATGGTCAAGGCGCTTGTGGAAGGAGGCGCTCAGGTTGAGGGAGCATCGTTTGATGGCCGCACGGCATTGATGATGGCGGCAATGTTCAATCGCACGGCGATCATTGACTACCTGATCAGCAAAGGCGCCGACCCGAAGGCCAAAGATGCCAATGGCATTACGGCTCTGGACGCGGCCAGGACCATGGGCGCTACCGACGCGGTCGCCCAGATCGAGAAATACGTGGGCTGATCGTCGCCGGCCACTTCACGGCAATGACCCAAGAGGGGCGCAATTGATATATCCTGCGCGCCCTCAATTTTCCTTGTGACAGGTCATACCCATGAAAACCACGCTCGTTGAACTCATCAGCAAAATCAGTTCTGGGTGCATGGGCGACGACGAAATCGCCGCGATCGCCGATGAAGCGGCTCAGGCTTACGCCGATCCTGAGGCGTTTCTGGCAGCCAATCCAGACATCAACTACGACGACAGCTTTCCCATCCCGTTGGGGGAGTGGGTGGTGATCGGCAGCTTGCCGGAGACGGTTTTGTTTCAGGCCGACACCTACATGGATCTGTTTGCACAGATCATGGCGTCGTTCGGTCCGGGTGTTGCGTTCAATATCAAGCCCAAGCAACTGGCCAAGACCGAGGCGCTCACGGCGCTTAACCGGATTCAAATCCAGATGGGCAGCATGAACCCCGAAAACGGCGGTTATGTACTGATGAACCTGAGCCAGCCACTGGATGACGACATTCAGGTGGTGCTGGTATTCGGCAATGACGTACCCCGTGTTCTCGAACTGTGCGCGCACGTGGGCATCGCTGCGCAGCCGTCGCTGGAAGCCCTGAAGGTCGCCGTTCACGTTTGATGGCCGGGCCATTGCAATAAATAACGGAACCCTGGTGATAGCTGTCTATCCTATGTGAACCAGCCTTCACTCAGGAGCGTCATCATGGGTTCTACATTTAATGGACTGATTGGCCTGATCATTCTGGCTCTGGATATCTGGGCGATCATCAATGTGATCAAAAGCGGTGCGGGAACCGGGGCGAAAATCCTCTGGGTGTTGCTGATTATCTTCCTGCCGGTGCTCGGTCTGGTTATTTGGGCCATCGCAGGCCCCCGAGGGAATGTGCGCATTTAAGTGGCCGAACAGCGACGGTGCAGTGCCGAACGCTGTTTTGCAGAGCGGGCAGCAAACCGGTAACGATTAAAATCCAGTAACAATTAAGCAAGGGCCGAAAGGCCCTTTCTTGTGTTTGGAAACAGCCTCTGGACAAAATTTTCACGTGCTATTGACGACAATCCGCGCGCTAAATATCGACGCCAAAGCGTGTTCGCAGATGCCGAACGGGTCGTGCCAGCGCAGTGTCGAGCCACACGTTGGGTAAAAATTCTTACAGCATCAGTGGCAAACCACTGGTGATCATGCAACATTTGCCCGCCGCGCACACATCCGCACACCGACGCCCTTGGGCGTAGATGCCGAGGGTTGTGCACATCAAAAGCTTCTTCAACTCGAATCAATGGGTCCTAAAACGACATGGCAATCCCGGACGCCCCAAGACAACAACCCGCGCTCTCGCGGGTGTTGCAACCGACCGTCAAATCGCATCTGGCGTTTACGCTGCTCTGTGCCTTGATCATGATGGTGATGTTCACCCTGCTGCGGGTGGCATTGCTGGTTTACAACAAGGAAATGATCCTCGACACCCCGGCCTCGACCTTCATCGAGGCGTTCGTCAACGGTCTTCGTTTTGACCTGAGAATTGTGGTGTACCTCAGCATCCCTCTGCTGCTGGCTGTGCTCAGCGTCAAGGCCATGACCCAGCGCGGTGTGCTGCGTTTCTGGCTAACGGCCGCTTCCAGCCTGGCGCTGTTCCTGGGCTTGATGGAGATGGATTTCTACCGTGAGTTCCACCAGCGCCTTAACGGTCTGGTTTTCCAGTATGTGAAGGAAGACCCGCAAACCGTCATGAGCATGCTCTGGTATGGCTTCCCGGTGGTGCGCTATTTGTTGTCATGGGCTGTGGGCACACTGGTGCTGTACGTTGCATTCCGCGGTGCAGATCGCCTGACCCGTCCCAGTGCAGTCGCTGCCACAGGCGGCAGCAACGTTGGCGTGGCACCGTGGTACGGGCGTGTTGCCGTGTTCGTCGTGGTGTTGCTGGTGTGTGTAGTTGCTGCTCGCGGCACCTTGCGCCAGGGGCCTCCTCTGCGTTGGGGTGATGCGTATACAACAGATTCCAACTTCGCTAACCAATTGGGGCTCAATGGCTCGCTGTCGCTGATTGCTGCCGCGAAAAGCCGTTTCTCCGAAGACCGTACCAATGTCTGGAAGGCCACGCTGCAAGAGCCTGTGGCTGTGCAGAAGGTTCGTGAAATGTTGTTGACCGAGCACGACAAACTGGTCGACCCGGACACCGCGCCCGTGCGCCGTGATACCACGCCGCCTGACGAGAAAACCCTGCCGATCAAGAACGTTGTCGTGATCCTGATGGAAAGCTTCGCCGGCCATTCGGTGGGTGCGCTGGGTCGTCCTGGCAATATCACGCCGTATTTCGACAACCTGGCCAAAGAAGGCCTGTTGTTTGATCGCTTCTTCTCCAACGGTACGCATACACACCAGGGTATGTTTGCGACCATGGCCTGCTTCCCGAACTTGCCGGGTTTTGAATACCTGATGCAAACCCCGGAAGGCAGCCACAAACTGTCCGGCTTGCCGGAGTTGCTCAGTGCACGCAAGTTCGATGATGTGTATGTCTACAACGGCGATTTCGCCTGGGACAACCAGTCAGGTTTCTTCAGCAACCAGGGCATGACTACGTTCGTAGGTCGCAACGATTTCGTTGACCCGGTGTTCTCTGACCCGACGTGGGGCGTGTCAGATCAGGATATGTTCAACCGTGGTCTGGAAGAGCTGAAGAAGCGTGAAGGCAAAGAGCCGTTCTATGCGCTGCTGCAAACCCTGTCCAACCACACCCCGTATGCCTTGCCAACGCCGCTGCCGGTCGAACCCGTGACCGACCGTGGCCCGCTGAATATGCACCTGACCGCGATGCGCTATTCGGACTGGGCATTGGGCCAGTTCTTTGAGAAAGCGCGTAAAGAACCGTACTTCAAGGAAACCCTGTTTGTAGTGGTCGGTGACCATGGCTTTGGTAATGAGCAGCAGATTTCCGAGATGGATCTGGGTCGTTTCAACGTGCCATTGCTGCTGATCGGGCCTGGTATCCAGGAAAAATTCGGACTGCGTAATGACACTGTCGGTACTCAGGTCGACATCGTGCCCACCATCATGGGCCGACTGGGTGGCGAGTTCCGTCAGCAATGCTGGGGCCGTGACTTGTTGACCCTGCCGGAAGGCGATAAGGGCACGGGCGTTATCAAACCGTCGGGCAGTGATCAGACAGTGGCCATCATCAGTGGCGACCACATGCTGGTTCAGCCCAAGGATATGCCGGGCAAAGTGTGGCAATACAACCTGGGTGCCAACGCTGGCGCCAAGGTGGTAACCGGTTCGCCGGCAGAGGCCGAGCTCAAGCAGAAGCTCGAATCCTTCCTGCAGACCGCGACCAAGAGCTTGCTGGATAACACCGCAGGTGTAGAAGATCCGAAGTAAGTCATGACGCAATAAAAAAAGAGGCCCTTGGGCCTCTTTTTTATTGCGCTGAATGGCAGGGCCGGGGCCCGTTATATCTTGCCGAGCAAGAGCAAGACCAGCAGCACAATCAGAACGGCACCAATAATCCCGGACGGCCCGTACCCCCAGCTTTTTGAGTGCGGGAAAACGGGCAGGCCACCTACCAGCAGCAAGATCAGGATGATGAGCAGAATCGTGGTCATAGTCATTTCCTTATTGATGCGTTTCGCCAACACGCAGGATTTACAGAGCGCTGCTTGAGGTACAAGGCTGGGCAGTGCTTATAAAATCCGACTGGTCCGGCAGGTAAAAGATTCAACTTTATATTCGCTGCGCCAAGAATACGTTTGCCTTGATCAGCCTCCAGCGCAAGGGTAGGGTGGCGCGCTGAATCCTGGGGGGCTGCGGCATGCTTAATTATGTTTGGTTTTTTTTGGCTGCGGTGTTTGAAATAGCCGGCTGCTATGGGTTCTGGATGTGGTTGCGCCAGGGCAAAAGTGCATGGTGGGTGGTGCCGGCGGTATTGAGCCTGGCAGCGTTTGCCTTGCTCCTGACCAAGGTTGAAGCCACTTATGCCGGGCGTGCCTATGCAGCCTATGGCGGCACCTACATCATCGCGTCCATTGCCTGGCTGGCGGTCGTTGAGCGTATTCGGCCACTGAGCTCTGACTGGGTCGGGGTCGGCTTATGCGTGCTGGGCGCAACCGTCATTTTGCTGGGGCCACGCTTTTCGAGTAACTGAAGGGAGATTCTCTGGTAGGTGTAGGACGCTACTGAATTCTCTTGTAGGGATTGAAGCGCTCGATCATGCGATGCAGTCTTTGAGGCTCCACCGAAAAGGATGAGAGCCATGTTGATATTGAGCCGTGCCATCGACGAATATATTTCCATCGACCAGAACATTAAGGTACGCATCATTGGCGTCAGTGGTGCCCACGTGCGCCTGGGCGTCGAAGCCCCTCGAGATGTAGGTGTGCACCGAACGGAAATCTACGAGCGGATCAAAAATGAGGAGGCTAAAGGCGTGCCGGACTCGTCCTTGAGCACCCGCTAATCAAAGAACTCCTTGGGTACCGCATGCTTGGGCATCAACTGGCATTGCTGGCTTTCGAGGTCGAAGAAAATCACCGCCTGGCCTTTGCTCAGCGCGTGCCGAACCCGCAGCACGCGGGTTTCTTGAGGCGTGTCATCGCCGTTGTCAGTGCCATCGCGGCTCACGAAGTCCTCGATCAGGCGGGTGAGGGTTTCGGGTTCAAGCTGGTCGTAAGGAATAAGCATGAGGTGTTCTCGTAAACAGTGCAGGCGATGCTACTGGCCAGCAGCCCGTACGGCTAGCTCTGAATGCCAGCACTGTTTGCGCGGTTACTGCTGCCAGATGCCATTGCCGGCCAGACGGGCGCGATCATGGGCCGCGTTGAAGTCCTGCGCCGGACCTTTAGGAATGATGCCTGTCGGGTTAATCGTGCGGTGGCTGGCGTAATAATGCCCTTTGATGTGAGTCATATCCACGGTTTGAGCTACGCCAGGCCACTGGTAAAGCTCCCTGAGCCAGTTGGAGAGGTTTGGATAATCGACAATGCGGCGTTCATTGCATTTGAAATGGCTGTAGTACACCGCGTCAAAACGAATAAGGGTAGTGAAAAGCCTTACGTCCGCTTCAGTTAAGTACTCACCCGCTAGATAGCGATGTTCTGTCAGATGGTGTTCCAGCTCTTCAAGCTCGCGAAAAACATCATCAAATGCCTGTTCATAAGCGGATTGTGATGTGGCGAAGCCAGCCCTGTAGACCCCATTGTTCAGCGCCGGATAAATCCTGTCATTCCAGCTGTCGACCTGTGGGGCCAACGCTGACGGATAAAGATCCAGCGTGTTGCCGGTCAGGCCGTCGAACGCGCTGTTGAACATGCGAATGATGTCGGCGGACTCATTGCTGACGATGCATTGCTGATGTTTGTCCCAGAGCACGGGCACGGTGACGCGGCCGGTGTAATCGGCAGTGTCTCGGGTATAGCGCTGATGCAGGAAGTCCAGTGGATCGAGGTGGTCGCCGCTGGAGCCGAAGGCCTTGTCGAAGGTCCAGCCGTTTTCGAGCATGAGCCAGCTGACCACAGACACCTCGATCAACGACTCAAGTCCCTTGAGCCGGCGGGTTATGAGGGTGCGATGAGCCCAGGGGCAGGCGAGGGACACGTACAGGTGATAGCGTCCGGCCTGGGCCGCAAAGCCGCCGGTGCCGGTGGGCCCGGGTGAGCCGTCGACGGTCACCCAGTTACGGCGCTGCGCCTGTTCGCGCTGGAATGCCCCGTCTTTACTGCTTTCGTACCACTGGTCATGCCAGCGCCCATCGATTAACAGTCCCATGTGAACTCCTTGGCAGGTGTGCTTTGGTGTTCAGTTTAAAGGGCTGGGTTCGAACGAATAGCGCAAAACGTGGGCGCTAACTATCAGTTAAATCGATTTGTCGCGGTTATCCCAATAGCGCTGTGCCAGCTCAAAGGCTTGTTCACGCGGCGTACCCAGCCCACGCAAGGCCAGGGCCATGGTCGAAATAAGCGCCAGTTGCGGGTAGCTGTCTTCGACCTCGCCACGCCACAGGGCCTTGAGATGCCCAGGTTCCAGGGATGCCGGTTTGACATGGCGCTGTGAAGACAGCGCAGGCCATTCCTCGTCCCAGCTGACGCCTGCAGTAGTCCCGTAAAGATGGCTCAGGGTGTCCGGGTTGATTTCGACTTCGCCGCCGTCGCCCTTGACCACGATGCTGTTGTCTCCCAGCAGGCCGCTGGCCTCACGGTGCACGCTTTGGTAGCCCGGGTGGAAGATGCTTTGCAGGCCGCAGCGTGCGCCCAGGGGGTTCAGAATCCGCGCCAGCGAATGAATTGGTGAGCGCAAGCCCAGGGTGTTGCGCAGATCGATCATGCGCTGTAACTGCGGGGCCCAGTCCTGCAACGGCATAAAGGCCAGGTGGCCTGAGTCCAGTGCCGCCTCGACGCTTTGCCAGTCGCGGCACAGCGGGATCGCAAGTTCGCTGAGTAACTGTTCGCTGTAGAGCCGGCCCGCCGTGTGGGCCCCGCCGCCATGCATGAAAATGCGCACGCCGTTCTGTGCCAGGCATTTGGCCGCCAGCAAATACCAGGGCAGATGGCGTTTTTTGCCTGCGTACGTAGGCCAGTCAATGTCGACGTTGAGCGTGGGCGCGATTAGACGTTCGCGCACCGCTTCGGTAAAGCCGGCCATTTCTTCAGGGCTTTCTTCCTTGTGCCGCAGCAGCATCAGGAAGGCGCCCAGCTGGGTGTCTTCAGTCTTTTCGTCAAGCAGCATGCCCATTGCTTCGCGAGCTTCTTCACGGGTCAGGTTGCGAGCACCTCGTTTGCCTTTGCCCAGGATGCGCACGAATTGTGCGAAAGGGTGTTCGGCCGGGGTTTCAAGGGTGAGCGGAGCTTGAGCGTTCATAGGCAATTGGTCGGCTTGGGGAGTCCCGCCAGCTTGGCGGCGAGCTTGGCGGGAGTGCCATTGAACAGACGGTTGAGGTGCAAGCTATTGCCTTTCTCTGCACCCAGCTTCAGCGCGGTGTACTTGATCAGCGGGCGAGTGGCGGGAGACAGCTGGAACTCCTGATAGAAGCTGCGCAGCAGCTCCAGGATTTCCCAGTGCTCTGGGCTCAACTCAATCCCTGATTGCGCGGCCAGCGCCTGCGCGACGTCAACGGACCAGTCATTGAGATCGACCAGGTAACCGTCTTTGTCCAGCTCGATCTGTTTGTCGTCGAGGATGAGTGCATTCATAGCCAGCTGTTGACCTTGTCATAAGTAATCGACAACTCGACGAAGGCGGGGTAATCCACGACCGTCGCCCACTGCGGGCATTCAAGATGACGCGCCAGAAGATCCTCCTCGAGCATAAACAGCTTGAACGTACCGATACGCTTTTCGAGGCATTGAAGCGCGCTGCTGTCGGGCTGCAAGGCATAGACTGCATCGCCGCAGAGCAGCAGGCCGTCATTCTCGCCAAGCAGGCGCAAGCAACTGGCCAGGCGCGTGTCGGAGAAAGGTGAGTGACTCAAAACGTGTAAGGTCGACATCAGAGAGTAATCACCTGGTCATAACGGTCAATGAGTGCGCGGACATCCTCTGTCGACAGCGCCCGGACGTCATCCACAGCAAGTGCAGCAGGCGAGATACCGCGCTCGCCCAGGCTGTGGGCGCAGGCATACAGCTCATCCACCCCGAACAGGGAGAGGGCTTGCAGATTGGCCGTCAGGTTTTTTTGCTGAATCGCGGCGGCGTTTTGCTCCGGTAATAGCTGGAACACCCCGTCATCCATAAACATCAGGCCGATTGGCAGGTCAAATGCACCGCCCGCCAGCACGATATCCAGTGCTTCTTTGGCGCCGGGCCCCGCCCAGGGTGCCTGACGGCTGATAATCAACAGCGACTTAGGCATTTCAAGGCCCTCCGAAGCAGATCAGTCGATCGGCGGATTGAATCGCGTCGTGCAATTGCCCCAGCCCGGACAACTCCCACGGCGCCTCCAGGTTGACCGCCGGGCGCTGATAACGCGCGGCTTCCTCTTCATTCAACACTCCGCGGCGCAGGGCCGCCGCAATGCACACCACGCCGTCGAGCTGATGCTCACGGACAAACGTCGCCCATTGTCGGGCAAGATCTTGCTCGTCCTGTGGTACCACGATGTTGTTCGAAGCGCTGTGGATGCCGTCCTGGTAGAAGAACAACCGGACAATCTCGTGGCCGCCAGCCAGCGCAGCCTCGGCGAATCGCAGGGCGCGGCGGGAAGAGGGCGCATGGGCTGCTGAATAAAGGGCAATGGCAAATTTCATGGTGGGCTCTGTCAGCAAATCTGTCGCAATGATAAAGCCAGATGCCTAAAGATGCTTGCCGCAGACAACAAAAAGCCCGCCGAAGCGGGCTTTTTGTCAGGTGCTGTACATCAGTCGTCGCGGCTCATGATGCCGAACAGTTGCAGCAAACTGACAAACAGGTTGTAGATCGATACATACAGGCTGATCGTCGCCATGATGTAGTTACGCTCACCGCCATGAATGATGGCGCTGGTCTGGAACAAGATGCAGACCGAAGAGAACAGAACGAAACCGGCGCTGATAGCCAGCTGCAGCCCGCTGATCTGGAAGAAGAAGCTCGCCAGAACCGCGCCCAGCAACACGAAGAAGCCAGCGGTGATGAAACCGCCGAGGAAGCTCATGTCCTTGCGGGTGATCAATACATAGGCCGACAAGCCACCGAACACCAGCGCTGTCATCGCGAATGCGGAACTCACCACCTCAGCGCCGCCCTGCATGCCCAGGTAGCGGTTGAGGATTGGACCCAACAGAAAACCCATGAAACCGGTCAGGGCAAAAGCGGACACCAGGCCCCATGCCGAATCACGCAACTTGTTGGTCAAGAAGAACAGCCCGTAAAAACCGATCAGCACCACGAAAATATTGGGATAGCCGACACGCATCTGCTGAGCGACAAAAGCCATCACACCGCTGAACGCGAGAGTAAGGGCCAGCAATCCATAAGTGTTGCGCAGGACGCGGCTAACCTCTAGCTGCTCAGCAGCCTGCAAGCTGCGATCAACAGCGTAATCCTGTTCGCGCATGGCGATACTCCTGTGTTTGGAAATGTTAAGTAGCAAAGATCATAGCAGAGGCTCTGTAACAAGCGATCAAGAGAGTTTGACAGCGTGTGTCATTCAGGTATTATGGCGCCCGCAACAACGTTAGGAGGTGTGGCCGAGTGGTTTAAGGCAACGGTCTTGAAAACCGTCGACTGTAACAGGTCCATGAGTTCGAATCCCATCGCCTCCGCCATATTGCTACACCGCAGAGCCCGCCATTGGCGGGCTTTGTCGTTTCTGGGGTTTGATGGCGTCGGTGCCTGGCTGTGAGGTATTCCGAGACTATCGCTATGTTGAAGGCTCCGCAGTAGCGCCAAGCCTCCTGTAGGCCCGCTTTGTAATATCGCTTTTCGTAAGCCCCAACAGCAGGCTTGCGTCCTCGATATTCTTGATTTCAGATGCAGCCATCGGTCGAATATCCCTAAATGGGAATGCCGCAATTCGACTGGTCAGCAACGAATCCTCTTTATCAATTGCAGAATTCTTGGCCTGCACCTGCGCATCCAGCTATAGCCGCAGGTGTTATCGAGTCAATGGGGACGTCATCGAGCATGGGGCAGAGTTGCTTGAGTCGGGCTAAGTTGTCCTTCTGAGTGCGAGCAGCTTTCTTAGGCAGAATGTCTCGTATAAGGAACAACTGTTGAGCCTGTCTTATTCACGCTGACTCAGCCTTGACCAAGCGTGCATAGACACACAATTTGAGAATGCCGCCCGTCCTCCGTGCATTTTCCGATCTATAGTCAGTCTCGTTTCTTGAAAGTACTCACGGAGCGAGCGCGATGAAGCAAAGATCTACGACCGGTTTCGAGACTCACGGCACGTCAAAGCTGGTCCGCACAACCTGCACCCGGACTTATGGTGAGAATTTACCGCTGCCATCACCGGTCTGGTACTTATTGAGAGTAACTTCCAGGCATTTGCGGGTATCGAAATGAACGTCATTCACGTCCGCGAATTGTGTCATCCGCCAAAAAAATGCCTCGGGCGATTCTTTTAGCCTTCTTTGAGGGCTTCAATATGCCGTGGGCAGCGCCGATCATGGCGGTCGTGGGAGATGGTTCCGAAGGCTGAGTCGGATCAATACTCTGCGACGCTACAGGACCTGCAAACCTGGAACGGCTCACGGAGTGTATTTATCAAATGAATACCTACCGCGACATACACTAAACAAGTCGAACGTAGAGGTTTTTAATGCCTGCTTATTCGCGTCACATGCCCACCCATAATATTGAACTCCCCCCCCACGACCGGTGTACTTGCTGTTCGCCCCTGATACAAGATTTTCACCAAAGAATGATGATTGATCTGTCTCAACGTGATGTCTTCAGTCACCTTAAGCCGAAAGGTGCCCGGCTGCCTGGCTCTAACGTCTCAACTATTTCAGCCCGGAGTACTGACGCCGGCGACGCCATGCGCGACATTTTACTCACAAATATTCGTCTGTTTGACGGTAGTCCTGTACTTAACGAACAGGTCTCTCTACTCATTAAAGATGGCGTTATTAACGCATTGCTGTCTGTTAATGCGACGGTTGAGGGCGCGACGGTTATCGATTGCGGGCGGCGAGTCGTAATGCCGGGGCTGATTGATGCTCACTGGCACACGACCTTGGCGGCAATAACCGAACTCGATGCGATGAGCGCGGACCCCGGATATATACATTTAATTGCCGCTCGTGAAGCAGAAAAAACCCTGATGCGTGGATTTACGACTGTTCGCGACCCCGGTGGGCCTTCATTTGCGTTGAAGCGTGCAATTGACGAGGGGGTTGTTATCGGGCCTCGAATTTATCCTTCAGGTGCCATGATTTCGCAGACCTCAGGCCACGGTGATTTCAGAATGCGCTCCGAGGTCCCTCGCACTGCACTTAGGTCGCTCAGCTTTGCTGAACAAATCGGTGCAGCCGAGATAGCCGACGGTGATGCTGAAGTGCTCAGGCGGACAAGAGAGCAACTGATGCTCGGGGCTTCTCAAATAAAACTTCTAGCGGGTGGCGGTGTGGCTTCCATCCACGACCATCTCGACAGTACCCAGTTCATGGAGTCCGAATTAAAAATGGCCGTGGAGGCCGCTGCCGATTGGGGCACCTATGTGATGGTGCATGCGTATACACCGAGAAGCATTCAACGCGCCATTCGGGCAGGTGTGAAATCGATTGAGCACGGTCAACTTGCGGATGAAGAAACTGTGCGCATGATGGCGGATAACGATATCTGGTGGAGCCTTCAACCTTTTCTACAAGATGAAGATGCTAATGTTTATCCTGACCCGGTGCGTCGAGAGCGTCAGCGTGTGGTGGCTGAAGGGACCGCTAGAGCCTATGAGTTTGCGCAACGCTTTAATATCAAGACCGCCTGGGGAACGGATGTCTTGTTCAATCCGGAAAAGACTGCTTCTCAGGGACGTCAGCTGGCAAAGTTGACGCGATTTTACGCGCCCAATGAAGTATTGAATATGGCGACAAAACTGAATGGAGAGCTTTTAGGTTTGTCGGGCCTCCGTAATCCTTATCCAGGAAAAATTGGACAGATAGAAATTGGTGCACTGGCAGACTTATTGGTTGTTGACGGTGACCCTACAAAAAACCTCGAGTTCTTGGACGATCCAGATAGAAATATTGCGGTGATTATCAAAGACGGGAAAGTGTATAAGAAAAGCTTCTGATTTTATGGGTGGGGCGGGAGCGCTTGGGTGAGCTCTCGCTTTGAGGGCGGCTTTAGCGGCTTGTTTTTGGACGTGGTCGAGGTCAAATAGACAAGGCATCGTATGGCCAAGTGAATCGCCCCGGGTTCCCTGGATACCCGGCAAGCTCACGGGGTGGCGAACATGCGCTGAGATTACCAAGGGTGTATCGCTCATTCACTACTGCTATAGGATGGTGCGCTCGCCAAAGATTAATGTGGCAAAATCGATGATTGAAATTATTGCTCTTGGAAGGGATAGCAGACATGGATGGCGTGCATTCTATACAAGTTATCGCTGTGGCAAGTGGTAAAGGGGGTGTTGGAAAGACGACTGTGGCTGTGAATCTTTCATTCGCATTGGCTAAATGCGGGAGGCGTGTCGTCTTGTTGGATGGCGATCTTGGGTTAGCGAATATTGACGTTCTGTTGGGGCTTGCCCCTACGTACACGCTTGCTGATTTGATGGAGGGTCGCTGCGTGCTATCCGATGTCCTGATGCGAGGGCCTGGAGGAGTGCGTATTGTTCCTGCTGCTTCTGGTGTCGAGAATATGGTGAATCTGTCATCTGCCCAGCACACAGGCCTGATTCAAGCTTTCAGCGACATATCTGACAGTCTTGATGTGCTGGTGATTGACACTGCAACAGGGTTGGGCAAATCAATGGTCAGTTTCGCTAGGGCCGCTCAAGATGTATTGCTTGTCGTCTGCGACGATCCAGCTTCTATCGCGGATACCTACGCTCTGATCCGGCTGCTGAATCGTGACTACGGGATGAGTCGCTTCCGGATTTTGGCCAGTATGGTGCATAACCTTGATGACGGACGCCGCCTGTTTGGCAAGCTAAACAATTTGGCTGATCGCTTCTTGGACGTATCCTTGCACTATGCGGGGGCCGTTCCATATGACGAGTGCGTGCGCAAAGCAGGGCACAAACAGCGGGCGGTCAGTGAGGTTTTTCCGAATTCAAAATCCGCCTGCGCATTCAATGTGATTGCTCAAAAGGTCGATGCTTGGTCGCTGCCCAGCAGCCCAAGAGGGCATATAGAGTTCTTCATTGATAAGCTCGTCAGCAACTCGAAAAGATGAGATTTTCCGACCGAGAGAGCATCAGTGCATGTCCGACAAGTTATCGGAGTTGACGGTGATGGCATCGCGCCGCCAGTCTCCGACGGCCTCGGGCTCTACGTCATGCGAATTGGGGCTTTCCCTGTCGAAGTCTTCAACGACAGCATTTTCCGAACACCCTGATTTCCTTGCAGAGTCCCTGAAGCCGGTGATGGCCAGGAACAATAAATGTTCAAATATGGCGGTGATGTAAAAAGCATGCTCATGCAATTTTAGTTGTGCTATAAGGATATAAGTCCACATAAAAACGAAAGAAGAACATGCGCTCGATCCTGTACTCAATTGATATCTATTCTTGGTGTTTGTTGGTCTCTATGCTGCTGGGCTTGTGCGTTGCAGCTTTTGCGGGGAAGGCAGTGTGGGGGCGTAAGGTTGCTCATGATTCTAATTACGATGATGAGATAAAAGTTGTGCTGGGTGGTACATTATCCATGCTGGGTTTACTTATTGGCTTTATTCTGACGTTTGCAATCAGCGGGTTGAATTCCCGTATCGTCGCAGAAGAGAATGAGACTATTGCTATCGGTAATGCATTTCAGCACACGACGTTACTCACTGAGTCCCAGCAGGCAATAGCTGAGAAAATGTTGCGGGACTATTTGCTTTTGCGTATTTCTTTTTTTGCGACGAACGATGACGACAAGCGTGCAGCGATCCGAGCAGAGTCTATTAAAGTACAATCGCACATGTGGGCTTTGATCAGCAAGATAACGAAGGCTAGACAGGGTTCAGTGATTGTTACTGTGCTTCATGCAAGCAGTGAATTATATGTGACCCAACAAAAGACGATGTCTAGTTGGCGGCATCAAATACCCGGCGTGGCTTGGGCGCTGCTGATTTTGTGCGCGGTCTGCTCTAATTTTCTTATTGGCTATAATGCCAGGGGACGCCGTGGAGGCAATACTTTAGTTTGTATCATGCCCATTTTTACTGCGCTAGCATTGTTTATGATTGCAGAAATCGACGTTCCAGGAAAAGGCCTCATACAGGTGGCGCCGGATAATTTGAGGGCTTTAATGTTGACGCTGGATCAAGGAGGATTAACGTTGTAGTGAAATCAAATTATCTATTTCATGTGATTGGATGAGCAATCGCTCGACGATGAGAAGGCACTGATTGCGGAGCAATGAAGGGCGGACACTGTAGTCACTCTGGTGGTGTTAGGTCTTTTCGCCCGGAGCCTGCAGCAATACTTGAAGCGTCACGCACAACCACATGAAGACAATAAGGATGTATTCCCCGTTATGGTTTCATGCTGTTGAATGCCGTTCGGCAATAAATGCGCGCTTGACATCCAGTGTTGGCGATTTTGAAAGGTTGGTTTTTTGTAGTTGTCATGTCATTGGTCATAGTGTGCGGTCGTCTGTCAAATCTGGATGTCTTGCAAGATTGCTTCGGGGCTTTAAGTTAAAGCGTTATGCATGATTCTTGATAATAGGGATCATCATTATCCGCACTGCAGATGAGGGCTCTGGCTCAAATAATCACCAGTTTGAGGGTGCTAGACGCGCAAGGAAGTGACGGTGTCAAAAGGCCCTGGGTGATCATCAGGTTCGTGCGGGATGCTAATCCAATGATCATTTTTTGCTTTTCGCGAGGGAATGATGGGTGTCAATGATATTTAAACGTGTTTTTTTATCGAAGAGGGTATACGGTTATCTTGATGGGTGAGCTGATACAGTGACGGGGGTTTATATAAGGCTGTCTTTAAATTGACGTTCATGCGTTGCTGGAAACTCTGCTCTATACGTTGATGTTGTATGAACAGGGGGTGAAAGTCTCTCATCCGCAGGCTGGTTGTAGAGCAATCGCTGGAGGTTGCATTTCATATGCACGTCATTAATCAAGCATACAAGACAGTATAAATGATTATCGAAGATGTTCGTCGCGAAGTCTCGGAAGGTAGCGTTTCGCTTAAGGCCCATGTGAGGTTCCACTCGGCTGAGCGTGAATCGATAGAACTTTACTATACGTTCTTTGGTGCCGAGGAGGGGCATGTAGACGATACGGCAGACGCATTTGCTGCTGCTTGTCTGATCAAGTCCATGCGTGTGGACGAACCGCTTGAGATCGCCTCCCCGATCTCAAACAGGCTCCATGTCATGCTGCCGCGTATTCGTGACATCTATCACACTTGGTGGCCCGCATTGTTCAAGCGAGTACCGATCCGGACCGTCCCGCGTTCAGAGTTGCCTGCTGCGCCGCAGAAGACTACCGCGACGTTCTTTTCCGGCGGTGTTGACTCCTTTTACAGCCTGTTGAAACATCATGAAGAAGGTGCGGCGGCGGGCCGTCCCTTGACGTATCTGGTCTTCATGCGAGGCGTGGAAACGCCGATTGAAACGACGGTAGGGGTAGAAGAGTCGGAGGACTGGGTGCGCTCTGTGGCCGATGAACTCGGGGTGAAGACCATTTTTGGAATCACCAATGTTCGTACCCATGTCATGTCCAATTGGGAAAAGTTCGATCACGGCAGTGCATTAGCCTCAATCGGCCTGTGCCTGTCTCCCGTGATCGGGCACATGTGCATACCTTCAGCCTTTTCCTACGCGCACCAGGTCCCGCACGGCAGTTCTCCGCTGGTCGACGAAATGTTTTCAAATGAGCAGATGTTCATTTTTCATGACGGTTCGGAAGTGACACGGCCCGAGAAGGTCGCGTCGATCATTCGCTGGAACAAAGCGCTTGGGCTGCGTTATTTGCGAGTCTGTCTGGGTAATTTCGGGGGGGCATACAATTGCGGGCGTTGTCGGAAATGTGTGCGCACCGCTATTCCACTCAAGGTACTGGGGGTGTTGGCGGAAGCGCAAACGTTCTTGTACAAGGACGACGCACATTGGGAAGCCATTCTGGCGAAAGATCATCTGGAGTTGTTGCGGGAAAACCACGAGTTCGCCCGCCGGGAGGGGACAGATATCAACCTGACCAGGATGCTGAATAAAGCACTGCGTAAGCAACAGTTTGAGCATGCTGTCGACGAAATGCAGCGCCTTGCGCTCGGCAAAGTAACAACTAAATAAAACGAGGTTGGATATGATTGCCCGGTGCCTTGCGTCTGTGATTTTTTTACTCGCCGCAAATGCCTTTGCGAACGATCATGTTGTTGGCTGCGCTGACAGAAAAAATGCAGAACTGAACAAACTCGAGAAGGTTCATGCGCTGAACGGTATTCGTGTGTTCTATACGGAAGTGGCGCCTGTCTCGGGCAAGGATCACCGACTTCCAGAACAGTCGCAAGCCGATGCCAATGCCAATGGTGTGCCTGACTTTATAGAAAATATTGCAATACAGGCCGACGTGGCTAGAAAGGTATATAACGCGTTGGGGTTTACGGATCCAACGCTGACGCAAAAGTATCTGGCGGTTAAGTATATTGATATCAACGTCATGAATATTCAGCCGAACGGGCTGGCATTCAACTCACCCGTCAGATACTCCGCAGCCCCAGGGCGGGGAGAAGCCTGCACATTAAGAGTCGATATATCGACGCAGCTGGAAGCGCAAGTCATTGGTTCAGCAAAAAAACCGGTGCAAGCAACATTCACCCGGTATTGGTTTGTGGTCGCCCACGAAGTCTTCCACCTTTATCAATACGGACAAACCCCGCTCAAGAGATCCTGGTGGATGGAGCCTTCGGCAAGGCTTATGGAGTACGCTTTCAGGTTACAGGCACACTATCCGTCAGGCATGTCGACCTATAAGCTCCCCGCTAGTCGAAATGAGTTGAATTCGAAGGTGGTCGCGTTGCCGAATGGTCCCGATGCCATGAGGTTTTGGACGAAAATGGCGATGCTTCATGACGGGGGGCAGGATGTCATGAGGATGTCTGACGAGTTGCTTCAAGCCCGTTACACCGACGGTCAACCGGTACTGAAAGATAATAAATTCATTGGCTATGCATTCTTGCAGTCTTTTATGAATGAACTAAAAACCAATGAGAATTTGATATCTCATAATAACAATAGACGTGTTCAAGCGCGGAGTGAGCGGGGCCAGACATCACCTTCAAATGACTCTTTCATCATAAAATCCATACAGGCCACCCTCAAATCGACACGTGTGAACAGCCCGGAGGTTGCAAGTTTTATGAGCGTGGAGCCGTAAGAGCCCCCAGCCGGCTTATCGATGGCTCAGTCGATATATCGACACGTCGCGCCGGGTTGCGAGACTTTCTGCCATGGTCTCATTGCTGCTGCGAGGGTGCGTCCTGCCTACCGCAACGGTGGGCTGCTGAAGGTCTAAAACGTAAGCGCGTTATCAGCTTGTCGCTTCAAGTACAGGTGGCCCGCACGGCGATGCGGTGTGGGTGATATCCCGATGGCGCCATGTTTGACCCGGGCTGTGGATGTCAGGTGATTCTTGCCAGATGTTACTGAATCGCGGTCAAAGCTTGTTAGGATAGCGGCACCAGTATCTCGTTTTTACCATCAGAACAGCGGGGCTACACACCATTGCACGCAGATGCGTGCCATAAATAAGGAAGCTCTTATGGGTAAGATACCTATGGATGACCTGCCAGTTAATCCTCAGCCTGTCGGTGAGGATGGTATTCCAGCTCCTAGCGGAGCGGCCAATTTGATTGATACCGACTACGTTATCGGCCAGGACAATATCAAAGGTGAGTTTTCATTCTCGCTCGATATCCACGGCAAGGTTTTCATCATTTCGGCAGCCGCAATATTGCTTTTCGTCATTTTGACCTTGGCATTGCAGAACGAAGTTGAGCCTCTGTTCAGTTCGATCCGCAATTGGTTGACCAGTCACCTTGCCTGGTTTTTCATGAGCGTTGCCAACGTTTTCGTTGTGTTGTGTTTAGGGCTCATCGTTTCCCCTTTGGGCAAGGTGCGGTTAGGGGGGCGAGACGCCACACCTGACCACTCATACGTTGGCTGGTTTTCAATGTTGTTCGCGGCGGGCATGGGCATCGGTTTGATGTTCTACGGCGTTGCTGAACCCATGTCGCACTACTCGGCAGCGATGGGTGGCGTCACTCTCGATGCCAGCGGGGCGCGTACTGATTGGGCTCCACTCGGGGGTGCTGCGGGTGATTCAAAAACATCTGCCGACCTGGCGATGGCGGCCACCATCTTTCACTGGGGCCTGCACCCTTGGGCGATTTACGCGATTGTTGCCCTGTCCCTGGCGCTCTTCTCGTACAACAAGGGCCTGCCTCTATCGATACGCTCGATATTTTATCCGCTGCTGGGGGAGCGCGTATGGGGATGGCCGGGGCATATCATCGATATTCTGGCCGTGTTTGCGACGTTGTTCGGTTTGGCGACATCTTTAGGGATTGGTGCAGAACAGGCGGCGGCGGGTATTGAGTATCTGTTTGGCATCGAGTCGACGAATCTGAGCAAAGTAGTACTCATCATCGGCATTACGCTTATTGCTCTCTGGTCAGTACTTTCCGGCCTGGACAAAGGCGTCAAGATGTTATCCCAGATCAACATGGGGCTTGCTCTGCTTCTGTTGGTATTCATCATTGTTGTGGGACCTACGCTGGCCATATTCACGGGTTTCTTCAAGAACCTCGTGAGCTATGGACAGTACCTGCCTGCGCTTTCGAATCCTTTCGGGCGAACGGATACCGGGTTCACCCAGGGATGGACGGCGTTCTATTGGGCGTGGTGGATCAGTTGGTCTCCATTCGTGGGGATGTTTATTGCCCGAGTCAGTCGTGGCCGTACGGTTCGCGAGTTTTTGATCTCTGTGTTGCTCGTTCCGTCGCTGGTTTCCGTATTGTGGATGACGACGTTTGGTGGAACGGCAATTGATCAGGCCGCAGTCGAAGGCTTTGTTGGCGTCAAGGATGCGGTGCTGGAGCTCAAACTGTTTGCGATGCTCGGGGACTTGCCACTTAAGGAGATAACGTCCTTTCTGGGGATTGTTCTGGTGATTGTATTTTTCATCACTTCCTCGGACTCCGGTTCATTGGTGATCGATACGATTACAGCAGGCGGCAAGGTCGATGCACCTGTGCCACAGCGCGTCTTCTGGGCGGTCATTGAGGGCGTGATTGCTATCGCCCTGTTGCTGGGTGGTGGATTGGTGGCCTTGCAGGCAATGGCTGTCTCAACGGGACTGCCGTTCGCCATAGTGCTGCTGATTGGATGTATTTCCCTGGTGAAGGGACTGATGTCTGAACCACGCTCCTGAGGCAATGCACTGAGTGAAGCCAGGTGCACCTGCCCGGTGCACCTGGCTGACAGTCTCAGGTGATTAACTCCACAGTTCTTCAATGGGCGTGGAGGGCGCGTAATGATGGGCGACTTGAGCCTGCAATAACTCCGCCGTTGCGAGCGCATCAGTCAATGCATGGTGGGCATGGTAGGGCGGCAAGTTATAGCGGGCGCGGCTATCAGCAAGCCTTATCGACGTCTGGGGACGACGCAGAAGACTGTCCAGCCACCCTCGTTTCTTTCTGTGCATTCGGGCTTCCAGTTGCATCGTGTCTACGACCGGAAATTGCAGTCCTTCTCCCAGAAAGTTACGCAGCGCCTGATCCAGAAAGGCCCTTTCGATATTCCTGTAATGCACCACAATGACTTTGCCTGCCATGGCCTCTAACAGGGGTTCCACTACATCGGGCAAAGAGGGGGCGAGCAAGATATCGGCATGGGTGATGTGATGGAACGTTACGGACTTTTCATTCAAACCGGATGGCGGCTTTATAACCCAGTAGAGCGACTCACCACAGCGTATTCGCTGCAGCGTAAACGGTATCAGGCCGATGCTGACTATATTGTGGGCTTCGGGGTTGAGGCCGGTGGTTTCTATGTCCATCGCAAGCAATGGAACATCCTCTATCGGCGTCTGTGCAGAGATAACGCCAGCCTCATAATAGCGTTTAAGACCTGGGTGAATGGCCTGTTGCGCCAACAACTGGAATTTGGCTGACCAGTCCAGTGCTCGCTGATCTCGACGTGCTGTTAAATCAATCATTGTAGTGCCGGCCCTTGGCCGGATAGCGGAAACGCAGAAAGTTCTGCGCATTGCTCAATACCTGAAAAGCTTCTTTGAGGTTATGTCGTTCGCTGGTGGAAAAACGCTCTGGCTCGATGTAGTTGTCAGGCGTGTTGCCTTGCTCTATGGCGTCAGCCTGATGCCGGATCCGCACCATGGATAGAAACTCCAGTGCATAACGTAGATGTTTTAAGGCATCCGGCTGCATGAGTTTTGTGTTGCTGATCGCCTCAAGCCGATCAAAAGAGTTCTGCGCTGTACTGCCGCAAGCCAGTGCGTGGATACGTATAAGATCTGTAAGCGGTGCGGTACCACGCCCTTTGAGATTGATGATCCGTTTTTGCTGGCCATCTGTTTCCAGCATGAATGTGCGGAAAAATCCCAAAGGCGGTGTACGGTTCAGCGCATTCCTGGCCATGGCATTCAGAAAGCGGGGATGCGTACTGGATTTATGCGCGCATAAAACCTTGAGCTCCTCCACAAATTCAAGCTGGCCATAAACCCCGTCAAGGTCGAAGAAAATGCAGCTATTGAGAAGCGTCGTGGGATTCGGTTTTTCGATCCATTGATTAAAGTACTCACGCCATACCCGCAATGGTTGCCGCCACTGACTGTTGGTGGCCATGATTCCACCCTTGCAATAACTGTATCCGCACTCGGCCAAGCCATCACTGACAAACGTGGCCAGATTAAGGAAGTAGTCGTCATGCAATGCGGGATCGAACTGGTCGTCCAATACCAATGCATTGTCTTGATCGGTCACCAGCAATTGCTCATCGCGTGCCATCGACCCCAGCACCATGAAGCAATAAGGCACAGGAGGAGGGCCCAGTTTCTTTTCTGCCAGTTCAAGCAGGCGCTGAGTAAAGGCGCGGCCGATACCCGAAATTGCACTGCCGATCATGTGTGCCGTTGCGCCATCGCGCACCATGCGGATGTAAGTCCCTCGCAAGTCGCGTAGCAACGAGCGCAGGCCTATAACTGACGTTTGGTTGGATATGGTGCTGACGAGATACAGACTGCTTTGGGATTCGTAGCGGATAATGTCCGACAGATTGATCAAGCCCAGGGTTCGGTTTCTTTGCACGACTGGCAGGTGGTGAATATTGCGCCGTAACATCACCAGCATGGCTTCGAACACGGAGTCGTCTGCCTGAATCGATACCGTATCGACCGACATGATTTCGCTGATGGATGTCGAGCGGTCGCTGAGTGCCGCCGCGACGACCCGGGTGCGCAAATCCCGGTCGGTCACGATACCGACCATTTGTCCCGCCTGCGCGGCACCAGGTGCCATCACGACTACGCAGGAAACGCTCTGTTCCGTCATTAACCTGGCCGCTTCGTGCACGCTCGTATCTGCGGTTACCCATACCAGCTCACGGGATATCAAGGCTCGGCATTTGAGTTGGATCAGCTCGCTCGCGCGGCCTTGCGCCTCGACCGCAGACTGCAGGCGTGAGTGGCCCTCGGCTTCGACAAAGTCCGCGAAGGTGTCATGTTGGGCGCACAGTTCTGCGAACAGGCTGCCCGGAATAAAGTAGATCAGGCAGTCTTCAAGGGCGCGGGCAGGGAAGCGAACTTTGTTGCTACGCAATAAGCCGGCTTGGCCGAAGATATCGCCTTCGACAAGCCGGTTATAAAGTTCGCCATTACGCCGATATATCTCCACAGCCCCGTTGCGTACATAGTGCAAGTCCTGGATAACAGCCCCGGCTTCGAGGATGTCGCTCCCGGCCTTGAAATATCTGACCTCGATCCGTTGGGCGATGGCGTCCAGCGTTTCCAGGGGGAGAGCATCAAAAGGTGCATGGCGGTGAAGGTGGTCACGAATTTCCTGTAACTCGATTTCCATGAAGCCTCGCGGAACGTTCAGTAAAAAACAACTAGCTGCAGCAGCAAGACAATAATTCATGCGGCCATGAAATGTGGGGCGAATTTCGCCGAACGGAGGTATTCATCTTTTTTGCAGTGTGATCAGGTGCGAAGGACGTGTTGTTGCTCCCTCTGATCGACTCGGGCCGGATCGATCAGAAGGCTGTATCAGAACACCCAGTCCGCAGCCTGGACGAGCTGGCAAAATGGCCCTGCGAGTGTTGCGTTGTGGTGGGCGATCACGGCTTCGGCCTTCAATACCGGGGTATCGGAACAGGTGTGTCCGTCGGCGATCAGCACGGCGTCGAAACCCAGGTCGCGCGCAGCTCGGGTCGTGCTGTCAACGCAGTATTGAGTTTTCATGCCGGTAATCACCACGCCCTGACAGCCGCGCTGTTTTAACTGATCTGCCAAGCCGGTGAGGCTAAATGCGTTAGGTCGGGTTTTCTCGAAGACCACTTCGTCACCCTTCAATTCCAGCTCCTGGACGATCTCCGTCAGCGGGCTGCCCGGGTCGATGGGCGAGCCCGCAGGCCCTGTGTGGCGAGCAAGGAAGATCGGGGCTCCCGCCTCACGGGCTTTGGTCATCAAGTGTTGCAAGGTGCCAATGAGCGCTTCGCCGCGCCAAGGTTGGTCGGGGCCGTGCATAAGACCCACCTGCATATCGAGAATCAGCAGTGCATACATGGGACGTTTCCTTACGTTGAGCCAGTAACGCAGGGCCAAAAAAAAAGACCCTGCCATTACTGGCGGGTCTTTGGGTTTGTGGGGTAATTCAGCTCACGAAACCTGTCACGACCCGCCGTTGGCAGTCGTGGTTGTGGTGGTCGGTTCGGTGCGGAAATTAGCCATGAGCCTGAGATTAGGCATGCCTGGCAGGGAATACAAGTCCTGATGCGGAGCAAGCCGGGGCGATCCCGATTTCAGCGGCCGTCGCAGTTAGAGATGGAGTGGAGCCAGCGGTGCGAGGCCCAACACCAGATCGGCACCCTTGTCGCCAATCACTACGCTCGTGGCATTGGTGTTGCCGCAGATCAGATTGGGCATGACCGAGGCATCGATGACCCGCAAGCCTTGTACCCCGCGCACACGCAGATCAGGCGTGCAGACGGCCATTGGGTCATCTGCATGCCCCATGCGGCAAGTCCCTACAGGATGATAGGCGGTGGTCAGTAAAGGCTCCATCCAGGCCAGCCATTGTTCATCGGTCTGTACCTGTGGTCCGGGTCGTATTTCGGCGTCGATCAACCCGACTAGCGCCGGTTGTTTCGCCAGGTCCCGCAACCAGCGCAAGGACCAGATCAGCGCACGACGATCACGCGGGTCGTGAAGATAGTTCATGGTAATTGCGGGATGTTGCTCCATGTCGCGGCTTTTGAGTCGCACATGGCCTCGTGAGAACGGTCGTCCTTGAAAGGGGCCCAGCGTCATGCCCTCGAAACTGTCCGGTTGTGGAGCCTTGTCGCTGCTGCTGTCGTCGGTCTGGCCGGTCATCGGCAGGCCGAAAACCTGAATATCGTTATACGCCAGTTCGGGATCGCTCTTGAGGTAGCAGCCGAACTCTGCAGGCGGGCTGACCATGGGCCCGGCGCGGCTGGTCAGGTAGCGCAGTACCGAGCCCGCGAGTTTCAAGCCCCGGAACGTACTGTTCATCCCGCGCACACCTGTTTTCAACCGCCAGCACAAGGGTGCACTCACGTGATCCTGCAGGTTTTCTCCCACGCCGGGCAGATCCGCAACCAGCGCAATCCCCAGTGCTTGTAGCTGCGAAGCCGGGCCGATCCCCGAGACCATCAGCAACTGGGGTGACTGTATGGCCCCGGCGCATACCAGTACCTCGTGGCTGGCCGTGGCGAGGTGGCGGCTGCCATCGGGCATGCTGTATTCCACGCCCGTTGCGCGGCGCCCTTCAAAGACAATCCGCTGCACCATGGCGCGCATCACCAATTTCAAATTGGGTCGGCGCAGGGCCGGTTCGATTGCATTGCTGGCAATTGAAGAGCGCCGGCCATTACGGAAGTTGACCTGAAACACACCCGCGCCCTTGGCCTGGCCATCATTGAAATCGTCCACCCGATCCAGGCCCGCTTGTGCGGCGGCGTCAATCATTGCGTGCGTCAACGGGTGTACAACCGGCAGGTCACTTGCTGCAAGCGGGCCGCCCCGGCCATGCCAGGCATTACGAATGCGCGCCTGATCTTCGGTCCGCACAAAATGTGGCAACAGTTCCGGCCAGCTCCAGCCCGTGGCACCAGCTGTGACCCAATCGGCGTAATCCTGGGCATGCCCGCGGATATAAATCATGCCGTTGATCGAGGACGACCCGCCGACGAGCTTGCCCCGGGGCATCTTCATGCGCCGGCCGCCGGCATACTTTTCCGGCTCGGTTTTGTGCATCCAGGAAAACTTGGGGCTGTACGTCATCGCTGCCCAGCCCGCGGGCATACTGACCAAGAGATTCTTGTGGCTGCCGCCGGCCTCCAGTACCAGCACCCGGTGGCGACCGCCTTCGCTGAGGCGCGCCGCCAGGGTACCGCCCGCCGAACCGGAACCCACCACGATGTAGTCAAAGATGCCCGCCAACATAGATCTCCTTGTCATACGTTCAAAATAGCCGCTGAACATCGCCGGCCGGCTGCATGAGCCCGGAGCCGGGGCCTTGTGATCCTTTCACGGCCGCCCATCCGGTACTTACCTCGTTCGGACTAACTCAATCATTTTGCAGTGGCGAAACTGAATGTGTGCGCTTGCAAGCTCGTTTTGATCGATGCGGCCAATTGTTTGATGGCGGGTGTTGGGTGTTCACCACTGCTGTGAAGCACGTAGCCAAGGCTGGGGACGGGAGGCAAGCCGGAGATAACCCGCAGATGAGCCGGCAGCCCGATGCGGGTCCGCAGCGTCAGGCCCAAACCGGCTGCGACGGCCGCCCAGATACCACCGACGCTGGGGCTGGTCAGGGCTATACGCCAAGGAATTCGCGCAGTGTCCAGCGCCTGTGTGGCGGCGCTGCGCAGCACGCAAGGCGCGTCGAACAGGATCAATGGCAACGTTGAGCCATCAAGGCGGGCAGGCGACGGTGTGTCACGCGCTCCGATCCAGTGCATGTGCGTTTCGCCCAGCCGTGTGGCATGGGGCGATGTGTGACCCGTATCCCACGTCAGGGCCAGATCCAGGCCAGCGTTTTCTACCAGGGAAAGCAGTTCAGTGTTGCGCGCGATCCTGATCTCAAGCGTCATCATCGGGTAAACCTGGACGAAGCGCCGGAGGATTTCGCTCAGTAAGTGCTCCCCAAAGTCCTCTTGAAGGCCGAGGCGGATGGTCCCGGCCGTTTGGCTTTCATGCAGGGTCTGGAAAATACCGTCATTCAGCTCCAGCAGTCGGCGGGCATGGCTGAGCAGTGATTCACCGACGGGCGTCAACACCAGCCCTCGACCGGACTTGACCAGCACCGGGGTGCCCACCTGCTCTTCGAGTTTTTTCAATTGCGCGCTTACGGCCGAAGTGGATCGGTCGAGACGATCCGCCGCTTTGGCAAAACTGTTGAGCTCCACACCGGTCACGAAAGTACGCAGGACATCAAGATCGAAGGTCGGACGGCGCATTGAATAGTCCATTTATTTGGAATGAATACCTCTATTAAATCTGATATTCGGAACGATCACGACTTGATAGTGTCCTCGCTCGATTAGCGGATCCGAGGGGGAAATGTCATGACGCATCAGGGGCTTGATTCAGAGTGGCAGTCGGGCGCTACGGTGCTGAGCGGGTTACGGGCTGACTTCATCTTTCTCCAGGAGTAACGGACATGCCGTTTTCACGTATTTCACTGCACCGGGGGAAGTCGGCCGAGTATTTACAGGCATTGTCGCAGGGGCTGCACGATGCCCTGGTTGATAGCTTCGAGGTGCCGAAAGCAGATCGCTTTCAGGTCATTCACCAGCATGAAGAAGGCGAGCTGATATTTGATCCCGGTTACCTGGGCGGGCCGCGTAGTCATGACTTCGTGCTGATTGCGATTACGGCTGGCCGTCCCCGCAGCGTCGAGACGAAACAGCGTTTCTATCGCGATCTGGTCGAGAAGCTGAGGCGGGCGACGGGTCTCAATGCGGAGGATGTCATGGTGGTCATCACCACCACGGCCAGCGATGAATGGTCGTTTGGCGGGGGGCGTGGCAACGAGCCTTTTGCGTATGGCCGATCGCAAAGCACGGAATGAATCGGCTGTAAAAGTAGGGTCATGCAGGTGTATCGCCAGCCGGGTGTTTGGTCAGTGCGTGTCAGGCGAAAGTGCCATTCCAGGCTAAGTCCTTGATTTATAAAAGCGCACTTGTATCAATATATTTCCGGTGTTTTTGCGGTCAAAATCGTCGTGTTCGCTACCTATCTCTCGTGAGATCCATCTTTCTCCTGTTTTTTAACCATATTTTGCTGTGTATATGGTGAAAATGACTGGTCAACAGTTCCTATACTGCGGTCGGCGTCCGCAGGCCTGCACAGTTCAACAAATCAGCGTGTTTTGTTGTGCTGTTACGGAGAGAGTCGCTCTACGGAAATGAGAGGCTGCAGGTTGCCTCTCTGCACCGTGCACCTAATAAGTCTAAGAACGAGTAATAGTGCAATGAATAAACAATCCATCCAGATTGCCCTTGCTTACATGTCCGTCGTGATTGGTGGCGGTTTTGCCTCAGGGCAGGAGGTGCTTCAGTTTTTCACCGGCTATGGGCTGATAGGTGTCGTCGGCACTCTGGTGAGCGGCCTGATGTTTGCTTTCCTGGGTATGCAGATCGCCCGCATAAGTTCGAAGATGCAAGCGAGCTCGCACAAGGAAGTTCTTTACATCCTGTTCGGTGCACGCATCGGTCTGGTCGTCGACGTAGTGCTGTCCTTCTTCCTTTACGGTGTTGGCGTGGTGATGCTGGCCGGTAGCGGCTCGATCTTTGCCCAGCAATACGACCTGCCGCCGCTGTTTGGCGGTGTGTTGATGACCGTGCTGGTGATCGCCACCCTGTGCATGAACGTCAAGCGCATCATCGATTTGATCAGTGCGGTGATGCCTTTCCTGCTGGCTATGGTTCTGGTCATCACGACCTACTCGATCTTCAGCTACAACGCCCCGATCGAGACGCTCGACGCGGTGGCCCGCGAGAACAACGAGACGGTCACTGGCAACTGGTTCGTCGGTGCCTTGCTGTACGCATCGTTCAATATCGCCGTTGGCTTCCCGATGCTGGCTGTCATTGGTGGCATGACCAAGCAACCCAAGGCAGCAGCCCTCGGCGGTGTACTCGGTGGACTCGGTCTGGGTGCCCTGATCCTGCTGCTGAACATCGGTCTGTTCGCCAACATCAACCAGCTGCAGGGCATTGAAATGCCGTCGCTGGCACTTGCAGGTCGCATCTCGCCGATTCTCTCGGTAGTGATGTCGCTGGCGCTGGTATGTATGGTCTACAGCACTGCGGTAGGGATGTTCTTTGCTTTCAGCGCGCGCTTTGCCAAGCCTGAAACCAGCCGTTTCAAGCTCATCAGTGCAGTGACCGTGTGCGTAGGTCTGGGTTTGAGCCTGGGCGGCTTCAGCAAATTGGTCGGCACCGTCTACCCGCTGCTGGGCTACGTCGGTTTCGCCCTGATCCTCGCCATCGCCTTCAACTGGGTGCGCACTCGCTCCAGTGCCAAAGCGCTAAAAGCCGAGCTGGACGCAGCCTCCTGATCCAGCTGGCGCCGAGCGTCAGTTCGGCGCCAGCTTGGGAGGGATAAGAATCCTGAATCAGCGCTGTATGGAACCCCGCCTCGAGCGGGGTTTTTATTGCGCGCAGGTATATGAGGGTGAGGAGGGCTGCGGCGAATGTAGTCAGGTGCCTGAGCGATCAGTCCTGGCAGAACCGCAGCCGGTTACCGAAAGGATCGTAGACTTCCAGGACTCGCCCCCAGCCTTGCTGGACAATCTCCGGGCGGCCGTAGCCATAACGTTTGGCAAGCAGTTCGTCGCGCAGTTGTTCGATATTGTGCATGGGGATGAACACCGTCGCCCCGGGGCTCGCATCGCCATGGTGCTCGGACAGGTGCAACTGCAAGCCGTTGCGCTGGATCCCCAGGTACAGCGGCAGGTCAGCCTCGAACCGGTGCTCGAACTCCACGCTGAAGCCCAGGAACGTCAGGTAGAACTCGCGCGCCTTGGCTTCGTCGAACATGCGCAGGATGGGGATGGGTTTGTCGAAGGTGATGGTTGATGGGCCGGGTTCCTGGAGCAGCAGCGCCGAGGCGGTGTTCCAGTCCTTGTAACCCAACTGCTGCGCTACCAGCTCCAGCGCTGTGGAATGGGACACGGGTTGATGACGCGTGTCCAATGAAGCGCGCAGCTTTTTGGCCATGAGCTTGGCTTGTTCGATCGATATCATGATGACTCCCGGGCGTCGATGCTATGGGCGCTCGCGTTGCCAAACCTCGACTCTCAAGAGTATTGAAACAGGGTCTGGAGTACAGATGCTTTCACCTTTCCCTAGGGGAGCGAGCGGCAGGCAGCATCGGCCTGCGCTGATAGTACACAGCCACTTTCGAGCGTGGAAGCGTTCGCGGCATTTTGCGCCAAACCGGTTAACCTGAAGGGAGCAGGCTGCCTGCTTTTTCTCATCCGATCAGAGCCTATCGCCATGATTCAATGCAAACGTGCTTACACTCCCGCGTCCCCGGATGACGGCACCCGGGTGCTGGTTGACCGTCTGTGGCCGCGCAACTGCCGGAAGGAAGATCTGCCACTGACAGCCTGGTTGCCTGACGCCGCTCCTTCGACCGAGTTACGCAAAACGTTCAAACGCGGTGAAAAGAGTTTCCCGCAGTTTGCAGCGGCGTATCGAAAAGAACTGGCCGCCAGCCCGCAGCACTGGTGGGCGCTGCTGCAATATGCCGAAAAGGGGACGTTGACCCTGATTTATTCCGCCCACGACCCTGAGGCGAACAATGCAATCGTATTGGCGCAGTGGCTGGAAGACGAGCTGGAGCGTTGCGCAGACGCCAGCTCTCCCGCGTGCTATCAGTCCCGATTCCCTGATTATTAGGCCAGCATCTATCGAGCGAATTTTTTAGCTGCCACCACGCACAGAATCACCGCGCCGGTGACGGCAAACATGCCGAGGCTGACAGTCTCGTGGAGCAGGCTGGCGGCCAGGGCCAACCCCATAAAAGGCTGCAACAACTGAAGCTGACCCACGGCCGCAATACCTCCCTGGGCAAGCCCGCGGTACCAGAACACAAAACCGATCAACATGCTGAACAGCGACACGTACCCCAGGCTAAGCCAGGCGGGCGGGCTGATCCCGGCGAATGAGGCGGGTGCGCAGAACCAGGCCAGCACGGCCATCACCGGCAGCGAAAGCACCAGCGCCCATGAAATCACCTGCCAGCCGCCCAGTGTCCGGGAGAGCCTGGCGCCCTCTGCGTAACCGAGGCCACAGGCCAGAATGGCAAGGAACATCAGGATGTCGCCTTCAGGGGAGGCCGTCAGTCCCTGAGACACCGCAAACCCCACCACCAGTGCGCTGCCCAGAATCGAGAACAGCCAGAATGCAGGTCGGGGATGTTCGCCTCCGCGCAGCACGCCGAAAGCGGCGGTGGCCAGCGGCAACATGCCGAGGAAGACGATGGAGTGGGCCGAGGTCACATGCTGCAGCGCCAGTGCCGTCAGCAGGGGAAACCCGACCACCACGCCCAGGGCAACAATGAGCAGCGGTAACAGCTGGCGGCGTTCTGGACGTTTGGCCTTGAGCAGCCCGAGCATGGCCACCGCAATCAACCCGGCGATAGCCGCGCGCGCCACGGTCAAGAACACCGGGTCGAACTCCAGCACCGCGACCCGTGTGGCCGGCAGCGAACCACTGAAAATGACCACCCCGATAAATCCGTTAATCCAGCCACTGAGGTTTCTTTCAGGCGTCAGGCCTTGCAGATTACGGGTACGTTCCATCGGAGCCTCACGCTGAATCGGGTTCGGGTGACTGAAATAAAGGGCCCCACGGGTGTGGAGCCTCGGCGGTTGCATGAGTGCATTTTGCGGTTGAAGATGGATGACAATCAAAAAATTGTCATGGATACAGCACCGATGCCTCGCTCTCGCTATAAGTCGCTGGTTGATGCCTTCGCCACGGATATTCGTTCCGGGCGTTTGCCACCGGGTATGCGTTTACCCACTCATCGCCAACTGGCGGCGACACATGGACTGGCGCTGGTGACTGCCAGCCGCGTTTATGCAGAGCTTGAAGCGATGGGGCTGGTCAGCGGGGAAGCCGGGCGGGGTACTTTCGTCAGGGAAACAGCGTTGCCACCGGGGCACGGAATCGATCAGCCCGAAGTCCCTGCGGGCGTGCTGGACCTCAATTACAATTACCCCTCGGTGCCGGGGCAGGCCGATTTATTGCGCCAAGCCTTGCGTCAGCTCGCGTTATCCGGTGACCTCGAGTCGTTGCTGCGCTACCAGCCCCATGGCGGACGCCTGCACGAGCGGGTGTCCGTGGCCCGGCATCTGAGACGGCGCGGGCTCAACGTCCCCGCCGAACAGGTGCTGATCGTCAACGGCGCGCAGCATGGGCTGGCCGTGACCTTGATGGCGCTGTTGCAGCCTGGCGACGTGATTGCTGCCGATGCACTGACCTACCCGGGCTTCAAAGTGCTGGCGAACACCCTGCACCTTGAAGTACTTCCGGTTCCCGTCACAGAGGCCGGCCCGGATCTGGAAGCCCTCGAACAGCTCTGCCGCAGCCGATCAGTGCGCGCGGTCTACACCATGCCTACTCTGCACAACCCATTGGGCTGGGTGATGAGCCTTGAACAGCGTCAGCGCCTGGTAGCGCTCTCCCGCAGGCATGACCTGCACATCATTGAGGATGCGGCCTACGCTTTCCTGGTCGAGGACGCACCGCCGCCTTTGGCAGCGCTGGCGCCAGAAAGAACAGTCTACGTCTCTGGATTATCCAAAAGTGTCGCCACCGGACTGCGCGTCGGCTTTATTGCTGCACCGGCTTCAGGCGTCAGCGCGCTGGAACGCATCATCAGGGTTACGGCCTGGAATACCCCCGGGGTCATGACCGCGATCACCAGCGGCTGGCTGGAAGACGGCACGGTCGACAGCCTTGAAGCGCAAAAGCGCACAGACGCACAAGTCAGACAAAAACTGGCGGGCGAGATACTGGCGGGGCTGCCGTGTATGGGTCACCCGTCTTCCTACTTCATCTGGTTGCCCCTGCCCGAAGACGCCAGAGCCGACCAGGTCGTCATGGCTTTGATGCGAGAGCAGGTCTCAGTCTCGACAGCCCAACCCTTTGCCACATCAGCCCACGTCCCCCACGCCATCCGACTGGCATTGGGTTCGGTAGACATGCCTTCACTGCGTGAGGCGCTGGAGAAGGTCAAGTGGGTGATCGGGGCGTGTCGGTAGTCGTGAGACCTGACCACGGCATGCCCCTCACGCCGTCCTCACCCTCGAGGAGGGCCAGTGCGGGGGCGTTGAAGTGGCATGCGCAGCGATGTGACTGGTTTAAATCCCTGACCGCGTCATCGGACTGAGCGTTCGGCTCCCCAGGCTCAATGCTTGTGCCATCAGCGCCCTGAGTTCTGCCGTGTGTTGATCCTTGATGCAGTGCGACAGCTTGTCGCCGAGGGTGGGGCCGGTGTCTGAGCCTTCAGGGAAGGCGCGCAGGGTCAGCAGGCCGTTACTCGTCAGGACCACTTCATAAAACGCCACGCCGGACATGCCGTCGAAATGGATGTAGCCGACGTCGGCCAGCCATTTAATGGTTGCCATGAACAGGGTTTCTTCTTTTTCCAGGGCCTCGCGATTGCTGGCGCCGAGTGTGGTGTAGTCGATAAAACGCTCGGCAGTGAGGGTGACGGGCAGCGGGAAGTTGCGGTACAGGTGGCCCAGGGTCAAGCCAGCGTAGCAGTCGAACAGTTCGATATTGTTGGACGGCAGGGCGTTGATCGAGTGGACGTTTTTGTCTTTGAGGTGACTGGCTAATCCTTTGAACATGCGAACCTCTGTCAGTGGAGTCTATGTGTCGTGACTGATCAAGCGTACTAATGGGTATAGCACAGCATGGCTCAATGCCACGGCCCGTCGTCAGGTCATTGATCGTCGCGGGAGCTCAGGGGGAGGTGCCAAATGAGGGTGAAAAACAGTAAAAAAATCAGATGGATAACTGGCTATTTAGAATGAGAATGCTATTACTGATGTGCCCGGTAACGGGTGCACAGTGTTTTGGAGTTCACCCCGGCGCCGGTATTTATTTTCAGGAGGATGGATGTCAAAGCCTGCATGGATGCGAAATACCCTGATAGCTGCCGCTTTAATGAGTGTGCTGGTAGCCCCTGCGTCGTCATCGCCGGCGCGTACGTTGCAATTGGCCATTGGTGATGAGCCCACGGAGGGATTTGACCCCATGTTGGGCTGGAGTCACGGCAGTTACCTGCTGCTGCACAGCCCTCTGCTCAAGCAAAATGAAGACTTGTCCTGGCATGGCTTTTTGCTCAGTGATTATCAGGTCAGCGCCGATGGTAAAAGCTGGACCCTGAGCCTCAAGCCCGATCTGAAGTTCTCCGACGGTTCCGCGTTGACGGCCAAGGACGTGGCGTACACCTACAACAACGCCGCGGCCAGTGGCGGCAAGGTCGATATGGGGAACTTCCTCAAGGCCGAGGTGGTTGATCCGCTCACTGTGCGTATTGAGCTTAAGGCTCCGCAAAGCACCTTCGTCAACGTGCTCGGCTCGTTGGGTATCGTCTCGGCCGACCAGTACGACCCCAAGACCTATGCACAAAAACCGATCGGGGCCGGGCCATACCGATTGGTCAGCTATCAACCAGGGCAACAGCTGATTGTTGAGGCTAACCCGTACTACGCAGGCCAGAAAAACGATTTCGACAAGCTGGTGTTTGTCTTTCTCGATGAAGACAGCGCATTTGCCGCTGCGCAAAGCCAGCAATTGGGTATTGTCAGAATTGCTCCGTCACTGGCAGTGACGCCTGCGGCGGGCATGAAGCTGTGGGTTCGCCCCAGCGTTGAAAACCGGGGGGTCGTGCTGCCCACCCTCGCTTCCGGCAAAAAAGATGCCCATGGTTACCCCATAGGTAACGATGTGACAGCCGATGTGGCCATCCGCAGGGCGATAAACTACGCGATCAATCGGCAATTACTGGCGGATCAGATCCTGGAAGGCCACGCGATTCCGGCGTATTCCGGCGTGCAGGGTTTGCCGTGGGCCAACCCCGACGCGGCTTTCAAGGACGGCGATACCGACAGGGCCAAACAGATTCTGGATGAAGCCGGTTGGCTGGAAACCGCCAGCGGCGTCCGCGAAAAAAATGGCCTGCCGGCCAAGATTACCCTGTGGTACGCCAGTGGCGATGCCACGCGCCGCGATCTGGCCCAGGCGGTGCGGTCGATGCTCAAGCCCATTGGTATCGATGTGGATTTGAAGTCGGGCAGTTGGGAGACGGTTGAACGCAACATGCACGCCAACCCGACGCTATTTGGCTGGGGCAGTCTCGATCCGATGGAGCTTTACCATCACTACAGCAGCAAGGCGGCCGGCGTTGAATATTACAACCCGGGTTATTACCAGAATCCACGGGTCGACCAGCATTTGCAGCAAGCGCTGGATGCCCCGACCTGGCAGCAAGCGGTACCGTTCTGGCAGCAAGTGGAGTGGGACGGTGTGACGGGGGCCGGGGTCAAGGGCGATGCTGCGTGGGCCTGGTTGCTGAATGTTCAGCACACCTACCTGGCGGATGAGTGCATCGATTTGGGCAAGGGAGCGCCGGAAATCCATGGTTCCTGGTCATTGCTCAATAGCCTTGAAGGCTGGAAGTGGACCTGCCAGTGATTCGCGGGCTCTGGTTCTTTGTGGTGCGATTGATGTGCCTGCTGCTGGTGACAGCGGCAGGCACGTTTACCTTGCTCAGCTTTTCCCCGGTGGACCCTATACGGGCCTACATCGGCAACGATCTACTGCACGTACCGCCTGAACAATACCCGATGATTGCCGCACGCTGGGGGCTTGATCTGCCGTTGTGGGAGCGCTTCATGCACTGGTTCAGCCAAGTGCTGCAAGGCGACCTGGGCTATTCGATGCTCTATAACGCGCCGGTGTCCGAGGTCATCGGGGAACGTTTCAGTACCTCTTTTGCGCTGCTGCTTTCGGCGTGGCTGTTTTCCGGCATCGTCGGACTGGCCTTGGGATTGACGGCCGGGCGCTACCTCCATCGTTGGCCCGACCGGCTGATCTCAACCTTGTCCTATGTGCTGGCGTCCTTGCCGACGTTTTGGGTCGGTTTATTGCTGTTGTCCCTGTTTGCCGTGACCCTCAACTGGGCACCGATCTGTTGCGCCTGGACGCCTGGCAGCAATGCCGAGACGGCCACTTGGGGCGACAAACTCAGGCATTTGATCTTACCCATGCTGGCGCTGGGCGTTCTGGGGGTAGGCAACATCGCGCTGCATACCCGCTCCCGGGTGGCCGAGGTGATGAACAGTGAATTTATCCGTTATGCCCATGCCCAGGGTGACAAGGGTTGGCCGTTGATCAACTTTCACATCCTGCGTCACGCGGTGACCCCGGCTCTGTGCCTGCAATTTGCCTCTGTCGGTGAGCTGATCGGCGGCTCATTGCTGGCCGAAAAAGTCTTCGCTTATCCCGGGCTGGGGCAGGCCACGATCGATGCCGGGTTGCGCGGGGATATCCCGTTATTGATGGGGATTGTGCTGGTGTGCGCGGTATTGGTGTTCACCGGTAATAGCATTGCCAATGCGCTGTTGCGGCGCCTCAACCGCGGGGCAGCGCGCCAGTCATGACTTACGACCCGAATCGTGCGCTGCTCAGGCTTTGCCTGTCGTTGTTGATGCTGCTGGCGCTGGTTGCCTATGGCTTGTCGATCACCCATGTCGATGTGCCGATGGATTTGCTGGCGCGACGTCAGCCGCCGTCGGCGCAGTACTGGTTTGGCACCGACAGCCTGGGGCGGGATTTATGGCTCAGGTGTTTCCAGGGGATGACCACCAGCCTGCAAATAGGCCTTACCGCGGCCTTGAGCAGCGGCTTCCTGGCGATGTTCACCGCCAGCCTGTGTTCGCTCAATAAAACCCTGGATTACCTGATCCGCGGCTTGATCGACAGCATGCTGGCGTTACCGCACTTGTTATTGCTGGTGTTGATCTGTTTCACCTTGGGCGGAGGCAAGCAGGGTGTGATTCTGGCCGTGGCCCTGACTCACTGGCCGCGCCTGGCATTGATCCTGCGTGCAGAAATCCTGCGTATTCGCGAGACCGACTTTGTGATGCTGTCACATCGCTTGGGTAACAGCAGTTTCTATCGCTGGCGCCATCACCTGCTACCGTTGCTACTACCGCAGTGGATGATCGGCACCTTGCTGATGTTTCCCCACGCGGTATTGCACTCTGCGGCGCTGAGCTTCCTGGGCTTTGGTCTGGCGCCCCATGATCCATCATTGGGTTTATTGCTGGCCGATGCGCTACGGTACTTGAGCAGTGGTGCCTGGTGGCTGGCGTTCTTTCCGGGATTTATTCTGGTGGGACTGGTGCTGGTTTTTGACCAGTTTGCGCGGGCTTTGCAGCAGCTATGGATAAGGATTACCTGATGCTGAAATTCGACCAGTTTGCGATCGATATTGCCCATTTTCACTGGCTGGGCCACAGAACCTGGCACCCGCTGCTGAGTGATATTTCGCTCGAGGTCCAGCCCGGTGAGCTGGTGGCGCTGGTGGGGTCCAGCGGTGAAGGCAAAAGCCTGCTCTTGCAAAGCACCCTGGGCCTGCTGCCCGATACGATGCGTTGCCGTGGTGATATCTGGCTTGACGGACAACTGTTGGGCGAAGCCGGTAAGGTCGATCAGCGCGGTAAATCGGTGTGCTACGTGCCACAAGGCGTCAGTGCCCTGAATCCGCTGATCAAGGTCGGCCCGCAATTGCGACGCGCCGCACAGTTGAGCGGCGTCCGTCTGGACCTGGCCGATGTGGCGGAGCAACTGACGCATTACAACTTGCAGCCGGAGCTGGTCGAGCAGTTTCCGCGCACGCTGTCGGGCGGGATGGCCAAACGGGTACTGGCCAGTTGCGCGGCCCTGACCCATGCGCGCTACATCCTGGCTGACGAGATCACTTCATGGCTGGATGACGAGCATGCCAGCCAGTTGCTGACCCACCTCAAGGGCTTTTGCCAGCAGGGAAGGGGGATCTTGTGGGTTACCCATGATCTGGCGCTGGCGGCGAAGTTTGCCGACCGGATCGCGGTGCTGCACCAAGGTGCGCTGCACGAGACCCTCAGCGCCCGGGAACTGCGCGAAAACGGCGGCAGTCCGTGGCTGCAATCCTTATGGGCTGCACTGCCCGAGCAGCAGTTCTTTGCGCGGCGGGTACCGGAAGGCGAGTCTCAGTCCTATGCTTGAAGTCCACCAGCTCAGCATTGTGCAAAACGGTCATCGGCTTTGGGACTCGGTGTCCTTCCAGGTCAAGGCGGGGGAGCGCCAGGGGATTTCCGCCCCCAGCGGCTTTGGCAAAACCACCCTGGGCCGGGTGTTGGCGCAATGGCAAACGGCGACCTCGGGCAGCGTCAGCGTGGGAGGCCAGCCCCTGCCGAAAAAAGGCTACTGTCCAATCCAGCTGGTACCGCAACATCCTGAGCAGACGTTCAATCCCTATCGCACCACCGGCGAAAGCCTGCGCGATGCCTGGTCACCGGATGCCGCCTGGCTGGAGCGTCTGGCGGTCAGTCCGGCCTGGCTGACGCGTCGCCCGGACGAACTATCGGGTGGCGAGCTGGCGCGCATCGCCTTGCTCAGAGCGCTGGACCCGCGAACCCGATACCTGATTGCCGATGAGGTGACGGCGCAACTGGACGCACACGTTCAGGCGCAGGTATGGCAAGTCTTGCTGGAAGAGGTCAAGCGTCGGGAGTTGGGGCTTATCGTGTTCAGTCACAACCAGGCACTGCTGGAAAAAGTCTGTACCCGCATCTGGTCACCGCAGCGGTAATCCTGTCGGGGGTCGCTGCGCAAAGCCAGGACGCAGCCTCGTTGCACTCGCCAACTGCTACGGTTCGGGGGGTGGTTGTAGCAGCGGTCGAGCGGAGCGAGGCCGCGTCCGGCGGGGTAGCCGTCGCAAGGGTTTACGAGCCCTGCTTCAGGTCATACAGCTCGCAGTATTCGGTCCAGCTCATGCCTGCCATTTGTGCAACTTCGCGGTGCACTTCGAGGCGCTGGGCTTCGTAGGCTTCAGTGCTTTCGCTGATCAGTTGCAGCGTCAGCTCCCAGGCAAACAATCCTTGTCGTTCGGCCTCGGCTTCAAAGGCTTCGTTCAAGCGTTCCTGACGGTATTGCTTTATTGATTGGCCTACCGCCCGGGCTTCCAGCGGGTTCAGCGTGTCGAGCTGTTCAGCCAGTTCGGGGCGTTCACTGAGAAAACGGTCCAGGGCTTTTTGGTGGTGAGTACCAGGTTCGGTCACGCAGCGCTCCAGTATTGAAAGGACATGTGCAGAGCTTAGACCCCGTCAGAAGACCTGTAGCGGGTTTTCGGTGTTGTCTTGAACTCGCCATCGGTGTCTGATCGGGTGACGGGGGAGCCAATCTTCAGGCTGTGACGGCCTGTGATGATGTACAGCACATCAACGCCAAGCAACGCGAGCGCTGCCAGATAGGGCGCGAAGGGCAGGCTGACATCGCGCTCATACATGCTCTGGCTTTGACGGCTCACGCCGCCGATCCGGCCCAGCTGTTTTTGTGTGAGGCACAGGCGCAGGCGCTCTTGCTTCAGGCGTCTACCGTAAGTGCTCATGTTCGTACCCCACTGAATGTGGTGGATGCAGGAAAAGAGTAAATCAGACAGTGAAAGAGGGGAAGTAACACGCGGCAGGAGTTTGATGTGCTTTCACGGCAATATCAATCAGGCAGGATGCCGTGAGGCGATCCTGCCTTGCAGCACTGTTTACAGGGGCCGGGCTTTTTCCGTTTCGGGCAGGAACCAGTTCAGCAGCAGGGCGCAAATGCCGCCTGTGGCGACACCAGATTCCAGCACGTTGCGCAGTGCCGCGGGCATATGCGCCAGGAATTCGGGTACCTGCGAAACGCCAAGGCCCAGAGCCAGCGATACCGCGATAATCAGCAGGGCACGACGATCAAGGGTGATGCTGGCCAGAATATTGATCCCCGAGGCCGCGACGGCGCCGAACATCACCATTGCCGCCCCCCCCAGCACCGGCTCAGGTACGGCCTGGATAGCGCCGGCCACGCTCGGGAACAGTCCCAGCAAGATCAACATGCCGGCAATCCACACGCCGATATGGCGGCTGGCGATGCCAGTGAGCTGAATGACACCGTTGTTCTGGGCAAAGATCGAGCTGGGGAACGTGTTGAATATACCGGCCAGCAGCGAGTTGGCGCCGTTTACCAATACACCGCCCTTGATGCGTTGCATCCACACCGGGCCTTCAACCGGCTGGCGCGATACTTTACTGGTGGCGGTAACGTCACCAATGGCTTCCAGCGAGGTCACCAGGTAAATCACCAGCATCGGAATAAACAGCGACCACGAGAACCCCAGACCGAAATGCAACGGCACCGGAACCTGGAACAGCTCGGCCTGATGCATGCCGGTGAAGTCCAGGCGGCCCAGATAGCCCGCCAGTGCGTAGCCCACGGCCAGGGCAATGACGATGGCACAACTGCGCATCCAGACCAGCGGGATGCGGTTAAGGATGACGATGATCGCCAGTACCACCCCTGACAGCATCAGGTTTTCACCGTTGGCGAAGGTCCCGTTGCCCATGGCGGTAAAGCCGCCGCCCATGCTGATCAGGCCGACTTTAATCAGCGTCAGGCCGATCATCAGCACCACGATGCCGGTCACCAGCGGGGTGATCATGCGTTTCACAAAGGGCAGAACCCGTGAGATGCCCATTTCGACAAACGAGCCGGCAATCACCACCCCGAAAATCGCCGCCATGACGCCTTCCACCGGCGTGCCTTGCTTGACCATCAAGGCGCCCCCGGCAATCAACGGGCCGACAAAGTTGAAACTGGTGCCTTGCACGATCAGCAGCCCGGCGCCGAACGGTCCGAAGCGTTTGCACTGAACAAACGTCGCAATCCCGGAGATGACCAGCGACATGGAAACAATCAGGTTGGTATCACGGCTGGAAACCCCCAATGCCTGACAAATCAACAGGCCCGGCGTGACGATGGGCACGATGATCGCCAGCAAATGTTGCAGGGCTGCAAGAAAACCGATCCACGGCTTGGGGCGGTCTTCAAGACCAAAGACCAGATCACTGGCCTGGGACTCGGCTTCATGGGGTGTTTTAAGAGAGGTCATGGCGAGCGCCCTGGAAAAAAGAGCGCGATTCTACTGGTGTTGAGCCATTACGCCCAGTGTTGGATTGCCACCTGACACGAACTCCCCCGTAGCAACTGCCGAACGCAGCCTCGTTCAGTCGGCAGTTGCTACGGTGAGCTTACCCATGTGGCTAGAGATGCAATGCGTGCCCCAAAGCGCGCAGCGCGGCTTCCTGTACGGCTTCGCCCAAGGTCGGGTGGGCGTGGATGGTACCGGCGATGTCTTCCAGGCAGGCGCCCATTTCCAGCGACTGCCCAAAAGCAGTCGACAATTCCGATACGCCAATGCCCACCGCTTGCCAACCGACAATCAGATGATTGTCACGCCGTGCCACGACGCGGACAAATCCGCTTTTGGATTCCAGGGTCATGGCCCGGCCATTGGCGGAAAAGGGGAAGCTAGCGCTCAAACAGTCCAGGCCTGCGGCCTCGGCATCGGCCGGGGTTTTACCCACCACCACGATTTCAGGGTCGGTAAAGCACACGGCAGCGATCGCCGTGGGGCTGAACTCACGTTGTTTGCCGGCAATCAGCTCAGCCACCATTTCGCCTTGGGCCATGGCCCGGTGTGCAAGCATCGGCTCACCGGTCAGGTCACCAATCGCCCAGACATTGCGCATGCTGGTCAGGCAGCGGTTGTCCACTGCAATGGCCGAGCCGTTCATGGTCAGGCCCAGGGTTTCAAGGTTGAAACCCTGGGTACGCGGACGTCGACCGACCGCGACCAATACCTGATCGGTTTCCAGGGTTTGGCTTTCGCCCATGCGATTGCGCATCGAGAGGGTTTTGGTGCTGGCCTGGAAACCTTCGACGCTGTGCTCCAGATACACAATGATGCCCAGCGCCTTGAGGGATTCAGCCACCGGTTGCGTCAGTTCTTTGTCGTAGGTTGGCAGAATCCGGTCGCGTGCTTCGACCACGGTCACTTCGGCGCCGAGCTTGCGATAAGCGATGCCCAGCTCCAGCCCGATGTAACCGGCACCCACCACCGTCAGACGTTTGGGAATGGCCGTGGGTGCCAGCGCTTCGGTGGACGAAACGATTGGCCCGCCAATCGGCAGGACCGGCAGCTCGACGGTTTGTGAGCCGGTGGCCAGCAACAGGTGTTCGCATTCAATGCGCTGACCGTCAACTTCTACCGCCTTGCCATCGAGGATCTTCGCCCAGCCATGAATGACCTTGACCCCGTGTTTTTTCATCAGCGCGCCGACGCCTGTGGTCAGGCGGTCGACGATACCGTTCTTCCACTGCACGCTTTGGCCGATGTCCAGAGTGGGCGCCTGAACCTTGATCCCTAGCGGCGAGTGCTGGCCGCTGTAGCGCTGTGTGGTATGAAACTGTTCGGCGACATGAATCAATGCCTTGGACGGTATGCAGCCGACGTTCAGGCAGGTGCCGCCCAGCGACTGGCCTTCGATCAAGACCGTTGGGATTCCCAGCTGGCCGGCGCGAATCGCCGCCACGTAACCGCCAGGGCCGCCACCGATAATCAGCAGCGTGGTGTGTTGAGTTGGCTGCATGTTCACTCCAGAAACAGGGTGGCAGGTTGTTCGAGCAAGCCACGCATGGCCTGAATAAATTGTGCCGCGTCCATGCCATCCACCACGCGATGGTCGAAGGAGCTGGAGAGGTTCATCATTTTGCGGATCACGATCTGGCCTTTGACCACCACCGGACGCTCAACGATGCGGTTAACCCCGATAATCGCGACTTCGGGAAGATTGACCACGGGGGTACTGACGATGCCACCGAGCGCGCCGAGGCTGGTCAGGGTGATGGTCGAACCGCTGAGTTCTTCGCGGGTGGCTTTGCCGGTACGCACGGCGTTGGCCAGACGGGCGATCTCATCGGCTGCGCCCCACAGGGTCAGGCTTTCGGCATGACGAACCACCGGCACCATCAGGCCGCCATCGCTCTGTGCGGCAACCCCGATGTGGGCGGCACCAAAACGGGTGATGATTTGTGCTTCGTCGTCGTAACGTACGTTGATCTGCGGGAAATCACGCAAGGCCACGACCATTGCCCGCACCAGGAACGGCAGCAAGGTCAACTTGCCACGGCTGTCGCCCCATTTCTGGTTGAGCTGGGCCCGCAGTTCTTCGAGGGCCGTGACGTCCACTTCTTCAACGTAGCTGAAGTGCGCGGCGCGGCGTTTGGCATCCTGCATGCGCTGTGCGATCTTGCGACGCAGGCCGATGACCGGGATTTGCTGTTCATCGGTGCGCTTGGCAAAACCACTGGCCGGTGCCGGCGCGGTGGTGTCTTGCGCGAGATAGGCTTCCAGGTCGTCATGCAGCACGCGGCCAGCCGGGCCGGTGCCGTGGACGAAGCGCAGCTCGATGCCGGCATCCCAGGCGCGTTTGCGTACCGCTGGCGAGGCCAGCGGCCGTTCGTTGGCTTCACGGGCAACCGGTGCCGGGCGGGTGGTCGGGGCGCAGCTTGGCGCTGTCCTGGCCACCGGCGCCGAAACCGCGGCGACTTCAACGCGGGCTTGTGGTGCGGCTTTCGGCGCGGCAGCGACCGGGGCAACCGGTTGTGCGCTTTCACGCAGGTTGCCGGCCCCTTCGACCTCAATGCGGATCAGCTCGCTGCCCACGGCCATCACTTCGCCGGGCTGTCCACCCAGCGCCAGTACTTTGCCTGCGACCGGGGAGGGGATGTCCACGGTGGCCTTGTCGGTCATCACATCGGCGACGATCTGATCTTCGCTGACCATGTCGCCGACTTTGACAAACCATTCCACCAGTTCAACTTGAGCAATGCCTTCGCCAATGTCCGGCATCTTGATAACGTGCGTACCCATTCAGACCTCCATAACCCGTTGCAAAGCTGCACCCACCCGCGCCGGGCCTGGGAAGTAGGCCCATTCCTGAGCATGCGGATAAGGCGTATCCCAGCCTGTCACGCGCTCGATTGGCGCTTCCAGATAGTGGAAGCAGTGCTCTTGAACCAGTGCAATCAGCTCGGCACCAAACCCGCAGGTACGGGTGGCTTCGTGCACGACGACACAGCGGCGGGTTTTTTTCACGGAGGTAACGATGGCATCCAGGTCCAGTGGCCACAGGCTGCGCAGGTCGATGACTTCGGCATCGATGCCGGTTTCTTCGGCGGCCACCTGAGCGACGTACACGGTGGTGCCGTAAGTCAGGATGGTGACTTCAGTGCCCGGCCGGACGATGGCGGCACAGTCCAGCGGGACGGTGTAATAACCATCCGGCACGGCGCTGGCAGGGTGTTTCGACCACGGAGTGACCGGACGATCGTGGTGCCCGTCGAACGGGCCGTTGTACAGGCGTTTGGGCTCGAGGAAGATCACTGGGTCATCGTTTTCGATGGCTGCGATCAACAAGCCTTTGGCGTCGTACGGGTTGGACGGCATGACGGTCCGCAGACCACAGACCTGGGTAAACATGGCTTCGGGGCTCTGGCTGTGAGTTTGGCCGCCGTAGATCCCGCCGCCGCAGGGCATGCGCAGGGTCATCGGGGCAATGAACTCCCCGGCCGAGCGATAACGCAGGCGGGCTGCCTCGGAGACAATCTGGTCGGAGGCCGGATAGAAATAGTCGGCAAACTGGATTTCAGCCACCGGCCGCAGGCCATAAGCGCCCATGCCCACTGCCGCGCCGACGATCCCGCTTTCGGAGATCGGAGCATCGAACACGCGCGAGCTGCCGTATTTGGCCTGCAGGCCTTCGGTGCAGCGGAACACGCCGCCGAAGTAACCCACGTCCTGGCCAAACACCACGACGTTGTCATCGCGTTCAAGCATCACGTCCATGGCCGAACGCAGGGCCTGGATCATCGTCAGGGTGCTGGTGCTCACGGCGTTCTCCATCTGAATTTTATTGTTGTCGTTCATCTGGTTATAACCCCAATTGCTGACGTTGCCGACGCAGGTGGTCGGGCATGTCCTTGTACACGTCCTCAAAGATCGTCGCGGCGCTCGGTATCTGCCCGCCCGCCAGGGTGCCGAAGCGCTCGGCTTCCTTTTGTGCGCCGATGATTTCGGCTTCAAGTTCGGCGCTGACAGCAGCATGTTCTTCTTCTGACCAGTTGCCGGTAGCAATCAGGTGCTGCTTGAGGCGAACAATCGGATCACCGAGCGGGAAGTGGCTCCAGTCATCGGCCGGGCGGTACTTGGAAGGGTCGTCGGAAGTGGAGTGCGGACCTGCGCGATAGGTCACCCACTCGATCAGCGTCGGGCCCAGATTGCGTCGGGCACGTTCAGCGGCCCAGGCCGAGGCGGCGTACACCGCGATAAAGTCATTGCCGTCGACCCGCAGCGAAGCGATGCCGCAGCCAACGCCACGTCCGGCGAAGGTGGTGGACTCGCCGCCGGCGATTGCCTGGAACGTCGAGATCGCCCACTGGTTGTTCACCACGTTGAGGATGACCGGGGCGCGGTAGACGTGAGCGAAGGTGAGGGCGGTATGGAAGTCGGACTCAGCGGTCGCGCCGTCACCAATCCAGGCCGATGCAATTTTGGTGTCACCCTTGATGGCCGACGCCATGCCCCAGCCCACCGCTTGCATGAACTGGGTCGCAAGGTTGCCGGAAATACTGAAGAAGCCGTAGTCACGCACCGAGTACATGATCGGCAATTGCCGGCCCTTCAAGGGGTCGCGTTCGTTGGACAGCAACTGGCAAATCAGGTCGACCAGAGGCACATCGCGGGCCATCAAAATGCTTTGCTGGCGGTAGGTCGGGAAGCACATGTCGTCGATGTTCAAGGCCAGTGCCTGAGCGCTGCCGATGGCTTCTTCACCAAGGCTTTGCATATAGAACGACATTTTTTTCTGGCGCTGGGCGACCACCATGCGGGTGTCGAATATCCGGGTCTTGAGCATGGCGCGCATGCCAGCGCGCAGGATCTCGGTTGATACGCCTTCAGCCCACGGGCCTAGCGCCTGGCCTTGATCGTCGAGCACGCGAATCAAGCCTTTGGCCAAATCGGCAGTGTCGGCGGGTTCGATGTCGATAGGGGGTTTGCGTACCAGACCGGCATCGGTCAGGCGCAGGTAGCTGAAGTCGGTCCTGCAGCCTGGACGGCCAGAGGGTTCAGGAACGTGCAGGCGCAGCGGTGCATATTCATTCATGGCTTTCTCTACGCTCGATCTTGTCGTGTTTTATTAGGGCGCGGGAGCTAGGTGTTAAAGATCTGGCTGAAGAAACAGCCAAATCTTGTCCTACAACCATCATATTCCTGACAGTGAAGAATATTTCTCTGTAGTTCGTTGTGCTTTGAAGCGTTTAAGGATAAGAATTCTTTATAAACATAAAAAACAGGTGCTTTTGTCTCATGCGCAAGCTAGATCGAACGGATATCGGGATTCTCAACCGCCTTCAGCAGAATGCGCGCATCACCAACGCGGACCTTGCGCGCTCGGTCAACCTGTCGCCCACCCCGTGTTTCAACCGGGTCAAGGCGATGGAAGAACGTGGGCTGATTCGCGAGCAGGTCACCTTGCTCGACGCCGACATGCTGGGGCTGCACGTCAATGTGTTCATCCATGTCAGCCTGGAGAAACAGGTCGAAGAAGCGTTGCAGCACTTTGAAGCGGCGATTTCTGATCGCCATGAAGTGATGGAGTGCTATTTGATGGCCGGTGATCCGGATTACCTGATCCGGGTGCTGGTGCCGAGCATTCAGGCGCTGGAGCGTTTCATGATGGACTTTCTGACCAAGGTCCCGGGCGTGGCCAATATTCGTTCCAGCTTTGCTCTCAAACAGGTGCGTTACAAAACAGCACTGCCCTTGCCGCCGGGCGGGTTAATGCTGGAAGAGTGACTCACAGCCTCAGTCGCCAGCATTGGTTAAACCGCAAATCGACCCTCGACAGCGGTTCGACATCGATCAGATTGAACGCGTGCAGGCTGGCGCCCAGAACATGCAGGACGGCGGCGCGGATAATGAACGGGTGAGTGACCACGACAAAATGTCCCTCTTCGCGAAATCCGTCGAGCCAGGTGCTGACTCGCAGGCAGAGGTCTTGCACTGACTCGCCATTGTGCGGTGCCGCAAAGGGGTTGCTGGTCCAGTCGAGGAGCACTTGAGGAATACGTGCTTGCAGGTCGGACAAGCGCTGCCCTTGCCAGTCCCCGGCGTCGTAGTCGCCGAGCGCGGGAACGATTTCAATCTCACTGCCCAGCGCCTGGGCGGTTTGCAGGGTCCGAATTTCGGGAGCGCAGAGAATGCGCACCGGCTTTTTCAGGGCGGGGGCCATTTGCGCGGCTTTGAGCAGGCCGGCGGGTTCTGCCGGTTCATCCGCAGCAAAGTACCCCAAGCGCTGAGCTTCGGTTCGGGCATGGCAGATAAAGCTCAGACGTGTGGGCATGACGCGCTCCTTGAGGGGGACTCAGCGGCCCCCCACAGTCGGGGAGGCGTTTCAGATCAGAAGAAACAGGCCCAGCAGGCCCGCGAAAATCGCCCACTTCTCTAAATAATAGCGGGTGCGATTGCGCTTTTTGAGCTCTTTTCCGCGCAGGCGAATTTTATACAGCCTGGTAAAGGCGCGGTTCAGGTTGCCGGTTTTATCATTGGCGTCATTGGGTGAGCTGGCGGAGGCCATGACTGTCCGGCTAAACCACTGATTGAAGGCGGCCGCCCAGCGGTATTGCATCGGGCGTTCGACATCGCAAAACAGGATGATGCGGTTTTTATCGGTGGTGTTTTCGGCATAGTGGATGAACGTCTCATCAAACATGACGCCTTCACCGTCACGCCACGAGTAGTTTTGCCCATCGACATTGATATAGCAGCCCGGATCATTCGGTGTGTCGAGACCCAAGTGATAACGCAGGGAGCCGGCGTACGGATCGCGATGGCGTACCAGCTTGGAACCGGGTGGCAATTCGGCAAACATGGCGGCCTTGATGGTGCCAATGCCGTTAAGCAGCTCAATCGTACGAGGGCACAGTTCGACCGCGGAAGGGTGATTATCGCCATACCACTTCAGGTAGAAACGCTTCCAGCCGGTTTTGAAGAACGAGTTGAACCCCACATCATTGGGCTGTTCGGAGCGTTTGATCTCTCCGGCGCGCATCAGTTGTCGGGCTTCCTCGCGGATCTCCTGCCAGTGCTCCTGCAGGGGCTGCAGCTCAGGGAAGTCCGCCGGCTTCAAGTACGGTTGGCTGGGCACCTTGGAAAACAGGTAAAGAAAGCAGTTGATCGGTGCAAGAAAGGTCGAATGGTCGCTCAGTTGACGACTCAATTTATGTCGCACCTTGCCCCGCAAGTGGACATGCGCGATGGACAAAACGTAGACAGCAATAATGATGAGTTTCAAGAGTATCGTCACAAGTCGAGTGTAAATGCAGCCCTGCCACCACGCAGCTTGCTCGGCATCCTGTAGGAATTGCCGAGCGATGGTGCGGCTTTAGGTACGCCAAAGAGTAAGGTTAAAACAGCCCATGGGGCCTTTTCCAGCTTTTCATGGGCGTTTTGTACATCTTTGCTTACAGTCTTTGGTCGGGTTGCGTGCAGCTTTTTACGTGATCAAACGTTGAGATGCGTCTCAAACCGGCTGCCACAGATTCAGCTGCAGGCCTTCAGGTTGACCGGGCCTACAAACTCGTTGCCACGGCCCATGACGCAGGCAACTGTCTGGTTGCGCTGGCGCTCCCAGGCCTGTACCGGGTAGGTCTTGTTCCAGGCTTCATACAGTTGACGGTCTTGTTTCGACAGACGCAGGTTGTAGCGCTTGCTCATGTAAAAGTAGGTGCGCGCGATCATTCCGCGAATAGACGGGCGCGGCATGACCTTTTTGGACTTGAAGTCGACCTGGGTCAGGCATGAGCCGTACTGCCCCTGTTGCGTGGGCAACCAGCCGAAACTGAAGTTGCTCCGGTCACCGTTGACTTCGCCAATGCTGGGTACCAGGTTGTGCAGGTCGGCTTCAGCAACTTTGAATACCGGGTCGTTACGGGTGCAGTTTTTGCGTCCTCCACTTTGCCAGCATTGGCGCTGATGGCCGATCTGCCAGGCGGGCACGATATGTTCCCATTCGATACGTGCTGCGCGGTTGGCATTTTTGCGTGGGATATAACCGCAGGCTGCGAGGTTGACGCGGTTCCCGGTGTATTTGCAGCCACAGTAAAACTCGGTGGACTGGGGGGCGTAGAGTTTCCAGGCGATTTTTTTGGCTTCACTGAAGGTTTGGGGTGCACCCGCGTGTGCGCTGGTGACGATGCAGAGGCTGGCCAGTGCCAGTAAACGAACCCACATTGACTCAATCTTCCTCAGGTACGGTCCAGAAAACATTCACGCCGCCATCATCGCGATGAGCGATGGTGACGTTGTCGTTTTCGGAGATTTCTTCCAGCAAGCGTTCCCAAAATTCCGGGTTGTCACCTTCTTGTCGTTCAAGCACCGCCATCTTTTCTTTTTGGGCTTTGGGCGAACTGATGATCTTCTGGATACGCATTCCGAAAATTTCGTAGGGGGTCGGAGGGCTTGGCGGTGTCGCCGCTTTTTTACTCATGATGCAATCCTTGGGTTGCTGTATGCGCATACAGTATTTAACTGTGCGATTTTTCGCAACTGTTAGGTGCGCGGGTAGCGGGTCAGGGGTGTTTATGTGGCCCATAAAAAAGGCCGCCTCCCGGGGGAGGCGGCCTTTTTGTGTTCAAGCCGTCAACCGTATGCGACGACTCAGTATTCCCAGAACATCCGCTGCAGCTCTTTGCTGTCCTGGGTCTTGGTCAGGGCGACCATGGCCAGGATGCGGGCTTTTTGAGGGTTGAGGTCATGGGCTACAACCCAGTCGTTCTTGTCGTCTGGCTGCTCTGCGTTACGCAGTACGAACCCGCCGTTGTTGACGTGTGAAGAACGAATGATCTGGATGCCATCTTTACGCAGATCCTGCAGGGTCGGAACCACGCGGGACGACACGGAACCGTTACCGGTACCTACGTGGATGATGGCTTTGGCGCCGGCTTGTGCAAATGCCTTGTAGGCGGTGTCGTCTACGTTGCCGTACGAGTAGGCGATGCCTACGTTGGGCAGGGAAGTGATGTTTTTGATGTCGAACTCGGAATCCATGGTGTGGCGCTTGGCAGGCAAGCGGAACCAGTAGGATTTGCCCTCGACCACCATGCCCAATGCGCCCCAAGGGCTTTTGAAGGCTTCGGTCTTGATGTTCATCGTTTTGCTGACGTCACGGCCGGACTGGATCTCGTCGTTCATGGTGACCAGCACGCCTTTGCCGCGAGCATCTTTGCTCCCGGCTACAGCTACCGCGTTGTACAGGTTGAGCATGCCATCAGCCGACATGGCAGTGCCCGGGCGCATGGAGCCGACCACGATGATGGGCTTGTCGGTTTTTTCAACGAGATTGAGGAAGTAGGCGGTTTCTTCCAGGGTGTCGGTACCGTGGGTGATCACGATGCCATCGACATCTTTGCTGTCAGCGAGCTCTGCAACGCGGCGGCCCAGCTGCAGCAAGTTGTCGTTGGAAATGCTCTCGGAGGCGATTTGCATGACCTGCTCGCCACGGACGTTGGCCAGCTTGCTCAGTTCTGGGACTGCGGCGATCAGTTGGTCGACGCCAACTTTGGCTGCGGTGTAGGTCGCGCTGTTGGCCGCGCTGGCACCGGCGCCGGCGATGGTGCCGCCGGTTGCCAGAATGACCACGTTAGGCTTGGTGACGGTCTCTTGAGCTTGAACGACCGGCAGTGACAGAAGAAGGGCCAAGGCGCCCGGGACAATTGTTTTCAACACAGCTGTTTTCATTATTTTCTCTCTTATAGGTAAACGTGCTGACGTACGTACATCCCGCACGGCTCGCGCCATCCCCTGGTCGCGAGCCGAGGACAAGGCAGCAGTATTTATGCCAACGTTCAGGTCTGTTGATTTTTAGCGTAACTTATTGATTATTAAGTATTTTATTTTTGTTCTGATTTGACTTTTTTCTGTGTGGTACGGAATTCCGAACAAATAGGGGTTTCTCTGTTCGGAGACTCGGCCTTTGATCCGTGTCGAGCGGCCTTATTTCACGTTGACAAATAATCGGCGGCTTTCCATAGTGAGGTTCAAGCAAACGTTTGCGCGATGTTGCCGGGTCGGACTCGGCGGTGGGGTTCCACCCGGGTCGGCTGCCATTTAAAGCGTGGTTGGCAGGCAAGGCGCGAGCAGGACGTTGCTCACAATAATCATAAGATCGGAGTTACTTCCATGAAGCTGCCCTTTGCTGGACGCCTTCTCGCTGTGGCCATAATGGCCGCAACCTCCTTATCCCTCCCGGCAGCTTATGCCGACACCCCTGAAAAACCCAAAGTCGGCCTGGTGATGAAATCGCTGGCCAACGAGTTCTTTGTCACCATGCAGAAGGGTGGCGAAGATTATCAAAAAGCCCATTCAGCGGACTTCGACCTGATCTCCAACGGGATCAAGAACGAAACCGACACCGCAGGCCAGATCGACATCATTCAGCAGATGATCATCGCTAAAGTCGATGCGCTGGTGATTGCCCCGGCAGACTCCAAAGCGCTGGTATCGACCATTAAAAAAGCCAAAGATCGTGGCATCGTCGTGGTCAATATCGATAACCGGCTGGATCCCGATGTCCTGAAAAGCAAAGGCCTCGAAGTGCCATTTGTAGGGCCTAACAACAGGCAGGGCGCGCGCGAGGTCGGTGACTACCTGGCGAAAACGCTCAAGGCGGGCGATCAGGTCGGGATTATCGAGGGTGTATCGACCACCACCAATGCGCAGATGCGCACTGCAGGGTTCAAGGATGCAATGAGTGCCGCCGGCATGAAGGTGGTCTCGGTGCAGTCCGGAGACTGGGAAATCGACGGTGGCAACAAGGTTGCGTCGGGCATGCTCAGCGAATACCCCGAAATCAAGGCCATCCTGGCCGGCAATGACAGCATGGCCATAGGGGCGGTTTCGGCCATCCGTGCGGCAGGCAAAACCGGCAAGGTGCAAGTTGTGGGTTACGACAACATCAACGCTATCAAACCGATGCTTGAAGATGGTCGTGTACTTGCCACTGCCGATCAGGCAGCTGCACAACAGGCGGTTTTTGGCATTGAGACGGCACTCAAACTGGTCAAAAAAGAGCCGGTCGAAAACCTGAAGGATGGCGTCATCGACACGCCGGTCGAGCTGGTTATCAAGCCATAGTCCAATTCGCTGCCACAGGCGCCTGCTCGGTTGAGCGGGCGCCCGGAGAAGTTTTATGTCTGCTTCTAATGCCAGCGTGGTGCTTTCGGTCGGCGGGATCGGCAAAACCTACACTCAACCGGTTCTGGCGGGCATCGACCTGACGCTGCACCGCGGCGAAGTCCTGGCGTTGACCGGTGAAAACGGTGCCGGGAAAAGTACACTGTCGAAAATCATCGCAGGCCTGGAAGTGCCGACGCTCGGGCACATGCACTTCAGGGGGCAAGCCTATGCTCCCGGCAGTCGTACACAGGCGGAGCGCCTGGGCATTCGCATGGTCATGCAGGAGCTCAACCTGTTGCCCACGCTGACCGTGGCCGAGAATCTTTTTCTGGATAATCTGCCCAGCCATTTTGGCTGGGTCAGTCGCAAGCAACTGCGCAAGGCAGCCATCGAGGCAATGGCCCAGGTGGGGCTGGAGGCCATTGACCCCGACACCCTGGTCGCCGACCTGGGGGTAGGGCACCAGCAAATGGTCGAAATCGCCCGCAACTTGATCGGTGACTGCCATGTGCTGATCCTGGATGAGCCGACTGCGATGCTCACGGCCCGCGAAGTCGACATGCTGTTTGCCCAGATCGAACGGCTCCAGGCGCGCGGGGTGGCGATTGTCTACATCTCGCACCGGCTCGAAGAGTTGGCGCGTGTTGCGCAACGCATTGCCGTGTTGCGTGACGGCCGCCTGGTGTGTGTCGAGCCCATCGCCAATTACAGCAGTGAACAACTGGTCAATTTGATGGTGGGGCGAGAGCTGGGCGACGCTCTGGACATGGGCATCCGCACCTTGGGCGAAACAGCACTCAAGGTCTCGGGGCTGGGGCGTTCGGACAAAGTCCGGGAGGTGTCGTTCGAGGTTCGCCAAGGCGAGATATTTGGTATTTCCGGCCTGATCGGGGCTGGGCGTACCGAGCTTTTACGCTTGATCTATGGTGCCGACGTGCCGGACAGCGGCACGGTTGCGCTCGGCTCCCCGGCGCAGGTGGTGAGTATCCGCTCGCCCGTGGAAGCGGTCAGGCACGGCATTGCCTTGATTACCGAGGACCGCAAGGGTGAAGGGTTGCTGTTGACCCAGTCGATCAGTGCCAATATCGGTCTGGGCAACATGGACCGGGTCTCCCGGGCAGGCATATTGAATGCTCCCGACGAGTCTGCCTTGGCGCAGCGTCAGATCGATGCAATGGGCATACGCAGTTCCGGACCCAGGCAAATCGTCTCGCAACTGTCGGGGGGCAACCAGCAGAAGGTGGTCATCGGCCGCTGGTTGGAGCGCGACTGTTCAGTCCTGCTGTTTGACGAGCCCACCCGCGGTATCGACATCGGTGCCAAGTTCGACATCTACCGTTTGCTCGGCAACCTGACACGCCAGGGCAAGGCACTGGTTGTCGTGTCGAGCGACCTGCGCGAGTTGATGTTGATCTGTGATCGTATCGGCGTGCTGTCGGCCGGGCGTCTGATCGACACCTTCGAGCGGGACAGCTGGAGTCAGGAGCAGTTGCTGGCAGCAGCGTTTGCCGGTTATCAAAAACGAGATGCGTTGCTCGCTGAAGCCACGCCAAAGGATGCCTCATGAAAACCACTCCCGTGGTGCAAAAAAGTGCGCACAACTATTACGGCATGGGTACTTATCTGGGGCTGGCGGGTGCCTTGCTGGCCATGATCATCCTGTTCTCCAGCCTGAGTGATCATTTCTTTTCATATGACACGTTGAGCACCCTGGCCAACCAGATCCCGGACCTGATGGTGCTGGCGGTCGGGATGACGTTTGTGCTGATCATCGGTGGCATTGACCTGTCAGTCGGCTCGGTACTGGCTTTGGCGGCATCAGCGGTCAGTGTGGCAATTCTGGGCTGGGGCTGGAGCGTCCTGCCGGCGGCCTTGCTGGGAATGGGCTGCGCTGCGCTGGCCGGCACGGTTACGGGGTCGATCACCGTTGCGTGGCGAATTCCTTCTTTTATTGTGTCGTTGGGCGTTCTGGAAATGGCCCGGGGTGCGGCCTATCAAATGACAGGGTCGCGCACCGCTTACATTGGCGATGCCTTTGCCTGGCTGTCCAATCCGATTGTCTTCGGGATTTCGCCGTCTTTTATCATCGCGCTGCTGGTCATTGTCGTGGCTCAGGCGGTACTGACGCGCACGGTGTTTGGTCGTTATCTGATCGGGATCGGCACCAACGAAGAGGCGGTTCGCCTCGCGGGGATCAATCCAAAGCCTTATAAAATCCTGGTCTTCAGCCTGATGGGTTTGCTGGCGGGGGTTGCCGCGTTGTTTCAGATATCGCGCCTGGAGGCGGCAGATCCCAATGCCGGTTCAGGCCTTGAGTTGCAGGTGATTGCGGCGGTGGTGATTGGCGGCACGAGCTTGATGGGTGGGCGGGGTTCCGTCATCAGCACGTTTTTCGGCGTGTTGATTATCTCGGTGCTGGCCGCAGGGCTGGCGCAAATCGGTGCGACCGAGCCGACCAAGCGTATCATTACCGGTGCTGTCATTGTGATAGCAGTGGTATTGGACACATACCGCAGTCAGCGGGCACGGCGACGGAATTGAACAATGGCAACTATTAAAGATGTCGCGGCAATGGCAGGTATCTCGTATACGACGGTTTCTCATGTCCTGAACAAAACGCGTCCGGTGAGTGAGCCGGTGCGTTTGAAGGTGGAAGAGGCCATTGCACGTCTTGATTATGTACCCAGTGCGGTGGCGCGTTCCTTGAAGGCCAAGTCCACCGCCACCATCGGGCTGCTGGTCGCGAACAGCCTGAACCCCTATTTCGCGGAGCTGGCGCGAGGCATCGAAGACTGCTGCGAGCGCAACAACTATTGCGTCATCCTGTGCAATTGCGACGACGACCCGGTCAAGCAGCGCAATTACCTGCGCGTACTCCTCGAAAAGCGGGTTGACGGGCTGGTAGTCGCCTCAGCAGGGGGAGACCTCGGGTTGGCAGGCGGTCTGGCCGGTGTCAAAACCCCCATGGTGATTGTCGACCGCAACCTTGACGGGATTGAAGCGGATCTGGTGCGCATCGATCATGAGTTGGGGGCTTATCTGGCCACGCGGCATTTGCTCAACCTCGGGCATCGCGATATCGCCTGCATTGGCGGTCCTGGCATTACCCGTGTTGCCCAATTGCGCATGGCCGGCTATTTGCGGGCACTTGATGAAGCTGAAGTTTCAGTGCCTGAGCACTGGAAGGTTGAGAGCGATTTCAGCAGTGTCGGTGGTTATGAGGCGGCAGTCCGCTTGCTGGCGCATAACCCGCCCTCGGCCATTTTTGCGTGCAACGACATGATGGGGATCGGTGTGCTGCGTGCGGCTGCGGAGCGCAATATCCGGGTGCCGGACCAGCTTTCGGTGATCGGTTTTGATGATGTGCAGATGAGCCGTTATGTCTACCCGGCGCTGACGACAGTCGGGCAGTCGATTTTGCAACTGGGTGAAATGGCTGCACAGCTGTTGTTGCGCCGTATCGCGACACCAGACCGTGCCGTCGAGCAGCACATCGTGACCCCGAGCATTGTGTTGCGCGAGTCCACTTCCGCCCGCGTAGAAGGGCGGTTGTCAGCCCCTCAGAAAATCAATGGATGAGTGCCGAGACATGCAAGCAAGCGTAGTAGTGGTGGGCAGCCTGAACATGGACCTGGTCACGCGCACGGAGCGATTGCCGCGGCCCGGAGAAACAATCTTCGGCCAGTCCCTCGACACGGTACCGGGCGGCAAGGGGGCTAATCAGGCTGTGGCGGCGGCCCGCCTGGGGGTGCAGGTGGCCATGGTTGGTTGCCTCGGCAGTGATGCCTACGGCACGCAACTGCGCGAGGGGATGCTGGCGGAGCACATCGATTGTCGGGCATTACGTACCGTGCCGGAGGGGGTGAGCGGTGTGGCCCTGATCGTGGTCGACGCCAACAGCCAGAACACCATTGTGGTGGTGCCCGGCACCAACGCGTGCCTTGTGCCACAGGACATACAGGCCTTTGACGAGGTCTTGCAGGCAGCCAGGGTGATCATCTGCCAGCTCGAGGTCCCGATGGACACGGTTGGCTACACCCTGCGCCGTGGGCGTGAGCTGGATAAAACCGTGATTCTCAATCCGGCGCCGGCCAGCGGTCCGCTGCCTGCGCAGTGGTATGCGGCGATTGATTATGTGATTCCTAATGAAAGCGAGGCATGGGCGCTCAGCGGTGTGGCAGTCAACTCGCTCGAGACGGCAGAAGATGCGGCACGCCGGCTGATCGAACTGGGTGCGCGCAAGGTCATTGTTACCTTGGGGGCCCAAGGTGCGTTGCTGGTCAGTCCGCAGCGTGTCGTGCATTTTGCGGCGCCCAGGGTTGAAGCGGTAGATGCCACCGCTGCAGGCGACACATTTGTCGGGGCGTTTTCAGCCGCACTGGCGGCGGGCAAAGACGAAGACGACGCCGTCCGGTTCGCTCAGATTGCCGCAGCCTTGTCCGTGACCCGTGAAGGTGCCCAGCCTTCCATTCCTCGATTGAACGACGTTCAGGGGTTTGTCATTCCATGAAAAAAACACCTTTGCTTAATATTGCCCTCTCCAGGCTTGTCGCCTCGCTGGGGCATGGTGATGTCGTCGTGATTGCGGATGCTGGCTTGCCAGTGCCCAAAGGTGTTGAGCTGATTGATCTGGCCCTCACTCAAGGTATTCCCGATCTGGCCAGCACGCTGGAGGTACTGCTCAGTGAAATGCAGGTGCAGAGCCATGTCCTGGCCCATGAGCTGCTGCCGCTTCCGTGTCCGGCATTGCTGAGTATTGATCGGCATGCCGACGCAGGGAACCTGGGAGAGAGAAGCGTGATGTCCCACAACGCCTTCAAAGAGCTGTGCCAGCAGGCAAAAGTGATTATTCGTACCGGTGAGTGCAAACCGTACTGCAACATAGCCTTGATTGCAGGCGTGACCTTTTAAAAACACGACAAGGAGTCGCCCATGGCGCGTTTCACGCAGACTTTCCAACCATTGATCAGGAGTATCCTGCTTTTGTCCGTACTCTCTATCTCAAGCGTTCAGGCTGCAGACAAGGTCGATCTGATTATCGACACCGACCCGGGGGCAGATGATGTCGTGGCGTTGCTGCTGGCATTTGCTTCGCCGGAAGAACTCAATGTGCGGGCGATTACCACGGTAGCGGGCAACGTTCGTCTGGATAAAACCTCACGCAATGCCCGCCTGGCGCGTGAATGGGGAGGGCGCGAAGACATTCCGGTGTATGCCGGGGCACCGAGGCCGCTGATTCGCACGCCGATCTACGCTGAGAACATTCATGGCGAGGAAGGCGTAACCGGCGTTCCGGTCCACGAGCCTGCAAAAGGTCTTGAGCAGACCCATGCGGTTAACTACCTGATTGATACCTTGCGCTCGGTCAAGCCCGGCAGCGTGACCATTGCCATGCTCGGCCCGCAAACAAACCTGGCCCTGGCCTTGATTCAGGCCCCTGATATCAAACAGGGCATCAAGGAAGTGGTCGTCATGGGCGGAGCTCATTTCAATGGCGGCAATATCACCCCGGTAGCGGAATTCAACCTCTACGCGGACCCGCATGCGGCCGATGTCGTCTTGAAAAGCGGGGTGAAACTGGTTTACATCCCCCTTGATGTGACGCACAAAATACTGACCAGCGAAGAGCGCCTCAAACACATCGCTGCGCTGGGCAACACGGCCGGAAAATTGGTCAGCGATATTCTGAACGGGTATGTGAAGGCCGATATGGAGCACTACGGGCTGCCAGGCGGTCCTGTGCACGACGCCGGCGTGATTGCCTATCTGCTGAAACCGAGCCTGTTCACCGGGCGTGAGATCAACATGGTCGTGGACACTCGTGAAGGGCCGACGTTTGGTCAGACCATTGCTGACTGGTACGGCACGCTCAAGCAGCCAAACACTGTGTTTTGGGTTGAGGATGGAGATGCTCAGGGCTTTTTTGACTTGCTGACGGCGCGATTGAGCCGATTGAAGTGATTTGAATAGGCGCAGACCACTGTCTGCGCAGATTCACGCCGGTTTAATGGCTTCAGGGCTTTTGTATTTTTCGAAGATTTGGCTGACGAATGCGTGCGCGGCTTCTGTGCCAAGCTCTTTGACCAGCAGATCAATACCGATGATAGCCAGCTCTTCCGGGCTGCCGGGGCTGTATGAACATTGCCCTTGGGGCCACTTGGCTTTGATGTCTGCATCGATTGCGACGGTTGTCATGGGTATCTCATGGGAGGCTTTGGGGGCGCGATTTTAGCAAAATGTCGTCCTGAAGCTATCAGGAGATTAAAGTTAATCACAGTCAGCAGTGGTTGGCGCTTCAACTTTCACAAGATGCTTACGTTGCGTGCCACACTTGCGCTTTTCAAGGGGGAGGGCAGCGATGCACATTGATTTAAACCAGCCAGAGAGGCTCACCATCGCAGCAGTGCGTCAGTTATTGGCCTCGGCCAGTGACGATGTGCATACTCAGTTGCGTGTGACGAAGGCCGGCATTGCGTACATTTCTGCAGGTGTTGTAGGAGGCGTGGATATCGAAAACTTGCTCTTCAGGCTCGAAACCTGGGCGGCCGGTTCCGGGTATGTCGGAAAGATTGCGGCCAGCGATGAAGTCTGGGTCATGCAGATTTACAACGCGATCAACGATAATTGGCCGAACCCGCCGTTTGATTACATCGATATCTACTGACTGCCTGCACACATTTCGTCACGATTAGGCGCGCGTATAGAACGGGTATCCGGGCAAAAATCCGTTTTGTCCCGATTAAACAGGTGTTGTGAACAGGGGCAGTGCAACCTATTTGCGCAAACGCTGTCGCAAAGATACTGATTATTTATCTTAAAGGAGGCTTCATGCCTTGGAAGCTAGTGTCACTGGGTTCGTTGCTGGCGGTTTTGGCGCTGTCTGGATGCAGCACGCCAGATTCGGCGCAGGAGCCAGCCGGGGAGGCAGGGCATGGCCGTTGCGATGCTCAGTCTGCAGGGTTTGCCATCGGCAAGAAAGCCTCATCAGAGCTTCTGGAGCAGGCGCGTGCCAAGTCTGGTGCGCAGACTGCACGTATCTTGATGCCGAACGATGTTATGACGCTTGAATACCGTTCAGATCGTTTGAACCTGAACGCGGATAACAGCGGGATCATTACCCGGGTCAACTGCGGTTAAGCGCGTATAGCGTTGTTTCAGGCATAAAAAACCCCGTCACATGGACGGGGTTTTTTTGTTCGCGGGAGATTTACTCCGGACGAACCTGTGCAGCTTGCATACCCTTTTGGCCTTTCTCAGCCACGAAGGAAACAGTCTGGCCTTCTTTCAGGCTTTTGAAACCGTCGCTTTCGATAGCTTTGAAGTGTACGAACAGGTCGTCACCGCCACCTTGAGGAGTGATGAAGCCGAAGCCTTTTTCATCGTTGAACCATTTTACGGTGCCGGTTTGGCGATTAGACATGGTGTATCTCCAAGAAACTTATATTTTCAGTAGTACTGTGCTGCTCAGGCCAACTGGGCACACTTGGCTATTATAGTCGAAATGTGCGCTTTGGAACCCCCCCTGAGTGGCAGTTTGCATCATTGTTAGCTTTTGTCTGTCGCCGGGAATGCTTGAAACCCCCATTTCATGGGGGTTTCAAGGCTTAAATCGCTTCAAAAAAAAGCGTCGGCCGATGCATCTTTTTTAAGCAATTGAGGTTTTTTGGCCGTTTTTGCTCGGATGGATGCTCAAATTGTTGCGCTGCGAGCGATCTATTTCTTCACCACGCAGCCTTGAATTGCATTCATTGCCTTGGTTCTAAGCTCGGCACTCGGTTGTTTTGTCTTGCTCATCAGTGCTTCGATCTCAGCGCTGGTGAAGTTTTCATTCAGCTTGTTTGCGCCGCACTCGCAATGCTGAGTGGCGGTTTTCTGATCAATGCTTTTGCTGGCTGCAGCCACGCAATCCTTCATGTACTCGTTCTTGGTGCCTGCCGGCCAATTATCGGCATGGGCAGTCAGTGGCAGCAGCAGAGCCAGAGGTGCTGCGAAAGCGAACAGGTGAGTCATGCGCATGTGATGCTCCTTCTTAAGCGTTAAAACCGAGAGTGTTTCACTGAGTATATGAGGGGGTAAGTGCAGCTCAAGTTCACCATTTTGCAAAAAACCGTCGGTTTTTCTGGATGAGGCGCCGGCGGCGGGGCAGGGGGGCTACATCTGTGATAGCATGCCGCCCTTGGCATTTTTCTGTCGATTCGCGGTGTGAGTCGCGAGGCAGAGCCATTAACCTTTTTGAATTGAACTCCAGTCACTCTGGTTCGGTTTCCGGTTGGCCGCAAGGCTCCTGCCACTGTGAGGCAGGCGTACCACCGAATCACGTACTGGCTCATCCCAACCCACGTGACCTTTGGTAGGGGTCACCACTAGGAGAGGAGGCGCCATGCCAACTATTACTCTTCCCGACGGCAGTCAACGCTCATTCGATCACCCGGTATCCGTTGCCGAGGTCGCCGCATCCATTGGTGCAGGTCTGGCCAAGGCCACTGTGGCCGGCAAGGTCAACGGCAAGCTGGTTGATGCCTGTGACCTGATCGAAAATGACGCCACGCTGCAAATCATCACGCCCAAGGATGAAGAGGGGCTGGAAATCATTCGTCACTCTTGTGCCCACTTGGTCGGTCATGCGGTCAAGCAGTTGTATCCAACTGCCAAGATGGTGATCGGCCCTGTCATTGATGAAGGCTTTTATTACGATATAGCCTACGAGCGTCCGTTTACTCCGGATGACATGGCGGCTATCGAACAGCGCATGCAACAGTTGATCGAAAAAGACTACGACGTCATCAAGAAGGTGACGCCGCGTGCTGAAGTAATTGAGCTGTTTGCTGCTCGGGGCGAAGACTACAAGCTGCGCCTGGTCGAAGACATGCCGAACGAACAGGCCATGGGCCTGTACTTCCATGAAGAATACGTCGACATGTGCCGCGGGCCTCACGTCCCGAATACGCGTTTCCTGAAATCGTTCAAGCTGACCAAGCTGTCGGGCGCCTACTGGCGTGGCGATGCCAAGAACGAGCAATTGCAGCGTATCTATGGCACGGCCTGGGCTGATAAGAAGCAGCTGGCAGCTTATGTCCTGCGTATTGAAGAAGCCGAGAAGCGTGATCACCGTAAAATCGGCAAGCGACTTGGCCTGTTCCACACCCAGGAAGAAGCGCCGGGCATGGTGTTCTGGCATCCGAATGGCTGGACGCTTTACCAGGTTCTTGAGCAATACATGCGCAAGATCCAGCGCGAGAACGGCTATCTTGAGATCAAGACCCCTCAAGTCGTCGACCGCAGCCTGTGGGAAAAGTCCGGGCACTGGGCCAACTACGCTGAAAACATGTTCACCACTGAGTCGGAGAGCCGCGATTACGCGATCAAGCCGATGAACTGCCCTTGCCACGTGCAAGTGTTCAATCAGGGGCTGAAAAGCTACCGTGAACTGCCGATGCGCCTGGCCGAGTTTGGTGCCTGTCACCGTAATGAGCCGTCGGGTGCTCTGCACGGCATCATGCGTGTGCGTGCCTTTACCCAGGATGACGCCCATATCTTCTGTACTGAAGAGCAGATGCAGGCCGAGTCCGCAGCGTTCATCAAGCTGACCCTGGATGTCTATGCAGACTTCGGTTTCAAGGATATCGAGCTCAAGCTGTCGACGCGTCCCGAGAAGCGTGTGGGTTCCGATGAATTGTGGGATCGCGCCGAAAGTGCGCTTGCCTCAGCCCTTGATAGCGCGGGTCTGGCCTATGACCTGCAGCCGGGTGAAGGTGCCTTTTACGGGCCCAAGATTGAATTTTCTCTGAAAGATTGTCTGGGTCGAGTGTGGCAATGTGGTACCTTACAGCTCGATTTCAACCTGCCGATCCGTCTTGGCGCAGAATATGTGTCCGAAGACAACAGCCGCAAGCATCCCGTTATGCTGCACCGTGCGATCCTCGGATCGTTCGAGCGCTTTGTCGGTATTCTGATCGAGCACTATGAAGGTGCATTCCCTGCGTGGCTGGCGCCAACCCAGGCAGTGATCATGAATATCACTGACAAACAGGCAGATTTTGCCCTTGAAGTTGAAAAAACTCTCAATCAGAGCGGATTTCGTGCCAAGTCTGACTTGAGAAATGAAAAGATCGGCTTTAAAATCCGCGAGCATACTTTGCTCAAGGTTCCTTATCTCTTGGTTATCGGAGATCGGGAAGTCGAGATGCAGACTGTCGCTGTGCGTACACGTGAAGGTGCTGACTTGGGCTCGATGCCCGTCGCGCAATTCGCTGAATTCCTCGCACAAGCGGTTTCCCGGCGTGGTCGCCATGATTCGGAGTAATTATTATTAAGCGTGAAATGAGACAAGATAAACGAGCTGCACCGAAGGCCCCGATCAACGAGAATATCTCGGCACGCGAGGTTCGGTTAATTGGAGCTGAAGGCGAGCAGCTTGGGATTGTGTCAATTGAAGACGCGCTTCTTAAAGCTGAAGAGGCCAAACTGGATTTGGTGGAAATTTCCGCTGATGCAGTACCCCCAGTTTGTAAGCTGATGGACTACGGCAAATCGATCTTCGAAAAGAAGAAGCAGATTGCTGCTGCAAAGAAAAACCAGAAACAGATTCAAGTTAAAGAAATCAAGTTTCGTCCAGGGACGGAGGAAGGGGATTACCAGGTAAAACTGCGCAACCTGGTACGTTTCCTGAGTGATGGGGACAGGGCCAAGGTATCGTTAAGATTCCGCGGTCGTGAGATGGCCCACCAGGAGCTGGGTATGGAACTGTTGAAGCGGGTTGAAGGTGACCTGGTTGAATACGGAACCGTCGAACAGCATCCTAAGATGGAAGGACGCCAACTGATTATGGTCATCGCCCCGAAAAAGAAGAAGTAATCACCAGGGCACGGCAGGCCTTGTGGTTATGTTTATCAACTGAATGCGGAGTATCCGAACATGCCAAAGATGAAGACTAAAAGTGGTGCTGCTAAGCGGTTTCTGAAAACTGCTAACGGTATCAAGCACAAACACGCTTTCAAGAGCCACATCCTGACCAAAATGTCGACCAAGCGTAAGCGTCAACTGCGCGGTAGCAGCTTGCTGCATCCGTCTGACGTGGCAAAAGTCGAGCGCATGCTGCGCCTTCGTTAATTTTTGGTTAAGAATAGAGGAAGTAACTCATGGCTCGTGTAAAGCGTGGCGTTGTCGCCCGTAAACGTCACAAAAAAATTCTGAAACTGGCTAAAGGCTACTACGGCGCACGCTCACGCGTATTCCGTGTTGCCAAGCAAGCGGTAATCAAGGCAGGCCAATACGCCTACCGTGACCGTCGTCAGAAAAAACGTCAGTTCCGCGCTCTGTGGATCGCTCGTATCAACGCTGGTGCACGTATCAACGGTCTGTCCTACAGCCGTTTCATCGCCGGCCTGAAAAAAGCTTCCATCGAGATCGACCGTAAGGTTCTGTCTGATCTGGCAGTGAACGAAAAAGCGGCGTTTGCTGCGATTGTCGAGAAAGCTAAAGCCACTCTGGCTTAAGTACCCCCGACAGTTACTTGGGTTCACTTGTGTGGACCTGGGTGCTAAACGTCATAAATAGGGGAAGAGCCTTCAAGCTCTTCCCCTATTTTGTATCTGGAGTCTGTACATGGAAAACCTGGATGCGCTGGTCTCTCAAGCACTAGAGGCTGTGCAAAGCGCTGAAGATATCAATGCCCTGGAGCAAATCCGGGTTCAATACCTTGGCAAAAAGGGTGAATTGACTCAGGTGATGAAGACCCTGGGGAATTTGCCGGCTGAGGAGCGCCCGCAAGTGGGTGCTCTGATCAACGTTGCCAAGGAGCGTGTTACAGAGGTTCTCAATGCGCGCAAGGCGTTGTTTGAAGAGGCCGACCTGGCCGCCAAACTGTCCGCCGAGTCCATTGACGTGACCCTGCCTGGCCGTGGCCAGACCTCAGGTGGTCTGCATCCGGTTACGCGCACTCTGGAACGTATCGAGCAATTCTTCACCCACATCGGCTACGGCATTGCCGAAGGCCCTGAGGTTGAAGACGATTACCATAACTTTGAAGCGCTCAACATCCCTGGCCATCACCCGGCCCGCTCGATGCATGACACCTTCTACTTCAATGCAAACATGCTGTTGCGCACCCATACCTCGCCGGTACAGGTCCGCACCATGGAATCCAAACAACCTCCGATCCGCATTGTCTGTCCAGGCCGTGTGTACCGTAGTGACTCCGATATTACCCACTCGCCAATGTTTCACCAGGTTGAAGGCTTGTTGGTCGATCGTGATATCAACTTCGCTGACCTGAAAGGGACCATTGAAGAGTTTCTGCGCGTGTTCTTCGAAAAAGAACTGGCAGTGCGTTTCCGTCCTTCGTACTTCCCGTTCACCGAGCCATCCGCTGAAGTGGATATGGAATGCGTGATGTGCAGTGGCAAAGGCTGTCGTGTCTGCAAACAGACCGGCTGGCTGGAAGTCATGGGCTGCGGGATGGTTCATCCAAACGTGTTGCGGATGTCCGGGATCGATCCGGAAGAATTCTCGGGCTTTGCCTTCGGCATGGGTGTTGAGCGTCTGGCCATGCTGCGTTACGGCGTGAACGACTTGCGTCTGTTCTTCGACAACGACTTGCGGTTCCTCGCGCAATTTCGCTAGTCGTAACGAATTCTTAGGAGAGCAGGATGAAATTCAGTGAACAATGGCTGCGTGGTTGGGTTAACCCGCAGGTAGGACGTGACGAGCTGGTTGCCCGTCTGTCGATGGCCGGCCTTGAGGTCGATAGCGTTGCACCGGTCGCCGGTGTGTTCAGTGGCGTGGTGGTTGGCGAGGTGTTGAGCACCGAGCAGCATCCCGATGCCGACAAGCTTCGTGTATGCCAGGTCAGCAATGGCTCGGAGACTTTTCAGGTTGTGTGCGGTGCGCCTAACGTGCGTCCCGGCCTGAAGATCCCGTTTGCGATGATTGGTGCCGAGCTGCCGGGCGACTTCAAGATCAAGAAGGCCAAACTGCGTGGCGTCGAGTCCAATGGCATGCTCTGCTCTCAAGCCGAGTTGCAGGTTGGCGAGGGCAATGACGGCCTGATGGAACTGCCGGCAGATGCACCGGTGGGTGAAGACATCCGCGTTTACCTGGCACTTGAAGATGCCAGCATCGAAGTGGATCTGACGCCTAACCGTGGCGACTGCTTGTCGCTGGCGGGCCTGGCGCGTGAAGTCGGTGCGCTCTACGCAGCAGAAGTGACGCGTCCTGTCGTGGCTGCTGTGCCGGCCGTGCATGACGAAGTTCGCGCTGTTGAGGTGCTTGCGCCTGCGGCCTGTCCTCGTTATCTGGGGCGCGTGATCCGCAACGTCGACCTGTCCCGTCCAACACCGATGTGGATGGTTGAGCGTCTGCGCCGTGCCGATGTCCGGAGCATTGATGCCGCCGTCGACATCACCAACTACGTGATGCTGGAACTGGGTCAGCCGTTGCACGCGTTTGATCTCGCCGAGATCAATGGCGGCATCCGGGTGCGTATGGCCGAAGAGGGCGAAAAGCTGGTATTGCTGGATGGTCAGGAAGTCACTCTGCGTAGCGATACGCTGGTGATTGCCGACCATTCGCGTGCTCTGGCCATTGCGGGCGTGATGGGCGGTGAGCACAGCGGCGTGACCGCGACCACTCGCGACATCTTCCTGGAAAGCGCATTCTTCGACCAGATTGTGGTGGCAGGCAAGGCGCGTTCCTATGGCTTGCACACCGATGCTTCGCACCGCTACGAGCGTGGCGTGGACTGGCAATTAGCCCGTGAAGCCATGGAGCGTGCCACTGGTCTGCTGCTGGAAATCACCGGTGGTGAAGCGGGTCCTGTCATTGAGACCGTCAGCGAGCAGTACCTGCCCTCGATCGAACCGATCACTTTGCGTGCCGCGCGTATCAGCCAAATGCTGGGCATGGACATGGACCCGGTTGAAGTTGAGCGCCTGCTCAGCGCTTTGGGCCTGACCATCAATGCCTCCGGGGAAGGGCAGTGGCGCGTAGAGGTGCCTAGCCATCGCTTCGATATCAGCCTTGAAGTTGATCTGATCGAAGAGCTGGCTCGCCTGTACGGCTACAACCGCTTGCCGGTTCGCTACCCGCAAGCTCGCCTGGCCCCCCAGGCCAAAGCCGAAGCGCGCAGCGACTTGCCTGAGCTGCGACGTCTGCTGGTAGCGCGTGGTTATCAGGAAGCGATTACTTATAGCTTCATCGATCCCAAGCAGTTCGAACTGTTCAGCCCGGGCGTGGAACCTTTGTTGCTGGCCAACCCGATCTCCAGCGACATGGCGGCCATGCGTGCCTCTTTGTGGCCAGGCTTGATCAAATCGCTGCAGCACAACCTTAATCGTCAGCAAGACCGTGTTCGTCTGTTCGAAAGCGGTTTGCGCTTTGTCGGTCAGCTGGAAGGCTTGAAGCAAGAGCCGATGCTGGCAGGTGTGGTATGCGGTACCCGTTTGGCTGAAGGCTGGGCGCAAGGTCGCGAAGTGGTCGACTTCTTTGACGTCAAGGCTGATGTTGAAGCCGTGCTGGGCTTTGCCGGTGCGCTGGATGCGTTCACGTTCGTACCAGGAAAGCACCCGGCGCTGCATCCGGGCCAAACCGCACGTATTGAACGTGATGGTCGCGAAGTGGGTTACGTAGGTGCGATTCACCCTGAGCTGTCAAAAACATTGGGTCTGGATCGTCCCGTGTTTGTGTTCGAGCTGGTTCTGGCGGAAGTCGCGCTCGGAAAAATGCCTAAATTCCACGAGTTATCGCGCTTTCCTGAAGTTCGTCGTGACTTGGCGCTGCTGGTTGATCGCGACGTTGCGGCCAGTGCCGTACTGGATGTTATTCGTGAAAATGCAGGTGAATGGCTCACTGACCTCAGGTTATTTGACGTTTACCAGGGTAAAGGCATTGATCCGCAAAGAAAAAGCCTTGCAGTTGGCTTGACCTGGCAGCATCCATCGCGCACTCTTAATGACGATGAGGTGAATACCACGACACAAAATATCCTCACCTCGCTCGAAAACAGGTTGAACGCCACGTTAAGGAAGTGACGTATGGGGGCTCTGACGAAAGCTGAAATGGCGGAACGTCTTTATGAAGAGCTGGGCCTGAATAAACGCGAAGCCAAAGAACTGGTGGAGTTGTTTTTCGAAGAAATCAGGCACGCTCTGGAAGACAATGAACAGGTCAAATTGTCAGGTTTTGGCAACTTTGATCTGCGTGACAAGCGACAGCGGCCTGGCCGCAATCCGAAAACGGGAGAGGAAATCCCGATCACGGCTCGCCGTGTGGTCACCTTTCGTCCAGGGCAGAAGTTGAAGGCCCGAGTAGAGGCTTATGCTGGAACCAAGTCATAACGACGAGCTCCCGCCGATCCCAGGCAAACGCTACTTCGCCATTGGCGAAGTCAGCGAGCTATGTGGGGTAAAACCTCACGTGCTGCGCTATTGGGAGCAAGAGTTTCCTCAGCTCAACCCCGTAAAACGTCGCGGAAACCGCCGGTATTATCAGCGCCAGGATGTGCTGATGATCCGGCAGATACGCGCACTTCTTTATGATCAAGGTTTCACCATCGGAGGAGCGCGCCTGCGGCTTTCCGGTGACGAAGCCAAAGACGACACCACGCAATACAAGCAACTGATCCGTCAAACGATCTCCGAGCTTGAAGACGTCTTGCTGGTTCTTCGGAAATAATTTTAAGCTAAAAATACTTTCGTATTTCAAATGCTTAGAGTATATTTCTCGACGTCTCAGCAAGTTGTCTTGCAGAGGTAACGCCTAGTCGGGGCGTAGCGCAGTCCGGTAGCGCACTAGCATGGGGTGCTAGGGGTCGAGTGTTCGAATCACTCCGTCCCGACCATATTCTGTGAGGGAATCAAGGGTTTAGGCCTTTGATTCCCTTTCTCGTTTCTGCCTTGCGCAAAACTGGCGCAAAATGGGCGCAAAACTAACCGGTAATTTCGCTGATATTCAGGTCTGGAATCGCATCCGACCAGATCACATCGGCGTGGTCTTTCTGGTAGTTCTTGGTCATGGTCTCGCTGGCATGCCCCGCAATGGTCTGGCCATCTTTACCCGCTCTTTTGTTCAGGTGCAGCGACAGCGCGCGCACTTCGTGAAAGCCCGGCATTTCCTCTTCTTTCCAGTCCGCATAACAGCCAGCAAGTTCCCGCGCCTCTTTAAAAGAACGCGTTAGAAAGCGATCCTCGACCTTCGTCCAGTGCTCTTTGGTTTGCGCCTGCTTCTGCAGCAATCGTTGCGGCTTGCGATGAATCAGGAAGGGTGAGGCGACGTTGTCTCGGCAGCGGGTAATGACTGACTGCAGCTCGTCAGTCACCTTGAAACGAATCCACGCAGTATCACTGGCCTTGGCTGTTTTCTCTTGTACCAGGAACAGGAAACCATCCCGAACGCCATCAAATCGCATGTCCAGAATGTCTGAGCGCCGCTGAGCAGTGATCAGCGCCAAATCGATGGCGTTGCGCAGCCAGGGTGCGGCCACCTCCCTGATCGCCTTCAGGCCTTCCACGGTATGGCGTTTGCGTTGCTTCTTCTCGATACGGTTGATGGTGCTCGATGCCGGGTTGTCCGGGCATAAGCCCTTGGACGCTGCGTGATTGAAAATATCTACCAGCAGAGCACGACTTTGATTGGCGCTCCTTGGGGTCAGTGTGTCCAGCAACTCGGCAACCATACGAATGGTTATTTGATCGACGGCTTTGCCCTCAAAATGCTTTCGGAAGCGTCTGAAGTGAACGGCGTACAGTCCGAGCGTACCCTTGGCCAACTCGCGGGGAGGCAAGATCTCGGCTTCGTATTTATCCAGAAAACCCGCAAACGAGCCCGATGGATTGCCCATGACGGAGCGGACCAGATCGGCGCCTTGCATAAAGGCCAGGTTCAGCTGTTTTGCGGCATCGATTGCCCTGATCCGATCGGTACCGAACTGAAACCACTTACCGTCGCTGGGGCGACGGTAGCGGTAGGTCGAGCGCCGTGGATCAAAGTACAGGTTCTGAGGTAGGTGCTTGTTCGCACTATTGCGTGGCCGTGGTGCCATCAGGCAACTCCTCTTAGCACCATAGCGACCAGGTCGTTGCCGTTAGCTATGTTCAGTGCGTTCCAGTCCACGCCACCCGCGCCGCCGCGCAGATCGAGCAGCGTCTGGAGGTGTTTGGCGAGCAGGCAACCCGGGCCAAAAACGCGATTAACCAGATTGCCGGCAAGATCAATCCCGCGCTGGGTAACATTCTGCCGACCAGCATTTTTGCGACGGATACCACCCCCGCAGTGGAGGCGGTGAAGCCGTTCCCCCACTTGCTAATCATGCAGCCGCATAAGCATGAGGCGCCGCCGTACTACTTCAACCTAGACACGGCGGCCTTCGATGAGTTGAGTCGACAGAGCAGCTTTCGTTGGGCTTCTCAGGAGCGCCTGACGCGTCGGTCGGCGCAGCAGTCGGTGGGCATGGGTGAGGAAAAAATGCCCCTCAAGGGCCGATTTTTCCGGGCCACCGGGGCGGCTTAAAGCTACTGGACACCCTGCGTAGAATTGGTGGCTTGTTGCTGCCGATTGGGCTGACCACAGGTTATGGCCACGTCCTGGGGGACTGGTGTCTGACCTCGATCAGCGAGGATCGAAGCGCCTTACTGCAGGGCGGTATCCCGCGCAAGCAGGGCTTTAGTTTGGAGTTTGTCCGTTATGGCGAAGACCTGCAGAACACTTGATGGCGACAAACTCTACACCATTTGCCACAACGCCTATGGGCACCTCAACGGCAGCGTGGAGGCGGTGCTGGAAGCCAACCCGGGGCTGTCCTCTGAACCCGAGCCGTATCGCGGTGGTGTGCTTATCTTGTTGCCTGACCTGGTGCAAGCCAGCGACAAGCAGGAGGTAACGGATGATCAACGCACAGGGTTCAAGGACGGGCTCGATGGCGAGTACCTGGTGGATTCCCGGGAGCAGGTATTCACCCAGTCAGGTTGGTCGACCACCATCGAGTGCAATGCCGGCAAGAAGGGCAAAGCTAAGGTGCGCGAACTGGGCAACGACCAGTACCTGAGTAAGTACGACACCGGCTTACTCGCCAAGCGTTTGGGGAACACACCAGAGGCTGATGGTGACGGTCAGAAGTATCGCGGACGTGGCCTGATCCAGATCACCGGCCGGGCCAACTACGCCGAGTGTGGCGAAGCCCTGGGCCTTGACCTGGTTAATCACCCCGGGCTGTTGGAGAAACCACAACACGCCAGTATGTCCGCTGCGTGGTTCTGGTTGAGCCGAGGCCTGAGCACCTTGGCCGATGCGGGCAAATTCGACACGATCACTCGGCGCATCAATGGCGGTCAGAACGGCGCAGCGGATCGTCAGGCGCTGTACGCCCGAGCGCTGAAGGTGTTGCCGTGAAGATCGATGCGGTGAAGTGGGGCAGGGTGCTGTTGATCATCCTGGCCCTGATGGCGGGCAGTGCGTCGGCCGCATGGGAGTGGGAGGCCAACGCCTATGGTCAGCAGTTGGCCACCAAGGAAGCTGCCCACCAAACCGAGCGCACCAATCTGGCCAATGCCAACTCTGCACAAATTCTGGCGGAGCAGGGTAAGCGCCTTGCCCTAGAGCAGTGGCTGGCAGCCTGCGACCAATCCCATTATCGAGCCCTGACCGATGAGAGAACGAAACAGACCCGCCTGCGTGATTGCCTTGCTACTGCTGATCTGTGGCTGTCAGGCCAACTCGATACCGCCGGCGCAACTGGTTGTGACGGAGTGCAAGCCACCACCAGCACCGGCGGCGTGGTTCATGATTCCCATAGAGCCCAACTTGACCCAGCGCATGCTCAACGAATTATTGGCGACGGCGATCAAGGACTGATCGCGCTGCAGGCCTGTCAGACCTACGCAAAAGAAGTATCTGACACGAAGTAAAAGGAGCGGCCGAAGCTGGATGCGTCAACATCCAGCCCGGCCACCAAACCCGCAGATCAGTACTACAAGATCCGAAGGGCGAAGGTGGTCGTCCGGTGTATCCGCGGATGGTGATGCTGCGGGCATCATCTGATGCAGAGCTGGTTTGGTTACAGCGATCCGGCGATGGAAGAAGCCCTTTACGTGACCACGATCCTGCGCCAGTTTTCCGGGCGCATCTGGATCGGATTCCCGATGAAACGACGATCCTCAATTTCCACCGTCTGTTGGAAAAACATGAGCTGGCCGGCGGAGTTTTGCAGGTCATCAACGGCTATTTGGGTAACCGTGGCTTGATACTGCGCCAAGGCACCGTGGTCGATGTGACGCCTTGGGCACGGGCTGGTCAGTAGGATGATTTCATTATTACCTGTCCAGACGTGCCTAAATTTGGATTTTTGGCCATGGTTTTGTGAAAAATGCTTTTTTACTGATCCAGATCAATTTTCCTGGTCGTTCAATCAGGCTTAATCGTTTCAGCACTTTTGAAAGTCAGCGAGTTATAGAAGGGTCTTGATGGATGTCCATGATAAGTACCCACATAAAAATGGAATTTATTTTAATCCGATGCTCATAAAAATTGCGCTTAAAAGCAATATCTCCCTTTACTCATGGCGAGTTAAGGAGTTCATCTAAACGTTACATAGGATCTACATCATGAAGCGGACTGTTCTCGTTCTTGCTACTTTCTTCCCAGTAATGGCTTTCGCCGCCTCTCAAAACACCATCACCTTTACAGGTCAGGTTTCAGACCAAACCTGCGAAGTATCCGTTAATGGTAACGCTGCCAATCCGGTCATTCTGATGCCTACCGTCAGCGCCGCCGCGTTGAACGCCGTCGGCAGTACGGCAGGAGAAACCCCGTTCACTATCAGCGTCAGCAACTGTGCTGCGCCCACCTCGACTTTGGCGATCAAAACCGCATTCCTGGGTAATAACGTAACTAGCGCAGGCAACCTCGGGAATGCGGGTACTGCCACGAGTGTACAAGTTCAACTGCTCGATGCTGCTGGTGGTGCCCCAGTTGTACTCAACGGTACTACATCTGTTGCCGGTCTAAGCCTGGACTCTGGCGCCACCAGTGCCAGCCACGACTTCGCCGTTCGCTACATCAGCGAAGCGGGTGCAGCAACCGCCGGTACCGTCTCCGCTACCGCTCAGTACGCTTTGGATTACCTGTAAGTCAATAGCTATCCTGCCGGGCGATACGCCCGGTAGTTCCCCCTCGCAACTTCCATACCCTCTACACATTGTGTGCGGATACCTATGTCTCGCCTTAAAAAAGTCACCCTGGCTCTAGCCCTGACTGTCTGTAGCCTTTTGGCCCATAACGCGATAGCCAGCGTTGTAATGACCGGTACCCGTGTCATCTACCCAGCTCAAGCCCAAGAGAAAATGGTGCAACTGACCAATCAGGATACCCATCCGTACCTGGTTCAGATGTGGGTTGACAGCGACCCCCTCAACACCACGGCGCAATCAGCCAGCGCGCCGTTTATTGCAAATCCTCAGGTTTTTCGCGTAAACCCCAATTCCGGGCAGGTGGTACGCCTGGTATTTACCGGAAAAGACTTGCCGAAAGACCGAGAAACTCTGTTTTACCTCAGCTTTTTGCAGATGCCTGCTATAAAAGCCAGCGAGCTGCAAGCCAACAAATTACTGCTCAGCGTCAATAGCCGAATGAAGCTGTTTTACCGGCCACAAGCGCTGGCCGGTAATCCCGATGAGCTGAGCAAGTCGCTAAGTTTCAAAGCGCAGAACAAGACGCTTGTCGTTAGTAATAACAGTGGCTACTTCGCCACTGTGCGCAGCGCCCAAGTCGTCCGCAACGGAAAATCCTTCCCTCTTAAACAGGCCGTGATGATCCCCCCGCTGAGCCAGCTCGACTGGGCACTGCCCGCCGGTTTTTCGGTGAACGGAGGAGACATTCTGCGCCTGACTCTAGTCAACGATTTCGGTGCTGATGTCACTACCGACTTGCCCCTTTAGTGATCGTTCAGAGTGAGCGTCATGCTTGTGTATCGCATATCAATACTTCAGAAGGATTTTAGAATTTCGACTTTGCTTTGGTTGCGCGATTTCATACGAGTATCTTCGCTCAGCACTATTAGCCTGCTATGTCCTGGCTTTGCTCTGGCTGCCACCTCCGCTTCAATGTCAAACGATCCCTATGTGTTCGATGACAATATGATGTTCGGTAAGGGTTCGCTGTCGCGCTTCAACCGGGTCAACGCCATTGAGCCTGGGCAATACAAAGTTGACCTGTTCATCAATAACCGCTTCGTGGATCGTGTTGACCTGCGCTTTATCGACTTGGGTGACGGTGATGTACAGCCCTGCCTGCCTGCGACTTTGCTTGAAAGCTCCGGCGTACTCAAAAGTGCCATTCATGACAACGACAATAGCCAATGCCTGATCCTGTCAAAAGCTGTAGAAGGGGCATCCACCGCGTTTGATTTTTCTTTATTAAGGCTGGATTTAAGCGTTCCACAAAGCCTGATGCTGAATACCCCACGCGGTTACGTGGCTCCGCAAAATCTGGACGCCGGCAGCACCATCGGTTTCGTCAACTACAGCGCCAGCCAGTACCATGTGACTCGCACTGGAAGCTACAGCAGTAGTTCAGACTCCAGTTATCTGGCTCTCAACAGCGGTTTGAACGTTGGTCTCTGGCGCCTGCGCCAACAAGGTAACCTGCGCTACGACAATGACAACGGTAAACACTGGAACACCACCCGTACCTACGCCCAGCGGGCGTTGCCCGGACTAAAAGGTGACTTGACCGTAGGTCAGGGCTTTACTTCAGGGCGTTTTTTCTCGGGGTTGAGCTACACGGGGATGGAGCTCGCGTCCGATGACCGCATGCTGCCCGAATCAATGCGTGGTTATGCACCGACCGTGCGAGGAATCGCTACAACCAACGCGCAGGTAATCGTCCGCCAGAACGGCAATGATATTTATCAGACCACCGTGGCGCCGGGCCCTTTCGAAATCAACGACCTCTACTCGACCAGTTACAACGGCGACCTGGAAGTGTCTGTGATCGAAGCTGATGGCAGCATCAGCAGTTTCACCGTACCGTTCTCGGCGATTCCGGAGTCGTTGCGGCCGGGCATATCACGTTACAGCGTAGCTCTGGGGCAAAGCCGGGACTTGGGCGACCACGACCCGTTCAGCGAGATAACTTACCAACGCGGCCTGACCAACAGCGTCACCGCCAACAGCGGTTTGCGCATCGCTGAAGGGTATCAAGCGTTCGTGATTGGCGGAGTGTATGCCAGTACTTTCGGCGCGTTCGGTCTGGACACTACCTATTCTCGGGCCGACTTGCCGACTGAAGGTCAGTTGGATGGCTGGATGGCTCGCCTGTCTTATAGCCAGACTTTCCAGCCGACCAACACCACGCTGTCGATCGCCGGTTACCGCTATTCCACCGAAGGTTATCGCGACTTGGGGGATGTGTTCGGAGTGCGTGAGTCGATCCGCAATCACGAAACCTGGGAGTCGACGAGCTTTATGCAACGCTCGCGCTTCGAGGTATCGGTCAACCAAAGCCTTGATGACTTAGGTAGCGTGTTTTTGTCCGGTTCCACTCAGGATTACCGTAATGGCCGCGAGCGCGATACACAGTTACAGTTTGGCTGGGCCAACACCCTGCGCAACAACGTCAGCCTCAACCTTTCGGTATCCCGGCAAAGCACCGGCAGCTATCTCAATCGCCGAAGTGGCAACTACGACGACCAGCTCGGCAATAATGTGCCGAACAACGGCGTGGGCACTACTCGCACGGCTGGCAGTAACGAAACCGTCACCCTACTGTCCGTGTCTTTCCCGCTCGGCAGCCCAGCCCAGCCTAATGTGCCATCACTGAGCAGCTCGGTAACGCATAGCTCGGTCTCCGGCAGCATGTACCAGACATCATTATCCGGGACTCAAGGCACGGACCAATCGTTGAGTTACAGCATGGACGTGTCCCGTGACGCGCAACAAAAACGGAACGTGTGGAGCGGAAGTCTTCAAAAGTACCTTCCCAACGCATCAGTCAGTGCCAGCGCCTCCAAAGGCCAGGACTATTGGCAGGCTTCAGGCAGTGCCCGCGGTGCCCTGGCCATACATGGCGGCGGCGTAACGTTGGGGCCGTACTTGGGCGACACCTTTGCTCTGGTCGAAGCCAAGGGTGCCAGTGGTGCGAAAGTCATGAATGGCATGGGTGCCGAAATCGATAGCCATGGCTATGCCCTGGTGCCGTCACTGACGCCTTACCGTTACAACACCGTGGCCATCAACCCGGAAGGCATGAATGAAAAAACTGAGCTCGATAACGGTCAGCTCCGCGTGGCACCTTATGCCGGAGCGGCAGTCAAGGTGGCGTTCAAAACTCGCGTCGGCAACGCAATTTTGGTCAAGGCCCTGCGCAGTGACGGCGAAGCCGTGCCCATGGGTGCCGACGTACTGGACGACAGCAACAGCATCATAGGCATGGTTGGTCAGGGTAGTCAGGCCTACCTGCGCACCGACAAGCTCAAAGGCACTCTGCGCGTACGCTGGGGTGAAAACCCTAGTGAACAGTGCTCGATGAATTTCGACCTGGCTCACCTGGATGTTAGCCAAGCGTTGATCAAGCTCGACAGCGAGTGCCGTATTCCGTGATCCCTTTTCAGACGACGAGCTACCTATGACTTTCTCTCGGCCATTACTCACTCTGCTGCTGGCCTTCGGCGCGGTTGTTGTTTCTGACGCTCAGGCAACGTGTAAGCGAATCTACAGGGGGACTCAGGTGTTGGACAATAATTCGGCGCAGTTGACCTTCGGCCGGATCAACCTGTCATCCACCTACTTACAACCTGTCGGCACTCCCTTGGGTTCAGTCGTGGTTTCGCCAGCCGCGGCAACCGGGCTGACCAGTGAAACCGTCATGTGGGAGTGCGATCTCAGTGATGCAGACAGCATCTACGAAGTGTTCGCCACCAATGGCGACGACCGTGTGGGGGGGTACTGGGAAATTGGTAATGGCTCTGGTGCAACTATCAATGATGGTCTGCCCGGTTACTATGCCACCTGGTTCCCTTATGTCGGGATCAAGCTGACTCATCTGAATTCGGGGCTGGTGTATTCCCGCTACTGGCAGCAAGCTAAAATTACCGCGTACGACACCGTGGGTACCAAAATCCAGATCAAGGCCAAGCACCTGAGCATGGTTCAAGCCGATCTGGCCCGAGTGTCCAGCCTTCCACCCAGAACCGGCTCGGGCAGTAACTGGTGTACCACCGCCATGGCCCCCTCTGAGGGAGCTGGTACTTATAACTACACTTGCACCCAGCCCAACGGTTATATCCAGTTCCGCGGCGGCGGTATCGCTTCTGATCCGGTAGGCTCTGACTCCAATAAAGCCATCGCTTTCTGGGGGCAGCTTAACGGTGTTGCCTTCGGGATGCGCTCGGCGGCCTCCATCAGCTATACCGCCACTTGCGTGGCTCGTAATGTCACGCCGGTAGTGACCTTTATGCCAATAACCGCCTCGGAGCTTAACCAGGGCATGACTCGCAGTAGTGACTTCACCATAGACCTTGAATGCAGCAACACTACCAGTTCAGGTACCGCCACCAATCAGACTGCGCTGGGTATTCAAGTTGCTCAGAGCGCCTATACACAAGCTCAATCTATGGGCCTCGTTACCAGTGGTGGCGGAGTCACTCATCTGCTATCCAACGGCTATGGTACCGACTCCTCAGTGGCTACCGGGGTCGGTATCAGTCTGCAAAACGCCAGTAACGGCACTGCCATGAACTTTTTGGGGTGGTCGAGCACTGGCACGGGTGCCTCAGGTGGATGGTACCCGGTACTGGCGGGCGCCAGCAGCAGCGGTAGCAATATGTCGGGATACACCACTTACTCGCAAACCATCACTGCAACCCTCAGTGCGCTGCCCGGTTTGACGGCTAAGCCGGGGAAAGTTAACGCGACAGCCTATGTATTGGTGAAAGTGCAATGATCAGGCACAAACTCGCCCCACTGCTGATCTGGGCATTTCTCACTGTGAGTGTGGCTCAAACCGCTCAGGCGGGAGTTATGCCCGAAAAAACCCGTCTGATTTTCGATGAAGGACAATCCCAACGCTCACTGATGCTCGCCAATACCAATGCCTACCCGGTGGTTGTACAAACCTGGGTCGATAACGGCGAGGGTAATCAAGCCCCGGAAAATACCGTATCAACAATGGTCGCCTTACCCTCTGTGTTCCGCCTGCAGCCAGGGGCCTTGCAAGGTTTGCGCATTGTTTATGATGGCAGCTCGTTGCCAAAAGACCGAGAGTCTGTCAGTTGGTTAAACATTTACGAGATTCCGCCTGCCAAAGCCAGCGCGCCTCTGATCGCCACTCAAGTCGCGGTGGCCATGAACACGCAAATGAAAGTTTTTTACCGCCCGGCCAACTTGCCTAGCACGCCTGAACAGATGGCCGCCACGCTGACCTTTAGCCTAAAGCAGCAGAGCGATGGATGGGTACTGATATGTCACAACCCAACGCCGTATCACGCATCGTTCTCTTCACTACGCTTAGTGGCTCAAGGGCACGATCAACCAGTGGCCAAGACACCCGACATGATGACCCCACCTCTCAGTGACAAGGCTTACTCACTGGAAGCATTCCACCTCGGCGGCTCAATCGGACTGGCGGTAAATTACACGCTGATTGATGATAACGGTCACTATCATGATGGTAGCGCAACAGTGCAGGCGCCATAAACCTCGGATCTAGATCCAAACTCCAGTTGTAAACATGTAACTTTGGGTGTTGTTGGTATTCAATGTATGGGTAATTAATTCAAGGCTACTTTTTAATGGGGTCGGTAATCGTTGATACATACCTGCTTATGTAGAACCATCTTATGATGGCTAAAGATTTATTTGTATTTGAAAGTTCGTTCGAGCTACTTAATATACGTACCAAGACCACGTGGTACAGTTTGCTGCTAAATATCCAGCGCGCGCGCAGTGATGCGTTAGCCCATACACATCTTCACACAGGGAAAGGCTTTCTCCAGGCCCTTCGTGACGCAGAGCTGATTGATAATATGAGTGAAGGAGTTATGGGGTTTTACCTGCACCGTGCTTGGATGGGAGCACTCGAGCGCTTGAAAAGTGTGGAGGTCTAATTTTCTCAGGGCATCATGAATTTGATCCAAAACTGCGCGGCTGAATGGACATAATCCATATGCCTATTTGCAGGACGTTCTCACGCGACTCCCAATGTCTGCGGGTTTTTTAATGCCTGCGATTTGATGATCGCTTTCGCAAGTAGCTTCTTTGATCCGTAAATTGGGGGTTCGTTGCGTGGGGGGAGTGCTTCGACTGACCTCATAGGTCAGGTTCCCTGCTTTCGGAAGTGGTCGTTCATGAGCGACTGCTTTTGGCCGAAAGCTGTCCTTTAACGAGGCATGATCGACGACTCAATCATACGAAGCTTGAGAGCGCCGTCAGGTACCAACGATTTGAAGTTGACGATGCCCTGTAAATGGCAGAACGAACCGAGATGTGCCCATGAATAGCTGCGGTCGAAGTCGGACCGTAGCTATTCGCCGTGTTGCAACCAGTCAGCCGGGCAAAATGATCCGACCCTTTTATTTTCCGAGCGCGTTACTGTGGAAAACTCAGGAATGCTCAATAATCAATATCAGCTGTTTAGCCGGATCAGGCTAGCTGGGTTGGGCCGCTAGGCTATTACTGACGTTACGCCCCAGTACAAGCACTATAACAAAACCACAGCCAACCAAAATCGTAGCCAGACTCAACAACACCGAGCTGCCCAGATGATCGACGATCTGCCCGCCGAAGAACGAGCCCAGCGCAATAATTACCTGGAACAAGGCGACAAATAGTGGCATGCCGCGTTCGACATCCTTGGGCGCTACGACAAACATCCAAATGCTGGAGCAGGCCGGGAAGGCGCCGAAGGCAAAGCCCCAGAGCGCGATCAGCATCGCCGCGCCGGTCATGCCGGTGGCGAAATAGGGGAAAAGGGCGGTGCTGCTGCCGATCATCAATGCGACCAGTAACAGGGTGTACCGCACGCTACGGTTGGCGGCGAAACCGGCGAAAATATTACCCATAACCCCTGCCACGCCATAGAGCAGCAGCAGTGAGCCAATAGTCGGCCCATCGAAGCCAGCACTATGTTTAAAGAAGGGGGCAACGTAGGTGTACGCGGCAAAGTGCGCCAGGCCAATCAGCAATACAGCGATCAAGCCAACCCGAGCTTGTGGATTGATAAACAAGGCTGGGAGGTCACTGATGCGAATGGCCTTGTCCGGGTTGAGCCGCGGTAGCAGGAAGATCTGCGCCAGTAGCACTGGTACGCCCACCAGCGCGGTTACCAGGAAGGTCATGCGCCAGCCCATCAGGCCACTCAGCCAAGTACCTACCGGCACGCCCAGTACGGTGGCCAAGGTCACACCGACCATGATGATTGAGGTAGCCTGGGCTACGCCAACTCCCCTGGGGGCCAAGCGGCCGCTGAGGGCAATGGCAGTCGCCCAAAAACCGCCGATACTGATGCCCAGTAGTACGCGACCGAACAGCAGCAGGCTGAAGTCGCTGGCGAAGGCCACCACCGAGTTGGCGATGATCATCAGCAGCGTAAGGCCGATAAGCAGATAGCGACGGTCGGAGGCACCAATGCCCACAGACAGCAAGGGGGCGGCGAGGGCAGCCGCTATGCCGGGCAGGGTAACCATCAGACCGGCGTGGCCTGCACTGATACCGAGGTCGCTGGCGACATCGTTGAGTACGCCCACCGGGAGAAACTCGCTGGTAACCAAGGCGAAGGCACCCACGGCGACTGAGAGAATCGCCAGCCACTGCTGTTTGACACTCTGTTGATTATGTTCGGGTAGGCCGTGATGGGCCGGGCTGGCGCTTGGCATAGTGCTGGGTTCCAAGGAGGAGTGTCGCCTGAGGACAGGCGGGGGAAGCGGGGAGAAATCGGAGGCGATTATATGGGCCAGTTTGGCAACCAAACAGGCGGGCCTTTCGATAGTAATCATCAGCGCAATCGATGAGCGGCCCTGAAGAGAGCGCTATCTTTTGGCCGTTTTCTGCCTGTGGTGGCCGGCTGAAAACGACCCAAAGCTGCCGTTGACCAAAGGCAGATATCGGCCAAAAGCTGCTTTTCACATTAGCGCTGAATCAGTGTGTCTAGTCGTGATCTCATAGAGTTGTCGTAGCAATCCTATGCAAGCCATCAAGTGGAGGGATCGTCTACCGTAATTCTATTTTTCTTTTAATTACAATGACTTACGATATTTTACGAGCGGACATGGGGTGCTAGGGGCGAGTGTTCGAATCACTCCGTCCTGACCATATTCTGTAAGGGAGTCAATGGTTTAGGCCTTTGATTCCCTTTCTCGTTTTTGCCTTGTGCAAAATGGGCGCAAACTAACCAGTAATTTCGCTGATATTCAGGTCCGGAATCGCATCCGACCGAATCACATCGGTGTGGTCTTTCTGGTGGTTTTTGGTCATGGCCGCGCTGGCATGTCCCGCGATGGATTGGCCATCTTTATCGGCTCTTTTGTACAGGTGCAGCAATAACGCGCGCACTTCGTGCAAGCCTGGCATTTCCTCTTCTTTCCAATTCGCATAACAGCCAGCAAGTTCCCGCGCCTCTTTGGAACCAGCTCTGGTTTCGTAGGAGAGAACAGCGACCGTTTTTCGTTGGCCAAAGCCAAAATCTCCCTGGAGCTGTGCGGCCCCACTTTGAAGCGTGGAGCCGAAAGGCCGACGAACGCTTGCTGCAGACCCTCAAGCAAGAGATGAACTACGAGCTGCAGAAATACTTGAAAGGGATGCGCCGTGTCTGAGCCAATATTCAGTCTCGATCTGTTATATCAGGCCATCGAACAGCACATCCAACGGAAATACGCCCAACCACAAACATTGAGTGACCGAATATATCGATGACCGACCGAGGGGCCGGTACTTGAAATAGACGGTCACTGACCTGTGTGCTGAGGAAATCGCTTAAAGCTGCTTTAGGGTTTCCTGAGTAATGGCTTCAAGGCCGGCTTCGGTAATTGTCTTCCAGTCGGTATTAGTAGCCACTTTCACCTTCTTGCTGACCAGCGTTTTTACGGAGTGTTCAGGCGTACCAGGGGCTTTTATCTGCAATAACGATTTGTTGCTTAGTGCCTTATCGAGCACCCCCTCTGTTGAAGACCATGACCAGAACTCAATGATTTTCACTTTCACTTCACTGATATCACGGGCACCGGGAGTACTAACTACTTCGTAGCCAGCCTGCCGGTAAGCGCTGGCAACGGCATCACCCACCAGCTTTGAAACGGTTTTCCCTTCAGGCAACAGCACGTCGCCGATCGCCATGTTGTAGTTATTGCGCTTACGCGCGATCGCCCGCTCGGTAATCGGCTTATCGTCGATCTCGTCGTACTTCAGTGAAGGTATATCGAAGCTGGAAGGTTTTATCTCAAAAACTCGGTCATCAACGGCGCTGATATAAACCTTCTTGCCATTGCTGGGGGCAGGTGTCTGAGTATTGCCAGGCGGCAAAACATCTACATCCACTTCTGCTCTGTTGGTGGCACAACCGGCTAACAGCACTAATGCCGCAATTGCCAAAATTCTGCGAACCATCTTCGTTCCTCCCTTTTATATTTTGCCTTCACAGGCATGTCCAAAAGCTGGCCGGAAAAGAGTATAGAAGACAAAACGCAGCTCAACCGCTCGACTGCAACCGTGCGATTGGAGATGCCCGGGCGTACCGACCTGTTTGCCGAACGCTCAATCAATGCCTTGGGGTTCAAGTCTGGACTCGATGGCGAGTATCTGATGGATTCGGTGGAACAAGTTTTCACCCAGAGTGGCTGGAGTACCAGTGTCGAATGCAATGCCGGCAAGAACGGCAAAGCCAAGGCCAAAGGCAAAAAGCCCGCGAAGACCCTGGAAGCCATTCAGCTTTGATCCACTTTTCGCATCCCGGCTGGTGCGCTTTTTACACCGGATATTTTTTTTGGGGGGGCAGCCTCTCGTCACTATCTTGAAACAGTTCTATGGTCAGATAAAAACAATACGACTAAGGAGTGATCCCCATGCCTAGCATTTCAAGAGTTGCAATATACATGACGGTTTTATTTGCCCTGATGTGCGCATGGGTGGTGTCTTCTGGCTGGGAGCGACAGGTGATGAGCTCGCTGTAGATTAATTATTCCGGCGAAGCTCCAAGTCATAGCCAAGCAATACAATTCAATCCCGGTCAGTTCGGGGTTTTCTTGGCTTGGAGCCTGAAGAAGAGAAATCCATTCACATTGCCTCCATCCGAAATGACCGAGCACCAACTAACAACTCGAATAGCCCGCCACTGAGCGGGTATTTTTTCGCCCGGAGAAACTAATGACCATCACGGCGCAGCAGTTGATGCAGGTCTTTCCAAACGCCGGCCCATCAGCCGGCGTTTTTGTGTCCGCATTAAACACCGCTATGAACCACGACCCAATCGTTGGCCTGCACTGCGTAGCGGCCTTCATCGCTCAGATCGGACATGAGTCTGGCCAGCTCATGTGTGTGAGAGACATTTGGGGTCTAACCAACGCTCAGGCCAAATACGAGGGTAGAGCAGGCCTGGGCAATACCCTTCAGGGTGAAGGCTCCAAGTACCGTGGTGAGGTGTCATGGGTAGTGGGCCAGCGTTGCGTCGGCGTGTGGGTCAGATCTGGATCAGCAGACAGATGCGCGAACTCAGAGACCACGACAAAACCAGCGTTTCTAGCGGGTAAATCGGCCTTTTCAATATAGCTTGAATGCAGTCGCTTATTCCATAAAGCCAGTACAAACTATTTTTATAGTGCGTTTTAATCTATTCAGTGTTTTTGAATCGATTGGAGCTCGTATCTGTGAAAACTCAGGCGCTTTTACCTTTTAGTCTGGCATTGCTGGCTACCTGCTCGACGGCTTTCGCGGGTGCCACGCTGGATCGTGTGACCAGCAGCGGGGAGCTGACCGGCGTTCTGATGGAAAGCTATCCGCCGTTCTCCTTTCTCAATGAACAGAACCAGCTGGACGGTTTTGACGTGGATGTCGCCAAGGCCGTTGCGCAGCGGCTAGGGGTGAAGCTGAAGCTGCAAACACCTTCTTGGGATGTCATCGCGGCCGGGCACTGGAACGGACGGTATGACATCTGCGTCTGCTCGATGACGCCGAGCAAGGCGCGGGCTGAGGTGTTCGATTTTCCGGTGGCGTATTACCAGTCACCGGCGGTGATCGTGGTGAATGCCAAAGACAAGGACATTGCCACGGGCAAGGATCTGTCCGGTAAAAAAGTCGGTGTGATCAGTGCGTCGACCTATGAAGCCTATTTGAACAAGGCTCTGGTGATCGAGGGCGCTGAGGACAAGCCGTTGAGTTATCCATTCGACAGCGTCCAGGTCGCGCCGTACGACAACGAAACGGTCGCGTTCCAGGATCTGGCCTTGGGTGCGGGCGTGCGTCTCGATGCCATGGTCACCAACCTAATCACGGCTCGCGAACGTATCGCCTAGGATCCGCGTTTTAAAATCGCCGGCGATACGCTGTACGCGGAGCCCAACGTGGTCGCGATCGAAAAGGGTGATCCGCAATGGAACGCCAAAGTCACTGAGGTCGTCACGCAACTCAAGGCCGATGGCACGTTAAGCCGGATTTCACAGAAGTGGATCGGTGCCGATATCAGCCAATGACAGCCCTTAACCCATACCCTGCCAAGGCGGCTGCCGCCTCCGAAACTGAGCCGCATCGATTCAGCCCGCTATTGGGTTTTCGCACTCGCCTGTATTTGACCTGGGCGGTGCTGTTCGGCCTGTGTGTCACGTTTTTCATGAGCTTCGATCTGAAGTTCTCGATCATTTTGCAGAAGTTGCCCAATCTGGTCGGTCTGCACCTGGGGCCTGACGGTTTCTTGCAAGGTGCCGCGCTGACGCTGTTCTTGTGTTTCTGCTCGATCTGGTTTTCGTTGCTCCTTGGCTTCGTGACGGCGCTGGCACGGCTGTCTCGCAGTGCGGTAGCGTTCGGTATTGCCAGTTTCTATGCGTCCTTTTTCCGCGGTACTCCACTGCTGATTCAGATCCTGTTGATCTACTTGGGGCTGCCGCAGCTGGGGTTGGTTCCGGGGGCCATCAGCGCGGGGATCATTGCGCTCTCGCTCAATTATGGTGCTTACCTCAGCGAGATTTTCCGTGCCGGCATCATGGCTGTTGCACCCGGGCAGCGCGAAGCGGCGATGGCGCTGGGTCTGAAGCCTACCGCAACGTTTCTGCACATCATCCTGCCGCAAGCCATGCGCACGATCATTCCGCCGACAACCAGTCAGTTCATTTCAATGCTCAAGGACTCATCGTTGATATCGGTGATGGGCGTTTGGGAAGTGATGTTTCTGGCGCAGTCGTACGGTCGCTCGTCCTATCGCTACATCGAAATGCTCACCACCGCAGCCGTTATCTATTGGCTCCTGTCCATTGGGCTGGAGTTGATACAGAACCGTCTTGAACGCCACTACGGCAAGGGTTTCAAGCATCAGCGCTGACCCGCCCGCTTAATGACTTTTTACAGGTACTACGATGTCCGATCCAAAACCTCTTTTGTTTGCGTTATACGAGCAAGCCAGTGTTGGCTGCGGTGGCGCCCCGAGTCTGTGGACGCACCCGGCGGACGAGCGACTGAGCATCAACTCATTAGGCTACTGGTCGAACCTGGCGCGTATCGCTGACCAGGCTCATCTGGACATGCTGTTTTTTGGTGATGTGCTGGGTTTCTACGATGTGTTTGGCGGTAACGCCGATGCGGCCATGAAGTGGGCGGTGGAAGCACCGGCCAACGATCCGTTGATGATCATTCCGGCATTGGCCGCGGTGACGGAAAACCTGGCCTTCGGCGTGACGGTCACCACCAGTTACGAGCATCCGTTCACCCATGCCCGGCGCTTCAGTACGCTGGATCACCTGACCAATGGCCGGATTGGCTGGAACATCGTCACCTCCTATTTGACCAGTGCCGCTCGCAACTTCGGCCTGGAGGAGATGATCAAGCACGATGATCGCTATGATCGCGCTGATGAGTTTCTTGATGTGGTGTACAAGCTCTGGGAAGGCAGCTGGGCAAACGATGCCGTTGTGGCCGATAAGTCTCGCCAGGTGTATGCCAAGGGCGATCGTGTGCGACCGATTAATCATGTCGGCGAGCATTACCGGGTAGCCGGCCCGCATTTGACGTCTCCGTCACCGCAACGCACGCCCTTGCTGATCCAGGCGGGTTGGTCGGGCCGTGGGCGTGAGTTTGCGGCCAGGCACGCCGAGCTGATATTCATCGCCAAGTCCAACCCGCTGGAAATTCGCCAGGGACTGGAAGATATATGGACGCAGGCGAGGGCGCGGGGGCGTCGCGCTGAAGATGTTAAATCACTGACGGTGCTGCGCATTGTCACGGCCAGGACCGAGATCGAAGCCCAGCGCAAATATGACGAACTGCAAAGCAACTATCACTTGCAGGCGCAGCTGGTGAGTTATGCCGGTGATACCGGTATCGACATCAGCCGCTACGCGGACAGTGACGCGTTGTCCACTCACACCGAAGGCATGACCTCCTATGTGATGCGTCCGGATGGCAGCGGCAAGCCCTTGACCGCCGGCGATGTCAAACAGCGCTTTGCCAACGTCACCCGCGGCAGTGATCTGATTCTGGTGGGAACGCCGCAACAGGTGGCCGACCGGATCGAAGAGCACGCCCGTATTTCCGGCACCAGCGGTTACATGCTCAACCCGCTGATCAGCCCGGGCAGCCTTGAGGACTTCGTTGAGCTGATCATTCCTGAACTGCAAAAACGTGGCTTGTATCGCACCCAGCCCCAGAGCGGTACTTTCCGTTCTCGGTTACGCGACGATGGCGCCAGTCATTTACCGGATTCTGCCTACGGCGCTTCGTTCCGCTTTGATAAAGGTATTTAGGATGAGCTGCCTGTGCTGTTGAATACAGGCGCCTTCCCCTGACGTAGCTCCGTTGTCATCAATCGACACAGTGTTGCCAGCTCAGTGGCTGAGGCCTTCGAAAGCACCTCACTCTGTCCCGACCCTGTTTTCCACTGACCTAGCCCAACTTTTGCGAGTTGGGCTTTTTCATGCGCGTGATTTTTGCGAGGCCCTTCACGCCTGCCGCCCCGGAGGTGCCGCCCAAGCGGGTGTTCAAATCGTGCTTCGGACGTGTAATGAGCAAGCCGTGCTATCGAATTGCCATCCATTCTTTATAATCTGCCCTGGCTGAGTCTCAGCCAAGCCAATATTACTCAGGATGTGCTGAAGCAGCTTTGATTCGTTGATACATGGGCTGCTTGGGCGAGGTGTGGGTTACCTCGCCCTTGAATAGGCAGTGCGCTCTACCAGAGCGCAATGTCATAAGTCAGGTAGAGCCGGTTGCTGTCCCGGCCCCGGGAAAAGTCCGAGCGGTAGACATAGTTACGCAGTTTCACTCCCAGGCCTTTGAAGCTGCCTTGCTGCACAACATAGGCAATTTCTGCGTCACGCTCCCATTCTTTGACAGTGCTGTTTGACTTGCCATCGTTACCGCTGAGGTAGCGTGTGGAAAAGGTCAGGCCCGGCACGCCTGCGGCGGCGAAGTTGTAGCCGTAGTTGAGCATCCAGGTTCTCTCGTCTTCCTCAATGAATTTGCCAATGCCGGCATTACTGAACGAGTAGACGGTTGCACCGCTGATGTAGGGCAGGCCGGCATCGCCGTTCAGGGCTTGATAGCCTGCGCCGAGGGTATGGCCAGAGATGGCGTAGGACAGCAGCCCGCTGAGCATGGTGTTGTCAATTTTGCCAGCGTAGGCCGAGCCTGAGTCGACACTGTTGAAGTAACGCAGGTCGCTGGTCAGTGTTCCGGGGCCGAGCGGCAGGTCGTGCTGGATACCCGCGAAGTTCTGGCGATAAAAGTTCTCGAGTTCTCCATAGAAGTAGCTAAGGCGGACGCTTTTACCCCATTTGTAGTCGGCCCCGGCGTAGTTGAAGTCCCCTGACTTATCACCGCCATAGCCATCAGGTACGATCGGTACGCTGTCTGTCGAGTCGCGCAATTTAAAGCGTTCGAGGTACCCGCCGCTGAGGGTCAGGTTCTCCAGGTCACTGCTACTGATTTGGCTGCCCTGGTAGGTCTGGGGCAGCAATCGCGCATCGTTGTAAATCAGCACAGGGGTCTTTGGCAGCAACGTGCCATATTTGAGTGTGGTCTTTGCCAGCCGTGCTTTTGCTGTAACCCCGGCACTGGCAAACTCATCGGCGGCCCGGCCACCATCATGCACCGGCAACAGTCCGGTACCGCTACGCCCGCGGCCTGAGTCCAGCTTGAGTCCCAGCAGCCCCAGGGCATCCATGCCAAAACCGACAGTGCCCGGGGTAAATCCGGACTGATAGTCCAGCAGGAACCCTTGAGCCCACTCGGTGCGCTCACTCTTTGCCGTCGCTGCCGCTTTCGTACTCAAACCATGCTCGTCGCGAAAGTTTTCGTTGAAATACACATTTCGCAGTTGCAGTTTGAGCGTGCTGTCATCGACGAAACCTTCGGCACTGGCACCGAACACGGGCAACAAGCCTAGCGCGCAGAATAACGTCTGACGGGAATACAAAGTGCTCATGACAAACCACTCATTGTTGTTATTGGGGGGTGCAGCAAAGCCCGCGCCTCGCTGTTTGAGGCGCGTTGGGAGGCGGTGCAAAACGTTGGGTGGATCAGGTGAACAGGCTGATTGCCCCGGTGAGCAAAGCCAGCGCCGTTACCACCAGGGAGGTCAGCACTGCCCATTTAAAGGTGGCTTTCTGGAAGTCGCCAATGTCGCGATCGACCATACCCACCAGCAATAGGGTAGAGGCCACCAGCGGGCTCATGAGGTGTACGGGCTGTCCGAGGATAGAAGCCCGGGCGATTTCAAGCGGATCGATGCCGTAAGCGGCAGCGGCATTGGCCAGAATCGGCACCACACCAAAATAGTAAGCGTCGTTGGACAGTACGAAGGTCAGCGGCATGCTGGTAATCGCCACGACCAACGGGAACAGGTGGCCCCAGGAGGGCGGAATCCAGTCGACGAGGGTTTGCGCCAGGGCATCGACCATTTTCGTCCCGGAGAAAATCCCGGCGAAGATGCCCGCGGCAAACACCAGCAGAACCACCGTCATGGCGTTGCCCGAATGGGCGAGGATGCGTTCCTTCTGAATATTCAGTTGCGGATAATTGATCATCAGCGCCAGGACAAAGCCGATCAAAAACAGGATGGCAGCGTGCATTAGTCCCATCACCAGCGCGGCCATCACTGCAATCACAAGCACAAGATTGACGTAGGCCAGCTTTGGACGCTTGTGCGGTGTGTCTTCAAGAATCGCCTTGATGTAGCAATCGCCGCCGCCACTTTGCAGTTGGATGTTGCCGATGCGTTTGCGCTCGGCGCGGCCCAGCAGGAACGCGGTAAAGACCACCCACATCGCACCGCCGATCATGGTGGGCAGCAAGGGCACGAAGTAGGCGCCGGCATCCAGGCCCAGTGCGGCAATCGCCCGCGTCGCCGGGCCACCCCAAGGGCTCATGCCGCTCATGATGCTCAAGGACAGCATGGAGATGGTTGCCAGGATCATCGGGTTCATGCCAATGCGCTTGTACAGAGGCAGCATGGCCGCGCACGTAATCATGTAAGTCGTAGTGCCGTCGCCGTCGAGAGCCACCAGCAAAGACAGCAGGGCAGTGCCTATCGCAATCTTCATCGGGTCACCATTGACGCGCTTCAGAATCTTGCGAATCAGTGGGTCGAACAAGCCGGCGTCGATCATCAAGCCAAAAAACAGGATCGCGAACAGCAGCAATGCGGCTGACGGTGCGACCATTTTCAGGCCATCGAGCATCATCTTGCCGGTGGTGCCGCCAAAGCCGCCGATGACAGCGAACACGATGGGCACAAGGGTGAGTGCGACGATAGGCGACAATCGCTTCGTCATGATGAGGAAGGTGAATACGACCACCATGGCCAAGCCAAGGAAAGCGAGCATAGGACGATTCTCTTGTTGTTATCGTTATAGAGGCTGATGCCGAGGCACGCGCCCCCCAACCCGCCAGGTCACACAATCAATGTGCCTGGTGGGCGGGGTAATGAGTCAGGTCGGGGGAGGGCGTTGCCCGGTCTTGTCTATCTGTTTTTAGTGACGTGCACTTCTTCCCAGGATTTTTCCGGGATCTGCTGCGCGGTCGGGAGCGCTTTCCCGTCCAGGGTCCGGATTAGCGTTTCCCGGTTGCAGGCGTTTTCAGACATCGAAATGACCACGGTCGCCACAGCGTTGCTGGCCAGGCTGGTCAGTGCCCGTGCTTCAGACATAAAACGATCAACACCAATCAGTAACGCCAGGCCGGCCAGCGGAATGTCGTGAATCACGGTCAGGGTCGAGGCCAGCGCAACAAATCCGCTGCCGGTCACACCTGCGGCACCTTTTGAGGACAAAAGCATGATCGCCAGCATGGTGATGATTTGGGTAAAGGTCAGATCGATGTTGCAGGCCTGGGCAATGAAAATGGCAGCCAGCGACAGATAGATCGCAGTACCGTCTAGGTTGAACGAGTAGCCGGTTGGCAGTACCAGGCCTACGACGCTTTTCTTGCAGCCCAGGGCCTCGAGTTTCTCCAGCATGCGGGGCATGACAGGCTCGGTGGAAGACGTCCCGAGTACCACCAGGAACTCTTCCCGGAAGTAGCGCAGCAGTTTCCAGAGGCTGAAGCCGTTAGCGCGGCAAATGCTGCCGAGTACCACGAAAACGAAGAGCCCGCAGGCGATGTACAAGGTCATGATCAACTTCGCCAGCGAGCCCAGCGAGGTGATGCCGTACTGGCCTACGGTGAAGGCCAGGGCCCCGAAGGCGCCAATCGGTGCAAAGCGCATCAGGTAGGAGAAAATCTTGAAGACCATGTGCGACGCGGATTCAAGCACGTCAAGCACCGGTTTGCCACGTTCGCCCAGTGAGGACAAGGCAAAGCCGGACAGCACCGCAATGAACAGCACCGGCAGTACTTCGCCTTTACTGAATGCGCCGACAAAGGTTTCGGGGATGATGTGCATGAAAAACTCTACAACCCCCAGCTTGGCCGCCGACTCGGTGTACTGCGCCAGGCCGCTGGTGTTCAACTGGCCTGGATCAATGTTCATGCCAGCGCCCGGCTGGAAAACATAGACCGCAACCAGGCCGATGCACAGGCTGATGACCGTCAGGCCCAGAAACAGCAGCATGGTCTTGCTCAGCAGACGACCGAGTGAGCGTTTGTCACTCATTCCGGCGATGCCCGTGACGATGGTGCAGAACACGACGGGCGCAATCATCATCTTGATGAGCTTGATGAAAGCATCACCCAGTGGCTTGAGGGCGATGGCTTGCTGGGCCCAGAAATGTCCAACGATGATCCCCAGCACGACCGCGCAAAGGATTTGGACGTAGAGCGATTTAAAATATTTCATGGCATCACTCATTTTTTAGAATTGTGCTGATGCAAAAAAATGCCGTCGACTGCAGGAGTCTACCCGGCCAGTCTCTGAGAATCAGTGGCGTAGACGTAGCCGGAAAAAAGCCGGCGTGCGGTTCGTACCACCGAGGCCTGGATGGTCTCGCCCTTGTCGCCGGTGTATGACAATACGACATCAATCCCGCCGCTTGGGTGCTCGATACGCACCTTGTCGAGACGCGGGACGCTCACGTCTCCCAGCATGTGCGCAACAATGCTGCCTTCAATGACGCAGGCAGTGGCCAGACCGATGGAGCCAGTAATGGCAAGGGCGCGGTGACAGTTGTGGGGCATGAAGTAGCGAACCTGAATCGTACCGCCCGCTTTGGCCGGCGACACTAAAACGGGTTTAGGAATCACTTTGTCGCTGACATCACCCAGGCCCATTGCGATGCCCGCTTGAAGGCGCAACGATTCAAGGCGTTGCAGAAACACGTTGTCGGCATCCAGTTCTGCGGGGCTTTCATCTCCCCGTTTACCTAATTGACTTGCCTCAACCAGCAGCATGGGCATTGCCATGTCGATGCAGGTGACAGCAATGCCATCGATCACATCCCGTGTGTTGCCTGTAGGGAAAAGCTTGCCGGTCTTGCTGCCAGCCGCATCAAGAAAGGTCAGTTGTACCGGGGCCGCGGTACCGGGCACACCGTCGATTGCGGTTTCGCCCTCATAGCTGACTTTGCCATCCGGTGTTTGCACGTCGGAATCGACGAATGTGCCTGTGTTCAAGTTGCGAATCCGTACGCGGGTTACGCCGGGTCTGGCCTTGACCAGGCCCTGTTCGATAGCAAAGGGGCCGACCGCACACAGCATGTTGCCGCAGTTGGGAGCGCTGTCTACCCGACGCTGAGAAACCATCACTTGCACGAACAGATAATCAACATCTGCATCCGGGTGCAGCGAAGGGCTGACGATTGCCACCTTGCTGGTTTGCGGGCTGCCACCGCCAATGCCATCGATTTCCAGTTCATGACCTGAGCCCATCAGATTGAGCAGCAGCTCATCTCGGTCTTGAACAGCTGCAGGCAGATCCCAGGCCAGGAATACCGGGCCTTTGGAGGTACCGCCGCGCATTAGCACACAGGGAATTCTTTGCATTGCACTGACTCTTGTTGATCAATCGAGGTAATTGATGCTTGCGGAACAAGAGTCTCAATGTTTTAAAGATGTTTCCAATGCAAAGATTTGAGGCATTATTGCGTTTTGCGCATGATAAATATGCGCCTGAGGTTGATCTGAACCGGTTTGCTGACGAGGCAAAAAATGGATTATGAGCTGAACGACATCCGATCTTTCGTAAAGATCGCCGAACTTGGCAGCTTTCACGAAGCTGCAGATGCACTGCATCTTTCTCAGCCGGCGTTGAGCCGCCGAATCAAAAAGCTGGAGGAGGGGTTGGGCACGGCATTGCTTGATCGCACCACCCGCAAGGTGAGCCTGACGAGTGTAGGCCGGGACTTTCTGCCCAAAGCACGCCGGTTACTGGACGATTTCGATGAGTCGATTCTCAATATCCGCGAACTGGCCGAGCGCCAGATCGGCAGGGTGACTTTGGCGTGCATACCCACAGCTGCTTTCTACTTCTTGCCCTCAGTGATTCGTCTCTATAACGAGCGCTACCCTAAAATCCGCATCCGTTTGCTGGACTTGAGTGCGAATGAAGGGCTTGAAGCCGTGCTGCGTGGAGAGGCCGATTTTGGCATCAACATGATGAGTGGGCAGCATCCGGACATTGAGTTTGTGCCACTGGTCATAGAACCTTTTGTCCTGGCCTGTCGGCGTGATCACGAACTGGCCGGGCGCAGTTCAGTCACCTGGTCTGAGCTCAGCGATTATCGGCTTATCGGTGTCGGTCGCCTGAGCGGGAACCGCATGCTGCTGGATCACGCCTTGTCAGGTTTGAGCTGGCGTCCACAGTGGTTCTACGAGGTGCAGCACTTGTCTACTTCTCTGGGGCTGGTGGAAGCCGGGCTGGGTGTATCAGCAATGCCAAGCCTGGCAATGCCTGCGGGGGATCACCCGACCCTGGTCAGTGTCCCGTTGATAGAGCCGGTGGTGAACCGGTCGCTGGGACTGGTTTACCGTCGGGGGGCATCGCTCTCCCCGGCGGCAGAGAAGTTCGTCTCAATACTGCTAGAACAATGGCCGCAATAGACCTGCCGAGTTTGCCTGGCGCGTGGCGGGCACAAAAAAGCCCGCCTGCTGGGGAGCAGGCGGGCCATTTCAGTTAACGTCAATCAAGGCGTTATTTCTGGGTGATGCTGTCGGGCAATGCGTAGGCAATGATGTAGTCACCGACATCAGGCGAGTGGCTCATGCCACCTGCGGAGATGACCACGTATTGCTTCCCGGTAGTGGGGGATTTGTAGATCAGCGGGGCTGCAACCGCACCAACCGGCAGGCGGGCTTTCCAGACTTCTTTGCCGGTGGCTGAATCCAGCGCTCGCAGGTAGTAGTCCTGGGTGCCGGCGAAGAACACCAGACCAGATGCCGTTGAGGTCGGGCCACCCAGTGTTGGCATGCCCAGCGGGATTGGCATGTGCGTTTTGATCCCCAGTGGGCCGGTGTCCTGGACGGTGCCCAATGGAACCTGCCAGACCAGTTTCTGGGTGTTGAGGTCAATGGCGCTCATGCTGCCGAAGGGTGGCGTGTTGCACGGTACGCCCAGTGGCGACTGCAGAATGTCGATTTTCACACCGCCATAGATACCGGCGACTTGTGGGCGAATGGTTCCCATGAAACCCGGGACTTCATCGGTCGACACGTTGAACTTCTTGGTGTCTTCCTTCTTGACCAGTGACATCCGCAGCGGCATACGCATGTCATTGACGAACATCATGCCGGTGTTTTCGTCGATGGAGATGCCACCCCAGTTCATACCGCCCAGCAAGCCAGGCCATTCGATGTACGGTTTTTCACTTGGCGGTGTAAAGGGACCCAGGTAGACGGAGTCTTTGAACATGATCCGGCAATACAGTTGGTCGAAAGTCGTCACGCCCCACATCGACTTTTCGGTCAGCGGGTCGACACCAATGGTCGGCATCCCGACCGAGAACGGTTGGGTAGGCGACAGGTGCTCGCCTTCTGCGGCTGGAGAGGTAGGAACCGCGCGTTCTTCAACTTCTGTAACCGGCTTGCCGGTACGACGATCGAGCACAAAGATGTTGCCGGTCTTGCTGGTCTGGATCAAGACCGGCGTCTTTTCGCCCTGGGCGTTTTTGATGTCATAGAGGACAGGCTGCGAAGGCAGGTCATAGTCCCAGACGTCGTGGTGAACGATCTGATACACCCATTTGGCTTTACCGGTTGATGCATCGACTGCAACGACGGCCGTGCCAAACTTCTCTTTAACCTGGTTGCGATCACCACCCCAGTAATCGGGCGGGCCATTGCCCGTAGGCAGGTAGACCAGATTCAACTCTTTATCGTAGGTCGGAATTGTCCAGACGTTAGGCGTCTCCAGAGCGAACTGATGATCGTCTGCCGCTGTGTTCTTGCCCTCTGGAGCACCGACGTCCCAGGCCCACACCAACGCACCTGTCAGAACGTCGAATGCGCGCACGGCACCGGAAGGTTCGCCCGCCACAATGTCCCGTACCCAGCCACCGACCACGGTAAGGTGGCCCATGACAACCGGCAGTGAGGTCGGGTGATAGCGCTTGCTGTTTTCAGTCGGGCCCATGCCTTTTTTGAGATCGACATAACCGTTGTCACCAAAGCTCGGGCACAGGGTGCCGGTATGCGCATCAAGCGCAAACAAACGGGCATCTACAGACGACACCAGAATACGCTGGCGGCACTGCTGTTCATTGCTATATGACGCCTTGACCTCAGCGCTCAGGCTGTCGTCTTTATCGATGTCGTAATAGCCCACGCCGCGGCAAGTCACGTGCTCTTCGCTTTTGGCTTTGGGATCGAATTTCCAGAGCAGGGTCCCGGTATCACCGTCCAGGGCGGTAATCAGGTTCTCCGGTGTGCACGAGTACAGAACGTTGCCGATCTGCAACGGCGTGTTTTCGTCTACACCCGCGCCGGCACCCGTGGTGCGGCGGCCTGTTCTGTAGGTCCAGGCAACCTGCAGGTCCTTGACGTTGTCCGGGGTGATTTGGGTGTAAGGAGCAAACCGTGTTCCCGAGGCATTACGCCCAAAGAACTCCCAGTTTTCAGGGGCGTTGGAGGGCTCTTCGGCCTTGGGTGCGTCAGTGGCGGCGATCGGGTTCGAGATCCCGCCGTGGGGGTAGAACGCAGCGATGAATGTCGCGACCAGCGCCAGGAATACGGCAAATCCGAACCGGTTAGCGACGCGCCGGGTGCTCAGGGACGTGTCCGGCAACGCGGCGCCGACCCACAGACTGAGTGTCAGGATGATGGCCGGAATGACCAGGCGTGGCAGCAGTTCCCAATAGCTGAACTGACCCACTTCATAAAAGGCCCAGGCACAGGTTGCAAGGAATATGGCAACGGAGAGCGTGAGACCAATGCGCTTGCGCAACAGAAAGAGCGCTGCCAGAACCAGATAAGCCAGGCCCGCGATCAAGTAATAACTTGACCCGCCCAGCGCCACCAGTTTGATCCCGCCATAAATCAAAGCCAGTGCCACGGCAAATACAAACAGGGAAAACAGCACCCTCGCGATAGTACTCATTGAGCGTCTTGCAGTTTGAGATGGTTTGTCATTCGTCATTTTCGTGAATGCTCTGTGGGTGAATACAAAACTGCCCGCACGGTGTGCGAACAGCTGGATCGAATGTTCAGTTCGAGCCGTAATGGGCTGGGCATGGCACGTGTCGGAATCCTGGCTGCTGTCGTGCCGGCAGCAAGCGAGCATTGGAGATCAGCTCAGCAGGAGGCTGCAGTCGCAATGGATACGCTGAAGGCTCTAAGAAACGTGGAGGAGGTGTTTGTCTGTGCACTGCTGGCTCGACGTTCCGAGGTTGGGCTGGAGACGCAGAGTTAGTTTATACGGGGGGGGGGCTGGATAAATCCGAAGGTTTGAGAAACATTGTTGGTGAAATAGTAATAATCCAGAGCGGCGCTGGGTTTGCTGACCTCTTCATGTTTTCACTTGACTCGACGTCAAGGTGATCTCAAAAGCAAGGGGTTTTGAGATCAGGCGATCACCATTTTTGGAAGCCAGGGCCCCGAGATGGCCGCCGGATTGTTACTGGCTCACCAACAATGTTTATCAATTCCCTGGATTTATCCAAAAAAACATCGGCATAAACTTAGCCTTACGGCTCCCACCGGACGACATTCATCAGCCCTGTTACTTTCAGGCCCTGTTAGTCGTGTGAGGCGAGGATCCGAACGGCTTCGAGCACCTGCAATCCCGTCAGAAGCCCGATCATGGACACCCCCTTGTACACCCAAGGAGGGACCAGCTCGGCCCGGGATCAGGTGCTGACACTGCAGTTCTCACGACGGTATCAGGCCAGAAAAGCAAGAGCTGGCCAGTTTCCTGCCAGCGTGTAGCTGAGCGCTGCACCAACATTTTTTGCAACGGAGCACTCCCCAATGTTTTTATCTTTCCGCGCGCTGCTGACCACCAGCCTGTGCAGCGGTTTGTCGCTGTGTATCTTGAGCCCGTCCTCAGCACTGGCTGACTCATCCGATCTGATGAGTCGTTCGACACTTACTGGCGATTGGGGCGGTGAGCGCCAAAAACTGGCTGACAAGGGCATCACGCTGACCGGTGACTACAGCTCTGAAACGATTTCCAACCTGCATGGCGGGATCAAGCGCGGTACGCGTTACGCGCAACAAATACGCGTGGGTGCCAGGTTTGATCTGAGTAAATTGCTCGACACCCCGGACGCCGGATTTGTGCAAATTCTGGTTAACGACCGTCGCGGCCATAGCGCCACGGAAGACTTGCTCGGCAACCGCCTGTCTGCGCAAGAAAACTACGGTGGCGAATACACGCGACTGACCGAGTTCAGTTACCAGCGCAATCTGTTTTCTGCGGACGTGTCTGCCAAAATCGGTTACATGGTGATGGGCACCGATTTTGGTGGCATGCCGATCCTGACCAACTTTGTGAGCGCCGGCTTTTGTGCGCACCCATTGACCATGTCCAGCGGCAGCGGGTGGGGCAACTACCCGACGGCTCACTGGGGTGGAGAGTTGCGTTACGACGTCAACGATTCACTGACGCTGCAAACCGCGGTATTCCAGGTCAACCCGGAGCACAACAGCCTTCCCTCCGAAGCGTTTTCCATGCCCAGCCACGACTCCACCGGGGCCATTCTGCCGCTGGAAGCCATCTTCAATAACAGCGCCTTTCTCAATGGCCAATACAAGGTCGGCTGGTACTACGACAGCTCTGACTCGCCAAAAATTGGCAGCACAGAAAAAAGCAGCAACCGCACCGGGGCCTACGTGTTGATGGACCAGGCAATCTGGAGGGATGAGCAAGACCCTGAAAGCGTGCTGCGTCTGTTCGGCCAGGCGGCCACCAGCAACGCCGCCACCTCGCCAATGCGCCGCTGGTACTCGGTAGGGTTGGTCAAGCAAAAGCCTTTTGCCAGCCGCCCGCATGACAGCATTTCCTTTGGTTACGGCCGAGCCGTACTCAACTCGCGTACGCGGGATGTACAAGAAGCGGCGGCGACCAGCTTCGGCGAATCCGAGATGATCGCCAACCTCGACAATGGCGAGCAGATGATTGAGCTTAACTATGGTGCGCAGGTCACCCCTTGGCTGCTGCTGCGTCCTGACCTGCAGTATTACATTGAGCCTGGTGCGTTCTCCGGCAAAAAAAGAGGCAACGCATTGGCCGTGGGCTTACAGATCAAAGCGACCTTTTAAACGGCTCGCTTGTGTGAGTTTTCAGCGAAAATCTGTGGCGCTTTAGCGATGAAATCGCTGCAGCGCCCTCGACGCTTCTCCCCCTGATCACAGCTTTTTTGCATACCGCGCTTTTTCACGGCAACAAATCCTGAGACAATAATTGTTAATGATTCGCATAATCATTATGTCTATATATTAACAATATCGGGATCTCACCTATGTCGTGCGTCACACCGCTGCGTTTTTTCAACCCTTCGCGTGATCTTTTGGCCGTGGCCATTTGCATGGCTACTCTGACGCCGGCCTTGGCTGAAGACAGCAGTGCAGGGCAGGAGAAAACCGGGTCGACGACTTTGGAACTGGGCGCCACTGAAGTCACCAGCACTCAACTGGGCAGCACTACCGAAGGTTCCAGTTCCTACACCACTGGCTCAATGTCGACGGCGACCAAGCTGCCGATGACGATGCGCGAAACGCCACAGGCCGTCACCGTCATTACGCGTCAGCGCATGGACGATCTGGCAATGACTGACATCAACGACGTGGTGAAGGCTACCCCTGGGTTGTTTCTCGATTTTTCCAGCGGACCGGGCCGACAGAAATACTCGGCCCGCGGTTTCGACATCGACAACCTGATGTACGACGGTATCCCGAGCGGCTACCAAGGCGCGATTGTCGGCGCCCAGCCGAACCTGGCGATGTTCGACAGGGTTGAGGTAGTGCGCGGCGCCACAGGCCTGGTGACCGGTGCAGGCAACCCTTCGGCGGCCATCAACCTGGTGCGCAAACGGCCACTGGCCGAGCAGAAAGTCACCCTGACCGGAGCCGCCGGAAGCTGGGACGACTACCGCGGCGAACTCGACGCCTCCAGCCCGCTCAATGACAATGGCACCCTGCGTGGCCGGGTCGTGACGTCTTATCGTGACGCCAACAGCTTTGTCGATGGGGCAGAAGAGCAGCACGGTCTGTTCTATGCGGTCACCGAAGCCGACCTCAGCGATGACACCACTCTGACCCTGGGTTTTTCGCACCAGAAGGACAAGACCAATTACTTCTGGGGCGCTTCGATGATCGGCCTGGATGGCCATCATCTGGACCTGCCGCGTTCGTACAATCCCGGCACTGACTGGGAGAACAAGGACCAGGAGATCAACACGGTTTTTGCCGAGCTCCGTCATTATCTCGCCAATGGCTGGCAGCTTCAGCTCAACGCCAATTACGCCGAACAGAACGCGCTGTTCACCGGCTCTTACCAGTCGCGCTGGGTCGACAACACACTGGCCCGCACGGTCTATCAGTCTGCTTACGATGAAAACCAGGCTGGCCTGGATGCGTTTGCCAGTGGTCCTTTCGAAGCATTCGGGCGTACCCATGAACTGGTGGTGGGGGCCAGCAAGCGCATCTACGACATGGACACCCGCGACTACGCCCCGTACGACACCAACTGGCCGATCAATGCTGGCAAACCGGACTTCGTGCACACGGGCAATGTCCGCGAAGTGACCACTCAGGAAGGTTTGTACATGACCACTCGCCTGAGCCTGGCCGACCCGTTGAAGTTGATCCTCGGCGGACGCCTGGACTGGTATGAATACGATAACCGGGATGCCGAAGGCGACTACAAGGTCACCCGTAACGTCACCCGCTACGCAGGCCTGATCTACGATCTGGACGATCATCACTCGGTCTACGCCAGTTACAGCGATATCTTCACCCCGCAGAGCTCCAAGGACATTTCCGCGACGCCGGTCAAGCCGATTATTGGCAAGAACTACGAAGTGGGCATCAAGGGTGAGTACTTCGACGGCGGGCTGAATGCGAGCCTGGCGCTGTTCCGCATCGACCAGGAAAATCGCGCCGTGCAGGTGTTCGTACCGGACTGCCCGCAGTCTTCCTGCTATGAGGCCTCCGGTGAGATTCGCAGCCAGGGTATCGACTTCGAACTGCAAGGCGCCTTGACCGAGAACTGGCAGGTAGGCGGTGGCTATACCTACGCCCGTGTGCACACCCTCAAGGATGCCGCCAACCCGCAAAACGAGAACCAGCGCTTTGACACTGACACGCCAGAGCACATGTTCAAGATGTCCACGGTCTATCACTTCCAGGGCCCGCTGGAAAAACTGCGTATCGGCGGCAACATTTCCTGGCAGAGCCGCATGTACAACGACGTCGAACTGCTCGATGGCAGCCACTACCGGCTCAAGCAGGGTGCCTACGCCACAACCGACCTGATGGCCGGTTATCGGGTCAGCCAGCACCTGGACCTGCAGCTCAACGCCAACAACATTTTCGACCGCGAGTACTACTCGTCCATCTCCAACTCCGTGAAGTATGGGGGCGACACCTACGGCAGTCCCCGCAACCTGCTGCTGACCGCCAAGTACAGCTTCTGAGTTGGCCTGGCGCAGGGACGCGCCATGCAATGGGGACTGACCACATCACCAGGGTTTCTATCTCCCTTTCAGAATCGCAGCACCTGCACAAATCTTCTAAACGGTTTTTTCCAAAGCGCGGTAACGTAGTGGTTCGCCCACTTCAACGCTGAACGATCGCCTTTGGAGCTTTCCATGGATAAGCGCAACTGGATCGAGCTTTCCCAGGATGCCGATACCGGGATTGAGTCGATTCGTGCTCATTTTCAGGGGCATGCCTACGATCCGCACTGGCATGACAGCTTTCTGGTGGGGGTGACCGAGCAGGGGGTGCAGCAGTTCAATTGCCGACGGGTTCGTCACCTCAGTACTCCGGGCAAGGTATTCATGCTGGAGCCGGGGGAGATCCATGACGGACATGCGCCGACTGACGAGGGGTTCACTTACTCCATGCTTTATCTCGATCCGCGCTGGCTGGAGCGGGAGGTGTTCGCGTTGTTTGAAGACGCTCCGGCCAACAGTCAGCCTGGCTTTGCCGACACCCTGAGCCAGGACCCGGGCCTGGCCACTGCCATTTATCAAGCCTTCCAGGTGCTCCATGAAGGTGACTTGCGCATCGTGCGCCAGAGCGCGCTCGATGCCTTGCTGGGTTCGCTGACGTGTCACCTTGACTGGCGCAAACGCCAGGGCGTTGATCCGCGCCTGCCGTTGGTGGCTCAGGTTGCGCGTGACTATCTGCATGCTCATGCCTACGAGGACATCGGGCTGGATGATGTGGCCCAAGCCTGTGGTGTTGATCGCTTTCGCTTGACCCGGGCCTTCAAGGCCGCCTTTGGCTTGGCGCCTCACGCGTATCTGATCCAGCTGCGCCTGGCCAAGGCCCGGCAGTTGCTGGCGCGGGGTGGTTCACCCGCGCAGGTGGCCAGTGCGCTCGGTTTTGCTGATCAAAGCCATATGGGGCGCTGGTTCCGTCGTGCTTATCAGCTTACTCCAGCGGATTACCGCAAGCGCTGCTCAAACCTTCCAGACTGAATCCCGCTGATCCGTGACCATGGCTTCCTGTTTGATCAAGGAGTCATGCCATGCTGTTTTCATCAATCATTCCTGCGCTGCTGTTGCGCCTTCAGGGAGTCTGAACCGTGGAGTCGTTGCTGCCTTTTCTGTTGTTTGCATTCGTCGCCTCGATTACCCCGGGGCCGACCAATATTCTGGTGTTGAGCCACAGTTCGCGGCGCGGACTGAGTGCCACCTTGCCGATCATTTTTTCAGCATGCCTGGCGGCGGCGCTGATAGTGTTTGCCGTAGGGCTCGGCATGGGCGAGACACTGCTGCGCTTTGCGCGGGTGCAGCAGGTGATGGCCTGGGTCGGGGTGCTTTGGTTGAGTTGGCTGGCCTGGCAGATATTTCAAAGCGCGTCGCCATCCCTGGAGCCGGCCGCCTCGCGTGGCGAGGGACTTGGCGTGTTCGGTGCCGCCACCCTGCAATTGGTCAACCCCAAGGTCTGGATGATGGCGGTGGCGGTGGCGAGCGTGTTTGTCGGGGGCGGCGACAAGACCGTGCGGCTGGCGATGTTGTCGTTGGTGTTTCTACTGGTTTCGTTGCCGTGCATGACGCTCTGGGCATTACTCGGCGTGGGCAGTGCCCGGGCTTTTGGTTCGCCACGGGCATTCAGGCACATGAACCGTGCATTGGCCGTTCTGCTGCTGACGTCGGCCTGGCTGACCATGCTGGTATAGCTCGGTTCCGCGGCGGCAGGAGGGCAGGTTCGTGATCATGCCCTCAAGCGCTTCTCCGCATTCAAATGGAACGCTGATTGACCCGCCGGGTCAGTTCTTCCGCTGACTCCTTGCGCTCCGAATACCGGTCAACCAGATCCGGTCGATCCCGCAGCAACAGGGTGAACTTCACCAGTTCTTCCATGACATCCACCACCCGGTCGTACAGTGCGGAGGGTTTCATGCGGTTCTCTTCGTCAAATTCCAGATAGGCCTTCGGCACGGAAGACTGATTGGGGATCGTGAACATCCGCATCCAGCGGCCCAGCACGCGCAGTTGGTTCACCACGTTAAAGGACTGGGAGCCGCCGCTGACCTGCATCACCGCGAGTGTTTTTCCCTGGGTCGGGCGTATCGCGCCTAACGCCAGCGGCACCCAGTCTATTTGCGCCTTGAACACGGCAGACATGGAGCCATGGCGCTCCGGTGAACACCAGACCTGCCCCTCAGACCACTGCATCAGTTCGAGCAGCTCCTGGACTTTCGGGTGGTCGGTGGGGGCGTCATCCGGCAGCGGCAGGCCCGAGGGGTTGAAGATCCGTGTTTCGGCACCCAGGTGGTCGAGCAAGCGGGCGGCTTCTTCGGTCAGCAGGCGGCTGAACGAGCGCTCGCGAGTCGAGCCGTACAGCAGCAGGATTCGCGGTTTGTGCGGGCCGTCGCCGTCACGGGTTTCGGGGTGAATCAATGAGGTGTCGAGATTGGGCAGCATGGCAGGCTCCGGTTACAAGGTGCTGATGCGGTCGAGTTCCCGCTGTAAGGCGGCGCGATCCAGTTGGGCAAAGGGCAGGGCGAAGAATGCCCGGCAGCGTGTTTCGATACGCGACAGGGTTGAGTGAAAGGCCGCCGAGACTGCGGCCTCGTCGCCCTGCACCTCAGACGGATCTTCCAGCCCCCAGTGGGCTTTGAGTGCCGGGCCGAAGTACACAGGGCACGCTTCGCCGGCGGCCTTGCCGCAGACGGTAATTACAATATCCGGCGGGCAGTCCTGAAAAGCATCGTTGCCTTTGCTGCTCAGCCCTTCGATGCCGATGCTGGCCTCTTGCAACGTGGTCAGGCTGCGTGGCAGCACCTGGCCTTTGGGAAAACTGCCGGAACTGACGGCCTGGAAGCCTTCTGGCGCGAGATGATTGAACATCGCTTCGGACAAAATGCTGCGGCAGCTATTGGCGGTACACATAAACAGAACGCGCATGGTGTTTACTCTTTGCCAGGTACAGGAATTAAATGCTCAGGCGCAAAGCCAGGGCAGACAAGGTGATGAGCAGAATCGGCAAGGTCAGGATCACGCCGACCTTGAGGTAGTAACCCCAGGTAATGCGGATACCCTTGCGCGCCAGAACATGCAGCCACAGCAGCGTTGCCAGGCTACCGATCGGGGTGATTTTGGGGCCGAGATCAGAGCCAATGACATTGGCGTAGATCATGGCTTCACGCACCACGCCGCTGGCATCACTCGCTTGAATCGACAGTGCCCCCAGCAATACCGCGGGCATGTTGTTCATGGCCGATGAGAGCAAGGCCATGATCACGCCGGTCCCCAGCGTGGCGCCCCAGATACCGAAGGCGGCCAGATGGTTCAGGGCCAGCGTCAGATAGGTGGTGAGGCCGGCATTTTTCAGCCCGTAGACCACCAGGTACATGCCCAGCGAGAAGGTCACAACTTGCCAGGGTGCCTCGCGCAGTACACGGCGGGTTGAAATGACATGGCCGCGCCCTGCCACAGCGAGCAACAGGGCAGCGCAGACCGCCGCAATGGCGCTGATCGGAACGCCCAATGGCTCCAGTGCGAACAGCCCGACCAGCAACAGGATCAATACAAGCCAGCCGACGAAAAAGGTCAGGGGATCGCGTATGGCGAGTCGTGGATCCGGCAGGTCGTCCAGCGAATAGTGCCGGGGGATATCACGGCGGAAAAACCCGTACAGCACGACCAGTGTGGCGCCCACGGCAACGAAGTTGACCGGCACCATGATCGATGCGTACTCGCTGAACCCCAGGCCAAAGTAGTCGGCCGACACGATGTTGACGAGGTTCGATACCACCAGCGGCAGGCTGGCAGTGTCGGCAATAAACCCGGCCGCCATGACAAATGCCAAGGTGGAGGCGGGAGAAAAGCGTAACGCGAGTAATATCGAAATAACGATGGGGGTCAGGATCAGAGCCGCGCCGTCATTGGCGAACAGTGCGCTGACACCCGCACCCAGCAGCACGGTGAAAATGAACAGGCGTCGCCCGTCGCCCTTGGCCCAACGTGCCACATGCAGGGCTGCCCATTGGAAAAAACCGGCTTCGTCGAGTAGCAGGCTGATGATAATGACGGCGATAAACGTGGCGGTGGCGTTCCAGACAATGCTCCACACCAGCGGAATATCATCCAGGGTCACGACGCCGGCAATCAGTGCCAACACCGCGCCCAGCGAGGCACTCCAGCCGACACCGAGGCCTTTGGGCTGCCAGATGACCAATATCAGGGTGAATAAAAAAATGGCGAATGCAATGAGCATGAGAAGTCTCGACGGGCGCTGGATCAGCAGCAGGCAGTGGTGTTAAGAGGGCGGTCGCCCATTGCGTTGAGCCGAACCGTGTTGGCTTCCAGCCATTCGGCGTTGGCCTTCAGGGTTGTCTGCAGCACGGCCCGTACCCATTCCGGCAATTCGGGATTGAGACGGTAGTACACCCACTGACCCTGACGACGGTCGAGCAGCAACCCGCACCCACGGAGCTGAGCGAGATGGCGGGATATTTTCGGCTGGCTATCGTCCAGGGCGCAGACCAGCTCACACACGCATAGCTCACCTTCACGGGCAATGAGCAGAGTGGCCCGTGCACGGGTTTCGTCAGACAGGCATTTGAAGAGGGCGGCCGGGTTTAGCATGGGAGGTGCGACTCAATATATATGGTTGTCCGAATATACGGATATCCATATGTATAGTGCAAGCCTGTCCAGATAAGAGACAGAGAGGACATGCTGTTGAACACGTCGAATTTCAGTCCGTCAGAGAGCAGGTGCAACCATCCGTGAGCACCTGCTTATCTCGTCGAGTTGCTGCGTTAATCGTTGATTCAGGGTCAACGCGGCTTTGATGCAAACGCTTCAAGCTGGTCAATTACGCAATTCCAGCCCTCAAAGAAGCCCATCTTTTCGTGACGCTCCCGTGTCGCATCATCGGGGTGCATGACCTTGACGTCGTAACGGCATCCAGTGCCTTCGTCGGTCATCGTAATAATTGCAGTGAACCCAAGCCACGGTGTAGCAGGGCGCCATCCAGCGGTCAGCATCGAGGTGACAACCAGGCACGATTGGGGAATGACGTGCAGGAAACTGCCGGGGTTATCACTGGTCTGGCCATCAGGGCCGCTCATGAGGGTGTGGAAAGCGCCACCCGGCTGCAAGTCAAAGGCGAGAACCTCGGTCGTCCAGGGCTTGGGGCACCACCATTCCCTGAGCCGCTCCGGCTCGGACCATGCTTGCCATAACGCGGCACGCGACGCGTTTAACACGCGGGAAATAATCAGGTCATGAGTCTCAGCGCTTGCGGTTTGTTCTGTAGACATTGCTCCGCCCTCTTGAGCGATCGACAAAATAGGGCAGGCAGACGGATCGCACGCACTGCCATTACCCGGCCTGCTGGCATCGGAACGCTTCACTGAACCAGCAATTATAGTCAACCGCCGAATAATGCAGGGCTCACGGAGCTGTGCTTTTATTCCTTTACGGAATGCATTATATAAATTTAATGAATTTTTATTATTTGAATGGCTGGCGTAGTGTTGCCTGACGACAGGGAGAATCCTCTTGAAATCATCCTCTACCCACACCTCATCAAAATTTGATGCCTCACGGGCCAATGAGTACGCCAGGCAGAGTCGTATTGCCTTGGCGGGATATGACGCCTGCCATGAGTTGGCGGCATGCATGCTGGCGGCAAGCCTTGGCAACGTGCCCACGGCCAATGTTCTGGTGGTCGGCGCTGGAGGCACGGCCCAAGAAATTATCGCGATGGCAGCGCTGGAACCGGGTTGGCGTTTCACGGCCGTCGACCCTTCCGAGCCGATGCTGGAAGCCGCAGCGCAGCAGTTAAAGGCAAGCGGATTGCTTGCACGCGTGGACATGCAGCTTGGCCATGTTCATGACCTGCCCGCAGACCGGCGATATGACGCGGCCACCTTGATCGGTGTGCTCCACCATGTGCCGGGCGATGAGGCCAAGGGGGCGCTTCTGCAATCCATTCAGGTACTTCTGAAATCCGGTGCGCCGCTGGTGGTGGCGGGCAACCAATACGCCTATGCCAGCCAGCCGCTGTTGCTCGATGCCTGGGGTCAACGTTGGCGGCAGCAGGGTGCCAGCGCCGATGAAGTGAAGGCCAGGCTCGGGAAGATTCTCCAGGGCGCCGACCCTCCACATTCCGAGGCCGCCGTTCAACAGCTGCTGCATGAAGCCGGATTCGGCGACGCGACCCGGTTTTTCAGCAGTTTGTTCTGGGGCGCCTGGCTGACCTGCAAGGTCTGACAGACAATGGGTCGGCTGCCGGGGTCTACCCAGGACAGGCCTCAGACGTTACAGGCAAGCTATCGAGAAATGCGGCGACATCCCGGTTGCCTCGCAAGTGAACGACAGGAATCTGCGGGCCTATGGCCAAGCGTATCGCCTCGATGCCCGGGCGGTAGTCACGATCGAAACGCCATACATACTTAAGGAAGACCCGGTCCCACTTTTCTGCACAACCTGCGGCAAGGTCAGGGCGAGAGTGGTTAGTGATACTGCGCATCACCACGCGGGTCATACAGGTAAGCCGTTGTGTATCGAGCCAGATGATCAGGTCGGCACGGGGCAGGCGCAGGTCGAAGGTGCGCCGTGCATAGTTGCCTTCACAAACCCATGTGTCGGTTGCGATTGCTTCGCTGACCCGCGTGCGGAACTGTTCAGCGTCAGGCTCGGCCCAACCGGGCTCCCAGAACAGTGTGTCCAGGTGCACCACGGGCAGGGCCAGACGCTGACCGAGGGCACGCGCAAGGGTAGACTTTCCGCTACCGCCATTACCCAGAATTACAATCCGTTGCATGGAGACTTCCTGTCGAAAAAAGCCGCCGATTTTGCAGGTTTTGCAGCGTAAGTCAAAGGCTTGGGGAGGGCGCTGGCGCGAAGCCGCCAGGCTTTTCTAAATCAGCTCTCGGCCGGCACGATGGCGTCAGGAGTTGCTTCTTCCGCCAGCTTCAACCGGTCAGCTTTGCTGATGTATTTAGACTTGCTCGCAGGGGCCAGTTTGGCACTCGCTTTTTTGGCGTGAGCCTTCAATAGCTGCGTGATTTTCTTGCGGCGATTCATGTTTCTCTGCTCGGCACGGTAAATGCCTGAATGATATCAGCTTGAAATACGCAGCGGATTCCGCTGGCCAAATAAACGGGAGACACGGACCGTATCAGTCTGAGGTGCACGGCCAAAGCGCTATGAACGCCTGCTGGCGATTGGGTGGTCCGACCCAGTGGCTCATCCAGTGGCACGCGTCATCGAAGCACAGTTGGTAGTCACCGGCCTCGGGCGCTCGTCCCAGGCTTAGGGGCTGAAGCGGCGGCAACTGACGCTGGTAGTGCCAGCTGCCGTTTTCCAGTCGGGCATCCTGCGGTATCTCCATGCCAGCGCCGCTTCCGCGAATCCGGGCCTGTTCCAGCACCAGGCCCTGTTCAGTGACGCGGTAGTCTTCCTCCCAACGGATTTTTTCGACCGTGTGGTTCCACGCCAGCGTGAAGCTGGAAACGGGGAGTTGGGCCCAGACAACACCTGCAAGGCCCAGGCACAAGCCGATCATGCGTTGGCCAGGCGAGACTGACGAGAGCGCCAAATGTGGTGCCCGATAATCATCGCGCCCATTACGAAGCCGATTTCATCGGTGAGCGGTAGCGCCACCACCAGCATGGCCCCGGCACTAAAACTCAGCAGACGCTCCCATATCGGCATGCTCTGTTGCAGATACCCGGTAGACGCCATGCCCCACAGGCCGACAGCCAGGGTTGTCTTGACCAGCATGTAGGCGGTCATCCACAGATTGTCACCTTGCAACATGAGTGCCGGGTTATAGACGGCCATGAACGGAATGACAAAACCTGCCAAGGCGATCCGCACCGCCCATAGACTGATCTTGAAACCGGACTCCTTGGCTATCGGTGCGGCCGCAAAACAGGCCAGTGCGACCGGAGGCGTGAGGTCAGCGAGGATGCCGAAATAGAACACGAACATGTGCGACACAATCAGCGGCACGCCCAGTTCCAGCAGCGCCGGTGCGGCGATCGAACTGGTGATGATGTAGTTGGGAATAGTCGGGATGCCCATGCCCAGTACCAGGCAGGTGATCATCGTCAAAATCAGTGACAGCAGCAGGTTGTCCCGGCCAATCGCCAGGATATAACCCGCAAAAGTCGACGCCACCCCGGTCAACGACACAACGCCAATGATGATCCCGACCAACGCGCAGGCTATCCCTACAGGTACGGCGTGGCGTGCACCATCCACCAGTGCGTAAAGGCAGACAGTCAGGGTGTCGCGGCCACCTTTGAGGCACCAGCAGACGCCCACCAATACCGCGATGACCGCAAAGATCACACCGATTCCCAGCTGGAAAAAGCCGACGCACAGCACGCCCAACGCGATCCAGAAGGCGCAGCGCAAGGCGAAGTTCGACACCCTGAGGATGATTGCCGAGCCGAGGATCACGATGGCCGTGAGCGCCAGTCCGACCATCCCGGAGAACAAGGGCGTGCGCCCGGAAAACAGCAGATAAACCAGCACGAGCAAGGGGATGAGCAAGTACCAGCTTTTCTTGACAGCCCCCAGGGCGCTGGGGCATTGATCTTTGGATAACCCTTTGAGGTTGGAACGCTTGGCCTCCAGATGAACCATCCAGAAGACCGAGCCGAAGTAGAGGAGGGCGGGAATCAGTGCCGCTTTGGCAATTTCAACGAACGGCACGTTGATGGTTTCCGCCATGATGAACGCGACAGCGCCCATCACCGGCGGCATCAACTGGCTGCCCATGCTGGAAGTGGCCTCTACGCCTCCGGCAAACGCGGCCCGATAGCCGAAGCGTTTCATCAGGGGAATGGTGAATTGCCCCGTGGTGACCACGTTGGCAATACCCGAACCGGTGATGGTTCCCATCAGCGCGGACGAGACGACCGCCACCTTGGCCGGCCCGCCCAGCTTGTGGCCGAACAGCCCCATGGCAAAGTCTGTGAACAGCTTGATCATTCCGGCCTGCTCGAGAAAGGCGCCAAACAGGATGAACAGAAAGATGTAGGTGGCGGATACATAAGTCGGGGTTCCGTAGAGCCCCTCGGTGCCGAACGAAAGCTGGTTGATGATCTGATCGAAGCCATACCCACGGTGCGCCAGATCACCGGGCAGGTGCTCCCCTAACAAACCATAGGCCAGGAACAGGCCGCAGATGATCGGCAGGGCAATGCCCATGACCCGGCGGGCTGCCTCGAACACCAGGACGATCAATATCAGGCCGATTACCGTATCGGCGGGTGTCAGGTCGCCTGAGCGCTGGATCAGATCGCCTTCAAATACCCATTGGTACAGCGCGGTGGCAATCCCGGCCAGGCTGAGTATCCAGGCCAATGGCTGCCACGGACGAGTGTGTCCGTAAGCCGGGTAACTCAGAAATACGACCCAGAGCAAAAAACCGACGTGTATGGCCCGCAATACCTGGCTCGAAACCGGCGAGAACGCAGCGGTGACGATTTGAAAGATCGAAAATGCCAACGCCACATAAAACAAGGCTTTTGGCCAGTCTCGTGGGTTCGCGGGAATACCGTGATGACCTTCACTCATGGGGTGCCTGCCTTAAGTCCACTGATCAAAAGAAGCTTGGTCTGCAAGCGCAGCGGCGACTCGCGCCACTGCGTCTTGCTGCGTTACAAGGCTCCCTTTTCCTTGTAATAACGCTCGGCTCCAGGATGCAGCGGGATAGGCAGGCTTTTGGCGGCATTGCTGAGCTTTATATCTTTTGCCGCGGAGTGAGCGTTGCCCAGGCGGGTGAGGTTTTCGAACATCAAACGGGTCATCTCGTAGGCCATCTCATCTGGCACGTCCGCACGCGTCACGAGGATATTGGTGATCGCAACGGTCGGCACTGCCTGAGTTTGCCCGTCATAGGTATTGGCTGGAATCATTGCGCTCTGATAAGCAGGATTGCCAATGTTCGCGACTACCTCCGCAGGAATGGCGACATAGTTCAGCGGCATGACGGAGGCCAGGTCACGAATCGCGGCCATGCCCAGGCCCGAAGACTGCAAAGTGGCGTCGAGTTGCCGGTTCTTGATCAATTCGACCGATTCGGCGAACGGCAGGTATTGCACTTTGCTCATGTCTTCGTACGTCAGTCCGGCAGCTTTGAGGATTGCCCGGGCGTTCAGCTCGGTGCCGGATTTAGGTGCACCTACCGATAGGGTCTTGCCTTTGAGGTCCGCCAGCGTTTTGATCCCCGATTCTTGGCTAGCGACAATCTGAATGTAGTTGGGGTAGGCGCCGGCAATGGCCCTGAGCTTGGTGAGCGGGGCCTTGAAGCCTGCTTCCTCGACACCGTTCTTGGCATCTGCGACCGAGTCACCCAGTGCCAGGGCGAGCTCTCCGCGGCCGGCTTGCAGCAAATTCAAGTTTTCCACTGACGCTTTGGTGGCTTGCACCGAGGTTTTCGCCCCGGGGATACCGTCACTGTAGATTTGCGACAGTCCAACCCCAATCGGGTAATACACCCCGCTGGTGCCTCCGGTCAGGATGTTGATAAACACGGGGGCGGCATGTGCAGGGCTCGCGGCAGCCAGAACGGCGGCCACCAGAAGGGTAAAGCGGCTTGTTACTCGCATGGGAATTTCTCCGTCTTGTTATGGCTTTTATGCAGAGTCATTCAAATGTAGTTGATACACGCGCATTGGGGGGCGTGGGGGGTGAAAGTCACCGGGCACCCGTCTCATCGTGATCTGGCGCCCGGGCGGTCCTGTGCAGGGCATCTAAACCGAAAGGTATTGCTCCACCGATCTGACGCGAGCGTAACCAAACTCGAACGCGGCCATCATCGAGGCATGGACCTGTGCTGCAGGCACCGTCACACCGTTAAAGGCCAGATCAAGGGTCGCGCAGGCATCATGCAGCACCGTCACCGGGTAGCCCATGTCCGCCGCAGCGCGCACCACCGCGTCGATGCACATGTGGCTCATTGCACCTACGACGACGATCTCCTCGATCCCGAATGCCTCCAGCTGATGCTTGAGGTCGGTTTCCCGGAAGGCATTGATGTGGTGTTTAACGATGACGGGTTCTTCGCCATCGGGTGCTACGGCTGCCTGAATCTGCGCACCGATGGATCCCTTGACGAAAATACCCGCACCGTCGTTGTCCGATTCGTGCTGGACATGAAAAACGGGAATGCCTGTACGCCGGGCATCCGTCATGACCCGGCCCGCCTTCGCAACAGCGGCCTCAATACCGGTTAACGGCAGTTTGCCAGTGGGCAGGTACTCGTTTTGCAGATCAACAACAATAAGACCACGTTTCATAAACACTCTCCTGACTCTTGGTTAAGGTGAGGGGGCGGCTGCAGGTCATGGCCTGAGCAGCGCTGCAGCCGCACTGTCACCTGATTAAAACGTCAGTGTTGCACCGTCTTCCGGTATCTCGACGCGAGCCTCGATAGGCCAGCGGGAGTGTGCGGAATTTCATTGGATAAACCTTGTTGATTCTTCGTTAGCCCTATTCTTGCCCGGCACCTGAATGGCCAACAGTGGCCCGAATGACATATTTCGATATAATCGGGCCATTGCTCATACGCACAGAGGCAGGCCAATGCCCTCCATACGTGTTGCTGTTCTGGCCTTCAACGGCGTGAGCATGTTTCATCTTTCTGTCCCCGGGATTGTGTTGGGCGCCGTGGAGGCTACAACCGGTGAGCCTGCGTACCAGGTCAGCTACTGTGCCGAAGTGCCGGGTATGGTTGAGAGCGACCAGGGGATCGGCATCGCTGTTTCACACGGGCTGGAGCTGATGCGGGCATCTGACGTGATCATCATTCCGGCCTGGAGCGATCCCGCGGACGTCGCGTCAGCGCCGCTTGTGCAAGCGCTGCAACTCGCCAACAGCGAAGGCAAACTGATCGTGGGTTTGTGCCTGGGTGCCTTCGTACTGGGGGATGCCGGCCTGCTTGATGACAAAGAAGCCACAACGCACTGGATGGCCCGCGACACATTCGCGCGACGTTTCCCGCAGGCCCGATTTCGTCCCGAAGTACTCTACGTCAGTGCCGACAACATCGTGACCTCGGCGGGAACCATGGCCGCGATTGACTGCTGCTTGCATCTGGTCCGTCAGCGCAACGGCGCCGATGCGGCGAACCGCGCCGCAAAAATGCTGGTGACCCCGCCCCACAGGCTGGGTGGCCAGGCACAGTACGTAGAGCACCTGGTACCCCAGCTTGCGACCGAGACCCATTTGTCCGATGTGTTGGTGTGGGCAAGAGCCAACCTGGCAAGCCAGCTGTCGCTTGATGTCCTTGCCGAAAGGGCAAAGATGAGTCGACGAACATTTACTCGCCGCTTCAAGGAGGCCACGGGCAGTACCGTGTCCAGCTGGTTGAACGCTGAACGGGTTGCCAGAGCGCAACAGCTGCTGGAAACCACCGACTTGCCCATCGAATGCATCGCGGGCGAATCAGGCTTCGGCACGCCATTATCGTTAAGGCAACAGTTTGGCGTTCACCTCGGTACATCACCTTCTGATTATCGCCGGATGTTTTTTCGTGACATGAATCCCGGGACCCGGGCGAAAGCCCCTTAATCGCCGGTCCAGCGCATTGTCTGCAGCGTGATATGGGGATGACTCTCTAACGGCTCCCATTCATCCAGAAAAACAAAACCTTGTTTCAGGTAGAAGTGTGCGGCCCTTGCATTGTCAGGGCAGACGTCGAGAAAAACGCGATTAAGCCCTTTTTCCAACGCCCGCGCTTTCACGGCGTCTACCAGCTGTGTTGCCGCGCCAGAGCCCCGTGCAGCGGGCTCAACCCACATGCCGATCAAGTTATAGCGGTTCGTACTGCTGACAGCGGCACCGACCATGCCGACGGGCCGGTCGCTCTCGAAGGCAAGCCAGAATTCCGTTCCGCTGGATGAGGCTCTTTGTTGCCACTGCTGGTCAGCGTAGCGGGCGGCGGTTTCATAACTCACGCCAAATGCCATTGGGGCGTCCAGAAGTGCAGCGAGCCGGATTTGCTTGAGCCGCTTCCAGTCAGTTGTTTGCGTCGATCGAACGTCCATGATCCTCCTTGGTCAGTTGGGTGACCTCAACGTCTCACACGCGTGTCTTTTGCGTAAACAGGCAATGTGCTTGATCATCCCCGCCAAAGCCCTCAACTCAGGCATGACGATGCCGGAACGAGCAGCATCAACAGCCATCCCGCCACAAACAGCCCCAGTCCGAACGTCAGGTGCGCAATCATGCTTCTGCGCCTGGCCGCGTTAGGCGCCGCGGTCTTCGACGCGGCAACGCCGAGCCCGAACGCGGGCTGCATGATGCAGAAGGGCGCAATCACACTGACAAATCCCGTCACCAGTGCAGGCAGCAGCGTCGGCTTGCATACCCACCCGAGGCCTTGAGCACCGATCAGCACCATCGCGAAGACAATGCCCGTAGCGTAATGGAACACCCACCCCATCAGACGTTCGTTCCTGACAGGCGCCGCCTTTGTAATCGCGGCATGCCGAAACCGCCCTTGCCGCATGTGGCCCAGCCAACGCCCGACCAGAGCATAGTCAGGGGACGACAGGCCAAACACGCGTGCTTGAATAAAAGCCGATACATCCATGATCAGCGTGGCCCCCATTCCAACAAACAGAATGCGCAGTGCTGTCTCAAGTGCTTCCATGGTATTGCTCCTTGCCTTGAACCTGTTTTGGCGGTTTGATTCGAGCAGTCTGCAGGTTCAAGTCGACTTGAGGTCAAGCATGAAAGAGCTGGATATTGGCGAGGTGGCACGACGTTCCGGTCTACCGGCTTCAACGCTGCGTTACTACGAAGAGAAAGGTCTGATCAGTTCGATAGGTCGTCGTGGCCTGAGTCGTGTGTTTCATGCCGATGTACTCCAGCGACTTTCCTTGATCGTGCTCGGGCAATCGGCGGAATTTTCACTGGACGAACTCGTCGCCATGCTCGGCCCGGAAGGTCAACCTGACATCGATCGCCAGCGGCTTAACCAAAAGGCAGACGAGCTGGACCGTACCATCGCGCGACTCAGTGCCCTCAGCGACGCGCTTCGTCGAGTCGCATCCTGCCCTGCTGCGCGCCACATAGAGTGTTCAAAGTTTCAGAAAATGCTGAGCGCCATCGGCACCGGATCTCTCAAGAGGAAAACCGGAAAAATAGCCCTGCACAGACGTGGGACATGAAGGGGGAGGGGCCGGTTTGCGCCGGCAAACCTCGCGAGAAAACCTTTGCTACCCTGACTCAGCCATTGCGCCACGACCCGGCATATGGACAAGACACCGAGAGCAGACGTAATGATTGAGACTCGCCTGTTACGACAGTTTGTGGTTGTTGCCGAGGAGCTGCATTTCAGCCGCGCCGCAGAGCGACTGCACATGGCACAACCTCCGCTCAGTCAGGCGATCAAACGGCTGGAAGAACACATCGGCTATCCGCTTTTCATTCGCGACAAGCGCAGCGTGGAACTCACGAGCGCAGGGTTGGCCCTGCTGGACAAGGCACACGAGCTCCTGAATACCCTGGACGAAAGCGTGGCTTACACGCGCAGAGTGGCTCAAGGCATTGCGGGCCACCTCGTGGTGGCCATGATTAATCTCAACCATCATCCAGAATTCTGGCGAGCCCTGGGGGTGTTCAGGGAGCAGATGCCTGCTGTCGAGATCCGATTTGTCGAGGCGACGACAAGTGAACAGGTCGCGCTTTTGGAAAGCGGCGAAGCCGATGTCGGGTTTATGCGTACGCCGGGGACAACAGCGCCCTCATTGACCATCGAGCGCGTGTTGCTTGACCCCATACACCTGGCCTTACCGTGCAATCACCGGTTGGCGGCAGCCAGTGCGGTCAAGCTTGAGGCGCTTGCCGGCGAATCATTTGTCATGTCGTCCCGCGCATTAGGCCAGGGATTTCACGATCAGATACTCACGCTCTGCAAAACGGCCGGAGTCACGCCACGGATTGCTCAACACGCTCGGCAAATACAGACGCTTCTGGGTCTGGTCGCGGCGGGGTATGGCGTAGCGCTGGTTCCGGCGTCGTTCGAAAGCGTTGCCATGCAAGGCGTGAGTTTTCGCCCACTGTTGCATGAGGCGCCGCCGGAACTCGGCTGCGTGGCACTCAACATTGCCAGCAATTGCACGGTTCGCTCGCCCTTGCGCGATGCGTTTATCGACACCATCAAACGGTACCTCTGAGACCTCTAGCGTATTGCCAGCCGACATAAACGGTATTTCACGCCGAACCTTGCGAAACGCAGCATGTCGCTGTCTTTTCTTACTGGAGGTCGGTCATGCTATATCGCTCATTGGGCAGCTCTTCTTTGCAGCTTTCCGTGTTGTCATTCGGCAGCTGGATCACTTTCGGTACGCGCCTTGATCAACGCGGCGCTAACGAGTGCCTCGCTTGCGCCTACGACCATGGCATCAACTTTTTCGACAGCGCCGAGGTTTATCTCGGTGGCCAAGCGGAGCGCATGCTCGGCGAAGGCATCCGCACGCTTGGCTGGCCTCGTGACGGTTACTGCATTTCCAGCAAAGTCTTGTTCGGCACAGGCGACAATCACGACGTCAGGAGCCCGGCACGCCCCACTCAGCAAGGGCTGAGTCGAAAACACATCACTGAGGCCTGCCATCAGTCGCTGCGGCGCTTCGGGGTCGAGTATCTCGACTTTTTCCTGTGCCATCGTCCCGAGCCCGGCATGTCGATAGCGGAAATTGCCTGGACGATGAATACCCTGATCCAACAAGGCAAAGTGTTGTATTGGGGAACATCTGAATGGCCTGTCGCGGATGTTCTGGCGCTGATCGCTTTTTGCAAGCACCACCACCTGATACCGCCGCAACTGGAACAGCCGCAATACAATCTTTTTCATCGCCAACGCGTTGAAGATGAGTATCAACCCCTTGTCCAGGAACACGGCTTTGGGCTGACCACCTGGTCTCCGCTGGCATCAGGCATTCTGGCCGGCCGTTACGATGTAGGAACGGCCCCCGGCAGCCGACTGACAACCGAAGGTTTCGCGTGGCTTGAAGCGTTTATTTTCGAGAACAAACGTGAAGCACGTATCGCGGCGGCCAGGCAGTTGAAGGACATTGCTGACGAGCTGGGGGCGACACGCGCACAGCTCGCGCTGGCCTGGGCGCTGCAAAACCGTTCGGTCACATCGGTATTGATCGGTGCCTCAAGCCTGAAACAGCTGCAAGAGAACCTTGGCGCACTCGACGTCATGCCGCACCTGGACTCGTCACTGCGCAGCAAAATCGAACAGGTCATGGAGAGTTCATCACCGATAATGAGGTGAGTGGCTCACCCCTTCACGAAGGGCTGCTCCCGGCCAGGAGCGGTCACTCGCAGACGCGTTGAGGTACGTAAGCTTAATCGCGGATGGTCAAGAGCAAGACCTCTACGCACAGTTTGGTTTCATCCCTACGGCACCACGTTCTGTAGGTATGGCTTACAGTGGACTTCAAGGTAAGCCTACCGCCCAAAGACGTTGATTCTATGCACACCGCAGGTGATAGGCGCAGACGCTTACCGAGTTTAAATGCTTGCTCATCTGATTTTTGCCGCTGACATTGTTATCGCTGGGCAACCGCGATCAATGCGGTAGAGGGAATGGGCAAGACAGGCTGATTGCCTGCCATTTCCCTGACGTGCGCGATCACTGCTGCCTTTTCCGTATCGGTCAGGCTCGTCCAGTCGGGCGACATGCCAAACAGTGTGTCAGGGTCATCGAGCAGCTTCACATCCAATTGATAGGCATGTGTCACGCTCTCGATGGCAGGATCCCGGAACCCGGCGGCGATCAGTTCGCGGGCGAAATCCAGTGGGTTGCTCAGCGCTTTGACTGCCTCGGGCATCGCCATGCCCTCGCGCTCCGGGAAAAGCTTTCGCCTGACATTGCCCAATAACAGAAACGTCGCCGCACCCATTTCCTGCCACGTTGCGACAATGCCATAGCCCCCGATGGCAGTGACGCGTTGCATTTCGGCCAGGCCCTTGCGCCAGTCAGGAAACATGATCACACCGAAGATCGAGAACGTTGCATCGAAGCATGCATCTGGCAGATCGAGGGATTGGCCGTCCATGACCCGGGCCTCCACATTGGGAAGTCCTGCGTTTTTCACACAAGCCACCATGGCGGGGGAGAAGTCCGTCGCCAGCACCTGTGCACCGGTTCGGGCGGCCGCCAGTGCGAGGGCTCCGGTGCCAGTGGCGACATCCAGCACGCGGCTTTGCGGCGTAAGCGAGATCCTTGCGAGCGCCGCCTCTGCGAAATGTGCTGTGAAGGGGTGCGCCGTTTTCTGATAGTGCTTTGCTGCAACGTCCCAATGATCAGCCTTCTCAAATTCACGCATCGCGCCGCCCTCAAAATTCATGTAACTTTACAAGTATCATGAGTGGGTGCTTTCTGCCAAGTATCAGCAACAAAAGGGGCAAACGATGCGTTACGACAGCCGTCTTTCGCGAATGCTACATATCCTGGTCCACATGGCGCGGCAAGCGGGGCCATTAACGTCGGAAGGGATAGCCGCAATGCTTGGAACGAATCCAGTGGTTGTTCGCAGAGCGTTGTCTGGCTTGCGGGACGCAGGCTACGTTCATTCGCAGAAAGGGCATGGTGGAGGATGGGTGATCACTTGCAATCTTGAGCAAGTCACGCTATTGGATATCTATAACGCGGTGGGACAGCCCTCGCTGTTCGCCATCGGCAATGAGCGTTCCAACCCCGACTGCATGATCGAGCAGGTGGTCAATCTTGCGGTCGACGACGCTTTACGCGAAGCAGAGTCGGTGCTGGTAGAGCGGTTGCGCACCCTTAGTCTGGGTGAACTTAATCGCTTGTTCGATGCACGTCGTGCTGCGGGTCATGACGGCTCCCTTTCATGTGAGGCAAGCCTGTAGGGTTGCCGTGAAGCTGAGTTGAGAGGGGCAGTGGTCCCCGGCCTTGCTGAAATCGCGACGGATTGTCTCAATGGCTGCGGCATGCGGATATAGCCCGGCGCATGAGGGGCGTGACGCAGCGGATGTTGACCCGCAGCTTGCGCCAGTTGGATAGAGACGGCTTGGTCACACGCCAGGATTACAACGAGGTGCCGCCACGTGTCGATTACGAATTATCCGAGCTGGGGCGGGGCCTGCTGGCGCAGATGATTCCATTGTGGATGTGGGTGGCAGAGAACGCTGAAGGTTTTCGCGAGGCTCGTATTCTCTACGACTCTGACAATTCGAGCGACACGAAGTGACCCCTTCTGGCCGATTGCAGCCTTTCGTGACAGACAGCAATCGGCCAATAGCGGACATTTAAGGTACGAGTTCAGCTGCCGTTTTGCAGTAGTGCGGACAGCGCAATATGCCGGCTCGATCTACGCACTCGAGTGAGAGGTGGCGTCCTATGAAAAGGGGACAGATTTATTTTGCTAACGGTTTTCGATATCAGGGCAGGGATCATTGTCGACCAAGCAGCCTTGAGAGCGGTGCAGACGTATATCAGGGATGTCTGCAAGCGACCCTGGGAGGCCCGGTTTTCGCTTTGTCTTTTTGCGGCCAGCTCTTTTTGACGGTTCTTCTTATCCAATTGGTAGCCCAGCCAGAGTGTGGCGATACCGAAAAAAAACAGTAATGCTATCTGGTATATGGGCACTATTTTCTCTCTGAAAAATTAGACGCGCAGAAGGACTTGGCTGCATCGTGCACTGTTTTTCCGAAGCGCTCAAATGCGTGACGAGTGAGCGGCGATTTGATGGTGGGCTGATCAGGGCTTAAAGAAAAGAAAGACCTGCGAGCAGGCCATGGTGGCCTGCTGCAGTAACATTCAGGAGTAGCGAGGGCAATAGTGTTTTTTGCTTTTGTAGAGGCTTGGGTCGCTACTCTCTTATGTTGCTTTATTGTATTTAAGATGCGCTTCGGCAGCTCTCGCAGCGCCATCCCTTATAACTTTCTGATTTCTCAAGCGCTGCAATCAAATCACGACCGCCTATACTGTTTTGGCAGTTGTTATGTTTTTTATTGGGTTCTTTTATCCCCTCGCATTGTTTTTTCAAGAAGGGGTTTACCACCGCCTGCTGTCTTGACGAAAGCGCTCTAAACCCCTTGTCCACAGCTAGCTGGGCGAAGCTTTGTACGCTTGGCTTTTCACCTTGGAATGCGTTTTGCGCGATAAGGGCCGAGAAAATCTCTCGCTCGATAGTCATTCGTTAATCCTTTATTCAATCAACAAGTTTGCTCATGTTTTTTCTTGTTCTGAGCAATGCGAAAGCATACGTTACCATTGGGTGTAGTTTTATTGAACTGGGTTTCCATCCAGCTATAAAAGGCAGGCTTCTCATTTTTGGTCAGTGAATATTGGTTTCTTGGTATTTGGAATATTTCAATAGATCTTTGTTGCAATTTATTTCTTGTTCGAGAGAGTTAAGAAGTTTCGCTTTTCACTTTAATGAGGTCGTGCGCCGTGGGAGGCTCCTGTCTTACGCACTAAATTTAAGAATGACGATACTTCTTATGAGCTTCTATAAAGTTCCGCGATTCCCTATTCCGGGCTGTCGACAAAATTTCCACGGCAGGTACTGTGTGCGAAGCGACCTAAACTGCCTTGACTAACTAACAGGGGTACGAAACTCTCTAGTCTCCACAGACAGGGCGTGTCTACGCTGTGATCATTGCAGATGGTTCTGAAAGAAGTTCGCCAGCTTGTTGAAAGGGATGAGGTCGACGCGATCATAAAGATCAACATGGCCAGCGTCTGGAATGATGACCAGTTCCTTGGGTTGGCCAGCCAGCTTGTAAGCTTCTTCGCTGAACTCTCTGGAGTGCGCGTTGGCGCCGGCAATGAACAGCATCGGACGAGGTGAGATCGTCTCGATGTCATTGAACGGGTAGAAGTTCATGAACTTGACGTTGCTGGTCAGCGTCGGGTGCGTGGTCAGCGCTTTGGTCGAGCTGGCGGGCGTGTATTCGCCGCGCGGTGTGCGGTAGAAATCATAGAACTCACGCTGGATCGGGTGAGTGCTCTCGTCCAGTTGGTGCACCGTACCGCTGGTGTAAAGGGTTTCACCGCCCGAGAACTCCTCATCGCGCTGCTGTGCTGCTTGCGCGATGATCGCCTGGCGTTGTTCGGGTGTCTGCGAGTGCTTCAAACCATTTCGATTGGCTGCACCCATGTCGTACATGCTGACCGTTGCGATGGCTTTCATGCGAGGGTCGATCTTGGCTGCGCTGATCACGAAGCTGCCGCTTCCACAAATGCCGAGTACGCCAATCCGTTCCTTGTCGACAAAAGGCCGGGTACCGAGAAAATCCACCGCCGCGCTGAAGTCCTCGGCATACATCTCCGGCGAGACGGCATTGCGGGGCAGCCCCTCGCTTTCGCCCCAGAATGAAAGGTCCAGGGACAGGGTCACGAAGCCTTTTTCGGCCAGTTTCGCGGCATACAAGTTAGCGCTTTGCTCCTTGACTGCGCCCATCGGATGGCCAACCACAATCGCCGGGCTTGCGGTTTTGCCGTCGAGGTTTTTGGGGATGAACAGATTGCCTGCCACCTTCATCTGGTACTGGTTTTTAAAGCTGACCTTGTGCACGGTCACACTGTCGCTGGTGTAAAAATTATCCGCGCCGTTGGACATGTCTGCGCCTACCGCTGAGAGTGAACTGAAAAGAAGCGTGAGTAGAACAATGAGCTTTTTCATGGGAGGGCCTGTCGAGGAGGAGTCATCAGTTTTGGGGGTGAATCACTTGCCGAGCGTGAGGTCAGCACGCTCACCCATGCACCAATCAGCAGCACGGCGGCGCTCGCGATAAACGTGCTCGGGTAACCGCGACTGTCGAACAGCAGTCCACCCACGGTGGAGCCCAGTGCAATGGCCAGTTGAATCACCGCCACCATCAGACCGCCGCCGGCTTCGGCATTGTTTGGCAAGGCTTGTGCGATCCAGCTCCACCAGCCCACCGGGGCCGCAGTCGCCAACAGCCCCCACAAGCCGAGCAGCACAGCCACTGCAAGGGTCGAGTGGCCAAAAGGGATCAGTGTCAGCGCGATCACGGCCATCAAGACCGGAATGATGATCAATGTCCGGAACAGGCTGCGCTTTAGAAACCGGCCGATGATCAGGGTGCCGATAAAGCCTGCTACACCGATGACCAGCAAGATCAGCGACAAGGTGAAGACATCCACCCGCGTCACCGTTTCAAGGAAGGGCCGCAAATAGGTGAACAGTGCAAACTGCCCCATGAAGAAGGCCCCGCAAGCGAGCATGCCCAGCGTCACTGTTCGGCTCTTGAACAGGTTGAACACGTTCCCGGAACCGTGTTTACCCGGCTCCAGCTTCATGGCCGGCAGGCTGATGCACATCCAGATAAAGGCAATGGCTGCGATGGGCACCACGCACAAAAAAGCGCCACGCCAACCTATGATCGAGCCTAGATAACTGCCCAGCGGTGCAGCAATGACGGTCGCCAGCGCGTTACCGCCATTGAAGATGGCCAGCGCCTTCGGCACCTGCGGGGCGGGTACCAGGCGCATGGCCGTTGCTGCGGACATCGACCAGAAACCGCCAATGACCACCCCGATAAGCGCCCGGCCAACCATGTAAGTCGGGTAGTCAGGAGCCAGCCCGACGATCACGCCCGAGACAGCCATCAACCCGGCCAATGCCAGCAACAGCGTCTTGCGATCGAGGGTTCTGGCAATCCACGATATCGACAGGCTGGTCAGCACGGCAAATGCCCCGGAAATCGCAATGCCTTGCCCGGCCATCCCCTCGGTAACATGAAGATCTGCCGCCATCGGCGTCAGCAGGCTGACAGGCATGAACTCCGATGCGATCAGGACAAAAACACACAGCGTCATGGCAAAGACACCGCTCCAGCAGGCGGGAGCCTCGTTGCGGGGTGAAACAGTGTCCATCGGGACCTCGTCGTCATGGGTGTTCATACCGGTAATGGTGACGAACGACGACTTCTGCGACTAGCTAATGAATCCTTAATAAGGCTATAAGTACTGCTAATCAATAAGTCGCACAGGCGCCTCACACCATGGCCAGAAGAAACCTCAATGATCTGCTGTCTTTCGTGACAGTGGCACGTGAAGGCAGCTTCACCCGTGCCGCCGGGGTGCTGGGTGTTACCCAGTCTGCGCTGAGCCAGGCCATCAGCGGCCTGGAAGCACGCCTGCAAATCAGGCTGCTGACGCGGACCACCCGCAGTCTCTCGACGACCGTTGCCGGGGAGCGGCTGCTGCAAGCGATCGGTAATCGCTTCGATGAAATTGAAGCGGAGCTGGATGTGCTCACGGAACTGCGCGACAAGCCTGCGGGCACCGTACGCATCACTTGCGGCGATCATGTGCTGCGCACCACGTTGCTGCCCAAACTCACCGCGCTGCTGCATGAGTACCCGGACATCAATGTTGAATTCGACGTCAATTATGGGTTCAGAGACATCGTGGCGGATCGTTTTGATGCTGGCGTGCGCATGGGTGACACCATCGACAAAGACATGATCGCCGTGCCGATAGGCCCGCTATTGCGGATGGCGGTCGTCGCTTCGCCAGCGTACTTTGCGGCCCGGGGGATTCCGAAAAAACCGCGCGACTTGATGGACCATAACTGTATCAACCAGCGCATGCAGACATCAGGCGGGCTCTATGTCTGGGACTTTGAGCGGCGAGGCAAACAGGTGAACGTACGGGTCGATGGCCAGCTTGTTTTCAACACCTCGCCGCCTATCGTGGAGGCGACAGTGGCGGGACTGGGCATTGCGTACCTGCCGGAGGAGGAGTTTGAACCGCATCTGCAGGAAGGCGGGCTGATACGGGTACTGGAAGATTGGTGCCTGCCGTTCTCGGGCTACTACTTGTATTACCCCAGCCGCCGCCAACCTTCACCTGCATTTACCCTGGTTGCCAATGCATTGCGCAAAGACGTGTAGAGGGCAGGGCGCGGGGGCCGGTTTCAGCCAGTCGTTCCTGGCTGAAACCGGTTATTAACCTAGCGACGATAGTAGCGGTGTTCGCCGTCGTAGTGGTGCCGCATGGCCCGGTCATGGCGACGTTCCCAGTCACGACGGCGCTCGGCTTCCCGGCGGTACTGCTCTCTGCGCGCTTGTTCTCTGCGCCAGTCGTATCGACGGTCGTACCGGCGATGGTCATGCCGGTAGCGATCGTCATGGGCCAGCAACGGCTGTGTGCCCGCCACGCTGGCCAGGTCAGGCCAAGGGTTGCCGGCAGCCGGGGCCTGCGCAGCTGCGACTTCAGTGACGAACGCCGGGTTCGAGGTTTTCATCTGTGATGCTGATGCCGAGCTCACTGCCGCAAACGCGAACAGGCCGAAGAGCACCATCCGTGGGACATGAAATTTCATGAGCGAAGACAACCTCTGATAGACAATTGGACATAGGGCCATCTGGCTGAGGGAAACCTTCGAGTCGCGTTTACCAAGCCTTATGTGCGTACTCACATAGACCGGTAAAAAAGGAAAAGTTCTATGATCAGGTCGAGACGGCCTCCGCAAAGTGCGGAAACTTGCCGAAATACTCGATCAGGAGTTCGGTGAGCACTCGAATTTTCCGGGCCGGATGCTGGCCTGCCGGGCGAACCAAATAAGCACCTGCCGGGGGAGGCGGATAATCGGTCATGATCGGCACCAGTGCCCCGGAGATGATGCTTTCGTGGGTGAGACAGTCGGGCAGGTAAGCAACCCCCAACCCTGCTACTGCGGCGGCGACCAGCGCGACGCCGTTGTCGGCCTTGAAGCGTCCCCGGGGGCGAACCGAGGTGACCTTGTCGCCATCCATGAATTGCCAGGCTTCCGTGCTCTGCATCAGGGCTTGATGGGTGGCAAGCTGATCTGGCCGCTCAGGTGAGCCGTTGCTCGTGATATAGCCAGGGCTCGCAACCAGTTTGACCTCGATCGGGCCAACGCGTCGCCCGATCAGGTTGGAGTCTGGCAGGTAGCCAACCCGTATCCCGCAGTCGTAACCCTCGGCAATCAGATCGACGAAGCGATCGGTGTAGCAGGTCTGAATATGCAGCTGAGGATGGCGGCGCGCCATTTCCGCCAGCACCGGAGCGAAGTGCGTGGGCCCGAAAGAAAGCGGCGCTGCAATGCGCAAGCGGCCGCGCAGCGCGCCCATGGGCAGAATCGCTTCCCTGGCCATGTCCATTTCGGCGCAGACCCTGGCGGCATGCTCGCGAAATGTAGTCCCGGCTTCTGTCAGCGCCGCGCCGCGGGTGGAACGTGCCAGTAACTGTACGCCAAGCTCCGCTTCCAGCCGTGCCAGCCTGCGACTGACGATCGACTTGGACACGCCCAGCCGAAGCGCAGCAGGTGAAATACCCCCGGCATCGGCCACCTCGACGAAGGTCTGTAGCTCTTCCATATCCACTTTTGCGTTCCTCTTTTTGCGACACAGCTAGCCGCGTAATGCGACTACCCGTACGGATAAGGGAGTAACAGTATGCAGTACTCCAGGCAACGACGCCGCTGAAGCTGGCTGCGAACGCCCCCGTGTTCGGCTCGCAGCTGCGTCTGATTCACGGCCGTCACCTGAGGATATCCAGCCATGCATACGCGGGCATCACAACCATAAAAAGGATCCAGCAATGACCAGCGAGACTCTGCGCAACCCCCACACTGACCAGCTCCTGACCCCCGACAATTCGGCGCTGATCATCATCGACTACCAGCCGCTCCAGGTGTCCTCGATCCGCTCGATGTCCCGCGATGAACTGGTGTTCAACATCACCAGCGTTGCCAAGGCGGCGGTCAACTACAACCTCCCCATCATCCATTCCACCGTCAACGTTGGCACTGGCCGCAACAAGCCGCCGATTCAGCAACTGCAAGATGTGCTCGGTCACTTGCCGACCTACGACCGCACCTCGATCAACAGCTGGGAAGACACCGAGTTCAAGCAAGCGGTCAAGGCGCTGGGCCGCCGCAAGCTGATCATGACCGCACTGTGGACCGAGGCCTGCCTGACTTTCCCGGTACTCGACGCAATCCAGGAAGGGTATGAGGTCTATGTACCGATTGATGCCGTCGGTGGAACCTCGCCGGCCGCACACGAAGCCGCGTTGCGACGAATTGAACAAGCGGGCGCAAAACTGATCAGTCGCGTGCAGATGTATTGCGAGCTGCAACGCGACTGGGCGCGTGAGGCCAGTATCCCGGGCTTTATGGGCGTTTTTGAAAACTTCGACGGCTTTAACGTGGAGAAAGCCGTTTAAGCGGCACAGGCGGTTGAAGGTGGCGCTCGCCGATGCGGCCGTCACCTTCATCAGGGACAGGGCTAGCGGTCCTGGCAGGAGCAATGTCCCCAGGAGTTAAAGCCCGGAAGCCCTCAACAGGCTGGCTGTCCGCTGGCGCTCGTTTCCCTGAAGATCCTCCCGACATCCTGTGCAGGAGGCAGTCCAAACACCCGTGAATAATCCCTGCTGAATTGTGTCGCACTTTCATAGCCAACCTCGAAAGCTGCAGCCATGACGCTCTTGGCATGGGCCACCATCAGTGTTCTGGCCTGGAGCAGGCGAACCCGTTTCTGATACTGCAAGGGGCTCAGGCTGGTGACTGCCTTGAAGTGGCGGTGAAACGCCGAGACGCTCATTGATGCTCGTTCCGCCAAGCGTTCCACCCCGATTGGCTCGGCGAAGTCACGGCGGATCCACTGGATCGCCATGTTGACTCGGGCCATCGCCGTGTCCGGTGCTGCGATCTCCCGCAGTATCCAGCCATGGGGACCCTGGAGCACACGGAAGATGATTTCCCGTTCATAAACCGGGGCCAGGGCTGCGATGGCGTCCGGGTCGCCCATCAATCGCAACATTCGCACCCACGCATCCATCAGGTCGGGTGTGACAGGCGCTACGGAAAACCCGAGCGTGTTGTCAACGCGGCTGGCAGGTTCGGGCAGGTCGGCAAATAGCGTCGACAGCACGGTCGGGTCAAGCGTCAGACTGACTGCCAGGTAAGGCTCTCCCGATACGCTTGGATGCACAGCCCCCACCGCGGGTAAATCAATGGACATGACGAAATAGGTCGCAGGGTCATACCGAAGCGTCCGATCACCCACGCTCATGCTCTTGCTGCCTTGCAGGATCACATTGATCATCGGGTCATAGACTGCCGCCAGCATGTGTTCGGGGATTTTTCCCTGAACCATGGCCACGCGGGGGATGCCCGTTTCGGTACGGCGGTTTTCAGCCTTGGCCGCGAGCGACCTGAGTTCGTTCAATGGATTGTCCATGCCGGGCATGTGACGGCAAAACTCGGCATCCTGCAAGCGAAAAGCAGAAACAGGCAGGTTTCGAGTAGAAATGGGTACGACCCAGGCGATCGTGATGAGTACTGTGGGGACACACATGAACCACAGAGGATCATCAGATGAGCGTCATCGTCATTACCGGTGGCAGCCGTGGAATCGGTGCCAGTGCCGCCGAGCACATTGCCCGGCGCGGCATGGGAGTCATCCTGACCTATAACGCTGATTCCCAGGCTGCCGCCACTGTTGTGGAACGCATTGAGCGAGTCGGTGGCAAGGCTGTCGCTCTCAAGCTCGACGTGTCAGATGTCGGCAGCTTCGAGGCATTTCGGCAGTCCGTGGTACTGACCTTGCGGGACACCTGGGATGCCACCACGCTGAGTGGACTGGTCAACAACGCCGGCTACGGTCTGTTCAATCCCTTGGCAACGGTTACCCAGGCGCAGTTCGATGGCTTGTTCAACGTGCACCTCAAAGGGCCGTTTTTCCTCACCCAAACCCTGCTGCCACTGTTCTCGGAAAACGCCAGCATCGTCAATCTCAGCAGTGCCACCACCCGCGTCGCCACCGCTGGCGTGGCGCCCTATGCGGCCTTCAAGGGCGGGCTCGAAGTGCTAACCCGTTACATGGCCAAAGAGTTCGGCGAGCGGCGAATACGGGCCAACGCTGTATCACCCGGTGCCATCCGTACCGAATTGGGCGGCGGGCTGAATGCTGAGTTCGAGGCACAGCTGAGGGCGCAAACGGCACTCGGCCGGGTCGGCGAGCCGGAAGACGTCGCGCACGTTATCGCCATGTTACTGTCAGAGGAGGGCGCCTGGATCAATGCCCAGACCCTCGAAGTCTCCGGCGGCTACAACATCTGACTACATGAGGGTATTGCCATGCTGGACCACATCTTTTTATCCGTGAGCGACATCGCACGCTCCATCCGTTTCTATGAAGCGACCCTGACCCCGCTGGGTATCACCGCGCGCCTGGACTACGACGGCAAGGACGGCCCGCCGGGTCATCCTGACCTGAAAGGCTTCGGAGCCAATGGGCGGATGTTTTTCTGGCTGCGTGAGGGCGTTGTCGAAGGACGTGCGGTACATGTTGGTTTTGTCGCAAACAGCAAGGCTGAAGTTGATGCCGCTTATGCCGCTGCCATACAGCAGGGGGCGGTCGACAATGGCCGGCCTGGGGCGCGTTTGCACTACGACCCCGACTACTACGCTGCCAATGTGCTGGACCCGGATGGCTACAGCCTCGAATTCGTCTACAAAAAATGGCAGCACACCCAATGAGCATCCTTCTGATTTACGGGGCGACAGGCTATACCGGTCGTATGGCTGCAGAACGCGCGAAAGCGCTCGGCCTGACATTCGAAATCGCCGGGCGCAATCACTCGCGTCTTGCGGCACTCGCTGCGCATCTGGACGTGCCTTTTCGCGTGTTCGATACCGGCGCGGATGTCGAGAACGCTTTAACAGACATCTCGGTATTGCTCAATTTCGCGGGACCGTTTGCGCACACGGCCGAACCTTTGATGCGCGCTTGCATCAAGGCCGGGGTCGACTATCTGGACATTACCGCCGAAATCAATGTTTACCGGCTTGCCGAGAGGCTGGGTGCTGAAGCGGCCTCCAATGACGTGATGCTGCTGCCTGGTGTCGGCTGGGATGTTGTCCCTACCGACTCGCTGGCAGTGCATGTCGCCCAGCGCGTAGAGCGGCCTCTGGCGCTGAGCATCGCGCTTCAAGTCCCCGGGGCGATGTCCCGTGGGTCGGCCATGAGCGTCAGCGAAATCATCAGTGCAGGTGTGCTCGCGAGGGTCGATGGCGAACTCGTCTCAACGCCCGATGCCACGCCACGTCACTTTGATTTTGGTGACGGTCCGGTTCTCTGCGTACCGCTGTCTTTCGGTGATCTGGTAACCGGCTGGCACTCGACTGGCATTCCTGATATTGCGATGTTCGTGCATATCGCGGGCGATGCGTTTCCAGAAGGTGATCTGTCCCGACTGCCTGATGGTCCAACGGCAGAAGAGAGGGAGGCCCATCGGGCGCGCGCGGTGGTTGAGGTCACTGGCGCCGGAGGGGCAATCGCCCGGTCTGTGATCGAAACCGTGAATGGTTACTCCTATACGCCGCTGGCGGCCGTCGAAGCAGCCCGTCGCGTATTGGAAGGCGAGCGCCGGCCTGGATTTACAACCCCGGTACGGGTCTTCGGTGGTGGATTTGCCGAGAGCATTGCGGGTACGGTAATCAGTGACCTGTAAGAATGGAGGCGGTCACTCACGAGGCGGGCGACCTGAATCTTGCCGCATCCCGCGCAGGCGGCAGGCCAAATAACCGCGCGTACTCCCGATTGAATTGCGACGCGCTTTCATAGCCTACGGTGTAGGCAATGGACGTCGCGTCCAGCGTATCGAACAGCAGCAACCAGCGAGCCCTCAGCAAACGCAGGCGTTTCTGATATTGGATCGGCGTCATGGCCGTTACCGATTTGAAGTGCCGGTAAAAGGCCGCCACGCTCATGCCGGACATGAGCGCGAGCGGCTCGACGCGAAAAGGTTCGGTGTAATGCTCGCGAATCCACTGGGTGACTCGGCGGATCTGTGTCATCCGGCCATCCGGTCGCGCTACGTCACGCAGAATTCCTCCCTGTGGCCCCTGCAAGGCACGGAACAAAACCTCGCGCTCGATCATCGGTGCCAGTACCACAGCCTCATGCGGGCGATCCATGAGGCGCATCATGCGTAACCAGGCATCGATCATTTCCGCGGGTGCCAGCACACCCTCGAAACACGCATTTTGTGGCGCTCTTGGCGTCTTGCCCTCGTCCATCAGCAGCGTAGCGATTACATTCGGGTCCAGGGTCAGGCTGACCGCCAGATAGGGTTGATCCGCTGTCTCGGGCTGAATCTGGCCCGTGGCGGGCACATCGACAGGCACCAGAAAATAGCTGCCTGCCGGATACCTGACAATCTCTTCCCCTATCGACAGCGTCTTGGTGCCCTGAAGCACCAGATGCAGCATCGGCTGATAAACCTGATCCGCACAGGCCTCGGCCCGAACCATTGCCACACGGGGCAATCCGGTTTCGGTCCACGTGTCTTGTGCGCGCATCACGATGCTGCGCAGTTCTGCCATCGGTTTGTTCATGCCTCTCACCGTGAGCCATATCCTCGGGCATAGCAAGCCAGCTGAGAAGAATAGGCAAGGATGTGCGAATAACCGGCAAACGTTGGTGGGCCCGCTACCGGAATACTGATGGCACGTAGTTTGTTGCAGGCCCGTCATTCACGATCCGGCAGCAACAACGCCTCGGTTCAGTCAACGTCAAAAAGGTCAGGTTATGAAACTCGAAGGAAAAATAGCGGTTGTCACTGGTGCGTCGAAAGGCATAGGCGCCGGAATCGCCAAAGCATTGGGTGCGCAGGGCGCAACGGTCATCATCAACTATGCCTCCAGCCAGCCTGACGCGGATGCTGTGGTGGCGCATATCACAGAGCACGGCGGCTCAGCTTTCGCCATACAGGCAGACATGAGCCAGGCAGCCGATGTTGTGCGCCTGTTTGACACGGTCCGGACGAAGTACGGCAGCCTGGATATTCTGGTCAACAATGCCGGCGTGGCAGTGTTCCAGATGATCGATGACCTGACAGAAGAGGCCTTCCATACGCAATTCAACCTGAATGTGCTGGGCTACCTGCTTGCGGTGCGTGAGGCCGTCAAACTGCTAGGACCGACAGGCAGCATCATCAATATCAGCTCGATTCTCAGCACCGATCCCTACCTGGCTTCGAGCGTGTATGCGGCGACCAAGGGCGCCGTCGATACCTTGACCTTCGCCCTGGCCAGAGAGCTGGGGCCGCGTGGAATCAGAGTCAACTCGATCCTGCCCGGGCATACAAACACGCCGGCTACTGACGGAAATTTTGCCGGCGAGTTGGGCGAAAAACTTCTCGCGGGCACTCCGTTGGGGCGCTTTGGAGAGCCTGAAGACATCGCACCGCTGGCAGTGTTTTTGGCGTCCGAAGCGTCGCACTGGGTCACAGGCGAATCGATCCGTGCGTCAGGCGGTGTGCGCGGCGTTGGTTACTAACGCGACGGGTTGAACCGAAGGCGCACGGACGCGTGTGCCTGAGAAAATGATTCGAATGGTGTATACCCGTGAGTTCGGGATGTGGCGTGAACGTATTTTCGTTCTTTAAGGCGTGAAGGGCTGATTCGACCATGAGTGGGGGGATTGCCTGGTCGCGAAACCGTTCCATCATCCAGCGTGTTTATCCTCACAGGAAACTATCATGCCCGTTCGTCCTTATACCTTGGCCGTGAGCGATGCTCAGTTGAACGACCTTCAGCAGCGGCTACGCCATTCGCGTTTCCCCGACGCTTTGAAACCAGACAGCTGGGAAGAGGGCAGCAACCCGGCTTTTCTTCAGCGTCTCCATGAGCATTGGTGCAATCACTTTGATTGGCGAGCGCATGAGCAGCGGATCAACCGGTTGCCGCAGTTCATGGCGCAGGTCGATGGCCAGGCCATTCACTTCTTGCATCAGCGCGGGAAGGGCCCCAAGCCCATGCCTCTGGTTATTACTCACGGCTGGCCGGGCTCATTTCTGGAAATGGAACAGATGCTCCCTCTGCTGACGGACCCTGCAGCACACGGTGGCGATGCCGCTGATGCGTTTGATGTGGTAGTGCCGTCTCTTCCAGGCTACGGCTGCTCGCCTGCACCGACACAGGCCGGAATGAGCTCAAGACAGATTGCGGCCCTATGGAAAGCACTCATGGGGCAGCTGGGGTATGACCGTTTTGGCGCCCAAGGAGGGGATATCGGCGCTGGCGTTTCAATGTGGCTCGCCCGTGATCACCAACCACAGATTATCGGCGCTCATCTCAATTACATTCCAGGGAGTTATCGGCCACCGCTGGGCGCCGACCAAAAGGCCTTGAGCGAGCAAGAAGAGGATTTCCTGGCCCGGAGCACACACTTTGCCGCGTCAGAAGGGGCCTATGCGGCATTGCACAGCACAAAACCTCAGACACTGGCGTTCGCCTTGGCAGACTCGCCACTCGGGCTTGCAGCATGGATAGTCGAAAAGTTTCATGCGTGGGTTGATCATCCCGATGACCTGGAACAGGTCGTGTCGTTCGACACGCTTCTCACCGACATTGCCCTGTACTGGTTTAGCGGGAGCGTGCACGCAAGCCTGCGGCTCTACAAGGAGAATCGGCAAAATCCACTGACCTTCAAACCGGGGGAGCGAGTCGGCCCGCCACTGGGTGTGTCCCTGTTCCCCAAAGAATTGCCCATGCCTCCGCGCAGTTGGGTCGAACGTGTATTTGACGTGCGTCACTGGGAACAGGTCGCCCATGGAGGTCATTTTGCTGCATTGGAGCAACCTCAGATCCTGGCCAGGGAAATAAGGGCGTTCTTCAGCCCTTTGCGTGGGGGCGCGGGGTTTTAAAACGCGTTGTGTCGTTATAATGGCCGATTGCGTGAAAAGGAACTGCAGTTGAACGAACACACTTTGTCCCGGCGTCTGGAGCGGGTGGCGGCGCAGATGCCAGTCGGTGCACATCTGGCCGATATCGGCTCTGACCACGGCTACCTGCCGGTGGCCTTGATCCGCCGTGGTGCGATTGCGAGAGCGGTGGCGGGCGAGGTGGCGCTGACGCCGTTCCGTTCGGCCGAGCGCACCGTGCGTGAGACGGGCCTGGAGCAGCAGATCAGCGTGCGCCTGGCCAGTGGCCTGGCGGCGATCGAACCGCAAGACGCCATCACCGCGATCAGCCTCTGCGGCATGGGCGGCGAGACCATCCGTGACATCCTCGACAGCGGCAAGGCGCGCCTGAGCGGGCAGGAACGGTTGATCCTGCAGCCCAATGGGGGCGAGCAGCCCTTGCGCCAATGGTTGATGGACAATGGCTACTGCATCCTCCATGAAGAAGTGCTGCGCGAAAACCGCTTCGACTATGAAATCATCGTCGCCGAGCGCGCCGGGCCGGTGCTGTACAGCGCCAGGGAACTCTACTTCGGCCCGCTGTTGATGCAGGCCCGCAGCCCGGCCTTTCTGCTCAAGTGGCAGCGTCTGCTGCGCCTGAAGCAGCAGACCCTGAACAACTTCGCCCGGGCGCAGCAGGCCGTGCCCGAGGACAAGGTTCAGGACCTCTCCCGGCAAGCGCGGTGGATCTCCGAGCTGCTGGCCTGAGCCCGATGTCAGGCGCGCAAACGGTTCGTCACCTGATTCGGGTGATCATTTGAGGGTTACGATGACTTTTCCGTGGGATCTGCCTTGTTCGACATACCGCAACGCCTCTGCCGTTGATTCGAAGGCAAAGGAGCGGTCGATGACCGGTTTGATGGCGCCTGCCTCGATGAGCGTGGTGATTTCCTTCAGTTGAGCGCCGTTCGCGCGCATGAACAAAAAGGTGTAGCTGACCCCGTGCTTGCGAGCCTTTCTGCGGACTCCCCAGCTCAGCAAACGCATCACTTGCCGCAACCCCCAGGACAAACGTTGCTGCTGGGCGAACAGGGCGGTCGGCGGCCCTGAAATGGAAATGAGCTGGCCGCCAGGCTTGAGCACCTTGAGTGATTTGACCAGCACATCGGTACCGAGGCTGTTCAAGACCACGTCATAACCCTGCAATTGGGTTTCAAAGTTTTGCTTTTTGTAATCGATGACCAGATCCGCCCCGAGCGCTTTTACCCACTCGACATTCGGCGTGCTGGTGGTTGTGGCAACAAAGGCGCCAAGGTGTTTTGCAAGCTGGATAGCAAGGGTTCCGACACCGCCGGAACCGGCGTGAATCAGCACCTTCTGGCCTTTTTTCAATCCTGCAGTTTCCACGAGTGCCTGCCAGGCCGTCAGCGCGGCCAAGGGGATGGACGCGGCTTCGGCCATGTCGAGGCGGGAGGGTTTCAGCGCGAGCGCGTCCTCGTTCACGGCGATCAGCTGCGCAAAGGTCCCGATCCGGTTATCAGGAGGGCGCGCATAGACCTCGTCCCCCGGCTTGAATAGCGTTACCGACGAGCCGGTGCGAACCACGGTCCCGGCCAGGTCATTGCCGAGGATCAAGGGAAAAGAATAAGGCAGGATCAGTTTGAATTCGCCCGTCCTGATCTTCGAATCCAGCGGGTTCACGCTCGCGGCATGGACTTGAACCAAAACATCGTGGGCACCGGGTACCGGGTCGGGCACTTCGCCGATACCCCCGTTCTGCTTGCCATAGCCCTCGATAAAAAATGCTTTCATGGGAATGATGCTCTCGTTGATTCAAATGAGGATGTGGCGGTTGCCCTTGCCACAGTGCAGCGATAAGACTCGATGCGGTCAGGCTTCAAGGAACGCCAACGCCTTCGCCACGAAATCGGCATGGTGCTGGAAAATTCCGCCATGCCCGGCATCCGGGTAAATGATCAGCTGTGCGTCGGGAATGCGGTTCGACAGTGCAACAGAATTCACGGTGGGCACCATGATGTCGCTGTCTCCGTTGACGATCAGTGTCGGAGCCCGCAAGCGCGCAAGGTCTTGCGGGGCCTGTTTGCCCCACGCCCTGATGGCTTTCAACTGACGCAACAATGCACGGGGTGTTGGGCCTTTGTCCCGGTCCTGCTGGCGTTCTTTCAAGCGTTTCAAAAACGCGGACGCGGCTTGGCGCCCGTTGGCCGTCGAAGTAAAGAACAGGTAGAACTTGGGATCCCGCAGCGTCAGCAAGCCTTTGATCATCAATGGCCAGGACACCGGGCCTACCCGGTCAATGCCTGTGCCCCCGGCTGGGCCGGTTCCCGTGAGGATCAGTCGGCGCACCCGTTCGGGCGCCTTGAGGGCGATGTCTTGAGCGACGAATCCGCCAAGTGAGAAACCGAGCAGGTCAGCCTTGTCGACACCCAGGGCACGAATCAGGCTGATTGCATCGTCAGCCATTTCGCCGACGGTCAATGGCGCGGATCCTTCCGAACCGCCGATACCGCGGTAGTCGGTGGTGATGACACGGCGTTTTTTTGCCAGCCCATCGATGATCCCAGGGTCGAAGTTGTCCAGCACCGCGCCCCAATGATTGAACACCACCAGCGGGACCCCGGTCTTGGGGCCCACGTCACGATAGGCGAACGAGACGCCGTCAACCGTGATCGACTGGTTCGCGGCCTTGCTGAATGGCGTCTGCGAGCCAAAGTGATTGTGTGTATCCAAGAGGGTCATTTTGATCGGTCCGAGTGCGGGGAAGCCGGCCTGCTCTGAAAGTTCAGGCTTGAGTCAGATAGCGTTGCGCAACAGCGGACTGTCTGATCTGCGACAACAGCCCTTGCCGTGCTGTTTGCAGGGCATCCCAGCGCTCGCCTTCCTGCAGAGGCGGAATGGTCACCGCCTCGCGACGGTCGAAGCCGACCAGCGCGGCATCCACCAAATCACCCACCTCCATGACGTCGTTCAAGGTGTTGATATCGATGCCGGCACGATCCCAGATCTCAGTGCGGGTGGCGGCGGGCAGCACGGCTTGTACATAAACACCTTGGGGCGAAAGCTCCAGGCTGAGACCTTGTGAAAGGAACAGTACAAACGCCTTGGTCGCCCCATAGACCGACATGCCGAACTCCGGAGCCAGACCCACCACCGAGCCAATATTGATGATAGCGCCGCTGCCTGCTTTCGCCAGACGTGGAGCGACAGCACTGGCGAGGCGCACCAGCGCGGTGGTATTGAGGGCTACCAGATGCGCAACGCTGTCGGTGCTCTGCTCAATGAAATGGCCGGCCTGCGCGGCGCCGGCGTTATTGATCAGGATCCCGATGCTGGCGTCATCGCGCAGGCGCGCTTCGACGATTGCCAGATCGCTGAGTTGGGTCAGGTCCGCTTGCAGCACTTCAATGCTGACGTCAAAGGCATCCCGCAACCGGGTGGCGAGCGTTTGCAGGCGTACGTGGTCGCGGGCGACCAACACCAGATCATGCCCGCGTTGGGCGAAACGCTCGGCGTAAACAGCGCCGATGCCGGTGGAAGCGCCAGTGATGAGAACGGTGGGGCGAGAAGTCATGGTGTTATCTCTTTTTCATGGGACAGGGGAGTGATCCGCGAAAACGCTTTGCGTGCTTCGCCGCGCCCGTCAACGAATTGAAACCAGGCGTGCCATTAAGATGATGATCTAAATCTAAACTGTCAACGTAATTTGATTACGTTCAACATCTATGTATGATTGGCACACGATTTACGAGCGAATGCGAGGTGTTGAACGTGAGAGTGAGCAAGGCCCAGGCGCAGGCAAACCGCGAGCACATCGTCGAGACGGCTTCAGAGCTGTTTCGCGAGCGTGGTTTTGACGGCGTAGGCGTGGCCGACCTTATGGCGGCTGCCGGATTCACCCACGGAGGTTTCTACAAACATTTCGGCTCGAAGGCTGATTTGATGGCCGAAGCCTCCAGCAATAGCCTTGACCGGTCGCTGGCCAGTGCCGAAGCGCTCGATATTCAGGGTTTTATCGATATCTATGTGTCGAGGGCTCACCGCGACGGGCGTGGCACTGGCTGCACCATGGCTGCGTTGTGTGGCGACGCTGCGCGCCAGCCGGACGAGCTGAAAGCGGCGTTTGCCGAGGGGATAGAGTGCACCCTGCAGACGCTGGCTGAAAAAGACCCGTCGTCGCCCGATGCAGCACCCGCAGACGCGAGAGCGAAGATGATCGAGATGTTCGCGCAGGCGGTAGGCGCGATTATTCTGTCGCGGGCCTGTCCGGATGACGCGCCGCTGGCTGATGAAATCCTCGAGGTTTGCCACGCCAGAATGACGGCATCGATGTCTGTTCAATCGGAGACCGACCCGCAGAGGGGATAGACGCAGGTCACACCTGCGCCTGTCACTTCGACGCCTGAATCAATGGCGACCAGCCCCGTGTCACGCGCTCAAACGGTCCGTCACCTGATTCAACTGCCCTGACAGCTCATGCAGGTGATGACTGGCCGCTTCGGTACGCTGCACGTTGTCCAGGTTGGTACTGGCAATGCTGGTGATTTCGGTCAGGTTGCGCGAAATGTCCTCGGCCACTGATGTCTGTTCTTCCGCCGCGGTAGCGATCTGGCGGTTCATGTCGCGGATCGCTTCCACGGCCTGGGTGATCCGTTCCAGCATGACGCCGGCCAGGGTCACTTGCTCGACGCTTTCCTCGCTACGTGACTGACCGCTTTCAATGGCTTGGGCCGCCTCCACCGCGCCGGTTTGCACGATGTGAATGATCTGGTTGATCTCGATAATCGACTCGGCCGTGCGCTGGGCCAGGCTGCGTACCTCATCGGCCACCACGGCGAATCCGCGCCCGGCTTCCCCGGCGCGGGCGGCTTCGATGGCGGCGTTGAGGGCTAGCAGGTTGGTCTGTTCGGCAATCCCGCGAATCACTTCCAGGACTTTGCCGATGCGGCCGCTGTCGGTTTCCAGGCGATGAATGACAGTGGCAGTGCTGGCGATTTCACTGCGCATCCGGGTGATGAGATCAATGGTGCCTTGCATGACTTTTTCGCCTTGCCGGGCGGACTGGTCGGCGTCGTCGGCAGCATGCGCAGCATCGGCGGCGTGACGCGCCACTTCTTGCGCGGTGGCCGACATTTCGGTCATCGCCGTGGCCACCTGATCCGTGCGGCTGAACTGCTCGTTGGTGCCACCGGCCATCAGGCTGGCGATGGCTTTCAGCTCACTGCTGGCGCTGTCCAGATCCTTGGCGCTGACCTGTAAACGGCTGAAGGTCTCGGCGAGAAAGTCGCGAAGGGTGTTGGCGGCGGCGGCCAATGTACCCAGTTCATCCTGGCGGCCGCTGACCACGCGTTCGGCGAAGCGGCCTTGGCTAAGTTGCGCCACGTATTCAATCAACGCGCGAATCGGTGTGACCAGATGGCGGTTGACCAGCCACAGGCTCAACACACCGATCAGCAGACCAGAAGCAAGCATCACGATGATCCCCAGCAACACCGTGCGATCGGCGCTGGCGCTGATCCGTTTCGATTGTTCGACACCTTGCTGGCGCAACGCATGGACCAGTTCGCTCATCTGCTCGCTGGCGGCACGGTCCACGCCCTTGACGGCGGTGTCACCGGCCGTTGCATCGGCGCCTGCGGCCACATAGGCCTCACGCCCCTTCAGGTAGGCCATACCCAGCAAGCGGTGCTCGTCACGCAAGCGTTCGATGCGGGCCTTGAGGGGGGGCTCGATATCCGCTATTCCGATCAGTTCACCCAGGATGCCCTGCACATCGTTCTGCCGTGCTTCAAACTGCCTCCAGTACTTGTCCAGATCGGCGGGTTGTTTGCCGCGCAGCAGCACGTTTTTCCATTCCTGAACCTGCACCTTGAATTGCAGGTTGGCTTCATCGATCAATTGAGACGTGCGCAGCGGACCCTCGATCAGCGTTGCGTACTGCTGTATGCCGTTCGACAGAAAGTGAAAACACGCCAGGGCGATCAACAGCATTGCCAGCAGACTCCCGCTCAACAGGGCAAGAATTTGCGCTCTCAGGGATTTTTGCAGAAACATCAGAAGGTACTCATGGCAGGGGTGAGGCACGCCTCGTCAAGGCGTGAAAAATGTCCGGGCTTCCCTGTCCGCGACCTTGGCCAATAGGGTCGGGGTCGGACCACTTGGCTTAAACAGGATCGGCGGGCCAGAGCAGTTCTTGAGCAAAATATGATCGTGGGCAACGGATAATTTGATGTGCATGCTTTGCCATCAAAATGTCATGCTGGCTTGGGATAATCCGGTTAACGTGAGCCTGTAGAAATGTCCCGGCCCGAGCGGCTCGGGCGGGAAGGGGGACCTGTGTGTCAGCCGCTACCGGGTGACGCGCAGTGCGGTAAAAAACGGCCAGGATCGGGGCGAATGCAAACACACCAAATAGCCACGCCGCAGCATTGGCAATGCCCGCGGCTCCGCCGGGATCGGTGAGGCCGGCGACGTTTGCCACCATTCCATGGAAGACTGTCCTCTTCGCAATCCCGGTGATCGTTTGAGCCTGCTCGGAGACGGTGCCGTTCTACTCGAAAAAATGCCAAGCCCACCGCGTGAGTGAGCCGCTTGCGGCCAAAAGCAGCTTACGGATCAGCGTCTGGGCAATAAGGAATTGAGGGCGAGTTGCTGGTTTTAGACACATAACCACACCTCTATGCGGAGTCAGAGGGCTCTGGCTCAAGTGAAACGTGGACTGCCGGAAAAACTTCACTTTCATGGCCTGGGATGTTTCTGATCCGAAGAACGTCTTCAAGGACTTCCTTGAAAATCGGTGCTGCAATAGCCCCCCCGAAGTAGCCATGTGCAGTCGGTTCATCCACGACCACAGCCATAATGAATTCAGGTGCATTGGCCGGGGCGATACCCACGAACATGGCTCTATATTTGTTGCTTTTGTATCCGCCACTGGACGCCTTGCGTGAGGTCCCGCTTTTGCCCGCTATCACATAACCTTTGATTGCTGCGCGCTTTCCACCTGCTCCAGGTCCATCCACAGCCTGTATCATCATGTCCAGAACAGTGTTGGCGACCTCCGGACTTATAACATTGCGTGGCGGCTGCGATTTACCTTTGATGAGTGACAGGGAGATCAGATCTCCATCGTTGGCAAAGACGGTATAGGCTTGCGCCAGCTGAGCCAGATTGACCGACAAACTGTATCCGTACGAGAGGCTCGCTGTAGCGATATCCGACCATACTCTCTTGACTGGAACAGTCCCGATACTTTCCCCCGGGAAGTAAATCGCCGTATTATTTCCGAATCCAAGGTCAGTAAGTAATCGCGAAATTACTGCGCCGCCCGTTGGAATGGCGACCTTGCTCATGCCGACATTTGAAGAGCGGCGGATAATTCCTGCCAGGTCTAACTGGTGGTCTCTACCGACATCCCGAATGGTATATCCATTGATTTTTAGGAAGCCAGGGGCTATCTGAATGATTGCATCTTTATCAATGACATTGGCGGTCAGAACGGCGGCCATGCTGAAGGGTTTTATCACCGAGCCGGGCTCATACACATCCGTAAATACACGATTTCTAATGAGTTCAGCATTGAACCCTCTGCGTGCATTTGGGTTGAATGAGGGCATTGTCGACAGGGCTAGTATCTCTCCTGTTCTGGCGTTTATAAGAATGGCACTTGCCGATTTGGCGGCATTGTTCTTGAGCCCTTTAAACAATGCTTTTTCAACGTAATATTGAAGGGTGGAGTCAATGGTTAAATGTAAATCGCCGCCGGGGGTGACGGGTTTGTGCACAAGGGTTTCGCGGGTAAGCCGCTTGTGTAAGTTTAAGGTGCGCTCTTCCAGGCCAGACGTGCCAGAGAGTTGATGGTTGTACATTAATTCGACACCTTCAATACCTTTCTGGTCAATGTTGGTGAAGCCTAATGTCTGAGCCAGCCTCGAGGACTGAGGGTAAAATCTTTTGTATGCCTGGCGCTCATAAAGGCCCGGAATAGAAAGCCTCATTGTTTTTTTTGCGAGCTCGGGGTTGACCCTTCTGGCCAAATAGGCGAACGCTTTACCGCGATCATTCAATGTGAGCTTTTTGATTCGCGAGGCATCAATATCAAGATAGTCAATTAAAAGGGCGGATTGCTGATTCGTTGGGGCGAACTGTCCAGGGTTTACCCATAAGGTGCTGACGGGTGTGGAAACTGCCAATGGCTGATTAAATCTGTCAAATATAGTGCCGCGAACCGGAGCTGTTTCAATCAGCCGCGTTGAGCGTTTACGACCCTCGCTGCTCAAAAATTCATGAGAAAAGACCATGAGGTAAGTTATTTTGGCCGCAAGCACCAGTGAAAGTGAACAAAATATAGCGATGACGATGGTAAATCTCGGGTTTGTCGTCAGGGAACTCACACTGTACATCCTGATATATACGCTCAACACAAGATCAGCCTAACTAAATTATTACCATCCTGCTTTGTAATATAAAGAAATATTCTCGGTGACTGATTGATCTCCAATGTCTTTGGTAGAAAAGTCTGGCGATGAGGTGTCGCGGCGCTGAAGATCAATCACTGGCGCAGCGGTTGTGACCTAGAAGCGCAGGTACGTCACTCCGCAGCGGTGAGCCTGTCAGGTTTTTCTCCAAGCCCTTGGGCATGATCATGGGTATCATTCAAGAAAAATGAGGCAGCATGATGGTGGTAATGTGTCTCGGACAGTATAAAAAATTCCCTGTCTATTTGCTTTCGCAATTCAACCAGCGAAACGTCCCTCGTCCCCAGTCGCACGTCGACGCCATAAGCATTGATATTGATTATATTCTCGGCTCCTTTGGCAATGAGCTGGTATGCCCAGCAGTAGGCTGATTGATGGGGGTAGTAACGTATTTTTCTCGCGTCTAGTTGCTCACGTAAAAGGGCTGCATCCAAAATGATGATTTTGTCTGTCATGACTTGGGTGAGTAATGTCTCAAGTCTCAATAATATGGCGACTTTTTCGTGATCAGTGTAACCATTCCACTGGATGATTTCATGGTGGAAGCGTTTGCAGCCGCGACATATTAAATCGCCGAATACCGTTGAGCAAAGGCCAATGCACGGTGTCGTTACTGTATGTTTTGACATGTTGAATTCTGTGATGTGAGAGGCCAGGGTTTAATGGCTGTATTCGTAAGGTTCGTAAAGGCCCGAATGCATACTCCGACCTTTACGCTGAACGCGTGCCGTGTTTTCTTAATCCCAGCTAAGTGCTCCACCTGTCTGGTATTCAGTCACCCGGGTCTCAAAAAAGTTCTTCTCTTTCTTTAAGTCCATGATTTCACTCATCCAGGGAAACGGATTGGCCGTACTAGGATATTCATCCTTCAACCCTATTTGCGAGAGTCGACGGTTGGCAATGAACTTAAGGTAGTCCTCCATCATCGCAGCGTTCATGCCCAGCACACCGCGTGGCATCGTGTCGCGAGCGTATTCAATTTCTAGCTGGGTCCCCTGCAAAATCATCTGGGTTGCCTCCTCTTTCATCTCGGAGTCCCATAGGTGCGGGTTTTCGATTTTGATCTGATTGATCACATCGATGCCAAAGTTCAGGTGCATCGATTCATCGCGCAGGATGTATTGAAATTGTTCGGCTACGCCAGTTAATTTGTTACGCCGTCCCATCGAAAGGATTTGGGTAAAGCCACAATAGAAGAAAATACCCTCAAGCACGCAGTAGTAGGCGATCAGATTTCGTAACAGCTCTTTATCCGTGTCGACGGTACCGGTCTCAAATGTTGGATCGGAGATTGAACGCGTATATTTGAGCCCCCAGGCAGCCTTCTTCGCGACAGACGGAATCTCGTGGTACATGTTGAAGATCTCTCCCTCATCCATGCCCAGCGATTCAATACAGTATTGATAGGCGTGGGTATGGATCGCTTCTTCAAAGGCTTGGCGCAATATGTACTGACGGCATTCCGGGTTGGTAATCAGGCGGTACACAGCCAGTACCAGATTGTTGGCAACCAGAGAGTCAGCAGTCGCAAAAAAACCGAGGTTACGTAACACGATACGGCGTTCATCTTCGGTCAGGCCTTCGGCACTTTTCCAGAGCGTAATGTCAGCCGTCATATTGACTTCTTGCGGCATCCAGTGGTTAGCGCAGCCATCCAGATATTTCTGCCAGGCCCAATCGTATTTGAAGGGAACTAGCTGATTAAGATCGGCGCGACAGTTAATCATGCGCTTTTCGTCAACCGCTAAACGCGCACTGGCACCTTCAAGTTCTGCAAGCCCTTCAGCGACGTCGAGGGTGTTCAAGGCTGCCTTGGCGCGAGCGATAGCCGCAGAGTCTGATTCAGTGACGGCGCGAGCTTCTTCGGCAGCTGATATCCCGACCAGATCAAGGGTGTTTTTAGCTGCCATGTTTTCATTTCTCTTCGAGGAATGAGTAGCGACAGAGGCGATGGTTACTTCGTTGGACTCGTTCCGGTTCAACATTAGAAGATGCTCCTTATTGGTTTTTTCTGGGCAATAAAATGCCAATTCCAGCTTGAGAAAATCGAGCTGAAGCATTCGATAAATTCGTTTTTGCAATACCCGGTTTGTGGGCGTTGATGGAAAGCCCGGCAAGGCTCTCACAGGTTAAAACACATCATGTAGTGTTCTTGTGTCTACGTGGACACACTATATGGTGGTTGTTTTTTTGGGTCAACCCGATGGCCGGAGCTGTTGGCCATGGTGGCGACTTGGTTTCCCCCCTAACCACAGGATTTCCGGGGGTGACGGGATACTTTTTTTATTTGATTTTTTTGTTCGGCGACTGATGGGCATTTGTAGTGTCTATTCCGCCCTTGACATTCGATATCGCATCAGAATTGGTAAAGTTCGCCGTCATGTGGATCAACTTGTTGTCAGCCAGAAAAGTACGCAGACCGTTAGCCAGCGGGAAACAACCTCCAGCTCTTTGTCGGTAAATCCCTGCGTCAGTACCTGGTTTTCTAGGCGTTATCGATTGTGGAGACTGGATGATCATGGCCTGTTCGTGTGCACAGGTCATTTCCGCTTTCGGTCAGGAGCAGCCCTTGGCACCTGGGGTGTTCAGGGAACAACCGGAAGGCCATTGTGGTGTCTATTTTAAGGATGGCTCATAAGACTTATTCATGGCGCACTTTCCTCATGTTGTGGTGATCGAGGATTCAGATACGCACGGTTACACAGACGCTGATTACCCCTGGATCGATGGTATTCTTCCCGGAAAATGAGAAAAATAGTGGATGCATTAGGCGTATGAACACGAATCGTGAGCAGTTTCCTTTGCCTGAAGATTTGAAGGTCTTTCTTACTGTTATCCGAAAAAATGGCTTCGCGAATGCCGCTGAAGAGTTGGGGTATTCACCAGCCTATATAAGCAAGCGCATCTCCGTACTTGAGTCGACTCTTGCAACAAAGCTGCTGCATCGCACGACAAGACGCATCGCGTTGACCGACGACGGCGAACGAGCCCGGCAATGGGCAGAAAAATTGCTGGGTGACCTCAACGATTTTGTTGGCGAAATATCCGAGGCGCGGCATCAGCCTACGGGGTCGCTGCATATCTGCAGCAGCTTCGGTTTTGGACGTAACCACGTAGCCCCCGCGATCTGCAAACTCTCGCAAACCTACCCTAAACTCGATATCCGCCTGGACGTGTTTGACCGTGTCGTCGATATCGTCGGTGAGGGGTTCGACCTGGAGATACGCGTGGGAGATGACCTGCCGGGTCAGCACCTAGGTCGAAAACTTGTGAGCAATCGACGAGTTCTGTGTGCGACTACGGAGTACCTGGAGCGGCGAGGCATGCCTCACTCGCTAGATGACCTGAAAGCCCATGATTGCTTGGTACTGAAAGAGCGCAATAACGCGTTCGGCGTTTGGAACCTGACAAAGGACGGGCAAGAAGAGTCGGTGCGCGTCAGCGGCCCTTTGTCCTCTAATAACGGAGAGATTGTTCTGGAGTGGGCACTGAGCGGTGGTGGGATCTTGTTGCGGTCGATGTGGGACGTCAAACAGATGTTGGAACAAGAGAGGCTGGTGCAAGTACTTCACGAATACACTCAAAGTGCGAACGTATGGGCTGTGTACCCCACCAGGCTTAGCGAGTCGGCGAAATTAAGGGTTTGTGTCGAGTTTCTCGAAGAGTATTTCCGCCATCTTTCAGTAGAGTAAGGCGCTGGCGGGGATCAATCGGAAATCCGCCGCCAACACTGCTTGCGTCACAACCATGGATTTTCCGACAGATGCCGGGCTTCAAAGCTCCGAATTTCCTTAACACGCTGAAGCGTGGTGCCAATGGCATCTAGACCCAACAGCAGCGATTGCTTGCGCAACTGATCAATCTCGAAGTGAACAACTGCACCATCAGCCAACTCGATTCTTTGCTCTGGCAGGTTCACGTTGATCTTCGCGGTTTCTGCGTTGCTGATCACACCTGCAATTTGTTTCAGTTGCGCTTCGGACACCTGAATGGCCAGCAGGCCATTTCGCTGGCAGTTGTCATAAAAAATCCCGGCAAAGCTGGTGCCAATGAGTGCTCTGATACCGACTTGCTTCAAGCCCCAGACGGCATGCTCGCGGCTTGATCCACAACCAAAGTTAGGCCCGACCACTAGAAACGCGGCATCGTTCCAGGCGGGCTGATTGAGGATGAATTCGGGGTTGGGCGTGCCGGACTTGAGGAACCGCAGATCGAAGAACAGGCCTCGGTCCAGCCCCTTGCGATCAATACCCTTGAGGAACTGCTTGGGCATGATGACGTCGGTGTCGATGTTGGACGCCAACAACGGCGCTGCACTGCCGGTTACCAAGGTAAAAGGTTGCATGTTTCAAGCCTCCAAAGCGAAAGATCGAACGTCAGTCAAATGCCCCGTAATCGCCGCCGCCGCGACCATCGCCGGGCTCATCAGATGAGTGCGCGCACCGGCGCCCTGACGGCCTTCAAAGTTGCGGTTGGTGCTTGATGCACACCGGTCACCTGGTGCGAGCACGTCATCATTCATGGCCAGGCACATCGAGCAGCCCGATTGCCGCCACTCAAAACCCGCATCCAGGAAAATCTGCGCGAGCCCTTCGTCTTCGGCTTGGTGACGCACCAAGGTCGATCCCGGGACGATCATTGCTCGTACATGGGCAGCAACTCGTTTCCCGCGCACCACCCGTGCGACATCACGCAAGTCTTCAATCCTGGCATTGGTGCAGGAACCGATGAACGCATGGCTAATCATCACATCGCTGAGCGGCATTCCGGGTGCCAGGCCCATATAGTCAAGGGCCCGTTGCATGCCCTGACGCAATATGAGGTCTGGTTGAGTGGCGGGGTCTGGCACACGACTGCCAACCGGCGCGGCCTGATCAGGGCTGGTACCCCAGGTGACCATGGGTTCCAGGGCACCAACGTCGAGGATAACTTCGCGATCAAACAGAGCACCCTCGTCGCTATACAGCCCTTTCCATGTTGCGACTGCCTGGTCCCACATTTCGTTTTGAGGCGCGCGGGGTTTAAATTGCAGATAGGCAAAGACCTTATCATCCGGTGCCATGAAGGCACCTCTGGCCCCAGCCTCCACGGCCATGTTGCAGATGGTCATTCGGGCTTCAACGCTGAGGTCATTAATCGCCGGTCCCGCGAACTCAATGGCGTAGCCTGTGGCGCCCGAAGCGCCAATCTTTTCGATCAGGGCCATGATGATGTCTTTGGATGTGACGCCGGTTCCGAGTAAACCGTTCACCGTTACACGCATGGTCTTCAAACGCTTGTAGACCAGCGTCTGCGATGCCAGCAAGTGTTCTATTTCAGAGGTGCCGATACCGAAACCAAATGCGCCCAATGCACCATAGGTCGTGGTATGACTGTCACCGGCCGCGACTACCATGCCCGGCAGTATGAAGCCTTGCTCGGGCGCGACGACGTGCTCAATGCCTTGACGTTTATCGAGAACATCGAACAGCTCAATTCCGAAGTCCCGGCAGTTCTCTTCGAAGTAAGAGACCTGCTGTGCGCCTCCTGTGTCCGGCATGGTGGCAACACGAACTGGAGCCGTTGGGTTAACGTGGTCGACCACCGCGAGAGTAGCGCTCGGGCGCCAGACCTGGCGGCCTGATGCTCGCATACCACTGAAGGCTTGTGGGCTTGTGTATTCATTAGCGACCTGGCGGTCAATGTACAAAAGCACATGGCCTTGATCGTCGAGAGCACAAACAGTGTGGCTGTCGATGTGCTTCTGGTAGAGCGTTCTGGGACTGTTCATTGGGTCGGCTCTTTCTATGTATTAAGCGAGATAACGGGTACACCATATGCACAGCATATTTTCGCCGCAGATCTTGCATCAATAGCGATAAGGTGAAGGCGTTGCGCACGACTTGTGAATAATCGGATGAAGTTTTTATGGACGGTCAATTGGGGGCATGCCTTGCGCATGAGCAGTGCCGTACGCAACAGAAATAGACAGAAAGAAGTAGGGAGCCTTCTTCTCCGGCAAGGCATGAGCAACCTTAATTCCCCCCGTCTGGCGTTATCGGAATGCCAATATTCCAATCAACGTGGTCATGGAGTGCATAAATCAAGAGAGCCACAACGGTGGTCGGCGCAGCCAGCGCCAGTGATAACCCTCATGCGACGACCTGGGTTGTACCGAATACGCTGGTCAAACTAAATCGGACAGCCTTTTGCGCGCAAAATGGCATCAAACCGATCCGGATCGAGTGTTCCAGCCTCAATCGCCGCGAGCGTAGCTTTTTCGCGAGCTAGCAAGTCCAGGCAACGTATGAGCAGTTCAGGCAGTTCGGATCGGGCGGCAGCAACTACGCCATCTTCGTCGCCAATCATCAAGTCACCAGGTGTCACCAACATGCCAGCGCAAGAGATCGGAACATTAATCTCGCCGCCACCATCGGTACTCGGACCACGATGGACCCCAGCAATAGCGTAGGCCGGCAGTGCCCCCGTCTGCCATTCATCGACGTCACGCAGTGCCCCATTGATGACTACGCCAACGATGCCCGCCTTCAGCGCCATTGCCCGCATGACTCCACCAAAGACTGCACGGGTGAGATCCGCACTGCCATCAATCACGAGTACATCGCCGGGTCGCGCCATTTGTATCGCTTTCAGGATCATCAGGTTGTCACCAGGACGTACTCTTACCGTCAAGGCACTCCCCAACATTGGTGTGTTGCCGTGAAAAGGGCGAAGGCCAAGGCCGCCAACATTGCGTCCCAAGCAATCACTGACGGCGGCTGCAGGGATGTTGCTGAAGTGCTTTAGCCACCCGGGATCAAGAGGTTCTGCATTGGGATTGATCAGGTAGCCAGTGGGCCATTTGCCCGAAGTGACGACATCAAACATGAACATCCTCGTGGCCAGCTGGTGCCGGCTTTCAGTAGTAAACTTCGCAATATGAAAAAAAATGTGTCGCGATTCGAAGCGGGCGCGTGGTACTGGCGGCATTAACCGCCAGCATGGCATCTGCGCAGGGGGCGACTTATTCGGTGGAAAGCTTGGCCGCTACGGCTGCCGGTACATGACGGCCGCGCTTGAGGGCAATCGGTGCCATCTTGCTTCGGTCCAGTTCACCTTCCCAGGCCGCCACTACCAGGGCTGCGACGGCATTGCCTATGATGTTGGTCAGGGCTCGACATTCAGCCATGAAGCGGTCGACGCCTAGGATCAGCACCATCGCCGCCACAGGTACGGTCGGCACTACCGCAAGGCTCGCAGCGAGCGCGACGAAACCCGCACCGACCACTGCGCCGGCACCTTTGGAGGTGAGCATGGCCACTGCCAGCAAGGTCAGTTGTTGCTCAAGACTCAAATCGATGTTGGTCGCCTGAGCAAGGAACAACACCGCCAAGGTCATATAGATATTGGTTCCGTCCAGGTTGAAGGTGTATCCGGTTGGAACAACGATCCCGACTACACCTTTGGACGCACCAAGGTTTTCGAGTTTCTGAATCAGTTGTGGCAGCGCCGATTCCGAAGAGCTGGTGCCGAGCACGATCAAAAGTTCGGCTTTGATGTACGCCATCAGTTTACAAATGCTGAAGCCGGCATAGCGGGCAATACCGCCAAGTACGCAGGCAATGAAAATGAACGCTGTCAGATAAAAGGTCCCAATCAGTTTCAGCAGCGGCAACAGCGAGCCAAGGCCGTACTTTCCAATGGTAAATGCAATCGCGCCAAACGCTCCGATCGGTGCCACGCGACTGATGATGCCGACAATGCGGAAGAAAACTTCGCTGGCCTGATTGATCACACTCACCAACGGCCGACCCTTTTCTCCGACCATCACCAGCGCAATGCCGAACAACACCGAAACAAACAGTACGGGCAGAATTTCACCCTTAGAGAACGCATCAAAAAAGGTCGTTGGAATCACATGCAGCAGAAAACCGATAATCCCTACGCCGTGTTCGGCCTGGCCTACAAACCCGGCAATCGTGGATGAATCGAGGGTGTTGACGTCGATGTTGAAGCCCGCACCGGGTTGCAACAGGTGTGCCGCCAACAGTCCAATGACCAGGGCTATGCTCGAGACGATTTCGAAATACAGCAATGCCTTGCTGCCCACCCGACCGACTTGCTTCACGTCGTGCATGCTGGTGATTCCCGAGACCACCGTGCAGAAGATGATCGGGCCGATGATCATCTTGATCAGCTTGATGAATCCGTCGCCCAACGGCTTGAGGTCGACGCCAATCTGAGGCCAGTAGTGACCGATCACAATGCCTAGGGCGATCGCGATGATGACCTGTACATAGAGAGTTGCCAGCAGTTTTCTGATTGTCATTTTTATTATCTCCAGCGTATTTCAGGCATAACTATCCCGCCGCAGGCCGGTGATGACCCGCGGTGAGAGGTTGGTTCAGATCAGTGAGATACGAATGTCAGCGCAGGAAAGCCAAGGCTTCGGCGAGCAACAGTTCAGGGGCTTCTTCGGCGATGTAATGGCCGACGGGCAACGCCTTGCCACGGACATCGGTGGCGACCTGTTGCCACTCCTTGAGCGGTTCGAAGCAGCGTCCGACCGTGCCTTTGGCACCCCACAGAACCAGTAATGGCAGGTTCAGATGACGGTCGGCTTCGATGTCGGCACGATCATGCTCCAGATCAATACTGGCGCTGGCGCGGTAGTCCTCGCAGATTCCGCTGGCAGAGCCTGGCAGTTGCAGGCAGCGCAGGTATTCGCTAAAGGCCTCGGGGGTAAAGGGTTTAAGCCCGGCGCTGCGACTTCCCATCACGCTGCGCAGGTAGGATTCGGGATCGGCTTCGATCAAGGTTTCCGGCAGCGGCGCCGGGAGGATCAGGAAGAACCAATGCCAATAGGCACGGGCAAAGGCTTCGTGAGTTTGCGCGTACATCGACAGGGTCGGCGCGATGTCGAGCAGCACCATGCGTTGCACGGCAGCGGGATGATCCAGCCCCAGGCGATGGGCCACGCGGGCGCCACGATCGTGGGCCAGTACCGAGAACCGTTCGAAGCCCAGGGACTTCATCAGCTCCACAGCATCCTTGGCCATTTCACGTTTCGAGTAGCTGGTGTGTTGGTCGTTGGCTAGCGGCTTACCGCTGTCACCGTAACCGCGCAGGTCGGCGGCGATCACGGTGAAATGCTCGGCCAGTTGTTCGGCGACCTTGTGCCAAATGACATGGGTCTGTGGATGACCGTGTAGCAACAGCAGGCCCGGCCCGCTGCCGCCAATGCGATAGGCAATGTTCACGCCGTTGACGTGACGCTGGTCTTTGAGGAATCCGGCAAACATGGGGTGACTCCTTGTTGTAGTTGCCTACATCCTGAAAGCGTTGGCGCTGAAGAAAAAGTCGCAAAGTGTGGTGATATTGTTCATGAAGCGTGTTCAAAAGATAACTGGCGCTCGATCGGGTCCCATTGCGAGCAAGCACAGCCCCATATTCAGACCCGCCCTTTACGATACCTGACAAGGTAGCGCGCTCCACAATTCATCGCGCCGAAGTAATGAGGCAACTGACACCACCCCTGAAATCAGCCACTTGTTTGAGCACGTTTTCGGGCGTTCGCTTCTGACCGACAGTAGCCCCTCACGAAGGGCTGCTTTCGGCCAAAAGCGGACGTTGGCGAGTGACCGCTTTCGACCCATAGCAGACATTCAGATGGAAGCCCCAACCATCTAGATATAGGCTGTGCGTTCTGAAATGGATTACCAGTTAAGGGCAAGCGGCTTATGGCAAGTTCCGAAATTCACGAACGGTTGAACAACCGTCGATTCACCGTAGCCAACAACACCCACGGGCTATCGGGCAACGGAACGGTATTTCATTATCTCGTCGACGGTGGGGCCATCACCGGCACTTACCGGGGTGGCCGCATCCGCATGGGCTCTCAAGTGGGTCGGGTGACAGGCCGCAACACCATCGAGCTTCTTTATCACTGCATTACCACTGAGGATGAGATCCTCGCTGGCTGGTCGCGCGGCGAGATTGGCCAAGACCAACATGGGCTCACTACGCTTCACTTTGTCTGGGGATGGTTATCTGGTGCGACGGGTGGGGGCGAGTCTAGTTACGTCGAGCTTGCCGACTAGCTAGCCTATTGCAGAAGCAGCGATTCTCGAACGTTTGCAATGGGGCGATGCCGGTCAAAACTCTCTTCAAGGGAGTGTGAATTGTGCGGGCGGTCTGCAGCTATCTTCAGCATGCAGATATTTTCAACAATGGCTGCGCTGCACTTTATTTTGCCGTCAAGAAAAAAGGGTGGCAGCTGGACGTAGGTCGACGGACCGAGACTCCATAGCCGGCTCTGCTAGGATGGCTCGCTCACCAGAACTTGAGCTACAGACGATCAACCACTAAAAGGAATTTCCATTGATCAAGCAATGTGTACTCGGTCTTGCAATCGCATCGATACTAACAGGCTGCGGCGAGGACAGAGAGAAGACCGCCCGCACCAAGATCGGCGCAATCAGCGTAGCGTTCGATGCCCGCCCGCAAGGCATCCCAAACTCCAGCGGCACCAGAACGCTGACCCGGCAAACCATCAACCAGTGCGTCGAACACCTGACCAAAACCAAGGCCGACTTCGACGTCATCCGCAAGGACTATGCCGACACCCAGGCAGTGCAGTCGATGGAGACCAAAGCGCTGTATGGCAAGGTGCGCGGCCAGCTGGCGACTTGTCAGCAGACGAAGGCTACGTTGGATTATTGAGAGCTGACGCAACACACTCAAAGGAATTGAGGACCGGATGCCATGAACGACATCAACAACGTGCAACGTTTGTATTCCATGGAAGGCGCAGCCCACCTGTACTCCAGCGACCCTGCAATGCTCACCCCCGCAGATCTCTACAATGTGAAGTACGAGCCCGCACACCTTGCGGCGCTGCAGAACTGCAACATCTACCTCATCGTCCGCCGCCCCCGGGTGTACCTGCAGCCGGAGAGTTTCAGCCTCAGCGGCCGGACCGTAACCGGCAACTTCCTGGTTCGCCGTGCGCAGGGCATGGTGGCGGTGCCGTTTGTCTACGAAATTCCAGAAAGCTCCATCCCCGCAGATGTGCCGATCGTGGATGTCGCTATCGCGGTCAATGGTGCCGCGATGGTTGCTATAACACCCTGTGGCAAGCAGATGATGTCGGCTAGCGTGATCATCGCGGCATCGGAACATGAGCTTGCCGATGAAGACACCGCGATGGAGGTGCTGTATGTGGGGCAGGGGATTGGCCGAACCCGTGCGCGCACGGCGCTGGACAGGCTGCAATGCCACAGCACCCTGCAGAGGATCCTTGCCGACACGCTCACCAACTTCTACGAGCACGAGGTTTTGCTGTTGCTGTATCGCTTCGAGCACGGGCGCACGGTGGTCAGCAATGGCGGCGATTTCAACGTCGATGCCCAGGCGGACGACAACGCCGACCTGGCACACTTCAAGCGCTTGCAGGGCGTGCGTCTGAAGCGCCATGAAGTTGTGTCGCTGGTCGAAGCGGGCCTTATCAATTACTTCAAGCCCTACTACAACAGTTTGCTCAAGGCGACGAGCTTCTCGGCGAAAAACAAGCTGAAGGTTCTCAGGCAATTGATGGCCAAGGGGCCGACCGGGTTGATTGTGGAGCTGTCGACCGTGAACCTGCGTTCGCGCATCGGCACGCTCCATGCCATACCGGTTGACCTTGCAGCTGCCTATCCGCCCGAGGTGCTTGATGGGCGCAACATTGATGATGAGCAAACGCGTGAGCGGTGGCGGGAAGAGCTGAGAAGGGTCGCGCATACCCACATCGCAAAGTTTGCCCTGACCACAGCCGATGAGCGAGAGACCTTCATGCATGGGACGGTTTTTCTGGGGGATAGCGAGCGGATTATGCTGTGAGCCGATGCTTCCGCCGATTGCTGCCTGATGCGGTTAGACGCACGCAACTTCCGTCACGCGCGTTCTGCGATCAAAAACAGCAGAAAGCTTCTTGGTCATCTGCAAGCGGCCATCGCCTCGATCTCCACCAGCATTCCATCCAGCGCCAGCCGAGCCTTCACGCGCCGTCTCGGGGTCAGTCCGAGTAACTATCGAAAGCGGTTTTCTTCAATGTGATGTAAAGGGGGCCGCAGGCACTGATGGAACAGCCAAAGTGACGTTGTGATAGTCATCGACACGTGCGTTCAATGATGCCTTGGTTCCACGGAACTCAACTGTATCGGGCCAACATTTCAATGTCTGTGTCTGGCCGAATTTTTCCGTACCTAACCGGCAGCTATGGGTCGATTCTTGCCTGTCATGAGGGGCAGAAAAACGACCCAAAGCACCCATTCAAGAGCGGCAGCAACCCGCCATGAGCAGGTGTTAAATGCGTCTACTCAACCAAGGGCGGTTCAGGTCTAGCCTGCTAAGATCGATGCGTCTACCTCGCGCAAAGGATGCAGTAATGGGAAACTACACGAAAGGACTCACAGAGCGCCGTCATCACACTCAGCTCAGGGAGGGCTACTGTCTGATCTGCGGAACCTTCGGCCCTCTCAGTTGGGATCATGTTCCGCCCCAAGGTAGTATCACGATCACCAAAGTTGAGCAGGCTCACCTGACTGAGGTTATGGGAATCAATTCTGATCCTGTCATTGGTGTGAAGTCTTCTAACGGCAGTAAGTTCAGAACCATCTGCAAGCATTGCAATAGCTCACATCTCGGTACTAATGACCAAGAGGTTGCGAGGGTCTACAAAGGCATATCAGAGAAGATCAAACACTATTTTTTGAGAGCCGACAGCCCAGTCAATCACGTGCATATGCTGTTTGATGGGATGAGATTTTGCCGCGCAATGGTTGGACACGTACTCTCAGCAACCACTGTAAAGGACTGCCTGCAAGAGCCGGTGCCTGTTCCCTACTATGCCCCGTTACAAAAGTTTGTCATGGGGGACGATACCGCAACCGATGACAGCCATGATTTCTATGTCTGGTTCTATCCGCACCGTAGGCACATGAGCATAAAAATGTTTACTTGCAAAAATCACGGACACATTGCGACCCTAAGTCTCCTGTCATTTTTTCCGCTGGCATTTTTGATCACAGAAAAAGGACAGGGAATTTATCCCTCTGGTGCAACGCCTGTGAAGCCCACTGACGAAACACTTTACGTGAAACTCGATTCAGGACATCTGCCTTACGCTGCCTTTCCCAATGCTGGGCTGGAGGGGGATCAGATGATTCTATTAGATGGTAGTCGATCGATTGTGAGCTACCCCATCTGAATGCCTATGTTTCTGCCTCTCTGAGAAAGTCTATTCACTCTCCTATACGAATGGAAAGCTGCTCGAAGCTCTTTTTGAATCGAGCTAAATTCGTGGACGTTGGAAGGCAACTATTGGCCGATTGCTGTCTGTCACGAAAGTCTGCAATCGGCCAAGAGCGGATGGTGGCACCAGGCAGAAACCGATCGGGAGTGGAGGGCCACTCTTTGGGGAAAGCGAGAAGGCTGCCTTGGGTTGTCGCAGGCGAGGCTGAGCTGAGTCTATTGCGGTAGTTTGGCGATCACCTTGATCTCGAAGTCGAAGCCGGCCAGCCAGGTCACGCCAACAGCGGTCACCGTCGGGTAGGGTGCTTCGCCCCAGTACGCTGCCGCTGCTTCCCAGAGGGTTTCGAATGTCGAGTCGGGGTCGATCATGAAGAGGGTGGTGTCGATCACATCCTCGAAACTACTGCCGGCCTCGGCCAGGATCGCGTTGAGGTTGGCGAAGGCCAGGCGAACCTGGGCCGCGAGGTCCGGCTCGGCCGAGCCATCCTTGCGGCTGCCGACCTGGCCGGAGACGAACAGGAAACCGTTGGAGCGAATCGCTGGCGAGTAACGGTGAAGCTCGTACAGTGCATGGCGGTCAGGCGGGAAAACGACATCACGTTTGCTGGTCATGGCATACCTTCTTCGGGGCCATCGCGGCCCGCTGTTTACGGTGGAGCCACTATAAAAAGGCGACCGGCCTGAATAAACGGGCAACACTGGTCATGACTGTTTGTAGAATCCAAACTATCCAGTCCCGAATGAGGCGTGAAATGGACCGTTTCGATGCAATGCAGGCCTTTGCCCGAGTAGTGGAAACCGGCAGCTTCACCAAGGCGGCAGCCACCCTGCACATGAGCAAGACCACCGTGACGCAGCTGGTTCAGCAACTGGAAGCGAGGCTGCGCGTACGCCTGCTCAACCGCACTACACGCAAGGTCAACGTCACCGCCGATGGTGCGGCCTACTACGAGCGTGTCATCCGGCTGCTGGTCGATATGGACGACGCTGAGACAAGTGTGTCCAGCGCGTCGATGGCACCGCGTGGGCGGCTGCGGGTGGATGTGCCCAGCCCACTGGCGCGAATGCTGCTGATTCCAGCCTTGCCGGGGTTCTTTGCGCGCTATCCGGAAATCCAGCTGACCGTGGGCGCGAGCGATCGCATCGTCGACATCATTGGCGAAAACGTGGACTGCGTAGTGCGTGGTGGTGAAATCACCGATCAGTCCCTGGTGGCAAGGCATGTGGGCGATCTGAAACTCGGCATTTATGCCACGCCTGGCTATTTGCAGCGTTTCGGTACACCGGCGCACCCCCGCGAGCTGGAGGAGGGCAGGCACAGTACCGTCGGTTTCCTCTGGTTTCGTACAGGCAAAACCTTGCCCTACGTGATGCAGCGGGGTGAGGAGCGCATCGAGGCCCAAGGTCGTCCGCAACTGACGGTCGACGATGGCAATGCGTACCTCGCCGCCGGCCTGGCGGGTCTGGGTATTCTCTGGCTACCGCAGTACATGGCCAAGCCGCATCTGGGCAGCGGTGAGCTGCTGCCGTTGTTTGAGGACTGGACCATGGCGCCAATGCCGATGTATCTGGCATTCCCGCCGAATCGCCACGTCAGCGCCAAGGTGCGGGCATTTATCGACTGGGTCATGGAATTGATGGCCGAACATGCGCCGGTGGTTGGGTGAAACAGGTGCACACCCATTCCGGCCTTTGATTATCCACGCAGTTGTACCGGACTCAACCCAAGGCGTTGCTTGAACGTGGTTGCCATGTGCGCCTGGGAGTTGAAGCCGCAGGTGTGGGCGATCTCTGCCAGGCTGGCGGCTGAATCGCGTATCAGTGCCCGGGCCTTGGCGATGCGCCGGTCGATCAGGTAGCTGTGGGGGCTCTTGCCCGTGGTGCTCTTGAACGCCCGCATAAAATACCCTTCGGACAATCCCAGTAACCCCGCCATTGCCGGGACGCTCAGCGGCCCGTCGAGACCGGCGTCAATGAACTCATCGAGCAGGCGCATCCGACTGAGGGTGAAAGTGCCTTGGGGCGGCCTCGACAGCGTTTCATCGACTGTCGCGCGTTCAGCCAATGCGAGTGCCCAAGCCTCCCAGTCGTCTTCCACCGAGCCGTGTAACATCGCGCCGCGCATACGCAGCGCGAGGGTAATGGCCGGAGGGTCAATGCGATTGTTGAAGGCTCGGTCCCCTGGCAACGGGACACCGTCGATGCGCATGATCCGCAGGTATTCACCGCCCAAGGGTGACTCGGACAACACGTCACAGCCGGCGGGAACGAACGCCAGGCCGTTGGGCAGTGCAGTGAAGGGCTGTACCCGGTCGCTGCCAATGGCGTGCAGGCCGTGCTGGCTGTCAAAAGCAAAACCAATCGCTGCCCGGGGCGCTACATACCGGGTCGCGTAGGCGGCACCGGGTAGCAGTTCGATCGCCCAAGGCCCTGCCTCGACACGGCGGACCGGTTCGGGGCAGGGCGCTGGCAGACGGCGGTTTCGATGGTTCATGCACAGCATAGTAGTGAAGAGGGGGCACAAAAGTCAGGTCAGTTTTTTGAAAGCCTGCGTGATGCGCCCGTGCCTAGACTGGGCAACACCTCAGGGAGACGACTCATGCACAGACTGACCCGCGACGATATCGAACAAGCGGCCCGCCACGTATACCAGGTCATGCCCGCTACCGCGCAATACCCTTGGCCGTTGCTGGCAGAGCGCCTGGGTTGCACAGTGTGGGTCAAGCACGAAAACCACACACCGACAGGCGCGTTCAAAATACGCGGCGGCATTACATTCATGCACTGGCTCAAACGCGAGCACCCGTACACCAAGGGCATTGTCAGCGCCACCCGCGGCAACCATGGCCAGAGCCTGGCGCTAGCGGCAAGGACGCTGGGTTTGAGGGCGCTGATCGTCGTGCCGGAAGGCAACTCGGTAGAAAAGAACACTGCCATGCGCGCCTTTGGTGCCGAAGTGGTCGAGTGTGGCCGCGATTTCGATGAGGCGCGTGATGCCGCTGCGCACCTGGCGCAAATGCGTGGCCTGTATCTGGTTCCGCCGTTCCATACCGAACTGGTCAAAGGCGTGGCCACTTACGCGCTGGAGCTGTTTCAGGCTGCGCCGGATCTGGATACCGTCTACGTGCCGATTGGCTGTGGATCGGGGATTTGCGGGGTCATTGCCGCCCGTGACGCGCTCGGCCTGAAAACCCGTGTTGTGGGGGTGGTTTCCACAGAGGCTGGCGCTGCAAAATTGTCGTTCGACGCTGGCGCACTGCGTGAAACCGTCTCGGCCAATACTTTTGCCGATGGCCTTGCCGTGCGTAAACCAATCCCCGAGGCCTTTGCCGTCTACGGCGCCGCCGCGCAACGGATCGTAGCGGTCAGCGATGAGCAGATTGCCGAAGCCATGCGCGTGTATTACACCGACACCCATAACCTCGCTGAAGGCGCTGGTGCCGCTGCCCTGGCTGCGCTTATTCAGGAACGAGAGGCAATGGCGGGAAGCAAGGTGGGGGTGATTTTGTCCGGCGGTAATGTTGACCGGTCGGTGTATGCGAGCGTGATTGCATGAAGCCGGCTGATGACCGGTAGCTGCCTGTAACGGATGGCAGCTATCGGCCGGTTCACAACCCCAGCTGCGACAGACTGGGGTGGTCATCCGGCCGACGGCCAAGCGGCCAGCGGAATTTCCGCTCCGCTTCGGAAATAGGCAGATCGTTAATGCAAGCGAATCGATGCGCCATCAAGCCGCTCTCAGCGAATTCCCAGTTCTCATTGCCGTAGGAGCGGAACCATGTTCCGGAGTCGTCATGCCATTCATAGGCATACCGGACAGCAATGCGATTTTCAGTGAATGCCCACAGCTCCTTGATCAAGCGGTATTCAATTTCCAAATTCCACTTGCGAGTTAAAAATGCCTCGGCCTCGGCCCGGCTGGTGACGAACTCTGTGCGGTTGCGCCATTTGGTGTCGGGGGTATAAGCGAGCGCCACTTTGGCAGCATCGCGGCTGTTCCAGCCGTCTTCAGCCAGCCGGACTTTGAGGATGGCGGTCTCGTGGGTAAAGGGCGGAACCGGATGACGAACTTCAGCTGTGGACATGCTGGTTGCTCCTGTTGGTGAAGGTGAAGCGGCTCAGTTGGCCAATAAAAGGCAACGCCTGCGTATGGAAGGGCCGACGGTTGTTCGCAATGCTCGCCAAGCGCTCGGAAGGCGGTTGACCGATTCGTGCGTCGACTCGCTGACGAGCCCGGTGCAGTGCTCGGGCGCGGCGATCAGCTGCGGCAGGAGCAGGCTCACCTCCCATTCCATGGCTTCAGCGCTCCACGACGAAGGTACGGGCGAATCATCTCGCGCCGAAAGCGGGTGGTCCTTTGCCCAGCCATGGAAAACTGTCCTGTTCATCTCAAGGCCACCTCGCTATAGATCAAGGACCAAGGGCTGTGGGTTGCCTTCGGTTTGCGCGGGTACAGCGCAGCAGATCAGCACATTGTTGCCGTCCGGAAATTGCGCGGGAGGATTGGTGTAATGCACAGAACCACTGATCATCCGGACGGCGCAGGTCCCGCACGAGCCACCACGGCAGCTGAACTCGGGCGTCAGCCCACGACTTTCGGCCAGTTCCAGCAGGCTGCCGCTGTCGGGCTTCCAGCGCGCCTCGGTGGCGGATGCAGAGAAATACACGGGCACCGGCACCGCAGCCGCTGGTGGCTGAGCCTGTGTCGGTGGTTGTTCGGTTTTCGAACGGCGCAGCGCCGACGGGCCGAATGCCTCTGCGTGGATGCGATGGTCCGGGATGTTCAGCTCACGCAGACCGTCGTACATGTCCTGAAGAAACCCGCCAGGGCCGCACAGATAGAAGTCGTAGTTATCCAGCGGCAGTCGCGCCTTGACCTGGGCGAAGGTCAACCGGCCCGCCATCTGGTAATCACGGTCAAGTAGCGCCTCGGTGCCCGGATTACTCAAGGTACGGTGGATATGCAGCAGCCCGGCCGAGCGTTGCAGCAATTGCGCGAGTTCCAGCTGAAATGGCAGGTCCTCCAAGGACCGTGCGCTCTGGAACAGATGTATATTGCGTACCCTCCGGTGTCGCTGGTTTTGCGCCACCAGTTCTCGGACCATCGAGATCATCGGAGTGATGCCCACTCCAGCAGCGATTAACACCACCGGTCGTGTGTTTTCATCGACCAGGGTGAAGTTGCCCAGAGGCGCCCGCGCCTCCAGCAGATCACCCACCTGCACGTTCTCGTGCAGGTGGCGCGAAGCATTGCCCTGCAATTTCACGCTGATGCGGATATGCCCGTCAGAAGGCGCGCTAGAGACGCTGTAGGTTCTGACCAGGATGTCTTCTCCTGCGGTCACGATGCGCATCGGCAGGTGCTGGCCCGGGGCGAATGGCACCACGGCGTTGTCCTGTGGTTCGAGGTAGAACGAGCGGATATCGCTGCTTTCCTGCTGCACGCGTGCGACTCGCCACTGCTGCCATTGCCGCCGTTGTTCGTACTGCCGCACGCGCTCGTCGGCTTCCTCCCAGGTGCCAGTCGCCAAGCTGGTGACGGCGTAGTCGTGAAATTGCCAGCGAATGGACACAGCGGCCGGGCGCAGTACCACGTGCTCAACTTCGACAGTGAAGAGACGCTCGGCACCTTCGAAGGACTTGATCAAGGGGCTGTCCAGTAACAGCTGGCTGCGTCCGCTGAGTTGCAGCATGTCGCCGGTAGCAAAATCTATAAAGAGCAACCCGGCGACAGGATTGGTTTGCAGGTTCCCCAGGGTGTTAAAAAACAGGTTGCCGGCGTAGTCGGGAATGGTCAGTCGGTTGCCTTCGACCTTGACGAAGCCGGCACGTCCGCCCCGATGGGATACGTCCACAGAGCGGTGGTGGGCATCATGATCGACGTAGCTTGCGATGAAAAAAGTGTCGGCTGTACGAATCAGAGCGCTGCTGTACTCGTCCAGATGATTGGAGTCCTGACGCGGTACCTTGCCGAATGCCGTCTCGGTAACGCGTGTAAAGGAACGCTGCTGAATATATTTGGGGCAGTTTCCGTAAGAGTGTTCGACCAAGACTTCAAGACCTTGCGCCGAGACTTGTTGGATCACGCCATTGATGCGATTACGCCGCCGCGTATGCAGTTCAATGCCGAGCATGCCAATGGCATTGCCTGCCTGCAGACCAGACGCGGCCGGGTCTTGCGGGTCGGGTTGCGCGGCCAGCACCAGGTGCTGCGGATCAGCTGATGTGACGAAACCTTGCGTCCCTTCGAGCAGCGTGGCCCAGGGGCGGCCGCCTGCATCTACCGCGCCAGCTATCATGAATGGCAACTGGGAATAGAACTCCCGGTGCTGGTCGGGCATGTAGTCGCGAATGACCTTCTGCCCGATCACTTCCATACGCTCGGAGGCGTGAACTTTCCGCTGAAGCACCCTCTCTCCAGCATGCCACGGGGATTTACGGTGCTTGGGCAAATGATCCATGGCCGAGGCTCCTGGGCGAGCTGCCGGGATGCCCGGCAGCATGGGTTAGCACTTAGCTGGCGTGCAAACCTGCGACGGTGCGCTGCATGGGCACGAAGCCAGGCAGCGCTTCGATACGTTGCAGCCAGGCGCGCACATTCGGGTACTCCTCCAGCGATACGTTGCCTTCCGGAGCGTGAGCGATATAGCTGTAGTTGGCCACATCGGCGATGCTGGGCTCGGTTCCCGCCAAGAATGGACTGTCGCTGAGTTCGGCCTCGATGACCTTGAGCAGGGCATGGGCCCGGGCGATGACTTCGTCAGCATTGAATGACGCGCCGAATACCGTAATCAGCCGCGCTGCGGCAGGGCCGTAGGCCACCTGGCCGGCAGCCACCGATAACCAGCGCTGGACCCGCGCCTCGGTGATCGGGTCTTGTAGCTGCCAGCTACCGCTGCCGTATTTCTTCGCCAAGTAGGCAATGATTGCGTTGGAGTCGCTGATCAGCGTGCCGTTGTCGTCAATCACCGGCACTTGGCCAAAGGCGTTGATAGCCAAATACTCGGCTTTCTTATGGGCGCCGTTTGCCAGGTCGACAAACACCAGTTCGGTGGGCAGGTTCAGCAGCGAGAGCATCAACTCGACGCGGTGGGAATGACCCGATAGGGGGTGGCGATATAGCTTGATGGCGTTTGACATGGCGCAGGCTCCTTAATGGTCGCGGGAATCAACGCAGCTGCAAACCATGTTGGCGGCTATGACGTTGTTGGAGCCATGCTGCGCTCATCGCTGGCCAAGCAGAATCACCACGCAGAACAATCCATAATTTCGTTTTCCGAAATCAGACGTGGTGGGGAAATTGATGATTTCAGCCCATAAACGCTGGGTGGGAACGCAGCAGGGGGCTAGCAAAGTCGATAAAAGATCGCACTCGTGCCTCGGCGCGGCGACCGTGGCGGTAGATCAACTGCGCCGGCATGCTCAGGCCGGTGAACTTCTCCAGTACTGGCACGAGTGCTCCACCGGCCAGCTCATCATAAACTTCATGGCTCATGCAGCGAGTCAAACCCACGCCCAGTGTTGCTGCACGAATGGCCGCACGCGGCGTCGTGCAGGTCAGCACCGGTGTCGGTTTTATCTGGCGGATGGAGTGACCACAAAGAAAGCGCCAATCGGTCTCGTAGCCTGGTGATGAGCTCACCACCGCTCGATGTGCCTTCAGGTCTTCGGGGGTTTCGGGGCGCCCCCATGCGGCCAGGTAGTCGGGTGAGCCACACACAATCGGCCTGACCATGCCCAGTGAAGCCGCGAACTCGGAGGAATGGGGTAATTGGCCGATGGCCAACGCAATATCGATGCCATCCTCAAGGAGCTTGGGGGCTCCGCGGCTGGCCTGGACGGCCAGATATACATCAGGATAGGCGGCCAGGTAGGAGAGGATGATCGGAGTGAAGACCTCTGAGTCCATCTGTAACGGTAGTGCTATCGTCAGTTTGCCGTCAGGTCGAGCATGCAGGCCAGCCGCAGACCGATCGGCAAGCTCGGTCCGTTCCAGGATTTGCCGACAGCTTTGTATGAACTGTTCGCCAGCAGGGCTCAGCGTTACACCGCGCGGAGTGCGATTCAGCAAGGTGTTGTGTAGACGCGCTTCCAGGGACGCAATGGTGCGCATGACCGTCGCAGGTGACACCTCGAGATACCGTGCGGCGGCGGCCAGACTGCCGGCCTGCGCCACCGCTACGAATGTCTGCATCTCACGATAGCGGCCCATGCCTATACCACCGGAACGGCTTGCAGTGCAGGATCTGCGGCGAGTCGAGCGGAGCAGTAGTCAACGAAAGTACGGACCTTTGCAGATACCCGTTTACCGCCCTGATACAAGATATGCACCGGTAGCGCAGGTGTCTGGTACGCCTCTAGAAGGATCTCCAGCTCGCCTTTGGCGACTGGCTCGGCCACTTGGTAGGACAGAACCCGTGTGAGTCCCCAGCCCATTCGGGCCGCATTGATTGATGCCTGGTTGGAGCTGACAACCAGGCGCGTTTTGGGATGCAAGGCGATGGTGCGTTCACCGACACTGAATTGCCAGTCAGTGAGCAAAGTACTCGCCGACGACATCACGATTGGCAGCCCTAACACATCGCTGGGGTGCATGGGTCTGCCGACGTGATCAAGAAACGTCGGCGCAGCACATATCACGGTAGAGACCTGTCCGACCCTGATGGCCTGCAGGCCGGTATCAGGCAGCTGACCTATACGAATGGCGACGTCCACCCCTTCGTCGAGCATGTTCACAAGGCGATCTACCAGCAGGGCATTTATTGTCACCTCAGGGTGTTCCGCCAGGTATTGTGTGATCAGCGGTATTAGATATTGTTCGCCAAACATGACCGGCGCAGTCACCGTCAGGTTGCCGCGGGCACGGACACTGCTTCCGGTGGCCAGCTCTTCCGCTTCCTCCACGTCGAGCAGGATGCGCTTGCAGTCATCCACATAGCGGCGTCCCGCCTCAGTCAGCCGTAAGCTCCTGGTGCTACGTGCGAGCAGCAATATGCCCAGGCGATTTTCAAGACCGGCTATGACACGCGTGACGCTTGGTGGCGACATCCTCATCAACTTAGCGCCTCCAGCAAAACTCTCTGCTTCCGCGACGGCCAGCAGCACCTTCATTTCCTGAAACCTGTCCATGTCACCGCCAGTTAGCCGGGTGGGTTTAGCTGCTACAACGTAGCGTTCGACGCCAGTCTAATAAAGTCAATGATCGTTTGTTACGGCCAACGTCACCATCGTTCCACCTGCACCAGACGTTGGAACAAACCACTTGCTCACTCCAGCACTTGAACCAGTCGCAGTGCCACCGCTGAAGCCTGTTCGGCGCTGGCGATGTTGGTGAAGCCGATAACCAGACCGTGTTGAGGCTTGGCTTCCAGGTACCACTGGGACAGTGGTTCGATGGCGATGCCGACGGCTTGGGCCCGTTGGACGAGTTCGAGGTCGTTCCCCTCGCGAAGACCGGCAACCAGGTGCATGCCGCCGGCCTGGGGGTTGATCTGCAGGCGTTCGCCGAAGTGTTGCTGCAGGGCATCGATCAGCCATTGGCGGCGGCGTGCGTAGAGGCTGCGCATTTTCTTTAAGTGCCGGGCGAAGTGGCCTTCGTTGAGAAAGGCGCTGACGGTTGCCTGAAGCAGCTGGGGGCAGTGGTTGTGCAGGCGGTCCGCCTGGCGGGCAAATGCTCGGGTCTGCTCGGCGGGCACCACCAGGTAGGCCAGGCGCAGCCCTGGAAACAGTACTTTGCTGAAGGTCCCGGTATATAGCACGCGGCCCTGCTGGTCGAGGCTCTTGAGGGCCGGCAAGGGTTTGCCTTGATAGCGGTATTCACTGTCGTAATCGTCTTCGATTATCCAGCTGCCCTGGCGGTTGGCCCACTCGAGCAACGCTAACCGGCGCGGCAATGACAGCGACACCCCCAGCGGGCTTTGATGGGTCGGCGTGACCACGGCAAAGCGCGCATCAGGCGCGCGGGCGATGCCTTGTGCGACGTCCAGCCCTTGATCATCCACGGGCACCGGCACCAACTGTGCACCGGCTTCCAGCAGCGCGTGCCTGGCCATGAAGTAGCCCGGCTCTTCCAGCCAGCAGGAGTCGCCCTGGCGCATCAACGTGTGGCTGATCAAATCGAGACAGGCGCGGTAGCCAGCGCACACGAACACCTGATCCGGGTGGCAGGTGATGCCCCGCGAAATTCCCAGGTAGGCGGCAATGGCCGCGCGCAGCGGTGCATAGCCCTGGGCGTCCGGGTAGACGAGGCCTTCGAGGCCCGACTGCCTGAGCTGACGGCCCGCCAGTCTTGTCCAGAGTTTGCGCGGAAAGGCGTCCAGCGCCGGAAGCCCCATCTGCAGGGCCAGTGGTTGCGTCCCGGAATGGGTGGCTTGATACGTCGTCGACGTGACCGGAGTGCGAACCGGGGGGGCGGTGGGGGTCAATTGCGGTGTGACCACTGTCCCGGCTGCTCCGCGAGCGATCAGGTAGCCCTCGCCAATCAGCAACTGATAGGCCGCGTCCACGGTGCCACGGGCCAGGTTCAGCTCCGCCGCGAGGGCGCGCACAGCCGGTACCCGGTCTCCCGGGCGCAGGCGACCGTCAGCGATCGACTCACGAAAACGCTGATAAAGCTGGCGATAAATCGGCGCTGACTGGCTGCGGTCCAGTTCGAAGGGAATCATCATGGCCTAGTCATTGATGCATTTTTTGGCTCTGTAGATTAAACCATCACACTTCTAAAGTGGGCGCCTCTCTACAACGGACGACGGCGATGACTTACACACTTCAACACCTCGAAAATGAGGAGGCTTTTGCAGCCAGTTTCGCTTTGATGCGGGTCTTGAGGCCGCATCTCGTCGATCCGGCGGCCTATGCTGCGCAATTGGCTCGACAGGCCCGCCAGGGCTACCGTTTGCTGGCTGCATGGAGCGCAGAGCAGGTGGTCGGTCTGGCCGGCTATCGCGAGCTGGAAAACCTGCTCTATGGGCGCTTCATCTATGTCGATGATCTGGTGGTGAGTCCCGGGCTTCAGCGCAGCGGCCTGGGCGGGCGGCTGTTGAGTGCTGTGCGTGATGAAGCCGTGCTGCGCGGTTGTGATCACTTTGTGCTGGATACCGGCCTGCATATGCCGTTGGCCCAGCGCTTCTATTTCCGCCAGGGGCTGCTGGCCCGTGGCATGCATTTCACCCAGAGCCTTCGGCAAGAGGAATCGGCATGAACCATGCCCTGTTGATCAACGCCAGCCCCCATGGGCAGACTTCCCATGCGAATCAGTTGGCCCTGGAGGCAGTAGCCTCCCTGCGGCAGCGGTATCCGCAGCTTGAACTGGTTGAGCGGGATCTGGGCGCGTCTCCGTTGCCACCGCTGGGTAGGGACTACGCCCATGCCCTGACTCGGGTAACGCCCTTCGACGCGCCAGAGTTCGAGCTGTCCGAAGCGCTGATCGGCGAGCTGGAGCGCAGCGATATCCTGCTCATTGCCACGCCCATGCACAACTTTACGCTCCCGGCCGCGCTCAAGCTCTGGGTCGACTATGTGCTGCGTATTCACCGGACATTCAGTTCCAGTGCCGCGGGCAAGGTCGGGCTGCTGCGCGACCGCCCGGTGTACGTAGTGGTGGGGTCCGGAGGTGTTCACCAGGGTGAGCAGGCACGCCAGCCGGATTTTCTGACGCCTTACCTGCGGCAGGTGCTGAACACCCTCGGTCTGTTCAACCTGCAGTTCATCTATCTCCAGGGGTTGGTGTTCGGCGATGAGGCCATCCAGGCAACCATCGAAAATGCCCGGGCCGTGCTGTCACAAGACCCGTTGTTCAACCCTTTAGTTTGCGCCTGACCCTTTTCTCGACACAGGAGTTTCACCATGAGCCAAGCCCGACTGCAGTTTCCTTCCCTGTCGCCTGCCGCCTACCAGGGCCTGGTCGCCACCAGCACAGCGCTGGCCACCAGCACGTTAGGCTTGCCGCTGCTTGAGCTGGTGTATTTGCGCATTTCGCAGATCAACGGCTGTGCTTACTGCCTGGGCATGCATTCCAAAAGCCTGCGAGAGTGTGAAATGCCGCAGGAGAAACTGGATTGCCTCGCTGGCTGGCGCATCAGCGCACTGTTCAACGACCGCGAGCGCGCTGCCCTGGCGTGGGCCGAGACACTCACAGACATCAGTGAAAGCGGTGCGCCAGACGCGTTGTACGCGCCGTTGAAAGCGCATTTCAGTGATGCCGAGATTTCCGACCTGACACTGGCAGCGGCCTTGATGAATGCCTTTAACCGGCTGGCGGTGGGCATGAATCTCTGACTGCGAGGTTAGCGCCGACCTGGTAACGGTCTGGGATGAACGTCCGCGCACAGCAGCGAGGATTGTCACTGCACCGGCAGGAAATTCATCAGCAACAAGCTTTGCGCATAGTTGAGGCCAATGCGCCGGTAGCGCTCATCGAGCATCTGGGACAACAGGTCGAGGCGCGCGACGATCTTGCCGAATTCAACGGCAAAACTGAGGTTGCTGGACTGTTCTGATATTTCATTGGAAAACAGCAGCAACGCTCCGCTCTCATCCTGACGCTGGCTGAGCAGCCAGGTGGCCTTTTCGATATTACGTGCGGCATTGCTCACGAACTGCGGATTGATCGCGTTCGTCATGAAAAACTCGGTGTGTCCGCCGTGGGCGGTGACCAGCATGCTACCGATCGCGTAGATAAAGGCCCCGACCCGATCGCCGCGAAATTCCGGACTCAAGGAGTAGCTCAACGCTTCCAGGTCACGGCGATCTCCCAGGGCGGGCAGCGGCTGTTGCAGCTCGATGGCCTGGCGGATCTCCCGCGCCGCACTCACCGCATCCAGATACCCCGACTGGCGCCACTGGTTGGGGTTTCGCAGGTAGAGCTTGTTCATCAGCAAGTACAGACTTTGCAGGTTGTCCTTCATGCTGAGGGTGGCCATGCGATCGACGCTGGTCTGGAAGAACTCTTGAGGCTTGCCTTCATTGAATTGTCGGGCGATATCGCGCCCCTGTTGCTGGCTGCAACCGGTGGCAACCAGGGTGAAGAGGGCGGCAGGCACCAGCGTGCCACGCATCCAGCGCAGGGTAAAAACAGGTCGCGTTCGATTCATCGGCACCCAGTCTGGTTCTTCGGTCTTCGCAGGGAATCAGCATGACCTGGACAGACATAGAGCGGAAAACCGGCAAAAAGTGCGACGGCCAGGGGCAGAATATTCAGATTGGCCTGAACGGCCTGGGGGGGCTTGAACATCACACGTGATGACAAGGCACCGTCACATGGCTGAAATATTTCAATCTTATGATCGCGGGACTTTTGCGCTCGGGCCGTTCATTTCATGCGTCGTAGGGCATTCACACCGATAGCGGGCGCCAGCCCGTCAGGCATCCCTGGGAGGTCCGCCGATGCCTCCGGGCCCGCGCGTCGCCAGCCCACCCATTGATCCCGGTCAGGATGGCCACATGTCGAACCGGGCGTTCTGCTCTTTCGATATCCAGTCAGTGAAGGCACAATGCGCATCCTTTTTTGGCTGGCCTTGCTGGAGGCGCCTCGAAATGATCAAAACGCCGTACTACCTCATTGATAAACAGAAACTGCTGGCGAACATGCAGAAGATCGCCTACGTGCGCGAACAGTCCGGCGCCAAGGCCCTGCTGGCACTCAAGTGCTTCGCCACCTGGTCGGTGTTCGACCTGATGCAGCAATACATGGACGGCACCACATCGTCGTCGCTGTACGAGCTCAAGCTCGGTCGCCAGAAGTTCGAAGGTGAAGCGCACGCCTACAGCGTGGCCTGGGCCGACGATGAGATCGAAGAGATGCTCGAGAACTGCGACAAGATCATCTTCAACTCCATCGGCCAGCTGCAGCGTTTTGCCGAACGCTCCGCAGGCAAGACCCGCGGCCTGCGGGTCAACCCGCAAGTCAGCAGCTCGGATTACCTGCTGGCCGACCCGGCACGTCCGTTCAGCCGTCTGGGTGAATGGGATCCGGTGAAGATCGAAGGCGTCATCGATCAGATTTCGGGTTTCATGTTCCACAACAACTGCGAGAACGGTGACTTCGACCTGTTCGACCAGATGCTGTGCACCATTGAAGACCGCTTTGGCGAGCTGCTGCACAAGGTCACGTGGGTCAGCCTCGGCGGCGGCATCCACTTCACCGGTGAAGGCTATGCGCTGGACGCGTTCTGTGCCCGCCTGAAAGCGTTCTCGCAAAAGTACGGCGTGCAGGTTTACCTGGAGCCGGGCGAAGCGGCGATCACCAACAGTGCTTCGCTGGAAGTGACCGTGCTTGACACCCTCTACAATGGCAAGCACCTGGCGGTGGTGGACAGCTCCATTGAAGCTCACCTGCTTGACCTGCTGATCTATCGCCTCAACGCCAAGCTGGCACCAAGCGAAGGCGAACACACCTACATGGTGTGCGGCAAATCCTGCCTGGCTGGGGATATTTTTGGCGAATACCAATTTGATCGTCCGTTGACCATCGGCGATCGGCTGTCGTTCATCGACACCGCGGGCTACACCATGGTCAAGAAAAACTGGTTCAACGGTTTGAAAATGCCGTCCATCGTAGTGAAACAACTCGACGGTACAGTCGAAGTGGTTCGTGAATTTGGTTACGAAGACTACCTGTCCAGCCTTTCGTAAGCTGGCGGATAAAGGAGAGATAAAGCAATTGAAAAAGAACGTTCTTATCATTGGTGCAGGAGGTGTCGCCAAGGTGGTGGCCCACAAGTGCGCGCAGCACAACGACGAACTCGGTCGTATTGCTATCGCGTCGCGCAACATCTCCAAATGCCAGGCCATCATCGACAGCGTCAAGGCCAAGGGTAGCCTCAAGCAGCCTGCCGAAATCAAAGCCTTTGCGCTGAACGCCCTGGACGTCGAAGCGACCAAGGCCCTGATCCGCGAAACCGAATCGCAGATCGTCATCAACGTAGGCTCCGCGTTCCTCAACATGTCGGTGCTGCGTGCTTGCATCGATACGGGCGTGGCCTATCTGGACACTGCCATCCACGAAGAACCGGGCAAAATCTGCGAGACGCCGCCCTGGTACGGCAACTACGAGTGGAATCACCTCGAGGAATGCAAAGAGAAGAACATCACCGCGATCCTTGGTGTGGGCTTCGACCCGGGTGTGGTCAACGCTTATGCAGCGCTGGCTCAGCAACAGTATTTCGACCGCATTGATTCGATCGACATTCTCGATGTCAATGCCGGTTCACATGGCAAATATTTCGCTACCAACTTCGACCCTGAAATCAACTTCCGTGAATTTACCGGGCAGGTGTGGAGCTGGCAGAACAGCGAGTGGACAAGCAACACCATGTTCGAAGTCAAGCGCACTGACGACCTGCCGGTTGTCGGGGCGCAGAATCTGTACCTGACCGGCCATGATGAAGTGCACTCGTTGTCGAAGAACCTCAACGTGCCGAACGTACGGTTCTGGATGAGCTTTGGCGAACACTACATCAATGTGTTCACCGTTCTGAAAAACCTCGGTCTGCTCTCCGAGCAGCCGGTCAAGACCGCCGAGGGCCTGGAAGTCGTGCCGTTGAAAGTGGTCAAGGCTGTATTGCCTGACCCGAGCTCGCTGGCGCCCGGTTATACCGGCAAGACCTGCATCGGTGATCTGGTCAAGGGCACCAAGGACGGTCAACCGCGCGAGGTGTTCATCTACAACGTCGCCGATCATGAAGATGCCTACGCAGAAACTGACAGCCAGGGCATTTCCTACACCGCCGGTGTGCCGCCTGTCGCGGCAGCGCTGCTGGTCGCTCGTGGCGAGTGGGACGTGCAACGCATGGCCAACGTCGAAGAGTTGCCGGCCGAGCCGTTCCTCAAGGCGCTGGATGTGATGGGCCTGCCGACCCGCATCAAAGACGAGAACGGCGACCGTCCGTGGGACTGTAACGCCTGAGGCGCCTGAATCTCGGGTGAACCTCGTTCCCGCGCACAGCGCCAAGCAAAACGCCGCTCCTTGAGCGGCGTTTTGCCATGTGCGTTATGTGTTCCGAATAGGGTGAGAACACAAGCTCGCCGAGGAATCATTTTGCGCTCTGATGGTCAAACCCCCGACCTTTGTGTTCAGGACCTTTAAATGAAGCGCTTAGCAAAAATGCTCTTGGCCGTTTCCGGTGTTCTCCTCTTGGGAGGGTGCGTACACCATTGGGATGATGGCGACAGATACAGCCGCGATCGTGATCGTGGATACGATCGGGGACGTGATTACGACCGGGACGATCATCATCGTTATGACCGCCGTGAGTATGATCGCCGTTATGACCGGCGCCGTGACCGCGATCGTGATGATGACCGCGACGACGATTGATGCGCTTTGGGCACCCATCGGGGCAGGGACGCCGGGGGTGACGGTCGATTCACGGTTGGCAGCGTGCTGATCCAAAGACGAAATAGCAAAAGCCCGGCACTGGCCGGGCTTTTGCGTTGAACTGAACTCAGTTCATCAGTGGTTTTTGTGTTTGTTCTTATGCTTGTGCTTATGCTTGCCATTGGAGCGGTGATTGTCATCGTCACCCAGGTTATTACCAATCGCGCCGCCGGCTGCGCCGCCGAGTCCGGCGCCAATGGTGGAGCCGGTCGAGCCTCCCAGCTTATTGCCGATGATCGAGCCACCGGCCGAGCCGACGCCCCCGCCAATGGCCGCTTCGGTTTTGTTCCCTCTAGGAGCTCCGATCGCGCTGCCGGCAGCACCTCCGACGCCAGCCCCGACCGCGGCTCCTGTCGAACCGCCCAATTGTTGGCCCACGATATTCCCCAGCGCACCGCCGAGACCGCCTCCGACAGCGGCCGTACCATCTCCGGCGGCCATTGCGCCTTGTGTAACCAGGATGCCTATAACGAGTGCAGGCAATGTCATTCGCATTTTATTAACCTCAGGAATAAGCGAGCAGGGTATCAATTCAGGCTCGTGCAGGAATATAGATAAGGGGTTCGAGTTTTAAGTTCTTGAAAGCAAGTTTTGCGGAGGTTGCAGATTGTAACTGAATGTATCTAAAGGGTCGGCAAGGTGTCGCCGAACACCCGCCTTGAGCCGTGGCGAGCGCCAGCCTGCGCAGCAAGGGGTTATATCCTGCTGGACATTGCGGTAGGGTCAGGCGGGAGTGCCAAAATATTAAGGGGAAAGGGGTATGACCAAGGCGTTTCGTAATCCGATGTTTTTGGTGGGCTTCCCCCTGGTGATTTGCGGCAGCGTTTTTGGCCTGGTCGGCCTGCTCAGCAATCTGACATTCGCCTACATGGCACCGGGTTTGCTGGTGCCAGGCATGGCCTTGATGTTGTCCGGTTGGAGGCAGCGCCACGCGTAAGCCTGCGGGCCGGGAGGCGATGACGCAGGGCTAGGCCTTCGCAGACAGGCAGGTTTGCAAGGTTTTGTGGTGCTGATCAAGCAAGGCGTTGATCTCGGCTTTTCTTTGCGCGTCCGGTGGGTGGCCGAGCGAAGCAAAGGAGCGACCGGCGAGCTCTTTTTGCAATTCGACAATCTCTTCGCGATCGGGGGCGCAGCGCTTCGAGCTGTCGGCCAGGGCTGCAAATCGCTGGGCTTGCCCGGACAGTTGTTCTATTTGCCGGTTTGCTTGCGCGAGCTGAGTGTCTCGTTGTTGAAGCTGGCTTTTGAAGTGCGAAGCTTCCACGAGGTGCAGGTTATTGGCGGCGGTTGACTCATCTACCTTGAGCCGAAGCGCGGTGTTGTCTTGTTTCAAATGGCTGACCTGATCTTTCAGGAAGCTGTTCTCGGCTTCGATGCGGCCAATTTGTCTCGACTGTTGCGATGAGTACTGCAGGTAGATAAAGGCTCCGCTTGCGCAACCAAAAATCATTGCGCTCGCCGTCGTGATTATCCATTGGGTTTTGGTGTTCATGGCAGGGTCCTTTTGACATAAGCGCGTGACCCTATCCCGTGAGCGTTTGAACGCGCAAGCCAGGCCATTTTCAGCAGTCAGTCGCACCCCTGTCATGCACAACGAGTCTTTTGCGTCTGGCCGGGGCATGTCGCGTGCGTGCACGGTTGTTTGTCAGATCGGACGGCCTGTGTATTGCAGAATGTCCTTACGCAAAAATGCGCCAATTCTCTGCCAAAATGACCTTTTTCGTATGGTCGAAGGCGCGGCCCGTATCAACCGGCATGCACGGCACACGCCGTAGCGGGCGGAGCCTCCCGATAGCTGCCCGGGCTGAACCGACGGGTCAGGATCAGCATCGTCAGTACGGTGATGATGAGCACCCACCAGGCGCTGACGAAACTGCCGGTAAGCTCCCGTAGCCAGCCGCTCATCCAGGGTGACAGGGCGTTGATCAAAAAGCCGATGCCCTGTACGAACGCCGCCAGTTGCCCGGCCTGTTGCGGGTCGCGTCGGTGGTCGAGGGTGAGGATCAGGCTCAGGGCAAAGCAGGCGCCCAGCCCGAAGCCGATCAGCGCGACCCACAGTTGCGGGGCTTGCAGGGGCCACAAGGCCAGGCCGGCAAAGCCGATGGCCTGGGCGCTGAGGCTGATGGCAAGCAGCAGGCGGCGATCGGTCTGGCGTTGCGCCAGCGCTGGCATCAGCAGGGCGGCGATGACCTGGAAAATGGTCATGAACGCCAGCAGGGTGCCGCTCTGGGTGGCGCTCCATCCCAGTTGCAGGTAGTAGGCCGGTAGCCAGGCCACCATGCTCATGTACCCGCAATTGACCAGACCAAAGTACAGCGCCAGCAACCAGGCTCTGCGGTTGTGCCAGAAGGCATCGGGCGAGCGGGTCGAAACCTTGGGGCGGGCGCTGAAGGGCAATCGCCACCACAGCAGCAGGGCCAGCGCTGCCGGTATCAGCCACACTCCGAGCCCGGCCTGCCATTGGCCAAAGTGGTTGGCCACCCAAGGGCTGAACAGAGCGGCCAGACCGCCGCCGCCCATCAGCGAGGCCGAATAGACCCCCATCGCCAGCGCCACCCGTTGCTGGAACTGCTGCTTGATCAAGCCCGGCACCAGTGCCTGGATCAGGGCCACGCCCGCGCCACCGAGCAAAGCGGTGGTGAGCAGGGCATTGGCCTGGCTGAACAGCAACCGCGCCGCGCAGGCCAGCAGAATCATCGCCAGGCCCAAGGCCACGCCACGCCGCTGGCCCAGTCGCGCTTCCAGGCGAATCCCGAACAACGCCACCAGGCCCATGCACACCACGGGCAGGCCGGTGAGCCACGCGCTGCTTTTGAAACTCATGCCGGTGGCGTCGCGGATGTCCATCAACAGCGGGCTGATGGAACTCAGCAACGGCCGCAGGTTGAGCCCCAGCGCAATCAGCAGTGCCCAGGCGCCCAGGCGGCGCAGGTTCGACTCAGTGACCGGCATGGCGGGCCTGCCAGTCGTGATAGAGCGCGGTCATGCTGGCCTGGGGCACATGCTGTATCGGCAGGCGCTGGTCCTTCAGGGGCAGGCTGATCTGTTCGTAGATGGCTGCCGTCGACAGGCCGAACGCGGCAGCGCTTTCGTTACTGGCGGCAAACACCACGCGGGCGATACCGCATAAATACAGGGCGCTCAAGCACATCGGGCAGGGCTGGCCGGTGGCATAAATCACGCAGTCATCCAGGCGTGCCCCCAGTTGCCGGCTCGCCGCACGAATCGCCAGCAATTCGGCATGGGCGGTGGGGTCCTGACTGAGGTGGATTTCGTTGACGGCCTCGACCAGCACCTGGCCGTCGCGTACCAGCAGCGCAGCGAACGGTCGGCCACCGGCTTCGACATTGCGTCGGGCCAAGGTGATCGCATGCTGCAGGTAGTGTTGATCGTCGTGCATCGGGACGCTCCTGGGTCTGGTTGAAGAGGCGATCGCAGTCATCTTTGATGAGGTGCGAGTATGGTCAGTGACTGATGTATTCTGAAATTAAATATAATCATGCCAATCAGTGGCATCAGGAATGGTGACCTCGTGTTCGACCCCCAGTTGTTACGCAGCTTTGTCGCGGTGGTGGATTGCGCCAACTTCACCCGGGCCGCGGAACGCCTGCACCTCACACAATCCACCGTCAGCCAGCAAGTGCGGCGCCTTGAACAGGGCCTGGATTGCAAGTTGCTCGACCGGGATCAGCGCCGGGTGCAGGCGACGGCCGAGGGCGAACGGCTGTTGGGTTACGCCCGGCGCATCCTGGCCCTGCATGAAGAGGCGAGTGATGTACTGCTCCACCAGCAAAACGAAGAGGTGTTGCGCCTTGGGGTTCCGGAGGACTTTGCCGCCGAGCGCCTGATGCCTTTGCTGTCACGCTTTGGCCTGGAGCATTCGAGTGTGCGCCTGGAGGTCACCAGTGGTCTCGGGCCAGAGTTGACCCGGCTCTATCGGCGGGGTGAGTTCGACCTGTTGCTGGTCAAGCAGATGGGAGCCAGCGACGATTGCCTGGTGTCCTGGCCGGAACCGCTGTGCTGGGTTGACAGCGACAGCACGCCAGCCCTGGGCCGGGATCCGTTGCCTTTGGTGACGTTCCCGGTCGGCGGATTGTATCGTCACGAAATGCTGTATCACCTGGAGGTCAATGACTGGCGCTGGCGCATTGGTTATTCAAGTTCAAGCCTGGCCAGTGTGTGCGCCGCCGTGGCCGCCGGGCTGGGTATCAGTTTGTTGCCGGTGCGGGTGGTGGGCACCGGGCACCGGATACTCGCGGCCGGCAGCGGCTTGCCGGATATTCAGGGGGTGCGTCTGGCGCTGTATGCGCGCAGTGGCCTGAGCCGGGCAGGCAAGGAGCTCGTGCAGCAGTTGCGTGAGCTGTGCCAGGCCAGTTGCAGCGAGGCTAGCGAGGCTTGCGCTTGAACGCGATCGGGGCAATTTGCGTTTGCACATAGGTTTGCGTGGGGGGCGTCGGCGCACTGGTAAGAATCAGCAGATTCAGAACGTCATCCTTGAGGTTCAGCGCGCCGCACAAAGACATGACGCTCGAAGCCTGCACGGCGTTGATGCTCACGGACTGCAAGGTCAGGTCGCTGGCCGAAGCACTGATGTCGGTGAAGCCGCAGACCTCGGTCTGGCCCTGTGCGGAGCTTAGATAGCCGTGGACCCGGCCCGGCAGGTCTGGCCCGGCAGCGTCGACAGTCAGTTTCAGGCGTGTCCCGTCTGCGGCTTTCCAGTTGCCGCTCAAGGGGTTCTTCGTCGTGGATCGTCGGGGTACGACAACAGTCGCGGTTGCGTTGGGTAGGGGTGGGGAACGCCGATAGACCAGTTTGTCGATGTAGTTACCCTGGTTGAACACCCCCGGGAAGTCGCTGCTCGCCACCAGCAAATGTGAGAGCGTCAGCACTTCTTCAGTGCCGATGACGCTGATCTGGCCGCACAGCCCGGATGACCAGTTCCTGCTGGGGACGGCCGGTGTCTTGTCTATGGTTTGCCAGCCGATGGCGAGGGCCACGGGCCGTCCCAGGTTGTGCGCCGGGTCGGTACCCAGTTGGAATCCGCTCACTTCATAGGTTCCGGTGGCCCCGGTCGAGGACTGATAAAGACCGCTCACCCGATTGCCGGAAACGCTGAGGGTCATCATCGAGCCGTAGTCGTTTTTCCAGGTACCGGCCACCGACCCTGCAGAGTCGGGCGGGATTGGCCGCTTGGCTGGCAAGCCGGGGGTGAAACGGCGTGACGAAGAACGGCTGATGATCCGGGGGCCGTCGGGGCGATTGAACAGCCAGATGCCGACGGGTTCGAGTGAATGGCCGTGCGACCTGCCCGCGACGACCCGGTACTCGTAAACCGTGTAGCAATGCTCCATCACCAGCGAGCCGACCAGCACCAGATCGGGCAGGCCAATCGGCTCGAACTGCGGACGTGTCTGACCGTGCTCCGGTCCTTCTTCAATCAGCACATTGTACTGATCGGGCCCCAGAGTGATCTCGCCGTCGGCAAAACCGAGGACGACCTGCGAATCCCCTCCGTGGGTAATGCGTTCCAGGGTTTGCCGCATCAACCGGTCATCGCCCTTGAATCGGGAGGAGCCGGAGTCCAGGGCAAAGCTGATATCGGTCGCCAGGGTTTCGCCGTTGACCGAGTAGCTGTTCAGTTCAGTCGACCAGATGTATTCCATGCCGGGTTGCGCGAGGTACGGCGACCACGGCAGGAACACATGGGGGCCCTGGATTTTCGACGCCTCCACGGCGCCCATCCGGCAACTGCCGCGACGGGTCAGCGGGTCCCAGTCGAAACTGACATAGGGTTGGTCCGGGTTGATCTGTCCATTTTCCAGCAACGCCTGGAACAGCAGTGATGGATGACTTTCAAGGTCAGGGGCGCTCGAGGGCAGGCCGATTCCGCCGTCCCAGTCCAGTTGGCGAAACTGCTTGCCCGCGTAATGGGCCGCCAGAAACAGCTCCATCTCCAGTGCGGCACCATTGGGCATCGTCACCACGTCGGCCCCGTACTCCACCTGCATCGTGCCCCAGGGGCCGAAGCTGAACGGGTGCTGCGTGCTGTCTCTGAAGGCAAAGGTCCGGGAGGCCAGGTAATCAAAGCGATTGCCCGCGAAATGCTGGCATTGGTCAGGCGGGCAAAGTGTCGACGACACCCAGGTGATGTGGGTGCCGGTGTCGATCGCCAGCTTCAGCGGTTGAGGTGGGGTGCCCACGGTGACGGTGGCGTACCACGGTGAGGCGCCGTTGTTCTGGAAGGGGCCGCGGTGCATGGGAAACACCAGCCCGTCCGCCAAGGAATGTGTACTCATGGGAGATTCCGTTTCTGTGCTCGGGTTCGGCGCAGTGAAAGGCTCTCCGGCAGTCGGGAGCCCGTTTCAGGAGGGCATGGCGACTGCGGTTCATCCATGCCCCAGTGCGCATTCAAGTGGATTTGCCTGGCGATGGATGCCGGGCAGACACGCGCTGCACTGTCGGAAACCGCCATGTATTCCAGGTGCACCGATTACGGGAGTGTCGAAGGTGTGTGAAGGGCGCGCGGGGTGATGTCACTGGGAGGGGAAGTGCGGTATGCGCGGCAGGACAGAGGCCGCTGCAGCGGCCTCGTTCAATATACGGTTTACTGATCTTTCAGGATTTTAGGGTTGGAATTGCCCCACACGGTATACAGATCCGCAAGCAGTGCACCGTTGATGTCTTCGATCTCAGCCTGGGTAATCTCGGCCTTGCCCTGGTGCCCGAACAGCACCACTTCATCGCCGCTTTTCACATCCGGCGCGTCAGTGACGTCCACCATCAGGGTGTTCATCGAGACTTTGCCCACCACTGGCACGCGATGGCCGTTGATCAGCACAATCCCTTTATTGGTAAACGCGCGGCGGTAGCCGTCAGAGTAGCCGACGGTGATGTTGGCCAGCCGCGAGTCGCGGCCCAGGGTGTACGTGCGGTCATAACCGACGGTGTTGCCCTTGGGGTAGCTGTTGACCGACGCCACGTGGGACTTGAACTGCATGACCCGCTTGTACTCGGTGTGGGACGGTACGGTGTCGCCGAACAGCGCGCCGCCGGGGCGGACCATGTCCAGATGCGATTCGGGCACCTCCAGTGTGGCGAACGAGTTGGCCGCGTGCAGGGTGATCTTGCTGCGATCAAGCTGGGCCACGTTCATCAGCCATTGGGCTTGCTGATTGAAGGCCTTGAGCCCGGCACGCACGTCGGCAGCATCTTCGACCGCGAAGTGGGTCATGATCGCCCGCACTTCCAGGTTTGGCACCTTGGTGATAGCTACCGCATCACGACGGCCCTGAGCGGTGGTCATGTCCACTCCGTTACGGCTCATGCCGCTGGAATTCAGACCCAGGTGCACCACCAGCGGGCGACCGTGATCCTCGGCAATCAGGCTGGCCTTGACCGCGAAGTCCAGGTTGCCCACCAGCTCTTCCATGTTGTACGGCAGTGCAGCTTCCAGTTCGCTCAGGGCAGCGGTGCGCACGCGTATCAGTTGACCCTTGAAACCGCTCTCGCGCACGACGCGGGCTTCTTCGTTGCTGGCGACACCGACACAGGGAACACCCATGGCGATCACCGAGGGCATCAACAAGCCGATACCGTGGCCATAGGCATCCGCCTTGAGTACGGCGCAGATCTGCGACTTGCCGGCGAGGGCGGTTTGCAGAGTCCGTATGTTGTGCTCGAACGCGGCTTTATTGATTTCGACCCAGGCATTGCTGTCCTGGGTATTCACTTGAGCTACGCCGTCGGTCATCGACAGGGGTGGCGCAGCAAAGGCCGGGTTTTGCAGCAATGCCATGCCAAGGGAAAGGGCGAGCAGGGTACGGGAGAAGGGCATTATCTGAATTTCCATGCATTATTTTTTTGGGCGCGCCTGTGCGCTGGCCGATACTAGGATCGGCCTGTGTGAATGTCACTCCCTCAGCCGCGGATCTGTCCGAAAGTGTCGTGGTGCGCTACAGACGTCTTGAAAAGGGTGGGCCCGGTCGTGTTCCGGGCCGGTGAGCTGCCCCGATTGTCATGACTTGTCAGCGCGGTCCGGGTAGTTCAGCACGAACTGCACATGGGCCTTAACCCCGGTGGCCAGGGTTGCATCGTCGGCGGTGAAGTAGGGGCTGTGATTGTTTGCAGCCTTGCTCATGTCCTGGTCCTCGGGGGTAGCTCCCAGAAACACGAACAGCCCCGGGACTTTTTGTGCGTAATACGAGAAGTCCTCGCTGGGGGACAGGGAAGAGGTCAGCGCGTGCACTTTGCCCGGGGCCGCCCGTTCCAGCGCCGGGATCATGGCTTCGGTCAGGCTCGGGTCATTGCGCGTGACCGGCGCAATATTGGCCACTACCAGTTTCGCTTCAGTGCCATAGGCGTTGGAGATGCCCTGGACCATTGGCGGCATTTCTTTCAGGAGGGTATCGCGGATAGTCGCGTTGTTGCTGCGAATGGTCCCGGTCATTTCCACGGTTTCGGGGATGATGTTGGCTGCAGAGCCGCCATTGAGGGTGCCAACGCTGATGACGCCCATGCCCTGGCTGAGGTCGACACGTCGGCTGACCAGCGTCTGCAGGCCGCCAATCACCGCCGAGCTGGCGACTATCGGGTCAACCCCGCTCCAGGGCGCCGAGCCATGGGTCTGCCGGCCCTTGAGGCTGATGCGGAAGGCGTCGCTGCTGTTGAGCACGGTGCCGGCTTTGTAATACAGGTGGCCGGTCGGATAGCCCGCCATCACGTGTACGCCGAAGATGGCTTCAACCTTGGGCGAGTCCAGCGCGCCATCGCGGATCATGGCTTGCGCACCAATCAGCGTATCGCTCTGGAATTCGTCCACGTCGGCAGCCCCCTCTTCGGCGGGCTGAAACAAAAACACCACTGTGCCTCGCACTTGATCGCGGTGTTGGGCCAGCACCTTGGCTGCGCCCAGCAACATCGCGGTATGGGTGTCGTGACCGCAGGCATGCATCACCGGGACCGTTTTACCCTGGCGTATGCCGCTGGCCTTGCTGGCAAAAGACAGCCCCGTCAGCTCCTTGACGGGCAGGGCGTCCATGTCGGCGCGCAGGGCCACGACCGGGCCGGGCAGGCCGCCCTTGAGGACACCGACGACACCGGTCTTGCCGACCTGGGTGCGCACGTCGATGTTCAGGGCCTTGAGCTGTTCGGCCACCAGGGCCGCGGTCTTGAACTCCAGGTTACCCAGTTCGGGGTGCTGATGAATTGTGTGGCGCAGGGCGATAACGTCCTGATTGACCGACGCAACCGCTGGATCGACCCAGGCAGGATCGGCCGCCTGGCTGGTGGTGGCCGTCAGTGCGCTGAACAACGCAAGGTACAAAGGGGCAGGGCGTAGACGCATAAACATGGAAGTGCTCGTGGGATTATTTTTAGAGGAGGCAGAGTATGTCGAGGCGCGGAACGGGACAAAGGCAGATGGCCGGTAATCGCCCGGAATCATGTTTTTTTGCGGAATGGGCAACAGCTCAACCACTGGGCGGATAGTGTTCGGTTATCGGCCTGTTGGCCGAGTATCTAATTGATATGTCAGCCCGCACGTAGGTACTCTGGCGTGCATGATGAGCAAAATAATTAAAAAAATTGATTGAGTGCCTAGCCGATGGATAGCCGCCTGCTGAGTGAGCGCAGTAGCGTGTTCCGACACGCAGACCCCCATGCCGTGTCTGACTATGTGAACCAGCATGTCGGCCAGCATTGTATCGGCCTGTCCAGGACCACCCGTCCCGAGGCCAGCCTCAACCACCGCAAATTTGCCGAGCTTGACCTGTGCCGTATCAGCTACGGCGGCAGTGTGCGTGTGACGTCGCCAGCCCTGGAAAGCATCTTCCACCTGCAGGTGCTGCTGCGTGGCAATTGCCTGTGGCGCGGCCCCAAGCGCGAGCACTATCTGGTGCCGGGCGAGCTGTTGCTGATCAACCCGGATGATCCGGTCGACCTGACCTACTCGCAGGATTGCGAAAAATTCATCCTCAAGCTGCCGGTCACGGTGCTCGAATCGGTCTGCGACGAGCAGCGCTGGAAACGCCCGGCCGGCGGTGTGCGCTTTTTGCGCAACCATTACCAGCTTGATGAGCTGGAGGGATTCCTCGGCCTGCTCGCGATGGTCTGTCAGGAATCCGAGGCCATCGACCCGCTGTTGCGGGTGCAGGAACACTACACGCAGATTGTCGGCAGCAAACTGTTGACGCTCATGACCACCAACATCACCCGCGAATGCCTGGCGTCGCCGAGCGCCAGCATCGAGCGCATCCTTGATTACATCGAGCGCAACCTGAAACAGGACCTCGGTGCCGAAGACCTGGCGGCGCAAGCCCGCATGAGCCAGCGTTCCTTGTATGTGCTGTTCGAGCGGGAACTGGGCGTGACCCCGTTGCAGTATGTCCGCCAGCGCAAGCTGGAGCGGATCCACAGTTGCCTGAGCGATCCGAGCTGTTCAGTGCGCAGCCTCACCGAGCTGGCCCTGGACTACGGTTTTCTGCACCTCGGGCGCTTTTCTGACAGCTATCGCCAGCAATTTGGCGAGCTCCCTTCCAATACCCTCAAACGCCGCCACTGATGCAGTAGCCTTCGTGCCTCGTCAGCGGCGACAGAGGTGATGTGGCGCGTGATCTGTAGCAGCGGACGAGTAGAACGATGCCGCGTCCGCTTGCGGCCTTAAAACCTGATACGCCGAGAGACCTGGATTGGCGACTGCTGCGCAGCCGGACGTAGCCTCGCTGAGCTCGTCAACTGCTACGAACACCTGTCGCCGCTGGCGAATGTGGCGCGTGATCTGTAGCAGCGGACGAGTAGAACGAGGCCGCGTCCGCTTGCGGCCATAAAACCTGACCCGCCGAGAGACCTGAACTGACGACTGCTGCGCAGCCGGACGTAGCCTCGCTGAGCTCGTCAACTGCTACGAACACCTGTCGCCGCTGGCGAATGAGGCGCGTGATCTGTAGCAGCGGACGAGTAGAACGAGGCCGCGTCCGCTTGCGGCCATAAAACCTGACACCCCGAGAGACCTGAACTGAATCTCAAACGCCCTCTGCGGTAAACGGATAGCGATCTGCAGTAATTGGATATTGCCGTGGGTATCGACTCCCTACTCTGATCAGGCCTGAACAATAACAACGGAGGCCCTGGCCATGTCCCTGGGAATCGATTACTTGAATGCCATGCTTGAGGAAGACAAGGAGAAGGGCGTCCACCGCTGCAAGCGGGAAATGTTCACGGATCCTCGTCTTTTCGACCTTGAAATGAAACACATCTTCGAGGGCAACTGGATCTACCTGGCGCACGAAAGCCAGATCCCCAATATCAACGACTTTTTGACCACCACCATCGGGCGCCAGCCGATCTTCATCGCGCGCAACAAGGCCGGTGAGTTGAATGCGTTCCTCAATGCCTGCAGCCACCGGGGTGCGATGTTGTGCCGGCACAAGACCGGCAACCGTTCCAGCTATACCTGCCCGTTCCACGGCTGGACGTTCAACAACAGTGGCAAGCTGCTCAAGGTCAAGGATCCGAGCGAAGCCGGCTACCCTGAAGGCTTCAATTGTGAAGGCTCCCACGATCTGACCAAGGTCGCGCGTTTTGAATCCTATCGCGGCTTTTTGTTCGGCAGCCTGAACCCGGACGTGACCTCGCTCGCCGAGCACCTGGGCGAGTCGGCGAAGATCATTGACATGATCGTCGACCAGTCGCCGGAGGGCCTGGAAGTCCTGCGCGGTTCCAGCTCGTATATCTACGAGGGTAACTGGAAACTCGCCGCCGAGAATGGCGCCGATGGCTACCACGTCAGCTCCGTGCACTGGAATTACGCGGCGACTCAAAACCAGCGCGCGTTGCGTGAAGCCGGCGAAGAAATCAAAACCATGAGCGCTGGCAGCTGGGCCAAGAGCGGCGGTGGTTTCTATTCCTTCGACAATGGCCATTTGTTGCTCTGGACCCGTTGGGCCAACCCTGAAGACCGTCCGGCCTATGAGCGTCGCGATGAGCTGGCCCGCGATTTCGGCAAGGCCCGTGCTGACTGGATGATCGAGAACTCGCGCAACCTGTGCCTGTACCCGAACGTTTACCTGATGGACCAGTTCAGTTCGCAAATCCGTATCGCCCGGCCGATCTCTGTCGACAAGACCGAAATCACCATTTACTGCATCGCACCCAAGGGCGAGAGCAGTGAAGCCCGTACCAAGCGTATTCGCCAGTACGAAGACTTTTTCAATGTCAGTGGCATGGCCACCCCGGATGACCTTGAGGAGTTCCGCTCCTGCCAGACTGGCTACGGTGCCGGCCGCGGCTGGAACGACATGTCTCGCGGCGCGACTCACTGGGTCGAGGGGGCCGACGAGGCCGCCAAAGAGATCGATCTCAAACCGTTGTTGTCAGGTGTGCGTACCGAAGATGAGGGCCTGTTCGTGCTGCAACACAAGTACTGGCAGGAAGTGATGCTCAAGGCCGATGCCGCCGAGCAGGAACTGATCCCCGTGGAGGCCGTGCAATGAGTACTTCCCATGACATCGTGCGTGACTTCCTGTACCGCGAAGCGCGTTATCTGGACGACGGCCAGTGGGACCAGTGGCTGGAGCTGTATGCCAGCGACGCCACTTACTGGATGCCTTCCTGGGATGACAACGACACGCTGACCGAAGACCCGCAGAGCGAAATCTCGCTGATCTGGTACGGCAACCGTGGTGGCCTGGAAGATCGTATCTTCCGGATCAAGACCGAGCGCTCCAGTGCGACCATGCCTGACACCCGCACCTCACACAATCTGAGCAATATCGAGATCGTCGAGGAGGCCGATGGACTGTGCCACGTGCGTTTCAACTGGCACACCCTGAGCTTCCGTTACAAGACCACGGACAGTTACTTCGGGACCAGCTTCTACACCCTTGACATGCGTGGTCCCCAGCCACTGATCAAGGCCAAGAAAGTGGTGCTGAAAAACGATTATGTCCGTCAAGTCATCGACATCTACCACATCTGATCAACGGGGTGACGAGTGGCTGGAGGCGCCTGAGGGCGATCCGGGCTCGGCATTGCGTGCGAGGTACATCATGAGCTTTCAGATCGCGCTCAACTTTGAAGACGGGGTGACCCGATTCATCGAAGCCACTGGCAACGAAACCGTGGCCGACGCTGCCTATCGCCAGGGCATCAATATTCCGCTGGACTGCCGTGATGGCGCCTGCGGTACCTGCAAATGTTTCGCTGAAGCCGGTCGCTACGAACTGGGTGACGACTTCATCGAAGACGCCCTCAGCGACGACGAGGTTCAGCAAGGTTATGTGCTGACCTGCCAGATGCGCGCCGCCAGCGATTGTGTGTTGCGTGTGCCGGCTTCATCCACGGTGTGCAAGACTCAGCAGGCCAGTTTCGAAGCCTCCATCAGCGATATACGACAGTTGTCTGAAAGCACCATCGCGCTGTCGATCAAGGGCGAGTCGTTGAGCAGCCTGGCATTCTTGCCGGGGCAATACGTCAACCTGCAGGTGCCGGGCAGCGAGCAGACCCGCGCCTATTCGTTCAGCAGCCTGCAAAAGGGTGGCGAAGTCAGCTTCTTGATTCGCAATGTCCCGGGCGGCCTGATGAGCAGCTTCCTGACCGGTATCGCCAAAGCCGGCGACAACATGACCCTGGCCGGGCCCTTGGGCAGCTTTTACCTGCGTCAGATTGATCGCCCGCTGCTGCTGCTGGCTGGCGGCACAGGGCTGGCGCCGTTCACGGCGATGCTCGAAAAAATTGCCGAGCAGGGCAGCCCGCACCCGGTGCATTTGATCTACGGCGTGACCAACGACTTCGACCTTGTGGAGCTGGACCGCCTGCAAGCCTTGAGCGCTCTCATTCCCAATTTCAGTTTCAGTGCCTGCGTGGCCAACCCGCAGAGCCAGCATCCGCTCAAGGGCTATGTCACCCAGCACATCGAGCCGACCCATCTCAATGAGGGTGACGTCGACGTGTACCTGTGCGGGCCACCGCCGATGGTGGAAGCGGTCAGCCTGTATATCCGCGAGCAAGGCATTACCCCGGCCCACTTCTACTACGAGAAGTTCGCTGCCTCAGCTGCTTGATCCTGTTTTCGGGGTCGCACCATGAACGATTCGGGTGCGATCCCTTTTTAATCGAGGTTGTCATGAACCCTAGATTCGACAACAAAGTCGCGCTGGTGACCGGCGCCGCCCAAGGTATCGGTCGTCGTGTCTGCGAACGGCTGCTGGCTGAGGGCGCACAAGTGATCGCGGTGGATCGCTCCGAGCTGGTTCACGAGCTGCAAGGCGAGGGCGTACTGACCCTGACCGCCGACCTTGAACTCTATACGGACTGCGCACGGGTGATGGCCGCCGGGGTTGAAGCCTTTGGCCGCCTCGACGTGTTGATCAATAACGTCGGCGGTACCATCTGGGCCAAGCCCTTCGAGCATTACCAGGTCGAAGAGATCGAAGCCGAAGTGCGCCGTTCGCTGTTCCCCACGCTGTGGTGTTGCCACGCCGCGTTGCCCTACATGCTCGAACAGGGCAGCGGTGCGATCGTCAACGTGTCGTCCATCGCCACTCGCAGCATCAATCGCGTGCCTTACGGTGCAGCCAAGGGCGGCGTCAATGCGCTGACCGCCTGCCTGGCGTTCGAGAACGCCGAGCGCGGCATCCGGGTCAACGCCACGGCACCCGGCGGCACCGAGGCTCCGCCCCGGCGCATTCCGCGCAATGCCGCCGAGCAGAGCCCGGAGGAGAAGGGCTGGTATCAGCAGATCGTCGACCAGACCCTCGACAGCAGCCTGATGAAGCGCTACGGCACCATGGACGAACAGGTCGGCGCGATTCTGTTTCTGGCCAGTGACGAAGCGTCCTATATCACCGGCGTGACCCTGCCGGTCGGCGGCGGTGATCTCGGCTGATACCGCCGAGTCGCCTGCACCTTCACCTGAGTGGAAGACTGAAATGAGCCAAGCCCTGATTGAAAGCCTGACGACCCTCATCGTCGACCTGCCGACCATCCGCCCGCACAAGCTGGCGATGCACACCATGCAGAAACAGACCCTGGTGATCCTGCGCCTGCGTTGCAGCGACGGCATCGAAGGGATCGGCGAGGCCACCACCATCGGTGGGCTGGCCTACGGTTACGAAAGCCCGGAAAGCATGAAGGCCAACATCGATGCGCACCTGGCACCGATGCTGGTGGGCATGGCTGCCGACAATATCAACGCGGCCATGCAGACCCTGGACAAGATCGCCAAGGGTAACACCTTCGCCAAGTCCGGGATTGAAAGCGCATTGCTCGATGCCCAGGGCAAGCGCCTGGGCCTGCCGGTCAGCGAGCTGCTGGGCGGTCGTGTGCGCGACAGCCTGGAAGTGGCCTGGACGCTGGCCAGCGGCGACACGGCCCGTGACATCGCGGAAGCCGAGCAGATGCTGGACGTGCGACGTCACCGGATCTTCAAACTGAAGATCGGCGCCAATCCGCTGGAGCAGGACCTCAAGCATGTGATCGCGATCAAAAAGGCCCTGGGTGACCGGGCCAGCGTACGTGTTGACGTCAACCAGTATTGGGATGAATCCCAGGCGATTCGTGGTTGCCAGGTGCTGGGTGACAACGGTATCGATCTGATTGAGCAGCCGATCTCACGGGTCAACCGTTCGGGGCAGGTGCGTCTGAACCTGCGCAGCCCGGCCCCGATCATGGCTGACGAGTCCATTGAAAGTGTCGAGGATGCGTTCAGCCTGGCCGCGGACGGCGCTGCCAGCGTGTTTGCCCTGAAGATCGCCAAAAATGGCGGCCCTCGCGCTGTGCTGCGCACTGCCCAGATCGCCGAAGCGGCCGGGGTCGCCCTGTATGGCGGGACCATGCTCGAAGGCTCGGTGGGCACCCTGGCCTCGGCCCATGCGTTCCTGACGCTCAAGCAACTGACCTGGGGCACCGAGCTGTTCGGGCCGCTGCTGTTGACCGCCGACATCATTACCGAGGCGCCGCAGTATCGTGACTTCGAGCTGCACATTCCGCGTACGCCGGGGCTGGGCCTGACCCTGGACGAAGAGCGCCTGGCGCACTTCCGTCGCACTTGAACCCACTGCCTCTTTTAGGAGAACACCATGCTATTCCACGTGAAAATGACCGTGAAACTGCCGGTTGATATGGACCCGGCCAAAGCGGCCAAGCTCAAGGCCGACGAGAAGGAGCTGGCTCACCGTCTGCAGCGCGAAGGCACATGGCGGCACCTGTGGCGTATTGCCGGGCACTACGCCAACTACAGCGTATTCGATGTGGCCAGCGTCGAGGCGCTGCACGATACCCTGATGCAACTGCCGTTATTCCCGTACATGGATATCGAAGTCGATGGGCTCTGCCGCCATCCGTCCTCGATTCATGACGACGACCGTTAAGGCGTTCGCTATCCCGTTCAAATTCCTTGCATAAGAACAAGATGAGGTGAGCAGCATGACCGTGAAAATCACTCACACAGACGCTATCCAGAGCTTCTTCAAAGAAGCCGCCGGCTTTGGTAACGATAACGGCAGCCCGCGCTTGAAAAGCATCATTCTGCGTGTACTGCAAGACGCCGCCAAAATCATCGAAGACCTCGATATCACGGAAGACGAGTTCTGGAAGTCGGTGGATTACCTCAACCGTCTGGGTGGTCGCTCGGAAGCCGGCTTGCTGGTTGCAGGCCTGGGCATCGAGCACTTCCTTGACCTGCTGCAGGACACCAAAGACGCCCAGGTTGGCTTGACCGGCGGTACACCGCGGACCATCGAAGGTCCGTTGTATGTGGCCGGGGCGCCGATCTGTAACGCTGAAGCGCGCATGGACGACGGCAGCGAAGAGGGCGTCGCCACGGTCATGTTTCTGGAGGGCCAGGTGCTCGACACCCTGGGCAAACCGGTTGCCGGTGCGACGGTGGACCTGTGGCACGCTAACACCAAGGGCACTTACTCGTTCTTCGATCAGAGCCAGACCGAGTACAACCTGCGCCGCCGCATCATCACCGACGCCGAGGGCCGCTATCGCGCCCGCAGTATCGTGCCATCGGGCTATGGCTGCGATCCGCAGGGCCCGACCCAGGAATGCCTGGACTTGCTGGGTCGCCATGGCCAGCGGCCGGCCCACGTGCATTTCTTTATCTCGGCGCCGGGGCACCGTCACCTGACCACCCAGATCAACCTGTCGGGCGAGAAGTACCTGTGGGATGACTTCGCCTACGCCACCCGTGAAGGGCTGGTCGGTGAGGTGGTGTTCCACGAGGATGGCGCCCGCGGTGTGGCGGGCCGTTATGCCGAACTGAAATTCGACTTCCAGCTGCAACAGGCCGTCGATACCGCCGCCGAACTTCGCAGCCACCGTCCACGGGCGCTGCAGGAAGGTTGATTGACCAGACCGGCACGGGTCGCCCTGGCCCGTGCCGGTCTTTGCAGGCGATTACTTGAAATATCCCCGCGGCGTACAGCCCGTCATGCCTTTGAAAAACGCGATGAACGCACTGTCGCTGGCAAAGCCCAGCTCATCAGCACAGCAATCAAGACTACGGCCGGTGGCGAGCAGTTCGACGGCACGCAACAGCCGCCATTGCTGATAACCCATCCCTGTTTCTCGCCTGAAGATACGGCCGATGGTCCTGTCGCTGGCCCCTACGCGTGTGACCAGCGTTTGCAGGTCGGGGGGCAATTGCTCAAGGTTCTCCAGCAACGGCGACAGGCGCCTGTCTACGGGCAGGGGCAACAGCATCGGTTGTGCAGGGGCGGCGGCGATTTCATCGAGGCACAGGCTGAGCAGGTGGAACGGTTTGCCGTGATGCCAGTCAGTCTTGAACGGTGCCTCGCAAATGCTTTCCAGCACGGCACGCAACAACGAGCTGACCGACATCACCTGCACATGATCGGGTAACTGCCGGGACAGCGTTTGATCCAGGTAGACCGAGCGATAGTCCACCGTCTGCTGCATGACGGCCCGGTGCTCAACGCCGGGCGGAATCCAGGCAACCTGGGTCGGTGGCAGCATGCACACTTGATGGTCGAGCGTAATGCGCGTGCATCCTCGCTGGGTGAAGAGCAGTTGCCCGCAGCGATGGCGATGCAAGCCCGAGTCGTGATTGCCCAGCAAGGCACCGATGCCGATCACCGGGGTGTCCAATTGATCGGGGTCAAACGGGCTATCGGCCTTGAGCCAGGGCATAGGTTGTTCGATTTCATGGGTTATTTGACGTAATCCGGATAATACGCCGAAAACGGCTGATTAAAATCCTCGCTCAATTCCCTGTTGAGCCTTGCTTGATGAATCTGAAAAGCCTCCTGCCGCTGGCCATTGCCTTGCTGATGTTCCCGCAAATCGCCCAGACCCTCTACAGCCCGGCGTTGTCGGACCTTGGGCTGGCATTGGCCGTAAGCCCGCAACAAGCGGCCCAGACCCTGTCGGTGTTCTTCCTGGCGTTTGCCGTGGGTGTAGTGATCTGGGGGCGCCTCAGTGATCGTCTGGGGCGACGCCTGACGTTGCTCGCAGGCTTGGCGCTGTACGCTGTGGCGACGGGGCTGGCATTGAGTGCCAGGCGCCTCGAAGCGTTGCTGCTGGCCCAGGCCGTGGCGGCATTTGGGGCTGCCGTTGCTTCGGTAGTGACTCAAACGGTCTTGCGTGACCGCTACCGCGGCGCCGAGCTGGCCCGGGTGTTTTCGCTGGTGGGCATTGCCCTGGCGGCCAGCCCCGCGCTGGGGTTGGTGGCCGGCACGGGGCTGGTGCATCTGTATGGCTATCGCGGCGTGCTGGCCTGCCTGTTGCTGCTGGCGCTGTTGCTGGGTGGCTGGTGCACATGGGCCTTGCCGGAAACCCGTCCGGTCGACGTGCCCGTGGCGCCGCTGGCCGACACCTTGTGGCGGATGCTTAAAGATGGGGACATCTGGCGCTGCGCTGTGCTCGTCAGCGCGTTTAACGTTGCCTTGTTCAGCTATTACAGCCTTGGACCTTTCATGTTTGAAAGACTGGGCCTGACGCCTCAGGCATTTGGTCAGAGCGGGGTGCTGCTGGCCCTGGGCTCGGGCTCCGGCGCGTGGCTAAACAAGACCCTGCTCAAGCGCGGTTTCGGCAGCGCGGCCCTGGTGAAAATGGCCAGCGGATTGCTGTTGGCGGGAGCCATTCTGGTCGGGCTGCTGCAGGACAGCGGTCTGTTCGCCTGGGCGATGCTGGGCGTGGTGCTGGCGTTCGGCATGGCGATTCCCAATGTCCTGGGGGCAGCACTGACGGCGTACCAAGACCGTCTGGGTACTGCCGGAGCGTTGTTTGGCTTGCTGTATTACCTGCTTATCGGCGCTGCGCTGTCGCTGGTGGCCTGGGGGCAGAGTTTGAGCCTGACCTTGTTCGCCTGCGCCGCCGCAGCGCTGCTGTGCAGTCACCGCACTGCTGGCGGGTGAAGCGAGACCGTCATGGCGCGGGAGGGAGCAGCAGTTCGTTCATCAAATTGAACACGGTGTTTTTCACGGCGCTGTTGAGATCAACCCAGGCCAGCCCGGTGGATGCCCGGTAACTGCCCAGGTCCAACGGTCGGGAGATGACATTGGCGGGCAGTGCGCGGGCGGCATTGGCGGGCAGCAGGCCAACACCCAGGCCGGCAGATACCAGCGCGAGCATGGTGGTGAACTCGCCCAGCTCCGAGGCGATGGCCAGCGGTGTTCCTTGGCTGTTCAGGGCCTGCATCAGCGCATCATGGAAGCCCGGGGCGTAACGTCTGGCCAGCATGAAGACCGGGATGCGGGCCAGATCTGCCGGGTGCAGGGTGTCGCACGCCACCAGCGGGTGATCGCCGGGCAGGGCAATGCTGAACGATTCCTGCAACACCTCACGGGTTTGAATGCCCGGGATGACGGCGGGCAAGCGCATCAGGCCAAAGTCGAGCTGGCCATTGATCAATGCAGCCGCCTGGTCAGGCCCCGGCATGTCCTTGAGTTCCAGCTCTATGCCCGGAAAGCGCGCATGCAGCGAGCGGATCAGCGAGGGCAGCAGGTGCGGCAACACCGATGACACAAAACCCAGACGCACACGACCGATTTCACCGCGTCCACCGGCTTTGGCCACCTGCACCGCATGGGCCGATTGAGCCAGCGTGGCGCGTGCCTCGGGCAGGAACAGTACGCCCACTTCCGTGAGCATGACCGAGTGCCGATTACGCTCGAACAAGCGCACCCCCAATTCTTCTTCCAGCATTTTTATCTGCATGCTCAGTGCTGGCTGCACGATCGACAGGCGTTGCGCGGCGCGCCCGAAGTGGAGCTCTTCGGCCAAGGTTACAAATGAGCGCAGGTGTTTGATTTCCAATGATGATCTCCGGGTTGAACAGCCATGTACGAAGGGTGATCAAAATCCTTGATCACCCGATCATGAATGACGATTGGACGCTGCTGTTGACCTCAGGTGAAGTGGCGGCAGGTCGAAAACAATCAATAAAAATGTCTGTTTGTGGAGTACAGCATGTCATTCACTACCACTAGCTTCCAGCTTGACGGGCGGCGAGCCTTGATCACCGGTTCATGCAAAGGCATCGGACTTGAGCTGGCCCGGGGATTGGGTAGCGCCGGTGCCAGTCTGGTGATCAACGATCGCAATCTACAAAAAGCCCAGGCCGTGGCCAGCCAACTGCGCGACGAAGGGCTCAGCGTAGAAATCGCGGTGTTCGATGTCACGGACCGCACGCAGTTGCGCGAAGCGATCAACGGGTTTGAAGCGCAGACCGGGGCCATCGATATCCTGATCAACAACGCCGGCATTCAGCGCCGCGCGCCCCTGGAAGACTTCAGCGCCGAAGACTGGCACGAGCTGATGCGGGTCAATCTGGATGGCGTGTTCCATGTTTCCCAGGCGGTGGCGCAGCACATGATCGCTCGTGGTCGCGGCAAGATCATCAATATCTGCTCCGTCCAGAGCGAACTGGCGCGTCCGACCATCGCGCCCTACGCGGCGTCCAAAGGCGCGGTCAAGATGCTCACAAAAGGCATGTGCGCCGAATGGGCGCGTCACGGCATCCAGGCCAATGGCCTGGCCCCCGGTTACTTTGCGACCGAGATGAATCGCGCCCTGGTGGATGACCAGGGGTTTTCCGAATGGCTGTGCAAGCGCACCCCGGCGGGCCGTTGGGGGCGAGTCGAGGAGCTGTGCGGCGCCGCGGTGTTCCTGGCTTCGTCTGCATCCGACTTTGTCAACGGTCAAACGCTGTTCGTGGATGGAGGATTGACCAGCGTGGTTTGAGTCGTTACCTAAAAAAACAATAACAGGGGATTCCCATGAGCACTCTCAAAGAACACACCATGGCGCTGGATGCCCTGGACGGTCAACGCACAACGGCGCAGGCAACCTCAAGGGGCTTTGCGCCCAGACGCTGGTGGTACCTGATACCGCTGATTTTCATTACCTACAGTCTCGCGTACCTGGACCGCGCCAACTATGGCTTCGCCAGCGCGGCGGGGATCGAGCAGGACCTGGGCATCACCAAGAGCACCTCGTCGCTGATCGGCGCGTTGTTTTTCCTGGGTTACTTTTTCTTCCAGGTGCCGGGCGCGATCTACGCGCAGAAGTACAGCGTGCGCAAACTGGTGTTCTGGAGCCTGATTTTGTGGGGCTTTTGCGCCATGGCCACGGGACTGGTGACCAATATCCCGATGCTGATGGTGATTCGGGTGTCACTGGGCATCGTCGAGGCGGCCGTAATGCCCGCGATGCTGATCTTCATCAGTAACTGGTTCACGCGCAAAGAGCGTTCGCGGGCCAACACCTTTCTGGTGCTGGGCAACCCGGTCACCGTGCTGTGGATGTCAGTCGTGTCGGGCTACTTGATTCACGCCTGGGGTTGGCGCGAGATGTTCATCATCGAAGGCGCACCGGCGGTGATCTGGGCGTTTGTCTGGTGGCGGATGGCGAGGGACAAGCCCGAGCAGGTCGATTGGCTGACCCGACAGGAGAAAGACCAACTGGCCGCCACCCTGGCCGATGAACAGAAAGGCATGAAGACCGTCCGCAACTACCGCCAGGCGTTCACCAGCCCGGTGGTGATCCAGCTCTGCTGTGTGCACGCGCTGTGGAGCATCGGTGTCTACGGCTTCATCATGTGGCTGCCGAGTATCATCAAGCAGGCCGCGGCAGCCGATATCGTGACGGTCGGATGGTTGAGCGCGGTGCCTTATGTGGCTGCTGTCGCGGCCATGCTGGTTGTGTCCTGGGCTTCGGACAAAACCCAGCAGCGCAAACATTTCGTCTGGCCGCTGCTGGTGTTGGGCGCTCTGGCATTCTTTTGTTCGTACCTGCTCGGGTCTTCGCACTTCTGGTTATCGTTTGCCCTGCTGACCCTGGCGGGCGGTGCGCTTTACGCACCATACGGACCGTTTTTCGCCCTGATTCCGGAGATCCTCCCGGCCAACGTGTTTGGCGGCGCGATAGGCCTGATCAACGCCTGCGGGGCTTTGGGGGCTTTTCTCGGTTCGTGGATCGTGGGTTACTTGATTGGCCTGACCGGTAACCCCGGAGCGGCGTATATCTTCATGACCGTCGGCGTGCTGTCTTCGGCACTGCTCATGGCATGGGTCAAGGTGGGGCGTGGATAAGACACTGAAGTGATGCGCATCCTGCGGATGAGTATGTTGTCGTACAACTGCTTGGGCTATGATGGGCGTTCATTCGTAAACCCAACGCAAGGCCCTTGATGGACAACCCGAACGTCCAACCCGGTGCTCGCCGAAAGCACCGCAGTCTGGCTGAAGAGCTGGTCACCGAGCTGTCCCGGCGTATTCGTGACGGTGAGTTGGCCAGTGCCGAAAAGTTGCCCACCGAGTCTCAAGTCATGAAGGAGCATGGTGTGAGTCGCACCGTGGTCCGCGAGGCGATTTCCCGCCTGCAGGCGGCGGGGCTGGTGGAAACCCGTCACGGCATCGGCACTTTTGTGCGAGATATTCCAAGTGCAAGCGGTTTCAATATCGACCCCGCCAGCATTGTCACCCTGCATGACGCGCTGGCAGTTCTTGAGCTGCGTATCAGTCTGGAGGTCGAAGCCGCCGGTCTGGCCTGCGCGCGGCGTACCGATCAACAACTGCAATTGATGCGTGACTCGCTGGATGCCCTCAATTCCAGAGCGGTGAGTGTGGACTATGCGGTGTCGGCCGATTTCCAGTTTCACCAGCAGATTGCACTGGCGACGGGTAACCGTTATTTCACCGACATCATGCTGCACCTCGGACTCAGCATTATCCCGCGTACTCGGGTGCATTCCGCGCGGCACATGCCGAACGCGGAACCCTATCTCGAACGCCTGACCCGTGAGCACGAAGACATTTACCAGGCGATTGCGCGGCGCGATGCCGACGCCGCACGGGCAGCCATGCGCCTGCACCTTTCCAATAGCCGTGAACGGATGCGCAGGGCATACGAGACGACGGCCAAGAGCTGAGCCGGGCAGGGCGCTGCGCTGCCGTGAGTGACCGGCACGTCAGTCGCCAAACGGCCCGGCAGCGGTAAAAGCGCCTCCTTGATACAGGCTGTCGGGGTCGCTCATGGCCGGTTGAGGCTGGCATTCGACCTGTGGGCGAAAGACTTCGGAGCTGTCTGCGGGTTCAAAACCCAAGTGCGCGGCGTGCCGGTTGTCCCACCATGCATCGCGGTTGTCCGACATGCCGTAAATCACCGTATGGCCGACATCAGGCGCCAGCAATGCACGTGTCACCAAATGATCCAGGTCGCCATAACTCAGCCAGGTCGAAAGCATCCGTCGATTGCGCGGTTCGGGAAACGAGGAGCCGATTCGCAGGCTTACGGTTTCGATGCCGTAACGGTGAAAGTAAAAGGTCGCCATGTCCTCACCGTAGGCTTTGGACAACGCGTAATAGCCGTCCGGCCGGCGCGGGGTGTGGGCGTCGAGCGGGGTGTCCTGCGAATAGAACCCGGTGACGTGGTTGGAGCTGGCAAAGACGATCCGCTTGATGCCGTGGAGGCGCGCCGCCTCATAAATATGGAAGGTGCCGCGAATATTGGCGTCGAGAATGTCCTCGAAGGCCCTTTCGACTGAAATGCCCCCCAGGTGCACGATGGTGTCGACGTCCTTCACCAGGGCTGCCACCCCGGCCTTGTCGGCGAGGTTGCAGGTGATGACTTCATCATGTGCGCCGCGACTCGGCGCCATCGGGCTGATGTCCGAGGCTCGGACAATGGCAGCGTGGGCCTGCAGGGTTTCTCGCAGTATCTGGCCCAAACCGCCGGCGGCGCCTGTCAGCAGAATGCGGTGGAAAGGTTTGGGTAAGGGGGAGGTAGTCATGATCAGGTATTCCATTGGACGGTGGTGAGTGCCGGTAACGGGAGTGACGCGGCCTGGCTGCCGATGCGCGACAGCCAGAGCGCTCTTTTTGACTTACATGAAGTTGTACTGAACCCCCAGACGCCAGCGGGCCTGACGATCGTCGCTAGTGGCGTTGACCTTGATGTCGCCGATTTCCATGAACGGTGCCCATTGTTTGGACAGCTTGTATTTGACGGCCAGGTTCTGTTCGTAATCGCTCTTCTTGTTGTCATAGCGGATGTAGTCGGTCTTGAAATAAATGTACTGGTATTCCAGGGCCCACTTGCTGGCCGGGGTATAGCCGAGCCAGCCCTCCAGCCGGTGAGTGGTCTGGTTATCCTTGGCGCGATCGGGGATATCTGCGTTGACCTGGTCACGATCAAGCTTTCTGGCGTCATGGCGATAACGCACGGCGGTGTAGAAGGTGTCGTTGATTTTGTAGGCGTACTTCAAGCCCAGCTTGTAAGTCGTCGCGTCCTTGGAGCTGTCGATCTGCAAGGCCGGTGTTAGCGTCGATTGCGGGCTGAGCTTGTAGTTGTAATTGACGGTCAGCTCGTGGCCGTTATTAACGATGTTGTCGTACGCCACATCTTCTCGATCCCCGGCCGTGCGGTATTTCAGTTCCCCCTCAAATCCCAGGCCGCTGTCCATGCGGTAGCTGAGCTTGATCCGATCAGCATGAATACTGTCGTCCTCAGTGAACTGATGGCGGTAGTTGATGCTGGCGGAATCGGCATTGACGCAGAACGGCAGACACAGGGTCGCAACAGTTACGAGCGTACGTAATGGATTGTTCATACGGCCTTCTTTTATTGTTTTTTTGGAGTGCGTGTGAGGGGCAATCGGCAATCGGTTGTTACGGGAAGACGTCATTTTTGCGCGCAGATATACGTTATCGTACGACATTGGGGGTGTCTACGGGTTATAAGGCAATTTGTTACATCTTGAAACATTTGAGCGGTTTTTTGACTGGGTTGTCTCTTTAGTTGTTGTCTTTAAAAGCCCAGTAAACATTGGGTTTAAAAGTGTTTTTGGATAGATTTCGGGTTTTATTCAGATGTTTTAAGACGTCTTTTCAAATGTTGTACGATGACTTATGATCATTTCAACAGGCGACAGACCTGCCACACATCCAATAAGAAGGCTTAAGACGTCCATGAGAATTACTGCAGTCAACGTCCAGGTGTTTTCCTACCCGACCCGCCGCGCAGTAGACAGTGCCGGCCATGCCCATCCCGGCGATGTTGCCCAGGCCCAAATGGCGCTGTTGCGCATCCAGACCGAGGATGGCAATGAGGGATATGCCTTTGGCGCGCCTGAGTTGATCCGGCCCTATGTGCTCGACGGTTTTGTGCGCAAGGTACTGGTCGGGCAAAACGCCTTCGATCGCGAAAAAATCTGGCACGAACTGGCGCACTGGCAACGTGGTAGCGCCAGTCAATTGACTGATCGCGCGCTGGCGCTGGTGGAGCAGGCGTTGTGGGATTGGGCGGGGCGCAAGCTGGGCGTGCCGGTGCACAAGCTCATCGGCGGTTTCCGCGACAAGGTGCCGGCGTACGGGTCCACGATGTGTGGCGATGAACTGCCGGGTGGATTGGCAACCCCTGAAGATTACGGGCGTTTTGCCGAGACCCTGGTCAAGCGTGGCTACAAGGCAATCAAGCTGCACACCTGGATGCCGCCGGTGTCGTTTGCGCCCAGCCCGCGTATAGATATCAAGGCCTGCGCCGCCGTGCGAGAAGCGGTCGGCCCGGACATCGCCCTGATGCTCGATGGTTATCACTGGTACAGCCGTACCGACGCGCTATATATCGGCCGCGAACTGCAAAAGCTCGACTTTGCCTGGTTTGAAGAACCGATGATGGAAGACTCCGCCGAGTCTTATGCCTGGCTGGCAGGGCAACTGGAAATCCCGGTGCTGGGCCCGGAAACCCTGGCCGGTAAACACTTGAGCCGCGCCAGTTGGGTGAAGCACGACGTCTGCGATATTTTGCGTGCCGGTGTAGCGGGTGTCGGGGGGATTGCACCTTGCCTGAAGGTGGCGCACATGGCCGAATCCTTTGGCATGGATTGCGAAATTCACGGTAACGGGGCCGCCAACCTGGCGGTGGTCGGCGCGATCAAGAACTGTACCTGGTATGAGCGCGGGCTGTTGCACCCGTACCTGGATTACGACGAAGTGCCGGCCTATCTCAAGCGACTGGTTGATCCAATGGACAGCGATGGTTTTGTACACCTGTCGGATCTGCCAGGCCTGGGCGAAGAGATCGATTTCGATTTCATCGAGACCCATACCCTCACCCGCTTTTGATCCGTACACGGGCTGCCCGGTCATGACGGGCAGCCCGAGAGCCGTATAACTATAAGAAAGGCACTCTGACTATGAGCATTCTCCCTTCGCTGCTGGCGCGGGCACTGGTGGCTACCCTGGCGATCGGCGCCGTGCCGGCCGCAGTCGCCAAGACCCCTGGCGATCAATTGATTGTTGGCATGAGCATGATCAATCTACTGTCCCTGGACCCGGCTGCCGCCACCGGGCTGGACGTATCGGAGATCAACGCCAATCTCTACGACATGCTGCTGGTGCAGGATGTCGCCCGGCCGGATCAGTTGCTACCGGCCCTGGCCGAGCGCTGGCAGGTGAGCGATGACCGCAAGACCCTGACGTTCAACTTGCGTAACGATGTGAAATTCCAGTCGGGCAACCCGCTGAGCGCCGAAGACGTGGCCTGGTCACTGCAGCGTGTGCTCAAGCTTAATCTGGCGCTGGCCTCGACCTGGAAGGCCTACGGATTCAACGCCGACAACGTCGAGCGCTACATGCGCGCCACCGATGCCAGCACATTTGTCCTTGAACTGCCGCGGCCTACCGATCCGTTGCTGGTGCTCAATACCCTGGCGACGTCCCCCAGTGCTTTTATCCTGGACCGCAAAAAGGTCCTGGAGCATCAGAAGAACAACGACATGGGGGCTGCCTGGCTGGTGACGCATGCTGCGGGTAGTGGCGCCTTTATGCTCAATGACTGGCGCGCCAACGACGTCATCCTGATGAACCGTTTCGACGGGTACTGGGGTGGCCCGGCCAAGCTCAAGCGCATCGTCATGCGCAACATGACGGAATCGCAGTCCCTGCGGCTGATGATCGAACGCGGAGATCTGGACATCGCCAAGGGCATGTCGGCCCCGGATATCCAGGCCCTGCAAAGCAATGACAAGGTACGTACCCAGACCCTGCAGCGCGGCACCTTGTACTACGTAGCCCTCAGCGTGAAACAACCCGCGTTTGCCGATGCGCGGGTGCGCAAGGCCGTACGCTCGCTGATTGACTATCAGGGCATCAACCAGACGGTGATGCCGCACTATGGCCTGATTAATCAGCGTCCACTGCCTCTGGGCCTGTCGGCACGTCTGCCGGACCCGGGCTACCGCCTGAACGTCGAAGAAGCCAAAAAGCTGTTGGCTGAAGCCGGTTACCCCAATGGTTTCAAAACCAGCATCCGGGTGCTGACCGAGCCGCCGTTTATCAATATCGCCTCCAATCTGCAATCGACCCTGGCCCAGGCCGGCATCGAAGCCAGCATTATTACCGGCACCGGCAATCAGATTTACGGCGCCATGCGTGAGCGCAACTTCGACATCATCGTCGGCCGGGGCGGCGGCGGTGCCGAACGTCATCCTCATTCCAGTCTGCGCACCCTGGTGTACAACCCGGACAATCGTGACGAAGCCAAACTGAGCAATTTCCAGGGCTGGCGTACGTCGTTTTACAGCCCTGAACTGAACCAGTTGATCGAACGCGCCGAGGTCGAGCCGGATGCCAGCAAGCAACTGGCCCAGTACCGGCAGATCCAGGAACAGCTGGATCAACAGGTCAGCGCGATCCTGCCCGTGTCGCAGATGACCGACACCGTGCTGGTGTACGGCGACGTGACCGACTTCCAGGGCCATCCGGCCGCTACCACCCGTTATAAAGACGTCTACAAGAAGCGCTGAAAGTCGTGCGGGGCCTGGCCTCGCGCATTTGATCACGCGGTGACCGATTTATCAGGAGCTCTCTATGTTTGTATCCACTGCCTCCGTGATGGGGGCTCGTGCTTCCAATACTGCCCGGCGTGCCGGCACGGTCCTGGTGACCTTGCTCGGCCTGTTGGCGCTGACCTTTGTCATTGGCCGGGTCATGCCCCTTGACCCCGTACTGGCGGTGGTCGGGCCCGACGCCGACAGTTCAACCTACGATCAGGTGTACCGCTCCATGGGGCTGGACAAGCCGATCTGGACCCAGTTCGGTCTGTACCTCAATGACCTGTTGCACGGGGATTTCGGCAATGCGCTGCTGACCGGGCACCCGGTGCTGGATGACATCCGCCGGGTGTTTCCAGCGACCATCGAGCTGGCGACCCTGGCCATTCTGTTCGGCGTGCTCATCGGCTTGCCACTGGGCGTGTGTGCCGCCAGTAACCAGGGCCGCCTCGGCGACCACGTGGCCCGGGTGATTACCCTGTTCGGTTATTCCACACCAATTTTCTGGCTGGGCATGATGGGGCTTCTGGTGTTTTACGCCTGGCTCGGCTGGGCCGGTGGAGCAGGGCGCATTGACCTCGCCTACGACGGCATGGTGCCGGACGTCACCGGCCTGCTGCTGATCGACTCGATCCTGGCCCGTGACCAGGATGCCTTTTTCAGTGCCTTGCGCCATATCGTGCTGCCGGCTCTGATCCTGGGCCTCAACTCGGTGGCCTACATCAGCCGCATGACGCGCAGCTTCATGCTCGAACAGCTGTCCCAGGAATACATCATTACCGCCCGGGTCAAGGGCCTGTCCCGGCGCCAGGTGGTCTGGGGGCACGCCTTTCGCAACATTCTCGTGCAACTGCTGACGGTGGTGGCCCTGGCGTACGGCTCGCTGCTTGAAGGCGCGGTACTGATCGAAACGGTATTCGCCTGGCCCGGCTTTGGTCAGTACCTGACCAGCAGCCTGATGCTCGGCGACATGAATGCCGTCATGGGCTGTGTGCTGGTGATTGGCCTGATCTTCGTTGCGCTCAATCTGATCAGTGACGCCCTGTACAAGGTCTTCGACCCGCGTACCCGCTAAACGCTGTTGCAGCCTCCCACAACTATAAGAACAAGGAATTTTCAATGAAGTCTGCGTACTCGACGTTGTCCTTTGCCGTGCTGCTTGCCACGCTCGCCCTGGGGCCGATGGCAGTGGTCCAGGCCAAGACCCCGGCCGATCAGCTTATTGTCGGCATGAGCATGGTTAACCTGTTCTCCATTGACCCGGCCAATGCGCCCGGTCTGGATGCCTCGGGGGTCAATGCCAACCTCTATGACACGCTGATCAAGCGCGACCAGGGCAATCCGGAAAAGCATTTGCCACAACTGGCAGAACGCTGGGAAATCAGCGAGGACGGCAAACAGATCACTTTCCATCTGCGCCAGGACGTCACTTTTCACTCCGGTAACCGGTTGACGGCCGACGATGTGGCCTGGTCGCTGTACCGGGTGATGAAACTCAATTTCGGGCTGGCCACCACCTGGAAAGCCTATGGCTTCAATGTCGACAATATCCAGTCGCTGATTCGTGCCAGCGATGAGCACACGCTGGTGATCGATCTGCCGCAGGTCATGGATCCGCTGCTGCTGGTGGATTCCCTGGCGATCTCGCCCAGCGCGGTGGTGGTGGACCGCAAAACAGCCCTGGCACACGAAAAGGACGGTGATCTGGGGGCCGGCTGGCTTGTCACCCATGAAGCTGGCAGCGGCCCGTTTGTGCTGACCAAGTGGAGCGCCAATGACTCGCTGCTACTGACCCGTTTCGACGGTTACTGGGGCGGCCCGGCCAAGCTCAAGCGTGTGGTCGTACGGCACATGACCGAGTCCCAGTCGTTGCGCCTGATGCTGGAACGTGGCGACCTGGACATGGCCTACGGCATGGCGGCCCCGGACATCCGTGCAATCGACGGCTCGCCGGACGTGCAGGTGCAGTCGCTGCCACGGGGCACGATGTACTACGTGGCGATGAGCATGAAACAACCCGAATTCGCCCAGCCCAAGGTTCGTGAAGCCATACGCAACCTGATCGACTACAAAGGGCTTGATCAGCAGGTGATGCCCTATTACGGCACCCTCAACCAGCAACCGATGCAGTTGAACCTGCAAGCGCGGTTGCCGGACCCGGGCTACCACCTGGATCCAGCCAGGGCCCGGCAACTGCTGACCGAGGCCGGTTATCCGGAGGGCTTTAGCACCACCATTCGCACCTTGTCCGAACCACCGTTCATTGACATTGCGGCGCGCTTGCAATCAACCCTGGCCGAGGGCGGCATCAAGGCCTCGATCGTCACCGGCACCGGTAATCAGGTGTATGGCGCCATGCGTGCACGCAACTTCGAGATCATCGTTGCACGAGGCGCCGAGCGCTACCCGCATCCGTATTTCAGCTTGCGCACGTTTGCCTATAACCCCGACAACAGCGATGACGCCGGCCTGCCGAACTTTCAGGGCTGGCGTGCTTCGTTCTTCAGCCCGCCCATCAACAGCCTGATCGAGCAGGCCGGGGTTGAGCGTGACTCGACCCGGCGGGTGAGTCTGTATCACCAGGCCCAGACCCTGTACGACCAGCAGGTCGGGCCGATCATGATGATTTCGCAGATGACCGACACCGTGGTCAGCGCCGCTGACGTCAAGGGCTTTACCGGCGATGACGCCGAAGCCACGCGTTATCTGGGTGTCTACAAGCAACGCTGAGTGCCGTCGGGCGCGCCTGAGGGCCGCCCGGTGATTTTGATATCAATCCGAGAACATGCCGATGATTACCAACATGTCTTCTGTCGAGTCCACGGCCAAACGGCCGCTGGAGCGCACGCCGGGCTCCAGCTTCGATGCTTTTTGCAAGAGCAGCCTGCGGGTGCTGCATCACCTGTTGCGCAATCCCATGACCCTGGCCGGTTTGCTGGTGGCACTGCTGTTGATTGTGGTCGCCGCGTTCGCCCCGTGGATTGCTACCCATGATCCGGTGGCGCAAAACCTGGCCAACGCCTTGCAGGCGCCAGGTGCCGCTCACTGGTTCGGAACCGATGAATACGGGCGGGATATTTTCAGCCGTCTGGTCTATGGCTCGCGCATTACGCTGTACATCATCACGCTGGTCACCGTGATCGTCGGCCCCATCGGGTTGTTTATCGGCACGGTGTCGGGCTACTACGGCGGTATCGTCGACACGGTCTTCATGCGTGTGACCGATATCTTCATTTCGTTTCCCAGCCTGGTGCTGGCGCTGGCTTTTATCGCGGCTTTGGGCCCGGGGCTTGAGCATGCGGTGGTCGCCATTGCCTTGACCTCCTGGCCCCCCATTGCCCGATTGGCGCGGGCGGAAACCCTGTCCTTGCGCAACGCCGATTTTGTGGTCGCGGTGGAGCTCCAGGGCGCCTCGTCGTCGCGGATCATCCTGCGCCACATCGTGCCCATGTGCCTGTCATCGGTGATCATCCGCCTGACCATGAACATGGCCGGAATCATCCTCACCGCTGCGGCACTGGGCTTTCTCGGCCTCGGTGCCCAGGCGCCGTCGCCGGAGTGGGGCGCCATGATTTCCACCGGTCGGCGCTACATGCTCGAGTGCTGGTGGCTGGTAGCTGTACCGGGGGCCGCAATCATGCTGGTGAGCCTGGCGTTCAACCTGTTGGGCGATGGCCTGCGGGACATCCTCGATCCGCGTAGCGAGTAACTGGAGGCTTCATGTCTGCGATCAAATTAAACGTTGAAGGCCTGAACGTACGCTTCGTCAGCGGCCAGAAAGAGACTCACGCCGTGCGCGATGTGTCCTTCAGTCTGGGTCGGGAAAAGCTGGCCATTGTCGGTGAGTCCGGTTCGGGCAAGTCCACCGTCGGGCGCAGTCTCCTCAAGTTGCATCCCGCCAGTGCCAAAATTACCGCCAGGGCCCTGCAGTTCGCCGGTGTTGATCTGCTCTCGGCCAGCGAAAAGGCCATGCAGAAGATTCGCGGTCAGCGCATTTCCATGATCATGCAAGACCCCAAATACTCGTTGAATCCGGTGGTCAGGGTCGGCGACCAGATTGCCGAAGCCTACCTGGCGCACCACAAGGCCAGTCGTGCCGAGGCCCGCGAGCGGGTGCTGGAAATGCTGGAAAAAGTGCATATCCGCGATCCGCAACGGGTTTATAACCTTTACCCCCATGAAGTGTCCGGCGGCATGGGGCAGCGCATCATGATTGCGATGATGGTCATCACCCGGCCGGAAGTGATCATCGCCGATGAGCCGACTTCCGCCCTCGATGTGTCCGTGCGCCAACAAGTGCTCAACGTGCTTGAAACCCTGGTCGAAGAGCAGGAAATGGGGCTGATCTTTGTCAGTCACGACCTCAATCTGGTGCGCAATTACTGTGACCGGGTACTGGTGATGTATGCCGGTCGGGTGGTTGAGTCCCTTGCCGCCTGCGACTTGCAGCACGCCGAACATCCCTATACCCGTGGCCTGCTGGCTGCGCTGCCGAGCATGGACAATCGCCGAGTGCGCCTGCCGGTGCTGCAGCGTGACCCACTCTGGCTGACCCACTGAGGAACCTGATCATGTCCATGATTCAAGCCCGTTCGCTGAACCTGAGTTTCGGTGCAGGCGAAACCCTCAATCACGTGCTGCATGATGTCAACCTGAGCGTTGCCGATGGTGAGTCCTTTGGCCTGGTGGGGGAGTCCGGATCCGGCAAAACCACCGTGCTGCGCTGCCTGGCGGGGCAATACCGGCAATGGAGCGGTGAGCTGAGCATTGCCGGCGTTCCGTTGCAGCACAAGCTGTCCAGGGAGCACTTTCGCAAGGTGCAAATGGTGTTTCAGGACCCTTACGGCTCCTTGCACCCCCGTCACACCATCGACACCGCCCTGCGCGAGCCGCTGATCATTCACGGGGTCAGGGACAAGGACGACCGGATCAACGAAATCCTGATCAAGGTCGGCTTGAATGACAGCTTTCGTTACCGCTACCCGCACCAGCTGTCCGGTGGCCAGCGGCAGCGGGTGGCCATCGCCCGGGCCCTGATTCTTGAGCCGCGGGTCTTGCTGCTGGATGAGCCGACGTCGGCGCTGGATGTGTCGGTGCAGGCCGAGATTCTTAACCTGCTCACTGACCTGCGCGAGCGCGAGAAGCTGACGTACCTGATGGTGACCCACGACCTGGGCGTGGTGACGCACCTGTGTGACCGGGTGGCGGTGATGCAACAAGGCAAGATCGTTGAGCTGCTGGACAGCCGCTGCCTGAGCCAGGATCTGGCCGTGCACGACTATACGCGGATGCTGGTGCAGGCCAGTCGTGATTTCAGCCAGACATCTGTGGCGGCCGTGTAGCTGCGGTGTCACCCGTGCCCTCCGGCAGAGGAGGGCTTCAGACAGGCACGTACAAGGAAAACAACATGCCGTATCAAACGTGCGCAGCAATGGCCTCGCGCTCGGTTCTGGCGCTACTGGCGCTTGGCGCAAGTGTGCCGGCGTGGGCCGTGCAGGCGCCGACGAAGGTGCAAGTGCCAACGCTGGCCTTTGATGATCAGTCGATCATTCTGGTCTGGGAAAAGCCCGCCGACCACAGCGCCATCAAGGACTATCGGGTATACGCCAACGGCGTCCTGCTGGGCAGCAGCAACGCCAATAACGACCGGGTTTCGCCGGCAAAGCCGTACATCGACCGCTTCTACGAGCAAGACCGGGACAACTTTCACCATCGAATCGGCATTCACAGTTACACCGCTCAAGGCCTCAAACCTGACACCCAGTACCGGTTCACGGTGCGCTCGGTGGCGGCTGATGGCCTGGAGTCCGTCGACAGTCCGGTGGTCATCCAGCGTACAACACCGGTGCCGGTGGTGTTTGATGTGAAAAAGTACGGCGCACGGGGCGACGGCAAGCACCTCGATACACAGGCCATTCAACGGGCCATCGATGCCTGCACACCCGGCTGCAAGGTGCTGCTGCCCGAGGGCCGGTACAAGAGCGGGGCGCTTTATCTCAAGAGCAACATGACCCTGGAAATCACCGCCGGTGCGACCTTGCTCGGCTCGGAGCGGGCCGAAGATTATCCCTTGGCCGGGTATATCCAGTATCCGTATTCCAGCACCGTGCGCCCGGCTTCCCTGATCAATGCCTTGCCCCGGGATCCTCACCGGCACCAAGGGTTTGAAAACATCCGCATCGTTGGCCAGGGAACCCTCGACGGCAATGGCTGGAAGCGCAAGGCCGATACGCTGGACGAGCTTGGACAGCCGTTGCCGTTCTACCTGCCCAGCGATAACACGCGCTTCATGGAGGACGGCATTCTGGCCAGGGCCCAAGTGGAGCAGGCCATCGCCCGAGGCATGAACACCAAGGATGCCTATGGGCAAATGCGCTCTTCGCTGATCACCCTGCGCAATGTGAAGAATGTTTTCTATGGTGGCTTCACCGTCTTGAACCCCGCGTTCCACGGGATCATGAACCTTGAGACCGAAAACGTGGTGCTGGCCAATACCACGCATAAGACCTACGACGCCAACAACGGTGATGGCATCGAGTTTGCCAACAGCAAGGGGGCGATGGTGTTCAATAACTTTTTTGATACCGGCGATGATTGCGTCAATTTTGCCGCCGGCACCGGCGCCGAAGCGGTTCATCAAAAGCCCCAGGAGGACGCCTGGATCTTCAACAACTTCTTCCGCAAGGGGCATGGCATGGTGGTTGCGGGCAGCCATACCGGGGCCTGGATTCAAAATATCCTGGCCGAGGACAACGTGTCGGATGGAACCGATGCCGGGCTGCGCATGAAGAGCACGAACTTCATGGATGGTGGTGCACGCCAGGTGATCTTTCGCGACTCAGCCATGCGCAACACGGTCAAACAGGCATTCGTGTTTACCCTTGATTACAACGATCCCAACGCCAAGCTCGATTATCGGCGCTCGACGGTACCCGGGCAGTTCCGTGATATCCGGGTGAGCGATGTGACGGTCGAGAATGCCCGCGGGGCGGCGCTCGAGGTCAAGGGCGACAGCAAAAGCAACGCTTATCATGCCGGGCTGGTATTCGAACGGGTGCGTTTCAAAGGCCCTGCAACGGCCCGCATCGATGGTTTGAAAGACTCGCACTTCAATCAGGTGGTGTTCAGCGAAAACGCCGGCGCCAATCCCTGGCATGTCATCGACAGCCCGGGACTGACGTTCGAGGAGGTGACGCCGCAGCCGCTGTAGACCTGCAGTTGCAATGGCGGCAACGCAGATCTACAGGTCATCTCTGCTTAGTGCCCGGCTGTCGACAAAGGCGGTGTGCGAGGCGGGATGACCCGTTTCGAGCCGGTGGCTTCGAAGGCCGAGCCGAAGCGCAGCAGGTTCGAGTCGTCGTAGGCGCGCCCGGCAAAGGTCAGGCCCACGGGCATGCCGATATCGGCCATGACGCCCATGGGGACGGTCACGGTCGGCACCCCCAGGTGACGAATCGCCAGGTTGCCGTTGGCCACCCAAACGCCGTTGCTCCAGGCAATGTCGGCAGACGCCGGATTGACATCGGCATCCGCCGGCCCCACATCGGCCACCGTCGGGAACAGCACCGCATCCAGCCCGAGTCGATCCATCCACTCTTCAAGGTCGATGCGTCGTGTCTGCTCCAACCCCCGCAGTCCGTCCGGCAGCGTGTCGATCTCGTTCCACGGGGTGATGCCGCGCTCGGCCATGCGCACATATTCGTCCATGCCGGCAGCCAGTTCATCTTCACGGTTAGGCAGGGTGCCCGGATCGTGAGGGAAAATCAGCGGGCCATCGACGTCGGCCAGGCGGTTCAGTTTCGGGTCGCCGTTGGCTTGCAGAAAGTCATCGAATGCCCAGGCCGACAGGTCCCACAACTCATGGTGCAGGAACGCTTTGGACACCAAACCGCGGGTAAACACGGTCGGTGCGCCGGGGCGATCGCCCTCGCAGTTGGAGACCAGCGGGAAGTCCACTTCGATCACTTCAGCGCCCCGGGCTTCGAGGGCTTTGCGCGCGTCTTGCCACAGCGCGATCACCGAGGCGCGGGTGATGATCCGCTGCCCGGTCGGGCCACCGATGCCCGGTGCTTCTGCGGTACCGGCCTCGGGGTCGGCATTGATGTACATGCGCGGCACGCCGAAACGCTTGCCCACCAGCGTATCGGCGGTGGCCGCCAGTTCCGGATAGGACGCGGGACGTACCGAAGCCACGGTCGGAATTGGCACCCAAGGCTGCATCCGCCACAGATCGCCGCGGGTGTCAGGGTCGTGCGCCACCACCACGTCGAGCACTTCAAGCAGGTCGGCCATGGTTCGGGCAAACGGCACCACAACATCCATGGTCGGGGTCAACGGCCAGTTGCCACGCACCGAAATCACCCCGCGTGACGGCGTGTAGGCGCACAGGCCATTGTTGGACGCCGGGCCGCGTCCGCTGGACCAGGTTTCTTCGGCCAGGCCGAAGGCTGCAAAACTGGCCGCCGTTGCGGTGCCGGCACCGTTGGATGAGCCGGATGCGAACGGGGCGGTGAGGTAGTCGGCGTTGTACGGGCTCTCGGCACGGCCGTAAACCCCGCGCTGCATGCCGCCGTTGGCCATTGGCGGCATATTGGTCTTGCCCAGACAGATGGCCCCCGCCGCGCGCAAGCGTTCGATGGTGAAGGCATCGCGATACGCAATCAGGTCTTTGAAGGCCGGGCTGCCGGAGGCGGCAGTGAGGCCCTTGACCAGGTAGCTGTCCTTGGCGGTGTAGGGGATGCCGTCCAGCGGGCCCAGCGTCTGCCCCGTGCTGCGTCGGGCATCGGCCGCGGCGGCCTCTTCGAGGGCGACAGGGTTAGGCACGATCACCGCATTGAGGGCGGTGGCCGTCTGCGGGCCGTCGTAAGCATCGATCCTGGCGAGGTAGGCCTGAACCAATTCAACCGAGGTTGTCTGGCCAGATTCGAGCGCAGCCCGTAGTTGGGCAATGGAAACCTCAGTGACTTCGATCATGCACTTACCGCTGATTGATGGTGGGGGGCCGCAGAGCTTATCGAAGATACGGCCTGCTCAGCCACCCCATGTGTCATCCAGAGACGCTAATGTTCACCACAGTTTCCAGGTGTAATCGACATTCACCCGCAGTTCGTTGTCGTCCATAGCGTACTTGCCAGCTGCGTTCTTTGGGATTGAGGAACTCGGCGTATGGTAGTACCTGAGGGTCAGTTGGGCGAGCCGACCGACCTCTTCTGGTAATCGGTGGAATCACGCAGGAGCCTCGTCAACGGCTACGGGGATCCTGTAGCCGCTGCCGAAGGCTGCGCCGGGTTTGAAGGCCCTTCAGGTCTTGTCGCAGCCTGCGGTAGCTACACCATAGGTGACCCGTAACGTCCGGCGGCGCAGCAGTCGTAAACGGACGTAGCCGTTACCGTCAGCCTGTATTGACCTTTTCCAGGGCTCAGGAATAGTCTCGATTTCCTTTGAATCCATGGAATGATGAAATGATCACCTGCCACCTTCGCTACATCATTGACCCTTACAAGCTGGCTGAATTTGAAGTGTATGGCCGTCTCTGGATCCCGCTCGTGGAGAAGTTCGGCGGTCAGCACCATGGCTATTTCCTGCCTTCGGAAGGGGCGAACAATATTGCCCTGGCGATGTTTTCGTTTCCCAGCCTGGCGACCTACGAACACTATCGCGAACAGTCCCGGGCAGATGCCGAATGCGTGGCTGCCTTTCAATATGCCGTAGACACCCGCTGCATCCTGAGTTACGAGCGGACGTTCTTCCGGCCGGTGTTCGAGTAACGGGTTTTCGTTGCTTTCCAGGCGGGCTTTGCGTGCACGCATGAATCGGCGTCAAGCGCCATTCATCCAGGGGCTGAACTCGCCAGTCAATGGCCTTTTGCAATTATCAAAAAGACCAAAACCAATAAAAAAGTGTGGATATGTAATGACTTAAGTCAGTATAAAATTGAAATGAATGGTGCAAAATATCTTGTTACCAGTTGTGACCATGGGTTAATATCGCCCTGCGTTCACCTACCACGGTTTATGCATTTTTAAGCCCCAAGTTTCCATCAGCTACTTGGGCTTTTTTTTGCCCGAAATTTGACATTGGATCCAATATTTTCAGCGGGCACAAAAAAGGCAGCGGATCGCTGCCTGATGCCGGTCAGTCACGTCAGCGGCTGTGCAGGAGCGAGCATGCCCACTCCTGCAGTTGCAGCCGCCTGGGTGTTAGCCGATCGAAGCTGAATTCCACTCGCCATTGACCAGTCGTTGCACGTTCAGCGGGTTGCTGTTTTGCAGGGCTTGCGGCAGCAGTTCATCCGGGTAGTTCTGGTAGCACACCGGACGCAGGAACCGATCGATGGCCAGCGAGCCGACCGATGTGCCGCGTGCATCCGAGGTGGCCGGGTAGGGGCCGCCGTGAACCATGGCATCGCAGACTTCGACGCCGGTCGGGTAGCCATTGACCAGAATCCGGCCGACCTTTTGCTCAAGGATCGGCACCAGCCACTGGTAGCTCTTGAGGTCATCCGCTTCGCCAATCAGGGTGGCCGTCAGTTGCCCGCGCAGTGCCAGCAGAGCGGCTTTGAGCTGAGCATCATCCTCGACTTCGATAATGATCGTGGTCGGGCCAAACACTTCTTCCTGCAGCAGCGGGTCGCGTTTGAGTAGCAGGCTGACATCGGCTTTGAACAACTGCGGCTGGGCTTGCGCTCCCGATTGGGCATGCCCCGCAAGGTGAGTGATGCCGGCATGGTCGAGCAGGTGCGCGACCCCTTTGGCGTAGTTGCGCAAGCCGCCTGCATTGAGCAGTGTGTGCGCAGCCTGCTCGGCCATGTGCTGGCGCAGTTGCTCGATAAATCCGCTGAAGCCGGGTGAGCGCAGGCCGATCACCAGTCCCGGGTTGGTGCAGAACTGGCCGCCACCCAGCGTGACCGATGCCGCCAGATCCTTGGCCACGGTGGTGCCGCGAGCGGCGAGGGCTTGTGGCAAAACGATCACCGGGTTGATGCTCGACATCTCGGCGAACACCGGGATCGGCTGCTCGCGTTCGGCCGCCATTTTGCTCAGGGCGTTGCCGCCATGCAGCGAGCCGGTAAACCCCACCGCCTGGATGGCCGGGTGCTTGATCAGCCGCTCACCGACCCCGGCGCCGAAAATCATGTTGAACACGCCCTTGGGCATGCCGGTCTTTTCAGCGGCACGGATGATGGCGCAGCCCACCTGGTCGGCGGTCGCCATATGCCCGCTGTGGGCTTTGAAGACTACCGGGCAGCCAGCCGCAAGGGCCGAGGCGGTATCGCCACCGGCGGTGGAAAAGGCCAGTGGGAAGTTGCTGGCCCCGAACACGGCGACCGGGCCGACGCCGATCCGGTACTGACGCAGGTCGACCCGCGGCAGCGGTTTGCGCTCCGGCAAGGCCAGGTCGATCCGCGCCCCCAAAAAGTCGCCGCGTCGCAGTACTTTGGCGAACAGGCGCATCTGGCCGCTGGTGCGACCGCGCTCACCTTGAATGCGCGCGGCCGGCAACGCGGTTTCGCGGCAGACAAGGGCCACGAAGTCGTCACCCAGTTGATCGATTTCATCAGCAATGGCTTCGAGGAATTCGGCACGACGCTCGGGCTTGAGTTGGCGGAACTCGGCAAAGGCCTCATCGGCGGCATTGGCTGCGTTGTCCACTTCTTCGGGTGTCGCTTGGTAAAAGCGCGCAGGCAAAGCCTCGCCCGTGCTGGCATCAAGGCTTTCAAGGGTGATGGTGCCCGCGGCGCTACGGCGACCGCCGATAAAGTTGTGGCCTGTTACAGTCGACATCGATTCAATCCTCGCTTTAGACGCTGTTGGATCCGGTACCGGGCGCAAGGACACTCAGCGCACCAGACACGGTTTTTTGTTGTCGTACTTCCAGCCAGGGATAAGGTACTGCATGGCGACGCTGTCGTCCCGCGCACCGAGCCCCATCCCTTTATAAAGTTCATGGGCCTTGGCCACTGCATCCATGTCGATGTCCACGCCCAAGCCCGGTTTGGCCGGCACATTAATGTGACCGTCGACAATCTGCAGGGATTCACGTGTCAGGCGCTGGCCGTCCTGCCAGATCCAGTGCGTATCAATGGCGGTGATGTCACCCGGTGCCGCCGCCGCAACCTGGGTGAACATCGCCAGGGATATATCAAAGTGGTTGTTGGAGTGCGAGCCCCAGGTCAGGCCCCATTCGTGGCACATCTGCGCCACGCGTACCGAGCCTTGCATGGTCCAGAAGTGTGGGTCGGCGAGGGGAATGTCGACCGATTGCAGCTGAATCGCGTGGCCCATTTCACGCCAGTCGGTGGCGATCATGTTGGTGGCGGTCGGCAGGCCGGTAGCGCGCCGGAACTCAGCCATGACTTCACGGCCCGAGTAACCGTTTTCAGCGCCGCACGGGTCCTCGGCGTACGCTAGCACTTTGTGCTGGTCGCGGCACAGGGCGATGGCTTCCTTGAGTGACCAGGCGCCATTCGGGTCAAGCGTAATACGCGCATTCGGGAAACGTTCGGCCAGGGCGGTCACGGCTTCGATTTCTTCGGCGCCGCGCAGTACGCCGCCCTTGAGCTTGAAGTCATTGAAACCATATTTGGCCTGCGCGGCTTCGGCCAGGCGAACCACAGCTTCGGGTGTCATTGCCTGCTCGTGACGGAGGCGGAACCAGTCATCGGCCTGCGCTTCATGGCGGTAGGCCAGGTCGGTCTGCTGACTGTCGCCAATGTAAAACAGATAGCCCAGCATCTTCACCGCGTCGCGCTGCTGGCCTTCGCCGAGCAGGGCCGCGACCGGCACCTCGAGGAACTGCCCGAGCAAGTCGAGGAGGGCGGCTTCCATTGCGGTGACCGCATGGATGGTAATGCGCAGGTCAAAGGTTTGCAGACCGCGGCCTGCCGAGTCGCGGGCGGCAAAGGTGGTGCGCATCGCATTGAGGATGCGCTGATAGTTGCCGATGGGTTGCCCGACCACCAGGCTGCGGGCGTCTTCGAGGGTTTCGCGGATGCGTTCACCGCCGGGTACTTCGCCGACCCCGATATTGCCGCTGCTGTCCTTGAGGATAACGATGTTGCGGGTGAAGAAAGGGCCGTGTGCGCCGCTGAGGTTGAGCAGCATGCTGTCATGGCCGGCCACCGGAATGACCTGGAGGCTGGTGACGATCGGGGCTTTTGCAGTGTGGTGTTGGTGTTCGGCGTTCATGGTGTGTTCCTTGAAAAGAGTCAGGGGCTGGCTGATCGATTAAACAGGTGTCGAGGCGGGTTGCAGTGCGCCAGGAACCGCAGCGCTAGGCTTGGGTCTGGTTTTGGCAAAGAACACGATGATTGCCGCGATGATGGAGGTCCCGGCCAGGCCATAGAGCCCACCCTGGATCGATCCGGTGGTTTGTTCCAGAAAGCCGAAGGTGGTGGGTGCTACGAAGCCGCCGAGGTTGCCGACAGAGTTGATCAGCGCGATCACCGCCGCTGCGATGCGCGCATCCAGATAGGCCTGCGGTATTGGCCAGAACAGCGCCGAAGCCGATTTAAAACCGATGGCCGCAAAGCAAATGGCAATAAAGGCGAAGATCGGCCCGCCGGTGGTCGACAGGAACATGCCCAGGGCTGCAATCAGCAGGGCGCTGGCAATCCAGGCCTGCTGGAACTTGAACTTGCTGGCCAGCGAAGCAAAGACGTACATGGCGACAATCGAGATCAGCCACGGAATCGAGTTGAAAAAGCCCACCTGAATATCACTCAGGTCACCCATCTTCTTGATGATGCTCGGCAGCCAGAATGTCGCGGCATAAATGGTCAGCTGGATACAGAAATAAATCGCGCAGAACAGCATGATCTGACGGTCCTTGAGCAGGGTGCCCAGGCTTGGCTTGACCGTATTGAGGGCATCACGCTCGCGCTGCTCGCGGTCGATTTCGTTGACCAGTGCATCTTGTTCCGCACGGCTGAGCCATTTTGCGTCATGGGGTTTGGAGTCCAGCCAGAACCACACGAAGAAGCACAGCAGCACCGAAGCCATGCCTTCAATGATGTACATCCACTGCCAGCCATGCAGGCCCAGGCCGGTGATCTGCAGCAATAGGCCCGACAGCGGGCCGGAGATCAGGGAGGCCAGGGCCGAACCGCTGAGGAAGATTGCAATCGCTTTGCCGCGCTCGGCGCCCGGCAGCCAGCGGGTGAAGTAATAGATCACCCCGGGGAAGAAGCCGGCCTCGGCTACACCCAGTAAAAAACGCAGGATGTAGAAGTGGGTTTCGTTCTGGATAAAGGCCATCAGCGTAGCGGTGATGCCCCAGGTGAACATGATCCGGGTCAGCCAGATCCGTGCCCCGACTTTTTGCAGCAGCATGTTGGACGGCACTTCAAACAGCGCATAACCGATGAAAAACAGGCCGGCGCCCAGTCCGTAGGCAGCGGCACCAATCCCCAGGTCGTGCTCCATGTGGGTACGGACAAAGCCGATGTTGACGCGGTCGATGTAGTTGACGATAAACATGATGACGAAGAGCGGCAGGATGTGCGCCTTCACTTTTTTGATTGCGCGCGCCAGGACAAGGTCGTTGTCGGGCGCAGCAGACACGTGGCTGGAAGTGTTCACAGTTCAAAACCCCACTGATTATTGTTATGCGGGTGTGATGTGCCGGTGGCCGGGCCTCCGGCGTGACGGGTCGCTAGTGCGAGCCGTGAGGCGGCTGTGCAAAGTGCCTGAGTGAGGGGCAGGGCAAGGGGCGTTTGTGTGTTTGAGAGGTCATGGTCTGGACAGCCTGCGTCGCGAATTATTATTGGGAATAGCGTTGTGGTGTCGATGATGTTGACAGACATCATACGAGTTGGCTTTTCACCTCGCAATGCCCGCCAGCCAACGAAAAAGCTATAAAAAGTCTATTTTTAATGTGATTTAGCGGGTTTTAAGGCGATTTAGAGCGGCTGTATAGCGTTGTTGGCGGTGGACTCAAGATTGAAGCATCGCAAGGCTGAATCAGGGAGAATGACTTTTTAAACGTATAACGGCAACTTGTCAGACATGTATGATGGGTGTGCCAGCGCATCAGTGCTAAGGCTGGTTGCCAGCCTGATGCTAGTATTGGCCGCCTTACTGGAAGGGATCCCCCATGCAAGACACCCACCGCGCACCGATTCGCAAGCGCATGCCTGGACTGGCCCATGACATCGTGGCCGACCTGACCCAGCAAATCCTGCTGGGGCAAATTGCACCCGGCGATAAACTGCCCTCCGAATCGACGATCGTGCGCAACTACGGTGTCAGCCGAACGGTGGTGCGTGAGGCGATCTCCAAACTGCAGGCCTCCGGGCTCGTCGAAACCCGACACGGGGTGGGCACCTTTGCGCTGGAGCGCAGTGAACGCAATGGCATCCACCTGAGCAGTGACACCGCAGCCAGCGTGCGCGGGATCATTGAGCTGCGCATGGGCCTTGAAACCCAGGCCGCCGCCCTGGCAGCCAAGCGCCGCACCGAAACGCAACTGTTGCAAATGCGCCAGGCACTGGATGACTACCAGCACTCGCTGGCCCATAACGACAGCAGTGTTGAAGCCGACCTGCAATTCCACCGCTTGATTGCCCAGGCCACCGGCAACGCGTACTTCACGGACATCATTTCCCAGCTCGGGCGTTCAGCCATCCCCCGTACCCGGATCAATGACGACGAGCGCGGCGATGCCGATTTACTGAAGCTGGGGCAAATGGCAATCCTCGAACATGAAGCGATCCTGAAGGCGATTCGCCGCCAGGATCCCGACGCCGCCCGCGCCGCCATGCTGCTGCACTTGAGCAACAGCCTGGAACGCATGGCCGTGGAGTGATGGCCCGCCTGTGCATTCGGTTGTGCCTGTGGGCACCGGTCGACGAATCGAGGCAGGCCGCATGTTATGGTGCTCCCCTTTTTTGAGGGCTATCCGATGCGAATGCTGATTGGCGCTGTGAGCCTGGCCATGCTGGCCGGTTGTGTATCCCCTGCGATGAATGAAGCCCGCAGCAAAAGCCCGACCCGTGTCCTGGCGTCACAAAAGCCGACCGCGCTGGTGGCCGAGTGCGTGCAGTTCTCGTGGCAGGACGAAGCGGTGTTCGGTGTTGACGCCAGCGGCTATATAAACACCGACAAAACCGGGGCGATGACCGTCTACACCCGTGGCGGTGAATCCTTCGCCGACCTGGTGCCTCAAGGCGCGGGTACCGCTGTGAGTTATTACGCAGCCAAGCCTGACGACAGCGTGGCCCTGCGCCGTTTAGCCATGCTGGCGACGTGTCTGTAACCCGGCAACGGTCTTTGAGGCGGCTGTGGTGGACCTGAGACAGGGGTTTGTCCTGACCCGGCATTGGCGTGATACGCCGTCGGGCATTGAAGTCGAGTTCTGGCTGGCCACGGATACCGGGCCGCAGCGTGTGCGCCTGCCTTATCAGACCTGTGTCGGGTTTATCCCGGCCGCGCAGCGCGAGCAGGCCCGGGCGTTGTTGCACGATGAGCGTCATGTCGAGTTCCGTGATCTGGCGCTGCAGGACTTTCAGTCACGCCCGGTTATCGGCCTGTATTGCCGCCAGCAGGCGCAACTGATGGACATTGCCCAGCGTCTGCGGCGGGCCGGGGTCGATGTGTATGAGGCGGACATACGCCCGCCGGAACGCTACTTGATGGAGCGCTTCATCACCGCCCCGGTGAGTTTCGGCGGTCGTGTCGAGGTTGACGGTTCGCTGTCCGGCACGCGGATGAAAGCCCATCCCGATTACCGCCCGCGTCTGAAACTGCTGTCGCTGGACATCGAAACCAGTGCCCAGGGCGATCTGTATTGCATCGGCCTTGAAGGTTGCGGCCAGCGCCAGGTGTACATGTTGGGCAAGCCCTCCGAGGCTGACGCGCCTGTCGATTTCAACCTTGAGTATTGCGCCACGCGTGCCGAGTTGTTGCAACGCCTCAATCAGTGGCTGGCGCAGCATGACCCGGACGCGATCATCGGTTGGAACGTTATTCAGTTTGACCTGCGGGTGCTGCACGAACATGCGCGCCGACTGGGCATTCCGCTGTTGCTGGGGCGGGGCGGCAGCGAGATGCAATGGCGCGAGCACGGCACCCGCAAAAACCATTTTTTCGCCAGCGCGGAAGGCCGTCTGATCATCGATGGCATCGAGGCTCTGCGCTCGGCCACGTGGTCGTTCCCTTCCTTCAGTCTGGAAAACGTCGCCCAGACTTTGCTTGGCGAAGGCAAGGACATCAGCACGCCTTACCAGCGCATGGATGAAATCAACCGCATGTTTGCCGAGGACAAGCCGTCACTGGCGCGCTACAACCTGAAGGACTGCGAACTGGTGACGCGGATTTTCGAGAAAACCGAGCTGCTGACCTTCCTTCTGGAGCGCGCTTCGGTCACGGGGCTGGAGGCGGACCGCAGTGGCGGCTCGGTGGCGGCTTTTTATCACCTGTACATGCCGTTGATGCACCGCCAGGGCTTTGTCGCCCCCAACCTCGGTGAGAAGCCGCCTCAGGCCAGCCCGGGAGGCTTTGTCATGGAGTCGCAGCCGGGTCTGTACGAATCGGTGCTGGTGCTCGATTACAAAAGTCTTTATCCCTCGATCATTCGTACGTTTCTGATCGACCCGCTGGGGCTGGTCGAGGGGCTGCGGGAACCGGGCGATGAGGCCTCGGTCCCGGGCTTTCGCGGGGCACGCTTTTCGCGGACCCGGCATTGCCTGCCCGCCATCGTCGAGCGTGTGGCCAACGGGCGCGAGATCGCCAAGCGCGAACACAATGCGCCGCTGTCGCAAGCGCTGAAGATCATCATGAATGCTTTTTACGGGGTACTGGGTTCCAGCGGCTGTCGTTTCTTTGATACACGGCTGGCCTCGTCCATCACCCTGCGGGGCCATGAAATCATGCTCAAGACCCGGGCGCTGATCGAAGCCCGGGGTTACAGCGTGATCTACGGCGACACCGACTCCACCTTCGTCTGGCTGCGCAGCGAACACAGCGAAGCTGACGCAGCACGTATCGGCCGCGAACTGGTGGAGCACGTCAATCAATGGTGGCAGGTCCATGTGCGGGACGAGTACGGGCTCACCAGCGCGCTTGAGCTCCAGTTTGAAACTCATTACAGCCGGTTTTTGATGCCGACCATTCGCGGTGCCGAAGAGGGCAGCAAAAAGCGCTATGCCGGACTGGTAACGGGCGCTGACGGACGCAGCGAGATGGTCTACAAAGGCCTGGAAACCGTACGCAGCGACTGGTCGCCCCTGGCCCAGCAATTTCAGCAAGCGCTTTACCTGCGCATCTTCAATCGCCAGCCCTATCAGGACTTCGTCCGCGACTTTGTGCGCAGCACCCTGGCGGGCGAGCACGATGAGCTGCTCATCTACCGCAAGCGCCTGCGTCGTCCGCTGAGTGACTACGAGCGCAATGTGCCGCCCCACGTGCGTGCGGCGCGACTGGCCGACGACTACAACGACCGTCACGGTCGGCCTCGCCAATACCAGAATGGCGGCACGATCCGTTACGTAATCACCGTGGCCGGCCCGCAGCCGCTGGAAAACCTGTCAGCGGCGGTGGACTACGAACATTACCTGACGCGTCAGCTACAACCGGTAGCGGACGCCATTCTGGTGTTCGTCGACGATGACTTCAGCGCCCTGGTGGGCGGGCAGATGGGGCTGTTTTAAACGTCGCTGGCGGGCGTAGCGGCCTTGGAACGGGCGCGATCCTTGGCCGCCTTGGCCTCGGCGGCGAGGGATTCCAGACAAAACTGCTCAGCGTAAGACATCAGGATTTCGGTGGTGTCGCCCTTGATCGTGCGGGAGCCGGCCAGGATGTAGCGCATGCGTTTTTCCGTCACGCCGATGCGCAGGGCAATCCAGGCGGGCGTCTGGCCGATGCGGTCGACCAGTTTGTTCGCGTATTCGGTGGAGTGGTTGTAGCGTTCAGCGTTGGGAAACATAGGGGTTCCATGAAGGGGAATCAGAGCAGGGCGGCAGGGTACTCCTTTTTGGCGGGGGCGCCTGTTTTTAAACGTATTGGCTGATCAGAGGCGGTCTGAGCCGGCCGGACGCCGCATCCGGGTTTTATCGTCTAGAGTTCCCCCCACTAACCAACAGGCACGAGAGGGATTTTCATGACTGCGCTGGATGTTTTCTGGGTCGGGCTGGGCGGCGGTCTGGGGTCGTTGTTGCGATGGTGGATCGGACTGCGGGTCGGTGAACTGTACAAAGGCAAATTCCCGCTGGGTACGTTTTTGATCAACGTCAGCGGTGCCTTTGTCATCGGTTATTTGAGCATTCTATTCACCGTGGATTGGCGCGACCGCTACGGCGATGTGATGAACGCGGCCGTGCTGACCGGCATTCTCGGGGGGTACACGACGTTCAGCAGCATGCAACTGGATGCCGCCAAACTGGCCAATGCGAGGGATCGGGCACTGGCCGCTGGCTATCTGGTTATTTCGGTCGTGGTGGGCTTGGCCGCCGCCGCATTCGGCGCCTGGCTGGCGCGCTGACAAGGAGCAGGATCATGCTGAACATGATTATTTTGATTTTCGTCGGCGGAGCGTTTGGCGCCATGTGCCGGGAATTCGTGATGTTGTCGGTGCCGCGTCTGGCCGATGGTTTTCCAATGGATATTTTTGTCGCCAATATCGTGGCTGCATTCCTGCTGGGTGTGGCGACTTCGCTGTTCAAGAGCAACCGGATCAACCAGTACGTCCATGTGATGGTCGGCACCGGGATCATGGGGGGGCTTTCAACGTTCTCCAGCTTTGTCTTTGGTGCGGTCGAAATGATGGGTGAGCCAGGTGCATTGCTGGTCTCTATCGGTTATCTGGTGGCCAGCCTGGTGGTCGGTTTTGCAGCGGTTGAACTCGGCCTGTTCGCAGGTGCCAGGGGCACACCTCAACCGGCAGCCGATACGCCGCGATAACCGTTTCAAGGCCGACAAAAAAGCCCTCGCAGTCGAGGGCTTTTTTGGGGGTGTGAGAAAACTCAGCCCAGTGAGGTCCGCTTGCCGAAGAACATCTCGGTGATCAGGTCGTTATTGATCGTATCGCCCTGCAGGGTGCGAACCAGCAACTCGCTGCCCAGCAGCGGCAGCGAGAGCACCATGGTCGGGTTGACGCGTTTGACCTTGGGCATGTTCCGGGATTCGTTGACCAGAGCGATGATCTGAGTCTCTTCGCCGGCGACTTCTTTGGCGGCGAGGATGGTAAATACGTTTTCGGCATCGTTGTCGCACAGGGTCACAATGTATTTGGCGTCTGCGGCTCCGGCCAGATGCAGGGTTGAAGCCGACGACGGATCGCCTTCAATGATGTCTGCCTTCTCTGGCAGGTCGTGCTGACTGCCGGGAGGGCATACAACGGTCACATGTTCGCCGCGCTCGGACAGCCCTTTGTAGACGTTCTGTGCCAGTGAGCCAATGCCGACGAGGATGTAATGATTTTTACGGGCCATGTGGGTAATCCTGCCTTTAACGATGCGTTGGATGTTGTTGCTGATCAGCGGGCCGGCAATGGACGCCACCGAGATCGCGAAGATGGTGATGCCCAGAATGATCACTGTCAGGGTGAAGAACCGGGCATCGGTGGTGTGCGGGACAATGTCGCCAAAGCCCACCGTCGACATGACCACAATGGCGAAATAGAACGCGGTGGGCAGGTCAGTGACCGCCGGTGCGAACTGTTCACCCAGATAGAGCGTGCCAAGGGTGCTGTAGACGATCAGCGAAGCGATGCTGACTACCGCAAAGAAGCTGCCGGTGGCCAGGCTGTAGTGATCGAACTGGCGCCAGTAAAAGATCAGCACGGCAATTGTGACAAGTGAGAAGAAGGTACTGGGGTACGTTTTTTTCAGGATGAAAAAATCAACGCAGACGGTTGCCAGCAGCAGCAGTAACGCGAAGAACCAGCTGATGCGTGACTTGATCAGCAGTCCCAGCGACATCAGGATCAGCACGAAGCCAACCACAAAGCCAGGAATCTCCAACAGGGCTAAAAAGCTCAGGGCCTCCTTCCAGGTATCAAAGGAGCCGGAAGCTGCATTGGCGTGAGCAACCCCGCGCTGCAACACCGGCATGAACAATAGGAACCCATTGATGGCCACCAGCAGGGCGACCCCATAGGCAAAGGATATTTTGGTTTTTACGTCCTGTAATAAAGTCATAGTGCCTACGACGCGTCTGTTAAAGGGTGGATGGAGTGTAGGTCCGTTTCGGCGGGCTGACGTTGACCGCTCAATGCAGTGTCTGTATTCATCACGTATTGGCCTCGAGGTCCCTGCAGCAAGTATGAAGGAGTCATTGTCGGTGTACCGGCATCACCTCTTTGTTCGGCACCAGGAACAGCCACGAGGCCAGAACAAAAGGCATGGTCAATGTCGGGATACCGACAGGGGCCAGCAGGGTATTCAAAGCGCCCTGGACGAACACCGTGAAAATGACCCCGATTACCGTGTAGATCAGTACCCGCCAACTGGGCTGGTTGAACGTCGAGCCCAGGGCAATGGCGGTCAGGACGGCGCTGAACGCGTACATGCCATTGTCGATGCTGGTCTGCTCGGCTCCCAGCACCGAGGCCGTCAGCACTGCCAGCAAGGCGCCGCACACGGCAAACACCGCAGCCCACAGCGACTCGACCGCCAGGCCCACCAGCAGGAGCAAGCTGGCGATCAGACTGCTGAGCAGAAACACTTCGGATATGCCGTTGAGCACTCCGGCAAAGAAATGTGAGGCAGAAGCCGCCGCACTTGAGGCTTGAAGCAGTTCGTGGGGCAAGTCCGGAGTGGGCAGGGCGTTGGCATGCAGTTCGGTAAAAGCATAGCTGGACAGCAAGACCGTCCAGGTCACCAGTACGAACGGTGCGGTGAGGGCCGCGACTTTCCAGGTCTTGAGAACATCGGCGATGCACAGGGTCACGATCACCGACACCACGCCCCCCATGATGATGCACAGCCACAGAATCGGCGAGACATCGAGGAAGGTCGGTAATGCGGCCCCCACCAGGCAGCCGTTATAGCCATACAGCCCGGCCTTCCAGGATGTGCGGTCCTTGACGTTCAAGCCCGCGAACGTGGCTGCGACGGTACCCAGCACACTGCCGTAGGCCACGGCGGGGTTGTTTTCGCCATACGCGCCGACGAAGATCGCAATGAAGAAGAGCAACCCGGTCAGCGGATTGTTCTGGAACATGACCTGAGCGCAACCGCGTAGCGTGACGTCAATAAATTCAAGCACGACGTTGCCATCCGCCACTTTTGACCATCTGGATGCAGTTTCCATATCGACTCTCCCAATCTGAAGCAGCTGACGAGCAATGCGAGGCTGCGTCCAGCTGCGAAGCCGTCATAAAACCATTCCCCCGGAATACTGCGTTTACCGGATTTGAGAGGACCTTGCCCCTGTCCGCAGCCTGGCTCCTTGGACAGCTGCTACAGGGTGAGGTTTAGCGCCAGAGGAACTGGGGTGGTAGCGACACGCCAAGAATTTCCTCGCGGGCGACTTTCCAGAACTCGCGGATTTGCGCCTTCACTTCGCCACTGTCATTGCCCAGTACCTTGAAAATCAGGCCACAGTTGTTGGGTAAGCGCGTCACGCCACTGGCCAGCCCCGCGTTCATGTCGAAGATCGCCGGAATACGCTCGACAATGCGGTCGTGATGTTCTTTGGGGGTGAGCAACACCACGTTGCCGAATACGTCGAAGGTTTGCATGACGCCGATGGCATCGAGGCTCTCGCGCTTGGGCTCCAGAATGTACTTTTCAACAAACAGCTCCTTGCCTTCGAGGTTTTCGGCCGCGACCCGGGAGGAGTAGACATCAAAGCCAAAGCGTTCATCGACATGGTGGTACTTGCGGCCCGACATCAGGATCTCGCAATAAATCGCCGTCGCTGTCGGGTGGATCCTGATCTGGGTATCCGTGATGAAGCGCGCGTTACGGTGCGGGATCAGCGGGTCGGGCATGAACTCAAGGTAGCCGCCTTCCTCGACCCGAAAACACTGGATTTGCGAGGCATAGTTGGCATTCATCGAATGCACTTTGGTCGCTGACTGGGTAGTGACATGCCCGCAGGCACCCACCCCCACGTTGACGTCAGTAGCCAGGCGGTCACCCTGCAGTACACAGCCCGAGGTGGAAATCATGGTCACGCAGGGCAGCTCGGGCATTTCCTCATCCCAGTACAAGGCCCGCTGTACCAGAGACGGTACACGCCGCTCCATATCGGCCAGTACGCTGCGATTGCCGCGTCTTTCAAAACCCAGGCGCAAATACCCGCTTTTGCCGACGGCACCGCTGTCCATTTGCGGCGGCTCGTCCTGATAGCTCGCAAGCTCCGGCGCATCATTGCCTAATGAGTGAGCGCGAAGCCGTGAAGGGGTGTTCACGATGTTCAGGCTCTGCGATGTCATGCAGTCACCTCGCTTTTGGCCGATGGTTTTTGCGCGAACAGAAACATGTGTTCGATCATGTCCACCAGTTCTTCAATGCCCTGGCCGGTCTTGCAGTTCGTGAGGATGTACGGGCGGTTGCCGCGCACCACTTTGGTGTCGCTTTCCATGACATCCAGGCTGGCCCCCACGTACGGGGCCAGGTCGATCTTGTTGATGATCAGAATGTCGGCCTGCACCAGGCCCGGACCGTTTTTGCGCGGGATTTTTTCGCCTTCGGCGACGTCGATCACATAGATATAGAAGTCGGCCAGCGCCGGACTGAAGGTCAGTGTCAGGTTATCGCCGCCGCTTTCAATCATGATCAGATCGCTGTCCGGAAATTTCTCTTCCATTTCCTCGACCGCCGCAATGTTCATGCTCGGGTCTTCACGCACGGCAGTGTGCGGGCAGGCACCGGTTTCAACCCCGAGAATCTTGTCTTCGTCGAGAATGCCCTTGAGGGTGCGCTTGACCTGTTTGGCATCTTCGGTGGTCACGATGTCGTTGGTGATGATCAAGGGCTTGTAGCCGCGATTGATCAGAATCGGCGTGATGACTTCAATGATCGCGGTTTTGCCTGAACCGACCGGGCCGCCAATACCAATGCGAGTAATCTTTTTCACAATCATGTTCCTTAACAAAAAACCAGATGAAGCGCGCGGCATCGACAACAGGTCAACGCCGCTGCCAGGGAATCAGTTCATAAACAGCCGCACGTGGGCTTTGACGTGTACCGCTGCCAGCACATCGACGATCGGCACATAGGACGACATCTGGTCGATCTCGCCGATTTCAGCGATGTCGCAGAAGGCTTCGATGTCGTGATTGAGCTCGAACAGAATGTGCTGGGTATCGAGGTGAGTGACGCGCATCAGGCGCATGGCGGCGCTGAGAATGGTCATGGCCACACCGTATTGGTGCATCACCACCACTTCACGCGCGCCAATGCCCTGGGTCGACATCACCACGGCCTGGGTGACGGGGTAGGTACCCGCCGCATGCCCGGCCTTGATTTGCTCCAGCCACCAGCGCACCAATGGTTTTTCGACGACATGGATCGACATTTCGGCCAGCTTTTTGCCCATGCGCGTGGCCATCAACCGGCTTTCTTCATTGAGCTTACGGTTATTCACCGCCCAGTCGGCGCGCAGAATCCCTTCCCGGTCATCGGCCATCGCAGCCCGGTGGGCGGCGACGACACCCATGCCGTCACAGCTGGCGGCTTGTTTCAGGGCCGTCAGGACAAACCCCTTGAGGCTCGCGACATCGTGCACGATGCCTTTCTGAATGGCGGATTCAACGCCGTTCGAGAACGAAAAAGCACCGACTGGCAATACGGAATCACCAAACTGCATGATGCGAATGAGATCTGATGCGTTCATCGTTGGCGCCTTCTTGCCGGACTTAATGCTTGGGATCGTGAGTGTGGTGCGTATGGCCATGATCGTGGCTGTGACTGTGGCTGATACCGTCGCCATGACTGTGCAGGCCCTGGATCTTCAGTGCGGCGGCGGCCTGTTTGTCCTGGGGGCTGGCCACGTGAACGTGGGTGTCGGTTTCTTCGGCACCGCCGAACAGTAAGCGGGCCTCGGAAGTGGTGAGGTTTGGCAGGACTTCAGCCCCGCTGATAAAGGCATAAGGCAAGTGCTGGAAACCGTGGGTACGCATCACCGAATCCATCATTTTGGTTTCGACCGTGAGCGGGATGTACACCTCATTGTTTTTAGTCACGGCTTTCCAGTGCTGGTTGCCCAAGGCATGCCCCAGTTCGAAGCTGGTTTTGATCAGGACATCCAGCGGCTGCTTTTTCAGCTCCTTGAGGTCGATCACCATCACGTCCCGCAGATTCAGCTGCACCACCACCGCCGTGTGGGTGACCGGATCCCAGCGCAAGACATCGCCATCGGACAGCACGACGTTGCGTTCCAGCGAGATCCCGAGATCGAGTCCGCCAGCACTGGTGCGCCGGCAACGGCTTTTTTGCGCCTCGCGCTGGTCGAGTACCAGCAGGTCGACGTTGGCGCCTTCGAGCCTCTGTTTCCATACCGCGTCTTTCTTGGCATTGCCCAGAATGTGTTCAATCAAAATCACGTCGCAAGCTCCTTCCGTGAATCATGTGCGAGAACAGGTCTGCCGGGGCACAGGCCAGCCCCGGCAGTGTTCCGACCAGGCTTTAGCCAAAGAAGTAACGCTGGTTCATCGCGGCGGTGTCGATCGGTTTGCAGGTGGCATGCACACCGTCGACCTTCACCGCGAAGGTTTCGGGGTCGACTTCGAGATGGGGCGTCTGGTCGTTGCGCACCAGGTCTTTTTTGGAGACGGTACGGCAACCGCGGACCGCCATGACCTGACGTTCCAGCCCGGCTTTTTCTTTCACGCCGTCTTCCAGTGCGGCTTGCGAAACGAAGGTCACACAGGTGTCTTGCAGGGTTTTGCCCATCGCCCCGAACATCGGACGGTAGAACACCGGCTGCGGAGTTGGCAGCGAGGCGTTCGGATCCCCCATGGCGGCCCAGTTGATCATGCCGCCCTTGATCACCATCTTCGGCTTGGCGCCGAAGAAGCGTGGGTCCCACAGCACCAGGTCGGCCATTTTGCCGACTTCGACCGAGCCCAGCACATGGCTGATCCCCTGGGCCAGAGCCGGGTTGATGGTGATCTTGGCCACATAACGCAGCACACGGAAGTTGTCGTTGTCGGCGCTGTCTTCCGGCAGTTTGCCGCGCGAGGCTTTCATTGCGTGGGCGGTCTGCATCACGCGCAGCCAGTTTTCACCGACCCGGCCCATGGCCTGAGAGTCACTGGAAAACATGGAAATCACCCCCATGTCCTGCAGCACGTTTTCGGCGGCGATGGTTTCCGGGCGTACCCGGCTTTCGGCAAACGACACGTCGGCCGGGACGTTGGGGTTGAGGTTGTGACAGACCATGATCATGTCGAACAACTCGGCCTGACTGTTGATGCCGTAGGGCAGGGTCGGGTTGGTCGAACTCGGCAGCACGTTGTTCTGGCTCGCCACCTTGATGATGTCGGGGGCGTGACCGCCGCCGGCGCCTTCGGTGTGGAAGGTGTGAATGGTGCGACCTTCAAAGGCATCAATGGTGTCTTCGACATACCCGCATTCGTTCAGGCTGTCGGTGTGCACCGAGACCTGAACGTCCATTTCATCGGCGGTGCGTAGAGAGTGACGCAACGCGTTGGAGGTTGCGCCCCAGTCTTCATGCACCTTCAGTCCGGCCACACCGGCGATGATTTGTTCGGCCAGCGGGTCGCGCCCGAATGAGTTGCCCTTGCCGAGCATGCCGACGTTGATCGGCAGGCCTTCCAGCGAACGCAACATCTGACGGATGTTCCATGGGCCGGCAGTTACGGTGGTGCCGTTGGTGCCGTCGGTCGGGCCTATGCCGCCGCCAAAGAAGGTGGTCACGCCGTTGGACAACGCGTGATACGCCTGTTGTGGCGAGATCAGGTGAATGTGCGTGTCAATCCCGGCAGCGGTCAGAATCAGGTGCTCGCCGGAGATGGCGTCGGTGCTCACGCCCACTACCAGCCCCGGGGTCACGCCGCTCATGATGCCGGGGTTGCCGCTTTTACCGATCCCGGCAATCTTGCCGTCACGGATGCCCACGTCGGCTTTGATCACGCCCTGGATCGGGTCGATGATGGTCACGTTAGTGATCACCAGATCCAGCACGCCATTGTCACGGGTCAAGGTGTTGTCGGACCCCATGCCGTCGCGCAGGGATTTACCGCCGCCGTAAACAGATTCTTCGCCGTAACCGCGCAGGTCCTTTTCAATTTCGACAAACAGGTTGGTGTCACCCAGGCGGATTTTGTCGCCCGTGGTCGGGCCAAACAGCCCTGCATATTCTTTGCGTGAAATGGTTGGCATCGGTGGCTCCTTTTCTAATGCCGCGCGGGCGTCAATGGCTCAACGGCACAAATGCAAAATATGGGAATGCGTAGTTACTTGGCTTTGACGGGCTTGGAGAACTTGAAGCCGTGATCGATTGCGCGCTGAATGGCTTGCAATTTTTCCGGGCGTTCATGGTTGCTGGTGAGCTTGTCAGGTGCCCAGCCATCCACCAGGTTGTTGAAGCCGTACAGGGTCTGTTTGCCGCCGTACGGAATCAGCGAGACTTCAATTTCGTCACCGGGTTCAAAGCGGATGGCGGTGGTGGCGGTAATGTTCAGGCGCTTGCCAAAAGCGGCGGCACGGTCGAACTCGAGCGCACGGTTGACTTCAAAAAAGTGAAAGTGCGAGCCGATTTGAATCGGACGGTCGCCGGTGTTGCGCACTTTGACTTTGGTCACCGGACGATCTTCGTTAAACACAATCGGCGAGCTGGCGTACACACAGCCGCCCAAGGGGACGTTCTCTTCATCGCCTTTTTGTACGCCACCGGGGTTTTTGGCGTGGGGGATCTTGTGATCCGGATGCGTGTCCTGGTGAGGGCTCGTGATTTTCTTGGTGCTCATGACTGATTCCTCCAACGGATCTGTTTGGCGTTTACCGGCGTCACTGCTCGCCGTTACTTGATAGGGTCATGGACCGTAACCAGGCGGCTGCCATCGGTGAAAATCGCTTCAACCTGAACATTGGGAATCAGGTCACTGACGCCGTCCATGACATCGTCTTTGGTTAACACTTTGCTGGCTTCATTCATCACATCTTCAACTGACTTGCCGTCTCGTGCGCCTTCCAGTGCGGTCACGGTGATGATCGAAACGGCTTCGGGATAGTTCAACTTCAAGCCGCGCGCCTTACGTCGGAATGCCACGTCCGATAAGGTGTAAATCATCAGTTTTTCGACTTCTCTCGGGGTGAGCTGCATAAGCCCTCCTATCTACAGTGCGGTAAAAATCAAAGTGCCGAAGTGCCGTGAAAATGGATAAGTTCAGGAAAAAATGACCTCACTGCGCACGCGCCAACATCCCCCGCAGATTGAGTGCAGGCGAACGCTTTAAAGGCGGGGGTGTTGTGTGTGCATACACAGGCATGTCCGCCTGATGTGACGAACACACGCAATGAGCGAGGGGAGGCCACGCGTTTGCCTGAGGTGCATTCGAATACGCGCTGAGTACACCGAGCAGGGCCAGTCCGACCCTTGCAAGGTAAGCGTCGCTTCGACGTGCGTGTGTGTTCAGGTGTCATGAGACTCACCGTTTAAATCCATTAAGACGGGCGCGATCAGAGCCTAGACCATAAATTTCAGCAGGCCAGAGGAAGGTGAAAGATGTTTAAGGAGGACGTTGACAAGGCGTCTGTAGCCAGCAGTTGAGGAGTATTTGAAATACCATATTAAAAACAGGGACTTGTTCAGGGCAGGCGGGTGGTCGAGGGTATTTTTGAAGGTTTTTCTTGACTGTTTAATCAGCTTTTTGAGTGAGAAAATCTTCCTTTATTAGTGAGCTATATCATCAAAATATGTCTGAGCTTTCTGAGTCGCTGATGGTTAGACGGGATAAAAAGGCGATGTGAAGGGCTGAACCCTCAGGCGTTGCCGGGTACTGCCAGCCATTCAAGCGAAAACGAGAATGCATGTGTGTGTTGGATAAACGCAGCGTTTTGGAGCATCGCCAGCAAATCCGCTCCAGCGGGTTCCGATGCCTTGTCCTTGACTGACCGACGGGCGTCAGACATTACCGGGCACTTTTTTGAACAGGTGTTTATGCCCATGCTGGTAAAGCGCTGCATGCAGCTGATCATTCAGCTCGGTGAGTTGCCTGAGCATTTCCAGGCTTAGCCAGACATACGCATAAAACGGTGTTTCGATGAGTTTGCCGTCAATGCTTTTCAGTACCAGTTCGTTCAGGTCGCGGCTCTTTTGCCGCAATTCGGAGCTGATCTGATTATCTGCAATGCCCATGCATAACTTGTTTTGCAACGACTCCAAGGCTTGGGGGATCAAGCGGTGAAGGTCATGCAAGGCCGGTTCACTTTCAATCAACAGATGGCTCTCACGGGACGTCCAGTACGCCTCGATCATTAGGTTCATGGTGGCCAGCAAATTACGGTGCAGGGTTTGCAGCGATTCGAACACTTCCGGCTTCAGATGACTTTCATTGCTGGCGGGGGCAATGAAGCTACGCAACTTGACCACCGCATCCAGTTCATTCTTCAGTTGATCTTCGAGGTCTGGCCGTTTGAGGGTCTGCGGCGAAAAGTAAGCGGTGTAAAGGCTGTCGAGCTTCTCCAGACTTTGACTGAACTTGATCCGCAGATCGGTATAGGCCCGTTGCGGGTAGATGCTGGTGAAGACCATTGCCAGCAACGAACCGGCCAGCACATAAATGCTGCGGGTGATGGCCGATTCCATGTCATTGGGTGGTGCACAACTGACAACCGCCAGTGTTGCGCCGATCAGCAGGGCCATATAGGGGCGTTTACCCAGGGTCAGATAACCGGCGATAAACATCAGCACGGCAGACCACAGCAGCATGAGCGGGAACGAGTAGATTTCGAGGTACAGGCCAATCAGGCCCGACAGAGCACCGATGATTGTGCCACCGGTACGTTGCACGGCCCGTGAAGAGACATTGCCCCAATAAGGTTGCGGCCCCATCACGATCAGCATGGTGATCAGCGCATAAGATGCACCGTCGAGTTTGAAATAACGGATGAGGATAAACGTGATCAGAAACGCCAGGCTGATGCGTGTGGCGTGGATCCAGCGGGAATATCGGCACGACAGATATTCCAGGTTCGAGATTTTGCTGCCCAGTTGCATAAAGTCCCCAATCTCTGTCATGGATTGGGCTGCCAGCGTAGTTCAGGATGGGCGGGGTCACCACCGGGAAGGGCTCTATGGTGGGGCGAGCAGAAGCCGCAGGCATAAAAAAGGCCATTACCATCATGGGGATCCGGTAATGGCCAAAATTCTCAACCAAAGAGAGCGTCAGGCATCAACCTGACGGGCGGCAATGTATCAACGGCAAACTTAGTTAGCTAGCTAAGAGTGCGCGAAACTGTTTTACCTGTTGCGCAATAATGGTGCAGGCCAAGTCGGCTAGGCACGCCATCCGTTACCCGTTAACCTTTCGCCCATGCAAATACCTGACTTGAATCTGCTGATTGCCTTGAATGTCTTGCTCGAAGAGGGCTCGGTGGTGGGCGCTGCCAGGCGCATGAACCTGAGCGCTCCGGCCATGAGCCGTACCTTGACCCGAATTCGTGAAGCCCTGAATGACCCGATCCTGGTACGTTCGGGCCGGGGGCTGGTGCCGACACCCAGGGCGCTGGAGTTGCGTGAGCAGGTCCGGGGCGTCGTTGAGTTGGCGCACGGGGTGTTCACCCAAAGTCAGGACAGTGACCTGCGCCAGTTGGAGCGCACGTTCAGCATTCGCGCCAACGATGTGTTCTTTGGCGTTTATGGCGGTGCCTTGCGCGAGAAAATGGCTCAGGAAATGCCCAAGGCTGCGCTGCGGGTAGTGCCGGAAGGTTTTACCGATGACGAGGCGCTGAGCGAAGGGCGCATAGACCTGGCGATCTGTGCCACGAATACATTCGGTGCCGATATCAAGGTACAAAAACTGTTTACCTGCCCCTTTGTGGGGTTGGCGCGCGAAGGCCATCCGATTTTCGACCGGGCCATCACCGCGCAACATTTTGTCGAGTACGACCATATCAGCGTGTCGCGCCGCGGCCGTGCCCGTGGGCCGATCGATACCGTGCTGGCGGAGCAGGGGCTTGTACGGCACGTGTCATTCACTACGCCAACGTTTTACTCGGCGATCTTTGCCCTGGCAGGCGCCAATCTGATTTTGCCGCTGATGCCGCAGATTTTGCTCAAAACCCTTGAACCCCTGGGGTTGAAGTTACGGGCATTTGAATTGCCGATTGCCTTGCAACCGGTCGAAATCTCCCAGGCCTGGCACCCGCGCCTGGATAACGATCATGCCCACCGCTGGCTGCGGCGCACCCTCAAAACCTTCTGCGATAACGCAGTGTCCTGAATCCTGCTGTGGATTGCGTTTCGTGCAATCCACAGTTAGCTATTTATCAATTTTTATAGCAATTCAGACTGTTTAAACTTTCTGTCATCGATTGAATGACGGAGTGAGGCATGTCTTGGGGTTTTAGCAGTGCAGGTAAATGGGCGTCGGGGGGCTGGGTGTGACGTCATTGACGGCAGGCTCGCCGGGTATTCTCACGCCTGCGCCCGCCCCGACAACGGCCAGCACGGCATTTGGCCTGCGGATTTTTACCGGTCTGGTGGGGGTATTGCTGGCGGTGCTGGTCTCGGGGTTCAACGAGAACGTGACCAAGGTTGCCATGCCGGATATTCGCGGGGCCATGGGCATTGGCTACGACGACAGCACCTGGCTGCTGGCGGTGTATTCAGCCACTTCCATCAGCGCCATGGCATTTGCGCCCTGGTGCGGGGCGACCTTTTCCTTGCGTCGTTTCACCCTGTGCGCAATGGGGGCTTTTTTACTGCTGGGGGCGCTGTGTCCGTTTGCGCCTAACGTCAATGTGCTGATGTTGCTGCGAACCTTGCAAGGCTTCGCGGGAGGCGCATTACCGCCCATGCTGATGTCGGTAGCGTTGCGCTTTTTACCCCCCGGGATTCGTCTCTACGGGTTGGGCGGTTACGCACTGACGGCCACCTTCGGTCCTAGTTTTGGTACGCCGCTGTCAGCCTGGTGGGTGGAGTACGCGGGGTGGCAATGGGCGTTCTGGCAAGTGATTCCTTTGGGGCTGCTGGCCATGCTCTGTGTCGCCTGGGGCTTGCCCCTGGATCCTTTGCGCCTGGAACGTTTCAAGCAATTTGACTGGCGCGGTCTGCTGCTCGGCCTGCCGGGTCTGATCATGCTGGTGCTGGGGCTGGAGCTGGGTCAGCGGCTGAACTGGTTCGAGTCGGGGATGATTCGGATTTTCATCGTCGGCGGGGTGTCCCTGCTGGTGCTGTTCTTTATTAATGAGTGGTCGCATCCGCTGCCGTTCTTCAAATTGCAATTGCTGAAAATCCGCAACCTTGCACACGCCTTGCTGACTTTGGGCGGCGTGCTGTTCGTGTTGCTGGCAGTGATCAAGATTCCGTCCAGTTACCTGGCGCAGGTACAGGGCTATCGTCCCCTGGAGACCGCTCCGGTCATGCTGGTCGTGGCGCTGCCGCAATTGATCGCGCTGCCCTTGGTGGTTGCGCTGTGCAACCTGCGCCGGGTTGATTGCCGTTGGGTATTGGCCATCGGCCTTGGGCTGCTGGCCCTGGCCTGTGGCATTGGCTCTCAGGTGACATCGTTGTGGAGCCGCGAGAACTTTTACGGGCTGCAGGCGATTCAGATCATTGCCCAGCCCATGGCGGTCATCCCGCTGCTGATGCTGGCCACGGGCGGGCTGAATCCGGCCGATGGCCCCTTTGCATCGGCCTGGTTCAACACCGTCAAAGGTTTTTCGGCGATGGCGGCGGGGTGCGTATTACAAGTGCTGACGCTGAATCGCGAGCACTTCCATTCAACGATGCTGGTTGATCGCCTGGGCAATTCGCCGCTGGTCAGTGAGGGCGCTGACCTGGCGCACCGGATCCATCAACAGGCGGTGGTGCTGACGTCTTCAGACCTCTACCTGTACATGGCAGGCCTCGCACTTTTATTGATTGTATTAATCCCCTTCGGCCCGACGCGGATCTACCCGCCGCGGGCTGCAAGCTGAACATCTGCTGGAGCATAGAATGAGTACGACACACGGGCGCAAGCCTTGGTTAATGGCGGCTGCAGGCCTGGTGGCGATGGTGGTGCTTTACGGTCTGTGGCGACTGGTATTTGCCACGGGCACGGTGCAGAGCACCAATGATGCGTTTGTCAGTGCTGACTACACCCTGGTCGCCCCTAAAGTCGCCGGTTTTATCGATGATGTATTGGTGCAAGACAACCAGTACGTCAAGGCCGGCCAGCTATTGGCCCGGATCGATCCGCAGGATTATCAGACCGAAGTGCGGGCCGCACAGGCCAGCGTGGCCACGGCGCAGGCGCAATTGACCAATGCCGTGGCGATGCTGGAGCGCCAACGCTCGCTGATCGAGCAGGCCAAGGCCACCGTCGATGCCGACCTGGCGCAGGTTGAGTTTGCCGAGCATGAGTTGCAGCGTTATCGGCACCTGGCCGGGCAAGGGGCGGGTACGCTGCAGAATTTGCAGCAAGCGAAAAACCGTTCGCAAACTGCCCGTGCGCATTTGGCGCAGCACAAGGCTGCGCTGGAAGCGGCTCGTCAGCAGACCCAAGTACTGGCAGCGCAAAGCACTGCCGCCGAGGCCTCGGTACAACATGCCCAGGCCCTGCAGGCGCGGGCCGAACTGGAGTTGTCGTACACACAACTGGTGGCGCCTTTTGACGGTGTGATCGGGCGGCGCAGCGTGCGTCTCGGTGCCTACGTCAAGCCGGGCGACAGTGTGCTGGCGGTCGTGCCGCTGGCAGAAGCTTATGTGGTGGCCAACTTTCTGGAACACCAACTGACGCACATGCGTGCGGGGCAACGGGTCACGATCAAGGTCGACAGCTTCCCCGGCGAAACGCTGGAGGGCAGCATCGACAGTATTGCGCCGGCCACCGGCGTCACGTTCTCGGCAATAGCACCGGATAACGCCACGGGCAACTTCACCAAAGTGGTGCAGCGGATTCCGGTGAAGATCGTGCTCGATCCTGGGCAGGAGCAGGCCCGGAACCTGCGGGTCGGGATGTCGGTTAATGCCTCGATTGACACCGCTTCGCTCCACGACGAACAGGTCAGCGCTCGATGAAACGCACTCTCCTGGCCTGCGCTGTGGCCTGTTACAGCGCGTTGAACCTGAGCGGTTGTGTCCTGGGCCCGGACTTTCAGACCCCGGCTACGCCACTGGCGGAACACTGGGCGCCCACTGCCAGTGCCGAGGGCCACAGCCAAGGCGTGGAGTCGAGGGTTGACCCGCGTTGGTGGGACAGTTTTGGCGATCAGCAATTGTCGGCCTTGGTGCGTGAGGCACAGGCGCGCAACTTTGATGTGCAACTGGCCGCCAGCCGGCTGGAGCAGAGCCAGGCGCTCCGGCGCCAGATTGCCGCAGATACGCTGCCTGCCGTGGATGCTTCGGCAGACTACAGCCGTAGCCGGAATACTCAGCGCGGCTTGAATGACCCTTCGGGACGCAGCGGCAAGCAGGCGTTCAGCCTGTGGAATGGTGGCCTGGGGATCAGTTGGGAAGCTGACCTTTGGGGCCGGGTCAAACGTTCGGTCGAAGCCGCCGATGCCTCGGTGCGGATGGCCGAAGAAGACCGTCACGGCGTGCAATTGCTGGTGATCGTGCAGACGGCGCAACATTACATTCGGCTGCGGGGTACTCAGCAGGCGTTGCGGGTGGTGCAACAGAACCTGCAGATTGCCCGGCGCAGCCTGGAGCTGACGCAATTGCAGGTCAAAGAAGGCGTGGCCACTGACCTTGAAGTCTCGGAAGCCGCAGCCCAAGTGTCCGAAATCGAAGCGCGCATGGCACCGCTGCAGCAGCAAAGCGCGCAACTGATCAATGCCTTGAGTCTACTGCTGGCCCGGGAACCGCGTGCCTTGCAGCAACAGTTGCAGGCCGCGGCTGCGGTGCCTGCCTTCGGCGCGGATGTGCCGGTCGGCCTGCCCAGCGAGTTGGCGCAACGTCGTCCTGATATTCGCCGGGCCGAGGCCCGGCTGCATGCGGCCACGGCTTCGATCGGTGTGGCCCGGGCGGATTTTTACCCGCGTATTACGCTGTCCGGCAACTTCGGGTTCCAGGCCATGCAGTTGTCTGATCTGGGCAGTTGGGGCTCGCGCAACTTTGCTTTTGGCCCCGGGCTCAGTGTGCCGCTGTTCGAGGGCGGGCGCTTGCAGGGCGCGTTGCAGTTGCAGGAAGGTCGTCAGCAAGAGGCGGGCATCACCTACCAGAAAACCGTATTGCGCGCCTGGCACGAAGTGGATGACGCCCTGGTGGCGTACCAGGCAGGTCAGCGCCGTCGGGACAGCCTGCAGCAGGCCGTGGAGCACAGCCAGCGCGCCTTGGGCAGTGCTCAGCAGCAGTATGCGCAGGGCACGGTGGACTTTCTCAACGTGCTCACCGTGCAAAATGCGCTGCTGGCCAACGAAGCGGCGCTGGTGGAGAGCACCGCCAACGTGTCGTTGTCGCTGGTGGACTTGTACGGCGCATTGGGTGGGGGCTGGGAAGCCTGGTCCGAGGCCGCCGTGCCTCTGTAGCCGTCGTGAAACATCCGGATTTGTTATGCTCGCGCCCTTGATCGCATTGAGCCTATTTATGTCTGTCGATACTCAAGCCAATACCGTGCGTTTTTCGCGCGCTGACTACCGAACCCTGGGTTTGGCGGCATTGGGCGGGGCGCTTGAAATCTATGATTTCATCATCTTCGTATTCTTTGCCCTGACCCTGAGCCAGCTGTTTTTTCCGCCGGACATGCCGGAATGGCTGCGGTTGCTGCAAAGTTTCGGGATCTTTGTGACCGGGTATCTGGCGCGTCCGCTGGGCGGGATCCTGATGGCGCACTTTGCCGATCATCTGGGCCGCAAACGGGTGTTCAGCCTGAGCATCCTGATGATGGCGCTGCCTTGCCTGCTGATCGGGATCATGCCGACGTATGCCGACATCGGCTATTTCGCGCCGCTGATCCTGTTGGCCCTGCGCATTCTTCAAGGGGCTGCGGTGGGCGGCGAAGTGCCGAGCGCCTGGGTATTTGTTGCCGAGCATGCACCGGCCGGCCGTCGAGGTTATGCGCTTGGGTTTTTACAGGCCGGGCTGACCTTTGGTTATTTGATCGGCGCCTTGACCGCGACCTTGCTCGCCCAACTGTTCACCCCCGAAGAAATCCTGGATTACGCCTGGCGCTATCCGTTTTTGCTGGGCGGTGTATTTGGAGTGATTGGCGTCTGGCTGCGCCGCTGGCTGAATGAGACACCAGTATTTCTGGCCTTGCGCGAGCACAAGGACGGCATGGCGCCGTTCCCGTTGCGTACGGTGCTGCGCGATCACCGCGGTTCCTTGTTGCCGGCGGCCTTGCTGACATGTGTGCTGACCAGCGCCGTGGTGGTGTTTGTGGTGATCACGCCGACGGTGATGCAGCAGCACTTTGACATGAGCGCCAGTCATACCTTCGCTTTGAGCAGCCTGGGGATCGTATTTTTGAATCTCGGTTGTGTCCTGGCCGGGTTGATCGTTGACCGTATTGGCGTCTGGCGCAGCATCGTGCTCTACAGCCTGTTACTGCCCCTGGGCATCGGCTTGCTCTACGCCAGCCTGGTGGGGCAATGGGGGCTGCCGGGTCTGGCCTACGCGTTTGCCGGCTTGACCTGCGGGATTGTCGGTGTGGTGCCGTCGGTGATGGTGGGCCTGTTTCCGGCCCCGATCCGCGTCTCGGGGATTTCGTTCACCTACAACATTGCGTATGCGTTGTGGGCCAGTACCACGCCGCTGCTGTTGATCGCGCTGATGCCATGGAGTCCGTGGGTGTGCGTGGCGTTCTGCGCGATGATGGGGCTGGTGGGGCTGTTGACCGCTCGCAGGTTTGGCTTCGCCCGGGGGCATCAAGTGGAGCGGCGTTTGCTGGCCGAGGCCGAGCGTTAGAACGAGCTCTTTGTCAGGGCGGTGATTGCGGGCATTAATAGGAAGCATTACTATTCGCGCCCCGCCTTCATAGCCCATTGCGATGACTCATAAAGTGCCCCGCAAAACGGGCTTTTTTGAACATTACGAAGAGTTGATCGGTACCTGGACCCGTCGCCTGCGCAATCGTCAGCAGGCGCAGGACCTGGCCCATGACACCTTTGTCCGCGTGCTCGAATCCGATTCGGATGCTGTCGTACAGCCTCGTGCGTATTTGCACCAGACTGCACGCAATATCGCCGTGGACGGTTTTCGCCGTGAAGAGCTGCGCGACGCCAAAGAACTGGCCGCTGTTGCCCCCTGTTCTTCCGAAACCGGTGACCCGGAGCAGTACATGCGCGCGTTCCAGCTGGCCGAGTCGGTCGAGCGGGCCTTGCAGGAACTCCCGCTCAACTGCCGCAAGGTGTTCGTCTGGCAAAAAATCGAAGGGCTGACCCAGGCCGAGATCGCCGACCGCCTGGGGCTGTCCAGGAACATGGTGGAAAAGTATATGATCCGCACCCTGCGCCATCTGCGTGAACGCGTGGAGGCGCCGTAATGACATCGGGTCGCGAATTACAATTGCAGGCGCAGGGCGTGGTTTGCGCGCCTGTGCCGCTAAGGATTGCATGATGGAGACGCGTGACTGTACAGGTGACAGCGCGAGCGTTCGCGATGCTGCCGCGAGCTGGTTCGCGCGGCAACAGGCGCAGACCCTGAGTGCGGCGGAGCAGGCCGAACTGGCCGCCTGGCGCTTGCAACATGCGGCGCATGAGGCGGAATACCAATGGCTGGTCAACCTGTGGTCGGCCACCGAGCTGTTGCCCAAGGCGCGTTTGCAGGCGCTGTGCGAGTCGCCGGCGGTGCCGGTCAAGCACCGTTCGCTACTGCGCTATGCAGTGGCGGCGAGCGTGCTGGCCGTGGCCGCCGGCGCAGGCCTGTGGATGCAGGCGCCGTCCTCAGCGGGTTACCGGGGCGAATTCAGCACGGTGCTCGGCGAGCGTCGTGAAATCACTCTGCCGGATGGCTCATCCATCGAACTCAATGGGCGCAGCCGCGTGCGTGTCCACTTTGAACACCAGCAGCGCAAGGTCGACCTTGAACAGGGCGAAGCGATGTTCAGTGTCGCCGTTGATCGCGATCGACCGTTCGTGGTGCAGGCCGGTGCGGGTCAGGTGACGGTGACCGGCACCCGCTTTGATGTGCGTCGCGACGGCGACGAGGCGCAGGTGGCCGTAGAGTCCGGGCATGTTCGGGTCCAGGGGGCCAGCGCGCCCGAGGCGGTCAACCTGACTGCTGGCCTGGGAACCCTGGTCGATGCCCGGGGGCGGGTGGCGGCGGCCCGGCCGGTGGATACACAGGCGCTGACGGCCTGGCGCAAGGGCCAGTTGGTGTTCAACGACGCCACCCTCGGCGAAGTGGCCGCAGAAGTGTCGCGCTATCGTGAGCAGCCTCTGCACGTAAGCAGCCCGGCATTGGCCCGGTTGCGTGTTTCCAGCGTGTTCAAGACCGATGACACCGACGCCTTGCTCAAGGCGTTGCCGCGGATCCTGCCGGTCGCCATTCAGACCCGTGCCGATGGCAGCCAGGAAATCATCGCCAGAAAATAATGCCCTGACCGATTCAGGTTTTTTTCGAGTTCTTCGTCTTCTTGAACAACTGCAACTGGTTTGCATTAACAGTCGTACTTCGGTGCGATCAACAGGGCAAGACTCGACGTGAAAAATAACAATCCTTTTGAGGCGGCTTCTTCGCTCGCCACTGCTTTGAGCACCCCGGTCTCCGTTGCACGTACGCGCTGGTTGCCGCTGGCCCTGGCGCTGGCGGTCAGTAGCGCGACACCGTGGGCGTTTGCCATCGAGCCGGCGTCGAGTGCTATTCATATTCAGGCCCAGCCCCTGGGTGCAGCCTTGAGCCAACTGGCCCAGCAAACCTCATTGCAGGTGTTTTTCAGTCCGCAGCTGGTGGCCGGCAAGCTGGCACCGGCGGTGGAAGGTCAATTGTCACCCGAGCAAGCCTTGAGCCGACTGTTGCAGGGCAGTGGCCTGAGTTACGAACTGGACGGTGATGCTGTCACTCTGCGCGCTGCGCCGGTGGCGGGTACCGCTGCCGCAGCGGGCCCGCTGGAGCTGGGGCCGGTGGATGTCAAAGTCGTGGGCGACTGGCTGGGCGATGCCAATCAGTCGGTGGTCCAGAATCACCCTGGCGCACGCACCGTGGTACGGCGCGAAGCGATGGTCGAGCAAGGCGCGATGAACGTCAGCGATGTGCTCAAGCGTATTCCCGGCGTGCAGGTACAGGCCCCCAACGGTACGGGGGGCAGTGATATTTCATTGAACGTGGGCGTGCGCGGATTGACCTCGCGCCTGTCGCCACGCTCCACGGTGCTGATCGACGGTGTCCCGGCGGCCTTTGCACCTTACGGCCAGCCGCAATTGGCGATGGCGCCGATTTCCTCGGGCAACCTCGACAGCATCGACGTGGTGCGAGGTGCCGGCTCGGTGCGCTACGGGCCGCAAAACGTGGGTGGCGTGATCAACTTCGTGACCCGTGCCATCCCTGAAACCTTCCAGGGTGAAGTCGGTACGACGCTGCAAACCTCCGAAGGTGGCGGCTGGAAGCACATGGAATCCGCCTTCTTGGGGGGCACGGCCGATAACGGTATCGGTGCCGCTTTGCTGTACTCCGGGGTGAAGGGCGACGGTTACCGCACTCGCAACAATGACAACGACATTGATGACGTGTTGCTCAAGACGCACTGGGCACCGACCGATCAGGATGATTTCAGCCTCAACTTCCATTACTACGACGCCACCGCTGACATGCCCGGCGGTTTGACCCAGGCGCAGTTCGATGCGGACCCGTACCAGTCGGTGCGTGACTGGGACAACTTCAGCGGGCGGCGCAAGGACGTCTCCTTCAAGTACCTGCGCCAAATTGATGATCAAACCCAGTTCGAAGTCCTGACCTATTACACCGACAGCTTCCGTGGCAGCAATATCGCCGCGCGCAATTTGCAAACCGTGACGGCCTATCCGCGTAACTACCACACCTTCGGCATCGAGCCGCGGGTGTCGCATGTCTTCACCCTGGGCCCGGTGACGCAAGAAGTCGGTGTGGGTTATCGCTATCTGAAAGAGGCGATGCATGAACAGGCAAGCATGCTTGAACTGGTCGATAACACCCCTGTGTCCGGGCCAAAGGGGGACGGGCATGTGTACCAGGATCGCACGGGCGGTACCGAAGCCAGCGCGATCTATATCGATGACAAGATCGATGTGGGCAACTGGACCGTGACCCCGGGCATTCGTTTTGAACGTATCAGCACCCACTGGCACGACCGTCCGGTGCTCGACGCCAAGGGGGTTCCGGTCGAGGAAAAGAAGCGCAGCATCGACAGCAATGAAGCGCTGCCGGCCCTGAGCGTGATGTATCACCTTTCGGATGCATGGAAGCTGTTCGCCAACTATGAAACCTCCTTTGGCAGCCTGCAGTACTTCCAGCTGGGGCAGGGCGGTACGGGGGATCAGACGGCGGCAGGCCTGAAGCCGGAGAAAGCCAAGACTTACGAAATCGGCACCCGTTACGACAATGGCACCTGGGGCGGTGAAGTAACGGTGTTCTACATCGACTTTGCCGACGAGTTGCAATACATCAGCAACGATGTGGGCTGGACCAACCTGGGCGCCACCAAGCACCAGGGCGTGGAAACCTCGGTGCACTACGACATGTCGGGGCTGGACGCGCGGCTCGACGGCTTGTCGGTGAATGCCGGGTTCACCTATACCAAGGCGACATCCGAGGGTGACATCTCCGGGTTCAAAGGGCGTGACCTGCCGTTGTATTCGCGCCAGGTGCTCAACCTCGGGGCGCGTTATGCGGTTAACCGCTGGACCTACAACCTCGACATGTTTGCCCAGTCCAAACAACACGCGCCGGGTACCGGTGGCACCTACATCACCGATCCGACGGCCGATGGTCAATACGGTGACATTCCGGGCTATGCCACCTGGAGCACCCGCGTCGGCTACGACTTCGGCCCGCAAGCGTCGAATCTCAAGCTGGGTGCGGGGATCAAAAACCTGTTCAACCAGGAGTATTACACCCGCTCCAGCGACAACAACTCAGGCATTTACCTGGGTGAGCCGCGGACGTTCTTTGTCCAGGCCAGTGTCGGCTTTTAACGGCTAGACCTGAATCCTCCGCCCGCTGATGGCCACGCCCAGCAGCAGGGCGGTGATCAGTAAAAAGGCCAGGCTCAGGCTGCTGGCATGGGCGATAAAACCGATGGCCGCCGGGCCTGCCAGAATCCCCGCATAGCCCAGGGTGGTGATGGCCGGCACGGCGATGCTTTCGGGCATCACCGTTTGCTTGCCAACGGCGGTATACAGCACCGGCACAATATTTGAGCAACCGACGCCGACCAGCGCATAGCCCAGCAGGGAAAGCTCCCAGTTCGGGGCCAGGGTGGCCAGCGCCATGCCAAAGGCGGCGAACAAACCTCCCAGAACAATTACCCGCCTCGCGCCCAGACGCCTGACGATGGTATCGCCCAGCAATCGGCCGACCGTCATGGTCAGTGCGAATGCGGCATAGCCCAAGCCCGCATAGGCTTCACCCAAGCTTTTTTCGGTGGTCAGGAACACAGCGCTCCAGTCGAGCATGGCGCCTTCGGCGAGGAACACGATAAAGCACAGCACCCCGATAAACAGCACTACCCCATGGGGCACGGCAAAGGCCGGGCCGCTGCTTTCGCTGCCATAGGGCAACAGATGCGGTGCCGCTTTGGCCAGCGCGGCCAGTATCAGCACAACCACGGCTGCAATCGCCCACAGCGGCGACAGGCCCAGGGCGAGCAGGGCGCTGACCCCGGCTGCTCCGGCAATCCCGCCGACGCTGAACAAGCCATGAAAGCCCGACATCATGTGACGCCCGCTGGCGCGCTCGACGATCACGGCTTGCAGATTGACCGTTGAATCCACCGCGCCGAGCCCCGCACCAAACATAAACAGGGTCGCGATCAACAGCGGCAACGTGCTGGCCGTCGCCAACAGCGGCAGGCTCAGGCAAATCAGAATCGTCCCGACCACCAGCACACGACGGCAACCAAAGCGTGTCGCCAACAGGCCGGAGATGGGCATCGCCAGGATCGACCCCGCCCCCAGACACAGCAGCAACAGACCCAGGGTGGCCTCATCGAGCCCGGCACGGGCCTTGGCATACGGCACCAGCGGTGCCCAGGCAGCCAAACCGAACCCGGCAATAAAAAAAGCTATGCGGGTCGACATTTGCTCGAGACGCCCCGGTACAAAAGGGGCGTGGGTGTTGATGGCGGTCATGGTCATCCTTGTCGATCGGGTCTGTGACGCAGCGCAACATCCTTACATATTTGCGCACTGCGTCGCGAGGGCGCTGGCACAGGGGATGGCGAGAATGGTTGAATGGCGCGCTTGTGCCTTCACTGCCCACCGGAGAGATTTTTATGGACAAGAACCTTCATCCCGCCGTGCAATTGCTCAACCCGCCCGGGCTGTACGACCCTTCAGCCAATGGCTACTCCCACGTCGCGCGATTGGCCCCCAATGTTCGCCTTGTGTACACCGCGGGCCAGGGCGCAGAGAACGTCGACAGCGAACTGTCGCCGGATTTTGCCGAACAGGTGCGCCAGGCTTTTGCCAACCTGCAGATCGCCCTGGCCGCGGCCGATGCACAGCTCAAGGACGTGGCCAAACTGACCGTGCTGATTGTCGATCATAGCCAGCAACGCTTGCAGATTCTGGGCGCGGAAATAGACCGGCTCTGGGGGGCGGCCGCCAAACCGGCCTGCACCCTGATCCCCGTGCCGCGCCTGGCCCTGGATGGGATGTTGTTTGAAGTCGAAGCTGTCGCAGCAGTGGGCTGCCCTTAGCCGTTAATGCGACGCCCTGTAGCCGCTGCCGCAGGCTGCGAAAAGGGCCGAAGGCCCTTCAAGAGCGGGATCGCAAGGGTGTCCTCAATTCCGTGGCGACATCACCCTACGCATGCTTCGCAGCTGGATTACAGAGTGCGTGTAGCAGTTGACGAGTGGAACGAGGCTACGTCGCTCTACCGCTGCACGTCACACCTGCAACAGGCGCTCGCGGAGTTTGCCGATTTCGTCGCGCATCTGCGCCGCCGCCTCGAACTCCAGGTCGCGGGCGAGGGCGTACATTTTTTCTTCCAGTTGGCGAATGCGCTTGCTGATTTCGCTGGGGGACCGCAGTTCGTTTTCGTACTTGGCGTTTTCTTCGGCCGCCTTGGCCATGCCTTTGCGTTTCTTGCTGCGTGACCCCGGGACCACCGCACCTTCCATGATGTCGGCAACGTCCTTGAACACGCCTTTGGGGGTGATGCCGTTGGCCAGGTTGAAGGCGATCTGTTTTTCCCGGCGACGTTCGGTTTCGCCAATGGCGCGCTCCATCGAACCGGTGATACGGTCGGCGTAAAGAATGGCCCGGCCATTCAGATTACGGGCCGCACGGCCAATGGTCTGGATCAACGAACGCTCGGAACGCAGGAAGCCTTCTTTGTCTGCGTCAAGAATGGCCACCAGCGACACTTCCGGCATGTCCAGGCCTTCTCGCAGCAGGTTGATGCCCACCAGCACGTCAAACACCCCAAGGCGCAGGTCGCGAATGATTTCGACCCGCTCCACGGTATCAATGTCGGAGTGCAGGTAGCGTACCCGTACGCCATGATCGGCCAGGTAGTCAGTCAGGTCTTCGGACATGCGTTTGGTCAGCGTGGTGACCAGCACCCGCTCTTCCAGTGCCACCCGCTTGGATATCTCGGACAGCAAATCGTCCACTTGAGTCAGGGCCGGGCGAATTTCGATTTGCGGGTCGACCAGGCCGGTCGGGCGCACCACTTGCTCAACAATCCGGCCGGCATGCTCGGCTTCGTAATTGCCGGGGGTGGCCGAGACAAAAATGGTTTGCGGGCTGATGCGTTCCCATTCATCAAAGCGCATCGGCCGGTTGTCCAAGGCCGACGGCAAGCGGAAACCGTATTCCACCAGGGTTTCCTTGCGCGACCGGTCGCCTTTATACATGGCACCGACTTGCGGCACGCTGACGTGGGACTCGTCGATCACCAGCAGCGCATCGGCCGGCAGGTAATCGAACAGGGTCGGTGGCGGCGCACCGGATTCGCGGCCCGACAGATAGCGCGAGTAGTTTTCGATGCCGTTGCAGTAACCCAGCTCCATGATCATTTCCAGGTCGAAGCGGGTACGTTGCTCCAGGCGCTGGGCTTCGACCAGCTTGTCATGGGTGCGCAGGTAGTCGAGACGCTCCTTGAGCTCTTCCTTGATGCCTTCGACCGCATCCAGCAGGGTTTCACGTGGCGTTACGTAGTGGCTTTTAGGGTAGAAGGTGAAACGCGGCATCTTGCGTATGACTTCGCCGGTCAGCGGGTCAAAGGCGCTGATGCTCTCGACTTCATCGTCGAACAGTTCGATGCGGATGGCTTCAAGATCCGATTCGGCCGGGTAGATGTCGATCACGTCGCCCCGTACGCGGAACGTGGCGCGGGCAAAATCCATATCGTTGCGGGTGTATTGCAGGTCGGCCAGGCGGCGCAGCAGTTCGCGCTGGTCAAGCCTGTCGCCGCGATCGACGTGCAGCACCATCTTCAAATAGGTTTCCGGGCTGCCCAGGCCGTAAATACAGGACACCGTGGTGACGATGATCGCGTCCTTGCGCTCCAGCAGGGCCTTGGTCGCGGACAGGCGCATCTGCTCGATGTGGTCGTTGATCGAGGCGTCCTTCTCGATAAAGGTGTCGGAGGAGGGCACATAGGCTTCGGGCTGATAGTAGTCGTAGTACGAGACGAAGTACTCCACCGCATTGTTCGGGAAGAACGCCTTGAACTCACCGTATAACTGCGCGGCCAGGGTTTTGTTCGGCGCCAGGACCAGTGTCGGGCGATTCACGTGGGCGATGACATTGGCGATGCTGAATGTTTTACCCGAGCCCGTTACGCCGAGCAGGGTCTGGTGCGACAGTCCGGCTTCGATGCCTTCGATCATCTGGCGAATGGCTTCGGGTTGATCACCCGCGGGTTTAAAGCGGGTAACAAGCTGAAAGTCGGACATAACGGACCTCTGGGTTCGCGTCTGAAGGCGTGGGCCGTTCAAAGGCGAGAAAGACGGGATACGGCGCTGGCTGCAGAAAAAACAGGATACGGCTAAATATGGAGGTCATGTCCGAGTGTTTCAAGGCGCGAGTCGACAACGTTATTCAGGCCAGGATTGCAATTAGACCAGTGGCCCGTAAATAAACTGAAATAGTTGCTCAAAACTGAGAATAGCCTGTCGCCCCAATTCATTAACGGCTTTATACTTGCTCCCCGTTTGTGCACCGCTCTAGTGCAATCGGCTGGAGCGTTGTCACCCCCTCCATACTCCATTCAGAGCCGCCGTAATAATGAGCCTGTTCTCCGCTGTCGAAATGGCACCACGCGATCCTATCCTGGGCCTCAACGAAGCATTTAACGCCGATACTCGTACCAGCAAAGTGAATCTGGGGGTTGGTGTTTATTGCAACGAGGAGGGACGAATTCCACTCTTGCGTGCCGTTGTCGAAGCCGAAACGATCCGGGTTGCTCAACACGCTTCGCGCGGCTATCTGCCGATCGATGGCATTGCAGCCTACGACCAAGCTGTTCAAAAACTGCTGTTCGGGGCCGAATCGTCCCTGCTGGCCGCTGGCCGGGTGATTACCACCCAGGCCGTGGGCGGTACTGGCGCGCTGAAGATCGGTGCGGACTTCCTCAAGCAACTGCAGCCTGACGCTGTTGTTGCCATCAGCGATCCAAGCTGGGAAAACCACCGCGCACTGTTCGAAACCGCCGGTTTCCCGGTGCAGAACTACCGTTACTACGACGCTGCCAGCCATGACGTAAACCGTGCCGGCATGCTCGAAGACCTCAACGCCTTGCCTGCTGGCTCGATCGTTGTGCTGCACGCCTGCTGCCACAACCCGACGGGTGTCGACCTGACTCCGGCTGATTGGCAGAACGTGCTGAACGTGGTCAAGGACAAACAACTGATCCCGTTCCTCGACATGGCCTACCAGGGCTTTGGCGATGGCATTGATGAAGACGCCGCCGCCGTGCGCCTGTTCGCCGAATCGGGCCTGAGCTTCTTTGTTTCCAGCTCGTTCTCCAAGTCATTCTCGCTGTACGGCGAGCGTGTCGGTGCACTGTCGATCATTACCGAGTCCAGGGAAGAGAGCGCCCGCGTTCTGTCCCAGGTCAAGCGCGTGATCCGCACCAACTACTCCAACCCGCCGACTCACGGTGCAAGCATTGTCGCTGCGGTGCTCAACAGCCCTGAATTGCGTGCCATGTGGGAAGCCGAGCTGGCTGAAATGCGCTTGCGCATTCGCGGTATGCGCCTGCAGATGGTTGAGCTGCTGGCGAAAAAAGCCCCGGCCCAGGATTTCAGCTTTGTTGCACGTCAGCGTGGCATGTTCTCGTACTCGGGCCTGACCGTTGAACAAGTGGCGCGCCTGCGCACCGAGTTCGGCATTTACGCATTGGATACCGGCCGAATCTGCGTGGCTTCATTGAATCAGCGCAACATTGATGTGGTTACCGATGCGATTGTTCAGGTGATCTGAATAATCCCGAAGAGAAGTCATTAGGGTGTTGACTTCTCTTTGGATATCAGTAAGATAGACGCCATTCCGCGATAGCTCAGTTGGTAGAGCAAATGACTGTTAATCATTGGGTCCCTGGTTCGAGTCCAGGTCGTGGAGCCAGATAAAGTTTCAGAGAAGGCTTGAAAGTCTCTGAAACATCCGAAAAACCCGCCTTATGGCGGGTTTTTTCGTTTTGGCGTTCCGTACATCCCCTGGCACTGATGAACATCGACGGCAACACAGGTTTGACCTCTATGCCGGGTAGTTCGACCCCCTCAAAGGCGTTCTCCCTTGGGTCGCAAAGAATGACTTCGAAGCCCAGCGTGCGGGCGAATTCGGCGCACGCCACTGATATCGATGACATGCCGGCGATGATCAGGCGTGCAGCCGGGCCGATGCGCGGATGCACGGCTTCACTCAGTTCCCGCTCCGGTTTCAGACCGAACAGCTCGGCCAACACCTTCTGGACGTGCGTTCTCAGTCCATCAGGTTACGCTGACCCCGGCTGCGGTTTTTTCTGGCGTTGGCACTGCGCTCAGGGAAATCCGTGATGTCTCTGGCAACGCCAGGCCACCGGCCAGTGCCAGCAACGCCACCGCGATGAGATAGAACGCCGGCGACAGGTTGCTGCCGGTGGTGGTGATCAGCCACGTGGCCACCAGCGGGGCTGTTCCGCCAAAAATGGTGTAGGCCATGTTGTAGGTGATGGCCGATGCGGTATAGCGCGTGCGGGTCGGGAAGGTTTCCGAGAGCAGGGCAGCTGTCACCACGCCACACAGCACCGCGCCCGAGGCAAGCAGCATGACGCCGACGATGGAGGCTGCGAATCCGCCGGAACTGGCCATCAGAAACGAGGGGTACACGGCGACGATCAATAGTGCACACGCGGTCATGACCGTGGCCCGTCGTCCCACCCGATCCGAGTACAGCCCGGCCAGCGGGCACAGTGCGGCAGCAAAGATCAGGGCGATCAGTGACACCAGCAGCGCTGTGGCACGGCTCAGGCCGCCAGCGACTTGCAGGTAGGTGGCGAAGTAGGTGGTGAACATATAGAACGACAGTGCCGTCAGCGACACAAAAGCCCCCAGGCAGCAGATGGCCGCGCCATGGTTGCGCAGGGTTTCTTTGAGCGGCGAGTGGGCGACGGCGTGTTCCTGGGTCACTGCCTGGAACGCCGGGGTTTCATCCAGTCTGTTGCGCAGATAGAGCCCCACCAGGCCCAGTGGCGCCGCGATCAGGAACGGCAGGCGCCAGCCCCAACTGGCCATGGCTTCGGCCGAGAGGGAGGCTTCGAGTGCGTAGGCCACGACCGCCGCGGCCGCAAAGGCGGAAAAAGTCGATACCGGCAGGAAGCTGCCGTACCAGGCTCGCTTGTCATTGGGCGCGTGTTCCATCAAGTAGGCGCAGGCCCCTGCGTATTCGCCTCCGGCGGAAAACCCTTGGGCGCAACGGATCAGGCTCAGAAGAATCGGTGCCATCACGCCAATCGCGGCATACGTGGGCAGTATGCCGATCAAGGTCGTGGCGCCGGCCATCAGCAGAATGGTCATCGCCAGGGTTCGCTTGCGGCCGATCCTGTCGCCCAGCATGCCAAAAAAGATCCCGCCCAAGGGACGAAACGCAAAGGCCACGGCGAACACGGCAAAGGTTTTGAGCAATGCTGCACCGGCATTGCCGCTGGGGAAAAACTGTTGGGCGATGGTGGTGGCCAGAAAACCATAGACGGCAAAGTCGAACCACTCGACGAAGTTGCCTATGGCCGCGGCGACAATCACTTTTCTCAGCGTTTTGGGGCTGACCTGCTTTGCAACTGCGCTACTCATGGGAACCTCGACGCTCATCCGTAAGCGTCGATTATCGGGGTAGCCACTGCGCCGGTTCGTTTCAAATATGTCATCGGCATAGTCAGCACCGACTTATTGCACGGTATGAACTGAAACGGGCGATCAGACCCATACCACTGGAACGTCGATGCCAGCACCGATCAGCCTTGCTTGAATCGCTGCTCGAACTGCGCAACCTGATCCGGGGTAATCAATTGGAAGGGCACCCAGATTTCGGCTTCGACCGGCTCGCCCTTGATCATTTTCAGCGCCACTTCGATGGCCTGGGTCGATTGGGCCTTGGGGTCCTGAAACACCGAGGCCGCCAACTGGCCACGCTTGATGGCCGCGAGACCGTCAGGCAGGCCATCGATCCCGACGATGGGCACTTCGCCCTTGGTCTTGCCTGATTGCTGCAAGGCCATTGCCGCGCCAATGGCCATTTCATCGTTGTTGGCAATGACCGCATCAAACGCGGTGCCCGCGAGTAGCCAGTTGCTGGTCAGGTCCATGGCTTTGTTGCGCTGCCATTCGGCGCTTTGTTGCTCGATGAGCTTGATTCCAGGGTAGTCCTTGAGCACCTGTTTTACCCCCTCCGTGCGGTCGTAGGTGGCGTTTTGTGCCAGGTCGCCCATGATGACCGCCACATTGCCTTTACCGCCGAGTTTCTCCGCCAGAAAGCGCATCTGTAACTGACCGGCCTCGATATCATTGGACGCCACGGTGACGATGCCCTTGGGCAGGTTGCGCTCGTCAGGATGGCGATTGACGTACACCAGTGGAATGTTCGCAGCGACGGCGGCGCGGGACATGCTGGCGGTGCCCGCTGTGTCGGCAGGCAGGACAATCACGGCGTCGACTTTTTGGCTGAGAAAACCCTGAACCTGATTGAGCTGGCGGACCACGTCTCCCTGAGCGTCTTCAAACTGGATCTGGATGTTTTCTTTCTTTGCGGCGTCTTGCAGGCCGCTGCGCACGTAGGTCATGAAATTATCGTCAACTTTGGCGATGCTGACCCCGATGCGGTAATCCGCGAGGGCAAAGGTACTGGCAAGCAAGAGCAACGGGGCAAAAACAAGGGGGCGGCAGCGCATGAGGGTTTTCCTTTTATTGTTATGAGGGCCGTTGGCGACACCTCTTTTGACATCGCCAGGGAGCCTGGCGTCATCTGCCTTTCTCGCGTCCAGCCCGCTCCCGCGAACGTTGCGCCGGGAACGGGCAGAGGGCAGGGTAATCACTCCAGGGTAAAGGCCTGCCGGAAACGCTCCAGTGCTGCTTCACTGTCGCCCGAGGCCCAGCCTTCGAGGCCCACAACGCCGCTGTAGCCGATGCGGTGCAAGGCTCTGGCAATGGCCGGATAGTGGATTTCACCGGTGCCCGGCTCCATGCGCCCCGGCACATCCGCGACCTGGATTTCACCGATGGCCGGACCAGCCCGCTGGATCAGCTCGATCAGGTTTCCTTCGCCTATCTGTGCATGGTAGAGGTCAAGGTTCAGTTTCAGGTGCGGGCTGCCGACCGCCTCGATCAACGCCAGGGTGTCTTCGGCGCGAGCAAAGGGTGTACCGGGGTGATCGACCTCGGTATTCAGGTTTTCCAGTAAAAACACTTTGCCCGCGGTTTCGCCCAGACGGGCAATTTGCTCCAGGGTCTTGCAGGCAGTCAGCCACATGCGTGGCGTGGTCAGGGTGACCGGCTTGACGGGCAAGCCTTTGTCACCGAGGCCGGTGCCGTGCAGGTTGAGGCTCGGGCAGTTCAATCGGGCGGCCACTGCCAGTGATTCCCGAGCGCTGTCGAGCAATTGCCGGATGCCGTCGGGCTCGGTCAGGTTGCCCGAGATGTATCCGGTCATGGAGGTAAAGTCGGCGCCTGTAGCCGCCAGCGCGGTAACGTCCTTGCAGGTCCAGTCCCATATTTCAGCACTGAAGCCCAGGGCATGGATGCGTTTGACGCGTTCGATGAAAGGCAGGTCGAGGAACACCATTTCTGCACTGATGGCCAGTTTGAACGGGCTAAAACTCATGGCGTTATTCCTCACAGACGGACAGGTGCGCCCCGTTGGACAGATTCGATGCAGGCGCGGGCAATGGCCAGTGCGGCGCGGGCGTCTTCACCGCTGGCGAGCGGTTTTTTACCGGTGCGCAGGCAATCGACGAAGTGAGTCAGTTCGGCAATGTACGCATCGCGCAGCAGGTCGGTGTCCATGCGCTGGGTGTCGGCCTGGATGCCATCCGCGAGGTAGCGGACCATGGACGAGCGGGTGATGCTGCCCAGCGTCAGCATGCCCGCGCTGCCGAAGACTTCGCCGCGAACATCGTAGCCGTACACCGCCTGGAAATTGGCCTCGGCCGTTGCAATCGCACCGTTATCGAAGCGGATCGTCACGACGGCAGTGTCCAGCAGGCCTTTGCTCTTGTAGGCCGGTGCCACCAGCGCATCGGCCATGACAAACACTTCAACGGCCTCGGCCCCCGGGTTCAAGTAGCGCAGGGTGTCAAAGTCATGAATCAGGGTTTCCAGAAAAATCGTCCACTGAGGCACGCCTGCCGGATTGCTCAGGCCGGGGTCGCGGGTCAGTGAACGCAGCAGTTGAGGCGTGCCGATACGCCCCTCCACCACGTCCAGGTGCGCTTCGCGAAAGCCGCTGACAAAGCGCCGGTTGAAGCCGACCTGGAGCGTCACATTGGCGCTGGCGGCAGCGGCGATGGCGCGGTCGGCCTCATCGAGGGTGATGGCCATGGGTTTTTCGCAAAAGATGCTTTTGCCGGCCTCGGCGGCGCTGATCACCAGTTCGGCGTGGCTGCGGGCAGGTGCGGCAATCAATATCCCGTCCACTTCAGGGTCGTCGAGCAGTTGTTGCGGATCGGTGTATACCCGCTGCACGCCCAGCGCGTCGGCCAGTCGCGCTGCCTGGCCCGGTGTCGGGTCCGCGATAGCCACCAGGCTGGCGCCGGGAATATGCCGGGCTGCGGTTTGACCATGAAAGCTGCCCATGCGGCCAGCGCCGATCAGACCGAGGCGGATGGTTTTAAGCGTACCCATGACGTAACTCCTTTTTATTGTGGTTCGCACGTGGATGACCATTGGAAGGAAGGTGTGCGCAATACGGCAGGAGCAAGGCCTGTGCCAATTTATAACGTGTTGATTTATATGGATTAAAAATATTATTTCAGCGTGGCTATGTGCATTTTGATGACATGTCTATGCTGACATGTCTAAAACATAGACATGGCAGTGCTGCCCCATGACAGTTGATCCATTGATGACCTTTAGCCCCGAAGACCTCAATTACATTTCGGCCCTGGGCCCCGCGTCGTTGAGTGGGGGGCCAATTGCCGATCTGGAACACGCGTGGCAGGCGTGCCTGAATGGCAGCGTGGTCCGACCCGAGTGTGTGCGGCAGGTAATATGGGACTCATGGCAGCGCAGCATGGCTGCGGGGATCGACCCTGACGACGGCGAATACCGGTTTATATCCCCGCAGGATCTGGCCTCCAGGCGTGCGCTCAATCGGCCGTTGATCGGTGCGGCGGCGCAAGTCATGACTGGCTTGCTGGCCTACAACCCGCGAGGACATATCAACCTCACCGATGCCGAAGGCGTCACGCTGCATTATTGCGGCCTGGATTTGACGCCGATCGGCAGTCGCTTGCTGGAGTCGGTACAAGGCACCAACTGCACAGGGCTGGCGATTGCCGAAGACCGTTTGGTGTACGTGCTGGCCGAGGAAAACTTCGCCGAAGGCCTGCGCAAGCGCCGCATGCATTGTGCTGCGGCGCCGATCCGTGATGCGCAGGGCAAAACCCTGGGTTTGCTGACCCTGACGGCTGAGCCGGGGTGGTTCCATTTTCATACGCTGGGCACGGTACAGGCGGCGGCCGAAGCCGTGTCGCGGCAACTGGCGCTGCAAGCCCTGCTGGAAGAGCAAAAAACCGTGCTCGAAGTGCTCAACGAAGGCTTGGTGGTGCTGGATGGCCAAGGCCGCATCAAGGCGCTGAATCATTACGCCCGGCAGTTGTTCCGGGTAGGCCTTGAGTTGCTAGGCTGCCCGTTCCAGCGTCTGGGGCAGAGCGAGTTGAGCGACGACATCATGCAGCATGCAGGGGAAGGTTTGCGTGATCTGGATTGCACTTTCGTGCTGCATGATCGTAGTCATCTGGCGTGTCTGGTGTCGGTCTGCTCCCTCGAGCAAGGTGGGCGAATTGTTTCGTTGCGTGAGAATCGGCGAATTCGCGAAATAACCCGGCGCATCATCGGCACCCAGGCGACCTACACCTTCGACACGATCCAGGGCCATTCACGTGCCATTCAGGACGCGTTGCATCTGGGGCGAATTGCCAGTCGCAGTGACTCAACCACGTTGATTCTCGGGGAAAGCGGCACCGGTAAAGAGCTGTTCGCACAGGCCATCCACAATGCGAGCGAGCGTGCCAACGGCGCATTTGTGGCGGTCAACTGCGGGGCCATTCCCCGTGAGCTGGTGCAAAGCGAACTGTTTGGGCATGTCGAAGGGGCCTTTACCGGATCGGCGCGAGGCGGGTCGGCCGGCAAGTTCGAACTGGCAGACGGCGGTACGATCTTTCTGGATGAAATCGGCGACATGTCATTCGACGCCCAGGTCAGCCTGTTGCGCGTGTTGCAGGAGGGTGAGGTGACCCGGGTCGGAGCGAAAAAATCGCAGCGGGTGGATGTGCGCATCATAGCGGCGACCCATCGCAATCTGAGTCAGGCGGTGGCTGATGGCACGTTTCGCGAGGACCTCTATTATCGGCTCAACGTATTGAACCTCACGGTGCCACCGTTGCGCATGCGCCGTGAAGACATTGCCCTGTTGGCGCAACACTTTCTGGTGCGTTGCGCCCGCTCGCTGCGCAAGGTGGTACAGGGCATATCTGCGCAGGCGTTGGCGATGCTCTTGGAACACACCTGGCCCGGCAACGTACGCGAGCTGGAAAACGTGATTGAGCGGGCTGCGAACCTGGCGACGACAAGCTGGCTTGAACCGCGAGATCTGCCGCTGGAGTTTGCCCCCGGCGCCCGTAGCCCGGCACCGGCAGCCCTGCAGATCGGCAACGGGGCGCTGGATCTGGGCACTCATGAAGCGAACGCGATCAGTGCGGCTCTGCGTAATACCCAAGGCAACATCCGGCTGGCGGCGCAGCAGCTACAGGTCTCTCGAGGTGGCCTGTACAACAAGATGAAGCGCTTTGGGCTCAGTGTGGATGCCTTCCGCAGCGGGACAGATTTATGACATGACCGAGCCCCGGCTTCACTCTGTCGGCAGTTTGGCCAGCGCTTCGCGCAGCTCGTCAGCATTGGAATACTCTTTTTCAGCGACCCATGTGCCGTTATCCAGTTGCAACCACAGCACCTTGTCTTCGGCACCAGGGTACTGGGCGACAATTTTGCCATCGCGGTCGAGCACCACGCGGTAGCTGTAGTCACGCATGGCCGGAATCGCGAAGAGCTTGCCGATCAACGATGGCATGCGCTGGATATCGGCGACGAATACGGCCTTGCGCGCTTCCAGGTAGCCTTTGGGCTGGTCTTGCAGGGCGGCCTTGATCAGTTTGGCGCCATCCATGTTGCGTGCCACCAGCAAGGTCTGGGTCCGGGTGTCCAGGGTGTAGGGCTGGTCATGCTGGTCGAGCAGGGTCCAGGGCGTCAGGCGCTCACCGACCTCGGCCGCCTGGGCCAGCATGGGCAGTGCGCTCAACAGCAATACACAGGCAATTCTCACCGTTCAATTCCTCCGGGTTCAGTGTGGGTGTCGACGTACTTCGACCCGGCAGAGGCCAGGCTCGCGGCGCATGGTAGCCCATCGCGCCTTTCAGCGGTGCGGGGCCCCGGTCCATTGCCAGGGCTGTTGCGGTGTGATGGCCCACCTGACGGCGGTCATGGATCTGCGGAGCCTGTTCCAGCTCAAACTTGTAATCCAAATCCCTATCCGTTATAGGTAAAAGGTAAATTCATAACCAATAAGAGGCTAAATAAGCTCGATGAATGAGACCACACGTATCTTTTGCCCTTCGGGCCTGCCTTCTGCGCAACGCAGTGAGGGCTACGGGCCGAGTCATAAACCCCCAGCTGCAACCCTTCTTTCTTCCGCGTCAATGCTGCCCACGCGTTTATATGCGGCACCGACAGCGCTACGTGATGCCCTCGTCACGGGCAAACGCAACCGTCCGGTCCCTCCGCCAGCTTTTTGATTTCTGAATGTTTTTCTCACCGCCGAGCCGTTGCTGTCAGGCGGGTGGGGGTCTGTTTTTTCAGTTTTCAATCTGTTGAGGGAATTCTATGTCTATTCGTGTCGCAATCATCGGTGCCGGTCCTTCCGGCCTCGCGCAACTGCGTGCCTTTCAATCCGCTCACGCCAAGGGTGCGCCCATGCCCCATGTGGTCTGCTTCGAGAAGCAGGCTGACTGGGGAGGCATGTGGAACTACACGTGGCGTACGGGTCTGGATGAGCATGGTGAGCCGGTTCACGGGAGCATGTACCGTTACCTCTGGTCGAATGGACCCAAAGAATGCCTGGAGTTTGCGGACTACAGTTTTGACGAGCATTTTGGTCGGCCGATTTCGTCGTATCCGCCGCGTGAGGTGCTTTGGGACTATATCCAGGGACGCGTGAGCAAGGCGGGCGTTCGCGATTACATTCGCTTCAATACGGCGGTCAAACAGGTCAGTTTCGATGCCGATACGCGGGAATTTACCGTCACTGCCCATGACTACGGGCTCCAGCAAAGTGTGAGCCAGGTATTCGATTACGTGATCGTGGCCAGCGGCCACTTTTCAACGCCGCATGTGCCGGAGTTTGAAGGCTTTGAGCGTTTTTCGGGGCGCATCATGCACGCCCATGACTTTCGTGAGGCCACCGAACTCAAGGGCAAGGATCTGCTGATTGTCGGCAGCAGCTATTCGGCCGAAGACATTGGCTCGCAATGCTACAAATATGGCGCCCGCTCGATTACCAGCACGTACCGCACCCAACCCATGGGTTACAAATGGCCCAAGGGATGGGAAGAGCGTCCGCTGTTGAGCCGGGTTGAGGGCGATATGGCCTACTTTGGCGACGGATCAAGCAAGCGGGTCGATGCGATCATTCTGTGTACCGGTTACCAGCACCACTTTCCTTTCCTGCCGGACGACCTGACCCTCAAGACGGCTAATCGCCTTTGGCCGCTGGGTCTCTATCAAGGCGTGGTCTGGGAGCAGAACCCGCAGTTGATCTACCTTGGCATGCAGGACCTCTGGTACAGCTTCAACCTGTTTGATGCCCAGGCCTGGTTTGTTCGTGACTACCTATTGGGGCGTATCACCTTGCCTGAAACGTCTGCAATGCAGGCCGACAGTGCGCGCTGGAGAGCCAGGGAAGACAGCCTGGAGTCCACGGCCTCGATGTATGAGTTCCAGGGCAGCTATATCAAACACCTGATCGAACAGACCGATTACCCGAGTTTTGATATCGACGCGGTGAATCAGATTTTCCTCAAATGGAAGACCGATAAAAAGCGCGACATCATGGGTTACCGCGACAAGTCCTATCGTTCGGTGATCACCGGTACTGCGGCCGTGCCTCACCACACGCGCTGGTTACAGGCGCTGGATGACTCGATGGAAGAATACCTGCGTGAAACGTCCGGCCAGGCCGGGGTTGATGCGCTGGCTCAACGCTAACTGCACGCCGGCAGCCTGGCAGGAGGGCGCCCCGCAGGCTGCCATTGAGCCATTTTCCCGTCGCTGTGCCGCGGGTTGTTCTATGGTTAGACGTCAACGCGAACAGCCCTGAAGGAAGCGCACAGATGACGCGTCTCACAGCGAAAGACTTTGCCCCTGAACTGCTGGAGCTCTATGACTTCTATGTCCATGGCAAGATCAACCGACGTGAGTTTCTAGATCGCGCCGCGGTGTTTACCCTGGGCGCGAGTGCGCTCTCGGTTCTGGGCGCACTGAGCCCCAATTACGCCCTCGCCGAACAGGTCGCGGTGACAGATCCCGATATCAAGGGTGAGTACATCGAGTACCCGTCCCCCAATGGGCATGGCCAGGTGCGCGGCTATCTGGTGCGTCCGGCCCACGCCCGGGGCAAGTTGCCGGCGGTGGTGGTGGCCCATGAAAATCGAGGTCTTAACCCCTACATTGAAGATGTCGCCCGGCGGTTGGCCAAGGCGGGCTTCATCGCCCTGGCGCCCGATGGTTTATCGTCAGTGGGCGGTTACCCCGGTAACGATGACAAAGGCCGGGAGCTTCAGCAAACCGTCGACCCTGAAAAGCTGCTGAACGACTTCTTCGCGGCCATTGAATGGCTGATGACCCACGATGCAACGACGGGAAAGGTCGGGATCATCGGTTTTTGTTATGGCGGCGGCGTGGTCAATGCGGCGGCTGTGGCTTATCCGGAACTGGCGGCGGCAGTGTCGTTTTACGGGCGTCAGCCGGATGCAGGGGATGTCAGTCGGATCAAGGCGCCGGTGATGCTGCACTTTGGTGAGCTGGACACGCGTATCAATGAGGGGTGGCCCGCCTACGAGCAAGCGTTGAAGGCCAATGGCAAGACCTTTGAAGCCTATATCTATCCTGGGGCTAACCACGGCTTTCATAACGATTCGACGCCTCGTTACGATGAAGCCGCGGCAACCCTGGCCTGGAGCAGGACGCTGGACTGGTTGCGCCACTACCTGAGCTAGCGGCGTCAGCTGTTCTTTTTTTGCAGGCTCTTCAAGCGCGTGCTGGCGCGCTGCACGGCGGCCATTTTTTCTGGCCGCTTCATGCGCTTCCACTTGCGGATATCGTCCTTGGTCCGGCCACAGCTTACGCACAGATCACCGCTTAACTGGCACACGGCGATGCACGGATTCTCTATGTCCTTGGCCATTTAGCGTTTGTGGGCCAAACGTTTTGGCCAGTTGCCGCCATTGGCGCGCTGGCACTCTTCTTCCGAGTCGAAGTACACGTGGTCGGCGACCTTGCGCACTTTGATGCCTGCGTCCTCGAAGGCCCTGGTCGTCAGTTCGACCATATAGCCTGCCTCACCATCCGCCAGGGCAAAGTCTTTACTGACCTGGGTGTCGAATACCCAGACTACCTTCAGGCTGACCGGGAAAGCTTCATAGTTGACGGCATGGGTCAGCCAGACAAAACCCGGGATTTGCCCTTTGGCCGTCTCGCAGACATCGGTCAGGGATTTGATCAGGCGGCGTTCGAACTGCGCCTGATGGCGATTGCTTAAAGACATGGTGAATCCTGTTGGAGAGCGGAGCAAAGCAGCAATGATAAGTCACAGTGGCCTGTGCCGGCATGCCCTTTCATGCAAGACCTGCATTCGGGAGGGCGGCAGCGGTCAAACAGGCTGTTTGCGGGGGCACGTTACACGCGTACTGGCGACAGGGTGCAAGGTGTAATGCCGCACAGTCACCCAATCGTTTCAGTCGGGCTAAAAACCCTATGAAAGATGCGTTTTTGCCCATGCCGGCACCTGAGGTAGAATGTCGCGGCTTAAAGGCTGGCCGCCCAGGATTTTCAAGTCTGTGCAGGTTCCCGGGAAGGAACCTTCAAGTGGCCAGAGACCGATGGAGTGGCAACAAAGTGGGCGGCGTGAAGGAGCTGGGCAGATCCAATCTGTCATGGGCCACGACTGTTACACACAACATAAATGTCACCCAAGTTGCTGAAGCCAAAACCAATAAGAGATCAGCGTCCAAGGTACATATCAGTGAGGTCTATAGTGAACATAGGCCTTATATATCTGCCCGCAAAAGGCCTGATGGCTGTTTGATCCCAGGCGACCTGCCTGGAATGAGTCGATTCAGTCATGGGTCGTATACCGGGCGGATGGCGTTTTATCTTAGGTACGACAAAATGTTAAAAAAGATGAACAAGGGGCTACTGGGCCTGGCACTGAGCATGGGGCTTTCGTCCGTGCAGGCTGCCGAGACCAAACACGTGGATGTTGTGCTTATTGGCGGCGGCATCATGAGCACCACGCTGGGCGTTTGGCTCAACGAGCTGGAACCTGGCATGTCGATGGAGATGATCGAACGTCTCGACGGCGTGGCACAGGAAAGCTCCAACGGCTGGAACAACGCCGGCACCGGTCACTCGGCCTTGGCTGAACTGAACTACACGCCGGAAGACAAGAACGGCAACGTTGAAATCCCGAAGGCCATTGATATCAATGAAGCTTTTCAGGTGTCGCGTCAGTTCTGGTCCTGGCAGGTCAAGAACGGTGTACTGAAAGACCCGCGCTCGTTCATCAACTCCACGCCGCACATGAGCTTTGTGTGGGGCGACGACAACATCAAGTTCTTGAAGAAGCGCTACGAAGCGCTGCAGGCGAGCCCGCTGTTCGCTGGCATGCAGTACTCCGAAGACCCGGTTCAAATCAAGAAGTGGGTTCCGCTGATGATGGAAGAGCGTGACCCGAACCAGAAAATCGCGGCCACCTGGTCCCCATTGGGTACCGACGTGAACTTCGGCGAAATTACGCGCCAGTTTGCGGCTCACCTGCAAACCCTGCCTAACTTCTCGCTGAAGCTGTCGAGCGAAGTCCAGGACATCAAGCGTAACGAAGACGGTTCGTGGCGTGTGGTGTACAAAAACCTGAAAGACGGTTCCGAAGCCCAGACCGACGCCAAATTCGTGTTCATCGGCGCGGGTGGTGGTGCACTGCACCTGCTGCAGAAGTCCGGCATTCCTGAAGCCAAGGAATACGCAGGCTTCCCGGTTGGTGGTTCGTTCCTGGTCACCGAGAACCCGACCATTGCTGAGCAGCATCTGGCCAAGGCGTACGGCAAGGCTTCGGTAGGCGCGCCTCCGATGTCGGTTCCGCACCTGGACACCCGCGTGCTGGATGGCAAGCGCGTTATCCTGTTTGGCCCGTTCGCGACGTTCTCGACCAAGTTCCTGAAAGAAGGCTCGTACTTCGACCTGCTGACCAGCACCACGACCCACAACATCTGGCCAATGGCCAAGGTGGGAGTCGAGCAGTACCCGCTGGTTGAGTACCTGGCCGGTCAACTGATGTTGTCCGACGAAGACCGCATGAACGCACTGAAAGAATACTTCCCGAATGCCAAGTCGCAAGACTGGCGCCTGTGGCAAGCCGGCCAGCGTGTTCAGATCATCAAGCGTGACGAAGAGAAGGGCGGCGTGCTGAAACTCGGCACCGAGATCGTCAGCGCGAAAGACGGCAGCATTGCCGGCCTGCTGGGTGCATCGCCCGGTGCGTCGACTGCAGCCCCGATCATGCTGACCGTGCTTGAAACCGTGTTCAAGGACAAGGTAGCGAGCCCTGAGTGGCAAGCCAAGCTGCACCAGATCGTTCCGAGCTACGGCACCAAGCTCAACGGTTCGCCTGAGCGCGTTGCTCAGGAGTGGGCATACACCAGCGAAGTCCTGCAACTGACTCCGCCACCGGCTATCCCGGCTGCAACCGCGACACAAGCAGCACCTGCTGCGCCGGCCACGCCTGCGCCAAGCAATCCAGCGGCTGACATGGCGCTGTAAAAAAAACGGCCCCGCCCGACAGGATCGGGTGGGGCTGCTTCCTCGCAGGTCAACGCATTCACTGCGTTCCGAGCAACGCCGTCCAGTAAATCCCCGCGTCACTTTTAGGGTCCACCGCATAGGCGGCGCCCAACTCCTTGAACCCCGGGTTCATCACGTTCGCACAATGTCCGGGACTGGCCAGCCAGCCTGCAACCACGGTGTTCGGCGTGTCTTGTCCGGCGGCGATGTTTTCACCGACCTGCTGCCCGATGTAGCCGGACAACTCTGCACGATCTCCCGGAGTGCTTCCCTCGCGACTCTTGTGATCGAAGTAGTTGTTATTGGCCATGTCCCGGGCATGGGCTTCGGCTGCGCTCGCCAGGGTGGCATTCCAGGTCAGCGCAGTGGCGGCGGCAAAGGCCTGGCTACCGCATTGACGTGGCTGGGTGCGCGCGATATTGATCAGCTCCAGTACTTTCTGACCCTCGACCTGCCAGTCACCCAGTTTCCCGGTCAACAGCGGGCGGGCCAGTACAATTTTCCAGTTGCGTTGGTCGCGACTGACACCGATATCGACAAATTGCGGGTCGAGCACAACTTTGCAGAAGCTTTCCTGCACCGCCTTCATGGCAGCTTGCGCATCCCGTGGCCCGGACAGGGTGATGGCCTGCACCGTGACCATCGGATAGCCGGCACGGCCGAGTGCGCCTTGCAAATCACCATAACTATTGGGCGCCAGCACCAGGCGCGGGTCGGCTGCCAGGGGGGGCAACTCCTGAGACACTTGCCCGGCGCAGTGCTGGACCTGGCTACGCCAGGCGTTGATCGACTCGACCAACTGCGTTTCCTCAGTGGCCAGGGCTGAAGTGGTGAACACCAGTCCCAGGGTTAACAGGGTGAATTGAACGCGCATGAAGGTTTCCTCTGGACGCAGGGGGCCCATGATGCGTTATTTTCCGGGCTGCGGGCCACTCACAAACGTACAGGCACCTTGGCCGCGCAGCCGATCGCCTTCGCGCTGGTGCCTGTCGCGTTGACCGGGTGCAGCGGTTTTACGCCAGGCGTTGAGCCACAAAGGCCCGGGCTTTGGCGGTCAGTTGATCGATCTGGCGGTCGCGTTTTTTCTCTGCCTCGAGCATGGCTTTCTTGCCGTTGCGCTGCAGCAGATAGGTATGAATCTGGCGTACTTCCGTCGAGCTGTAGATGGCGGCGACGTCGAGGATGCCCATCAAGCCGTCCGTGCTGTGATCACGGGTATTCATCAGCACTTGCGGGCCACGGGTGCCGATGACTTGAAAGCCCATGCCCTCGAGCGCCGGGACCTTGCTGACGCTGCAGGTCAGTTCGGTGTGGGGGTAACGGCGCACTACCTCCTGCAGCATGGCCCGGTTCACGCCCAGATGCCGGTGACTGGCCCGTTCAGCCATATAAGCAATGCCGCAGGCCTGTGGATCATCTTTGACTGGTAAATACAGGGCAAAGCCGATGACGGTGTCCGGGTCTTGTTCGTCCGTTGCAACAATCAACTCAACGGCGATCCCTTTTGCGCCACCGAGTGCCTCCAGATACAGATGCACTTCATAGCCGATTGCATACTGATAGACGCTGTACAGCAGATTGCTCGGGGCGATTTCCATCGCGCTGATGTCGCTGAGATGATCAACGACGAGTTGAAGGATCTGGCTGTTGATCGGCTCGCTGCACGGGGTGTCAAAGTGGGTGAGGGTGATCATGGGGCCTGTGTCCTGGCGAATGACTTAAGTAGGCACTGCCGCCGCGGCAGTGCCTGCAGAGTGTGAGTGCGCCTGCGAATTCAGCGCTGGCTCAGCCAGTAGTCATGCAATGCACGTACTGCAGGCGCAATGGCCGCCACACGTTGCTGGTGCGCAACCACGTCCAGGTCTTGCGGCAATTCGAAGTTGTCCTGCTCGGCGCAGTCGGAGATAGCCTGCAGCAATGTAGCCTGGATGGCCGGCAGTGGTGTCCAGTTGGCGACGGCCACGCCGCGCAGGTAACCGAAGCACCATTCTTCAGCCAGGGTCACGTCGTGTCCCAGGTGTTCCGTCTGTTCGAAGCGCGGCGCGAAGGCGGCGCTGTCTTCTGCCAGCTGGCGGGCCAGGGTATTGATGTGGCGCACACTCAGTTCGATGAACTGCTTGGCTTCATCAGGGGTTTCCCAGGCCGGATTTTGCCCGCCCCAGATTCCCGGAAACCATTCGGCAATATCCACTTGCTCAGGGCTGGACACCAGGGCAGTGAAATAACCGTCGAGTTCTGAAGGGTTAAGGACCGAATGGTCGTCGCCATATTTAAGCAGGGTGCTTTCGATGGCGTCGAAGTCGGCGGCGTTCAGGGGCTGGTCTTGCATGGACAGATTCCTTGGCTGGATACGCTCGGCAGGGAGCGACGGCTGCGCATTAAAAAGTCGCGGAGGATGCCCTGTACGGCGACGTTTAGCCAGATCCAATTATCCGGCGGCACCTGAAACCTTAGTCCACGGTGACGATGGACTCGACCACAAAATATTTGAAGCCGGCTTTGGCCAAGGCTTTTTTGGCTTCCTGCTCGGCATCGAACCGACTCAGGGTCTTGGCATCATGGACAAACAGGGTTTCTTCTCCGTCGTATACCTTGCTCACCTGCAACGTCACACGCAGCATCGGCCCACGGCGCTTTACCGGCGTACGGGGTATCGCCTTGGGCGGTGCTGTCACGGGTATGGAGGCTGCGGGTTCGATTTTGGGTTCGGCGTGGGGGGCAATAGCGGGTGCTGGTGTGTCAAGGCCGAGCGCTCTGCGCATTTCGTCCTCGGTGAATCCGGTGCTCATGTTAAGACTCTATTGAATTAAAAGACGCGCTTATAGGGTAGCTATCAAGGCGATAGCAAGTGAATTCATTGTAACGCCATAAAAAAGCCTGCTGCTATGGCTGTATGCGGGTTTCAGGGTTGATTCAGGTATCGCGCAGCAAGTCGTGACCGTCCAGTAGCTTGTAGGCGATTTCCGGGCGTTTCTCCAGGGCCCGGCGGATAGCAGCCGGGATCGACTGGCGGGTTTTTCGGCACAGCCCGGGTTGTTCAGCAATGCGGATGCTGATACCGCGCATGGTGCGCACCTCATTGAAACCAGGTTCGATCTGCACCTGGATGCCCAGTTGCTCGTACATCCGGCGCTGCATGTGTTCGAGGTCGCTCAGGCTTTGAACATTTTCCAGCCGCTCCAGCAGGATTTTTTCGGCCTGGCGGGTCAGGCTGAAGATCCGCAGATTGCCTTCGGACGTCGTCAACAGCTGCTCCCGCTCGCAAATGCAGGCGCCGGGAGGACAGGGTGAGCGCAACGCTACTGAGGGAATCATCGGCCTCAGCATAGTCGTGAGACGGTTTAAGCGTCCAGACGCAGGTGCATGATCACGGTGCGTTCCTCACCGTGGAATTCATCGCGGACCTTGCGAAAGCCCAGTCGGGCATAGAAAGACTCTGCAGTCAGCGAAGAGGGGACATGCAGTTCATCGAGATGTGCCGCCAGGGCGGCGTCCTTGAGACGTGCCATCAAGCGCTGGCCGATGCCAAGGCGCTGGCAATCCGGACGGATGAACACACTGCGTACCACAGCCTGATCAAGGCTGGCGGTGCCGACGACGTCTTGCCCGATGACGGCGACGTACATCTGGCGCTTGCCCATCAGTGACAGGATCGAGGTCGGGCAAAAGTGCTGCTCGACGTCGGCGATGATCTGCGGCGAATAGTCCCGCGCATTGGACTCACGCAACGTGGTGATGATGACCGCGCTGATGGCGGGCGCATCGGCCGGGATAGCCGGTCGGATCTGACACTGCATGGACACTCCCTCGATTCTGTAGCCGCTCTTGAAAGCCCTACGGCCCTTTTCGCAGCCTGCGGCAGCGGCTACAAAGGTAATCGTCAACGGCTACGGCTGCGCAGCGTCGTAAGGTAATCTGTCCCTTTTTACCCGGACCGAACAAGGCAATTCCATGCGCAGAGAAATAGGTTACTGGCACCGCGAAGGCCGCGAGCTGTTTTATTACCTGGAGTTCAAGCCCGAGACTGCCGAGTTTTACCTGACCTGTGAGCACACCCCGAGCGAAGGAGAAGGCAGTGTGCGCTCAGTGTTGCTCAGCGAAGCCCGGGGCGAGCGCTATTACGAAGACGCGTTATTGATTATCAAGGAAGAGCTGTTCAAGCACTACACCGTTTGACCCCCGACTGAACGGGTTTACCCGGCGGGTTTGAAAGCCACTTCACTGACTTGCAGCACCCATGCGATGTCCTGCGCCTTTTCGTCCCAGACATACCGCAAGTGCGGCCCCTGCACAGGGATGGACAGCGCCGGTGGACGGAACGCTGCAACGCATTCATGACCACTCAGGCGCACACTGTTGTAGAGCAGGCCCCAGGCGCCTTGTTCCCGATGGGGACGGGCGAAGGCCTGGGACACCGCGTAACCGGCCGTTGATGGCTGATGCAGGCTGGCGTCGTCGCGCACATCGATCATGGGCTTGAGCACCTTGTTGATGTAAGTGCGCAGGGTGATCTCAATGCTGGCTTCCTGCGTGGCGCGCCAGAATTGCGCCTGATGAAAGCAGGTTTCGGCAATCGCAGCTTCAAGGCTGCTGGCACAGTAATAAACGCCATAACTGCCATCAGTAAAGCGGCTGGCTCGACCGATATGAGTGAAGGCGGCCATAACCGGTGTCGAGCCCTCGCCGGACAGGCGATCCTCGGGCCTGACCCGGTCCAGCAGGCCGGCCTGGTCGCGCAAGCGGTCGTTGGTCAGGCTCTCAAGGGCATAGGCGATCTCCAGATCTGCCGGATCTACGGTGTCCTCAAACACCGAGATTGGCGGAAATGCGCTGTTGATCAGGCGGTAGGCCTTGTTCCAGCCCGGCAACCGCGCCGGCATCAGCCGCGTACCCCATCCAGATAACGACGCACGTCAGCCAAGTCGACGACCCGCCCGGCGAGCATGTACGCCATGGCACTGCGCCCGTTGAACGGCGGGGCGGCATTGGCCTTGTGCACCCATTCATAGGCGCGCTCAGGCTGATTGCTGAACAGAATGCGCAATGCCTTGTGCACACCCATCAGGTACGAAATACGCTCCAGCGTGTCGTGGGGCAACCGTACATTGGGCAGCTTTTTGTATTTGAAATAGGTGGTGTTGCCGATCGATCCCAGCAGCGTGCACTGCTGCTCCTTGCTGCAACCCCAATGTTCCATCAGGTTGAAGAAAAAAGTCAGGGCCACGCGACCTGCATCACCACTGGTGATGTCGGCTTCGGCATGACGGGCAGGGAGACCCATGGCGCGCTCCTTGGATGAGGTTAAGTTCTACGATACTCCGCATGCGGATTATTTCAAGCACCCAGTTCGGATCTGAACTGGGTGCTACGTTTGTTTCAGGGCTTGGGCAGCGTCTTTGCCCGGCTCATGCACCGCTGTCGACGATCATCCACCCGCTTGGCAAACCACGCAGTGGTCAGGTTGCGGGTGATTTTCGGGCTTTGCAGGGTGATCCCCGGCAGCATGGCGCGGGGTAGGGGCTTGCCTTGCTGGCGCTCTGCCAGGGCATAGACCCGCTGATAGACATCAGTTTCGTTGAAGTCCAGGCTGTCGCTCTTTTCCAGCTGGCGGCGGATGGCGTTGTCGCTGAGATCCAGTTGCGTGCGCAGCGCCCGGACCGCGCGTTCGGTCGAGCCCAGTTTGTAAGAACCGGGAATGGTCAGGTCGCCATCCAGCGTCAACGGGATGCCGGAGGCCAGGCTCACAGCATTCTGGAAAGCGGCGTTGCGGCTGGCATACCAGCCTGCGTTGAAATCGGCAAACCGGTACAGCGATTGGGTGTAATCGACCGGATAACCCAGCAAATGGGCGCTGCCGAAATACAGGCCGCCGCGTCGGGTAAACACTTCCTGGCGGATCGAGTGGGCCACCGGGTACGGGTAGTCCCGCGCCTGTTTCTCGGCGAAGGCGATGCTGACCTGCATCGGGCCGCCGGTGTGCACCGGGTTCAGGCTGCCAAACAGGCTTTTACCCAAGGGCACCATGCCAATGAAGTCATCGAAGATCGCGCTCAATTGCCCTTCGGTACGGGCGGCATCCAGGCGTTGGTTGTAGGTTTTGCCCGTGGGCGAGGTGATGTCGAGTGCACTGCGCACGAGGAAGGCAGGGATGTGCAGTTGGCTGGCACGACGGTTGATCTCGGTGCGTGCGATTTTGGGCAGGCCCGGCACGGGTGGGTCAGCCTGGAAGGTCGATTCCTGTTCGGTCACGGCCAGCACGGAACACAGGTTCTCGTCACTGGCCGCGAGCCCTTGTGCGGAAAGCGCTGCATAGAGATCAGTGGCCCAGCCCTGGCGATCCGGGGTTTTGGCCGGCATTAACTGCACAATGCGGGTGCGGGCTTGCTCCGGCGTCAGGTTAGGCAGGGGCTGGGTGTTCTGGCTGCTACAGCCCGCCAGTACGATCAGCGGTAGCACTGATAAAAAATGCCGGGTCACTTGATTAAGCACCGTTCAACTCCCTTGAAAATACAATAGCCGGCCAAGACCTCAGTCATCGCGTGTCAGCACTTCCAGCAGTTCGATCTCAAACGTCAGGTTTGAATTCGGCGTGATATGCGCGCCCATGCTTCTTTCACCATAGGCCAGGTGTGCCGGGACCTGCAGTCTGCGCTTGCCGCCCACCAGCATGCCAATGACCCCCAGATCCCAGCCCTTGATCACGCGCCCGGTGCCAATCACGCACTGAAAAGGCTTGCCGCGCTCGAATGACGAGTCGAACACCGTGCCGTCTTCGAGCCAGCCGGTGTAGTGGGTGGTGATCAGCGCGCCTTTGACTGCGGCTTTGCCGTCGCCTGGTACGAGGTCGGTGATCTGCAGTTCGTGAGTCATGATGCAAGTCCGGATAAATGAAGTAGAACAACGATTTCGCGCGGAGTTTCTCTCAAGTTGTGACGGATTATGCAAACACTTTGATTTATTTTTCCCGCAGCAAGCCCGCAAACAGGCCTGCAGTCACGGCAGAGAATAACAATGAGTGTCATATAGCCTTTACTCTTAAATGAGAGTGTTTATCATCGGCGTCCTGGGAGTCGAGGATGGACATCATGAAACTCGTTACATCGGCCTGGGTGCAGATCCTGTCGCGCACACTGGCTGCAGTGATCGGCGGCTATGCCTTTACCTACGCGTTTACCGCAGCACTGGCGCGCCTGTTGCCGCTGGACGACGTCGACTCGGTGATTGTCGCCGGGTTGTTGTCCTTCGTGATCTACACCTTCGCCATCCTGTGGGCGTTTGCAGCACGTCATCAATGGTCGGCGTGGATGGGGGCGGCCCTGGCGCTGCCTTTGGCCGCCATTGGTTTTTGGCCTCAATTGCTGGAGCGCCTGGGATGAAACAGACCCTGACCCAATCGATGGCCTGGCTGCACACGTGGGGCGGCCTGATTGTCGGCTGGTTGTTGTTCATGATTTTTTTGACCGGCAGCCTGGCTGTGTTCGATCAGGAGATCGACAACTGGTTGCACCCCGAACTGCCCGCGCATCACCTCACCGATGAGCAGGCTGTGCAACGTGGACTGGCGTACCTGCAGGCTCACGAGCCGGACGCCGGGCAGTGGGGCATCAGCCTGCCCACTGCGCGCACGCCGGAGTTGCAGGCTTCGACCGGCGGGCGCCGCGATGGTGTTTCGGTAACTCTTGACCCCGGCACGGGGGAGGTATTGCCGGTGCGTGAAACGGCGGGCGGCCGATTCTTTTTCCTGTTCCACTTCACCTTGCACATGCCCGGCATGATCGGGATCTACCTGGTGGGGCTTATGGCGATGGGCATGCTTGCGGCACTGGTCAGCGGCATTGTGATTCACAAGAAGTTCTTCAAGGAGTTCTTCACTTTTCGTCCCGCCAAAGGCCAGCGCTCCTGGCTCGATGCGCACAATGCCAGCGCCGTGCTGCTGTTGCCGTTTCACCTGATGATCACTTACACCGGGCTGGCGATTTTTTTGGTGATCTACATGCCTGCAGCCATGGACGCGATATTCGACGGCAACCGCGAGGCCTTCTTCAAAGCCCAGGATGGCGCGCCGCCGGTGCTCGAGGCCAGGCGTTCGGTGACCACCGAGCCGGCACCTCTGGTCGCACTGGAGCCTCTGCTGGTCAAGGCGCGCGAGGTAATGGGCCCGCTGAGGGGCGTGAGCATCACCAATCCGGGCAAGGACAATGCCGAAATCCAGATCCGGGCGCTGCTGGGCAACCGGATTGCCTTGACCAAGGGCTCGGGCATGCGCTTTGACGGTGTGACGGGCGAGCAATTGTCCGGGCCTCGCGAGATGCGCAACAGCGTCCTCACGCACCAGGTCATTTCCGGCATGCACTTCGCTCAGTTCGGCGGGTATTCGATGCGCTGGGTCTACTTCATTTGCGGGCTGGTCAGCAGCGCCATGATCGCCAGCGGGCTGGTGCTGTTCACCGTCAAGCGGCGACGCAAATACGCCAGTGAAAGCCGGGTTGCACAGGCGCTGTATCGCGGCGTCGAAGCCATCAACATTGCGGTCATGGCCGGTCTGAGCCTGGCCTGCATCGGTTTGCTGTGGGGCAACCGCCTGCTGCCGGTCGACATGGCACAACGTGCGGATGCCGAATTGAATGTGTTTTTTGGTGCATGGGCGTTGAGCCTGCTGCATGCCGTACTCCGCCCGCACATGAAGGCTTGGCGCGAACAGTTGGGGCTGGCCGGCGTGATGTGCCTGGGCTTGCCGCTGCTCAGCCTGTTGACGGTGGATCAACCCTGGGCGCTGCCTGGACGTTTGTGCCTGGAGCTGGTGACGATGGGATTGGGGGGCTTGCTGTTATGGGCGGCGTGGAAGGTATCGCAACCCGCAGTTGCACGGGCGCCTCGTAAAAAGACCGCTGCACTGGCCGAGGTGAACGGACATGCTGGCTGATTATTTTCTCGCCTGGGCATTTGCCTACGTGGGCATGCTCGCGCTCTGCCAGGGGCTGGAGCGGCACTACAAACAGGTCTGGCACACAGCGCCGTCAACCCGCTTGCGCCGCCTGTTTCGCGCAACCGGCTGGATCAGCCTGGGGTTGAGCGGGTATTTCTGCGGGCAGGCCTGGGGGTGGGGCATGGGCGCCATCGGCTGGTTTGGCCTGATCTCGCTGAGCGGCTTCGCACTGCTGATGCTGCTGCCTTACCGGCCACGGCTGGCGGTCTGGTTGCCGTTAGGCTTTGTACCGGTGTGGGCTGTGGTGCAGGCGTTCCTTTCAGCCTGAAGGGCGCCGACATTACCGCTGTCCGGGCACGTTCCTGGACTTGACCCAGCGATTGGCGATCAGGTCCAGGCTGCTGCAAAACACGAAATACACCACCGCCACAAACAGGAAAATCTCGGTCGGGTGCACCATCACCCGATTGCTGACCTGTGTCGCGACAAACGACAGTTCACCGACGCCGATCACATAGGCCAGCGAGGTGTCCTTGATCAACGAGATCCATTGATTGAGGAAAGAGGGCAGCATCATGGGCAATGCTTGCGGCAGGATGATCAGCCGCAGTACCTGCCATGGGCTCAGCCCCAACGCCTTGCCTGCTGCCCATTGCCCGGGCGGCAAGCTGCTGATGCCGGCATGTACCGAGTGCGCCAGGTAGGCGCCGCCAATCAGCGACAGGGCACACACCACGGTGGCGAGGGCTGGCACATCGACCTTGAACACGATGGGCAGCAGGAAGTAGCTCCAGAAAATCAACATCACCACCGGGATGGCCCGCAAAAAGCCGAGCACGCCGAGCAACACCCAGCGACTCCAGCCGCGCAGCATCACCAGTGAGATGCCCAGCAGCAGCCCCAGCAACGCCGAAATCACCCCTGACAACACGCTCAGCACCAGGGTCAGCGCGGCGCCTCCCAGCGGGCCGTTGGGGTAAGCGCCGATCAGGAAATACGACAGATTGTCGCTAATGACCGAAAAGTCCATGGGTTACACCACGCCCTGGCGATACCACTTGCTGCGTGCAATCAATTGGCCGACCACTTCGATCAGGGCAATGCTCAGCACGTACAACAGGGTTGCAAAACCGAATGCCTGGAAGGTCTTGAAGGTTTGCGTCTCGACCTGACGCGAGGCGTAAGACAGTTCGGCCAAACCGATGGCCATGGTCAGCGAGGAGTTTTTCAGCGCGTTCATGTATTGCCCCAGGAGCGGCCCGAGTGCGGTGCGCAGGGCTTGCGGGAACACAATGTAGCGCCACACCTGAGCCGGCCTGAACCCCAACGCCAGACCGGCGGTTCGCTGCTCAATGCGTACAGAGCTGACCCCGGCGCGGAACTCTTCGCTGATAAACGCGCTGGTGTAGAGCGTCAGCCCCCAGAATCCGGCAATGAACTCAAACGATGGCCATTCTATCTCCAGCCGCCCCAGCGACAGGCTGCGGGGCTGGTTCAGCCACATCACCAAGCCTTCGGGCAGCATCGCGGTGACCGCGAAATACCAGAAAAACAGCTGCACCAGCAGCGGAGTATTGCGGAACACGGCCAGATAGGCGCGTGCCGGCCATGACCAGAGACGGGTTGAAGAGATGCGCGCCAGGCACAACAAAAAACCGAGCCCGGTGGCCACCAGGCAGGTCAGGAGCGAGAGGATCAGGGTCAGGACAAAACCATCGAGCAGCCAGTGCAGGTAGAGCGGGCCAAGCAGTTCACCGAACATAAAACAGCGTCCATCCAGAAACGAACAAACCCGTCCGGTTAACCGGAACGGGCTTCAAGGTGCGGTGCGGGTGATCAGCTCTTGTCGCCAATCTTGTACAGGCGAGTCAGCGGGGTCTTGGTGGCTGGACCGAACCAGGTGTCATAAATGGCTTGTGCCTGACCTTTGCTTTCCAGTTCGGCGAGGGTCTGGTTAACCACTTCCGTCAGCGCGGTTTCACCTTTTGGAATACCCACGCCAATCAGGTCGTTGGAGATGGTGAACGGTGGCACTTCGTATTTGTCCTTGTCCGGCACGTTGGCCAGCAGACCAATCAGTTTTGGGCCGTCCTGGGTGATGGCCTGGACATTGCCGTTGCGCAGGGCGGTGAAGGCAAAAGGCGTGTCATCGTAGGCCACCACTTTGGCACCCGGGTATTTGGCGCGCAGGACACCTTCGTTCACCGTGCCTTTGTCGACGCCAACGCGCCATTTGTTCAGCTCTTCAGGGTTGTTCAAGGTGCCTTTCTTGACGATGAACTGCTGACCGGATGCGAAGTACGGGATGCTGAAGTTCACCTGCTCGGCCCGCTCCGGGGTGATGGTGAAGTTGGCCAGTACCAGATCCACCTTGTTGGCCACCAGCAGCGGTACGCGGTTGGCCGGATTGGTCGGTTGCAACTGCAGTTTTACCCCCAGCTTGTCGGCAATGGCCTTGGCGTAATCCACGTCCAGGCCCTCGATTTGCTTGCTGTTGGCATCTACAAAACCAAACGGCGGGTTGCTGTCAAACGCGGCCACGCGCAGCACACCGGATTTTTTGATGTCATCCAGACGATCGGCGTGGGCCAGGCCGGACAAAACGGCCAGGGTCAGAGCGGTGAGGGCAGTGATTTTTTTCATTTCGTTCTCATCATGAGTTGGAAGCGGTATGACGAGAGTCTTGCAGGTAAATTAACTTTTAAAAAAGAATATAAAACGATTTATATATTTCCTTTTAGAATAAAAATTGGCGGCATAATCCGTGCTGCGAACAGGGTTCAATTGACCTTGATCAGGCGTTGCCGGCAATGCAATGTCAGCCAGGCCCCTGAAGTCTCCCGGTTGCGTACATCCAGCGTAAAACCATGCAGATTGACGATGGCCGCGACGATGGACAGGCCCAGTCCGAAACCTCCGTGTTGGTCATCACAGCGATAAAAGCGCTGAAACACCGCCTCGCGTTCGGCTTCAGGAATACCGGGGCCGGTATCGAGCACTTCAATGCACGGGCTGGTGCACTCGCTGGCTGCACGCAGAATGACCTCACCACCGGGCGGGGTGAACTTGATCGAGTTACTGAGCAGATTGGCCAGCGCCTCAAACAACAAGGCCCGGTCGCCGTTGAGGCTGGGCAAGGTATTTGGTACGTCCAGCGTTAGCGTGACCTGGCCTTCCTCTGCCAGAGGCAGGTAAAAATCGTACAGTTCTTGAAGCAGCGGTAGCGGATCGAGTTGAAGGAAACCTGAGCGTCGTTGCTGGTCTTCGAGTTCAGAGATCCGTAACAGGCCGCGAAAGCGTGCCATCAAGGTGTCGGTTTCGCCGATGACCTGATCCAGCTGCAGCGCTTCGGGAGAGCCTTCGCCCGCTTGCTGCTGAATCCGGTACAGCTGAGCGCGCAAGCGGGTGAGCGGGGTGCGCAGGTCATGGGCGATGTTGTCGCATACACCTTTGACCTCGTGCATCAGCCGTTCGATACGGTCGAGCATGGCATTCACGATGGCGGCCAGCATGTCCAGCTCGTCACGTCGATTGGACAGCGGCAAGCGGTACGTCAGATCCCCTGCGACGATGGCTTCGGCACTGGCCTGGATCGCTCGAATGCGCTGGAGCGGGCGCCGGCGCAGCAAGTGCCAGCCTGCAATGCCGGGGATGATGGTCAGTGACAGCCCCCAGAACAAGGCATGCAAAATAATCCGTGTTACGGCAAACAGCGAACCGTTATCGCGTACAAGGATCAGCCAGCGACCATCGCCGGTACGCGTGGCCACCGCATCGCAGCTGTCTTGCGGCAGATTTGGATCGTCGGCAGTGATGCAGGTGCTCAGTTCGTGGATTTTGCCATCCAGTGGCAGGTCGTCGGGAATGGCCTGAATCGGCCCGCTCAGCGGTTTTAGTTGTGCATCGAACAGGCCGTAGGCATCTACGGTCCGCAAGTCAAAGGTCATGCTGGTGGCGAGCGCTTCGTCCAGCTGGGCGCCTTCGAAGCGTGCAAACAAGTGCTGGCGTTGCATGAGCGAGTGCTTGGCCAAATCAGCCAGATAAACCGATACCTCGTGGTACAGCACCCCCATCAGGATGCAGCTCCAGGCCACGAACAGAAAACTGTACAGCGCCAGCAACCGGCTGCTGGAAGAACGCCAGCCCTTAGAGGGGTTCAGCAATGACATAACCCGAGCCTCGAACGGTGCGAATCAGGGGAACCTGGCCCGGAGGATCGATTTTTTTGCGCAGGCGGCCAATGTGCACATCGATCAGATTCGTGCCCGGATCGAAGTGATAACCCCAGACTTCTTCGAAAATCATCATGCGCGAGAGGATCTGCCCGGTGTTGCGCATCAGAAATTCCAGCAATTTGTATTCGGTGGGCAACAGGCTCAATTGCTGTTCGGCGCGGCTAGCCTCGCGGCTGATCAGGTTAAGCTCGAGATCGGCCACGCGCAGCGAGGTTTCGTGCTTGTCAGTCGGGCTCTTACGGCGCAGCAAGACTTCGACCCGAGCAGCCATTTCGTCACTGGCGAAAGGCTTGGTCAGGTAATCATCCCCACCAGCCCGCAGGCCCCGTACGCGCTCATCGACATCGGACAGCGCGCTGATCATCAGAATCGGCGTGCTGACACCGATGGTGCGCAAGGTGGTGACAATCGCCAGCCCGTCCAGCTCGGGGAGCATGCGATCCAGGGTAATCAGGTCGTAATCGCCACTGACCGCGCGCACCAGACCTTCGCGGCCATTGGCAACCCAGTCTACTTCCAGGCCATGGCTACTCAACTCAGCCACAATCTCTTGCGCTGTTACGGCATCGTCTTCGATGGTCAAAATGCGGGTCATACCGTCACCTGATAAGCCTTCTCAGCAGTGAGCACATTTTGCTACGAAAAAGCTGAAACGTTTCTTAATAATGTTTCATGTTCAGCTTGGCGTCAGGAAAAAGTCATGGGTGGGGATCGAGCTGATAGCATGAGGCCACTACTTGAGGCTCACGTAATGAATCAGACAGCCATGATTATGGGCTTGAAGTCCCTGGTGTTGATTTGCGCAATGCTGTTCGGCGTCGTGTCGATGGCCGCCAATCAGCCGTGTTCGGGGAGAAAAGGCGGGATAGCGGGCTGCGATGGCGAGACGTTTGTGTGCAATGACGGGTCGATCAGTGCTTCCCGGAAAAGCTGCAGCAGGGTTATGGGGACACGCAATTCGCCCTCTGCGACGCAACGCCAGCCACTGTTGAACGCAGATCAGGACTGTTCGTGCGGCAGCGGTGGTTATTGCACGGGGCCGCGGGGCGGGGTGTATTGCCTCACGCCAAGTGGAAAGAAGAGCTACAAACGCAAATAAGCGTTCTGTCCTTTTCTGCTCTGAAACGGCCTGGGTCACGCCTTGACATAGGCCTGACAAAGCCGACCCTTCGCGGTTATTCTGGGCGTCAGTCTTACACCGATGAATGGGGAACGCGGATTTATGGATAAAGTGATCGTGATCACCGGTGGCAGCCGAGGGATCGGTGCAGCCACTGCCGTGCTGGCGGCGCGGCAGGGTTATCGTATTTGTATCAACTACCTGGCGGATGATGCGGCTGCCCATGAAGTGCTGGAGCAGGTGCGTGCATTGGGTGCTCAGGCGATCACCGTGCAAGCCGATGTCAGCGACGAAGATGAAGTCAACAGCCTGTTTGCCCGGGTTGACCTGGAGTTGGGGCCGGTGACGGCGCTGGTCAACAATGCCGGGACGGTGGGGCACAAGTCGCGCCTGGACGAGATGTCCGAGCTGCGCATCATGCATACCCTCAAAACCAATGTGCTGGGCCCGATCCTGTGCGCCAAGCATGCGGTATTGCGCATGTCGCCCCGATACGGTGGCCAGGGCGGCAATATTGTCAACGTGTCTTCGGTGGCGGCCCGCTTGGGTTCGCCTGGCGAATACGTTGATTACGCGGCCTCCAAGGGGGCGCTGGATACCTTCACCCTGGGGTTGTCCAAGGAGCTGGCAGGCGAAGGGATTCGGGTCAACGCGGTGCGGCCGGGTTATATCTTCACCGATTTCCATGCTTTGAGCGGTGATCCCGGGCGGGTCAGCAAACTTGAGTCGAACATCCCCATGGGCCGTGGCGGTCGTCCCGAAGAAGTTGCCGAAGCCATTGTCTGGCTCCTCTCCGACAAGGCCTCGTACGCCACCGGCACCTTTATCGACCTGGGCGGCGGTCGCTAAAACGCATGGGCTTTTTCACCGCAGCCCCCATCGCAGCCTTCGGCAGCGACTACAGAAGACCCTCAACTCTGTAGCCGTTGACGAGTGGAACGAGGCTACGTCGTTCTACGACTGCTGCGCAGCCGGACGCGGCCTCGCTCGGCTCGACCGCTGCTACGAATGGCTTTTTCGCCGCAGCCCCATCGCAGCCTTCGGCAGCGGCTACAAGATGCCCTCAACTCCGTAGCCGTTGACGAGTGGAACGAGGCTACGTCGCTCTACGACTGCTGCGCAGCCGGACGCGGCCTCGCTCGGCTCGACCGCTACTACGGATGGCTTTTTCGCCGCAGCCCCATCGCAGCCTTCGTCAACGACTACAGAAGACCCTCAACTCCGTAGCCGTTGACGAGTGGAACGAGGCTACGTCGTTCTACGACTGCTGCGCAGCCGGACGCGGCCTCGCTCGGCTCGACCGTTGCTATGAATGGCATTTTCGCTGCAGCCCCATCGCAGCCTTCGGCAGCGACTACAAGATGCCCTCAAATCCGTAGCCGTTGACGAGTGGAACGAGGCTACGTCGTTCTACGACTGCTGCGCAGCCGGACGCGGCCTCGCTCGGCTCGACCGCTGCTACGAATGGCATTTTCGCTGCAGCCCCCATCGCAGCCTTCGTCAACGACTACAGAAGACCCTCAACTCCGTAGCAGTTGACGAGTGGAACGAGGCTACGTTCAAGCTGGTAGCAGATCGCGATTGCAATTTTCGCTGCGTTGTCGATAATGCGACTTATTGTCATTTAAGTCTGGTTATCTATCGTGTCCAAGCCTACTCGTGTCGATGACGTTACCCGGGCAGCGGTTCGCTGGTTGCTGCGGCTGGAGTCAGGTCATGCCTGCGCGTCGGAGCGTCAGGTATTCAAGGCGTGGCTGGCAGAAAGCCCGAACCACCTGGCGGCCTGGAGGCAGGTGGCCGCAAGGGGGAACGAGGTACAGCGCGCCAGCAGCGTGCAATGGCTCAGAAGAACCCTCCCCATCGGCCTTGCGGCAGTGTTGCTGGGTCTGGCGCTGTGTTTCGCCACTTAAAGGCTAACGCCGCAGTTTAAGTGCGCTGGCCAGGCTGATCGCCAGCGGCAGGCGCGGTAACAGCGTGGCCTGGTAGGCATGGTAAAGATCAGGCTTGCCGGGCCAGATGGTTTCAGACGGCAGATTGTCCGGGCCCAGTTCATGGTGCCAACTGCCATCACGGCGATCGATCATGTGCAGGTCGATGTAATCCCAGAACCGTTGATACCAGTCTTCATAACCCAGCTCGCCGGTACGTTGCACCAGCGCGGCGGCGGCTGCTGCGGCTTCGGCCAGGGTCCAGTGCAGGCGCTCGCGCACCACCGGCCGGTTGTCCCAGTCCAGGGTGTAGACAATCCCGGTATTGCCATCGACATTCCAGCCATAGGTGCACGCGCTGTGGAACAGGTGCCGGGCATCCTCCAGCAGCCAGTCGGGGCAGGGCAGTCCCCGTTGCTTGCGTGCAGCTTCAAGGTGCAAGAGCAGGCGCGCCCATTCAAAGGCATGCCCCGGTGTTTTGCCGAAAGGGCGAAAACCATCGGCCGGGTTGTCTCGGTTGTAGTCGGGCAGGGGTTGCCACAGGGCATCGAAATGCTCAACCGGCAGGTAATCGGATTGAGCCGCCTGCTGGTGGATCACACGCTCGGCGATCCGCAGGGCACGATCGAGCCACAGGTCTTCGTCCAGCACGTCGGCCAGCGACAGAAAGGCTTCGGTGCCGTGCATGTTGCTGTTGGCTCCGCGATACGCTTCGCAGTCACTCCAGTCGTTGGCAAAAGACTCCAGCAAGGCGCCTTCCTCCTCTGACCAGAAATGCGCTTCGAGCACTTCTACCGCATCACCCAGCAAGTTTGCCGAGCCGCCACGCCCGGCCACGGCCGCCGAGCCGGCTGCCAGGGCCACAAACGCATGCAGATACGCGGCTTTGCGGGTGTTGCCGTCTTGAGCCCGGGGAGCGGCGAACCAGCCGCCATGTTCGGCATCGCGCAATGGCCCGTCGAGCGCCGCCAGCCCGTGATCGATCAGCGGCGCGCAGCCTGGCAGCCCCTGGATATGGGCGAGGGCGAAGCTGTGAACCATGCGCGCGGTGGTCACGGTATCTGCAGGGGCGTCATTTGGACGTTGGCCGAATCGGTCCAGGCTGGCAAAACCGTCAGGCACGCGGGAGGCCTTGGCGAAGTCCAGTAGCGCCTGGCCCTGGTCCTGCAGCCATTGTTGATGGGATACGGAGCTTAGCCAGCTGTCGCGGGCATGGGGGAGATCGGTCATGGGCCACCTGTGCGGTTGAACAGCCTTGTTGATCCAGCGTTCGCAGCCTAAGGGATTGGCTGCAAAGTGAAAAGCTGAAAGCTTTAATCCCGCTTAAATCTCCGGTCCCCAGCGCTGCGACCAGTCGCCGTCTTCCTTGACCATTTCCCGCAGCAGCTCAATGGCCTGTTGCAAGGCGGCGCTGTCGCGTTCGCGGGAGTACACCAGATAGGTCGGATAGCTGAACTCCGGGGCCTTGGGTACGCGTTCGAGCACGCCGCTGTCCAGGTAGCTCTTGACCACGCGTGTACGGAAATAGCCACTGCCGCCGTTTTCCAGAATGTAGTGCAGGGCTACCGGTCCCAGATTGAAACTGATGGCCGCCCGTGACTTGTCGGGCAGGGCCGCGTCGTGCCGCAGACGAAAGTCTTCACCCCAGTCCACATACACATAAGGCTCGGGCAGAGCAGGTCGGCGAATCTGGATCAGTTTTTCTTCGAGCAACTGCTCGACCTGCACCCCGGGCCAATAGGTCGGCTGGTACACCAGCGCGGCGTCCAGCAGGCCCATTTCAACCTGTCGCAGCAACTGCTCGCCGTCACGGATCTGCACTCGCAAGGCGTGGGTGGCGAGGTGTTGACGCAAAGCTTTGGCCCAGCTCAGGATCAGTGGATTGCACAGGCTGACTTCACCGCCGATATGCAACATCTGGTGCATTCCTTCGGGGCGGGGAAGATCACGTCGCGCGGCTTCCCAGGTGTGCAACAGTTGATTGGCATACACCACGAAGGCTTCACCGTCGGAAGTCAGGCGGGCGCCGGCCCGGTTACGCACAAACAGTGTTACGCCGAGCAAGGCTTCGAGTTTTTGCACCCGCGCGGTTACGGCCGTCTGGGTGACATGGAGTTTCTCTGCGGCGCCCGCGAGGCTGCCGTAGCGAACGATTTCGAGGAAGGTACGGGCCAGGTCGAGGTCCATGATCGCGCCAGTGTGCAAGGGGCCATCAGTGTAAGGGCTGGAGGACGGCGCGGCACGTATTGACCCGCTAATAAGTTGCGCAGCGCGAGTGCTTGAGGGCCCAAACGCCAAAGCCCGGGGCAAATGACCCGGGGCTTTGGCTGGAAGCGGACGAACGCTTAGAAGGTGTATTTGGTGGTGAGCATCAAGCTGCGTGGCTCGCCGTAGTAGGTGGTGTTGAAGTTGCCCAGGCCGGACAGGTACTTCTTGTCGAAGACGTTGTTGGCATTGAGGTTGAAGGCCAGATGTTCGTTGTACTCGTAGCGGGTCATCAGGTTAACCAGCGCATAGCTGTGCTGTTCGATGATGTCGTAGTCGCCTTTCGCATCGTTGTAGATCTTGCCGTAGAACGGGCTCTGCCAGTTCACGCCACCGCCGACGGTGACTTTGTTCAGCATGCCCGGCAGGCGATAGGTGGTGAACACCCGCGCCACGTTTTCCGGCTTGGTGGTTTCCAGCGGGTAGCCATACAGACGATCGCCATCAGCGGTTTTGGTCTGGGCATAGGTGTAGCCGGCCATGACGTTCCAGTCCGGCAGCAGCTCACCGGCCAGTTCAAATTCGACGCCCTTGGTGGTGGCACCGTCAATGCTCTCGTAGATGCCTTCGTTGGTGTTGACGTTGGTGCCGATCTGCACTGGCAGTTTTTTCTGATCGGTACGGAACACCGCCGCGCTGGCATTCAGGCGGCCGTCGAAGTACGCCGCCTTCAAGCCGATTTCGTAGCTGTTGCCTTCAGTGGGGGCGAGGGTGGTGCCGGAAGCGCTTTTTTCGGTGACCGGTTTGTAGATCGAGGTGTAGCTGCTGTAGAGCGAGTAGGTGTCGTTCAGGTCGTACACCACACCGGCGTAAGGCGTCACTCGGCCGTGTTGCTTGGAGCTGGTGCGGTTGTCCTGGAAGGTAGAGGTTTGTACGTAATAGCTGTAAGTGTTGTCGTACTTGAAGTCGCTCAGACGGCTGCCCAGGATCAGCGACAAGTCGTCAGTAGGCTTGAAGCGGGCCGCAAGGTAGGCGCTGTTCTGCCGTTCGTTGGTTTCATACTTGCCGTTTTTCGGGAAGTCCGGCTGCGGGTAGTGGCCGGTCCAGTCAAAGATGCTGCCAGGTACCAGGCCGAATTGGGAGCCGTCAAAGGTTGCCCCGGTTTGTCTGGAGGCTTGCGAGGTGTAACCCACCACCAGTTCATGTTCACGGCCAAACAGGCTGAACGGGCCGCTGGCATTGATATCGGCGGTGTTCTGTACGCGATGGCCTTCCCACTTGCCCCAGTAGAAGAACATGCCTTCACCGGTCACCGGATCAGGTCGTCCGCCGCTGGCCGAGCCCAGTTGGGTGTCATGGTCATTGGTCTGCTGGGTCAGGGTGCCTTTGACTTTCCAGTCGTTGGCAAAGCGGTGCTCAAGGGAGGCGAAAACGGTTTGGGCTTTTACGTCACGGCGGCTCCAGTCGGTGGACGGGTTGAACGAGCGGCTGAAGTCCGTTTTGCTGTAGTCGGAAAAATAATACGGATTGCCGGTCCAGGATGAGCCGCGCGGCTTGATGTTCTGGTAGTCCATGCCGAAGGTGAACAGTGTGTCGGGGGTGATGTCGGCTTCAACAATGCCGTAGAACACCTCGTTCTTTTTCGAGTAGTGGTCGAGGTACGAATCGGCATCCTGATAGGCTGCCACCAGTCGCCCGCGCACGCTGCCATCGTCATTCAACGAACCGGAAATATCGCCTTCGGTACGGTAGTTGTCCCATGAACCGACGCTGCCGGTGATCGAAGCCTTGAACTCGCGGGTCGGTTTTTTGCGGATCAGGTTGACGGTGGCAGAAGGGTCGCCGGAGCCGGACAGCAGGCCGGTCGCGCCCTTGACGATATCGACGCGGTCATACAACGCCATGTCGACCTTGGTCGCGCCTTCATCGAACACGCCGTCATACAAGGAGTTGACACCGTCGTACTGGAAATTGGTGATGGCATAGCCGCGCGCCGAGAACTCCATGCGGTCGCTGTCGTAGGCCTGCGTGGAAATCCCCGGCGCATTGCGCAACACATCGCTGATGCTCTGCGCACCTTGATCGTCCATGTTCTGGCGGGTGATCACGGTCACGGTCTGCGGTGTTTCGCGGATCGACAGCGGCAGTTTGGTCGAGCTGTTGCTGGCACCGGTGGTGTATGAACCGGTGTCTTCAGTGGTCAGCGCTGTTCCAAGCCCTTGTCCGGAAATGGTTGTGGCACCCAGCTCCAGACCATTGCCTTGCCTGGCCTCGAGAGTCACCGTGTCACCATTGAGCTGGTAGGAGATGCCGCTGCCTTGCAGCAGGGTTTCCAGGGCCTTGACCGGCTCCAGCGAACCCGACACCGAGCGCGAGTTGATACCCTGAACCTGATCCGGGCTGTACAGAATTTGCAGATTGGCCTGTTTACCCAGTTCATGCAGGGCGCTGCTCAACGATTGCGCCGGAATATTCACGTTCACCGCAGCCGCCTGGGCAATGGATGATCCCAGCAATACAGACGCCATCAGGGCACTGGACAACAGAGTACGGCGCAGGCGCTGAGGCTGCGTGGCGATCGAAAGGGGGGTCCGGCTCAAGTGTGGTCGTTGCATTGCGTGCCTAGGCTCCAGGAAAGGAAAATTCTTTTTTGTTAATGGGAATAGTTATTAGACGCAGCACGATTGATAAACCGGAAACAGTTCCGCGAATACTTGATTTTTTTTGCAAGACGCCCCGAAACCCCGGTGGCAATGAGCATGCTCACGACGCAATACGGTCGTGTTCAGCACAACCGTATTGCGTCTGCGGGAGGGCTCAGGCGATGTCGAGCGCGGTGCTGACCTTGCCGCTGTCCATGCGCACCAGTTGGTCGGCCACATCGAAGTAGCGGTCGTCGTGGGAGATCACGATGATGGTTTTGCCCATCCGCTTGAGGTCCGGCAGCAGCTCGGTGTAGAAAATCCGGCGGAAGGTCGGGTCCTGATCGGCGGCCCACTCATCGAACACCAGCACCGGGCGCTCTTCGAGCCAGGCATTGATCAGTGCCAGGCGTTTGCGCTGTCCGGTAGAGAGGTCGGTGGTACTGAACTGTCCGTCGGTAATACTGACCTTGTGCGCAATTTCCAGGCGCTTGAGGTATTGCTCGGCATCCTGGGGGATGCGCATGTCGCCTTGCACCACGTCGTCGAACAGGTAGTAATCGGCAAACACCGTGGTGAATAGCTGGCGATAGTCATCGCGTGTTTCGGCGGTCACGGGCTGCCCGTCAAGGCGGATTTCACCCTGTTGCGGTGCATACAGCCCCAGCAGCAATTTGATCAGGGTGGTTTTGCCGCAGCCGTTTTCGCCGACGATAAACACGATGTCGCCCTGATTGATCGTAAGGTTTACCGGCCCGAGCCGGAACGGCGCGCTGCCATCCACCGCCGGGAAACTGTAATTAACGTCGACCAGCGCCAGGTTCTGCACCGTTTTGCCCTGGGCACCTTGCTCATTGAGCAGCAAGTGCGGTTCGGGGGAGTTGAACTGTTCGGACAAGTCCGCAATGCGCCGGAACGCGATTTGTGCCCGGCTGATGATCGGCAGGGTGCTGATCAAATGCTCCAGCGGGCCTTTCATGTACAACAACACAAGCACAAAGCCGCTGATGACCCCCGGGTTGGCGCTGGGCCACAGTGACTGCATGGCCAGCGCGAGGCCGATGACCACGAAAAACAGCATCGAGCCCAGGCTTTTGGCGATCACAAAGGTGTTGATCGAGCGCACCTGGATGTCACAGATTTTTTGCGCGGTGCGCTGAATTCCCGAGACAAACATGCGTTGGCGGCGAGGGCGGTGGATGCGCAGCTCCTTGGCACCCTCGGCAATCGCGTTGTAATGCTTTTGCAGTTCGTCTTCGGCTTCCCGGGCTTCGGAGAAACCGTTCAGGCCATAACCGCGGGCGATGTACTGAATGACCGTGCCGATCACGATGGCCACCAGCATCATTAAAAACATCGGCCACGAGAGCATGGCCAGGTACCCCATGCAGCCGAGGGTTACAGTCAGTGAGATGGCCAGTGGCGCGAACGCAAAGGCAAAGTCGCTGATGGTGTCGACGTCATGGGTCAGCACCGGGATCAGCCGATGGCTGCGATAACGCTCGATTTGCGAGATCGGGGCCGAAAGCACTTTTTCGCCGAGCGTTTTGCGCAACCGGGCGATGATGTGCTGGCCCACATAGTTGCTGCCGATGTCCGAGCAAATGCTGCTGAGCAAGGCCAGTACGCACAGCCCGGCAAACAGCGCGACAACCTGTGAGGTCAGACCGCTTTCGGCATGCAGGGCGCTGTTGATGGTTGCAAGCAGCACCGTCACGCTCAACCCGCCGATCATCCCCAGCAGGACGGACAGGCTGACAATGAGCCGGAACGGCTTGAGCAGGGTCAACAGTTCTCTCAGAACCCCGGGCGAGGTCCGGGGCATAGCGGGCTGGCTCATAAACAAGAGTTCCTTGGATCAAGGGAAGGGCAGTCTCTTGTGAACGAGTGGTTGGCGCGGGGATTTAGCGCAGCAATGCGGTTGGCCTGCCGCTGCGACCAGGGTCGCGGCGGCAGGCATTGTTCAGCGGGACTTAAAGATCACGTTCAACCCGGAAGCCGATCCAGTCGCCACGGGTGTGCGGATAAATGTCGTTGCGGTTGCCCGAGCGTGAGAATACCGGTGCTTCGCCCCAGTCATTGCCGCGGATCTGGCGCAGTTCGCAGGTACTGCCGGTGATCCAGGCGCTGCCATCCACCGGGGCCCCGACGTAATCAGGGTGTTTGCAGTCCGCCAGCCATTCGTAGACGTTGCCATGCATGTCGTACACACCGAATGCATTGGGCGGGTAGCTGCCCGCCGGAGAGCTGTAGCTGTAGCCATCCGTCGGGCCATAAGTGTTGGCGTGCCGGGCAATGCTGTAGGTCTCGCCCGGGTCCATCGGGAACGGGAACGGCCCTCTCGAACCTGCCCGGGCGGCATACTCGCGTGTGGCTTCGCTGACCATGCGATACGGTTTGCCGGTCTTTTTCGAGATCCAGGCTACGTAGTTCTCGACATCGGCAAAGTCCATGCATACTGCGGGTTGACGAGGGCCTTGGGGGTAGCGTGGTTTTCCGGCAATGCATGCGCGCCCCGGCCGGTCGTCACCGTCGGCGATCCTGACGCCGGTCTCCTTGATATAGGCGTCAAACTCCCCGGCAGTGACCTGGAAGCGGCTGATGGCCACGGGTTTGCTGAAGGTCACGGTGTGCATAGGCCCTTCATCGGGCTCACGACCGACTTCATCGTCCGGGGTGCCCATCACGAAACTGCCCGTCGGCAGGACCACCATTGGCGGGCAGTCCTTGCAGTCCTGGAACACGGTACCCGGTTTGGCATCGACGCTGACCGGGGCATTGGCGTGGGCGATGGAGGGCAGCAGGCTGGCGAAAGCAAAGGCGAAAGGCAGGCGAAACAAAGCAGGTAACGTTGGCATGGTTGGCGGCTTCACTTAATGAGTAGGTGTCGGCTTGGCGGCTTTTTGCACGGTGTCCCACACCCGCAAGAAGTTGCCGCCCCAAAGTTTGGCAATATCGGCCTCTGAATAGCCGCGCTGCAGCAACTCAGCGGTGACGTTGCGGGTCTGGCTGACATCCTTCCAGCCCTCCAGGCCGCCGCCATCGTTAAAGTCGGAACTGATGCCGACATGATCGATGCCGATTTTCTTGACGGCGTAATCAATGGCGTCGCCGTAATCCTTGAGCGTGGCTTTGGGCTCTTCCTCGACGATCCCATACAGACCGCTGGCGTATTCGCCGAAGCGCTGCTCGGGCCACACGGTGATGATCGCATCGCCAGGCATCAGGGCCATTTCCAGGCTGCGCAAAGGCTGCAGGTCAAACTGGCTGCGCAGGCTGTTGAGCTTGTCCTGGCTGGGCTGGCTCAAGGGTCGCAGGTAGGTGGGGAAACCCACGATCTGCACCACGCCGCCGCTGTCCTTGATCAGTTGCATCTCCTTGTCGCTCAGATTGCGCGGGATATCCACCAGGGCACGGGGGGCCGAATGCGAAGCCACCATCGGCGTGCGGCTGAGCTGGCTGACTTGCTCCAGGGCTTTGCTCGACATTTGTGACACGTCGATGATCACTCCCAGGTCGTTCAGGCGCTGAACGGCCTGTTTGCCAGTGTCGGACAACCCGTTGAGTGCATCCGGCGTGTCATTGAAAAACGGCAGCGGGCGTGATGAATCGGCCCAGTCGTTATTGCCTACGTAGCTGAAACCGAACATGCGCATGCCGCGCGCGGCCCACAGGTCGAGCTGGTTGAGGTCGTTGCCTAACGGATAGGCATTGAGCATGCTGATAAACACCGCGAACTTGCCTTCGCCATGCAGGCGCCGGAAGTCATCCGGGGTGTAGGCGATCCCGACCCGCTCAGGAAAATCGCGCACCATGCCGGTGATGATGGTGTAGCGCGCTTGCTGCTCGTTGCGTGCGGCCTCGACAAAGCCAGCGGTCGGACGATGGGGGGCATTGGGGCCGTTCCAGATTTCCGGCCAGCCAAAGACGGTCAGCGCGGCACCCGACAAGCGTCCCTTGGCCGCTTTGACCAGATCGAACTGACCGGGGCCATCCTTGTCGGCTTCATTGCCGGCAGTGCCGAACTCAAGGGGCACGGTGATATGGCTGTCGAACGAAAGAATACGGTCCTGCAACGCATCGGCCTGCTTGATGACCTTGAGCGGATAGCCCGCATTGCCCTTGTAAAAGGTCTCCCAGATTAGAAAACCGCCACCGATGGCAGCCGCCAGAGCCAGGAGAAGTCCGATCACCAAGGCTTTTTTTACACGTGGTTTAGTCATTGCCATCTCAATAGAAATTCGCCGTCAAGGGCTGGAGCGGGGCCTTTGCTATCAGGGAAGAACGAGGGGCTGGAAGAGGAATTTAGGCCGATACTTCACCCAGCGTCGGCATGAGCTGTTCTATATGTGGAACGAACAGTGCTGAAAATGCCATCTAGTGCGATAGATGGGTCGAATCTATGATGGCGTCATGACTTACAGGAGGTGCAACATGAAAAGCATTCTTGGCATTTACACGGCGCCACGTCCGCATTGGGTCGGCGACGGCTTTCCGGTCCGCACATTGTTCTCCTACGACAGCATGGGCAAGCACATCAGCCCGTTCCTGTTGCTCGATTACGCGGGCCCGGAAGAGTTCACCCCAACCTCGGCGCGTCGTGGCGTGGGGCAACACCCGCACCGGGGTTTTGAAACCGTGACCATCGTCTACAAAGGCGAGGTCGAACACCGTGACTCCACCGGTAATGGCGGGGTGATCGGGCCTGGTGATGTGCAATGGATGACCGCCGCATCAGGGATCCTGCATGAAGAGTTTCACTCAGAGGCGTTTGCCCGAAGTGGTGGCACTCTGGAAATGGTGCAGCTGTGGGTTAACTTGCCGGCCCGGGACAAAATGTCCGAGCCCGGTTACCAGGGCATTGTCGATCGCGAGATTCCTGATCTGGCGCTCAAGGATGAGGCCGGTCGCTTGCGACTGATCGCCGGCGAGTTCGATGGCCAGCGTGGCCCGGCACGGACCTTCACTGAGATCGACGTCTGGGATATCCGTTTGAACGCTGGAAAATCGGCTGAGTTCAAGCTTCGCGAAGGCCGTAATACGGCACTGGTGGTGCTGCACGGAGCGGTTGAAGTCAATGGTCAGGAAGTCGTGCGCGAAGGGCAGTTGGCGCTGTTCGAGCGCGACGGCACCCAGGTGCGACTCGAAGCCAGTGGCGATGCGGTGCTGTTGATCCTGAGCGGTGAGCCGATTGACGAACCGATCGTGGGGCACGGCCCGTTCGTGATGAATACAGAAGCCGAAATTCATCAGGCTTTTGTGGACTTCCAGTCAGGCCGGTTTGGCAGGATGCCAACCTAGTCTCGAGAGGGGGTAACCTTGGAAACCCGGCCATGAACGTTCATGGCCGGTTTTTTTGTGCCCGCTCAAAACAGCAAACCCGCGTCACACCCGCTCGAAAATCACCGCAATCCCTTGTCCGCCGCCAATGCACATGGTTGCCAGGGCATAACGGCCCTGTATCCGGTGCAATTCGTGGATGGCTTTAGTGGCGATGATTGCACCCGTGGCACCGACCGGATGCCCCAGGGCGATCCCGGAACCATTCGGGTTGACCTTGGCCGGGTCCATGTCCAGTTCTTGCATCACGGCACAGGCTTGTGCCGCGAAGGCGATATTGGCTTCGATGACGTCCATGTCCGCCATGCTCAGACCGGCCCGTTTGAGCGCCAGACGCGTGGCCGGGATCGGCCCCAGGCCCATCAGTTCCGGTTCAACCCCGGCATGTGCATACGCCACCAGACGCGCCATGGGCGCGAGATGGTTGGCATGTACAGCCGCGCCGCTGGCCAGGACCAGGGCCGCCGCACCGTCATTGAGCCCCGACGCATTGCCCGCAGTCACGCTGCCGTCTTTTTTGAACGCAGGTTTCATCTGCGCCAGTTGCTCCAGGCTGGCCGCACGCGGATGTTCGTCGATGTTGAACAGGCTGCTGCCTTTACGGCTACGGACTTTAACCGCTGCTATCTGGCGATCGAAATAACCCTCGGCGATGGCCCGGGCGGCCCGCTGCTGGTCTTCAAATGCCAGGGCGTCCTGGGTTTCGCGGCTGATGTTATTGCGCCGGGCAATGTTCTCGGCAGTGATACCCATATGGATGCCGTGGAACGGGTCGTGAAGGATCCCGAGCATGTAGTCCAGCACCTGCGCATCGCCCATGCGCGCGCCCCAGCGGGCCGCAGGGAGCAGATAGGGACCGCGGCTCATGGCCTCGGCACCGGCGCCGATGGCGAACTCGGCATCACCGAGCATCAAGGTGTGGGCGGCAGAGATGATTGCCTGCAGGCCCGATCCGCACAGACGATTGACGTTGTAGGCCGGTGTTTCCTTGGGGATCCCGGCGTTGATCGCTGCGACCCGGGCCAGGTAGGCATCCTGGGGTTCGGTGGGAATCACGTTGCCCATCACCACATGGCCGATGCGCGCTGGCTCGACCTGGCTGTCAAGCAGCGCGGCCTTGACCGCAGTGGTAGCCAGGTCGCACAGGGGCACATCTTTCAGCGCCCCGCCAAAGGTGCCGATGGCGGTACGTTTGGCACTGAGGACGAAAATCTCGGAGGTTGGCATGGTGGATCCTTATTATTCTGATGAGCCAAAATCTATTGGATTATTCCATGATGGCTGGAGGAATGGAGTAGTCCGTATGAAGGAATAAACACTTCACTCAGGTCGATCCCCCGTGCCGACGGTGTCGCGAAACACACTGCGCGGACAGCCGCGGGCTGTGTCTACTTTGTCAGCAATGCCCGGAATTCGGCCAGCGGCAGGGGCTCACTGTGCAGGAAACCCTGGTAAACATGGCAGTCCAGGCTCTGTAAAAAGGCGAGTTGTGCCGGTTGTTCGACACCTTCGGCCACGACCTTGAGCTTGAGGCTGAGGGCCATTGCGACAATGGCGCGGATGATTTCCGCATCGTTTGGGTCGTGAATGGCATCGCGGACAAATGACTGGTCGATCTTGAGGGCATCCACCGGCAGGCGCTTGAGGTGCGTCAGCGAGGAGTAACCGGTGCCGAAGTCATCCATCGCAAAGCTCACCCCCAAGGCCGTCAGCTGGTGCATTTTGGCGATGGTATCTTCCAGGTTCTGAATCATGATGCCTTCGGTGATTTCCAGCTTGAGCATCGAGAAGGGCACCTGATGCGTCAGCAGGCTGCGCTGCACGTGTTCAACAAAATGAGTTTGTCGAAACTGCCGTGGGCTGATGTTCACGCACAAGCTGAAATGTCCGGGGTCGATCAGGCCTTCGCGCAACAACGGGCCGAACGCACGGCATGCCTCATCCAGAATCCAGCCGCCTACCTCGACAATCAGGCCACTCTCTTCGAGGATCTTGATGAAGTCGGAGGGGCATTGTTGCCCGCGTTGCGGGTGCTGCCAGCGCACCAGGGCCTCCGCGCCGACAATGCGATTGTTCCGGGCATCGACCTGCGCCTGGAAGCACAGGCTGAATTCGTGGCGTGCCAGGGCCGTCCGCAGGTCGCTTTCCATTCGCATGCGTTCGCTGGCGGCAGTTTGCATGTCTATATGAAACAGTTGAGTGGTGTTGCGCCCGAAATCCTTAGCCCGATACAGCGCGATATCGGCCCGTTTTAGCAGGTCGGCGGGGTTCGATCCGTGATCCGGAATCAGGGCGATACCGATACTGGGTGTCACTTGCAGGCGCTGGCCATCGAGAAACATGGGTTCTGCCAGCAGCTCGCGCAGCGTATCGGCGGTATGCCGCACGGCGCGGGTGACGGCTTCGAGCGAACCTTTGAGCCCGGTCAGCAGCACCACGAACTCGTCCCCTCCAAGGCGCGCCACGGTATCTTCGTGGCGTACGCTGGCTTCCAGGCGTGCGGTGATGACCTTCAGTACCGAATCGCCCACCGGATGGCCCAGGGAATCGTTGATGTGTTTGAAATGGTCGAGGTCTAAAAACAACAGCGCCCCACGCAGGTCATGACGCTGCAGCAATGAGGTCAGCTGACTCAGGCGGTCCATCAGCAAGGCGCGGTTGGGCAGGTTGGTCAGGGGATCATGGTAGGCCAGGTGCCTGATCTGGGCCTGTGCAGCCTTGAGCTGGCTCAAGTCGCGAGCGGTAAGCAACAGGCAGGCGGTGTCATTCAGGGTAATGGGCTCGATCGACACTTCAACGTTGAGCAAATCCCCCCGGCGTGAGCGCCCCAGCATTTCGCGGTGGCTGATGCGTCCCTTTTCGGCCAGTTCCTCCAGCAGCGCCCTGCGCTGAGCACGGTCACCCCAAATCCCCAGTTCATAAGCGCTGCGGCCAATGACTTCGCTGCTGCTGTAACCGGTCAACCGGCAGAACCCGTCATTGACTTCAAGGTAGTGACCGGTGGTGAACTCGCAAATGGTGATGGCGTCGGGGCTGGAGTGGAACGCCTTGGCGAATTTTTCTTCACTGGCTTTAAGCGCCGCTTCAGCTCGCTGCTGCTGCGTAATGTCGAGCAGTGTCCCGGCCATGCGCAGGGGCTCACCCTCCGTATCGCGGTACAGGCGGGCCCGACTTTCGAGGTAGCGTGAGGTGCCGTTTTCAAGCGGCATGCGGTAGGTCAGCCGGCAATTGCCGGCGAGGTCTTCACGCAGCATGCGATAGGCATTGCGCATGTGGTGACGCTCTTCTTCAGGCACCCCTTCAAAAAACGCATCGAATGAGTCATTGAAGGGCACGGGCTGCAGGCCGTGTAACTGCGCGGCGCGGGCCGAGCCGTAGAACCGGCCGCTGGGAATATGCCAGTCCCAGGTGCCCAATTGTGCGGAGTCGAGTGCCAGGTCCAGACGCTCCTGGCTGTCGATCAGTGCCTGTTCGGCTTCCTTGCGCGTGCTGGTGTCAAGGAAGTGGCTGATCAGGTAAGCCTCGCCCTCCAGCTCGACTTTCTGGGCGCTGAGGATACCGTCATGAAGCTGGCCGTCACGACCGCGCAATTGCACCTCCATATGTACCGGGGCACTGTTGTTGCGGACCGCCTTGATCAGGCGCGTGCGCTGCCGCGGATCAGGCCACAGGCCCAGCTCCAGCGTGGTACGGCCGATGACTTGCGCCGTCGGCCAACCCAGCAGGCGCTCGAAAAATTGGTTGGCCTCACTGATCAGCCCGTCTTCGAGCCGTACCAGCAGCACCAGGTGCGGGGACAGATGGAAAAGCGTGGAAAAGCGCTTCTCCGAGCTGTTGAGCGCTGTGTCTGTCGTCGTTGGCATGGACTACGATCCTTGAGCAGGGCTCCGGAAACTGTCAGGTGGACGCTTGGGAGGCCTCAGTGTGCGGCGTATCAACTTGAGCATCCAGCAGGGTCATGAAGGCATGCGCGGCATTCGACAATGTCCGTTCGGTATGCGCGATGTAGCCTAGCTGGCGCGTCAGTTGAATGCCCGGCAAGGTGATCGAGGCCACCTGTTCATCAAGCATGGTGCGCGGTAATACACTCCACGCCAGGCCAATGGAAACCATCATTTTGATGGTTTCAAGGTAGTTGGTACTCATGGCGATGTTGGGCGTCAGGCCCTGGGCTTCAAACAAATGCTGCACGATATGGTGAGTAAACGTATTGCCGCCGGGAAACACCGCCGGATGGTGCGCAATGTCGGCCAGGCTGATCGGGCCCTGGCGAGTGAGGTCATGCTCGGGTGCCACGACAAAATCCAGCGGGTCATTCCAGACCGGCACAGCGCGTATCAGAGAGTGCGGGTCGGGAGCGAGAGTGATGACCGCCAGTTCGGCACGGCCATGAAGGATTTCTTCGTAGGCCACCTCTGAATCCAGAAACTGAATATCCAGCGCAACCTTGGGGTAGGTGCGGGTGAACTCGCGCAGCAGAGGCGGCAAGCGGTGCAGGCCAATATGGTGGCTGGTTGCCAGAGTCAGGCGGCCGCTGACCTCGCCGTTGAGATTGTTCAGTGCCCGGCGTGTGTCATCCAGTACGTTGAGGATCTGATACGCCCGGGGTAACAGGGCACGGCCCGCTTCAGTCAGGCTGACTTCACGACCCAGCCGATCGAACAGCCGCAGCTTGAGTTGCTGCTCGATACTGGCGATGCGTTTGCTGATGGCGGGCTGGGTCAAGAACAGCCGTTCGGCGGCCCCTGAGAAGCTTCCGGTTTCGGCAATCGCGATAAAGGCATTGAGATTCGCGAGATCCATCTTTTGAATTCCTATTGGTTATCCAAAGCATAAAAATTATGAATTTGAGTTATTAACTGTAACCCCATAGGATCGACCTCACAAGCCAAGTGGTTATTGGCACAGAAAGTAGCTGATGAGGAAACCGTCTGATGGCCGGCAAAACGCTCTACGACAAACTCTGGGACTCGCATTTGGTCAAGCAGCGCGACGATGGCTCGGCGCTGATCTACATCGACCGTCACATCATTCATGAAGTGACGTCGCCGCAGGCCTTCGAAGGCCTGCGTCTGGCCGGGCGCAAGCCTTGGCGCATCGATGCCAACATCGCGACCCCGGACCACAACGTACCCACCACGCCAGAGCGCAAGGGCGGGATCGAAGCGATTGCTGACCAGGTTTCCCGCCTGCAGGTGCAAACCCTCGACGACAACTGCGACGAGTACGGCATCACTGAATTCAAGATGAACGACGTGCGTCAGGGCATCGTTCATGTGATCGGCCCGGAGCAGGGCGCGACCTTGCCCGGCATGACGGTGGTCTGTGGCGATTCGCACACATCGACTCACGGTGCATTTGGCGCACTGGCCCACGGCATCGGCACCTCTGAAGTCGAGCACGTGCTCGCGACGCAGTGCCTGGTGGCGAAAAAAATGAAGAACATGCTGGTGTCGGTGGAAGGTCAATTGCCATTTGGCGTGACCGCCAAGGACATCGTGCTGGCGGTCATCGGCAAGATCGGTACCGCGGGCGGCAATGGGCACGCCATTGAGTTTGCCGGTAGCGCGATTCGCGACTTGTCCGTCGAAGGCCGCATGACCATTTGCAACATGTCGATCGAGGCGGGTGCCCGTGTGGGGCTGGTTGCTGCAGACGAAAAGACCGTGGCTTACGTAAAAGGGCGTCCGTTTGCGCCGAAAGGCGCTGAATGGGAGCTGGCAGTCGAAGCCTGGAAAGACCTGGTGTCCGATGCCGACGCGCAGTTCGACACCGTGATCGAGCTCGACGCGACGCAGATCAAGCCGCAGGTCAGCTGGGGTACCTCGCCGGAAATGGTGCTGGCCGTTGATCAAAACGTGCCTGACCCGGCGCAAGAGGCCGATCTGGTCAAGCGCGGTTCAATCGAACGTGCCCTGAAATACATGGGCTTGAACGCCAATCAGGCGATCACCGACATTCAGCTGGACCGTGTGTTCATTGGTTCCTGCACCAACTCGCGGATCGAAGACCTGCGCGCTGCCGCGGTGATTGCCAAGGGCCGCAAAGTGGCTTCGACCATCAAGCAAGCAATCGTTGTTCCGGGCTCGGGCCTGGTGAAAGCCCAGGCCGAATCGGAGGGTCTGGACAAGATTTTCCTTGAGGCTGGCTTTGAATGGCGCGAGCCAGGTTGCTCGATGTGTCTGGCGATGAACCCGGACCGCCTGGAGTCGGGCGAGCATTGCGCATCGACCTCCAACCGCAACTTCGAAGGTCGCCAGGGTGCCGGTGGACGTACTCACCTGGTCAGCCCGGCCATGGCCGCCGCCGCCGCGGTGACCGGTCGTTTCGTCGACGTCCGTGAATTGATTTAAGGAGCGCAGCATGAAAGCTTTTACTCAGCACACTGGGCTTGTCGCGCCTTTGGACCGTGCCAACGTTGACACAGACCAGATCATTCCCAAGCAGTTCTTGAAGTCAATCAAGCGCACCGGTTTCGGGCCGAACCTGTTTGACGAGTGGCGCTATCTGGATGTGGGGCAGCCGTATCAGGACAACTCCAAGCGCCCGCTGAACAAGGATTTTGTGCTCAATGCCGAGCGCTATCAGGGTGCCAGCGTGTTGTTGGCCCGTGAGAACTTCGGTTGCGGCTCCAGCCGTGAACACGCGCCCTGGGCGCTCGAAGAGTACGGATTTCGCAGCATCATCGCGCCGAGCTATGCCGATATCTTCTTCAACAACAGCTTCAAGAATGGCCTGTTGCCGATCATTTTGAGCGACGCCGAGGTGGATGAGCTGTTTGCCCAGGTGGAAGCCGAGCCGGGTTACCAGCTCACGGTCGACCTTGAGGCCCAGACCGTGACACGTCCTGACGGCAAGGTGCTGAACTTTGAAATCGATGCGTTTCGCAAGCATTGCCTGCTCAATGGCCTGGACGATATCGGCCTGACCTTGCAGGACCATGAAGCGATTGCCACGTTCGAAAGCAAGCATCGCGCAAGCCAGCCATGGTTGTTTCGCGACGCATAAGCAGCCCGTCAGACAAAGGAAACCAGCATGACCAGCTCCGCGCGCCACACTCAGGTTGTACAAAAGCAATTCGGTGAGCAGGCCTCTGCCTATCTGAGCAGCACGGTGCATGCTCAGGGCGTGGAGTTCGATCTGCTGAAAGCCGAGCTGGCAGGCCAGCAGCAGGCGCGGGTGCTGGATCTGGGCTGTGGTGCCGGGCATGTCAGCTTTCACGTGGCTGCCCTGGTCAATGACGTGGTGGCCTATGACTTGTCGCAGGCCATGCTCGATGTGGTCAGTGCCGCCGCTGATGAACGTGGCCTGGGCAATATCCGTACGGTTCGGGGGGCTGCCGAGTGCCTGCCGTTTGCCGAGGGCGAGTTTGATTATGTGCTGAGCCGTTATTCGGCTCACCACTGGAGCGACCTGGGCCTCGCGTTGCGAGAAGTGCGTCGGGTACTCAAGCCCGGCGGTGTTGCCGCGTTTATCGACGTGACGTCACCGGGCAGCCCGTTGCTCGACACCTACCTGCAAAGTGTCGAAGTCCTGCGGGACACCAGCCATGTGCGCGATTACGCCACGGGCGAGTGGCTGCGCCAGGTCAGCGAGGCCGGCTTGCATACGCGCAGCACACAGCGCCAGCGTTTGCGTTTAGAGTTCAGCTCCTGGATCGAGCGCATGCGTACGCCGCCTGTCATGAGCGCAGCCATTCGTGAGCTGCAGCAGTCGATGGGGGCAGAAGTCCGCGATTACTTTGAAATTGAAGCCGATGGCTCGTTCAGCACTGATGTCGTGGTGCTGTGGTGTGAAAAATAACAGCTCGACCCCATTTTCGGATGCGCCTGCGGGGGCATCGACAGACAAGACAGAGGAACCCATGAGCAAGCAGATTCTGATTCTCCCAGGCGACGGTATTGGTCCGGAAATCATGGCCGAAGCGGTCAAGGTGCTGGAATTGGCCAACGACAAGTTCAACCTGAACTTCGAGCTGACCCATGACTTGATCGGTGGTGCAGCCATCGACCAGCATGGCGTGCCCCTGGCGGATGAAACCCTGGAGCGTGCCCGCGCCGCCGACGCGGTATTGCTCGGTGCTGTAGGTGGACCGAAGTGGGACAAGATCGAGCGTGACATTCGCCCGGAGCGCGGTCTGCTGAAAATTCGTGCGCAACTGGGCCTGTTCGGGAATCTGCGCCCGGCTATTCTGTATCCGCAACTGGCTGATGCTTCGAGCCTCAAACCGGAAATCGTTTCGGGGCTGGATATCCTGATCGTTCGTGAACTGACAGGCGGTATCTACTTCGGCGCACCACGCGGGACTCGCGAGTTGGAAAACGGCGAGCGCCAGGCGTATGACACGCTGCCCTACAGCGAAAGCGAAATCCGTCGCATCGCTCGTGTAGGCTTCGACATGGCCCGTGTGCGTGGTAAAAAGCTGTGCTCGGTAGACAAGGCCAACGTGCTGGCTTCCAGCCAGCTGTGGCGTGAAGTGGTCGAGCAGGTTGCCAAGGACTACCCGGACGTCGAGCTGAGCCACATGTACGTCGACAACGCCGCGATGCAACTGGTGCGTGCGCCTAAGCAGTTCGATGTGATCGTGACCGAGAACATGTTCGGCGATATCCTCTCCGATCAGGCTTCGATGCTCACCGGGTCTATTGGCATGCTGCCGTCGGCGTCCCTGGATACCCACAACAAGGGCATGTACGAGCCGTGCCACGGCTCGGCGCCGGACATCGCGGGGCAGGGTATTGCCAACCCGCTGGCGACCATCCTCTCGGTCTCGATGATGCTGCGCTACAGCTTCAATCAGAGCGCTGCGGCCGACGCCATCGAGCAGGCAGTAAGCCTGGTTCTGGACCAGGGATTGCGTACCGGTGATATCTGGTCGCAGGGCTGTACCCGTGTCGGTACACAGGAAATGGGCAATGCAGTAGTCGCGGCGCTGCAGAATCTGTAATCTCTCGGGCCCGTTACTTCCTGTTGGTGGAAGTAACGACCCCACTTTTTGTTAAAGGTGTAGTTGCGATGAAACGTGTAGGTCTGGTCGGTTGGCGCGGTATGGTCGGTTCCGTGCTCATGCAGCGGATGCTGGAAGAGCAGGATTTCGATCTTATCGAGCCGGTGTTTTTCACTACTTCCAATGTCGGTGGACAGGGTCCGTCAGTGGGCAAGGATATTGCCCCGCTCAAGGATGCTTACAACATTGAAGAGCTGAAAACCCTCGATGTGATCCTGACCTGCCAGGGCGGCGACTACACCAGCGAGGTGTTCCCCAAGCTGCGTGAAGCGGGCTGGCAAGGTTACTGGATCGATGCGGCGTCGAGCCTGCGCATGCAGGATGACGCGGTCATTATTCTGGACCCGGTCAACCGCAGGGTGATCGACCAGCAGCTGGATGCGGGCACCAAGAACTACATTGGTGGCAACTGCACCGTCAGCCTGATGCTGATGGGCCTCGGTGGCCTGTTTGAAGCGGGTCTGGTGGAGTGGATGAGCGCCATGACCTATCAGGCGGCATCGGGTGCCGGCGCCCAGAACATGCGCGAGCTGATCAAGCAAATGGGCGCGACCCATGCGGCAGTTGCAGATCAACTGGCGGATCCGGCCAGCGCCATCCTCGATATCGACCGTCGTGTGGCCGAAGCCATGCGCAGCGATGCCTACCCGACCGAGAACTTCGGCGTACCGCTGGCCGGCAGCCTGATCCCGTGGATCGACAAGGAACTGCCAAACGGCCAGAGCCGTGAAGAATGGAAGGCCCAGGCAGAAACCAACAAGGTATTGGGTCGCTTCAAGAACCCGATTCCGGTGGATGGCATCTGCGTGCGTATCGGTGCGATGCGTTGCCACAGCCAGGCATTGACCATCAAGCTGAACAAGGATGTGCCAATGGCTGATATCGAAGGGCTGATCAGCCAGCACAACCCGTGGGTCAAACTGGTGCCGAACCAGCGTGAAATCAGCATGCAAGAGCTGAGTCCGACCAAAGTGACGGGCACCCTGAATGTGCCGGTGGGACGTCTGCGCAAGCTGAACATGGGCTCGCAGTTCCTCGGTGCATTCACTGTAGGTGACCAGCTGTTGTGGGGCGCAGCTGAACCGTTGCGCCGCATGCTGCGGATCCTGCTGGAACGTTGATTCGCTGATGTATCGAAAAATCCCGCGCCTTGAATGAGGCGCGGGATTTTTTTTGCCCGGCATATTTAACTACCGCTCGATGTCGAGGATTCCTGGCGTAAATGCGCTACCGGTCATATGACCCACTGCGGTTTAAAAGGAATGCTCATGTCTGATCCGACCTCAACCTTGATACGAGTGCCTACGGTAAGCGCCGTCAGGGCACAGTTTGCCAGCCGTCCAACCCTGGAAAACGCTACCCGGCAAGCACTGGCATCAGCCATTGCCGAAAAATACCCCACACTGGTGATCGATGTGTCCCGCGTCCGGCTGGCCACGCCGGACTCGGACGGGACCTGGAGCTTGTCGCCATTGATGCCGCGGGTGCTGGATTACCTGGCCAGCGGTACGAAGCTGGACCTGCGTCCGCGTTTCAACCGGTCTTTCTACCTGTCCAGCGAAACCGGTGACTGGCTGGCTCCTGCCGACGGCAGTGTGGACATGCAGGTCATTGAAGCACTGATCGAAGAATTGCCCTGGCGCTTGCCCATCGTCCTGCAGAGTGCCTTGAGTGATTACTGGAGTGAAGCGTCGGATGCCGGCGTCAGCCGTTGGCGCTGGTTCAGCGATGTGCTCAAGGACACGCTGAGCATCTGCGCTGTTCGCCAGCAGGATCTAGGGGGCGGGGCACGGGAAATGATCGACCAGATCACCCAGTGCCCCGAACGCGCCGAACGCATGCGCCGCTACAGCGTTGATGCAACCTTTGCCTATTGCCTTGAAACCACGTTGGGCGGCAAGGGCGTGTCCAGTACCCGCTTGAGTACGACACTGGTGCTTGCCAGGGCAAAACAGGTTCTGCTGTGTCAGCCAGACGGCCAGATCAGGTCTTTCCCTTTTCTGGATGAAGCCATGCGCTATGAGACGCAGCGCATCAGCCAGAAATTCGCACTCGAGCAGATTGTCATCAGGCGTTACGAACCCGACGGCAACCTCTTCGATACCCTGGCTGCAATCATTCTTGACCGGCAGCTGGAGCGCCTGGGTACCCTTCAACTGCCCGCCCGTGTCGGGTTGCCAGCCTTGCAAGCGGTGTACACGGAGTTGACCGATCCTGCGCAGGCGCTACTCGATGCTCCTCAGGTCAGCGCGCAAGTGCTCGATACGCTCAGGGCGGCGGTGCCCGACTGGCTACAGCAGGCTCCGCTCGCCGATCAGGCCAGCTACCGGCGCTACAGCCTTGAGTTGGCCCTGGCGAAAAAAAGCAGCCGGGGCCAGACCTTCCTCTCCGGTATTGCAGATATCCACCAATTCACCGTCGAAGCCCTGACACGGCAGATGCAGCAGGATCAGGCGCGACTGGAGACGCACCTGCTGGAGCACATACCCGGCGCGATGTACCACCCGGACGATATTGAACTGACGTTCCAGAGCGTCATCGGCTCACCCGGCAGGTTCGGCAATCCAAGCCCGGTCGGCATCGTCGAGCGGGTGAGCATGAGCCTGACGGAGCTGGCGCTGAAAAACCTGTCGGGCAGGCCGCAGGGGCATATGACCCTGCGCCATCGCCTCGGTCTGGCCCTGCCGGCCTGGCTGACCCCGGAATACATCACGCGCCGCGGTGGCTTGATCGAACAGGTCGATATCGGTCGGGTATACCCGCAGCAGCTGCAGACAATGCTGCTGGGCGATACGCCGGATGCGCTCAGGCGCGAACAGTTTTTTTCCGATCAGGTCAGTGTGCAGTTGCCCTTGCAGGCACTGGAATTCAGCCTCAAGGGTGAAAACGGCCTGACCCCGCTTGGCGCGCGCTACGTCGCCGCACTGATGCATCCTGAAGCGCAAGGACGCGAGGTTGAGGGTGTGCCAGTCGTCATTCGCCATTTGGCCCTGCTGCGCAAGCCCGATGCGCGTGCGGACGTGGTCAGCAACATGTTTGTGATTGAACCGGCAGACCAGACTGTCGGGCCTCACCTGTTGTATCGCCCGCTGTATTCCCCCTCGCTGCACGAATTCAGTTCCCGCGCAGCATTACTGGATGCCATTGCCACGCCAGGGGCGTTGCAAACCAGCGTGTTGATCTGGTTGAGCGACCTCGCTCGGCCCATTTATGCCAATGGTGGTTTTCAAGAGCCGCATTACGTACGTTTTGGTCAGGGCAGCGATTTCTCTACGCTGGAAGCACCGCTGCCAGCCAGCCTGGCCATTGACGGTAGCAGCGATGAGTTATTGCAGTCGCTGCAGTACGGCAAGTTGCTGGAATACCTCTACGGCAGCAACGCCCGGGCCCTGGTAGATCAGGCGAACAGGGAGTCCGTGTCCAACAGTGAAAGCCGCTGGGAGGTCCTGCTCGAAGGGGGAGGCCTGATTTTCAATACCTTGTTGCTGCCCGTCCTGCGGGGGCCGGCAATGCTCACAGGCTGGTTGCTCAGTCTGATAGCGTCTGCCGTGCGGGACATTCCGGCTCTGCACAGCACTGACCCGATCCAGCGAGAACTGGCCATGGTCGACCTGCTGCTCAACCTGGGCATGCTGTTGTTTCAAATGGCGCCGGGCGGGCATGGGGCGGCCTTGCCATTGGATCGCGGTGTCAGGGAGCAGGTGGTGCGTAGCCGGGTGTCTGAACGTGTCACCGAACAATGGCCGGTTCCTCCATCACCGAGCGTCATTGACGGGACCGTTGCCCTGGCAGGTGAATTGCCCCGGCCGGAAGCCACCACCCTGGATTTCAGCTTTGTCAGTGCCCGCCAGCGACTGACCCCAAGCCAGCGCACCAGGTTGTCACGTCTTCAGGTACAGCCTTCCGGAGCTTTGCCCGCGCCGTCACCTGACGGGATCTACCTCATGAACCAGAAGCGGCATGTCCAGGTGGAGGGCAATCTGTACCGGGTTGAAAGTGAAGAGGGTGGAGGACTTGTGATCGTCGACCCGAATGACATCAATCTCCGCGGTCCCGGTCTGCAGTGGGCAAACGGTCAATGGACGCTGGACTTGGGGTTGCGTCTGAGAGGGGGCATGCCGCCCAAGCGACTGGCCGCCCTGCGCCAGCAAAAAGCGGAGCGTAAACACCAGCTGCAAGTCGAGTATGACCAGTTCCTTGCGCAGCAGGTGACACAGCAGCAAGAGATCGACATTGCACAATCGGTCATGGAGCGTGCCGCTGAAGACCCTAGGTTCACTGCCGAACAACGTGCCACTTTCCGGCAGCGGTTCGACAACCTCCTGCAGAAACAGACGGCCGTTTACCAGCAGTTGCTGGAGAGTCATCAAGAGCGTACCGAGCTGCAGATCCCGATTCCCGTTGCGACGCGGGCGATTTTGATGGAAAACCTGATCAACAATGTACGCAAATTGGTGGTCATCTCGGAGCTGGATCGCAAGGCTCACTATGAAAAAGGGGCCTCTTTCAACGGTCGCGGTCCAGAGCTTGAAAAAGCCATCGCGGCCCATCACGAGCAATACCCGGAGTACGTCAAGGAACTGGTAGAAATCAATGAGCGCTCCATCCATTGGCTGGAGGTGAAGGATCGCTGGCTCGCGGAGTTGTTTGAGCTGGGTGAAGCGGGGGGCGAGCGCTATGCGCGCCTGACCAGCGACCGTCCGGTCGAAGAAATGAGTGCGCTGTGCGTCAAGGGCATGCAGCTGCATGCAATCGTCTTGCCTTGCATCAAGGTGTGGGAGCGGACGCTGCCGGAGAGCCTGAATGCCTTGCTTGAACCCATGCAAGAACAGGTGCGCACGCACACCGATCTCGATGCGCTGGATTTTACGACCAGCGAACGGCTGGAGGTATTGAGCAGTCTGGTGGAGCGCTACGGTCGGGTGCTGGATGCCTTGCAGGGTATTGCCATCGTCAATGTCGACGAGCTGGACCACGCCTACTTCAACCGGCTGCTCAAGCTGGTGGAGGATCTGTACCAGAATGTGGCCCGGCAACTGGAGGTGGCAATGAAACCTGCTGTCGAAACCCGCAGGCACGCCCCCAGGCGGACACCGCATCCCGTCGGCGCACCGCACAAGCGTGTGATCAGGACCCGTCACCGCGGCAGATTGATCGGCCAGACGCGATTGCCAACCAGAGACTGGCCGCTCGAAGTGGTCGAAATCCGCTCTGAATACAACAACGAATTGCTGGCTACGTACTCAAGGCATGGAGACGTATGGGATGAAGTTCAAGGCCTCAAGCCCGACGAGGTTCGCCCGCCCGCGCGCCCGCTCGACCAGATCAAGGGCGAGGCGCGCAAGCTTTTCAGTCAGCTCGACAATCATGTGAAGCGGGCTGACAGTTACAGCAAGATTTCCAGATACCCCCAAGAGCTGGAAGAGGTGCTCGCTCACGAGGCGGAGCGCCTGGAACATATGGCGACGGAACTTGAACAGGCGATCCAGGCTACCGCGCATAGCTCACGTCAGGAAGCTGATCTGGCACTGGTGAGCGACATGCGTGCGGGTGCTGCCCGTCTGGCCGGCAAGGGGCGTGAACTGCGGACCCAGGCCAGCCTGGACTTGCCCCCTACCCATGGCAACCTGCAGCATTTGCTCGAACATGATCTGGTGCAAATTGCCCGCTTGGGCGAGCGTATAGCCCTGCGCGGAGAACGTCGCGATTTCATTCAGGAGTACGCCGTGAACCACAAGGGCGGCGCGCCCCTGTGGTATGCCCATTTTCATTACACGGCGGCTGACACGCCCAAGCAGAACTACACGGTGGCGCACCTGAAAACCGCTGCTCAACGCAAGCAGAGCTACTACACGCTGCTGTCCGACGCTCAAAGCTCGCAAGCAGCTGTCAACGTTCACCGCGGGCAGATCGGCAAGGGCCTGGCGCAACGCTGGTTCTTGCCGTTGGCGCCCTGATTCAGCAGCATGAGGGCGAACCAGGCTCGCCCTCATGTTTGAGCGGCAGGTAGCGTCAGGTTGAATCCGGCGCTGCAGATCGCCCCTCCAGCCATTACGCAATCACCGTCAAGGCTGCGTCTTGCATGCCGCTTAAATTGCCTGACTCTTCTCGGACGGTTAAAGTGCGCCTCCCCACGTTTCGCCTGAGGTAGATCCATGAGCCAGTCCTTTGATATCGCCGTCGTCGGCGCCACCGGCACTGTCGGCGAAACCCTTGTACAAATACTCGAAGAGCGCAGTTTTCCGGTGGCTGACTTGCACTTGCTGGCCAGCAGTGAATCCGCCGGGCATTCGGTGCCTTTTCGAGGCAAAAACGTAAGAGTGCGTGAAGTCGACGAATTCGATTTCAGCAAGGTCAAGCTGGTGTTCTTCGCGGCAGGTCCTGCCGTTACCTTGAGTTTTGCATCCAAGGCCAGCTCTGCCGGTTGCGCAATAATCGACTTGTCGGGTGCGTTGCCGGCGGGCCAGGCACCGCAGATCGTGCCTGAAGCCAATGCACAGGTGTTGGCAGGCTTGGAAAAACCGATTCAGGTCAGCAGCCCGAGCCCGTCAGCCACGGCTCTGGCAGTTGTACTCGCGCCATTGCGTGGTGTGCTGGATATTCAGCGGGTCAATGTGACCGCATGTCTGGCGGTGTCTGCCCAGGGCCGTGAAGCAGTGTCCGAACTGGCGCGTCAAACCGCCGAACTGTTGAACTTGCGCCCGTTGGAGTCCACGTTCTTTGACCGGCAGATGGCGTTCAATCTGCTGGCTCAGGTCGGCAAGCCTGATGCACAGGGTCACGTGCCTCTGGAAAAACGCCTGGTGACCGAATTGCGCCAGTTGCTGGGAATGCCAGCATTGAAAGTATCGGTGACCTGCATTCAAGCGCCGGTATTTTTTGGCGATAGCTTTAGTGTGTCACTGCAACTGGCGGCACCGGTGGATCTGGCTGCAGTCAATGCAGCGCTCGAAGCGGGCGACAGTATCGAACTGGTGGAGGCGGGCGATTATCCGACTGCGGTCGGTGATGCTGTGGGTCAGGACGTGGTGTATGTCGGCCGTGTTCGTCAGGGAGTGGACGACGCTTCTGAACTTAATCTGTGGCTGGCGTCAGATAACGTACGCAAAGGGGCCGCACTGAACGCCGTTCAACTGGCTGAGTTGTTGATAAAAGACCAGCTGTAAAAGATACTTGGCGTCAATTTGCAGAATGGTTCTAGGCTGCTGTCGGGGCTTAAAAGTGTAACAGGGCAAAATACCTGGCCTTCAATACAGCAGGTACCTGCCTTCAGGCAGCAGCCACACAGGTCTCGGGGGACGGGACTTGCACCAAAAAGGAAGAGGCTATGGTTCAGGTTCGCAAATTAGTGTTAGCAATAGCCGCCGCATCGGCGCTTTCGTCCGGCCTGGCACAGGCGCTTGGGCTCGGTGAGCTGACCCTTAAGTCGACTCAGAACCAGCCACTGCTGGCTGAAATCGAGTTGCTGGATGTCAAGGACCTGACCGCCGCTGAAGTGGTGCCGAGCCTCGCACCGGAGCCAGAATTCGCCAAGGCCGGGGTGCCACGCCCAGCGTTCCTTGATGATCTGCGCTTTACTCCGGTGATCAACGCCGATGGCAAGAGTGTGCTGCGCGTCACCTCCAGCCAGCCGTTGTCCGAACCTTTCGTCAAATTCCTGGTGCAGGTCATGTGGCCAAGCGGGCGTCTGCTGCGTGACTACAGCGTACTGCTCGATCCGGCCAAGTTTTCGCCCCAGACCGCTGCGGCGGCTTCGGCTTCGGCCGCTTCCTCGGCAGCCTCTACGCACACCACCACGGCGCGTGACACGCTGTGGGAAATTGCCGCCAAGGCGCGCAACGGTGGCTCGGTCCAGCAGACCATGCTGGCGATTCAAGCGCTTAATCCCGATGCCTTTATCAACGGCAACATCAATCGTTTGAAAACCGGTCAGGTATTGCGCTTGCCGGATGCCACGCAAAGCGCCCAGTTGCCCCAGGCTAAAGCTATCGCCGAGGTCGCTTCGCAGAATGCCGACTGGCGCAGCGGTCGTCGCACGGTGCCACTGGCCCAGCAGTTGGACGCTACCGGTCGTGCAGCGGAGGCTGCTCCCGCAGTGGCCAGGCCGGCAACGGATGGCCTGAGCCTGGTGTCAGGCCAGGCAGCCAAGGCCTCCGCTGAGGGGGCGGCCGGGGACGCGAAGAATTTGAGTGACAAGCTGTCGATGGCCCAGGAAGGACTGGATTCCAGTCGTCGAGAAAATGCCGAGCTGCAAAGCCGGATGAATGATTTGCAAAGCCAGCTGGATAAGCTGCAACGCTTGATCGAGTTGAAAAACGATCAGTTGGCCAAGCTGCAGGCTGATGGCGCAACGGCTGCTGACCCGGCGGTGTCGATCCCGGCCCAGTTGGCCGGACAGGCGCCGGATGCGCCTGAAGCCGATATTGCCCCGGCGGCGGAGGGTGTGCCGGCGACGGCAGTGCCACCATCTCCGGCGCAGGACGAGGAGGGTGCGAGGAGCGCCGAGCAACAACTTCAGGATTTGCTGGGTAGTCCGCTGTTTTGGGGGCTGGTCGGTGGTGCTGCTGTATTGCTGCTGCTTTTGTTGTTGCTACTGGTGCGCCGTCGCAAAGCGCTGCAAGCGGCAGAGCGGCATGCGCGAATGGCGCGGGAGCTCGAAGATGAGACCGGTTTTCCGGAAGATCTCGACCTGCCGCAAAGCAGCTTCGAGGGGCTTGAAGTGCCGGCGCCGACCGTCAAGCTCGAACCTGCACCTGCACCTGCACCTGCACCTGCACCTGCACCTGCAGCGGTTGCTGCACCGGTGGTGGCGACAGCGGTTGCCGTTGCAGCCCCTGCAGCGGTGTCGCTGGTCAAAACACCGGCAGATGCCCTGATTCAGGCCGAGCACTTGATCGAGCAGGGCCAGTTCAATGAGGCGTCCGAGTTGCTCAAGGCTGCTATCGAGCAAGCGCCTCAGCGCAGTGACCTGCGTCTGAAGTTGATGCAAGTCCATGGTGAGCTGGGGGAGCGTGAGGCCTTTATTGGCCAGGAGCGCCAGTTGGTCGCCAACGGCAAGAACTTCGCCGAAGTCGAGCAGCTTAAAAGCCGTTATCCTTCCATGGCAGCCGCCGCTACCGGGATTGCTACTGCAGCCGTTGCCGCTCAGCTGGAGGCGCAGTTCGTCAAGGACATGCTGCGTGACGAGTCGCCGGCAAAACCTTACACCGATAAATTCGATCACGACTTCGACCTGAGTCTTGATGAGCTGGAGTCGGTGTCGCCTGCCGAGTTGTCCTCCAGTCCGGCGTCCGCCCCATCGACGACCGACAATGCCCAGAGCTTCGAAGCCGTCCTCAAACAACAGGCCGAAGCCGAAGCCGCGGGCGAAGACCCGTCGACATTCGATCTCGACCAGCCGGCAGACTTCGATTTGTCACTGGCCGACAAGGAGGTGCCACCTGCGGCAGCACCCGACAGCTTTTCTATCGAGCTGGAGAAGGTGAATGCCGAGCTGCGACGCCTGTCGAAAAGCTTCGAGCAGCCGCCGATCGCCCAACCCTTTGCCGATACGGCCAGGTTTGACGCCGACGATGCGGTGGAGCAAGGTGATGAACCTGAGTTCGACTACCTGGCGGGGAGCGATGAAGCCGCCACCAAGCTTGACCTGGCCCAGGCCTACATCGACATGGGTGACAGTGATGGCGCCCGGGACATCCTGGCTGAAGTCATGGCCGAGGGTAATCCGGAGCAACAGGCTGAAGCCCGGGAAATGCTGGCCCGCCTGAATTAGAAAGGACGCGTAGCCTCCAGCGGCAGCCATCAGGGCTGCCGTTGTCGTTTGTGGGGATTGCTGCTTGCGGGTAATTCCAGAAACGAGCGTGCCTCGCTTGTGCAGGAATTACCCTATAATGCCCGCCTTTGCGTTTATGAGCAGGCTGTAAGTCCTTGGCAAATATAGATAACGCAGCCGCTGAAATGGCTGCTGAAGGTTTTTCCCGCATTGCATTGGGTGTGGAGTACAAAGGCTCGCGTTACTGCGGCTGGCAGCGTCAGGCCAGCGGTGTGCTAACGGTTCAGGAAACCCTGGAAAATGCCTTGTCGAAGGTTGCCGCCTCGCCGGTCAGCTTGCTGTGCGCCGGGCGTACCGATGCCGGGGTGCATGCCTGCGGGCAAGTGGTGCACTTTGATACCCGGGCCGAGCGCTCCCTTAAAGCCTGGGTGATGGGCGCCAATATCAACCTGCCCCATGACATCAGTGTCAGTTGGGCCAAGGTCATGCCCGCGCACTTTCATGCGCGCTTCAAGGCCATTGCCCGGCGTTACCGTTATGTGATCTACAACGATCAGATCCGGCCGGCGCACCTGAACCAGGAAGTGACCTGGAATCATCGCCCGCTGGACGTCGAAAAGATGGCCGAAGCCGCCCGGTACTTGCTGGGCGTACATGATTTCAGTGCCTTTCGCGCCGGGCAGTGTCAGGCCAAATCGCCGATCAAGGAAATGCACCATCTGCGGGTGACCCGCCACGGGCAGATGATCGTGCTGGATATCCGCGCCAGCGCGTTCCTGCATCACATGGTGCGCAACATCGCCGGGGTACTGATGACCATCGGTGCCGGCGAACGACCGGTGGAGTGGATCAAGGAAGTGCTGGAGAGTCGAGCCCGCCGTTCGGGGGGTGTGACGGCCCATCCTTATGGCTTGTATCTGGTGCAGGTCGAATACCGCGATGAGTTCGAGTTGCCGCAACGTTACATCGGCCCGCACTTCTTGACCGGTTTTACCGAACTGGACGGCTGACGCCCGGATAAGCATTTGTTACCATCCGGGGCTTTCGCATTTAAGCCTTGGGGTGCAACTGACATGTCAGCCGTTCGCAGCAAGATCTGCGGTATTACCCGCATGGACGATGCGCTGGCAGCGGTTGCTGCCGGGGCTGACGCGCTTGGTTTTGTGTTCTACGAAAAAAGCCCGCGGGCCGTAACGGCGCAGCAGGCGCGAGCAATCATTGCGGGCTTGCCACCATTTGTGACAACGGTGGGGTTGTTCGTCAATGCCAGTGCCTGTGAGTTGAATGAAACACTCGATGCCGTACCGCTGGACATGCTGCAGTTTCATGGTGACGAGACCCCGGAGCAGTGCGAAGGGTATCACCGGCCGTACATCAAGGCCTTGCGGGTCAAGGCCGGGGATGACATCGCTGCAGCCTGCAAGGCCTATGCCGGTGCCAGCGGTATTTTGCTGGATGCCTATGTAGAAGGTGTGCCCGGGGGAACCGGTCAGGCATTTGACTGGTCTTTGATACCTCAAGGCCTGAGCAAGCCGATCATTCTGGCGGGCGGCCTGTCTGCCGGGAACGTCAGGCAGGCCATTGACCGGGTTCAACCTTACGCAGTGGATGTAAGCGGGGGCGTCGAAAAGAGCAAAGGCATCAAGGATCACGATAAGATTCGTGCCTTTATGCAGGCGGTACGTGCAACAAACTGATGCGCGATGTGACGGTTGGCAGTCTGCCACCGTCCATCATTACCGCTGTACAAAGCAGGCGGGCCCGGTGGTTTGACGGGCAGAAATTAAAGCGGCGGCCGCTCTGGGGCGTGTTGTCGGGAAGGCTGAGGGTTTCGGGGGGGTACGCTGGTTTGCTGTGTGCTGACCGCTGCGCCCGATAACCATCGCCATACACCTAATAAATTTAGCTCAAGGGCATACACGGGGCTTGGACCTGAGGGTTCGAGTCACCGGTACTGGAGAAAGAAAGCATGAGCAACTGGTTGGTAGACAAGCTGATTCCTTCGATCATGCGTTCCGAGGTCAAAAAGAGCTCGGTACCTGAAGGCCTGTGGCACAAATGCCCGTCTTGCGAGGCTGTGCTTTATCGTCCAGAGCTGGAAAAGACCCTGGACGTTTGCCCCAAGTGCAACCATCACATGCGCATTGGTGCGCGTGCCCGTATTGATATCTTCCTGGACGCCGAAGGCCGTGCCGAGCTGGGTGCCGATCTGGAGCCGGTTGACCGTCTGAAATTCCGCGACAGCAAGAAGTACAAGGACCGTCTGGTTGGTGCGCAAAAGCAAACCGGCGAGAAGGACGCACTGATCTCCATGAGCGGCAAGCTGCTGGGCATGCCGGTGGTGGTGTCTGCGTTTGAGTTTTCGTTCATGGGGGGGTCGATGGGCGCCATTGTGGGCGAGCGATTCGTTCGTGCGGCCGACTATGCACTGGAAAATCGCTGCCCGATGATCTGCTTCGCAGCCTCCGGTGGCGCGCGGATGCAGGAAGCCCTGATCTCCCTGATGCAAATGGCCAAAACCTCCGCGGTACTGGCGCGTCTGCGTGAAGAGGGCATTCCGTTCATCTCGGTGCTGACCGATCCGGTCTACGGTGGTGTTTCGGCCAGCCTGGCGATGCTCGGCGATGTGATCGTGGCTGAGCCCAAGGCGTTGATCGGCTTCGCCGGTCCGCGGGTTATCGAGCAAACCGTACGTGAAAAACTGCCGGAAGGTTTCCAGCGCAGCGAGTTCCTGCTGGAGCATGGCGCAATCGATTTGATCATTGCCCGTCAGGAGTTGCGTCCACGCCTGGGCAACCTGCTGGCTCAAATGATGGGGCTGCCGACACCTGTATTCATCGCGGCACCCGTAGAGCCGATCGTTGTTCCGCCGGTACCCGCAAACATATGACTCAGCGCACCCTTGGCGAGTGGCTCGCCTATCTTGAACAGTTGCATCCAGCGGCTATCGACATGGGCCTGGATCGCTCGCGAGAGGTGACGAACCGCATGCGGCTGCAAAAGCCTGCGCCTCGGGTGATCACGGTCACCGGCACCAATGGCAAAGGTTCGACCTGTGCGTTTGTAGCTGCTTTGCTACGGGCGCAAGGGCTCAAGGTCGGGGTCTACAACTCTCCCCATCTGGTGCGTTACAACGAGCGCGTGCAGATCGACGGTGCCGAGGTTTCGGATGCGCAGTTGTGCGAGGCCTTTGCCGCGGTTGATGCCGGGCGCGGTGAGACATCCCTGACCTACTTCGAGATGGGCACGCTGGCCGCGTTCTGGCTGTTCGAGCGCGCGCAACTGGATGCCGTGGTGCTCGAAGTTGGGCTTGGCGGGCGTCTGGATGCGGTCAACCTGGTTGATCCCGACCTGGCGCTGGTCACCAGCATCGGGGTCGACCACGTTGAATACCTGGGCAATACCCGCGAATCTGTCGGCTTTGAGAAGGCCGGTATTTTCCGTGCTGGCAAGCCCGCCCTCTGTGGTGATTTGAACCCTCCTCAAACATTGCTCGACAAGGCCCGGGAACTGGACTGCCCGCTGTTTGTCCGTGGTCGCGACTTCGATCTGGCCAGTACCGACCAGGCCTGGCACTGGCGGGGCAGGGATGGGCAAGGGCAAGTCGTAGAGCTACGTGGCTTGCCCTTGCTGGACTTGCCCATGGAGAATGCCGCCCTGGCCTTGCAGGCCTACGCGCTTATGGATCTGCCGTGGCTGCCAGAGCAGATCGTCAGCGTGTTGTCGGCAACTCGTGTCATCGGTCGTCTGGACCGGCGCCAATTCAACTGGCGGGGCAAACCCTTGAATATACTGCTGGATGTGGGTCACAACCCGCATGCGGCTGAGTACCTGGCGCGGCGTCTGGCGCAGCGTCCGGTGGCGGGCAAGCGTCTGGCCGTGTTCGGACTGCTGGCCGACAAGGACCTGAATGGCGTAGTGTCACAGCTTGTGGGGGCGGTTGAGTGCTGGGCCGTCGCCCCGCTGAATACCGGGCGTACACGTCCGGCGGCGGAGATTCAGGCGGTACTGCAAGGTCTTGGGGCATCCGTTGCCAGTCATGACTGTGTGGCGGCCGCGCTCGAAGCGCAATGCGAACGGGCCACGCCTGAGGACGAAATTCTGTTGTTCGGATCATTTTATTGTGTCGCTGAAGCGCTCGAGTGGCTGGAGCGGCGTGCCACGGAGGAGACTGCAAATGGCTTTGCTGGATAAGGTGTTCAAGCAGCGGATGGTCGGTGCTCTGGTCTTGGTGGCCCTCGCCGTGATTTTTCTGCCGATGCTGTTTTCGCGTGAAGACGAGCAGCGTCAGATCCAGGTTGATGCACCGACCGCTCCGCAGGTGCCGGTCATGCCTCGGGTTCAGGTCGAGCCTGTGGCTGTGCCTGAACCGCAAGTTATCCCGGAAGAGCCAGCTCCGGCCGGGCAGGAAGTTGTTGTGCAGCAGGAACCGGCTCTGGTCGCGCCTCCCGTGGTGAAACCGGCCGCACCTGTGGCCAAGCCGCCAGCCGTTGCGCCGGCACAGACGGTCGCACAAGCACCTGCCAAGCTGGATACCACGCAAAAGCGGATAGATCCCAACGGTCTGCCTGTCAGTTGGTCGATTCAGTTGGTGAGCCTGTCCAATCGGGCCAGTGCTGACAATCTGCTAAAAACCCTTCGTAATCAAGGGTATAACGCTTATGTGCGGACGTCGGGCGGGATGAATCGGGTTTTTGTCGGCCCATTGCTTGAACGTGCCGAAGCCGATCGCTTGCGTGATTTGCTCGGCAAGCAGCAAAATCTCAAGGGTTTTGTGGTGCGCTTCCAGCCTGAGCGGGGCTGAGACTGTAAAAAGGTTCAATCTGATTGCCAAAGCGCTGATAAATCGCCTTACCTGAGCGGCAGCGCTCTGCTAAAATGCGCCGCCTTATCTGTCTGTAGGCTGAACTGTGCCATTTACCTGGGTTGACTGGGCGATCGTTGTCATTATCGCCATCTCCGCTTTGATCAGCTTGAAGCGCGGCTTTGTTAAAGAGGCCCTGTCGCTGTGCACCTGGATCATTGCCGGGATCGTTGCCTGGATGTTCGGTGGTTCACTGTCTCAATACCTCATCCAATACATCGAAACACCTTCCGCCCGTGTCATCGTCGGGTGCACCATCATGTTTGTCGCCACCTTGCTGGTAGGCGCAATGATCAATTTTCTTATCGGCGAACTGATTCGCGTCACCGGGTTGTCCGGGACCGATCGTTTTCTCGGCATGGCTTTCGGCGGTGCGCGTGGCGCGCTGCTGGTGGTCGTGGCGGTCGGGCTGCTCAGCCTGGGGCCGGTACAGCAAGACTCATGGTGGCAAGAGTCGCGGCTCGTGCCACAATTTCTATTGGTTGCCGACTGGTCCAAAAACCTCATTCTGGGGTGGAGCAGTCAGTGGCTGGCCAGCGGAATCAGCGTATCCGCTGATATTCCGTTCAAGGAGCATCTCTTGCCGGCTACCCAGCCCAAGTGAGCGGTGTTCAGTTCAGATCCATTAAGTAGGGGTTGCGTCGCATGTGTGGCATCGTCGGTATCGTCGGTAAGTCGAACGTCAATCAGGCGCTGTATGACGCGCTAACCGTCCTCCAGCACCGCGGCCAGGATGCTGCCGGTATTGTGACCAGTCATAATGGCCGGTTATTCCTGCGCAAGGACAACGGGCTGGTTCGCGATGTATTTCATCAGCGACACATGCAGCGCCTGGTCGGGCACATGGGCATTGGCCATGTGCGTTATCCGACCGCGGGCAGCTCGACTTCAGCTGAAGCCCAGCCGTTTTATGTCAACTCGCCATACGGCATCACCCTGGCGCATAACGGTAACCTGACCAACGTTGAACAGCTGGCCAAGGAGATTTACGAATCTGACTTGCGTCACGTCAACACCAATTCCGATTCGGAAGTATTGCTCAACGTCTTCGCCCATGAGCTGGCTCAGCGCGGCAAGTTGCAGCCGACTGAAGAAGACGTGTTCGCGGCAGTCACCGACGTGCACAACCGTTGCCGTGGCGGCTACGCCGTGGTGGCGATGATCACCGGTTACGGCATCGTCGGTTTCCGCGACCCTAACGGCATTCGCCCGATTGTCTTCGGTCAGCGTCACACCGATGAAGGCGTCGAGTACATGATCGCCTCCGAAAGCGTGTCGCTGGACGTGCTGGGCTTCACGCTGATTCGCGACCTGGCACCGGGCGAAGCGGTTTACATCACGGATGATGGCAAGCTGTACACCCGTCAGTGCGCCGTCAATCCTCAGCTCACTCCGTGCATCTTCGAGCACGTGTATCTGGCACGTCCGGATTCGATCATCGATGGTATTTCGGTGTACAAGGCACGTCTGCGCATGGGCGAAAAGCTCGCCGAGAAGATCCTGCGCGAGCGTCCGGATCACGACATCGATGTGGTAATCCCGATTCCGGACACCAGCCGCTGCGCTGCGCTGGAACTGGCCAACCACTTGGGCGTCAAGTTCCGCGAAGGTTTCGTCAAGAACCGCTACATCGGCCGTACCTTCATCATGCCCGGCCAGGCCGCACGTAAAAAGTCCGTGCGCCAGAAGCTCAACGCCATTGATCTTGAGTTCCGCGGCAAGAACGTGATGCTGGTGGACGACTCGATCGTGCGTGGTACCACGTGCAAGCAGATCATTCAGATGGCCCGCGAAGCCGGGGCGAAGAATGTTTACTTCTGCTCGGCGGCGCCGGCTGTGCGCTACCCGAACGTGTATGGCATTGACATGCCGAGCGCGCATGAGCTGATTGCTCATAATCGCAGCACCCAGGAAGTGGCTGAGTTGATCGGCGCCGACTGGCTTGTTTACCAGGACTTGCCTGACTTGCTCGAAGCGGTCGGTGGCGGCAAGATCAAGATCGACAAGTTTGACTGTGCAGTGTTCGACGGCAAGTACGTCACCGGTGATATTGACGAAAACTACCTGGAACGTATCGAGCGTGCGCGCAACGATGCCTCCAAGGTGGTTGCTCAAGGTGTAGGCGCAACCATAGGCCTGTACAACAATTAAGTCTTCACCCAACCGGCCCTGATGGGCCGGTTTGCATTTTCTTATACAAAGCGACCAATACACAGCAAGGAGTGGGCAGCATGAGTCAGGATTGGGATGCCGGTCGGCTGGACAGCGACCTGGAAGGTGTAGCGTTCGACACCTTGGCAGTGCGTGCCGGGCAGCACCGTACGCCGGAAGGCGAGCACGGTGATGCAATGTTCCTCACCTCCAGCTATGTGTTCCGCACGGCGGCCGATGCCGCAGCGCGGTTCTCGGGTGAGGTCGCGGGCAATGTTTATTCGCGTTACACCAACCCCACTGTACGGGCCTTTGAAGAGCGTATTGCTGCGCTGGAAGGTGCCGAGCAAGCCGTGGCGACCGCTACGGGCATGGCGGCCATCCTGTCGGTGGTGATGAGCCTGTGCAGTGCCGGTGATCATATTCTGGTGTCACGCAGCGTTTTCGGCTCGACCATCAGCTTGTTCGAGAAGTACTTCAAGCGGTTTGGTGTTCAGGTCGATTACGTCCCGCTGGCCGAACTGGCCGGGTGGGATGCGGCGATCAAGCCCAACACCCGGTTGCTGTTTGTCGAATCCCCATCCAATCCCCTGGCCGAACTGGTCGATATCGCCGCTCTGGCGGAAATCGCCCACGCCAAGGGCGCCATGCTGGTGGTCGATAATTGCTTCTGCACCCCGGCGCTGCAGCAGCCATTGAAGCTGGGTGCGGACATCGTGGTGCATTCGGCGACCAAGTTCATCGACGGCCAGGGTCGTTGCATGGGCGGTGTGGTGGCCGGTCGCGGCGAGCAGATGAAAGAAGTCGTTGGTTTTCTGCGCACTGCCGGGCCGACGCTCAGCCCATTCAATGCCTGGATATTCCTCAAGGGGCTGGAGACCCTGAACCTGCGTATGCGAGCCCATTGTGCCAGCGCCTTGGCGCTGGCCGAATGGCTGGAGCAGCAGGAGGGCGTTGAGAAGGTCCACTATGCCGGCCTGCAAAGCCATCCGCAGTATGAGCTGGCCCAGCGTCAGCAGCGTGGCTTTGGTGCAGTGGTCAGTTTTGAAGTCTCTGGCGGCAAAGAGGGCGCCTGGCGCTTTATCGATGCCACGCGCCTGATCTCGATCACGGCCAACCTGGGTGACAGCAAAACCACCATCACCCATCCGGCGACCACGTCCCATGGTCGATTGGCACCTCAGGAGCGCGAAGCTGCCGGCATTCGCGACAGTTTGATCCGTATTGCGGTCGGCCTGGAAGACGTGACTGACCTGCAGGCTGACCTGGCGCGAGGCTTGGCGGCGCTGTGACCGACTGGACGCTTCAGGCGCCGGTAGCCGGTAATGGCCGTGTAGCGCTGGTGACAGGCGCTGCACGTGGCATTGGTCTGGGTATCGCGGCATGGCTGGTCAGTGAAGGCTGGCAAGTGGTGCTGAGTGATATTGACCGGGCCCGTGGCTCGAAGGTGGCCAAGGCATTGGGTGACAGTGCCTGGTTCGTGGCCATGGACGTTGCGATCGAGACGGATGTCACACAGTGCGTGGCTCAGGTGCTCGGTCAGTTCGGGCGGCTGGATGCGCTGGTGTGCAACGCTGCAATCGCAGATCCGCGCAACATCACCCTTGAAAGCCTTGATCTGGAACACTGGAACCGGGTCATGGCGGTCAACCTGACCGGGCCCATGTTGCTGGCCAAGCATTGCGCGCCTTATTTGCGTGCGCATTGTGGTTCGATCGTGAACCTGACCTCTACCCGGGCCCGTCAGTCAGAGCCCGACACCGAGGCTTATGTGGCGAGCAAGGGCGGTTTGCTGGCCTTGACCCATGCGCTGGCCATCAGTCTCGGGCCGGAAATCAGGGTCAATGCGGTGAGCCCGGGCTGGATCGACGCACGTGACGCTTCTGCGCGGCGTGCCGAGCCATTGACCGACGCCGATCACGCCCAGCATCCTGCGGGTCGTGCCGGAACCGTGGAGGACGTTGCCTCCATGGTTGCCTGGCTGCTGTCGCGCAACGCCGGGTTTGTGACCGGGCAGGAATTTGTGGTGGACGGCGGCATGAGCAAGAAAATGGTGTACGAAGAGTAGGGGATGAGTCATCCGTGTGTTTGCGCGCGGATTGCTCGCTATTGTCAGGGCTTATCGGGTTTTGCTTATTTTAAAAAAAGTTCAATCTTGTCCTTGACTTAGCTTCGATAGGTGCGTAAATTTCGCGGCCTCAACGAAGTAAAAGGGTGATTAGCTCAGCTGGGAGAGCATCTGCCTTACAAGCAGAGGGTCGGCGGTTCGATCCCGTCATCACCCACCACTTCTTGAGTTTCTCGAAAGAGAAGGGTGTTCTGAAAAGAACAGCCAACCGACGCGCAGCGGTAGTTCAGTCGGTTAGAATACCGGCCTGTCACGCCGGGGGTCGCGGGTTCGAGTCCCGTCCGCTGCGCCATATTTGTACAAGTCAGGTTTTCCTGGCTTGCGATTGAAAGGCACCGAAGCCCTTCAGTCACAGGTTTAAAAGTTTCAAACGGACGCAAGTCCGAGCGATACGCAGCGGTAGTTCAGTCGGTTAGAATACCGGCCTGTCACGCCGGGGGTCGCGGGTTCGAGTCCCGTCCGCTGCGCCATATTTGCTTCAGAGCCCTTGAACTCTCTGAAGCTACAAAGAAAGCGACCTTAGGGTCGCTTTTTTTGTGCCCGGAATTTGGTTCGCCTCCTGCTGCTCGGCAATCGCAGCCAGGTGTAGCCGCGAGAGAATCCTCCCTGGTGCGTAGCAGCCGTCGTAAAGCCCGGTATCCGATAAGGCGTGCTGTAAATCACCAAAAAATCCAGCCAGACGCGATTATGGGTGATTACCGAGACGTCCAATGCCGGATTACGCAAGAGGTTGCCACCTTATTTCGTTTAATATTGGATCCAGTCTTCAGCCGGGCAGCGTCTTCCCGGCTGGCCGCAGCCGAAAAAAGAGAACCGTCATGTGCTTAAGGGTCCTGCACGCCACTGTCCTTATCTCATACGAATGGCCGGCCGTTCCGGTGCCTTCTTGAGATGAATGCCCATACCGCCCTGGCGGCACTTGCCGGCAACTACGCTCACGGCGACATCGTGGCTGCGCATCGGCATGCGGAAGGTCAGCTGGTCTACGCCATTAATGGTGTGATGCTGGTGTCGGTGGCCGGGACAACATGGGTGGTGCCTTCCGGGCATGCGCTCTGGGTTCCTTCGGGTGTGGAGCATCAGATCCGCATGACGGGCGAAGTGCGCATGCGCACCTTGTTGATCACCCCGGGTGCGCCCTGTGCTCTGACCGGGGAATGTCATGTCATCAAGGTTTCACCGCTGCTGCGTGAGTTGATCGTCGCGGCGGCCGATGAGTCCGACAGCGAATCGGCCCTGGTGCGGCACATACAAATCGTCGCACTGATCTTCTCGGAGCTCGGCAGGGCGCCGCGGGTTCTGGCCCACGTTCCGCTGCCTGACGAGCCGCGACTCAAGTCGTTGTGTGCCGACTTTATCGACAACCCCTCGCAGGAATCGAAACTGGAGAGTTGGGCGGTGAAACTCAACATGAGTTCGCGCACGCTGGCCCGGCTGTTCCAGAAAGAACTGGGCATGAGCTACGGCGAATGGCGCAAGCGTACCCGGCTGCTGCTCTGTATCCAGCGACTGGCCTGCGGCGTATCCATTCTGGAAGTGGCACTGGAGCACGGTTACCAAAGCCCCAGCGCCTTTAGCGCCATGTTCAAGCGCACGATGGGTTACACCCCAAGCACCTGCCGTCAGGCCTGATTGCGCGCAATGCATCCTCCCAAGCTCTCGAATACGCTCTGCCTGCGCCTGCGGGGCACCTTGGGCTGTGCTCAAGACCGCGGCTGAGGCTACGTTGTCCCAATCGAAACGATGGTTGTCTGGAACTCGGGAGAAGCGCAGTCCGGCGTTCTTTTACGCTGCGCTTCTCCTTGGCACTCTGGATTCCTGTGATGTGTTCGCTTTCTTTTTCCGCGTGGCCCGGCCGTCTTTCGTTTCTGGGCGGGGCGCTCGTCTTGTTGGCCGGTTGCTCCGCATGGGTGACTCATCCTTCGGCCCGACCACATCTGCAGCCAGCCGATGCATTGAGTCGCCTGCCGCAAGGTGTTTCAGCCCGGGCTTTGCCCGAGCGCTGGTGGCAGTTGTACAACGATCCTGAGCTCGATGAGCTGGTGCAGCAGGCGTTGGCGCATAACCGTGACCTTGCGGCGGCTCAGGCCCATGTGCAAGCGATGCTGGCCGGTATCATGCAGGCCGATGCCGAACGCTGGCCGTCGACTCGGGCGTCGCTGGGCGCTGCTTATGGCAGGACCGCCGACGATCAGACCCTGGCCGAGGCGACCGAGCGTCAGGCCCCGTCACAGTGGGCGTTCAACCCAGGCTTTGAACTGGCCTACCAAGTGGACGTTTGGGGCCAGGTGCAACGTACCCTCGAGCGGTCTCAGGTGCAGGCGGCAGCGGCACAGGATGCCGAAGACCTGTTGCGCGTCACGGTGGTGGCGCAAACCACCCGGGCCTACGTGAACGCGTGTGCCCTGGGGGCGCGGGCGAAGGTCCAGCGCCATTCCCTGCAAGTGGTCGGGCAAAGCCTGGCGTTGACCGACCGCCAGCGCCGCGCCGGTGTGGCCACGGATCTTGAGTACCGCCGAATGCAAGCATTGCAAGGCGAAACCCGGGCCCTGCTGCCCATGCTTGAGGCGCGTCGGCAAGCGGCGCTTTACGAGCTGGCGATGTTGACCGGGGTGGCTGATCTGGAGCAGGGCACCGGCGTTGCTGCTTGTGACGTTGTGCCACAACTCAACGCTGAACTGCCGGTGGGCGATGGATGGCAGCTGTTGGCGCGCCGTCCGGATATTCGCAAGGCCGAGCGAGTGCTGCAGGCAGCTTCGTTACAAGTGGATATCGCCCAGGCCGATCTGTACCCGAAGGTGACCTTTGGCGCTTCGGTGTCTGCATCCAGTCACAGGCCCCATGAGTTGGGGGACAGCAGCGCGGTGATGTTCGGCATTGGTCCGCTGATGACCTGGCAGTTTCCCAACTGGCGTGCCAATCGTGCGCGGGTTAACCAGGCCCGGGCACTGGAGCAGGTCGAGGTGGCGCAATTCGAGGCCAGTGTCCTTAACGCCCTGAAGGAGGTGCGTCAGGCTCTGGCGTTGTATGACGGCGAGCGGCAACACCATGCGGCCTTGAGCCAGGCCCTCGACAGCAGTCGCCAGGCCTGGACATTGGCACAGATCAATTACAACGCCGGGTCTATCGGCTTTCTTGACGTGCTGGACAGCGAACGCGAACTGGTTCGTCTGCAAGCCGCACGCGCCGATGCCGATGGCCAGTTGCTGCAACGCCAGATCGCCCTGTTCCGGGCGCTGGGTGGGGGCTGGCAGTCCTCTTCGGTCGCTGCCCCGGTCGATTCGTTCTCACACGCTAGCGTCACTTTTTCCGGTACCCGTCCATGAATATTGCCGTTGATGAAAAAACCGTTCTCCAGGACGAGCAAGCGCATGCGCGCAAGCAGCGCCGCAAGCGGCACTTGATCCTGCTCGCAGGTGCTGCACTGTTGCTCGGGGCGGTGGCGTTCGGGGTGTACTGGATGACCGTCGGCCGCTACCTGGAGCAGACCGATGATGCCTATGTGCGCGCTGACTGGATCCCGATCAGTCCACGGGTGTCCGGATACGTGGCCCAAGTGCTGGTGGAGGATGATCAGCCGGTCAAGGCTGGGGATGTATTGGTGCGTATTGAGGATCGTGATTATCAGGCCCGGCTGGAACAGGCGCGTGCTGAATTGGCTGAAACCGAGGCATCTGTCGCAGCCCGACAGGCGAACCTGCATGTCACCGACAGCCTGATTGCCCAGCAGAAGGCCGCTGTTGCCCAGGCGGATGCCCATGTCCGTGGCGCGAACGCAGAGAGACGTCGGGCGGCCCTCGATCAGCGCCGTTACGAAGGCTTGGCCCGCGAGCACGCCGCCAGTACCCAGCGCCTGGAAAGTGCTGCCGCCAGCTACACCCAGGCCAATGCTGCGGTGGACAGTGCGCAGGCGATGCAGCGAGAGCAGAAAACCCGGCTGAGTGTCGCGGTCACCCGGCGCCAATTGGCGGAAGCTTCGCTCAAACAACAGATTGCCCGGCGGCGCCAGGCGCAGGCCCGGTTGAACCTGGCGGTCCACGCACTGGACGATACGTTGATCCGCTCACCGATAGACGGCGTCGTGGGGCAGCGCAAAGTGCGGATTCGCCAATATGTCGTGCCGGGTTTGCCGCTCTTGGCGGTGGTCCCGTGCAGCAGGCCTACGTGGTGGCCAATTACAAGGAAACACAGCTGCGTGACATGCGCGCCGGGCAGGCGGTGGACATCAGTATCGACAGCTATTCGGGGCGCAAGCTCAAAGGTCATGTCGTGAGTTTCTCGCCCGGTTCGGGGGCGGTGTTCGCCCTGTTGCCGTCGGACAATGCCACCGGCAACTTCACCAAGATCGTGCAGCGTTTTGCGGTGAAGGTTGAAATTGATCAGCATGATGAAGGCGGCCCCATTTTGCCGGGCATGTCGGTGATTACTCGCGTGGATACCCGGCCACAGATGCAGGGCGCCGCCCATGAGTGAGGCAGGTGAAAAGGCCGTCTCCATGCGTGCCTGGGTTGCGGTCATCGGCGGGCTGTTCGGCTGCTTCATGGCGGGCATGAACGTGCATGTGACGAGTGCTGCGCTGCCGGAAATCGAAGGTTCCCTGGGCGCAACCTTCGAGGAGGGATCGTGGATTTCAACCGCGTACCTGGTCGCGGAAATCGTGATGATCCCGTTGACCGCCTGGCTAGTCCAGGTGTTCTCCCTGCGCCGGGTGATGCTCATGGGGTCATTTGTTTTCCTGGTGGCATCCGTAGCCTGCTCCTGGGCGCCGAACCTGCAGGTGATGATTATAATCCGGGTGATCCAGGGGGCGGCCGGTGCGGTGCTGATCCCCCTGTCGTTCCAGCTGATCATCACTGAATTTCCACCCAGCAAGATCGCCATGGGCATGGCGTTGTTCGCCTTGTCCAACAGTGTCGCCCAGGCCGCCGGCCCGTCCATTGGCGGGTGGCTTACCGACGCCTACTCCTGGCGCTGGATTTTCTATCTGCAATTGGCGCCGGGCATTCTCCTGCTGATGGCGGTCGCCTGGTCCATCGATGCCAAACCCATGCAGTTGAGCCTGCTCCGGCGCGGGGACTGGGGTGGCATTGCCGCCATGATCGTGGGCTTGGGCGGCTTGCAGATCGTTCTGGAAGAAGGGGGGCGCAAGGACTGGTTCGGCTCCGGGTTCATTGTCTGGATGTCGGTGATTGCAGGCATTGCCCTGGTGTATTTCGTGCTGTCACAGCTGTATGGTCGGCGGTCCTTCATCAACTTGCGTCTGCTCAAAAGCTATAACTTCGGAGTGGCCAGCGCTGCGATGTTCATTTTTGGCGGCGCCACCTTCGGTCTGGTGTTTCTGGTGCCCAACTACCTCTCCCAATTGCAGGGGTATAACGCACGGGAAATCGGCGTCAGCCTGATTGCCTACGGTATGGTGCAACTGGTACTGGCGCCGTTCATGCCGCGCCTGATGAAATGGCTCAACCCGAAGCTGATGGTTGCCAGCGGTTTTTTCATCATGGCGCTGGGGTGCTATCTGGGCGCGCACCTGAATGTCGATAGCGCCGCCAACGTGATTATTCCTTCCACGGTGGTGCGAGGCATCGGGCAGCCGCTGATTATGGTGGCGCTGTCAGTGCTGGCGGTCTCCGGGCTGGCCAAAGACGAGGCCGGCTCTGCCTCCGCCTTGTTTTCCATGTTGCGCAACCTCGGCGGTGCCGTGGGCACGGCGGGGTTGACCCAGGTGGTGGCGATACGCGAGCGTTTTCACTCGGAACGGGTGGGGGAGTCCATCACCCTGTTTTCCCCTTCGTTGCAGGAGCGCCTGCGCGCCGGGGTGGCTGGCAGCGAGGATTTTGTCTTCAATCAATTATTGCCCGCTCAACAGCTTGTGATCGAAAGCCTGATGCACACCGTGCGCCGCGAGGCTTACCTGATGGCATACAGCGATGCGTTCTACGTTTCCTGTGTTGCGTTGATTGTGTGTGGCATGGCCGCTTTGGCATTACGCCAGCAAGCCAGGAGCTGAGCACGGTTCCAAAGGCGTGGGGCGCAGCAGTGATCGAGGGGAGCGAGGCCGCGTCCGGCGGTGCGGCCGTCGTAGGCAGTAAGCGGTATGGAATCAAACCGCGCGCGAGCCTCTCGAACTGATGCACAATACGCCTCGCACCGTTCTCTTCAGGATGTTCAATGTCTATGCCATTCCACTTGCGTACCACGCTTGTCGCCCTAGTGCTGACGGGACTCGCAGGTTGCTCATCGCAGAAAACCGCGATTTACGAGCATGAAAACTTCGATGACTCTGGTACGTTCTCGCGCAATTACCCGGTTACCGACAAGGCCTCGTGCGAGGCTGCGCGCCGTGCCTTGCTCAGTCAGGGCTACATCATCACCAGTAATGACCCGACCATGATCAGCGGCCACAAAAGCTTCCAGCAAACTGGTGAAAGCCATCTGGAAATCAGCTTCAACGTGGTATGTGCCGTGGACGGCGGGACAGAACACCATTCAACAATGTTTGCCAATGCGCTTCAGGACCGTTATGCGCTGAAGAAAGTGAATAACTCGGCCAGTCTTGGCGTGGGTGTATTGGGTTCGGTGTCGATGCCGATCGGTTCTTCCGATGATTCGATGGTTAAAGTCGCCAGCGAAACCGTGTCCTCACCGCAGTTCTATGAGCGTTACTTCACCCTGGTAGAAGTCTTCCTGCCCAAGGAAGTGAAAAAGACTGCCCACATCCCTGAAAAGCCCAAGGCTGACCTGGGTGTTCCTGAGCCTGCACCCGTTGACGTCGATGCGGCCCCTGCGCCCAGGACGCTGGCACCGGTACCGGCAGCACCTGAACCGGCTCCGGTGCCTGCCAGCGAGGCAGTAGTCGAGCCTGCCGGCTCACAGCCGGTGGTGCCACCCGCAGCCGCAGAGCCCATCATTCCAATCGAGGTTCAGCCTGTGCCGGACACTGCGCCTCCGGCCGCTGCGCAACCTGCGTCGGATGCCTCGGCGCCTGAAGCTGTACAGCCCTCTGCACCCGCCAGCACAGAGCCTGCGCCGGCGCAATAAAGGTGCGCTAAATCCGAAGCGATCTGCTACGTTTTACTGTGAGTACCGGAGGCCGATGAAGCTGTCATTTTTTCTTCATGCGGGCACTTTATGCTGGCGCTCACTGTCATTGAACAATGATCAAAACCACCAGACGATGAGGATGTAGCCATGGATGACTATCAGGAAGAGTTGCTCGAGTATCAGGCATTTGAACTGGACCCGCTGGAACCTGCTGACGACGCCACCGAGCTTTGACTCGGCGGCGTTGCATTCACGCCGAATGACGCTGGCGACGTCGGAACTCTCCCGGAGTTTCGGCGTTCCAGCGTTTGAATGCCCGTTGAAACGCCTCGGCTGAGGCAAACCCCAACAGATAGGCAATTTCGCCAAAGGCCAGCTCCGTGTCACGGATATAGGTCATGGCCAGGTCGCGGCGCGTGTCGTTGAGAATGGCGCGAAATTGAGTGCCTTCTTCGCTGAGCTTGCGCCGCAGCGTCCAGGTCGGCAGCTTCAGACGTGCCGCCACTTCTTCCAGGTCGGGCTCCCGACCGCCATTGAGCAAAGGTCCCAGCAATTGAGTGATGCGCTCGCGCAGGCTGCGGGTGCGGGTCAATTGCTCCAGTTCACGCTCGCACAATTGCAGCAGGTAGGCCCAGGTGCTCGGGCAGTGCTGGGGATTGCGCAGGTCGAGGGTGGCATGGTTCAGGCGCAGTTGATTGGTGTCGGCGCGAAAGTGCACCGGTACCTGGCACAGCGAGGCGTAATGCCCGGCATAGTCAGGTTCGCTGAATTCAATGTCGATCTGTTCGCAGCTCAGGGGTTGGTCTGCGACGGATGACAGCTGCTGCAGCCATCCGGCAATGATCGAGTCCACCACAAAGCGGTTATAGGCGTTGTACGGGCTGATGGAATAGAAGCGCAGCCACGCGCCCCGGGCGTCCTCGTGCAGGCTCGACTGGCCGCGATAATTGGAACCATACAGGGGCTCGAAGCGAATCAGGGTGCGGGCTGCTTCTCGTACGGTCGGGGCCTGGGCGGCGGTGACACCGGCGAGTCCGAGCTGGCTCAGGCGACTGAGACGGCCCATGCACAAACCCAGGGCCGGGTTACCGGTCAATGCAATGGCTGCATGACCCAGGCGCATGTAACGCGGGATCGACAACCGTGCCAGTGGCTGGGCGAGACGGGCAGGATCAAGGCCGAACTGTTCGAGCAGCGGCCGGGGATCCTGACCGCAGCTGATCACCGCGTCCGCGAGGGTTTGCACAAACCCCACCGACAGGTCCCCCAGGCGCATCGGCAGCGGTTTCATCGCCTTACAGCCAGAGGTTCAGCAGTCGGGCACCGGTCGCCGGCATGTCCGGGCTGGTCTGGCCATTACGACTGATAAAGCCTTGGCCGGCACTGTGTTTGTCCCAGAACTTGCCCCGCAGGAACACCGTGACACCGGCTTCGGCCGAGCTGGTGGGCAGGCTGCTGATCAGGGTCAGGCGGTGCCAGGCTGCGCCTTCGCTGACCTCTCCGGGGCGCAGGCTGATTTCGCTGGGCGTGGAGACGCTTTTGTAGCCGCCCCAGGGATTTTCCCACGTGTTCTTGCCCACAATGAACGCCGGTACGGCGATCAATTGTGCCCCTTGTTCATTCAGGGACCGGTAGTTTTCGGGGTACCAGCTGTCGCTGCCCACCAGGATGCCCAATCGGCCGGCGGGGGTGTCGATGACACTCAGCTGATGATCCGGGCTGGGCATGATGTAGCTTTGTTCTTCGTACGTTGGCAACAGCTGGCGTTGCGGCTTGCCGAGCGGTGCACCGTCGCGGCCAAACACGATGCTGCTGTTGTACAGCGGACCCGAGCCGGGGAGTAGCTTGCCGTGCTCGATCCGTGGTGCCGGCAACGCAATGCTCCCGGCCACCATGGTCACGCCAAATTCCTTGGCCAGGCCGCCAAACAGCGTCTGGTAATCGGCAGCCATGCTGTCGGCTTTCATGCGCAGGTGCGCATCATTGACCCGGCTTTCGCCATCAGCCCGCAACCATGCGCCAGCAAAATCCAGCGGGTTGCTCAGCGCCAGCCAGCGCATGGCTTCGTTCAGGTTGGCAGCCTGGTACAGCTCATTCTTTTCGCCCTTGAACATCAGCCAGGTGCCGATGTGCTCAGGCAATACCACGATGGTTTTGTCATTGAGCAACCCGGCGTCGCGGGCAGCATTAAGGTAGGCGGCGAGTTTCAGGTGCACCAGGGCCAGGCTTTGAAAGTCGCGCGGTGACAAGTCGGGCTCGATACCGAGCAGATTGCCCCGCTGATTGTCAGCCCCATCATTGATGGCCAGATTGACACGTAAATCCGACAGGTAATGGCCGACATCACGTTGAGTGGTCCAGTACCCGTAAGCACCGGCAGCGGCGACAAGGGCGGTCAGTAAGGTGCAGCCAATGAGTTTACGCATGGGAAATAGAGCAGGCAGCCGTATTCAGGATTCGGCCTCTAGGGTAGGTGGCCCATGCCTGCTTGCCAAGGGGGGCTGCGCATTTGGGTTAATAATTTGTAATTTTGGGTCATTGAGTGGGGGGGGATGAGCCTTTACTGTGCCTGACATCCAACGACGGGAGCCGCAGAGCATCCCGCGTTCCGTGATTCAGACTGTTGTGGAGCTCCCCGATGACCACCTCTCACTACCCGAATTTAATGGCCCCGCTGGACCTGGGTTTTACCACCTTGCGCAACCGCAGCCTCATGGGCTCGATGCACACGGGCCTGGAAGAGCAGCCCGGTGGCTTTGAACGCATGGCCGCCTACTTCGCCGAGCGCGCCCGGGGCGGTGTGGGCTTGATGGTGACCGGCGGCATTGCGCCCAACGACGAAGGCGGAGTCTACAGCGGAGCCGCCAAGCTCAGCACCGCCGAAGAGGCCGAAAAACATGTGGTCGTGACCCGGGCGGTGCATGAGGCCGGTGGCAAGATCTGCCTGCAGATCCTGCATGCCGGGCGTTATGCCTACAGCCCGCGGCAAGTGGCGCCGAGCGCGATTCAGGCGCCGATCAACCCGTTTACGCCAACAGCGCTGGATGAAGACGGCATCGAGAAGCAGATCAGCGACTTTGTGACCTGCGCCAAACTGGCCCAGAGCGCCGGGTACGACGGTGTCGAGATCATGGGCTCGGAAGGGTATCTGATTAACCAGTTCCTCGCCGCGCACACTAACCAGCGCACAGACCGCTGGGGCGGCAGTTACGAAAACCGCATGCGCCTGCCGATCGAGATCGTGCGCCGTGTGCGCGAAGCCGTTGGTACGGACTTCATCATTATCTATCGCCTGTCGATGCTCGATCTGGTGGCGCAGGGCAGTGTCTGGGAAGAGATCGTCCAGTTGGCCAAGGCTGTCGAACAGGCCGGAGCAACCCTGATCAACACCGGTATCGGCTGGCATGAAGCGCGTATCCCGACCATCGCCACCAAGGTTCCACGCGGTGCGTTCAGCAAGGTCACGGCCAAGCTGCGGGGCTCGGTCAACGTGCCGTTGATCACCACCAACCGTATCAATACACCGGACATCGCTGAACAGATTCTGGCCGAGGGCGATGCTGACATGGTGTCGATGGCGCGTCCGTTCCTGGCCGACCCGGATTTCGTCAACAAGGCGGCCGCCGGCCGCAGTGACGAGATCAACACCTGTATCGGTTGCAACCAGGCGTGTCTGGATCACACCTTCAGCGGCAAGCTCACCAGTTGCCTGGTCAACCCGCGGGCTTGCCACGAAACCGAACTCAACTACCTGCCGACCATTGCCGTGAAGAAAATCGCCGTGGTCGGTGCCGGCCCTGCGGGGCTTGCTGCTGCAACCGTGGCGGCCGAGCGCGGGCATCAGGTGATGCTGTTTGACGCTGCGAGCGAGATCGGTGGCCAGTTCAATGTCGCCAAGCGCGTGCCGGGCAAGGAGGAGTTCTTTGAAACCCTGCGTTACTTCAAGCGCAAGCTGCAAACCACCGGGGTCGAGCTGTGCCTGAACACCCGCGTGGACGTAGCGCAACTGGTAGCCGGCCAGTTTGACGAAATCATTCTGGCCACCGGGATTGCCCCGCGTACTCCGGCGATCCCGGGTGTCGAGCATCCCAAAGTGTTGAGCTACATGGACGTGATTCTCCAGCGCAAGCCGGTGGGCACCAAGGTGGCAGTCATTGGCGCCGGCGGGATCGGGTTTGATGTGTCCGAGTTCCTGGTGCATCAGGGCGAAGCGTCCAGTCAGGACCGCGACGCTTTCTGGCGTGAGTGGGGCATTGATACGCAGTTGGAGGCCCGTGGTGGTGTTGCCGGAATCACGCCGCAGGTGCCGGCCCCGGCACGTCAGGTTTACCTGCTGCAACGCAAGGCATCAAAGGTCGGTAATGGGCTGGGCAAAACCACGGGCTGGATTCACCGTGCGGGGCTGAAGAACAAGCGCGTGCAGATGCTCAGCGGTGTGGAATACCTGAGCATTGATGACGCCGGGTTGCACATCCGGGTGGGCGAGGGCGAGCCGCAGCTGCTGGCGGTGGACAACATCGTGATCTGCGCCGGGCAGGATCCGTTGCGCGAGTTGCAGGACGGGCTGCTGGCAGCGGGTCAGAACGTGCACTTGATTGGCGGCGCTGACGTTGCGGCCGAACTGGACGCCAAGCGCGCGATCAATCAGGGCTCGCGTCTGGCGGCGCAGCTGTAACAGCCCTGTTGAACGGTAGGCGCGAGCAGGTACGCGCCTACCGGGTTCTCAATGCACGATCTGCGCAAGGAATGCCTTGGCCCGCGGGCTTTTCGGCGCATTGAAGAAGTCGTTCGGCGGTGAGTCTTCGATGATCATGCCGCCATCCAGAAACAGCACGCGCTCCGCCACTTGTCGGGCAAAACCCATTTCGTGGGTGACGCAGAGCATGGTCATGCCGCTGCCTGCCAGGTTGACCATCACGTCCAGCACTTCGCTGACCATTTCCGGGTCAAGCGCCGAAGTGGGCTCATCGAACAGCATGATTTTCGGCTCCATGCACAAGGCCCGGGCAATGGCCACGCGCTGCTGCTGGCCGCCGGAGAGCTGGCTCGGGTATTTGTCGGCCTGGCTGGCGATGCCGACCTTGTTCAAGAAGTGCTGCGCCAGCTCGATGGCCTTTTTACGCGACAAACCCCGTACCGACATCGGCGCCAGAATGCAGTTGTCGAGCACGCTCATGTGGGGGAACAGGTTGAAATGCTGAAACACCATGCCGATTTCGCTGCGCACCTTGGCCGCTTCGCGGGTGGTCTGCGACAGGTCGGTGTTGTTGATCAGGATGCTGCCTTTTTCGGCAATTTCCAGGCGATTGATACAGCGGATCAGGGTCGACTTGCCTGAGCCGGACGGCCCGCACAGAACGATGCGTTCACCTTCGCGTACTTTGAGGTCGATGCCCTTTAGAACGTGAAAAGCGCTGTAGTACTTGTTCAGACCGGCGATATCCACCACCACCTTGCGAGTGTCAGTGACTGGCGACACATGGCTGTGAACCTGGGCAGTTTGAGCGTGCATAGTGTGTCTCCAATGATCAGTTAAAGCGCTCGGCGCTGTAGGGAGTCGGGTCGGTGAAAGGTGTTTCGCCGGTCATCATCTCGGCCAGCAGGCGCCCGCTGACCGGACCCAGCGTCAGGCCGTGATGAGCGTGGCCAAAGTTGAACCACAAGCCCTTGTGGCGACTGGCCGGGCCGATCACCGGGCACATGTCCGGCAGGCAAGGACGACGACCGAGCCACGGTTCGGCATCCACGCGTTTGCCCAGGGGGTACAGGCGTTGGGCATGGGCTTCGCAGCGACGCAGCTGGATTTCGTTGATCGGGTCATCGCTGTCAGCAAATTCGATACCGGTGGTCAGGCGAATGCCGCCCACCATCGGGGCCAGGACGTAGCCGCCCACCGAGTCGAGAATAGGATGCTGCATGGTCTGGCCATCCCGTGCGGCGTAATGCATGTGGTAGCCGCGCTTGATTGCCAGGGGAATCGGGTACCCCAACGGCTCGAAAATCTCACGGGCCTGTGGGCCGAGTGCGATCACCGCTTCATTGGCCACGATCAGGCCTTTCTGGCTTTCGACCTGCCACTGGCCGGCCGTTGAGCGCAGGCGAGTGGCATCACCGATCACGAAGTGGCCGCCACGCTTGATAAACAGTTCGGCGTAGCCGCGGGTCAGGCCGCCGGGATCGCTGACGGTCTTGGGGTCGAGCCAGTGAATGCCGCCGATGACATCGGAGTGCAGGCCCGGCTCCAGTGCGTGGACTTGCTGCTGATCCAGCACCCGGTAGTTGAGCTTGTACTCAGCCAGGGCGGCGGCATCGCGCTGGGCTTTGTCGAAGTCGGCCAGGGTGCGGTACACCTCGATCCAGCCGCTGTCTTGAATCAGGCCGCCCATGCCGGCTGGCTCGGACAGCAGGTCATGTTCGCTGACGCACTTTTCAATCAGGGGCAGCATCGCTTGCGTGGCTTTGGCCAGCCCTGAGGGGCCGGACTCGCGCCAGTAGTGCATCAGCCACCGGCCGGCCTTGGGCAGGTGCTTGAGGCTGTAGCGCACATCGGATTGTTGATTGAGGCCATAGCGCAGCAGCCGGGCGATTTCCCGGGGGAACGAGTAGGGAATAACACTGGCGCGCTCGATCAGCCCGGCGTTGCCATGGCTGGTTCCTGTACCGGGTTGGGCGCGGTCGATCAGCACCACGTTGCGGCCTCGGGCCTGGAGTTGCAGCGCGGTACTGACGCCGACGATGCCGGCCCCCAGAACGATAGTGTCGCAATGCATAAACAAATCCTTAACGCAGAGGGCCGTGTTTGCAGCCCGAATAATGGGCTTACTGCACGTGACGTCCGAGGCGGCCTTCGATCAGCTTCAGGCTGCGGCGCACCACTTCCACGATTAACAGGTACAGCACGGCGGCCCACAGGTAGACCTGGAAGTCGAAGCTGCGGGAAAAGGCCATTTTGGTGACGCCCATCAAATCGTAGATGGTCACCAGCGAGGCGATGGCGCTGGCCTTGATCATCAGGATCAATTCATTGCCCAACGGGCCGATGGCCACCAGCAGTGATTGCGGCAGGATGATTTTGCGGAATGTGGTCCAGCGCGACAGGTTCAGCGCCTTGCAGGCTTCGCGTTGGCCCTGGGCCACCGACAGGATGCTGCCGCGCAGAATTTCGGCTTGATAAGCCGCGGTGTTCAAGGTGAAGGCGAGCAGGGTGCAGAACCAGGCATCGCGGAAAAACCACCACAAGCCGACGTCTTGCCAAAAGCCTTTGAACGAGCCCAGGCCGTAATACAGCAGGAACAATTGCGCCAGCAGCGGCGAGCCGCGGAAGAAGTAGACGTAGGCGCCGGTGAAGCTGCGCAAAAAACGGTTGCTGGACAAGCGCCCGAGGGCAATCAGCAAGCCGAGCAATGCGCCCAGGGTGAACGAAATCGCCACCAGCTTGCCGGTCACCAACAGCCCGTCGATAAAGCGCGGGCCATAGCGTTCCAGCAGGTCAGGGCTGAGAAACATGTTTTGCAGGTCAGTCAGGCTCATGGGCGCACGCTCCGTTGGTGGCGGCTGAAGTAGCGTTCAAGGAAGCTGAACAGCCGCCCGGAAATAGCCGAGAAAAACAGATAGCCCAGGCAGGCGACGCTGTAGAACAGCATCGGTTCTTTGGTCACGCTGACCGCCAGATTGGTCTGGCGCATCAGGTCCACCAGCGAGATGGTCGACACCAGAGAGGTGTCCTTGAGCAGCGAAAGCCAGTTGTTAGACAGGCCGGGCAGAGCGATGCGTGCCAGCTGTGGCAGCACCACCTTGCGGAATGTGGTGAATCGGGACAGACCCAGTGCAGACGCCGCTTCGAACTGGCCCTTGGGAATGGTTTTGAACGCCCCCAGCCAGATTTCGCTGGAAAATGCGGCGAATACCAGGCTGAACGCAACCATGGCGGCCACAAAGGTATTGATCGTGACCTGCACGTCGTAGCCCATCAGGGCCAGGACTTTTTGCGCAGCAATCTGGCAGCCGTAGTAAATAATCAGCAGTGTGAGCAATTCGGGCAAGCCGCGAAACACCGTGGAAAACGTGGTGGCCCAGGCGCGCGCCCAGCGGTTTTTCGAGCGTGCCGCCACGGCCACCAGCAGCCCCAGGGGCAAACCGATGGGCAGGCAGCTTAGCGCCAGGGCAATGGTCACCAAGGCCCCGGCGAGCAGCGCCGAACCCCAGCCACCACTGGCGAAAGAGAGAAGTGAGAGTTGATCGAGCATGCTCGAATCCCCGGGCAGAATTGGGCCGACATTCAACCGCTGCGTACGGCGTGTACGCAGGGCAAGGTAATTGGGCAGGGAGGCCCTCAGCCTTGGCCGAGGGCGGGCGACTTAATAAATATCGAAGTCAAAGTACTGGCTGGAGATCTTTTTATAGGTGCCATCGGCGACGATTTCGTCGAGCGCCTTGTTAAAGCGTTCGCGCAGCGCGTTGTCTTCCTGGCGCACGGCAATCGAGGCGTCCGCCATGGTGCCGTCGACATCTCCGATGATCTTGCAGCAGTCATCGCTGGACTTGTTGATCCACTCCAGCAACGGAAACTTGTCGGCAATCACTGCATCGACCCGACCTGATTTCAACTCGCTGTTGGCTTCGTCCAGTGTCGGGTAGAGGTTTAACTTGGCGCCGGCCTTTTCGTAGTGATCTTCGGCGTAGATGCCTTGGGTGGCTGCGCCCTGGGCGCCGATGGTTCGGCCCTTGAAGTTGGTCTGGGCATCGGTGATGTCCGAATCCTTGGGCACGGCGATTGACAGCGGTGTGCGGTAGTAATGATTGGTAAACGCGATTTTCTTTTTGCGCTCATCGGTCACAATCATCGAGGCCACGATAGCGTCGTACTTTTTCGCCATCAGCCCGGGAATGATGCCGTCCCAATCCTGCGCCACGATCGTGCACTGGGCATTCATGCGTTCGCACAAGGCCTTGGTGATATCCACGTCAAATCCGGACACCGTACCGTCTGAGTTAATGGTGTTGAACGGAGGGTAAGCGCCTTCCGTGGCGATTGTCAGCGTGTCTGCGTGCGCATTGGACGCGACGGCAACAACCATGGCACAGGCACTGGCAAAGCGAATGACGTTTTTCATCTGGCACCTCGTTTTATTGTTTTGATCCGGGTGAGGATGTGTAGCCCACGAACTCATTGTGTAAGGCCGCGGTTGCCTCAAGACGTTTTTCCACGTCCGGTCCCAGTTGTTTGACACTTCGTTGATCAGCAGATGCACCAGCGACAGCATGGCTGCCGTGGATTCCCAGAACAGATTGAATTCGGTGGGCACTCGGAAGACTTCATCGGCGACCGAGTCTGCCCAGTCGCAAAACGTATCGGTAATCAGCGTGACCGGGATCCCGGCTTCGCGCGCCTTGCGGCATAAGTGCTGAGCATGGCGTGAATAGCGCCGCGCTTCGAACACCACCAGCGCGCAGTCTTCTGCCGGGCACAGCAGTACGTCGGCGTAATGCCCGGCCGAGCCATCGACCAAGTGCACGCCGTCGCGCAGGTATTGCAGTAAATGCACCATTGAGGCGGCGATCCCGCGCTCGGTTTGAAAGCCGGCCACAAACACCTTGCGCCGGGTGGCCAGACGCTGGCTGACCGTTTGCCATTCAGGGGTCAGGCTGTATTCATAGACCTTGACCAGCGCCCCGACTTCCAGCTCAAAACTGCGCGGCAGGCCTTGCGGGCTCTGGCTCGACTGCTGGCGAAATTCCTGCAGGCGATCACCGACCAGCCACGGGCCATCACCCAGGTCTTCCTTGAGGTCGTTTTTCAGGTCCTTGAAATGGCTGTAGCCCAATGCGCGACAAAAACGCCCGACGCTGGATTCGCTGACCCCCAGCTTGCTGGCGATGTCGGCGGCGGTCTGAAAGGGCAGTTCGTAGAGATTGGCCAGCATGTAGCTGGCAATCGCCCGGCCCGAAGGGGCGGCGGTTGACAGACTGCTCTCGAGGCGTTGCTTGATGGGCTGGCTCACAACTGTATTTCCTGTTTTTATTTTCAGCGCGGGACAGAAAGTGAATGTTTTCTGTCATTAAGTCAACAATTGACAGATAACTGTCATCGCAGGATAGTTGGCCCCACCATTGCACATCGACAATAACAACTAGATTGGAGCGCCCGCATGTCTCAGACCCCTGCCACTCAGCCCGTAGAGTCGTTGTCCCTCAGCGAACTGACTGCCTTGCTGCAACGCATTTTCGAACGTCACGGTACTTCAGCGGCTGTTGCTCAAGTACTGGCTGACAACTGCGCCCGGGCCCAGCGCGATGGTTCTTACAGTCACGGGGTGTTTCGTATTGCGGGGTATCTATCGTCGTTGGCCAGCCATTGGGTCGACGGTCAGGCGACGCCTGTGGTTGAAGACGTGGCGTCGGGCTTTATTCGTGTCGATGCGGCCAATGGCTTTGCGCAACCGGCGTTGGCCGCGGCCCGCCAGTTGCTGATCGAAAAGGCCCGGAGTGCCGGGATTGCCGTACTGGCGATTCGTAACTCGCACCATTTTGCCGCGTTGTGGCCCGATGTTGAGCCGTTTGCGGAGGAAGGCCTGGTGGCCTTGAGCGTGGTCAACAGCATGACCTGCGTGGTGCCCCACGGTGCACAAAAACCCTTGTTCGGTACCAACCCGATCGCCTTTGCTGCGCCGTGTGCGGACGGCCACCCGATCGTATTCGACCTGGCCACCAGCGCCATTGCCCACGGCGATGTACAAATTGCTGCCCGCAAGGGGCATTCGTTGCCCGCCGGTATGGGCGTCGACAAGCTCGGTGCACCGACCGAAGATCCGAAAGCCATCCTTGAGGGCGGTGCCTTGCTGCCCTTTGGCGGGCACAAGGGGTCGGCCTTGTCGATGATGGTCGAACTGCTGGCGGCCGCGCTGACCGGGGGCAACTTCTCATTCGAGTTCGACTGGTCCAAGCACCCGGGTGCACAAACCCCGTGGACCGGGCAATTGCTGATCGTGGTCGATCCGACTAAATCCGGTGGCAACAGCTTCGCCCAGCGCAGCGCGGAACTCGTTCGACAAATGCACGCCGTCGGCCTGGAGCGCCTGCCCGGCGATCGTCGATTCAACCAGCGGGCCAAATCCCTGGAAGACGGTATCCCGCTGGCGGCCGATGAACTGGCTAAATTGCGGGCGTTGGCAGGGTAAGGTCCCGCTCGAAACCCGTAGCCGCTGACACGCTGAGTGATGAGGCTTTACGTCTGCTGCGCAGCCAGTCGCGGCCTCGTTCTACTCGTCCACTGCTACGTAATGGCGGGATGCCCCAGGGTTACAACGACAAGAACTGGCGAATCAGGTTCGGTGTACACCCGGTCCAGCGCTTGAGGGCGCGCCTGAAGTTGGCCGGGTCATTGAAGTTGAGGTACTCGGCGACCGCTTCGTTGCTCATGCCCTTGATCTGATACAGATACAGCGCCATGTGTTTGCGCGCCTGATCCTGCTGGGCCTGGAAATGGGTGCCGTGCTTGTTCAGTTTGCGCTTGAGTGTCGCCTGGCTCATCGCAAAGTGCTGCGCCGCCTGCTCCAGCCCCGGTGCCTGTTGCGCGCTGTTGCGCAAATACACATATAAACGGTCGAGCAGGCTGGCACTGAAACCCAGACTATGCAGCTGCTCCCGGGCCTGTTGCAGCGCGACCTGGCGTGCTATCGCCGAGGCATTGGGCCAGGGCCGGGTCAGGTATTCGCGGGGGATGCGCATCATGTCGAGCTGGCTGGCGAATTGGGTGTTTTCACCTAGGTGCACCCAGTACTGCTCCACATAGCGCGGTTCTGCATGGCTGAAGCAGCACTCCCACGGCAGGCGTTCGCCGCTGAGCCACTGACTCATGGCCATTAATGCTGTCATGCTGGCCTCCAGCACAAAGCGCAAGTGCTCTTGTGCGCCGCAACTGTCGAGCCAGTATACGTAGGCGTACTTCTCATCCAGCAGCAAGCGCGGTGTCAGCCACGGGCTGAGCAAGGCCCGGTGGTGGACTACGGTTTCCAGAGCCTGATGCAGGTTCTGCGCCTGTTGCAGGGCATGGCTGGCCGGGCCGTAGTGTCCTGGCAGCAAGCGCTGGCCGAACAGAAAGCTGCTGTCATCGGCCTCGAGCAAACGCTGGGTATTACCGATCAGGCTGAAGCACTGCTGGGGGCTGAGACGCGTGTGGCCGGCCACAATATCTTCGTAAAACAGCCCGGTGCCCCGCAGCAGTCGATGACTGTCGATACCTCGCGATAACGCCAGATCAATCAGCGTTGCCGGCTGGTAATGCCCGGCGATAAAACGGCTGTCAGTTTCGTACCACGTGGTTTTAAGCGTCATGCGCGCTTGATCCGCAGGGGTTTGGCACGTGCCAGGGCCAGATTAAGGCGTTTGAGCAGCGCGTCGGGCGCTTCATCCATGGCCATGACCACCGCTGTACTTGCCGCCAGGTGCACGCGCTCGCCATGTTGGCGGGTTTTGTGCGCCAGGCTCTGCACCGCTTGTTCCAGCTCCAGTGCCAGCAGGCGCGCCTGACTTTCGCCGGTGTTGGGCAGCAGGACCACAAAGCGGTCGCCGGCCAATCGGCACAACAGATCGTGACGCCGCAGGTTGAGCAGCAATAACTGGCTGAGGGCTTGCAGCACGGCGTCGCCTTCGGCATGCCCGTATTGCCGGTTGATGGCCGCGAAATGGTCAAGATCCAGCGCCAGCAACGACAGCGGTTGTTGCTGCTCAAGGCTATGGGCCAGACAGTCGCTGACCTGATGTTTGAGATAATCGGCACCGCCCAGCGGCGTGAGTTTGTCGAACAGCCGATGCTCGCGAAACACGCGCTCGCGCTTCTCCATCTGCTGGCTGATTGCCAGTTGTTCGCGGTGCCAGTGGTACAGGCCGATGGTCAGCAGCACCATGCCGACAGGCATCGGTCCGGATTCCAGCCAGTGATCCCAGTGAATGTGCTCGGGCAGGCGAATGAACTCGTCGAGCAGGTCCATCCACCACGAGAAAAACAGGCAGCACAGACCCAGCGCCAGGTAGTTGGTGACGCGCCCGGTTGGACGGCTTTTAAGTACCAGCGCCAGCCACAGCAGGATAAACAGCGCAGTACCGCCTTCGCCGACCATGTCCAGCCATTGCCATTCAGTGAGCGCTTTATGGGCACCAAAGGCGATGTTGAGCCACAGCCCGATATTGGCGGCCACTATCAGCAGAGCAAGTTTCCAGCGATGGTGCTTAAGCACGTTGAGCCAGGTCATGACGGTTCTACCAAAACGTATTGCCGCCCAGCAGAGCAGAGCCATGTGACAAGGGTGTTACGGGGTATGCAGGTCGAATCAGCTCACCGTAAATGTTTAAAGCCGCGAAGGAATTTCATGTCCTGACCGTAGCCATTGAGGAGCGGAGCGAGGCGACGCCCAGCCGTTGATCCTGAACAGGGAAGCAGGGCACGACGACTGCTGCGCAGCGGGCGCGGCCTCGTTCGGCCCGACCGCTGTTACGGGCAGCGGTTACGGCCGGGGTTTTAAGGTCAATTCAGCTCACTTTGCGCGTAATTACCGCGAAAACACCTCTGTTCCGGTGCTTCCGGGAATGACTGTCACAGCACTGTCATTCACCGACCCTAGGTTTCGCTTCCAGGTTGTCGGGCCATTTGCCCGGCCTGAAACGGGATTCTGGGGGAGAACAAGCATGTACAAGTGTCGGAGCAGGGCGCAGTGGGTCGGCTTTACCGTGAGTGCGCTGGCCATGGCGATTGCCAGCGAACGCCTGAGCGCTGCGGAGCCGGTGGCCATTGGCGCCACTGAGCACGTTGAGGTGGTAGGCCAGGCCGCCAGCCTTGATCAGGCACTCAAGCAGCAACGCAACTCAGACTCGGTCGAAAGCGTGGTGCATGCGGACGGTGTTGCCCAGTTGCTGGATGCCAACGTCGCTGAAGCCGTGCAGCGTTTGCCGGGCATCAGCATCGAGCGCGACCAGGGTGAGGGGCGTTTCGTCAGCGTGCGAGGCCTGGGTCCGGACCTCAACAGCGTGACCATCAACGGCACGCTGGTGCCATCTCCGGAAAGTGCCCGCCGGGCCGTGGCCCTGGATGTGCTGCCATCCGAGCTGGTGCAATCATTGTCGGTGATCAAAACCCTGACCCCGGACATGGACGCCAACTCCCTGGGCGGCACCGTGGACGTGCGTAGCCTGTCGGCTTTTGACCATGAAGGCCTGTTTTATACCGGTAGTACCGAAGCCGGTTACAACAAGAACACCGATCAAACCAGCCCCAAGGTTTCGGGTGCCATCAGCGACCGCTTCAGCCTCGGAGACGGCATCGACAACTTCGGTGTGGCGGCCGCCTTGAGCTGGAATAAACGTGATTTCGGCTCGGACAACGTCGAAACCGGCGGTGACTGGGATTTCACCGACGGCGCGCGCCTGAACAGTTTCGAGCAGCGGGTATACGACATCACCCGTGAGCGGACCGGTGGCGGGTTGAACTTCGACTACAAGCCCGACGACGACACCAGCCTTTACCTGCGCACGCTCTACAGCCGCTATAAAGACAGCGAAACCCGCAACTCCACCAGCCTTGAATTCGACCCGGGGCTAGCGGCAGGCGAGCGGGGCAAAGCCAAGGCCAAGCGCAAGCTCAAGCAGCGCGAAGAGACCCAGGAAATCCAGTCCTATGTGTTCGGCGGTGAGCGGATGATGGGGCTGTGGACCCTGAGCGGCCAGGCTGGCTACAGCAAGTCCAGCGAAGACAGCCCGGGACATATCGCCGGGGCTACGTTCAAGGGTAATTCCAGTTTTGCCGACAGCGGCTTTTACGACACCGAAAAGCCGCGTCCGATCATCGGCCCGGGTTTTTATGACCCGACCCGTTTCACCCTCGACAAAGTGGACTGGGAAGAGCAGCACACCCAGGACACCGAGAAGAACATCCGTCTCGACCTGGCCCGTGATTACGACGTGCAGGGCTATGCCTCACAGGCCAAATTCGGCGGCAAAGTCAGCCGTCGCAAAAAAGACAACGACCTCAATGCCTGGGTGTACGAAGACTTTTCTGATCTGGGCTACAGCGACGCACAGCTCAACCTCGACCAATTCAACAAGGGCAATGTGCACTACTCGCTGGGACAGTTCGGCCCTGGCATTAGCGGCAGCGCGATCAAGGACCTGATTGGCGGGCTGAACCCCGGCGCTTACTACGATGAAGAAGAGTCGCGGGCCAATGACTTCACCCTGCACGAAGACATCAATGCCGCCTACGTGATGAACACGGTCGATATAGACGACTGGCGCTTTATCGCCGGGATGCGCTACGAGGGCACGAAATTTGAAGCCAAGGGCACCGGCGTACGCGATGGTGCGTTCGAGGCCCAGGACACTCGGCGCGATTACCATCATTGGTTACCGGGGCTGCACGCGCGTTACCAATTGGATAAAAACACCCAGGTACGCGCCGCCTGGACCAACTCTGTGGTGCGCCCGACTTTTGGCCAATTGGCGCCGGGCTTTGTCATCGATGATGACGTGGCGGAGTTCGGCAACCCGAACCTCAAACCACTGGAGTCGAGCAACTTCGACCTCGGGATCGAACACTTCATGGGGCATGCCGGGACGGTCTCGGCGTTCCTCTTCTACAAAGACATCAAGAACTTCGTCTACAACAACGATCTGGCCGGCAGCGGTGTGTGGGCGGACTTCACTGAAGCGCACACCTACGCCAATGGCGACAGCGCCAAGCTGTACGGGCTCGAACTGGCCTACTCCCAAAAATTCGACTGGCTACCAGCACCGTGGAACGGCGTCATCCTGGGCGCCAACACCACGTTCAGCCGTTCAAAGGCCAGCATCGAAGGGTTTGATGCCGCCTCGGGCGGGACGCGCAAGCGTGATATCGACTTGCCAAACCAATCCGATACCGTCGGCAACCTGATGCTCGGCTGGGAGGACGACACGCTGAGCCTGCGCCTGTCGGCCAACTACAAGTCGGACTACCTGTACGAGTTGGCCGGGATCAACGACAAGGCCCATGACCTGCATGTCGACTCCCAGACCTTTGTCGACTTCAGCGCCCGCTATTCGCTCAGCAAAAACCTGCAAGTCACCTTTGATGCACAGAACCTCACCGATCAGCCGTACTTCGTCTACAGCGGTAACAGCCGCTTCAACAATCAGTACGAAGAGTACGGCCCGACCTATTCGCTGGGTCTGACCTTTACCCACTTTTAAGCACGCTTGCGCGCCCGGCGAGGGCGCGAGAAGGATGAACGACGCATGACTTTTTTGTTTAAGCGCAAACCCCGGTTGTTGCCTTTGCTGGTGTGCCTGACGGCAGGCAGCGTGCAGGCGGCCGTAGAGATCAGCCCGCCGCTGCTGCGATCGTGGACCGCCAGCAAGGCTCAGGCCCTGAGTTATCTGCCTGCCGGAACCGCCGATGAGCGCCTGGCCGCCAGCAAGCGTGAAGGCCTGTTGTTGCTCGACAAACAGGGCAAAACCTTAAGTCGGGCAACGGGTTCGTTTGTCGGGCTGGACAGCCGGGCATTGGGCGATCAGGTACTGGTCGCCAGTCACGATGAGAAGAAACAACAGGTAGCGCTGTTCAGTGTTAATCCGCAGAGCCATGAATGGCAGTCGCCCATCTACCTGCCGGCGCGGGACTATGCGGTCAATGGCGTGTGCCTGTATCGCGATGAGGCGAACACTATTTACCTGTTCACGGTCGGTGAAGAAGGCAAGGGCGAGCAATGGCTGGTGGCCGCAGACAGCCAGCGCCTGAATGAGCCACGGCTGGTCCGCAGTTTGCCGTTACCGCCGAATGCTGAGTTCTGCCAGGTCGATGACGCGACACAACAGCTTTTCGTCAACGAAGAAAATGTGGGCTGGTGGGCGTATCCGGCTCACGCTGAAGCCGAGGCGTCACGTGTCCCGGTGGCGATGATCGAACCCTTCGGCGAGATCAAGCAAGCCGCAGGTGCCATGGCGCTGGTGCCGGGCGGGTTGCTCGGGCTGGACCCTGAAGCGGCGCAGCTGCACCTGTATCAGCAGCAGGGCAAACGCTGGGTGCCGGTAGCCGGCTTGTCCTTGAAAGGCCTGGTAGAGCCCGAACATCTGGCCCTGCGCCAAACGCCACAGGGCTTGCAGGTGCTGGTACAGGATGGTGACAACAACCAGCTGTTCGAAGGCGCACTGGACTGGAAAGTCACCCCGGTTGCCGTCCCTGCGGCCCTCCCGGTGGTCAGGCCCATCGTACAGACTGACCCGGTTGTCAGCCAGGGTGATGCTGCCGATGACCCGGCGATTTGGTTGCACCCCCAGCAACCGGAGCTGAGCCGGGTGCTGGGCACCAACAAGAAAAACGGTCTGGAAGTCTATGACCTGCAAGGGCACCGCGTGCAGCACCTGCCCGTGGGACGTTTGAATAATGTGGATGTGCGCCCGGGCTTTGCATTGGGGGGCCGCACTGTAGATCTGGCGGTGGCCACCCATCGCGATCACAACAGCTTGAGTGTGTTCAGCATCGACCGTGCCAGTGGTGAAGTGCGGGAGGTGGGTGAGATCGCCACCTCACTCAAGGACATCTACGGCCTGTGCCTGTTCAAGGCGCCTTCGGGCGATATCTACAGCTTTGCCAACGACCAGGACGGGACCTTTGTGCAGCATCGCCTGTTCGCTAAAGGTAGCCGGGTTGAAGGTGAGCAGGTGCGCCAGCTCAAGGTGCCGACTCAACCTGAAGGCTGCGTGGCGGACGACCGGCGCCAGCGGCTGTTCCTCGGTGAAGAGGATGTAGCGGTGTGGGCCGTCGATGCCCGTCCGGACCAGCCTGCCACGTTGAGCAGTGTGATCAAGGTGGGGGACAGGGTGCATGACGACATTGAGGGTCTGGCGCTGTATCAGGGGCAAGGGCACGACTACCTGGTGATTTCCAGCCAGGGCAATGACAGCTATGTGGTGCTGGATGCCGAGCCGCCCTATGCCGTGCGCGGGGTATTCCGGGTGGGGGTGAATGCCGTGGCCGGGATTGATGGTGCTTCGGAAACCGATGGTCTGGAAGTGACTTCGGCCAACCTCGGTGGCCCCTGGAGCCAAGGGATGCTGGTGGTGCAGGACGGCCGCAAGCGCATGCCCGAACAAAGCCAGAACTACAAATTCATCCCGTGGGCCGAAGTCGCCAAGGCATTGCAGTTGCCTTGACCCGGTCATCAAGCGGTCACTCGAATCGATTTCAATTCTTTAACGGCGCCCACCCTTGGCGGGCGCCGCTTTCAGCCAGGAGCGCAGCATGCACGCAACCATGGAACACATGACGATCTGGGGCCTGATCAGCGACGCGAGTTTGCTGGTGAAGGCGGTAATGCTGACCTTGCTGATGGCTTCGATGCTCAGCTGGTTTTTGATTGTGCGCCGCAGCGCCATCCTGCGCCGCAGTGAGCGCGACATTGAGAGCTTCGCCCAGCGTTTCCGTGCCCCTGGCGAGTTGAATAGCCTGTACCGCGATAGCCGTGAGGCAGGCAACGAAGACGCGGGCGCCGAGCAGGTATTTACTGCGGCCTACAACGAGTATGCGCAGCTCAAGCAGCAACCGGGTGTGGATGCAGAAGGTGTGATGCAAGGGGTGGAGCGGGCACTGTATGTCGCCATCAGCGAGCAGGAAATCCGTCTGGAAAAGGGCCTGCAGTTTCTCGCCACCGTAGGTTCGGTCAGCCCCTACATCGGCCTGTTCGGCACTGTCTGGGGGATCATGAACTCTTTCATCGGTTTGTCCCAGGTTCAGCAGGCGACCCTGTCGACCGTGGCCCCGGGCATTGCTGAAGCGTTGATCGCTACGGCCATTGGCCTGTTTGCGGCGATTCCGGCAGTGATTGCCTACAACCGTTTTTCGGCCCGCAGCCAGACCTTGCTGACCCGCTATTACAGCCTCGGCAATGAAGTCCAGATGCGCCTGTACCGCAACCTGCATGCCGGCTCGCGGAACATGGCTGCTGCCGCTTAACAGGGAGTTTGAACATGCTAGCTCGACCGCAGCGCAAACATGGGCCCAAGGCCGAAATGAACGTAGTGCCTTACATCGACGTGATGCTGGTGCTGTTGGTGATCTTCATGGTGACCGCGCCGATGCTGACTCAAGGGGTCAAGATCGAGCTGCCCAAAGTCGCCAGTGAAGCGTTGGTCAATGACAGCCAGCAACAAATCCTGACGTTGTCAGTCAAAGCCGAGGGTGGGTATTACTGGAACCTGGGCAGTGAGCTGGATACCCGGAACCAGACCGACAGCGCACTCAACCTTGAAGAGCTGCAGGCCAAGATCGCGCAGGTGGTGGCGCAGAACAGTGATACCCAAGTGTACATTCGCGCCGACAATGAAGCGGGTTATGGCAGCGTGGTCAAGGCCATGGCGGCCTTGCAGCAAGGGGGAGTCAGCAACCTGGGGCTGGTGACCGAGGCCCCGCAATGAGTACGGCGCTGATGCACATCTCCTCACCGCCCGGGCAACCGTTACGCTGGGCCACGCTGTGGCGCAACGGTCAGGCCCTGGGATTGACCGTGGCTTTGCACGGCGCGGTGGTGGCCTTGCTGGTGCTGGGCTGGAGTGTCGAACACGCTCCGGATCCGGCTGCACCTTCGACGCTGAAGACTCGGCTGGTCATGATGCCCGCCGAGCCCCGGGTGGTTACGCCACCCGCTGATCCTTTACCCGTCGTGCCATCGCCGTCGGAGAGGGAGGCCAGGCCCGAAGTGGTAAAGCCCAGCGTTGACCCACAGCTTCAGGCCCGTCAACTGGAACAGGCCGCCCTGGCCCGCAAGCGGGTTGCGCAGCAAAAACAACGGCGAGAAACGCAACAGCTCGAACAACAGAAAATGGCCCGGCAGCGCGCAGAGCAGCTTGAGGCCCAGCGTCAGCAAGCACAGGCTGACGCGGCGGCCCTGCAGGCGCGTGCTGCCGCTGATAACGCCCGGCGTGCTCAGCAGGCCGCGGCGGCGCTGGACACCCGTCAATACTTGCCTATCAGCAAACAGGCCCCTGACTACCCGCAGCGCGCACTGGACAAAGGCATACAAGGTGACTGTACCGTTGAGTATTCGGTGACACCGCAGGGAAAAGTCGAGAATCCCAAGGTGGTGGGCAGCTGCCACCCGGCCTTTATCCGGCCGTCCTTGATAGCTGCAGCGACCTTCCGCTACCAACCGCGCGTAGTGGATGGCCAGCCGGTCAGCGTGCCGGGGGTACGCAACACCTTTCACTACAAGATTCAGTGAGGGGGAGCCGTTTTCGAGCGGTAAAGAATGGGTGTGAAGCGTTCGACTGGCGTCTGCCCCTCAGCCAGCCCTCTCCCGGAGAGCGTGCTGGCTGAGGGCGTTTGTTTTCTGTGCTCGTGTCAGCTGCCACCTTCGCTGCGTCCGCCGCTGCTGACTTCAGCCGGTACGTCTTCGCCCGCCATGCGTTTGCGGAACAGTGAGGTACGCGCCAGCAAAAGGGTGGTCACCGGCACGGTGATGGACAGCAGGATTGGAATCAGCCATGCGTGAAGCACGAGCGTCGATTTAAGGGCCGAGAAGTACAGGATCGAGGCCAGTGCCACGCCCCAGGCGCCGAGGGTGGAGGCCAGAGCCGGTGGGTGCATGCGCTCAAAGAAGTCTTTTAGGCGTAACAGACCGATCGCGCCGCACAGGGCAAACAGGCTGCTCAGTACCAGTAGCAGCGCCACCGGAATTTCAATCCAGAGAGAGAGCTCGCTGACGGAATTCATTCGATCACCTCGCCACGCAACAGGAATTTGGCCAGCGCAAACGAGCCGACAAAACCGAACAGGGCTATCAGCAATGCACCTTCAAAGTAGGTGTCACTGGCGTAGCGGATCCCCAGCACCAGCATCATCAGCATGGCCAGGATGTACAGGTAGTCCAGCGCCAGAACCCGGTCCTGGGCAGACGGCCCCTTGAAGAGCCGGATCACGGTCAGGACCATGGCCAGGCTGAAGATGAACAGGCTGAGCAGGATCGCATTGGAGAGCAGGGCACTCATTCAAAGATCTCCATCAGAGGGCGTTCGTAGGTGGCCTTGAAGTGCTCAATAAACTGCGCTTCGTCATCCAGGTCGAACACGTGCAGCAGCAGGATGCTGCGGTCCAGCGCCAGTTCCGACCAGATGGTGCCGGGCACCACGGTGGTGATCATTGACAGGGCAGCCAGGCCGTTGGCGTCGTGCAGGTCCAGGGGGATCTTGATGAACCGCGAGCGTGGCGGCTTTTTGCCGGCATTGAGCACGCCCCAGGCGACGGCAATGTTGGAAATCACCACGTCACGACCGACCAGAAAGAACAGCTTGAGAATCACCCCGGGACGTCGAATGCGAATCGGCAATGGTCGCAGCGGGGCCATCATCAGCGGGGCCGCAAAGGCCAGCGCGGCGCCCAGCAGCAGGTTGCCGGCGCTCAACGAAAGGTTGAGCAACAGCCACAGCAGCCACAGCGCAAGGGACAGCCAGGGAGCCGGAAACAGGCGCTTCATGGTTGCACCTCCTGCAGAGCGGCCCTGGCTTCAGGGCTGGGTACCGGGCGCGTGCCAAGTACCGCCATCACATAACGCTCGGGGGTGTTCAGGGTGTCGGCGGCGGCCTGAGTGTAACGCAGCACGGGCTCTGCCTTGAAGGTCAGCACCACGCACAGGCCAAGCAGGATCACGATGGGGATGCATTCGAAACGACGCAGTAGCGGCGAAGGGCGCTCAAGGGGTGTCCAGAAGCGTTGAATGCCCATGCGTGAAAAGGCGATCAGCGATGCCAGGCCCGAGAGGATCAACAGCACCAACAGGCTCCAGGCGCTGCCGGAGATCGGTGCTCCGGTGTCGTTACCCAGGCCCATCGGATTGAGCAGGGCATTGAGCAGGCTCAGTTTGCCAATGAACCCGGACAACGGCGGCATACCGATAATCAACAGGGCGCAGGCGATAAAACTCAGCCCCAGGAACGCCATCGTCCACGGAATGATCAGACCGACCACGGCTTTCTGTTCGTCATCCAGGTTGGTGCCGCGCGGTGGGTTCAATGATTCCATCAGGCTGGGCAGGGGTTCTGCATCGTCTTCAAGGATCGGTTCGTTGGAGGAGCGCGAACGCTCGATCAGCTCGCCCAGCATGAACAATGCGCTCAGGGCCAGCGTCGAGCTGACCAGATAGAACAGGGCGGCAGCGGTCAGGTTGGGTTGGGCGAAACCGACCGCCGACAGCAGGATCCCGGCCGAGACCAGGATGCTCAGGCTGGCCATGCGCTCAAGACGCTGGGCGGCGAGGATGGCGATGGCGGCGCAGACGATGGTCGCCATGCCGCCGTAGATCAGCCAGTCGCTGGCAAAGTAGGCCGAGGCCCCGGCCTGACCGGAAAACAGCAAGGTCCATAACCGCAGCACGGTGTAGATCCCGACTTTGGTCATGATCGCGAACAGCGCGGCAACTGGTGCGCTGGCCGACGAATAGGCCGGTACCAGCCAGAAGTTCAGCGGCCACATGCCGGCCTTGGCCAGGAAGGCGATGGCGAGAATGGCGGCACCGGCGTGCAGCAAGCCGCGATCAGCTTCCGGCACCAGGGGGATTTTCAAGGCCAGGTCGGCCATGTTCAGGGTTCCGGTGACACCGTAGATCAAGGCCGCACCAATCAGGAACAGGGACGAAGCCAGCAGGTTGATCGAGATGTAGTGCAACCCCGCCGAAACCCGCGCCTTGCCCGAGCCGTGGAGCATCAGCCCGTAGGAAGCGGCCAGCAGCACTTCGAAGAACACAAACAGGTTGAACAGGTCGGCTGTCAGGAAGGCCCCGTACAGGCCCATCAGCTGGATCTGGAACAGGGCGTGAAAGCTGGCCCCGGCACGGTCCCAGCGGGCCATGGCGAACAGCAGGGCGCAGCTGGCGATGATGCCGGTCAGGACCAGCATCAGCGCAGCCAGAGGATCGACCACCAGGGCAATCCCGAAGGGCACTTGCCAGTTGCTGGGCAGGTACACGCCAATGGCTGCCGGTGTGCTCTGCTGCTGGGTCCACACCAGCAGCAACACGGCAATGCCGAGGCCGAGCAGGGTCGAGACCAGATTGATCCGAGCTTTCAGCGGTCGGTGTTTTTCCCCCAGCAACAGCATGCAGGCGGCGGTCAGCAGCGGTAACAGAATGGGCGCGACGATCAGATGCGGCATCAAATTCATTCTTTAGGCTCCCGGCCATCTACGTGGTCGGTACCGGTCAGGCCCCGGGAGGCCAGCAAGACCACTAGAAACAGCGCGGTCATGGCGAAACTGATGACGATGGCGGTCAGAACGAGCGCCTGGGGCAGCGGATCGGTGTAATTGAGCAGGTCCTGAGGCACGCCGTTCTTGATCACCGGCTCCTTGCCGATAAACAGGCTGCCCATGCTGAAAATGAACAGGTTGACCCCGTACGACAGCAGGCACAGGCCCATGACTACCTGAAAGGTCCGTGGACGCAATACCAGCCAGGTGCCTGAAGCGGCCAGAACGCCGATAGCGATAGCGATGACTTCTTCCATCAGGAGGCTCCAGTCTTGTTTTGAAGAGCGGGTCGATGGGCGCGCACGGACTGGTGAGCCAGTGCAGTCAGGATGAGCAGGGTGGCACCGACGACCACCGCGAAGACGCCAATGTCGAAGAACAGGGCGCTGGCGACATGAATATCGCCCAGCAACGGCAGGCTGAAGTGTGCGGTGTGAGTGGTCAGGAACGGATAACCCAAGGGAATCGCGCCCAGGCCGGTGAGTGTGGCGCACAACAAACCGGTGCCCATCCAGCGCAAGGGACGCAGGCTCATCTGGGCTTCAACCCACTGTGTACCGGCAACCATGTATTGCAGGATGAACGCCACCGACATCACCAGGCCGGCAACAAATCCGCCGCCCGGCTGGTTGTGACCGCGCATGAACAGGTACATCGATACGATGAAGGCCACTGGCAGCAGCAGGCGCACCAGCACCGCCGGCACCATCATGAATCCCAGTGCGGTATCGCTGGCGCTGCGCGGGTTGACCAGATCGGTGACCACGTCCTTGGCCAGCAGGCGCTGCTGGGCCGGTAGCTCCATGCTTTCCTTGGGCGGGCGGAAGCGGCGCAGCAGGGCAAATACAGTCAGTGCCACGGCGGCCAGTACGGTGATTTCACCCAATGTGTCGAAACCCCGGAAATCCACCAGCATCACATTCACCACATTGCTGCCGCCGCCTTCCGGCAGGGCACGGCTGAGGTAGAACGAAGAGATGTCGTTGGGAGTCTGACGAGTCAGCATTGCGTAGGACAGCAACGCCATGCCGCCGCCGACGGCAAAGGACAGCAGCAAGTCGCGCAGGCGACGGGTCCGTGCCTTGCGCAAGGTGCCGGGCAAGGGCGAGACGTCTTCGATCCGGCGTGGTAGCCAGCGCAGGCCCAGCAGGATCAGCACGGTGGTCACGACTTCGACCACCAGTTGAGTCAGGGCCAGGTCAGGTGCCGAGAACCAGACAAAGGTCACGCAGGTCATCAGGCCGCACACGCTGACCATGGTCAGGGCCGCAAGCCGGTGATATTTCGCTTGCCAGGCGGCACCCAGCGCACAGGCAATCGCCAGTAGCCAAAGGGTGACGAATACGATCGACCCTGGGATTTTCGGCCGGTCGCCCCAGGTGAGAACGCTGTAGAGCATCGGGATCAGACCGGCAATCACGGCGGCCAGGATCAACAGGAACAGCTGGGTTTGCAGGCGCTGAGTACTGATGCGTCGCTCGATCCGGCGCGCGCCGCGCATGATCACCACCAGGCTGCGCTCGAAAAAGCGCTTGCCGTCGAAGTAGCGGGTCAGCGGCGGCCGCGGGAAGCGCCCGAGCTTGAGCTGCTTGCGCAGCAGGACATAGAGCACGATGCCGCCCGACATGGCGATCAGGCTCATGATCATCGGTGCATTCAAGCCGTGCCAGATGGCCAGGCTGTATTCCGGCAACTCGCCACCCACCACCGGTTGCGCGGCGGCCGCCAGCAACGGACCGATGGTGTGTGCCGGGAAGATACCTACCATCAGGCAGGTGAACACCAGCAGTTCAACCGGTGCGCGCATCCAGCGCGGCGGCTCGTGCGGGGTATGCGGCAGGTTGGTCGCGGGTGGACCGAAGAAGACGTCCACAGTAAAGCGCAAGGCATAGGCCACGCTGAATGTGCCGGCGATGGTCGCGATCACGGGCAGGGCGATTTCAACCCAGGCCGTGGAGTTGATGAACACGGTTTCGGCAAAGAACATCTCTTTGGACAGGAAACCGTTGAGCAGCGGCACCCCGGCCATCGAAGCGCTGGCGACCATGGCCAGGGTTGCGGTGTAGGGCATGAGCTTGAACAGGCCGCTGAGCTTGCGGATATCCCGGGTGCCGCTTTCGTGGTCGATGATGCCCGCGGCCATGAACAGGGACGCTTTGAAGGTTGCATGGTTGAGGATGTGGAACACCGCGGCGACCGCGGCCAATGGGCTGTTGAGACCCAGCAGCAGGGTAATCAGGCCGAGATGGCTGATGGTCGAATAGGCCAGCAGGCCTTTGAGGTCATTTTGAAACATCGCGCAGTACGCGCCGAGTACCAGGGTGCAGGCGCCGGCACCGCTGACAATCCAGAACCACTCTTCACTGCCGGACAATGAGGGCCACAACCTGGCCAGCAAGAAGACCCCGGCCTTGACCATGGTTGCCGAGTGCAAGTAAGCCGATACGGGCGTTGGTGCGGCCATCGCGTGGGGCAGCCAGAAGTGAAACGGAAACTGCGCGCTTTTGCTCAGGGCGCCGATCAGGATAAGGGGGAGCAAAATCGGATACAGGCTGTGTGCGCGGATTTGATCGCCGGCCGCGAGCACTGTATCCAGATCATAGCTGCCGACGACATGGCCGAGCAGCATGACCCCCGCCAGCAGACACAACCCCCCGGCGCCCGTGACCATCAGCGCCATATAAGCGCCGCGTCGAGCGTCCGAACGGTGGTGCCAATAACCAATCAGCAAGAATGAAAAGAGGCTGGTGAGCTCCCAGAAGAAAACGATCTGAATCAAATTGCCTGAAAGCACGAGGCCAAGCATGGCCCCCATGAACGCCAGGAAAAACGCGAAGAACCGCGGCACCGGGTCTTCGGGTGACATGTAATAGCGCGCGTACAGCGACACCAGCGTGCCGATGCCAAGCACCAGTATGGAGAACAGCCAGGCGAATCCGTCCAGGCGCAGGACGAAATTCAAGCCGAGACTGGGCAGCCACATGAACTCTTCGCGAATCACGCCGCCATGGGCTATTTGCGGGTAGAGCAGGGCTACTTGAACGGTACCGATCAGTGCAATCAGACCGGCCAACAGTGATTCACTGTTGCGGGCGTTGTGCGGCAAAACAGCCGCCAGACAGCTGCCGATAAAGGGCAGAAGCAGTAGAACTATCAGGGACATAGGCTTCTAATCTGCAGGAGTTTGTGAGCGATCATACGTGGCCGTTAGTGGATCACCAACAACGAGTCTGCAGAGGAATCCTACAAAATGTGTGCAACCCGTTGCTGCGTGTTCCGGTTTCGTCCTTGTATGAACGCTCCTGAATATGATTTTTCACATGGCAGGTCAGGGCAGTGGCTTTAGTCGCTGGCTTCGTCGCCTAGCCTTTCCTGATCGGCGGCGAGGGGCTTACCCTTGGTTTTTAACTCACTGACGATCACCGCTGCAACAATCAAGGCCGCCCCGAGCAAGGCAATCCCTGGCAGCCGCTCGCCCGCCAGACGCCCGGCGATGCCGGCCCATACCGGCTCACCTGCGTAAATCAGCGTGGCCCGAGTGGGGGATACGCTTTTTTGCGCCCAGTTCATGGCAACTTGAATCACCGCACTGGCGGCACCCAGCCCTACCGCACTGGCTAACAATAGCCATGAAAAGTCGGGTATGGCTTCTTGTGTCGGCACAATCATCAAAAAAGCCAGAATCGAGGCCGTACTCAGTTGCACCACGGTGACCCTGCGCACATCCACCTGGCCGGCATAGGCGCTGATCAGAATGATTTCTGCGGCGATGGCAATGGCGCTGACCAGCGTGGCGATTTCACCCGGGCTGAACTTCAGCGACGCGCCGCCAGGCCCGGATAACAGCATCAGCCCGGTAAACGCCAGAATAATGCCCAGGCTTGGCATCAAACCGGGGCGTCGCCCCAGGACCAGCCATTGCAGCAACGGTACAAAGGGGACGTAAAGCGCAGTAATAAAAGCAGACTGGCTGCTTGGGATGGTTTGCAAGCCAATGGTTTGCAGCCCGTAACCGAGCATGATCGAGACACCGATGAACATCCCGGCCTTTAACTCGAGCAGCGTAATGCCACGCAAACTGCGCATCGAAAAAAGCGCGACGATACAGGCCGCCGCGGCAAAGCGAAGGCCGACAAAGAACATTGGCCCGCTGGCCGTCAGCGCATGTTGCACCAGCAAAAAGGTGATGCCCCACACCATGGTGATCAGCACCAGTACGCATTCCGCTTTGCTGAGGCGGGAACTCAAAGACAACAGTCTGGAAAATTTCAAGGGCGTCGCAACCTTGCGCACTGGGTTAAGGGGGACGCACAATGCGCCAAAGCTGAGCAGTATACTGCGCAGTCCCATAAGGTGAGCAATATAGTGCCCAAAGAAAATTCACAACGCGCCTCGGTCTTGCAGCATGTCAGCCAGAACGTCCGGCGCTTGAGGCAAGCGGCGCAACTCAGTCAAAGCGCTCTGTCCGAATTGTCCGGTGTCAGTCGGCGGATGCTGGTGGCGATCGAGGCGGGTGAAAAGAATGTCAGCCTGAGCACGCTGGACCGGGTCGCCGAGGCCCTCAATGTCGCGTTCAGTGATTTGATCCAGGCGCCAGGTTCGCCTGATCCCAGCCGGATCAATGAAGTGGCGTGGACGGGTGCCATTGCCGGGAGCAAGGCCGTGTTGCTGGCCAAAGCCGTCGCTTGTCGCGAGGTTGAGCTTTGGGAGTGGACGCTGCAGCCGGGCGAGACTTATTTCTCGCAAGCGGATGCCGAGGGCTGGAATGAGCAGCTCTACGTGTTTGACGGTTGCTTGACGTTAGTGATCGACGATCAGGTACTGACATTCAGCGCGGGCGAATTCTATATGTACGCCAGTGACAGGCCGCATGCTTACCGCAATGACGGCGAGCGTGCGGTACGCTTCATTCGCAATGTGGTGATTTGACGGCAGGTGGCGGGACACGCGTCCCGCCGAACCCGCTGGGCGATCAATCGGTCGCTCGTAACCCTGGCAAATCATCAGGGCTTTGCCAGGGCAGGGCATGTGCTGACTGGGGAATCAGCCCGAGCGACCTCAGGCGTGCCGCCGGGTCAACGATTCGACTTAGCGAATGGTCTTGATCGTACCTTTGCTACCGGTCACGGTCACATTGACCTTCTTGAAGATGAAGTAGTCTTCAACTGAAACGGCGTAGCGTGGAGCGACGATCAGATCCGAGCCCGAGCTCTTGACTGCTTTATAGGCAGCGGCAGCCTTGGTCGCCGATACCGGATCCGGCAAGCTGAAGGCGGGTGCCGGGCCGCCGTAAGTCACGCCGTCCGCGAACTCGCTGTCGCCGCTGATCTTCAGCACGCCAAACAAGATATTCGAGGACGATTGCCCGGTAATTTCGCTGCCCACTTCAATGTTGGCTTTCAGATCAGCAGTCACCGTGCCGGCGATCGGAGCATTGGGCTGGCTTACGTTGTGGCTCATGCAGCCGCTGGTTGCCAAAACTACTGCAGCGACAGCGGCAGTCTTCCATATCGTTTTCATCATAAAGCTCCAATAAGTTCGTCAGTCCGTTCGTTAACGGCGGCGAGACTGTACGTGAGCATCTCTGGCGAAGAAGTCGGCCAAATCTTCTGATGGCGAGGGCATAAGTAGCACAAGCGGTAGGACGCTTGATTGCTTGGCGAAGGATAGTGCTCTAGCGCAGACAGGCCGGAGCATTCAGCGGCCCTCGGCATTCACTAAAAATTATTAGAATTCAGGGGGTTGCCAGCTTCCATGATCTAGTACATAATGCGCGCCATCAGCCCGGGCAGCCACCTGAAGTGCTGATGAATCAAAGGCTTGCAGCGATAGAGTCGCCGAGCAAAGTTTCTTGTTTTTGATGTTTCTAATGAAGCCTCAAGCACAATTGGCCGAATAGCAAAATGGTTATGCAGCGGATTGCAAATCCGCCCACGCCGGTTCGATTCCGGCTTCGGCCTCCACATTCAAAGCCCCGCAGATTAACGTCTGCGGGGCTTTTTTGTGGGCGCGGGAAAGTCAGGGGGCCACGCTTCAGCGGGTGGAGTCTCGTGTCCAGGGGGGCTTTCGTCACTCTGTAGCGTGTCACTGGGCAGTAAGTCGCCGTGTGGCGCTCAAGACATTTTGCCTCATGGCCTAGATCGCGTATTATTCCGACACTAAATATAGGCATTTCCTAAGACAATTCGGCAATAGACCTTATTCGTCACGTGTACGCAGCAAGTCAGTCGCAGATACATCGACAACCTCCAGGTGACGCTTAACAACTTGCCAGCATTTAACCCGCTCGGCATGCAGCCATCGACAGGATGGGATGGTGGTCATGAGTATTTTTAAGGAATGGTTTTGACAAAACGTAGACAGGTAGCAATTGTTGGTAATTCTTTCCGTTTTCCCGGTTCCACGGCCAGCAGCTTCTGGCAGAACCTGATGGAGGGGCGCGACCTGGTGACTCAGGTCGATGCCTCGCGCTGGGAACATGCCGAGTTTCTACACCCTGACAAAGCCAGTCCGGCCACCACGTATACCTTCGCCTCGGGCTCTCTGGGCGATATAACCGCTTTTGATGCGGGTTTTTTCAGTATTTCGCCGCGCGAAGCCATGATGATGGATCCGCAACAGCGCATGCTGCTCGAAATGTGCTGGGAAACCTTCGAAAACGCCGGGGTTAAACCGTCCAGCCTGCGCGGCAGCAACTGTGGCGTTTACTTGGGTATTGCCAGCGTCGAGCAGGCCTACCGTGTGGTCGATGACATGGCGTCCATCGACGCGGCCACGGCCACCGGCAATACCATGAGTATTGCCGCCAATCGTCTGTCCTTCTTTTACGATCTGCGTGGCCCCAGCATGGCCATCGACACCGCGTGTTCGTCCTCACTGGTGGCCTTCCATCAGGCGTGTCAGGCGATTCTCAGCGGTGATATCGATCAGGCCGTGACCGGCGGCATTAGCCTGCACATGCATCCGTTCGGTTTCATGATTTTTGCCAAGGCCTCGATGTTGTCGCGTACCGGGCGTTGCCAGTCGTTTGACCAGAACGGTGATGGCTATGCGCGTTCGGAGGGCGGTGGACTGTTCCTGCTCAAGGACTACGATCAGGCGCTGGCGGACGGCAACCCGATTTTGGCCGTGGTAGCGGCCAGTGCGGTCAATACCGATGGCCGCAAGTCGAGCCTGACGCTGCCCAGCGCTGAAGCGCAGGCGGCGCTGCTCAAAGGCATCTACGCCAAGGTCGGTATCGACCCCTCGCAGCTGGACTACCTCGAAGCCCATGGCACAGGCACCGCAGTGGGTGACCCCATTGAGAGTCGTGCCATTGGTGAATCATTGGGTCAGGCCCGCGGGGCGGGTAACCCGCTGCCGATAGGGTCTGTCAAAAGCAACATGGGGCATCTCGAGGCGGCATCGGGCGTGGCGGGGTTGATGAAGGCCCTCAATTGCCTGAGTGAGCGGATGGTACCTGCGACCATCGGCGGCGATGCACTCAACCCGACGATTCCGTTTGCCGACCTCAACCTGCAGGTGGTTACCGCCAATCAGCCGCTCAAGGCTGAAGGGCAACTGACTGTCGGTATCAACTCTTTCGGGTTTGGTGGCGCCAACGCTCACGTTATTTTGCAAAGCGCCGAGCCGCTGGCCGTCTCGCGCGCGTCAACACCTGGCCGCCGTCTGCCGTTGATGCTCAGCGCCAAAGACGCCGACGGCCTGCGTGCAACCGCTCAGGATTACGCTGAATATCTGGCGTCCAGGCCGGAAGCCGATTTTTACGACGTGGCCTATCAGGCCCTGTTTCGCCGTGATGCCCACAGCCATCGCTTGCTGCTGATTGGCTCCGATTGTGCCGAAGCTGCGCAAGCGCTGGCCGACTACGCCCAAGATCCGAGCCTCAGCGAATTGAGCTCCGTGGTCGAAGCCGGTCAGGCGCTGGACAACGCTCAGGGCCCGGTCTTTGTCTACTCGGGCAACGGTTCGCAATGGCAAGGCATGGGCCGGGCGATGCTCGGCGACCCGGTGTTTGAAGCGGCCGTGGCCGAAGTCGATGCACTGTTCCAGCCGTTGGCCGGTTATTCGCTGCGGGCTGAACTGTCGGGCGAAAACGGCGACGACCGTTATGTGCGTACCGAGATTGCGCAACCTGCGCTGTTTGCCTTGCAAGTTGCAGTCACCCGCGTGCTGGTGGCGCAAGGTTTTCATCCATCCGCGGTGATCGGGCACAGCGTCGGCGAAGTCGCGGCCGCCTGGGCCAGCGGCGCCCTGAGCCTCGAAGACGCGACCCAAGTGATTTTCCATCGCAGTCGTCTGCAAGGGCTGACCCGGGGTACTGGCCGTATGGCCGCCGTCGGCCTCTGCGCCGAAGCGACCTCGGCAGTGCTGGTGGAACTGGGGCTGGAGCAGTTACTGGTGATCGCGGGCGAAAACAGCTCCCGTGGCGCCACGGTGGCCGGTCCGCTTGAAGCGTTGACTCAACTGGAGCAAGTGTTGAGCGAGCGCCAGGTGTTTATCCGCTTGCTGGACCTGGACTACGCGTTCCATTCCCCGAGCATGAACCCTATAGAGCAGCAAGTGATTGCTGATCTGGCGCACATCCGTCCGCGCAGTACCACATTGCCGTTTTATTCCACTGTGGTCGGCGCCCAGCTGGAGGGTGAGCGTCTGGACGGCCACTACTGGTGGCAGAACATTCGCATGCCGGTGTTGTTCCAGGGTGCGATGGATGCACTGGTGGCGCAGGGCTTCAACCTGTTTGTCGAGGTGGGCCCGCACCCGATCCTGCGCTCCTATGTCACGGATGCACTGACCAGCGCCGAGCGCTCCGGCCAAGTGATTGCGACACTGTTGCGCATGGATAACAGCGTTTTCCTGCTGGAGCGCAGCGTTGCCAAACTGCTGATTGCCGGTGCGCAACCACAGTGGCAAACGCACTTTCCGGTCACCGGGCGCCATGTAAAGCTGCCGAACTACAGCTGGCAGCGCGAACACTTCTATCTGCCGGTCAGCGCCGAGTCGCTCGGGGTGCTGCAACGCAAGCGCGTGCACCCGTTGTTGGGCCACTTGCTGCCTGATCGTGCACTGACCTGGGAAAACCGCCTCGATACCCAGGTGTTCCCTAGCCTGGGCGATCACAAGGTCGGTGAAGCGGTACTGTTTCCGGGCGCTGGCTTTAGCGAGCTGGCACTGGCGGCGGCCTTGCAGCATCAGCCGGGTGAGTTCGTCGACATCGAAGAACTGGAAATTCACAACCCGCTGCTGCTCAGCCATGACGGCAGTAAAAAAATCCGGATCAATATCGAACCGGCTGATGGCACTTTGCATATTGCTTCCCGTGGCCTGGCCCAGCACGAAGAATGGGTACAGCACGTGGTGGCGCGGCTGCCCGGTGAAGCTCGAGGCGTGATGCTGGGCGGGCGTGCACCGGCTTTGCCGTCGCGTCCGGCGGACTTTACCGGTGCGCAACATTTGGCGCTGACCTGTGCGGTGGGCCTGAACTACGGCCCGGCTTATCAAACCGTCGCGGCAGTGTGGGTCGAGCCGGCGCGCATCCTTGCGCAATTGAGCGTTCCCGAGGTCATCCGCCCTGAAATGGACGACCTGTATGTGCACCCGGCGTTGCTGGATGGCGCGTTCCAGCTGATTACCGAATTGCTGGTGGGCCAGCCCGGCACGAACAAGGGGCTGGCGTTTATTCCGGTGAAACTGGGACGCATCGCCTACGCCAGGGCGGGCGGCGTGCCATGCCTGGCGGAAGTGCGCCAACTCAAGCGTACCGAGCATTCATTGCTGGTGGATTTCACCCTGTTCGACGCCACTGGCGCTGCCGTGTTGTCGATAAAGGACGCGCGCTTTCGCGGTGTGCGTCTGCAGCGTGATCGCAACGGCGATATCAAACACATGGCACATGTGGGCCTGGCTGCTCCCGGTCAGGTCACCCCCGTGCAGCGTGAAGCCATCGGCAGCACGCCGCTGCTGCCGCATTTCCAGACGCTGGCCGATGAGCCTGTGCAGTTGTGCTACCTGAACGAAGTCGAGCCGTTGCTGGATGTGTTGTGCACAAGCTTTGTGCAGGACCTGATCGAGCAAGCGGGCGGTCAACTGAGTGCAGAGCAAATTGACCTCTGGTCGCAACAGGAGGGCGTTTCCAGCCACTACCTCAGCACCTTGCTGCGTCTGGGCCTGGAAGACGGCAGCCTGAGCCGCGATGCCAATGGCTGCGTGAGCGTTGTCGATGCTGCTGAGCGTCCTTCCAGCCAAGCCATTTGGCAAGAGCTGTTCCAGAGCTACCCGGAACATTTCCAGCTGATTCATTCGGTGGGCCGCATCGGCCGCCATTTGCAGGCATTGCTTAACGGGGAACAAACCCTTGAGCAACTGCTGCCCCGCGAAACCAGTGGCGCCAACCTGGTGCGTCTGGTGCTGGGTGCAGTGGGCCAGCAACGTTTGTTGGCCGGTGTGCGCGATACCCTTGCGCAGCGTTTGGCAGCGTTGCCTGACGGCCAGCGCCTTCGGGTGCTGGAACTGGGTCTGGGCGGGCCGTCGTTTGCCGAGTCGCTGTACGCCGGGATCGATTTTGATCGCGTCGATTACACCTATTGCGTAGCGGAGCCGGAGTTGGCGCAGATGCTGCGCGTTGATTGCCCGGCGCTGAACCTGATTGATTTCGCGCAACTGAGTGCTGCCGGCAACTTTGACTGGGTGCTGGTGCCCAGCGATCTGGCGGCTCTGGATACCGTGGGCGAAGCACTGCGCCAGGCCGGTAGCCATCTCAACCCGCATGGCGAAGTGGCGCTGCTGGCCCAGCACCCTGCGCGCTGGGCCGACTTTGTGTTCGGTGCCCAGAGTGACTGGTGGCTGGCAGGTCCGGAACAGGCATTGTCGCGCCAACAGCGCCCGTCGTTCTGGCAGGTAGAGCTGCAACGCCACGGTCTGAACCTGACCCATACCCTTGAGGCCTTGCCGGGCAATGCCTGTGGCAGTTATCTGTTGCTGGCCGGCAAGCTCGACAACACGGGCAGCGTTGCACCTGAAGTCACCGTGCAGCACTGGGCGTTGCTGGCGCAAGCTCAGCACGCGGGCGCAGAGCAACTGGCCTACGCCTTGCGCGAGCAAGGGCAGACGGTGAGCCTGCTGGTGCCGGGGGATGTTCAGGCGGTGGCGCAGCAATTGCTGGCGCTGGATCAAGCCCCTGATCATGTCGTGCATATGGCCGGTCTTGATGCGGCACACGGTCTGGACGCACAGGGTGCCCGCTGCATGCAGGCGGCTGCGTTGGTCCAGGCGTGCGAATCGTTGGGCATGGCCCCGACGTGCTGGCTGCTCAGCCGTGGTGCGGCGGGTCACTGGTACGGTGCCGAACCTGCGACGGATGTGGATGCCATTGCCGATGCGGCCTTCTGGGGCTTTGGCCGAACCCTGGCCAATGAATCCGCCAACTGCCGCATCCGCCTGCTGGATCTGGCACTCAACGCACCTTTAGTCAGTCTGATCCCGGCGCTGTTGCATGCCGATGCCGAGACCGAGATGGCCATCACGGCTGACGGTCAACGCTATGTGCCGCGTCTGCGGGTGCTGGCGGAACGGGCCCAGCCAGTTGACGCCAAGGACAGCCGAATCAGCCTGGGCTTTGACCTGCCGGGTCAATTGCGCAACCTGCGTTGGGAAGTGCGCGATCCAAGTGTGCCGGCGGTAGATGAACTGGACATTGCCGTACGCGCCACGGGCCTCAACTTCCGCGACGTGATGTTTGCACTGGGGCTGTTGTCCGATGAAGCCATCGAGAACGGTTTCTCTGGCCCGACTCTGGGTTTCGAATTTTCCGGTGTGGTGCAAGGCAAGGGCGCTGAAGTCTTGGGCGATTTTGCCCCCGGCGACCGGGTCGTAGGCTTTGGCCCCTGCAGTTTTGCCAACCGTCTGGTGACCAACGCCAACGCCGTGGCGAAAATCCCGACTGGGATGTCGTTCGAAGCGGCCGCGACTATTCCGAGTACGTTCTTCACCGTGTACTACGCGTTGCATTATTTGGCGCGTCTGGAGCCGGGCGAGAAAGTCCTGATCCACGGTGCTGCGGGCGGTGTCGGTATTGCCGCAATTCAAATCGCCAAATGGTGCGGTGCCGAGATCTATGCCACCGCTGGCAGTGACGAGAAACGCGATTTCCTGCGCCTGCTGGGTGTTGAGCACATCTTCGATTCCCGCTCGCTGGCGTACGCCGATGAAGTGCTGGAGGTGACTGGCGGACGGGGTGTCGACGTGGTGCTCAACTCGCTGGCAGGTGAGGCGATCAACCGTAACCTGCGAGTCCTTAAACCGTTCGGCCGCTTCCTGGAGTTGGGCAAGCGCGACTTCTACCAGAACACCCGTATTGGTTTGCGGCCGTTTCGCAATAACATCAGTTATTTCGGCATCGACGCCGACCAGTTGATGAGCGAGCGCCCGGACCTGACCCGACGTTTGTTCGGGAACATGATGGAGCTGTTCGAACAAGGCATCCTGCACCCGCTGCCGTTCCGCGAATTCGACGCCAACCAGGTGGTCGAAGCGTTCCGCTACATGCAGCAGGCCCGTCAGATCGGCAAGATCGTCGTGACCTATGGCAACCCCATCGAGCACTTGGTGGAAACCCGTGTCCAGCCAGAAAAGGCGCTGCAACTCAGTGGCGAAGCGACTTACCTGGTCACGGGCGGGGTGGGTGGCTTTGGCTTGCGTACCGCGCAGTGGCTGGTGGACAAGGGCGCACGGCACCTGGTGCTGCTGGGTCGCCGTGGCGCGGCCAGTCTTGAGGTTCAACCAAGCCTTGCCGTGTGGCACGCGCAAGGTATTGATGTGCAAGCAGTGGCGTGTGACATCACTGATGAAGTGCAACTGCGCGGTGTCTTTGAGCGCATCGCCGCCAGTCCGTACCCGCTACGGGGCTTGGTGCACGCGGCCACCGTCATCGACGACAGCCTGATCCGCAATCTCGACGCCGAGCAATTGCAACGGGTGCTGGAACCCAAGGCCAAAGGTGCACAATACCTGCACCAACTGACCCGTGAGCTGGCGCTGGACTTCTTTGTGATGTTCTCTTCGGCCACCACACTGTTCGGTAACCCTGGACAGGCCAACTACGTGGCGGCCAACCATTGGCTTGAAGCGCTGGCGCGATATCGCCGTGCTCAAGGGCTGGCGGCAACCGCCGTGCTGTGGGGCGCGATTGACGATGTCGGCTTTCTGGCCCGCAACGAACAGATCAAGGATGCGCTGCAAAGCCGTATGGGCGGCGCTGCGTTGCGAGCCGAAGTCGCGTTGTCGCACCTGGAGCAGATGTTGCTCAACGGCGATGACGGTACCGGCGTGCTGGAGCTGGAATGGAAAGCCTTGTCGCGTTTCCTGCCAAGCGCCGCGTCCCCGCGTTTCCTGGAGTTGGTGCGCGCTCACGGCGGAGATCAGGAAGACGACAACGACGCCGAAGACATTCAACGCATGCTCGTCGAGCTGGACGATGACCAGCTGCTGGAGCGTTTTGCTGAACTGCTCAAGCACGAGGTGTGTGAAATTCTGCGCCTGCCGGCATCGCGCCTGGATACACAGCGGCCGTTGCAGGAGCTGGGGCTGGACTCATTGATGAGTGTCGAGCTGATCGTGGCCCTGGAAGAGCGCTTTGGCGTTCGCCTGCCGGTCATGGAACTCAGCGAAAGCTCCAGCATTGACAAGCTAAGCGTGCGTATTTTGAGCCTGTTGCGTGGTGAGGCGTCGGCCAACGAGTCGTCGGCACCTGCAGCGATGGCTGAAAGTGTCCTGGCTCGTCACGGCACGCACATGACCCAGGAACAAGTGGCCGAGCTGACCGAAAGTGTCGCAACACCTAACCGTTTGATTCAGTGAGTGATACCTGCTTGAGTGAGATAAGTGCAAAAACCCCCGGCGGTCTGAGTGGGGGTATCAAGCAACGGTTGATCCAGCAAGCACTGGAGCGCCGTCGCAGCGGTGCAGAAGCAGCAGACAACAATGGCGCGACCCTTGAGCAGGCGCAGCAGGCGGCACTGAAAGTACCCGAGGCGTTTTACCGGTTCGATCAGTATCCCGGCTATCAGCAGATGCAGTTCATGCAGCAAAGTGCTGCGCGCATGGGGTTGGGCAACCCGTTTTTCCGTTTGCATGACGGACTGGCGGGGGCTGAAACCTGCATTGGCGGTCGGGACTACGTGAACTTTGCCAGTTACAACTACCTGGGCTACTCCGGGCATCCGGCCGTGGCCCAGGCGGCCAAGGACGCGATAGATCGTTACGGCACCTCGGTATCGGCCAGTCGCGTGGTGTCCGGTGATCGACCGTTGCACCGTGAGCTGGAGCGCGAGTTGGCCAGCTTTTACCAAGTGGATGACGCGGTTGTGTTCGTCAGCGGTCATGCCACGAACGTCACCACCATCGGCTATCTGTTCGGCCCTCGGGATTTAGTGCTGCATGATGAGTTGGTACATAACAGTGTGTTGCAGGGCATTCAGCTCTCGGGTGCCCGTCGCCTGAGCTTTGCTCACAACGACTGGCAAGCGCTGGACCGGATTCTGGGTGAGCAGCGCCAGTATTTTGAGCGAGTGCTGGTGGTGGTCGAAGGCATTTACAGCATGGATGGCGACTATCCGGACTTGCCGCGATTCGTCGAACTCAAGCGCAAGCACAAAATCTTCCTGATGGACGATGAGGCTCATTCCCTGGGCGTCATGGGTGTGACAGGCAAGGGTATACGTGAACACTTCGGCCTGGCCGGGGATGACGTCGATATATGGATGGGGACCCTGAGCAAGACCCTCGCCAGCTGCGGTGGCTACATTGCGGGTAATACGGCGCTGGTGGAGCATTTGAAGTTTCTGGCGCCGGGTTTTCTCTACAGTGTGGGTATGCCGCCGTCCGTCACGGCATCAGCTTTGGCGGCACTGCGCTGCCTGGTCAATGACCATGAGCGAGTGCAGACCGTCCAGGCTCGTGGCGAGCAGTTTTTGCGATTGGCCAAGGCGGCCGGGCTGGATACGGCAACCAGTACCGGGCTGGCCGTGATACCGGTGATTACCGGCAGCTCGCTCAAGGCGGGACGGCTGTCCAGCGCCTTGTTTGAGCGCGGGATCAACGCTCAGCCGATCCTCTACCCGGCAGTACCGGAGCAAGCCGCGCGGGTGCGCTTTTTTGTGTCGTGTGAACACACCGAAGAGCAGATCAGCCGGACCGTGGCCATCGTGGCCGAAGAAATGGCGCGACTGGGCTGAACCGCCAACTCGGCGCCTTCAAAAAATTTGAAGGCGCCGGGCTTGCTTGCTGCCTGAAATTTTAGATAAACGGCTTTTCGTAGGCATTGAGCTGTTCGATGAACCGCCAATGAGTGCGTTTATCAAACCCCATCATGCGCTTGAGACGAATGTCCCAGCGCATGTGGTGGTTGGCGATCCATGGCAGGGCGAACAGGTGGGCGCCGCGCCAGGGGATAAACGGGTTGCGGCGCAGGCTTGCGTAGATTTCCACGCGGTGGCTCGGGCGCAAACTCGGGCAACGGGCGTGGAATCCCGATGTGTCGGCCACCACCAGCGTATTGGCGGGAACCGAGAAACGCCGCGGCGGCGGTAAACCCAGCCCGGCCAATTCATGCTCATAAATCCGGAACGAACCCTCGCGGTGCATTTGCTCGGGTGAGCGGGCTGCACCCAGGCTCTGGCGATACTCCCAGGCTAACCGCTCGGGCGTCAGGCGATGAGACCCTGGCACATAGCTGAACGGCCCCTGATCGTCGGCCACGTCATCCAGAAACAACCAGGCCTTGGCGGTCGGGTGGAACGTGTCAGCGTGCAGGCGGGTTTGCGGGTCTTCGTCGGCATTGACCGCGTCGATCACGATTGACTGCAATTGATAGGTGATGCCGCCCGTGTTCGATGACGCATAGGAAATCAGATCACGCACGCCGCGGTCAGCGATGAAGGCAGCGGTGGCCGGGTTTTGCGCCAGCACGTCCTGGTCCAGGCTTACGCGCCGGGTCACAGCCTTGCCCTGACGCATTTCCCAGCCAGTGCTGCGCAAATCACCCAGTTCGGCACGCAAGGCCGCAAATTGTTCGGCGGGCAGGGCATTTTCGCGCACGAAGAATCCCTGCTCCTCGAAGCTTGCCAGTTCGGCCGGGTTCAGCTTCGACGCCAGTGCCCGGCGGCGCATTGCTGCCATGCTCATCGCCATTTGGCGACGCTGCACGTGCAAGCCCATGGCATTGAGGCGGGCGCTGCCCAACACCGGGTTGTTCTCAAACGATTTAGCGTGGGTCAGCAGTTGCAGGCAATGCCATGGCAGCGCTGCATAACGGCCCAGATCCTTCAATGAAGCAGACATGGACTAATCCTTTAGCGGAGCCACTGCTCGGCGAAATCCGAGCATGGTCCGGGTGTAATTGAGCAATGCCCGAACGCGCGGCCGGTGGCTCAGGCGTGGCGGGCGAGGGTTCGACAGGCATGTTAGCGCATGCCACGCATCGCAGGGCAGCGCGGTGTGGGGGTCGTTATAGCGTGCATAGCGCAACAGGACACCGGCGACCAATTCATCCAGGCTAAGACGCCGGGTACGGTGGGTCAACGGCTGCTGGTCCTGAGTCAGACCCCAGCCGGCATAAAACGGGGTGCCATAGGTGACGACGGTCAAATTGCGCAGCAAGGCTTCGAAGCCGGCAGTCGAACTGAGGGTATGCACTTCATCGACCTGGGCGTAGAGCCGGGTGATATCGGTACTGGGCAACACTTGGTCGGCCAGTCCGTGCAACTCGGCGTCGCTCACGCGGCCACAACGTTTGCCTGCTTCGACATCCGGGTGCGGCTTGTACACGATCCAGGCATCCGGCGCAGTGCTGCGAACATGCCTGAGCAGCGCCAGATTGTCGTGCAGGGCAGTAATACTGCAGCGCAGTGAGGCGTCATCTTCCACTTGGCCGGGTATCAGAATCCGGCGCTGGCCTGGTCGTGCCCGTACGCGGTGATCGGCGTCACTTTTGAGGTTGAACTTGCTGGCGCCCAGAGCCACGATCCGCTCGCGCAGTCGGGCGGCTTCTGCCAGCGTAGCAGCGTCAAAGTCGCCGTGTTCGAGCAGGGTTTCCAGGTCAGAAGGTGCGCCGGCATCGTAGTGGATGCCGCTGCGGTCGAGTACCAGCGACACTGCCGGGGCATTGAGCGAGCCCAGCCCGCTGGAACGCAAAAAGCCATCTTCGATACGCCATACCGGCACGTTCGCGGCCTGAGCGCGGGCCTTGAGGCTGGCCGGTTCACGGGCTGCCCACACCAGCAAGGTGCCGCGCTTGGTGGCCAGGTTCTCCAGGAGCGCCGGGCTGTCTGTGGTGAACGTCAACTGACCCCAGCGGCTGCTGAAAAAACGCCGCAGGTTGTGCTGTTTATGCCGTTTGATCCCGAGCACCGTGATGTTCCCGGCAAACTCGGCATCTTGTGCTTTCTGTCGGGCCAACTGACGCGCGATGGTCAGGGCATCGGTCGGCAGACTGGTGAGTGGATCGACATAGCGGCTGTAGCGTATGTAAGCGGCTGCCACCAGTTGCACCAGGTCCGGTCGGGCCTGGCGCCGTGGGATGGGCATGCGGTCGTCCGTGAGGCCCCAGCCTGCATAGAAAGGCAGGCCAAAGCAGGTCACGGGCACGCCTTGAATCAGGGCTTCAAGCCCCGCCTGACTGGTACCGATGTAGACCCGGCGCGCACGCCGCGCCAACGAAGCCCAGGACACCGGCCGGCTTTCCAGCGGGACACCCCGTGCAGTTGCGGCGGCGAGCAGGCAACTGGGCTTTTGCCCGCCAATGCAGTCCGGATGAATGCGCACACGGACGTCGGCGTCCGGGTTTTCGGCGATTGCCACGTCAAGCATGCGCACATAATCGGCTTCGCACAGCCCGCCACCCGGAATCGAATAATCGCCGGCGGTCTGATCCACCACCAGTATTAACGGCTGCTCGCGGCCCAGCGGGTCGGCGGGGTCAAGGTCGGGCGCGTTGTTGTATTTGCCGATACCGGTACGACGCATCAAATCGATCAGTTGGCGGGCACTTTGAAGTTCATCAGGATGAAGGCTGTCGGGGTTCTGAAGAATATTTTCCAGCAGGGAAGGGCGATCAGCCAGGTAGTGGATACCCACCGGGTCGACCACCATCGACATCGGCGTGTCACCTTCGATACCCAGTGACGAAGAGCGCAGAAAACCGTCTTCCAGTGCGATGTAGGTCAAGCCCCAGCGCTGGCACAGTACCCGCGCGTGAGCCGATGACTGTTTGTAGCCAATCCCGGCGATCGCTTTCAGGTCTTTGGGCGCATGCCGCCCGCGCTGCCACAACCAGAATGGCTCGCCTTCCGGGCCGAGAAACTGCGGCAAATGCAGCACCTTCCACGCTACCCATTGCGACATGATGCCGATCCAGCCGGGCCCTTCAACCAGCGGCTGCAAAGGGCTGACGGGGGTGTCGAGACCGCTCATGGCTGAGCCTCCACGTCGCGGCGCATGCTGCGCACCGGCGGCCACGGCACCCAGCGCTTGCGCAGCAGGCTAAAACCGTTTTGCAGGTACAGATGGCGTGCGCGGTCATTGGCCAGCGGCACTTCCAGATAAACAGCTGTAAATCCACAGGCCGCTGCCTGTTTGCTGCACGCCTGCAGCAGCGCGCTGGCGATGCCGTGATTGCGCGCCGATTTGCGGACCCGCAAGCCATACAGCAAGAACGGGTAACGCCATTCGCGCCACTCGCTCAAGCAGAACGCGGCAAACCGCAGGGTGCCGCTGAGCCAGCCAAATTCGTGAACAAACGGTTGGATGCGCAACGCAAACGGTCCGCGCATCCGGTACTTGAGCGCGGCATAGCCCACGGCGTGTCCGTCTTCGAAGGCCAGCAGTATACGGTCCCAGTGAATGCTGGCGCTCAACAGGCGCTGGCGTGAGGCAGCATTGCCGAGGATAAAGGACAGCGACCCCCGGCCATCGGTCACCAGGCGTGACAGCTTGGGATCGGCGAGCAGGTCGGGCGTCAGGCTCGATCCCGGCACGATGGCAACCATGCTTCATTCGGCTCCGCTGATGGGGCGTGTTTGAGCAGCACAGGCCAGTAAACGACTGGCCAGCGCATCGACCCGCAGCGGGCTTGGGGTGACGTTGAACGGGCGGCGGTTGGACCAGATCAGGTAATCGGTATCGCCTGCGGGCTCGCCAACGGCCTGATAAACATTGGGCAGGATGGGCACATGGTCGCCAAAGAAACACAGCAGCGTTTCGTTGGCTTGTTCCTGGAGGGTCGTGCGCAGCTTGCCGAGCATCAGGTCGGCATTGGCGATATGTCGCAAGTAGGGGGCCAGATCGTCCATGCCTGGCAGCAGAGGCTGGTCAAACCAGGTGGGCAGTTGCGCCGCATCAACCTGTTCAAGGTGCAGCGGCCCATGGTTTTCCATGGTCACGGCGTGGATGAACAGGGGTTGAGTGCGGGTCGGGTCTTGCAGCAGTTCGCGGATTTTGTCCGCCACGGCGCAATCACCGATAAAGGGTCCGGCTTTCTGCGACTCATCAAAGCTGCGCACGTCGATGAACTCGTCGAAACCCAGGGCGGGCAACACCTTGTTGCGTCCATAAAAGCTGCCATGGAACGGGTGAATACAGACCGTGCGGTAGCCTTGCGCCCTGAGGTGGCTGGCAATACTCGGCAAGCCCTTGCGCGCCAGTACACGGTATGGATTAAAGCGGTGAACCCCTAAGCGTTCGCCGGGAATGCCCGTCAGGTAAGCGAATTCGGTGCGCACGGTATTGGCACCCCACGCGGCTACCTGCAGCTTGCCACGTGCCAGAGCTTCTTCTGCGAGGCGGTCGTACTCGGTCAATACCTGAGGTTTGACACCGGACCACAGTTCGCGCACGTCAAAAAAAGACTCGCTCTGCACCGACACCAGGTCGGGTAATGGCGCGGTAGACGCTGCGATGTTGCCCTGATCGAAAGGCGAGGCCAGGGTCGCCGGATCAACCGGTGCACGGGCGGCCCAAAAATAGCGCCACAGGCTGGCTGCCAGCCCCCAGCGCTGCACATCGGCACGCGCATCAAAGCTCGGTACATCGCGACGATGGCCCAGCTTCAGCAGGATCACCCCGGCCAGGCCCAGCCATAGCGCATCAAGCCGGCCCCCGGCCACTTGTGGTTCAAAGGTCAGCCCTGCCCAGAGGTAGATGACAAAGCCGATGGCCAGCAGGGCGGCTTTACCGATGCCGAAAAATGGCAGGTACAGTCGCGGGAAACGTACGGCGTCGCTGAAGTACTCGAAATCGGCGCATACGAACGGCTCGCGCAGCGAGTGGTACTTGGCGTTGCTGACCATCACAATCAACAACCAGCCCAGTACCACATTGATCCCGCTGAACAGCGGGCGCGCGGTCAAACCGTACAGCAGCGCCAGGCTGACGCACCAGATACCCGCGTGCAGCGACCAGCAGCTCAAGGGGCGGCGCAGCTCAGGCCGCGGAATCAGCAGGCGTTCGAGCAAAACGGTGATCAGCAGGCCAACAATACTGATGTGCAGAATGGAAAACTCACTCACTGTAATTCAGACCGCGCAAGATAAACGAAGAAAGGCGCTGCGGAATCACCCCCAGCAGCCAGGTGCCAAGGTTCAGCGGAAAGGGGAAGCTGATACGCGCCTGGTTTGCCGCCAGACCGCGCTTGATGCGATTGGCCGCTTTTTCAGCGGTCCATAGAAAAGGCTTGGGCCCAGGCATTTCAAAACACATTTTCGACTCGACATAACCGGGCACGATCACATTGATCTTCACGCCTTCGGGGGCCAGCCAGTCGCGAATGGCTTCGCCATACACGCGGATCGCAGCCTTGCTCGCGCTGTAGCTCGGCGTCACCGGTAATCCGCGCCACCCGGCCAGCGAGCTGAACAGCGCAATTTGTCCATGACCACGGGCGCGCATGGCAGGCAAGGCGGCCTCCACCGTGGCGAACGCGGCCATCACGTTGATTTCCAGTAGGGCGCGGGTTTCATCCCACTGCTCACCTTGACCCTGAGGGCCGATGTCGATGTTGATGCCGGCACCTATCACGACCAGATCGGGTTGTTCGGCGTCACTGATGCGTCGCACCATGGCGCGCAATTCGTCGAGTTCGCGTACATCAATCGGTTCAAGCAAGACACGGGCACCGCGAGCGCGGCACTCGGCGGCCATTTCTTCCAGGCGGTCCAGGCGACGGCCTTGCAGGATCAGGGTCACCCCTGGTGCAGCATAGGCCGGAGCCAGTGCGCCGCCGATTCCGCCAGTCGCACCAGTGATGAAAATACAGCGGGGCGTAGAGCGTTGGGTCATAGGAAGCTTTCAATTCTCGATGTTTTTGCCATCAGCACGTCCAGGCATTGGTTTACGGCCAGGTCGATACCACTGCGGGAATAAAAACCGCCATTGATCTGTGTGGTGTGAATCACCGTGTTGCGGAAATGATGAAACAGAGCCATGTCCGGTTCGATCGGGTGTGCCCAGAAATCGTCAAGACTGCCGGGTTGTGTCAGGCCGTGCAGGGCGTAGATCGGGTTGGCCAGGGCGAAGGTCGGGCGCTTGTGCAGCAGCGCCGAAGCGCCGGCAGTACTGTTGACCGTGATCATCCCGGCAATGTGCGACAACAGCGTAGGCATATGCCCGCTGTCGAGAAAGTCCACCCGGTCGACTACGTCATAGTGTCTGGCGAGGGTCTTGGTGATGCGCTGATAGTTCACCAGCCCCGGTGTCAGCGGATGATCCTTGACCACTAACCGTGCGTCGCCCGGCGCATGCGCGGCAAACGAAGCCAGCACATGGTCGATCACTTCGGACATGTTGTTGAAGGGGGAGTGATCCTTGATCTGTGCATCGCTGTCCAATTGCAGCGGCAACAGGAACGTTGGGTTGCGCTCGCGCGCGACTTGCGCCACCAGAGCATCATCGCGAGCCCCTGAAAGCAACAGGCGCGCACCACGGCGAATATACCCGACGTACTCAGTGGCGGCCGTAAAGGGGGCGTGGGTGCGGTAGTTCGGAAAGCACAGCTTGTTCAGCGCGCCGCCGCAGTGATACAGCACGTCATGGGTGGCCCGGGTCAGAAACGACTGCTTGAAGGCCGTACCATTGTCGTAGCGCGGAATGAACTTGCCGACTTCCCGATACCAGTCCGGGTCATTCGGCAGTTGCGAGTTGTTATTGACGCCGTCGCGCTCCAGGGTGATCCAGTACGGACGGAAATAGCCTTCTTCAAACACGTGGACCCGAATGCCCAGGCGCCGGGCCAGTGCGATGGCGGGGAGATGCACGGGGCGACAGTCGCCGAACAGCACCAGGTCGGTGACATCAAGCTGGTGGAACGTACGGCTATAAAATGCTTCCAGTTCCCCGGCGTGCGCCGAACAAAACGTGCGTGCGCCAGGGCTGTACAGCACGTCGCCCACATTGAAGTTGACGCATTGCACTTGTTGACCGATTTCGCGCAGCGATTTGGTAAGCCGCGCGAAGAACGGGGAGCTGACGCCTTGCAGGAACAGAAAGCTGTGAGAAACCGGAGTAAGTGAGGGATTTGGTGCCCGCGCTTTCAGTTTCTCAGGCGCATTTTGCCCAACAAACTGTTCAAGCGCTGTATCAAATCCTGCCATTTGGTGGTTGCTCCAGGCTGCGGTGATGCACGCCAGTGTTGTAGTTCGTGAAGAGTCTGCTCAGCGGTGGTAAAGCAATCTGTGATGCGGCTGACGTAGGTGGGGTACAACAGCAATGTGCCCGCCACCAGTTGATCCAGGTTCAAGGTGCGTGTGCGTCGCGCTCGCACCCCGGGGTGCAGGTCTTCGTCCTGGGTCAAGCCCCAGCCGGCATAGAACGGCTGGCCATACGTGGTCACAGGGACTCCGCGAAGCAAGGCTTCAAAACCGGACTGGGAGGTCAGTACGTGCACCTCATCCACGGTGTCCAACAGGTGTTGCAGCGGCGTGTTACCGATCACTTCGTCACACCATTCCACCGTTTGCTCTTCGTCCGGGCCACGGGCGCGGGTGCCGGCGAGTACTTCAGGGTGCGGCTTGTACAGAACCCAGGCATCGGGATGACGTTCGCGCACCGCCTGCAGTAATTGCAGGTTGCTGCGGATGCGATTGGCCCCAAAGCGGATCGACGCATCGTCTTCCACTTGTCCTGTGACCAGAATCACCCGTTTTGCTTCAGCGGGTCGCAGCCACGGATTGCCGGGCAAGTTGTACTTGGTGACCCCTGTACGGCAAATAGCCTCGCGCAGGGCCTGCGCCCGCATCTGCAATGGAGCCTCAAAGGGATCTTCAAGCAAGATGCGTTCCAGGCGCGACGGGCGGGTGGCGTCGTAGTAGATCCCCAGATCATCCACGACCCAGGACAGCGGCCTGGTCTTGCCTGCGCCGAGGCCGACCGAGCGCAGGAAACCGTCTTCAACCCGGCTCACCGGGTGAGGGTGCGCCATGAGTTCGGTGTCGTGTTTACAGCCCCAGGACACCGTAGGCAGAAGCGGATCCAGCGGCAGCTCGGGTTTGACGAACTGAATGGATGAGCCCTTGAAAAACAGCATGACCAGCGGTTCTTTCCAGCGGCTGAAACCCATCATTTGCACCGACGCTGGCAGCGCACTGCGATGGCGGCGCTGCAGACCCAGCCAGTGCATCAGCACCTCTGGCGTGCACGGCTGCCCGGTTTCGGGGCTGACATAACGCGTATAGCGCACGAGGCTGGCATGTACCAGTTGCTCAAGGCTGACCGGGTGGCGACGGGGCGGAGGCGGCAAGCGATCCTGTGTCAGCCCCCAACCGGCATAAAACGGCATACCCCAGGTATGCACGGGCACATTCCACATCAGGGCATCGAAGCCCAGCTGCGAGGTCATGACATACACGGCCCGCATGCGCGGCAGTAATTCGGCCGGATGAACAGGGCTCGCCAGCACCTGCACCCGAGGGTGGGTGGCCAGCGCCGCCAGATCAAAATGCCCTTGCTTGCGACCCGCGACTACATCCGGGTGAACCTTGAGCAGCACAGTGCTGGTGGGATAATGCGCCAGGGCCGCGTCGAGCATGGCGTTGAACGCTTGCGGGTCAGCACCTTGCAGTGATGCATCGCCAAAGGTTTGATCCGCCAGCAACACACAATCATCCGGCAGATCAGGGTGTTCGATCCGTGCGTCGTTGTATTTGGACACGCGCTGCTGCTGCCACAGTTGTTGCAGCGCCTGGGCGCGACTGGTTTCGTCCGGGCTCAGTGGGGTGCCAATCAATTGCTCCAGGCGCGAAGGCGCGCTGGCGTCGTAATAAACACCGATGTCATCGACAATCAGCGACAGCGGCGGCTCATCAGCGCCCAAACCCATGGAGCGTAAAAAACCGTCTTCCAGGGTGACGACCGGCAAATTGGCCTGCGAGGCGATCGCCATGGCTTTGATTGCGCTCGGCTTGCGTCCCCAGGCCATCATGCAATCGGCTTTGCGCACGTCGGCCACGGTGCCGTTTCGCAGCACGTAATCGGGCAGCAGCGAGGGCAGGGTGGGTATGCACTGAGCACCTTTGGACAGGATCAATAAGCGCGGTAGAGGAGTGGCTTCATCCATAAACGTGGAGCAATAATCCGTTTGAAGTATCGTGCGGAATAAGCCGCCAAGCAGAGCTGGACGACTAAATATTAGGCGCGAATATTAATACAGATTAAGGATGGGAAGCCTGATTTTTCGCAACTATATGTAGGGAAATCCTTAAATTAGACGGAATGCGTAATGGCAGTCTGCCTTTGATCATCCAGCAAGCCAAGCAGATAATCGTACTTCTGTCGCAGCAATGGCATGCGTTTCTTCTCCTGGTACTCGCTGATGGTTTCCGGGCGCAGGCAGTGAAACAAAGCATTAAGCAGGAACATGTAGTGAAGGTTGCAGAGCGCTTCATCAGGGTCGAAGTGCGCCGGCAGCGCTTGGCGATAAGTGTCTATAAATTGCTGTTGGGCTTTGAGGAACAGCGGCATATCCTTTCGTCGGAATAGCGCGCTCAAGTAAGCCCCACCATCAAATCCCACGCGGCCGACCTTGACCTCACTCCAGTCGATCAACAACAGTTGGCCTTTGTCGACAAACAGGTTCTTGCGCAGGTAATCCATATGGCTGATGCACTTGGGGCTGCGGCGCGCAGCCCGGGCCAGGCGTGCCAGTACTGGGGTAAAGGCCTTGAATTTATCCACCAGCCCGCTGAAGCGTTCATCGCTGCGTCCGAGCCGCTCAAGTTCGGGCAGACAGCGCGCAAAGTTGAACCGCGGGCGCAGTAGAAACCACGGGCGATAAAAGTCCATGCTCCAGAACAGGGGGGCCTTGTGTGCAGGCTGGCGGCTTAAGTAGTCGTGGCTCAGGGTTTCCTGTTCGGCAATGGCAAGGGCCAGTTGTGGTGCGATGCTTGGCATTCGCGGCGGCTTGCCGCGCACAAAGTCAGTGAAGATCAGGCTTTCCCACGGTGTTTCAATCACCCCCAGGCAAGCCGGGTACTGAAACTGCGTGCTGGCGCCGAGCATGTCCAGCTGTCGATAAAAGCGCGCTTCCTGGCTGCCAATAAAAAATACCTTGCGGATGGACTTTTCAACCAGTTCCACGGTCAGACCCGTGCAGGGATCAGTTATTTGATGATGGCGCACGTAGTTGACGAATGAGGCGTTGGAGTCCAGATCCTGGCTAACGACTGTCAGTGGGTGTTCCCGCCATTGCGGCAACAGTGCGCGCAAATGGTCCTGCAACTGGCCGTGCTGCCAGCGGTAAAGTGTTCTGCGACCCTGCAGAGGATGTAGATCCGAATTCATGGTTTCAACTTAGGCGAGTGCCGTACGTCCGACTCGTTGCGGTATGGGGAGCAATATGCTGAGTGATAGAGAACACAGGTACAACGAAAAGTTTGCTCATCAGGCCGTTTTTTATGGCCTGGACAGAAATCCAGCCAATAAAAGTCAATGGGTGTATGTGACGTGAGTTTGCTAATTGTTTCAAAGAGCTTAAAATTCCTTGCCCCATCCTTTCCATCTCTTCAAGGACGAAAGTCAAAAAGATGAATCACCTCGCTATCGCAAAAGAAGCCCTCATCGCCCAGGCACAAGCGGTCACCCAAATGGCCGAGCGTCTTAATGGTGAATTTCAGAGCGCTGTCGAACTGCTCCTCGGTTGTAAAGGACGCACCGTGGTCTGCGGCATGGGCAAGTCAGGCTTGATCGGTCAAAAAATGGTTGCGACCTTCGCTTCCACGGGCACCCCGAGTTTCTTCCTGCACCCGGCTGAAGCCTTCCACGGCGATCTGGGCATGCTCAAGCCAATCGACGTGCTGATTCTGATCAGCTACAGCGGTGAAACCGAAGAACTGATCAAGCTGATCCCGAGCTTGAAATCCTTTGGCAACAAAATCATTGCCATGACCGGGAATGGTAAATCCACCCTGGCCAAGCATGCTGACATCTGGCTCGACATTTCCGTCGAACGTGAAGTGTGTCCGAACAACCTGGCACCGACCACTTCAACACTGGCCACCATGGCTATGGGTGATGCACTGGCCGTCGCCATCATCGCAGCCATTCAGTTCAAGCCGATGGACTTCGCCCGTTACCATCCGGGCGGCAGCCTGGGCCGTAAATTGCTGACTCGCGTCAGTGATGTGATGCACTCTCCGGCGCCTATCGTGTCCCCGTCCACCAGCTTTCACGATTGCCTGCTTGCCATGACCGAGAGCCGCATGGGTCTGACCGTGGTTCTGGACGAGGGTGTACTGGTAGGTATCGTCACTGACGGCGACCTGCGTCGCGCACTGCTGCAGAACCAGGGTGTCACCGGCAGCACGGTTGATCGGTTCATGACGCGCAACCCGCACACCATTGAGGAAAGCTCGCAGCTGTCCGAGGCCGAAACCTACATGATAGATAACAAAATCCGCGCCCTGGCCGTGACCAATCACGCCAATGCCATCGTGGGTGTGGTTGAAATTTTCGACTGATTCGCCACGGCCAATACTGGGGGCAGTTGTAGCTGCTGCCGAGGCGCGAAGGCTGCGATCGGTAATTGATAGCCGTTACGCAGCTGGACGCGGCCCGCTTGCTCGTCCGCTGTGCCGGAAGGACTCACGGTCCAGCGCCTGAGGCAAATGAAAAACGCGCCTGCCTGATGGCAGGCGCGTGCTGTTTTCATAGCGCGATCAACTGGCGCCTTACGCTGAATAAAAAAACGGGGCCTGCTAGAGGCCCCGTTTTTTATTCAGGCGCAAGTCGTCGACTTATTGCGCCATCTTGGCCATGACCTGCGCATAACCTGCCGCAGTGCCCAATACCGCGTCCTTGCCCTGGGCAAACAAAATACTGTCTGCCACTTCGCGGAAAGCACCCGTGCCACCTGCTGCCGTGAGTACGTGAGTAGCGGCTGCTTTTACGTACACAGGAGCATCTGCGACCGCAAACGACAGGGCGCATGCTGCGAAAGCAGGCAGATCGATGCAGTCATCACCGATGCACGCTGTATTGGCAGCGCTGACACCGGCTTCGGCCATCAACTGATTGCATGCAGTCAGTTTATCCTTCACCCCAAACTGGCACAGGGTGATGCCCAGATCCGCAACGCGCTTGCGCAGCGTTGGCGAATCACGACCGGACAACACCGCCACGCGCACACCGTTTTCTTCCAGCAAGCGCATACCCATGCCATCACGCACATGGAAACGCTTCAGGCATTCGCCAGTTGCGTCGTAGTAGATGCCGCCATCGGTCAGCACGCCATCCACATCGGTAATCACTAGGCGAATGTCGTTCAGTGTGGTGCGAGGAGCCGGTGTTTTCCCGCTCATCAGGGCGCGTACCTGCTCCAGGCATTCAGGCGTATCAACGCCCGGCCCGGTGGGTTCAACCACGTAGGCCCGAATGCACACACCGGCAGCCATCAGCCGCAGTTGCTCAAGTTTCTCGGCGTTTTCCAGCATCGCTTGCGGCAGGCCGCTGTAGTCCGCCAACACGTCGCGACGATAACCGTACACGCCGACATGCTTGAGGTAAGTGGCTGCTTCGCCATCCCGCGGGTACGGGATGGGCGAGCGGCTGAAGTAGAGCGCATTGCCATTATTGGCCAATACCACTTTCACGGTGTTGGGATTGGCGGCTTCATGAGCATCGATAACATGGCACAGCGTACCGACTTTTACCTGTGCGTCGGCCAGCATGCCGGTAGCGAGGGCTTCGATATCTGCCGGGCGAACCAGCGGCTCGTCGCCTTGCAAGTTGATGTAAATATCTGCATCAACTTTCGCCATGACTTCTGCCAGACGATCCGTGCCTGACGGGTGATCCGGCGAGGTCATGATGTATTGACCGCCAAACGCCTCTACGGCTTGCGCTACGCGCTCGTCGTCAGTTGCGACAACGACCACGTCAGCGTTTACCACTTCCAGCGCGCGTTCGTACACGTGCTGCACCATAGGTTTTCCGCAGATGTCCGCCAGCGGTTTGCCCGGCAAACGAGTCGAGCCGTAGCGGGCCGGAATAACAATCGCGACCCGTTGTTCTGTGCGTGCCATGTTCAGAATCCTTGCTTCAAAAGGCCGGGCTTAACCAATGTTCAGCGCTGGGAACGACTTGACCAGATCATCCAGTGCTTTGATCTGAGCCAGGAACGGCTCCAGTTGATCCAGTGGCAGGGCGCTTGGGCCGTCGCACTTGGCTTGATCCGGGTTCGGGTGAGCTTCCAGGAACAGGCCGGCCAGGCCGACGCCCATGCCTGCACGTGCCAGTTCAACCACTTGCTCACGACGACCGCCGGACGCTGCACCCGATGGATCGCGCTGCTGCAGGGCGTGGGTCACGTCGAAAATGATCGGCAGGTTGTCACAGGTGCGCTTCATTACGCCAAAACCGAGCATGTCGACCACCAGGTTGTCGTAACCCAGGCAGGTGCCGCGGTCGCACAGGATCAACTGATCGTTACCGGCTTCCTTGAACTTGTGCACGATGTTCTGCATCTGCGACGGGCTCAGGAACTGAGGCTTTTTGATGTTGACCGGCTTGCCGGTTTTGGCCAGCGCCACTACCAGGTCAGTCTGGCGGGCCAGAAACGCAGGCAGTTGCAGCACATCGACCACTTCGGCGACAGGCGCGCACTGATAGATTTCGTGGATGTCAGTGATGACCGGCACGCCGAACGCCGCTTTGACGTCCTGGAAAATACGCAGGCCTTCTTCCATGCCCGGGCCACGGTACGAGTGAATGGACGAGCGGTTAGCCTTGTCGAAGCTGGCCTTGAACACATACGGAATGCCCAGCTTGTCGGTCACGCGCACGTATTCTTCGCAGGCGCGCATGGCCAGATCGCGGGATTCCAGTACGTTGATGCCACCGAACAGAACGAAAGGGGCATTGTTGGAGCATTCGATTGCAGGGGTGATTTTGATCATGGTTACAAGTCCATTTTGAAAATGATGAAAAAGGTCAAGCAATGCACGGATGTCAGATCACAACAGGTGTGACTGACATCCGGCGCGGGTATAAAAAAGCACGACCGGGCCTGGCATCAATCGCGCTCAACCGTTTAGCCAGCGGGCGAGATTGTTGTGAATGCCGGCTTCGTCATTGGCGGCCATCGAATACGCATTAACGTAGTGATGAAGAAGCTTTTGGGTGCGCTGCGCGTCATAGACGAGCTCGCTGTCGAGGCGCGTCTTCAGCTCATCAATGCTGCGCGGGTATGCAGCAACGGCGTAGGAGTAGTCGCATTCACCGGTCACAACAACGGGGCGGCGATGCAGCAGCGCTTCCAGTCCAACGCCGGAGTTAACGGTAAAGACGGCTTTCGCACCCGATATGAGGTCGTGGACCGAGGCGTCCGACATCTCGATGGCTCCACGGCTTGAAAGGGCTTCGAGTGTTTTCTGTACCGTCATGCTGTTGCAGTAGGGGTGGCGCTTGACCCGCACTTTTGTGGTCGTGCCCGCGTAGTACTCGGCGACGGTACGCACCAAATCTGCGCCTGTGATTTCTGCAAGGGCGGCAACAGTATCGGTGGGTATCTGCAGGGCGACGAAAACGTACTCATCTGTGTACGTGATGCGCTCTGCGCTCTGCGCATACTTGGAGACGTTGTTATGGATATACGCTTCGCGCAACGCCTCTTCATTCGCCGCCAGCACCTCGGCCGTGACCTCGGTCGTCGATTGCTCAATCGGAGCATGGATCGTGGCGAGAGAGGAGTAACCTGCAAACCCCTGGTGGTCCATGCTGCAACGACCGGCTAGCGGAACTTCCTGGATGTGCAGGTGGTTGTCGCTCAGAGGGGCATTGGTGTGGTAGCTGACAATGCGGGCGCCTGGAATTCGAGGGTCACAGTTCCTCCAGTTCCATTGGTGGCGTGGTACCAGAATCAGGTCTTTACGAGACAGAAGGTATCCGTACACGTTTGACAGGAATTCGCGAACAGTCGCGTAGCTTGGTTTTTCTTCGTTGGGAGCAGCGAAAAATACCGTTGGAATGAAGACTTCGACGACCTTCGAAAGATCCATGGTGCTGGGTTCGATGTCAACGATCGTGCCATTGCTCCAGCCGTACAGATGCTGAGACACCTCGTTGGTATTGGCGATTTCAGCAAGTACTCGGGACTTGCCCAGGTTTCGGATCACGGCATCCAGCCAGGCCTGATTTTCCTCGGAAACGGGTTGGGTGCCGCCTTTGTTCCGGTTGATGATCAGCTGCGCTTCGTGTAGCCAGCGGCATTTCACCGCGACCTTGACCTGGTCGTTCGGGTTGATGCCTTTCTTGCCTTTTTCCGCAGAAAGCAGCGACTGTGCGAGATTCCGCGCCGCTTGGGTTTTTTCGTACAAATCAGGAAAGAAAGGCGTTGCGCGGTTAATCATGGGCATGAACTTCATCAGCGTTTCGCGAGGAAAGCTCAAAATGCCCAATAATGTGTTGCGCGCATCATCGTACAGCGCGTGATCAATCTCGAAAGACAGGCGCTTGACTGATCCAAAGGCCGGATAACAGGCTTGGGCGCCACACAGATAAGAATAGGCTCGGGCGACCTGAGCATCGTCACGCAACATATCGCTGATTCGCATCAGCAGTTTGCGTTCAGAAGGGTAGTTGACTTGTGCCGCCAGCAGCACATCCAGTGCCGCTTCTTGATTGCGTGCCATTTGATAGGCTTTGGACAGCATCAGGCGGTAGTTAAGTGTCGATGATACGTGCTCGGGAAACGAGTTAATCGTCTCAATCAGTGCTTCATGCTGATTCAGCTGGCTGTATACGCGCGTCAGAATACTGAAGTTGGTCAGGTTCAGTGGGTCAGACTTGATGGCTTGACGCGCTTGGGTGGCGATGATGTTGAGCCACGATTCGTCGTTCCCGGCCAGCAGGAATGACTTTTCCAGGTCGCTGGTCGAGACCAGCGGCTTGGGCTTGGTAAAGGTTTCTTTTGTTTGCTGTGCAAACAGCGGCGAGCGATAAAGTGCCAGCATTTCGGAAACCTGGCTGCACGAGGGTGCTCGCTTCAGTATTTCGATGGCTTCTTCTTCGTCGCCGCGACCGCCCAGGATCTTGGCTTTTTCGATGTAGCCAAACGAGTTGGACGGGTACTTTTCAATCGCGCTGTTTGCATAACGCAGTGCCGACGCCTGATTGTTATGCAAGTTGGCAGTGACAACCGCCTGGCGCAATTGGCTCAGGGAAACATTCAGCCGGAGCAATCTGTCAGTGCAAGCCAGACTGGCACGATGTGCCCCCATTTTTGAAAGCAGGAAGATTGCCTTAACAATGATGTGTCGCTGGATGGATATCATTATTTTTTCACGCTCTGCTTTTTCTTGGCGATCGCCAGCTGCCGCTTGGTTTTGTAGAACTCTTTCAATTCCTTGCGCACATAGGATTGAGGTTGAGTCGGTGTGAACTCACCTTTCCACAGTTTTATCAGCGCATCGCGAGCCAGACTCAATGAGTCTTTGGTATCAGTGAAGAGAGAGCTGCGCAGCGGTTCATACAGCTGGACATACTTGTCAGCGTTCTCGGCCAGCTCGGTGATGCCGGCTGCCAACGCTTCGGGTGTCTGGATGGTCAGACCCAGTTCGCTCCGGCGCGAGTACTCAAGGCTGTACCCGTCAATTTTTTTACCGCCCATCTGCTCGGACAGGTCGGTATCCAGCAGCGCAATGGGCTTCTTGCAATACATCGCGTCGAAGATCGCGCCGCTGTAATCGGAAATGACGACATCGCAGATGGACAGCAACTCCAGAAGGTCATCATTCGCTCCGAAATGGCAAATGGCTCCCATGTCCATCTTGTCTTTGCGAGCGCTTTCGAGCAGTTCGGTGTTGTGGTGCATTTTCATCAAAACGTTGAAGTTATCAGCCAGCTCGTAAATAGAGCTCACGAACTGGTCAACGCTGGACAGATCGCCCCAGGTTGGCAGATACAACACTGTTTTTTTGTTCGGGTTCAGTTTGGCTGCGTGTTTTGATTTGGCGGCCTGATGAAAACTCTCCAGATGCCAATCATCGTAACGAGGATTGCCAACGGAAGCCGTTGGACTGAAATAATCGATACGCTCTGACGCATAAGGGCCGTAAGTCAGACACAGATCTGCAAATGCACGCCATGGGCCGTAGTTATGCGGCTCTTTGGCATAGCCATACTGGATCATGGCGATCTTTGATTTTTCAAACGCTTCGATACGTGAAAAAGGTGTCTGGCATACGATGATGTCAAAGACGCCATCGAGTGTGGCCATTTGTGCGCGATCCCACACCATAATTGGGGTGTGGGGGTTTTTCAGGATGTCATCGCTGAATTCAGCGATGAAATCCATTCGCTTTTCAATCACAAAGCATGCGCCAGGGAAGGTGCTGGCCAGCTTTTGAATGTGAAGGAATTGAAACGGGTTCCACCCAACGAAACCGATTCTGGGTGACTTACCCATACTTTTTGATCTCTGCGATCAATTGGGTCGTGGAGATACCTTCGGTGCGCGGCAGGTAGATAACTTCGCACAGCGACTTGAATTCATCGAAACGGCCTTCCCAGTCATTGCCCATGACCAAAGCGTGAGCGCCGAACTCTTTGATGTACTCACCCTTGAGCTCAAGAGACTCTTCGATGAAAACTTCGTCCACGCATCCGAGTGAGGCGATGATGTCGCGACGCTCGCCTTCGGGGTAAACCGGGTTGCGTTGCTTTTTCGAGAAGTTCAACGCATCCGAAGAGATACCCACAACTAGCCGATCCCCTTGGGCGCGGGCGCGCTGCAGGATTTTTACGTGACCGATGTGCAGCACGTCGAAGGTACCGAAGGTGATGATAGTTCTCATATATATCCTTATCGCGTTGGCGGTTGCGTCGCATGTAACGGGGTGGAAAGGGTAGCTTTCGGGCTGTTGTCTCGAGGTTCAGCTTGTCGGTAAGGTGATCTCGTTGTTTCTCAGAGAGGCTGCAGGTTTCGTGATACCGGGTGTAAATCCTGTGGCGTCTGCGCATGCCTCACCTTTCAAAGGTGGGGCATGATGCGTTCACAAAAGCCCGCCATTGTACCGGGGGCTTTTGTGGTTCGGATACGGGTTTTATTCCGCGTTGCCGCGCGGTTGGGTCGTACCGAGTTTGAAACTGAATTTTTTGCGAGCCAGTTTTCCTTTGAACGGCTTGCCATCCACCAGGAAAGTCAGGCGATACCAGCCACGCTTGGCGTCGAACGACGTGCTCTGGATCGGATAAACGCCAGGTGCAACCAAAGCCGAGGTGCTGTCTTTTCCTGGTTCGTGCGAAATGACTTCGATCGAGGTAAAGCGATCCAGGGCATTCATGTCTGCATAGGCAGTAGGTGTTGAGATCCAGACAATGCCGGAGCTTGTACCGCTCGCGGAGTTGTCGACAGTGCCGGCCAGCACGCTGCGGTTTTTCAGGCCCATGTGAAGCTTGATCGCACCGATCTTTTCGAGCGCTTCGGGCACGTTCGTGAAGTCGACGTCAACCATGTCTTTAGGTTCAAGGTCCCACCACTGGCTGGCCAATAGCCGCTCAATGGTCGTTTCGTCGAAACGATAGCGGATCACTTGAGCGGGAATACCGCCCACGATTGCATAAGGAGGTACGTCTTTTGTAACCACCGCTCCACCAGCAATGACGGCACCAGTGCCGACGGTTACGCCTTGGCAAATCATTACGCCGGCACCAATCCATACGTCGTGACCAATCACTGCCGGGTTAGCAGTCGGGCCCTTGACGCGCTGATGAGCCGAGTAGTCTTTAAAGTCAGTGAAATGATTGTTGTTGTACTGGAAGGGGTGGCAGCTCAGATAATCAGTCGGATGATTGATAGGGCTAATTTCTGCGTTGCGTGCTATGGAACAGAAATTCCCGATAGTAACGCCTCGACCAACATAGCCTCCGTTGCCAATGTAAGTGTATTTGCCTATCTGGGCTTTCGCATTGACAGTGACAGCGCCATAAAGTTTCACTGGGTCCATTAAAATAGCGTCCGGTGAAATATTGGCAAGTTTCGATATCAATGTGCTTTCCAAAATCAATGCGCTCCGTAGTATTGCAGTGCCATCACTTAGGTGTTTTAGTGCCACCATGTGACTATCAAGAGATATTCATATGGCGCGTCTTAAATGCCTTGATGCCGGGTTGGGAAACTGGGGATCTTATCGGCGAGCCATGCTTGTGTCAAGATGTGTAGCGAGTGGATATGGTAATGGCCAACTGAACTGTAATTGCAGTCGTCAACTCTGTGCTGCTGCAATACAGGGCGGTCAATATGCGGAGATTTCTGTTCAGGTAATGTATTGCTTTGATAACTACAGGATTGGAAGCCGGTAGATCCGAAACCTTGAATATGAGTACTATCGTGCCATGTAGGTGGCGTGTTCATTAACGGTGCAGCCTGCCAGGCTGGCGGGTAGTTTTGGTGCGGATGCTCATAGGTAGGTATGATGTCCAGAAAGTTCGGGTCAAGGGGGTTTGCCGTGCAGCAAGTAATATCTGTCTTGTATGAGTTGGCGGAGCAGGGTGGGGGAGTAACACGTGTTTCGCTAGGCAGAACAGCTGCACTGGTCGAGGCGGGAGTGAATGCGCGCATAGCCGTATTGGACTTTGATGAGCGGCTTGATACAACGATCAGGAACCTTGTTGATCAGGGGCGTATTCCTGAGACGGTTAAAGTCTTGAATTTCTATAAGTGGTTTGCCTGCAAGGCTTTGGAAGTTATAAGTCCGGGTGTTGCAGGTGGTATTGATTCGAATATTGAGCATTTGCAAGTTAAGGTCGGCAGGCGTATTGATCATATCAATGGCGCGAATGTCAGTGTTGTTCGCTATATAACGATCAAGGGCTATGTGTATTTAGAGGAATTCCAGAATCACCTGACGGGTGGTGTGATGGTTGTGATTTCCATGCCCGGCAAGAGGCCGCTCAAGTTCAACTCGCTCGACGCGGCCCATGCTTACTGGTTGAAGTGCCTGTCAGTCGAGTGCTTGCCCAGCTTTATCGTTGCGGATTCCATTGGTGCTGCGGATGCAGTATGTAGTGTAGAGGGCGATGATATTTACAGAGTGCTGATGATGCACAGTAATCATTTGCTTAAGCCGTACCGTGTCGGTGGTGCTATTGCGCCTAAATACCACGGTGTTATCAGGGGTCTTCCTCACTGTGACCGGCTGGTTCTTTTGACCCGTGGACAGCTTCACGACATGCAACAGCAGTTTCCGTCAGGGCGATATTCAGTGATCGGCAACCTGGTCACCCTTGAGTCGCAGGATGAGCCGGTTCTGCGTGAGGCTAATCTCGCTGTTATCGTGTCGCGGCTTCACGGTGTCAAGCGTATCAAGTCGATGGTCAGTGCATTCGCCAAAGTAGTGGCGATAAATCCTGATGCGCGCCTGGAGATCTGGGGCTCGGGAGATCAGGAGGAAGAGATAAAGGCATTGATTCTCAAGCTCGGCATGCAGGACTCCATTCAGGTGATGGGTTTTGCAACGAGCGTATCCCGCATTTTCAGGCGAGCCAGTGTCAGTCTGGGCATGTCGGCCACTGAAGGCTTTGGCATCAGCTTTGCTGAGTCCTTGGGGTATGGCACTCCGCTTGTGTCCATGCGTACCAACTATGGGCCCCAGGAAATTGTGGCTGATGGTGAGGACGGCTTTATCGTAGATGCCGAAGATGAGTTTGTAGAGAAGATCTGCCTGTTGCTCGGTGATAGCGCTCTGGTTTCGTCCATGGGCAGTAAGGGCGCGCTCAGTGCGCGAAGGTTCACGTCTCAGTCGATCGTTAAGCTCTGGCTCGATCTGTTTGATGGCTTGGCTGGTGGGTCGACTGGGCGCGAAGCTCATGCCAGGCCCGAAGGAGAGGTTCTCCAGAATCGGGTGTCGAGTAAAGTTGGCTGGATTTATCTGCCGGAAGCGGCCAGTGAGCAAAGTGCCGAATGCTATCGATCGGCCAAGAAGGCCTGGGTGCTGGAGGTCTCTGCTGAGCGTGAGTTTATGGGGGAAATTGCCAGGGTGCAGCCCGGGGCGTACGAAGTCGACGAAATGGTCTTCGATGAGGTTAAAGGAAGGTACCGTTTTCGCTTAATGAAGGAGGGGGTGTCTTTTCGGGGGGCTATTGCAAGTCGGGCGATAAAATTTATGCTTTCTTGAGGGCGGGGCTGGTCTCTTGAGTGAAAGGGCATCATTTCTTATTTGAGGTGATGACACTATCGAAGCGGGCGCCCCGCCCCCTGGAGCTGGTTAATGCCCGGCTGAAGGGGTGGGGCTTTGTTTTCGCGGGTACTGGTCATTGCAGTCCATGGAGTGACTGCATTTCAGCGTGTACTGAAGTCAGCCTTTGGTTGGCAGATCATTGATTGTTCTGAAGGTGAACGTCACGGTCCCTTTTGGGATGGTTTTTGGAGCGCCATCGATTTTCAAGGCGAAATGATTTTTCTCTGGGTTGTGCCAGGCCTTTTCAATCTTGAAATTCCCTGAACCGAAGGCTGACTCGATGATGTTCACGCTGTCAAAGTCTTTCAGGATTTCAGGTTCTGCATATGACTTTTCGATGTCAAACCAGATGACACCATTTTTGCTGGTGGACGAATTCTTGAGGGTGGTGAGCAGTGTCTGGTTTATCAAGTTCTTGTAATCGGCTCGGCGGGCTTCTATCTCGTTGAGCGCTGCATCAATGTCATTAAAGTCGACGCCGTTCATGTCGGTAGGGTCAAGTTCCCACCAGCGCGACTCTAGCAGGCGTGAAACGGTCTCCTCATCAAAGCGCATTCTTATTTCTTTTGCTGGCGCTCCGGCAACAATGGCGTAGGGTCGAACGTCTTTTGTTACGACTGAGCTCGAGCCAATCACTGCGCCATGACCAATGGTGACCCCGCCGCGGATAACAGATTTTGTTCCGATCCAGACGTCGCTGCCAATTTCAGTCACATGATCCCGCTTGCGAGGCTGTTTTACCTTGGTTATCTGGTATTCAGGCTGATTGGCGAAGTGGTTGTTATTGTATTGGAATGAATGTGAAGACAGCATGGTGAGTGGGTGAGCTTTGGCACCAATTTCAATGTCTCGGGCTATTGAGCAATAGTTTCCGATATGGGTATGTTGTACGTAAGTGCTCGTTCCGATGTATGTGTATTTGCCAATGCTCGAGGTTTTATCTACCACAACTACGCCATAGAGTCGTACGGGTGCAACGAGGGTGGCTTCTTCCGAGATTCTGCAGCCGGGCCCTATTATGTTTCTGCTTTTATGTCTGGAACTGTTCAAATCTAACTCCGGAGGACTTATGGTTGGAGAGTCTTTGGTGTGCAACTAAGTATTCTTCAGTTGTGGTTCAATGCTTTCAATGTCGCTCGATGTTATTTTATTTTCGGAAAAAATTCCAGAATTATGGAGTCGAAAGCATGGAGTCCTTCATTGCGTATTACTCATTCTGTGACCGAGGTCCGGTAGAGTTGGGTTGTTGGGAATGGGGGGGTGGGCGGAAGGGTGTGAAGGCGCTGGATGGTTTGTTCGTTTTGGTAGGGTTTGACAGGTATTTCTGTGGTCGGTATTGCTGTTCGGAGTCGACAAAAGGATCTTGGTCAATAAGTGGGGGGTGAGGGTGGTGGGGTGTTGAGTCTGTTAGTGGGAGTCCTGACATCAACTCGCAGACCTGTTTCTGATTGAAAAGTTCCGTGAGTTTTCGTCTGTGCTATTCGGGCATGCTAAGTAGCTGCTGTTCAATCTGTCCCTGGTGATGCGAGTCAGGATGGCGCCTGCGTCGGAGTGATGGTCAGGCACTTCATCGTATGGAGGTATTCTACAGTCAAATTTCTATGCCTGAGCGGTACGACTTTGCTTTCAGCGTGTATTCTAGGATCTCCATATGAGGCAGTGAGCGGAGACAATGAAGATGAATAAAAGTTCTGGATTGAAACGAGGTCTGAACTGTTTTTTTTCGTTATTAGTCACTTGCCCGGTTGTGGTCTTTGCCGCAGAGGGCGGGACTTGCAAGCTGCCGGCGCAGAGTGCTTTGAGCGGCAAGGTCGAACTGGACGGTTCTTGTACCTATACTCAGTCTCTCCGGCTCCCCAACAGTAATACGCATCTGGATTGCAAGGGTGCAACGCTGGATGGTGGTAATAAAATTCCTATCGGTATTGTTGTGGGTGGGGGTAAAAAGAAGATCGAGAATGTGACGGTTGAAAACTGCCGTATTCAAAATTTTAAAAACCGTGGCATAAGTATTACTTCCGGTTTTCATATTAAAGACCTTTCCGCCGACAGGGATGCTAACTACAAAATGGCACCCAGCCATATTGTGATCGATAATGTCACGGTGTCTAACAGCGGCCGGGGCGGTGTGTATTTTGACAGCTACACGACGGAATCAACGCTGAAAAACTCCACTGTTCAAGGTTCGGGTAACGTCGGTGTCTATCTGGAGCAGGGGACGCAGCGCCTGAATATTGTCAACAATACCATTCAGGGCAATGGTAAGGCGGGAGGGCGTGAAGGACTGTCCGTCGATTCCTCTGCGCACAATACAATTGAAGGGAATCGGTTTATAGGGAACACCCGTGGCGGCGTGCTGATGTACAAGAATTGCGGGGAGCACTATCGGGCTGGGAAGTCTGCACTCCGTTGGCAGTCGAGCGACTTTAACACCATCAGGAATAATACCTTCACCAATGAGCGTGTCGGTGTCTGGATTGCCTCGCGTCAAGGCAAGGACTTGAGCACGTGGGGATGTGGCGATCCTGCGGTGGACCCGAACGGGAAGTACTACAAGGATTACGCCAATAATAATATTGTCGAGGGTAATCAGTTTTGCAATACCAAGACGGCTGTTCGCGTTGAGGGTGACAACAATAAAATCATGAGAAATCGAATTGATAGCAGGAGTCGGGAGTCAGTGCTCGAGCCTTACAAGCATGCGAAAAAGCCTGATGGCCAGAACACAAAGGGCAACACGGTCGAAAGCAATGACAAGGTAGAGTGCTCGCGCTGAAGGCACGGGGTGGTGGTGGAGAAATCTCCCATTTTGATGTAAAAAGACAGGCCTTCTCAGGGTGTCGGCAGGAAGATCTCCCTTTTCTGGGGTGAGATCAGGTGCCGACACTCCTGTGTGTTGCTTGTGCGTATGTGAGACGCATTCCAGGTCTCGACTTTTATCAAATAATAGGTTTGTTGTTATGGACACGTTTTCGGAGATGGAAGGCAAGCATTTCAAGATCGTTGAACGTGCTGGCTCCAAGCGTCTCATGGTTTTTTTGGCGGGCACTGATAAAACCGATGGTAAATTCGATTTTTGGCACGTGGCGAATGCTCAGGCGTCTCACTTGCTGTTCTTTAACAATGGTCGAAACGAATGGTACCAACAGGGTATTCCTGGTTTTGGTGACAGCCATGAAGGGACTGTCGAAAAGCTCAAGTCGCTTGTTCAATATTTACAAGTTGATGAGGTGTTTTTTGTCGGCGTCAGTATGGGCGGCTATGGCGCTGTCTTATATGGCGCAGCGTTGGACGCAAAAGTACTTGCTTTTGGTTATGACACCAAACTGAAGATTAAGGGCAGTCGCAGTCAGAAGCGAATGCCTAAAAATGTGCCCCTTGCATTTCCCGATCTGCGCCCAGTGATTGAAGCCTCGAAAGTTGAAGTTTTGCAAATCGCCGGAGAGTGTGACTCTCTTGATTTGCTTGCAGCTGCGCACATTCAGGACATGAAGCAAGTCAAGACCATCACTTTAACGGGGGTGGGTCATGGTGGTGCACCTTTTATTAAAGATCACTACGGTTTGTCTGAATTCATCACGCTATGGGCTGACGGTCAGCCGCTTCCGGACATTATCGAGTCCGGTGCCTCGGTGACGAATGGGCCGCTTGTCAGGGCGCTGTATAAAACGTATCTGGCTTTTCAGGAAAAGGATTGGTCAAAGGTTGAGCTCGAAGCCGCCATTGCACTTGAACTTGATCCGCGGCATGAGTATTCAAACTACCTGCTTGGCACCAGTCTGTTAGAGGTTAAGCGGATAGCAGAGGCTCAAGCGCCATTGCTTATGTCCGTTGGCTCGGCGCCGCATTACATGGGTGCGCGCTATCGTCTCGGTCGTGCACTGATGCTTAATAAGCGTCATTCGTATGCGAAAGTGCACTTTATGGCCTATCTGAAGCGCAATCCAGCGGCTCACACTGTGTTGATGATGCTGTCGGATATTTATGCGAGAGAGGGCGATCTTCAGCGTGCAAGGCAGTACCTGCTCGATGCTCTTGAGCATGGTGGGAATGCCGAGAAGATAGAGCCTCGCCTGGCCAGGCTGGCAGCTTGATCCTTGGGCCATCGTGAGAGATAAGTGTTCAGGGTTGTAAAGGGTTTCCGCAAACAAAAACGCCAAGACGTAGTGTCTTGGCGTTTTTGGTTTAACGGTAATATTTCGCCGCTTACTGAATACCTGCCACTCGGCCCACCATCATCGTCTGTACAACAGGGCTGATGATTTTTTGCCATTCATGCACAGCCGCGTTGGTGACATAGATGGTGTCATCCGGCTTGATCACGACCTGGCGAGCGTAGAAGATCGCGGCCGGGTCGCGCATGTCGAGGCGCAGAACGGTAGGTTTTGCCTGGTCGCCTTCGCCCATGCGGAACACGAACACGCCTTCAGGGTTGGCGCTGCCTTCTCTCAGTCCGCCGACACTGCTCAGGGCATCCAGCAAACTGGTGTTTTGCGCTGGCAGATCTTTCAGTCCCGGCTCACCGACGGCGCCCATGGCCACGAAGCGCTGACGGGCGCGTTCGAGTACGACTTCCGAGTTCGGGCGCAGCACCATGTTGTTGCCGGCCAGGATGTCTTCGTAGTTGAACTGTTGAACCTGGTTGCCGGTACGCACGGTAACGTTGACCAGGTGCGGCTCCATTACTGGACCGCCTGCCTGGTTGACGGCGTCGAGCAGGGTCAAAGGCCCTTGCAGGGTGCTGAAGCGCCCCGGGGATTTGACCGCGCCCGCGACCAGTACCGAGCCTGACAGGTCGCCAACCAGTTCGACGTGGGTCTGTACGTCGGTGGTCATGCCTTTGAGTTGCTTGACGATCAGTGCCTCAACCTGGCTGAGGGTCATGCCTGCCACAAACGGCTGACCAACGTAGGGCAACGAAATCTTGCCTTGGTCGTTGATGCGGGTTTTAAGCTGAGTGCCACCAGTTGACAGCGGGGCAAACAGCGCCGAGCCCTCGGGGGCGTTGTCTGTGATCAGGATGCTCAGGACGTCGCCGGGCATCAGTCGCGCCGAAGGGGCGACGGGTTTGGCGATGCTGGCTTGCATCGGGCGCGCGGCACTGCGCATATAAGGTGCGATCGTGTTGGCGTTGATCTCGACCAGATTGTAGGTCGTGTTCTCGGACTCGATGGCACCCTTGTAAGGGCCTGCGCCGGATATGACGCCACTGCAGCCCGAGAGGCCGAGGATCGCCAAGGCCACTGTTGCCAGTTTCAGATGGAACGAGTGGGAGACAGTAAGGGATTTAATCACGATGATCCTCGATCGAAGCCAGGATGAAGCGGGTAATGCCATACAGCATGAGCAGGCCAAGCAAGATAGTTGCCAGGTTATACAGGCGCTCCGGGTACAGTGCCAGTTGCGGGGTGTTCGGGCTGACGACCGTCACCAGGGTGCGGATCTTTTTGCTGGCTTCAATCCGTGCATTGTCCAGTGCAGCCACCGCTGTTTTGTAGCTGGCTTCAGCGATGCCTGCATCCAGTGTCAGTTGCTGGAAAGCAGAGGCGACTACGTTCAGCTGGGAGCCGTCAGTTGACGACACCAGCAGGCGTTTTTCCTTGGCCAGTTGCTGGGCAATGGCGTTAACCCTTTGCTTTTGCTGTTTCACTTGCGGCGAATCGGCGCGCAGTTTGAACTGCATCTCGGTCAATACGGCCTGTTCTTTGGTGTGCTGGCCTTCGAGGTCGGCAATGATGGTGGCACGGCTTTGTGCGGTGTTTGCACCATCGAGTACTTTGTTGGTGTTCTGGAAGTCGATCAGTTCAGCTTTGCGATCCGCGTATTGAACCCGGGCAGTTGCCAGTTCGCTTTTGGCGAAGGTCATTTGTTCGCGGGCAATGCTGTGGCTGACTTCGTTAACGAAGTTCTCGCTGGCGGACAGTATGGTGCGCAGCATTTGTTCAGAAAGCTCGGGGGTGAAGGCTTGTACTTCAACCCGCAACAGGCCGGTAGTTTCGTCGTAATGGGCCGTTACCATGCGCTGGTAGTATTTGAGCAGGTCCTCGCGTGGGGCATCCTTGTTGATCCAGAAGAACATGTCGCTGTGCTGGTCGGCGTATTGCTCGATCCAGTGCAGGCGCTCTTCGAGCAATAGCATCATGTCCATGGACCCGATGTATTCGCGCAGGTAGAGGGTCTCTTCCCGGGACGCGGGGTTGGTACCGGTCAGCAGGGTCGAGAGGCCTGGCATGGCGGCGGCCTGGTTGCCACCGTCCTGGCGGACGACGACCTGCGCACTGCTGACATAGCGATCGGTGGCGAAAATGCCGTAGTAAATGGTCGCCAGAACCATTGGCAAAATCACCAGGCCGATAGCCAGGCGCCAGCGTCTGAGTTTACCCTTGCTGCTCATATATGATGCATCCTTGAAGTCGAACGGTTCTGCTTTATAAAAGAGAGTATGAAGTCAGGAGTTGTAGGCTTTGATGCCTTCGGCGACGTCTTCGTAAACCTGGATCTCGCCATTGCGAACCAGCAGGACGATGTCGCAGATCTTTTGAACTTCATTCATGTTGTGGGTCACCAGCACGACTTTTGACTGCTGTAATTTTTCCTGGAATACGTCGGCACATTTACGTTTGAACTGTGCGTCGCCGACGGACATCACTTCGTCGATCAGGTAGTAATCAAAATCGAAGGCCATGCTCAGGCCGAAGGCCACCCGCGAGCGCATCCCGGAGGAGTAAGTCTTGATGGGCTCATCAATCCAGTCGCCGATTTCAGCAAATTCCTGAACGTAGCGAATTTTTTCGCGCATGTCGTCACCCACTGCGCCGTAGACGCGGCAGACAAACTTGATGTTTTCGCGGCCGGTCATGCTGCCTTGAAAACCGCCCGTCAAACCGACCGGCCAGGAAATGCTTTTGTCTGTGACGACTGAGCCGGAGTCAGGAATGTCGGCAGCGCCGAGCAGGCGCATCAAGGTCGATTTGCCTGCACCGTTGCGCCCGATAAGGCCAATATTCTTGCCTGGCGGAATCGACAGCGACAGGTTGCGGAACACATACCGACGTCCCTTTGGAGTCAGGTAGGATTTGGTAACGTTTCTAAGCTCGAACACGTTGGCCTGTACTCATCCGTTCTTCGTGGAAACAAGGTGCAAGCGGCGTGCGCGGTAGCTACCCATGGCAATAAACAGCAACACCGTGGTCAGGACTATCACGTAGCCCTCCGACACACCGTCCACAGGGGTGTAGTGCGGCAAAACCTGAGCGCGGATCAGCTCGACAATGTGCAGGAAAGGGTTGAGCAGCAACACCGGCATCATCGCTTGCGGCAGGTATGCAGCAGGTACCAGTACGCCGGAAATGAAATACAGCGGGAAAAAGGCCATGCGAATGACCACTTTCAGGCTGGGCAGGGCATGGGTAATCAATGCCAGCACCATGCCCAGGCTGAACGCGAACAACAATCCCAAGGCCAGTGTCACCACCCACATCAACGGGTTGGCTACCGACATGTCGAAGCCGTACCACGCGAAACCAAATACCAGGATCGCGTACACCGTGGCACTGATACAGGCTTCCACCAGCACTCGGGCGACATAGGTGTCCAGGGGCTTGATCTGCTTGTAGCCGAACAGCGAGCGGTTTTCCCGCAGACTGTCCATCAGGCGCAAGGCGGTATTGCGGTAGAGCAGGAAAGGAGCCATCGCGACCAGGACAAATACCGGGTACTCGACGTCAGAGACCGTACGTCCACGAATGACCGCGAATAAAATACTGAAGATAAGCAAGTGGCAAATGGGCTCGACCAGAGTCCATACGGCGCCCATGCGGCGCGCGCCAAAGCGTGCTCGGGCTTCGCGCAGGATAAGGGCGAAGATCACCGATTTTTGAATCTGGAGCGAGGAACGAGGCTTCAATATGTTTACCGCAAGCAGAGCCGCGCAAATGAATGCGCCGGGGAATTCATTTTCAGGAAATGCATAATCCCGCGCGGTAAAGCCGGGACTCGATAGTATTCCATGTTCTAGGGGCAGGAAGACTAATCGTTTCGTGGCATAAGCGTCAATGAAGAAGTCCTGCCTTCTGTAGGGCAACTCCTGAATTTTTAGAGAAGATCGTATCTTAAAACGTCGGGGATTTTTCGAGGAATAAGGAATTATAAGGTGTTGAGTGCAATATCCAAAAGCCACCACCTGTAGGGGAGCGGAGTTGTTTTTTTTTGGAGTTTTATCGGGGGGCATCACCTCTTTGCAGGAAAAGAGGCCAGTACTGAGGGGGTGCTGCTAGAAACGGCGGTGCGGTTTGCTTCAAATCAAACAAGCGGTATTTCGGCTGTGGTCTTACCTGCGGTCGCAGTTGTCACGAGCGCCTGCTTGTCCATCAATGAAGTTCCAGGTTTTTATTGAGGTGGATCCGCCAGGCATTTATCAGAGCGCCAAGAAGAGTGACGATTACGACAGTGCAGATAACGGTGATCCAGATCATTTTTGGATTCCTTTTGCTGTACTACCCGTATAACCCTCGAAAGTTACAAACTCGCGACGGTCTCTGCGCCTTTACATTCACTGACCATAGCCCGGTCTGCCGCTATTGTTGCGGTTTCAGAAAATATAGCCCGCAGGCCCCATGTTCCGGCACATGGAGCCCTTCGGGCGAGGCGCTTTTGATTGGGACGCCTGTTGCCGCTGGACAAGGTCGATGCCCTGATAACGGCCACGTTGTTGTCATTTGTGGTGTACCCGCTGTTCATTCTCTGGGTGTTCTGCTGTCACAGCGTGTGGCGTGCGTGGGCCGGGCTGTCGTTAGCGCTGCCCTTGGGTGTGATCGGCCTCTGGCCGCAGTTGCTGGAGACGCTGACATGAAACAAAAGCCCCTGACCCAGTCACTGTCCTGGTTGCACACCTGGGATGGCCTGGTGTTCGGCTGGATTCTGTTTTCGATTTTCCTGACCGGAACCCTGGCGGTCTTCGACAAGGAAATCGACGGCTGGATGCGCCCCGAGATTCCTGCGCACTCATTGGACAAAGCGCAAAGTGCGCAGCGCGCACTGGATTACCTGCAGCACCAGCACCCCGATGCCAGCGCCTGGAATATCGGCTTGGCCACTGAGCGTTCACCGAGCCTGACGGTGTCTGCGGGCGAGCAACGGCGTGGCGGCTGGGAAGTCCGGGTATTTTTTGCGGTATGGCTGCTGAGTTTGGGGTATGCCGTGATTCGCCCTTGGCTCGATGCCTGGCGCGAGCAACTGGGCCTGACTGCGCTGCTGTGTATCGGGTTGCCAGCCCTGAATCTGCTGGGAGGCAATCGTGGCGATCATGTTTACCTGGAGGTGACCACAGTGCTCATGGGGCTCCTGCTGGCGTGGACATGCTGGAAACTATCGCAGCCCAAGCAAGAGCGTGATGCTCTGGGGGTGGGCCATGGGGCCGGTGGCATGGTTCGGACTGATCTCCCTGGCGGGACTGGGGGTGGCTTTTGTGCTGCCCTATGCCGCCGCGGTGGCGTGGTGGTGCTAGGAGGAGCCTGGGTGTTGTTGGGGCTCATGTACCTCCTTGGACCCTGATTCCGGGGGATTACTGCGAAAAAGGCCGAAGGACCTTCAGGCCGGGGGCTCTGCGCAACCCATCGCAGCCTGCGGCAGCGGCTACAAAGGTTGTAGCAGCCGTCGTAAGCCCGGCGTACCTGTTTCCGGAAAGGGCGGGAGGATCGAAAACCCGAACGCAGCCTCGCTCCGCTCGTCAACCGTCCCAGCCCTCACGCACCGCCCGGCGTATGGCTTCGAGCAACATGGCAAATGCCGGGTTGTCATTGTTCTCGCGCCAGATCAGGTGCAGTTCGCTCTGCACCCCCTCGCCCAGATCAATGTCCCGAAACACCACGTTCTTGAACACCACGCTGGACGCGCAACGCGGTACCAGCGCCAGGCCCATGCCGGCATTGACCAGCGCCAGAATGGTCAGTGAAGAACCCAGCCATTGCACGTATTCCGGGGCCACGCGGGCGGAGCGGAGCATGCCGGTGAGCAGTTCGTTGAAGGGAGGATAGGCGGCATGGGAGTACATCAGGAACGGCTGCGCATCGAGATCCCCGACTGACAGGCGGGTGGCACTGGCTAGTCGATGCTGGCTGGGGACGGCCAGCACAAACGGTTCACGCACCAGGCATTCAGTGGCATAGCCAGGTTCGAGCAGGGGCGCGCGGGCGATCCCGAGGTCGACCCGCCGCGCGCGCAACGCTTCATGCTGCTGGTAGGTGTTCATCTCCGACAGGTCGATTCTGACATGGGGCTGCTTGAGCCTGGCTTCGGCGATGACCTTGGGTAAAAACTCGTACACCGCGCTGCCGACGAAACCGATATTGACCGAGCCGATGTCGCCCTCTGCAAAGCGCCGGGCCGTGGTAGCCGCTTGCTGTGCGCGCTCCAGCAGGTTTTGGGCCTCGACAAAGAAAGCCCGGCCGGCGGCTGTCAGCGCCACGCTGCGGGTAGTGCGGGTCAGCAACTCGACACCGAGGTGATGCTCCAGCAATTGAATCTGCCGGCTGAGAGGCGGTTGCGTCATGTTCAGCCGTTCGGCGGCACGGCGAAAGTTGAGTTCCGTCGCCACGGTGGTGAAACAACGCAGTTGAGTCAGCTCGAACATTGATCTAATCCAGGTATCAATCGAATGCCAAGTTAGATTAGACGGGAACAATGTGCGCGTCCATGATCGGTTCGTCCCTAAAAACAACAATGATCGGGAGTTCCGCCTGTGAACACACTCCACCTTTCACCCGACCCCACGGTACTTGCCCGTGCGGCGTCCAAGGTCAAGCGCCATGTGCTGCCCTTGTTTGTGGTGATGTTCATCGTCAACTACATCGACCGGGTCAACATTGGTTTTGTCCGCAGCCATCTGGAAACCGACCTGGGCATTGGTGCTGCCGCCTACGGGCTCGGTGCCGGGCTGTTTTTCATCGGTTATGCGATTTTTGAAGTGCCCTCCAACCTGCTGTTGCAGCGTTACGGCGCCCGGGCCTGGCTGACGCGCATCATGTTCACTTGGGGCGCCGCGGCAATGGCCATGGCGTTCGTGCGCGGCGAAACCAGCTTTTATGTGCTGCGTTTTATTCTGGGGGCCGCTGAAGCGGGCTTCTTCCCCGGGATCATTTACTACTTCACCCAGTGGCTGCCGTCGACCGAGCGGGGCAAGGCCATAGCGATCTTTCTCAGCGGCTCGGCCATTGCCTCGGTCATTTCCGGGCCGGTGTCCGGGGCGCTGCTGCACGTCAGTGGCATGAGCCTGCATGGCTGGCAGTGGATGTTCCTGATTGAAGGATTTGCCTCGATCGTGCTCTGCGGGTTTGTCTGGTTCTGGCTGCAATCGCATCCCCGTGAAGCGAAATGGCTGAGCGAAGAAGAGAAGGGCGCGCTGATCGCGGCCATCGCCCAGGAACAGCAGGCCCGCGAAGCGGTGCAGACGGTCAAACCGTCGATGTTCAAGCTGCTGGCCGACAAGCAGATTGCGCTGTTCTGTTTTATCTACTTCTCCATCGCGCTGACCATTTACGGTGCGACCTTCTGGCTGCCGAGCATGATCAAGAAGATGGGCAGTTTCGGTGATTTTCAGGTGGGGCTGTTCAACTCGATCCCCTGGCTGATCTCGATTGTTGCGATGTACGGTTTTGCCGCCATGGCCGGCAAGTGGAAGCACCAGCAAGCCTGGGTGGCGCTGACGCTGGTGATCGCATCCGTGGGCATGTTCATGTCCACCACCGGTGGCCCGGTATTCGCCTTTGTTGCCATCTGCTTTGCCGCTATCGGCTTCAAGGCCGCGTCGGCCTTGTTCTGGCCGATTCCTCAGGGCTATCTGGATGCGCGCATCGCCGCGGCGGTGATTGCCCTGATCAACTCCATCGGCAACCTTGGCGGTTTCGTCGCGCCCACGGCGTTCGGTTTTCTGGAACAGACCACCGGCTCGATCGAGGGTGGCCTTTACGGGCTAGCCGCCACCTCGCTGCTGGCGGCCGTGGTGATCTTTTTCGTGCGCACCACCCCTCGCAGCCAGACGTCGCCGGCAGGCCAGCAGCCCGATGCCGCGATCGTCCGATCTTCGTCAACCCATCATCACGCCTTGAAACCTGGTCCAACGGGAGCCGCCTCTTGAAAATCAAACGAGTCACCGTCACCCCCATTGCGTTCCGTGATCCGCCGCTGCTGAATGCCAGCGGCATCCACGAACCGTTTGCCTTGCGTTCGATCATCGAGATCGAAAGCGACAATGGCTACATTGGCCTGGGTGAAAGCTACGGCGATGCTCCGGCGCTGGCGATCCAACAACAACTGCAAACACAACTGATCGGCCTCGACCCGTTCAACCTCAATCAGCTGCGGGCCATCGTTCAGGCCACCGTAGCCGCCTGCAAACCGCAGAGCATTGCCGGTGCCGAGCTGGCGCCCGGGTCCCATGCCAGCAAAGCCGTGAGCAATGCCTATTCGGCGTTCGAAGTGGCGTTTCTCGATCTGCAGGCACACGCCCTGAACGTTCCTCTGGTGGACCTGCTGGGCGGGGCAGTGCGCGATGAAATACCGTTCAGCGCCTACCTGTTCTTCAAATACGCACGGCACATCGACTCGCCATACCCGGCCGACTCCTGGGGCGAAGCCCTGAACGAAGAACAGATCGTCGCCCAGGCGCGGCGCATGATTGAGGCCTACGGCTTTAAAAGCATCAAGCTCAAGGCCGGGACGCTGCCTCCCGAGCACGAAGTGTCTTGTATCAAGGCGCTGAAGAAGGCCTTTCCCGGCTACCCGCTGCGGATCGACCCGAATGGCAACTGGTCACTTGAAACCTCGATCCGGATGGCCGAGTTACTGGGCGATGATCTGCAATATTACGAGGACCCGACCCCGGGCCTCGAGGGTATGTCCGAACTGCACAAGCGCACCGGTCTGCCGCTGGCGACCAACATGGTGGTCACCGATTTCGAGGAGTTTCGTCGCAGTGTCGCGCTCGACAGCGTGCAGATCGTGCTGGCGGATCATCACTATTGGGGTGGCCTGCGCGACACCCAGACGCTGGCCAAAATGTGTCAGACCTTTGGCCTGGGGGTGTCCATGCACTCCAACTCGCATTTGGGCATCAGCCTGATGGCCATGGCCCATGTCGCCGCCGCAGTCCCTAATCTGGACTTTGCCTGCGACACGCATTACCCGTGGCAGGAGCCGGATGAAGAAGTGATAAAGGGCGGAAAGCTGCCCATTGTCGACGGGTGTGTGAAAGTCACCCGGGCACCGGGATTGGGACTTGAGCTGGATTACGAGCAATTGGCCAAATTGAACGACCAATACCTGAGCTGCGGCATTCGCCAGCGCGACGACGTGAAGCAGATGCAGCGCTACAAACCGGACTGGAAAGCCCTCAAGCCGCGCTTCTGAAGGCCTGGCCCTCTCCCGGGAGAGGGCCAGGCTGAGGAGGGTCACGACAGGCCGGCGACGCCGTGGGTGCGCTTGTCGAGTTTCATCAGCCAGTAATAGCTCAGCGCAGGTACCAGCAAGCCAACCAGCCAGGCCAGGTCTACGCCGTCCAGTGCCGTGGCGACCGGGCCAATGTACAAGGTGGTGTTCATGAAGGGGATTTCGAGGGCGATCGCCAGTACAAAACAGCCGCAGGCAATCCAGTTGATGCGTCCGTACATCCCGTTCATGTCGAAGATATCGTCAATCCGGTACTGACCTTTGCGCAGGCAGTAGTAGTCCACCAGATTGATCGCCGTCCATGGGATCAGGAAGTAGCTCATGAAGAAGATGAAATTGAGGAAAAAGTTGATGAAGTTGTCCTGGCTGATGGTGCACAAGGCTGTCGCCACCAGGCTGATCACCAGCATGAACAGGCCACGCACCCGTGGCGTCACCTTGAGCCGGGCAAAGGGTTCGATGACGGTGATGGTCGACATGAACGCGCCATACAGATTGAAGACGTTGATCGACACCTGACCGTACAGGATGAACGCGAACAGCAGCCATGCGCCGCCGCCAAACAACCCGACAACATGCCCACCGACATTGCTCGAAAAGTCACCGATACCCACGCTGAGCATGGCGCCCAGAATCATCATCCAGGCGCCACCGCTGACCGTGCCGGCATAGCTGTACCAAAATACTTTCGCCGACGAGGTGTTGCTCGGCAGGTAGCGCGAATAGTCAGCGACATACGGTGCGTACGACAGCTGCCAGGTCACGGCAATGCTCACCGCGACCAGAAACTTCGACAGCACGAAGCCCGTCGGCAGCCATTGTTCGGGTGCTATCGGGAGCTGCAAAGCGAGCAACGTGGCGGCCGCGAAGATCAGCAGCGACAGCAGAGACAGCAGCTTCTGCAGACGATGAATCAGGCGATAGCCATACAGCGCGACGACGAAGCACAGCGCGCCGATCAGGTAGATGTTGCCGGTGGCCGGCAACGGGCTGACGGACTCCAGCGCCTGGGCGGCGAGCAGGGTGTTGCTGACAAAGAACCCCAGGTAAATCAGCATCACGAACAACAACGGCAACACCGCACCCAGCACGCCGAATTGCGCCCGGCTCTGGATCATTTGCGGGATTCCCAGCTTCGGGCCCTGTGCCGAGTGAGAGGCCATGAAGATTGCCCCCACCAGCGAACCGATAATGATCGCCAGAGCACTCCAGAACAGGTTCAGCCCCATCACCACCGGTAGCACGCCGGAAGCGATGGTGGTGATGTTCATGTTGGCGCCAAACCAGATAAAGAACAGCGAGCCGGGATGACCGTGACGCTCGGATTCAGGGACGAAATCGATGCTTCTTTTTTCGACTTGCATGGCGATTACTCCTGAGTCCGGGTGAGGTGCGCCTGCAGGCGGGCGATGGTGCTTTCGAACGCGTGAGGCGGGTGGGCGAACTCATCCGGCCCTTCGGTGATCAGACTCAGGTGAGCAAGCCCTTGCAGCGCGCGCTGGCATTGGTCGGTGGTGAGGATTTCGAGGGCATACACCCAATTAGCCATTATCAACAGCGCCGCATAGTGGCCAGCCAGCGTGGTGGTGGTGCAGGCGTCGCTGACCAGGCGAATGCGATAACCCAGGGCGAAGGCATCGAATACGCTGCTGAGCACGCAGACATCGGTCAGCACGCCGCTGATAATCAGGGTATCAACCCTGAGAGTCTTGAGCCGGGCATCCAGGTCGGTGCGGTGGAAGGCACTGTAACGACCCTTGTCGATGACGCATTCATCCGGCAGAGGTGCCAGATGCTCGATGATTTCCACTTGACGGGTGCCGGCGCGGTAGCCACTCGGTCCTCCGTCGGCGTCGCGGGGTTCGCCATGAGGCATGTCACTGCCGTCAGCCTGATTGACATGACGGGTATAAATGACCGGGATCCGCTGGCTGCGGGCGGTCTCGAGCAAGGCGGCGGTGTTGGCCTGCACCGCCTCGAAGTTTTTGAGGACGAAACCGTCCTCCTGTTGCATGTCGATGATCAACAGCGCGTTGTTATTGTTCATTGGGCAAACCTGATCATGAGCCGAAGCGCAATGCACGGGCACGCCGGTTGAGGGCGCGGCGTGGCGTGCGTTTATGTTAGTTCGGGTCGGCTCAGTGAACTATTTGCCAGAAACCATTCTGCTTGGCTGCAACGCTGGCGCGCAGGCGTTTGAGGCGGATGTGTGAAGCGGTCCATTCACCGCGCAGGTAAACCTGCTCGGCACTGCAGGGAAGGGTGAGCAATGGGAGGCGGTGAGTGATCATGGCTTCGACCCTGCAGGTCAGTTACCCCCGGCCTGCATGTCCGGGGCTGGTCAGTGGTTTCAGCGAAACGCTGGAACCACGTGTTTGATAAACAGTTCCAGGGACTTTTTCTTTTCCGCGTGGGGCAAGCTGTTGTCACACCAGAAGCTGAACTCGTCCACACCCAGTTCCTGATAGTGCTTGATGCGCGGAATTATTTCTTCGGCGGTGCCGATCATCGCGGTTTTGCGGATGTTTTCCAGTTGGAATTCCGGGCGCTCGGCGAACTTATCCTCCGGGCTGGGTGCCAGGAAACCATTGACCGGCACTTGCTTGTTGCCGAACCAGGCATCGAAAGTGCGGTAAAAACGCGAAATGGCCCGGGCCCCGATTTTCCAGCCTTCGGTATCGTCCGGCGCGTGAACGTGGGTGTGACGCAGCACCATCAGTTGCGGGCGCGGGACGTCCGGATTGTTGTCGAGCGCGGCCTGAAACTTGTTCTTCAGGTCGAGGACTTCTTCGTCGCCTTTCATCAGCGGCGTGACCATCACGTTGCAGCCATTGGCGACGGCGAAGTTGTGGGAATCCGGGTCGCGCGCGGCGATCCACATCGGCGGGTTAGGCTTCTGGATCGGCTTCGGTACGCTGGTGGACGTCGGGAATTTCCAGATATCGCCATCGTGGGCGTAGTCGCCTTGCCACAGCGCACGCACCACCGGGACCATTTCGCGCAAGGCCTGACCGCCGGACGAAGCCGGCATGCCACCGGCCATCCGGTCGAACTCCACCTGATAGGCGCCACGGGCCAGACCGACTTCCATGCGTCCGTTGCTGATCACGTCGAGCAGCGCACACTCACCGGCCACTCGCAGCGGATGCCAGAAGGGCGCGATGATGGTGCCGGCGCCAAGGTGAATGGTGGTGGTTTTGCCCGCGAGGTACGCCAGCAGCGGCATGGGACTCGGTGAAATGGTGTACTCCATGGCGTGGTGTTCGCCAATCCATACTGTGCTGAAGCCAGCGGCTTCTGCCATCAGGGTCAATTCGGTCAGGTCTTCGAACAGCTGACGATGGCTGATGCTTTCGTCCCAGCGCTCCATGTGTACGAACAGGGAAAACTTCATGACGCTTACCTCAAATCTTTTATTGGCGGCCTGTCGACTGCAGACCTGTTTTCTGGAAGGAGCGCTGGACGCTCCCGGGTGTTCTGGCTGCTTGAGGCGCTCGGCGCAAGAGCGTAGAGCGGCTGCGGGTTTTGCGGTATTCCATAATACGTAAAGGCCACGGTCTTGCCATCAGGCGAGGGCGGGCAGGGCACCCATCTTGCCGTGGCAATAGACCAACGGTCCGGCGTTGTGCCGGGGCACGATCAGGTTCTTCACCGAGCCGACCATGATGGCGTGATCGCCTCCTTCATATTCGCGCCACAGCTCGCATTCGATGACCGCCGTGGCATTGGCCAGGATCGGGTTGCCCAGCGCGCTCAGTGTCCATTCCAGGCCTTGAGCCTTGTCTTTGCCCTTGCGTGCAAAGGCATAGGCCTCATTTTGCTGGCCGCCGGAAAGGACGTGGATGGCAAAGCGTTTATTTTTGATCAGTACCGGGTAGGAATCCGAGCTGTAGTTGGGGCAGAACAGTACCAGTGCCGGATCCATCGACAGCGAGCTGAAAGCGCTGGCAGTCAGGCCGACGACCTGGCCGTCGTCATCCAGGGTGGTGATGACGGTGACCCCGGACGGAAACGAACCCATTACTTGTTTGTAGATGGCGGCATCAATCATGGGACGGTCCTCGAACGGTGGGGCTGGTTTTTATGATTTGTAGGTCTGATGGTATACCGTAATACGTTCTTTGCAAGGTCTTTTTTAGTGAAACGATAAACGTACACCATCGGTCTTAAAGTCAATGTTAACGGGGGTTTTAACTGGAAGATCCCGGCATTGATGCGTCAGGATTGCGGATCAGATGAGCGCTCAGGGACCGGATCAGTCTTGTTTTAAGTTTGGAATACCATAATATGGTACTCATCTGAGGGGTTGCCAGAGAGCACCTCCGGTTTGGCTTCATACAACTATAAGATCAGACAAACTTGAGTTCATTCCTATGTCCCAGATGTCCCGGCAAGACCCCCTGATCGAGAACCACACGGTCGACTACGTCCCACTCGCGGAACGCCATGGGAAGGCCCGCGACCTGTTCACCCTATGGTTCAGTACCAATATTGCGCCCCTGCCCATCGTGACGGGCGCAATGGTGGTGCAAGTGTTCCACCTCGACCTGTTTTGGGGCCTGCTGGCGATTGCCTTGGGGCACATGGTCGGTGGCCTCGTGATTGCCCTGGCGTCAGCCCAGGGGCCGCGCATGGGGATCCCGCAAATGGTCCAGAGCCGTGGCCAGTTCGGCCGCTATGGTGCGCTGTTGATCGTCTGTTTTGCGGCGATCATTTATGTCGGCTTTTTCATCTCCAATATCGTACTGGCCGGCAAATCCATTGTCGGGATTGTCCCGTCGGTACCGGTGCCTGCGAGCATTCTGATCGGTGCCTTGAGCGCAACAGCGATTGGCGTGATCGGTTACCGTTTCATTCATACCCTCAATCGCATTGGCACCTGGGTCATGGGCAGCGCCTTGCTGGCCGGCTTTCTGTACATATTCGCCCATGACTTGCCGGCCGACTTCCTGACCCGTGGCGGTTTCAACCTTTCCGGATGGCTGGCAACGGTGTCACTGGGGATCATCTGGCAGATCAGCTTCTCGCCGTATGTCTCGGACTATTCGCGGTACCTGCCGGCCGACATCGGCTTTGCCAAACCATTCTTTGCTACTTACCTGGGGGCGACCCTGGGCACGATACTGTCCTTTTCGTTCGGCGCGGTCGCGGTACTGGCGACCCCCGAAGGGACTGAGGCAATGGTCGCGGTCAAGCAGTCGACGGGCTGGCTTGGGCCGATTCTGATGGTGCTGTTCCTGCTCAATATCATCAGTCACAACGCGTTGAATCTGTACGGTGCGGTGCTGTCGATCATCACCTCGATCCAGACGTTCGCCAGCCAGTGGACACCCAGCATCAAGGTGCGGGTGGTGTTGTCGGCTATTGTGCTGAGCGGTTGCTGCCTGGTTGCCCTGAGCGCCTCGGCGGACTTCATTTCGCAGTTCATCGGCCTGATCCTGGCGCTGTTGCTGGTGCTGGTGCCCTGGGCTTCGATCAATCTGATCGACTTCTATGTGATCAAGCGCGGCAACTACGACATTGCCTCGATTTTCAGTGCGGATGGCGGGATCTACGGGCGCTATAACCTGTACGCAATCGTGGCGTATTTCATCGGCATCATTGTGCAACTGCCGTTTGCCAACACCTCGCTGTATGTTGGCCCGTATGCCAACCTGGTGGAAGGTGCTGACCTGTCGTGGCTGGTCGGGCTGGTGGTTACATGCCCGCTGTACTACTGCCTGGCGACGCGTGGACAGGCACAGGGCGTCAAATCCGCAACGCTGGTCTACAGCGACTAGAAACTTATCAGCCACGCCTGAACCCGACACAAAAACGCCCGGCAAATGCCGGGCGTTTTTGTGGGTGTGCAGTCGCTGGTCTTGGCGGGGTTCAGGAGTGAGCGGCGGCTTTGTTCAGATCGCTTTCCGCCCAGTCGGTGTATACGCAGGCGTCAGCCGTGGCCCAGCGTACTTGCACCGGGTCGCCGGCCTTGAGCGGCATGCCGGCGGCAGACAGCGCCTTGACGGTCATTGCCGTGCCGCCGGCCGTAACGACGCTGCAGGTCTGGCTTTCGCCCAGAAACAGTACTTCCAGCACTTTCGCCGATACGGCGTTCCAGCCGCTGGCCAAAGGCTCCTGGTGAGCTTGCTGCAAGCTCAGAGCCTGGGCCTTTTCCGGACGGACCATCAGTAACACATCCTGATCGTTGTGCAGGCCGGCGGTGAGGCGAATCGACAACGGCTGGCCTTCAAAGCTTGCAGCACCACTGCCCCGGGCCTTGAGCCTGAGGAAGTTAGAGTTGCCGAGGAACGACGCGACAAAGGCGTTGGGCGGGTTCTGGTAAAGGTCGTACCCACTGCCCAGGCCGACAATCTTGCCGTGACTGAAAATGGCGATGCGCTGGGACAGGCGCATGGCTTCTTCCTGGTCGTGGGTGACGTAGACGATGGTGATGCCCAGACGTCGATGCAGTTGGCGCAGCTCGTCCTGCAAGTCTTCGCGCAGCTTTTTGTCGAGGGCCCCCAGGGGCTCATCCATCAGCAGAATGCGTGGTTCATAGACCAGCGCCCGGGCGATGGCCACGCGTTGCTGCTGGCCACCGGAGAGTTGGGACGGACGGCGATGGGCGAACGTATCCAGTTGGACCAGTTTGAGCATGGCGTCGACCCGGCGGTCGCGCTCGGCACTGGACAGCTTGCGAATCGCCAGCGGGAACGCGATGTTGTCGCGCACTGACAAGTGCGGGAACAGTGAGTAGCGCTGAAACACCATGCCGATGTCGCGCTTGTGGGGCGGCACGTTGACCAGCGATTGGCCGTTGACCAGAATCTCGCCGCTGCTCGGTGTTTCGAAGCCGGCAAGCATCGACAGGGTGGTGCTTTTACCTGACCCGCTGGACCCGAGGAAGGTGAGGAATTCACCCTCCTTGATGTCCAGCGAGATGTTGTCCACGGCAGCAAAATCGCCGTAGTGCCTGTTCAGGTTACGCAGGCTGACAAGGGGCAGGTCGGTGGGTTGTTCGAGGTTTTTGATCACAGCACTCATGTCGTTCTCCTGGGCGCTTAAGCGCTGATTGGGTTGCGTCTGCGAAGGGCGGCGGCGATCACCATGACCAGCACCGAAAGGCCGATCAGCAGCGTTGAGGCCACAGCAATAACGGGGGTCAGGTCCTGCCGCAGCGTGGTCCACATTTTGACCGGCAAGGTTTGCAGGGTCGGGCTGGCCATCATTACGCTCAGCACCACTTCATCCCACGACACCAGAAATGCGAACAGGGCGCCGGCAATCATGCCGGGGCGAATCGCCGGAAAGGTCACTTTGAACACGGCTTGCAAGCGTGACGCACCACAAATCACCGCCGCATCCTCGATCGATTGATCGAACAGCTTCAGAGAGTTGATGATCGAGATGATGGTGAACGGTAACGCCACAATGACGTGGCTGACCACGAAAGCGAACAGGGTGCCGGTGTAACCCAGCTTGAGAAACAGCGCGTAGACCGCCACCGCGATAATCACCAGTGGCACGATCATCGGCAGGGTAAACAACCCGTAGAGCATTTCGCGTCCCGGGAAGCGCCCGCGCACCAGTGCAAACGCGGTGGGCAGGCCCAGCGCCACGGCGAAAACGGTGGTCAGCAGTGCGACCTTGAGGCTGGCCAGCGCCGCATTCATCCAGTCGGCATTGGAGAAGAACTGGCCATACCATTTCAGTGTCCAGCCAGGGGGCGGGAACACCAGCCATTGGGATGAACCAAATGAAAGCAGGACGATGAACACGATGGGCAGCAGCAGGAACAGCGCGATCAGCCCGGTGGTGGAATAGAGTCCGAAACGCATGCGTCGGCTCATCGCATTGGGGGTCAGCAGCATGATGGCTTACCTCGCGTTACTGGCGCCAACCGGGGATTCCGGCTGGAGCTTCAGGTAGAAGTAGAACAGCACCAGAGTGATGGCGATCAGCAATGCGGCGCCGGCACTTGCCAGGCCCCAATTGAGGAACGACTGCACCTGCTGAATGATGAACTCGGGCAGCATCATGTTTTGCGCGCCGCCCAGCAGGGCCGGGGTCACGTAGTAACCGAGAGACATCACGAACACCATCAGGCCGCCCGAGAACAGTCCCGGCCGGCACAGCGGCAGGAACACCCGGAAGAAGTTGCTCCAGGGGCTGGCGCCGCAGATCGATCCGGCCTGCAGGATCATCGGGTCGATGGCCTGCATGGTGGCCTGCAGCGGCAGGACGATAAACGGGATCATGATGTAGCTCATGCCGATCACCACGCCAGTCAGGTTGTGCACCATTTCCAGCGGCTGATCGATAATGCCCATGGCCATCAATGCCTTGTTGATGACGCCGGAGGCCTGCAACAGCACCAGCCAGGAGTACGTCCGCGCCAGGAGGCTGGTCCACATCGACAGCAGCACAATGTTGAGGATCCAGCGCCCCCAGCCACGGGGTACCAGGGTGATTGCCCAGGCAAGCGGAAACCCCAGCAGCAGACTGAACAGGGTCACCAGCCCGGCGACAGAGAACGTATTGAGCAACACCCGGCCATAGGCCGAATTGGCAAACAATTGTTCGTAGTTGCCCAGGCCCGGTGTCGGCTCAAGCACACCGCGCAGCAGCAGGCCGATCAGAGGCGCCAAAAAGAACAGGCCAAGGAACAGCAGCGCGGGCACCAGGTTGCCGGCCCCTCGCCAGCGCTGAGCCAGCGAAGAGGATGACTTGAGCATGGTACGCGTGACAGGAGGCGAGCCGGTGACGCCCGAGGCTCCACCGCTTGCTGTGGACGAGTTGGATGCGGGGGCTGTCATTTTCATTTCACCAGCCATTCGTTCCACCGCGTCGCGATGGCCGAACCGTTTTTGGCCCAGTAGGCGAAGTCGAGGGTAATTTGATCGTTGGCATACGCCGTTGGCAGGTTAGGCGCGAGCCCGGTGTCCAAAAGCGCCACGCTGTCCAGGTTCACCGGCGCATAGGCGGTCAGGTTGGAGAAGTCAGCCTGGCCCCGGGCGCTGCTGGCATTGGCCAGGAACTTCATTGCAGCGGCTTTGTTTTTCGCGCCTTTGGGGATGACCAGAATATCGGCCATGACCAGGTTCTGTTTCCAGCTCACCCCGACCGGAGCGCCATCTTGCTGCAGGGCATGCACCCGGCCGTTCCACAGTTGGCCCATGCTGACCTCGCCTGAAGCCAGCAGCTGCTGCGACTGAGCACCGCCGCCCCACCAGACAATATCTTTCTTGATGGTGTCGAGCTTCTTGAACGCGCGATCGAGGTCCAGCGGATAGAGTGTCTCGGCAGGTACGCCATCGGCCAGCAGCGCCAGCTCCAGTACGCCGGGGCTTGGCCATTTGTAGAGCGCACGCTTGCCGGGATAGGTTTTGGTGTCGAACAGAGCGCTCCAGTCCTGTGGCTTGGCCGTGCCGAGGCGGTTTTCGTTATAGCCGAGCACGAACGAGAAGAAGAACGAGCCCACGCCATGATCCGAGACAAATCGCGGGTCGATTCTGTCGCGCGGGATCACCGAAAAATCGAGGGGTTCGAGCAGGCCTTCAGCGGCGGCGCGCAGGGCGAAGTCGGCTTCGACGTCGACCACGTCCCACTGCACGTTGCCGCTTTCGACCATGGCCTTGAGCTTTCCGTAGTCGGTCGGCCCGTCCTGGACCACGGTGATGCCGCTGGCCTTGCTGAAAGGTTCGGCCCAGGCCTGCTTTTGCGCATCCTGGGTACTGCCGCCCCAGCTGACGAAATTCAAACTCTCGGCTGCTACGGCCATGTGACTGACGGTGGTCAGGAAACCTGCAAGCAGGACTGCGGTTGCACGTGTATTCAACGCCATTTTTACGCCCTCATTTGTTGTGTTTTTGAGCGGGCTTTGCAGTGCCCGCCTATCGGGAGCATCAGGTCCATCTGGCCGTTAAAGGTGGCCGGGCCTCGGGGTTTTATTGTTGTTATGCAGGCGCGGCACCGGGGGAGAGGTGCTCGGCCTATGGGATGTCATATTATGGTATTCCAAACTTTCTACAAGTCTTTTGCCTGACCGGCCATCCGCCGGGAATGGCCTGTGGGCAGTGAAATTCTGCCTGCCGGTCAGTCTCGGGCTCAGCCGGTAAAGGCAATGCTCTCCACCACTTCGAGGTCATATCCGGTCAAGCCGGCGTACTTGAGCGGGGGACCGAGATGACGCAGCTTGCCCACGCCGAGGTCCTGAAGGATTTGCGCCCCGGTGCCCACTTCTGAATAAATTCGCGATTGCGAGCGATTGAACTGACGAGGAGGCTGGGTCAATTGCGGCACGCGCTCAAGCAGCGCCTGGGACGATTCATGGTTGGCCAGCACCACCACCACACCCCGGCCTTCTTCAGCCACTCGCTGCAGTGCGGCCCACAGCGTCCAGTTCGAAGGGCCGCTGTATGCAGCACCGACCAGATCGCGCAACGGATCGATTACATGCACCCGCACCAGAGTCGGATCGTCCCGGTGCAAGGTGCCCATGACCATTGCCATGTGCACGCCGCCTTCAATGCGATCTTCAAAGGTGATCAGGCGGAAGTTGCCATGCACGGTGGGCAGTTCTCGTTCGCCGATGCGTACCACGGTGCGTTCGGTGCTGAGACGGTAGTGAATCAGGTCGGCAATGGTGCCGATCTTGATGCCATGCTTGCGGGCGAAGACTTCCAGATCAGGTCGACGGGCCATGGTGCCGTCATCATTCATGACTTCGACAATCACCGAGGCCGGGGTAAAACCGGCAAGGCGCGCCAGGTCGCAGCCGGTTTCAGTGTGGCCGGCGCGGGTCAATACGCCGCCTTCCTTGGCCCGCAACGGGAAAATGTGCCCGGGCTGCACCAGGTCGGCTGGCCCGGCATTGACGTTCACGGCTGCGGCCACAGTGCGCGCACGGTCAGCGGCGGAAATGCCGGTGGTCACACCCGTCGCGGCTTCGATGGACACGGTGAAGGCGGTACTGAAGACACTGCCATTGCTGGGGACCATCTGCTCCAGGCCCAGGCGCTGGCAATGTTCGTCGGTCAGGGTCAGGCAAATCAGACCACGGGCTTCCCGGGCCATAAAGCTGATGGCCTCAGCGTTGCAACAGTCGGCAGCCAGCAGCAGGTCGCCTTCGTTTTCCCGATCTTCGTCGTCTACCATGAGCACCATTCTGCCGAGCTTATAGTCGGCGATGATTTCTTCGATGCTGTTGAAGGCCATGCTGGATTCTCCGGATATGATGCGCCTGAATATGGTATACCATAATACAAAATAACCCGAGAGGTCACTATGAAGGCGTATTGGATTGCACACGTGGATATCACCGACCCCGAGCAATACAGTCACTACACTCAGAGGGCACCGGCGGCCTTTGCGTTGCATGGCGGACGTATCCTCGCCCGGGGCGGGCGCAGTCAGGCCATGGAAGGCCGGCCAACCCCGCAGCGCAGTGTGGTGATCGAATTCGACTCCTACGAACAGGCACTGGCCTGCTACGAATCCGAGTTGTATCAAGACGCGAAAGGGCACCGCGAGGGCGTGGCCCGGGCCGAGGTGATTATTGTCGAAGGCGTGGCGCCCTAGCGCGGCGGGAGATGCCGCAGGCCGCGAACATCCGGGCTTGCGGCTTAGCGGATGAAGTGGATCTTGCCGGTGTCGTCGTTGCCGGTATAGAGGCCATAGACACCGGCCTGACGTTCCTCGATATAACGCTCGAGGATCTGCCGGATCGCAGGGTAGTAGATGCTGTCCCAGGGGATGTCCTGAGGCGCGAAGAACTGGCAGGCGAGGGTTTCAGGTCCGAACTGGCCGGTGATTTCCAGGGCGACGGCGCGGAAAATGATATACACCTCGCTGATCGTCGGCACACTGAAGATCGAATAGGGCGAGAGGATTTCAGCGCGTACGCCGCTTTCTTCCCAGACCTCGCGCAGTGCAGCCTGCTCGGTGGTTTCGCCACCTTCCATAAAGCCCGCCGGCAGCGTCCAGGTACCGGGACGCGGGGCGATGGCGCGCTGGCAAAGCAGGTATTTACCGTCCTGCTCGATGATGCAGCCCGTGATGATTTTTGGATTCAGGTAATGGATGTAGCCGCAACCGCGGCACATCAGGCGCTCGTGCGTATCGCCCGGCGGAAGCTGAGACTTGAGGTCCTGGCAGCCGCACTGTGGACAAAAGCTCGGGCTGAACATGTTCAGCGACCTATGCGCGGTTCTTTAAGCGCGATCGGCAGCGTGATCTGAGGGATCTCGCCGGTTTCTTCCTGCTTGCGCTTGAGGTATTCCAGAGCCACGGTTGCCGCAGCACGGACGTGTTCGACACAGGCCTGGTGAGCCGCCAGGGGATCACCGCTCTTGATCGCATCGACGATGCGTTCCATTTCCTGATTACTCGCGCCGCGGCGGTTTTCCTGAGACACCGAAGTTGCCCGCAAATAACTGATGCGTGCTTGCAATTGACGCAACTGAGTGGCCGCCACATGGTTGCCGGAACCTTCGAGCAGCACGTCATAAAACCCCTGAACCGAGTCGATGACCTGTTGCAGCTCGCCATCCTTGAGGGCCTTGCGGTTTTCCTCGAGGGCTTTTTCCAGGGCCTTGATGTCCTTGGCCTTGGCACGCAAGGTGAAGAGCTGGACGATCAGGCCTTCAAGCACGCAACGCAGCTCATAAATGTCGCCGGCATCGGCCAGGGTAATGATCGCAACCCGTGGCCCCTTGGCGTCGGCAAATTCCACCAGACCTTCGGACTCCAGGTGACGCAAGGCTTCGCGAACCGAGGTGCGGCTGACGCCAAGCCGGTCGCACAGGTCGCGCTCGACCAGGCGATCTCCCGGCAGGAGCTGGAAGTTCATGATGGCGCTTCGTAGTTTATCCAGCACGATTTCGCGCAGGGTAACGGGGTTGCGATTGACCTTGAAGCTGTCGTCGAGGGGCAGACGTTTCATGGGGGGCTGCTCTGAGTGTGGCTGTCCATTGCAAAAAGAGCACTTCGATCATTCAGATCATCCGTGCTCCGGTCAGATCAAACAGCCAAGGGTTAACTGGAGGCCTCGGCATCGGCTTCGGCAAACGCTTCACGGGCAAGCCGGAAACTGTCTACGGCAGCGGGTACACCGCAGTAAATGCCGACCTGAAGCAGAATTTCGCGTATTTGTTCACGACTCAGGCCGTTACGCAAGGCACCACGTACATGCAGCTTGAGTTCGTGTGGCCGGTTGAGGGCCGAAATCATTGCCAAGTTTATCATGCTGCGCTCTTTAAGCGACAAGCCATCACGGCCCCAGACGTGGCCCCAGCAGTACTCAGTGACCATTTCCTGAAGCGGGCGGGTGAAGTCGTCTGCGTTCTCGATAGAGCGATTGACGTAGGCTTCACCCAGGACCTGAGTGCGGATTTTCAGCCCTTGTTCATACTTTTCATGACTCATTGCGGTGTGCTCCCAAAGTCATCCAACCCACCCATCAAGGTGTATTTGAGTTCCAGGTAATCCTCAATTCCGTACTTGGAGCCTTCACGGCCCAGGCCGGAAGACTTGATCCCTCCGAAAGGGGCCACTTCGGTGGAAATCAGCCCTTCGTTGATCCCGACCATGCCGTACTCCAAGGCCTCGCTCATGCGCCAGGCACGACCCAGGTCGCGGGTGTAGCAATAGGCCGCAAGCCCGAATTCCGTGTCATTGGCCATATGGATCGCCTGGGCTTCGGTCTCAAAGCGGAAGACGGCGGCCAGCGGACCAAAGGTTTCTTCTTTGGCCACTTTCATCGAGGCGGTAATGCCGGCCAGAACCGTAGGCTGGAAAAAACCGTGGCCCAGGGCATGGCGCTCGCCGCCGCACAGCAACCGGGCGCCGTGGGCGAGGGCGTCTTGCACATGGTCTTCGACCTTGGCCACCGCCCGTTCGTTGATCAACGGGCCCTGGGTGCTGCTTGCCTCGAAACCGCTGCCCACCTGCAGTTGGGCGACACGCTCGGCCAGGCGTGCAACAAAGGCGTCATGAATACCGGCCTGTACCAGGAAACGGTTGACGCAGACGCAGGTTTGTCCGGCATTGCGAAATTTGGCAATCAGCGCGCCTTCGACCGCACGCTCCAGGTTGGCGTCGTCGAACACGATGAAGGGGGCATTGCCGCCCAGCTCCAGCGAAACTTTTTTCAGGGTCGGCGCGCACTGTGCCATCAATAGTTTGCCGATGGCGGTAGACCCCGTGAACGACAGTTTGCGTACCAGCGGGCTGGCTGTCAGCTCAGCGCCAATGGCGATGGCGTCGCCGGTGATGACGTTGAAAATGCCCGGCGGAATACCGGCCTGTTCCGCCAGTGCAGCCATGGCCAGTGCCGAGAACGGTGTTTCGGGAGCCGGTTTGACGATGCACGGGCAACCGGCGGCCAACGCCGGGCCGGCCTTGCGGGTGATCATCGCCGCCGGGAAGTTCCACGGGGTGATGGCCGCGACCACGCCGATCGGCTCCTTGCTGACAACGATGCGCGCATCGCCTTTATGGCTGGGAATGGTGTCACCGTAGACCCGCTTCGCCTCTTCGGCGAACCACTCGATAAAGCTTGCGGCGTAGAGGATTTCGCCTTTGGCCTCGGCCAGTGGCTTGCCCTGTTCGAGGGTGAGGATGGCGGCCAGTTCATCGGCGTGTTCCAGCATCAGTGCGTGCCAGCATTTGAGCAGGCGGCTGCGCTCTTTGGCGGTCAGTGCACGCCACGCCGGCCAGGCTTTGTTGGCCGCGGTGATGGCGGCGCGCGCGTGTATTGCGCCAAGCGCGGGAACCTGGCCGATGCGCTCGCCGGTAGCCGGGTTGAAAATCTCCTGATACGCGCCGTCTGGCGCATCCAGCCATTGGCCGTCGATATAGGCCTGCTGGCGAAACAGTTGCGTGGCTGCAGGGGGCATGGGGGCTCCAAAAGAAAAAAGTGTTCGTGAGGCCTGGCCATTCAGGTTTTGCGAGGGCGGCGATCATCGATCGCAGTCCTCGCACGCCCGACAGCGGCGACCGTGCTACGCGAGGGTGGGCAGAGGGCCTAGCTTGCCTTTGTGGTAGATCATCGGCGTGACGGGTTGCTCGGGCAGAATCAGGTTCTTAACCGCACCGACGATGATCGCGTGATCGCCACCGTCGTATTCGCGCCACAGTTCGCACTCGATGATGGCCGTGGCTTCGTTCAGCAACGGATTGCCCAGAGCACTCAGTTGCCACTCGATGCCTTTGGCCTTCTCCTTGCCTTTACTGGCAAACGCGTAGGCTTCGGCGGTCTGCCCGGCGGACAGCAAATGAATCGCGAATTGCTTGCTGTCACGCAGGATCGGGTAGGTGTCGGAGGCGTAGTTCGGGCAAAACAGCACCAGCGCCGGGTCAATCGACAGCGCACTGAATGCGCTGGCCGTGATGCCCACGATGCCACCGTCAGGGTCCAGGGTGGTGACCACCGTCACACCGGACGGGAACGAGCTCATGACGTCTTTGTAAATGCCGGGTTCGATCATGTCGGTTGCCTCCTAGCGCATCACGAACGGATCAGGCATGGGGGCCTGGGAGAGGTTGATCCATACCGTTTTGAGTTCGGTATAGGCCAGCACCGAATCGATGCCGCTCTCGCGTCCATAGCCGCTGTTTTTGAAACCGCCGATGGGTGCCATGGCTGACACGGCGCGGTAAGTATTGACCCAAATGATGCCCGAACGTACATCCCGGGCCAGTCGATGGGCGCGTCCCAGGTCTCGGGTCCAGATACCGGCGGCGAGACCGAACTGTGAGTCGTTGGCAATCGCCAGTGCCTCGGCCTCGTCCTTGAATCGAATCACGGAGGCCACCGGGCCGAACACTTCTTCCTGCATGATCTTCATCGAGTTGCTGTCGCATTCGAACAGCGTCGGCTCGTAGAACCAGCCGTCGCCCAGGTTCTGTGGCCGTTTACCGCCAAGCCGCAAGTGCGCACCTTCGGCGATGGCATCGGCCACCAGTCCTTCGACCACGGCCAGTTGCTGGGCGGTGGCCATGGGGCCCATTTCGCTGGCGTCATCTTGCGGGTTGCCAATGCGGATACGCTTGGCGCGCTCGACCAGACGTTCGACAAACTCATCGTAGATTTCGTCTTGCACCAGCAGCCGCGAACCGGAGACGCAGCTCTGGCCCGATGCCGCGTAAATGCCGGCAATAGCCCCGTTGATGGCGCTGTCGAGGTCTGCATCGGCAAAAATGATATTGGGTGACTTGCCGCCTAGTTCCAGCGACAGTTTGGCGAAATTCTCGGCGCTGCTGCGCACCACATGCCGGGCAGTGGCGGCGCCGCCGGTGAAGGCGATTTTGCGCACCAGCGGATGACGGGTCAGCGCCGCGCCGGTACTCGGGCCGTAGCCGGTGACCACGTTGACGACACCCGCCGGGATGCCGGCTTCGAGCGCCAGGCGTGCCAGTTCGAGAATGGTCGCGGAGGCATGCTCCGATGGTTTGATCACGATGGTGTTGCCAGCGGCAAGCGCCGGTGCCATCTTGATTGCGGTCAGGTACAACGGGCTGTTCCAGGGGATGATCGCGGCGACCACGCCCATGGCTTCGTGCACCGTGTAGGCAAACAGGTCGGGCTTGTCCAGCGGCAGGGTGCCGCCTTCAAGCTTGTCGGCAAGGCCTGCGGTGTAGTGGAAAAACTCTGGCAGATAACTGACCTGGCCGCGGGTTTCGCGAATCAGCTTGCCGTTATCGCGGCTTTCCAGCTGCGCCAGGTGCTCCTTGTTCTCGGCGATCAAGTCACCCAGGCGGCGCAGCAGCTTGCCGCGCGCGGTGGCCGTCAGGTTGCGCCAGGCCGGGCTGTCGAAGGCGCGCTGGGCGGCCTGGACGGCACGCTCCACATCGTTTTCGTCGGCATCCGGCAGTTGCGCCCAAGGTTGGGCCAGAGCCGGGTTAAGGCTGTCAAAGGTCTTGCCGGATAGGGCATCGACCCATTCGCCGTCGATGCACATCTGGAAACGTTCGAGTGTCATGCAACAATCCCCTTTATTAGATTTTGTCGGGAGTGCGTTGTGTCGAGAAATTCCAGCAACAGCTGGTTGACCAGACGCGGCGATTCAACGGGCATCATATGCCGTTGCTCGGGGAGCACAGCAACGCGTGCGCCGGGAATGCGCTCGGCCAATTGCATGGCCATTTGCGGGGTTGAACCCGGGTCCAGCTCGCCGGTCGCGATCAGCGTCGGCACTTGAATATGGTTCAAGTCATCGGCGCGGTACATGTCCTGGGTTGCGAACAACTCATAGGTGGTCAGGTAACCCTGTGGGTCGTTATTGGCCAGGGTCTGACGCAAAGCCGCGATCTGGGCCGGGTTGGCCGCCTGGTACTCGCGGCTGAACCAACGTGACAGTGCGGCTTCGGCGTTGGCATCCGGACCATGTTCGGCCGCTTGCGCGGTTCGGGCGATAACGCCTGCACGCTGTTCCGGGCTGCGGTTGAATACGCTGTTGAGTACCACCAGGCCATGCAAACGCTGCGGGTAATGCAGGGCAAACGCCCGTGCTACCAGCCCGCCCATGGAAAACCCGATCACCGTTGCCTGGGGCAATTGCAAATGATCGAGCAGTTCCAGCAACTGGTCAGCATAGCCAACCAGCGGTGTGCCACTTTCAGGGCGAGGGCTGGCACCATGACCCAACATGTCATAAGCAATGACGCGGTACTTCGTGGCCAGGCCAACGACCTGGCCACCCCACATTTCTTTATTCAGGCCCACGCCGTGGATCAATACCACGGGCTGGCCCTGGCCGGTCGCCAGGTAACTGGTACCCGCCGGTGTGTGTTCAGCGGTGAGCCGAATCATGGAGCGCTCCTGCATGCCTTTTTTGTTGTAGTAACGCACATCGACATTACTGGGCTTTTTCGGCTGCCAGTTCTTCCAGGTCGATGTAGCGGTTGCCAATGCGCGGGTGCAGACGGCCGCCGTCGGCACAGCCCAGGACCACAACGATTTCGTCGGCACGGGGTGCGTCTTCGATTTGCATTTCCAGGGTGATGTAGTGCGAACGCAGGCCCTCATCATCCTTGTGCATCATTGGGATCTGGATCGAGGTACCAGGGCCGCCGCGCTTGTTGGTAAAGCTCAGATAGCTCTTGGCTTTAACGGCTTCGCGGTAGTGGTTGCCAAAGCGCAGGGTGTGAATGACGGCAGAGGCGTGCTCGATTTCGCCATCGGCACCGACTACCGCGGCCTTGCCGTAGGCTTCGATTTTCTCGGCACCGCCAATGAGCTTCACCAGGCGCTCTACCATCATGGCGCCGAGGTCGGAGCAGTTGGCACGGATTTGCGGTTTCAGGTCTTCGACAAAGCCATTGCCAACCCAAGGGTTCTTCATCACTACAGCCAGGCCGACCATGGTCACGGGGGTGTCGGTAGCCTTGCCGCCTTCAATGAGGGTTTCTTCAACATAGCTGACGATCTTGCGGATTTCGAAACTCATGAGCTGCTCCTTGAGGGGGTGAAAAGCGTTTGTGCGTCTTATGGTATACCATAATACACAAGTCGCAAGCCCCCGCATGCGTTTCTGTCCGATGAACCTGGAAAGTGCAGGGCGGGCGCGTGTGTCAGCCGTTGAGCAGCGCGTCCGAAGATCCCTGTCCCGTGTCAACCTGTGCCCGGCCGGACTGCCCGCGCACTGTCAACTTTGACAGTATCGGGGTTGTGAAAACTGTTGCTTAATTCTTCCAAGGTCATGTGGTGCAGAGCTTTGGGCATGATCCTTAGGTCGCCCTTGCAGTGTTCAAACCGCCGCACAGCCTCGATAGCCACCGCCGTTCTCACGGCTACTATTGATCGCGTGGAGAGTGAAAACATGGCAACCCTGGATTCCCGCAACCGCTCAAAGGAGGCGCGTGATGCGTACCGCAAGGTTCGTACCCAGCGTCATCTGACCCATGCGGCCAAGCTCGACGACCCGCTGCCTACGGCGACATTTGCCGCGATACTCGACCCGGTCGACGGACTGCTCAATGGTCCGCTGATCAAGCTCAACGGCCTGGATACGGTGATTCCGATCTGGTCCAACACCGGCAGTACGCCGGGTGACACTCAAGATCTGGAGCTGTTCATCGCGCCTGGTCATGTCACCGATCCGCAGGCCCCGTCGTTCGTCCGGGTCTTGAGCCAACAGTTTGTCTACCCGTTCGCCGATACCTGGACCGGGGATTTCAATATCCCGCTCAATCACCTGCAGCCGGACGGCGCCTTTACGTTCAAGCATGAAGTGATTCAGTACACCGGCCAGGTGTCCACCAGTGCCCTGGTCAATCTGACCAGCGACACCACCGCACCCAATGAACGTTCTGCGACTCCTGAGCCGGGGGCCATGGTGTTCAACACCAGCGAGCTGGATGACAGCAATATCGGCAGCGTCACCGGGGTTATCCCCGACTACCTCGACAAGGCCGCGGGCGATTCTGTGGTGTATTGGTACGCCAAAGACCCGTTGCCGGATGACCCGACCACGCTTCCTCCGGTGGAGGCTGCGCGGGAAGTGCCGGCCAATAACCAGATCACCATCCCCCAGGCGTATATCGAGACCCGGCAGGACGGCATTTTTTATGTGCTGTATACCTTGTTCGACCGGGCGCTGAATCGTAGTCGCCTTTCGGGTTACAAGCGCTTTACCGTCACCCTAGGCGCCTTGCCGAATGTGGTGGCCAAGCCTGAGGTACCGGTCGGAGCCAATGGCGCCGTGATCGATCTGGAAACAGCGGCCGGGGGTGTTTTTGTCGAGATCCCGACGTACACCGGCTGGAAGTCCGGGGACATGATCCGCGCCACCTGGGGCGGGCTGGATTTGCCCGCGGTGATTGCGCTGGAAAACACCGTCACCGAGATTCCCGTCCCGGCGCAGACACTGCGCACGGCCTATGTCGGCGCTACCGGGCAAAAGACCACGACGGTCAGCTACGTGGTCGATCGGCAAGGGCGCGTATTTGGCCCGCAGCAGGACGATTTTCTGGTTGATTTCAGCGTCATTGGCCCACCGTTGCCTGATCCCGATCCGGACTTTCCAGATCCGACCAATCCGGTGTTGCTGGCCGGGGTGGTCAAAGGAGGTGGCGGCGATAACCTCCTTGACATCACGGATGCGAATAAACCGGCTGATTTCGAATTCACGATCTACGACCCGGTGAACGCCGGTGAAACCCTGGAGTTCTGGTGGGAAAACACCCGGGTGACGGAAGCGACTTTCACCATCACCACAGAAACCGCCGGCTCTACCAAAACCATCCAGATTCCCTGGGACTATATCCTGGCCACGGACAACGGCCCGGGCAAGCAGGTCTATTACACCATTGGCGACCCTACGGTGACGCCTAACCGGCAAAAGTCGCAGGTCACTTTGGTGGATGTAGTGGATGCCATTGTCATTGAACCCAATCCGGCGACTTTCCCCCATATGACCAGTCGGGGCTGGCTGGTGTGCTCTTCATTGCAGGCACCGGACAACGCCATTGTGGTGAGCGTGCCTGATCTATCGGCCTGGCTGGCGCCGGGGGATACGGTGGAGATGTCGTGGAGGCTGTTTCAGGACCGGACCGGCACCACCGAGATTACTTCCGCGGCGTTGATCGACACCGTCACCCTGGGCGATGCGTCGAGCCCATTCCCGGTGACCGGGTTCAATTGGCGGGTCCAGCCATACGTGACTCATATTGCCCCGGCCTATAACCCGCCCGACCATCCGGAGGCCAATACGGTGGTGACGTATTCGTTCACCTACAAGGGTAAACGCGTCACCTCTTTGCCGGCCCCGGCCCCGGTGGGCATGTTCATGGGCAGTGGTGGTTGCATCATTCCTTGAATACGGCTTGATCCATGCGATGAACACTCCGGGGGCTGATTGCCGGAGTGTTCATCATTACGGCTGTGACAAGTGCGGGTTAACGTTCCAACACTTGCTTATCAACAATTCCCTGTTTGATTTGGGCTTTTTCCTACATTCAATACGGAGGGTTAAAAGTAGCATCCGCACCTTTGTAAGTTTCGGCCTATTTCCAAGTAAGAGGATGGGCGTTAACAACGGTTAGTGAACCAAGGGTGAACCACAATATGTCAGCTACCAATCTGTTTAACTTGACCCCTCTAGCCAGCGCGATGAAGTACATCGTACTGGCTCAGTTTCTGGTGATCGCCCAACAAGCGGTTGCGGGCCCTATTATCAACGACGATGTCGTGATTGATCAGAACACCCCGCCTGACAGTTACACACTCAATACCCAAGCCACGTTAACTGCCAATAACGCCTCTACCTGGAATATCCGGGCCCAGAACGGGTCCACAGTCAATCTCAATTCCAGTTCGGTCACGACCAATGGCTCGGGCACTGCACTGGAGCTGTTCAACAGTTCGGGTGTCATCAACAACAGCCGTATATCCGGTGCCACCGCCGGCATGTTGCTGGGTTTCACTGCCACCGGCACCGGCTCAACGGCCGAGGTCAATAACAGTGTGATCAGCGGTGGCAGCCGGGGCGTGCATATCAGTGCACGCAGCAACCTGACGTTAAACAACAGTGATGTGGTGGGCACCGATGCCAATGGTATCGGCCTGCTCATGTTTGATGGTACGGCCAGCGCCACGGGTGGCAGCATTGTCGGAGGCATGACCGGGATTGTGGTCCGCGACGATCCGAGCGAGGCGGGCGGTTCGCGTCTTGAACTCAATGGCACACGGGTTGAAGGCCAGGAGGGCTCGGCCATTCTCGTTCAGGGCGGTGCTGCTGACATTTTCGTGGGCAATGGCGCGAGCCTGACCGGGGGTAACGGCGCACTGCTGGAGGTCAAGAGCAACGGCTCCGCCAACTTCACCGCCAGCGACAGCGCTACGCAACTGGTGGGGGACGTGATCGTTGAAAACGGCAGCACGGCAGACGTGACGCTGACCCGCGGCGCCAGCCTGACCGGTCGCCTGGAAAACCTCAGTGCACTGGCGGTCAACGACAGTGCCAAATGGGTGATGGTCGGCAACGGCGAGGTGGCCAACCTGGCCATGGACGGCGGAGCGATCCAGTTTGGCAGCCCGAGCGAGTTTTATCAGTTGTCCGTGGGCAACCTGTCGGGCAGCGGCACATTCATCATGGATGCCGATTTCACCACTGGCCAGGTGGACACCCTGAATGTCACCGGTACCGCTACCGGGGCGCATAAGGTCTTGATGGGCAGCAGCGGCGCCGACCCAACGGCTGACGGGCAGGTTCCGGTGATTCATATTGCTGCCGGTGATGCCACGTTTTCGCTGTTGAACGGTGCGGTTGACCTGGGGGCGTACTCCTATGACCTGATCCAGCAGGGCAACAATGACTGGTACCTGAACACGGCCAGCCGCGTTATCAGCCCCGGCACGCAGTCGGTCATGGCGCTGTTCAATGCAGCCCCCAGCGTCTGGTACGGTGAACTCAGCACCCTGCGCAGCCGCATGGGCGAAGTGCGTATGGATCATGGCAAAGCGGGGGCCTGGAGCCGTGCCTATGGCAACAAGTTCGACGTGAGTGCGAGCTCCGGTCTGGCGTATCAACAAACCCAGCAAGGCCTGTCATTGGGTGCCGACGCGCCGTTGCCGGTGGGGGACGGGCAATGGCTGGTTGGTCTCATGGCCGGCTACAGCACCTCAGACCTGGACATGAGCCGTGGCACCAGCGGCACTGTCGACAGCTACTATGCCGGCGCATACACCACCTGGATGGATGAGCAGAGCGGCTACTACCTGGACGGCGTGCTCAAGTTCAACCGGTTCCAGAACGAGTCCAGGGTCCAGCTCAGCGATGGCCAGCAAACCAAGGGCAGCTTCGACAACAATGGTATCGGCGCGTCTCTGGAAGTCGGCCGCCATATCAAGCTGGACGATGGCTACTTTGTCGAGCCTTACACGCAACTGTCCGGCGTGATCATACAGGGCAAAGACTACGATCTGGACAACGGCCTGAAGGCTGAAGGTGATCGCACGCGCTCCTTGCTGGGCAAGGTCGGGGCCACCGCCGGGCGCAACTTTACGCTGGACGATGGCACAGTGCTGCAACCTTACGTGAGGGCGGCCTATGTGCATGAGTTCGCCAATAACAATGAAGTGCAGGTCAACAGCAATGTCTTCAACAACGACCTCTCCGGTTCCCGTGGCGAACTGGGCGCCGGCCTGGCGATGACACTGACCGACAAGGTCTCGGTGCATGCCGACTTTGACTACAGCAACGGCGACAAGATCGAGCAACCGTGGGGTGCGAATATCGGCATGCGTTACAGCTGGTAATCACGCGTCCAGCTCATGTCAAAAGCGAAGAAAGCGCGGGCCACCGGTGTGGCCCGCGCTTTTTTTGGGCTGTCGAAATCCATGCTTTGCGGGGTTTACCTGTCAGGTTTGACAGTATACGAGCGCGGGGGGCTGGGCATTAATAGTCACTTCATGCACCGGGGCGGGTCAGCTGTCGAGCTTGCTCGCCACGGGCCCCAGGAGGAGATCAGAAATGTCCAGAACCACGCGTTTTATCGATCAGAATATCCGTCGCATTCGCCCCAAGCCGTTCACCCTGGCGATGTTGCAAGACATCCCCGGCGGGCAGGTCGGCTTGCTACCGGCCAACATTCAGGGCAAACCGTTGAAAGTCGAATTTGCCCCTTGGGACAACAGCAATCCAACCCCGGAAAATCCCGAGAGCGTAGAGCTGTTCTGGAATGACGTATCGGTCGGGATCAAGTCCTGGAGCAGCCGAATCGAACCGGACGATTTTTTCATTGAGGTGCCCGCCCTGAATTTGAGCCAGGGCCGGCATGAGGTGGATTACCAGCTGATTCTGGCCACCGGGCAGGCCGAACCCTCGGACATCCGGGTCTTGACCATTGATTTGCAAGCCCCGGCGCTGAATAACCCCAGCGAACTGCTGTTTCCCGCAGAGGTCCTGACCGCAGGTGTCACCAAGGACTATCTCGCGGCGTACGGCGACAGCGTAAAGGTCAATGTGCCGTTCCATAAGGTCGCCGCGCCGGGTGACGTGATCGTGGGTGAGTGGAAAAACCTCAGCAACGGGGTGTCCCACTCTTTTCGCAGCCAGCCATTGACAGAAGACGACTATGAGGATCGGGTGCAACTGACGTTCAGCGGTGATTTCTTTCGCGACACGGTCAAGGACGGCCAATGGCAGGTGACTTACCGGGCCGAGGACCGGGCCGGCAATTCGAGCCCGGTATCGACGCCGGTCCCGATAACGATTGCGGTCCTCAGGCCACCGCGTGTAGCGCCTTCCCCATGGGTTGTTGAAATCGGCGACACGCCAGCCGAAAGCGGTGTGCTTAAAGCATTGAGTGCGCTGGACGGAGCCACAGTGCGCATCCCTGAAGAGGCGGTGTACTTTGATGACGACACCGTTGAACTGCAGTTTGGCGAGCCGGGCAGCCACGGGGCCATCAGCGTGCCGGTCAGTGCCCAGTCACGGGATGTACATATTCCCAAAGAGAACATTGCCGCCTGGATGAAAAAGACCTTGCCGGTGTATTACACCATTCACTTGCCCGATGGCTCCAGCGTGCCCTCGACACCGCTGACGCTGACCATCAGTGAAGTGGACAAATACAGTTACCCGGTTCCGCAACTGGCGGCTCCCTTTTCGGACCCGGTGTCGAGCGGGGCCATCCCCGGGACGGGGCTGCCGATTTCGCAACGCAAGTGGGCGTTCATCAGCACCGACTGCCTGATCAGCATCAGCGTGGAAGGCATCGGGATCATGGACAAGCACCGTGTGACTGCGGCGCAAACCGAGGCCGGGGTGGTGGTGACGGCGCCGAAAAGCCTGATGTCTGGCTTGCCCGTCAACCAGCGATTCATCGTGCAGACCGAGGTCAGTTTTGACGATGGCGCCACCTGGTTCTCTTTCGTTGAGCTGCGACCCATGCTCAAGCCCTGAGGATGTCGAGCCCCGGGTTCAAGCCCCTGTTGCAAGGGGCTTGAATGACTCACTGATAGGTGAGGGTGAACGCCAGGGCGCCTTCAGCGTTGCCGCCGTTGATCTCGCTGCGTTCTGCGGTCTGGTAAAACCGGGCGGTGAAGCCCAGAGTTTTGTCTTTATTGTTCTCAATCGTACCGAATGACACGTCGGCGCCCAATGGCACCGGGGTAACCCCGTCCTCGTGCAGAATTTGTATCCCCATGCCGGCAGCCGCCGAGCCATTGCTCAGGCTGAATACCCCGTCGCTGCCATCACCGACCGGCTGCGAGCCGTTGGCGCCGTCGAGCCGGATGTACGCGGTGGCCTGATCGGTGTCGGTCGGATCTGCCTCGCAGCTCGACAAGGTGATCGAGAAGCGCGTGGGGGCCGTGGTGAAACCGGGATGGGTGAAGTCCGACGTGTTCCAGTCGCCCAGCGGCACCGGGTCGACACTGACCGGGTTAGCGCCCACGGCGCATTGCGACTGGATAATGGTGCCATGCAGGCCATAGCGAAGGCCCAGGCCCAGACCGGTAAAAAAGCCGTCGAATAATTGCCGGTTCAGGGTATGGGCTCCCGGAGCAATGGGCCCGGTCTTCACCAGCGTGACTTTGTTGCGCAGGCGCCACAGCAGGAACGGGCTAATCATGCGTCGGATCGTTACCGCGTCGAATGGCACGGTGGGTACGCCGTTGACCGGGTAGAAGGTCGTGCTCCCGGTGCCGTTGAACGGAAACTCCAGGGTGATGCAGACACCCACGCCATCAATGTTGGTTTGAAAGATCTTTGTCGGGTCGGTACAGGCATTGATCCCGCTGACCATGGGCGAGGTCGCCCGTGCATTGAATTCCAGTACTACGCTGCCGTCGGTGCTGCAGCGGATTTCTGCGCTGTTCTGGCTGTTGGTGAACAGCAGTCTTTCTTTGGGCCCGAAGATACTGCCGATGGCGGCGTCGCGGGGTACATAGACGTTGCCAACATCGGCCTGGAAGTCCATTGGCCCCGGTGGGGTGTTGTCCCAGCTGCAGGTGTTCGCCACAGCGGGCAGGGCCAGTTGCCATCCGAGCAGAATGCCCAGCAAGCTGAGCCCGCGTCGCAATAATGATGTCATGGGTGTAGTCCTTCAAAAACGAAGTGGCGCGCCGCGGGCGTCGGCGCCACGAGATGGGGTGGTTTCACTGGCAGACCAGGGTTTGCACGCGGTAGCCCCGATTCTGGGCCATGCTGTGCGGATCGACCTGCAGTCGGCATTGCTCGGTGCTCTCATCCCCCCAGCGCACGTCAAGTGTCTGGGGACGGTCATGGGTGCTGAGCAGGATCTGGCCGCCCTGGCCGACAACCCCGATTTGTGCACCTTCGACGTCGATCACCTGGGCACCGAAAGGCAAGGGCTGGTCGTTGAAACGGGCACTGATGAGCAGGCGTCGCACCGAGCGTGCGTTGAACGTGGTTTTGACCACCGCGCCGCGCCGGGGCACAACCTGGGCGGTGCCGTTGTCGATGTCGATTTCGGGGCCCAACTGGTCGGTTTCGAGTTCGATCTGATTGACCCGATAAGGGCGCAGATAGGGCATCAGGGCATAGCCGCGGGCATTGGTGCGAACCCCCGGAACGTTACTCACACCGACGCCCTTGACGTCAGGCACATGGACCAGGCCGGCGGTTTCCCCCAGATAAGGGCCGAGCTCAATACCCTCAGCGTGCAGCAACACGGCGCCATTGGCGCTGAGCGAGCGGCTGCTGTAGCCCGACCCCTGGCTCAACCCGGCGCTGAAGTTGCCGTAAGGGGTCTGGTAGCCCGCCGAGAACTCGGCTGATTTTTGCTTTCCGTTGTCATTGGCCAGTGCCGCGCGGTAACTCAGGCGATGCTGATCGAGGCTGCCACTGAGGCTGCTGCGCTGACTGAACGAGTCACCGTTGTGTTGCATGTCGAAGGTCGCCGAGGCGCTGTGGGCGAAGTCCAGCGGCACCGAAATGCTCAGCCCGAACTGGCGGTCGATGCGCTCGCTGCGGGTGCTCAGGGACTGGCTGGCGAACAGGGTGTAGGTGACATCCCGGTAGCGGGTATTGAAGTTGAATTGAAACTGGCGCCGCTCGTAATCACTGCGCCAGAAGTCTTCCTGGGAAAAGGTCAGATTAAGGGAACTGCGCGTGCCGATATTCTGGTAGACCGCCGCCTCGAGCCGGCTGCGGCGACTGCCGTAAAAACGCACGTCCTGGGCGCGCTGGCGCACCGCTTCATCGAAGTCACGGTAGCCCTCGGTGGAGTAACGATACCCGGCAAAGCGCAGGCTGGTACGGGTCGGGAAGGTCTTGCCGTATTTGATGGCGTAACTCATGCCCTGCACCGAGTCCAGGCCGGGGATGCCCAGTTCGGCATCGGAGCGGGTCACGTCCAGGGCCATTGCTCCGATGGCACCCAGATCCTTGGCCACGCCGAGGCTCACGGCCTGATAAAAGTCAGCGCTTAACAGGCCGCCATACAGGGTCGAGCCCCAGCGGGTACCCACGCTGAGGGTGCCTTGCCACAAAAGCGGATCTTCCGTGTCGCTGGCGGCGTTGTATCGACCAAGGGCGGCGCTGTAGCGCCAGGTGCCCTCGCGCAACAGATTGCTCAGGGTGGCATAGGGCTGGCTGAAGCGGCGGACCTGCCCGTCGGCTTCGGTCAGCACTACTTCCAGCTCACCGCCACCGCCGCCGGTACTCAGATCATCGATTTCATAGGGGCCGGCGCTGACGTAGGTGGAGTAGATCGGGTAACCGTTTTGCAGCACTTCGAGCCGTGCCCAGCTCAACGCGACCCCGCGGATGACCGGTGCATAGCCTTGCATCGCATCGGGCAGCATCCCCGCGTCCGAGCTGACCAGTGCCCCCTTGAGCGGGAGGCTTTTGAATACTTCACCACCGGTGAAGGCTTCGCCCAGGGTCAGGTTGGCGTTCATCCCCGGCAAGTCGCGCTGGGCATAGGTGTAGGCGCGGGTCCATTGACGCGCGCCTCTGGTGCCCTGGCGCCCGCTCTGGTTGGTGCGCAAACGCCAGGGGCCGAGATTGATCCCGGCATTCAGATACAGATCCTGGTTGTCGTTTTTTCCGCCATACCGGCTGGAGCCTTGTTGCGCTGACACCTGATAGCTGAGGAAGGCCGCGTTGATCCCGTGATCCCAGCGGGCCGGGTCGACATAGCCGACCACGTCACGGTGCATGGCAATCTGCGGGATGGAGACCGACAGCTGCAATTCGCCGCCATTCAGGGTGGTGCTGGCACCGGGGATCAGCGAACTCAGGTTGACGCACTGATTGTTCAGTTGTTCGGGCTCGGCGATAGCGTTGAGACGCACACCGAACTGCTCGAGCAGGGTCGCCGTCAAACACGGGGTCAACCCTGTGGAATCGTCCTGGATGAATTCGATTTCATGTGGCCCCAGGTAGTCCTGGTTGACCCGGACCTCGACTCGATAACGCCCGGGGCCGAGGTCGGGGGTATCGGCCAGCGCCTGCAGCGCCAGTCGCCCGGCATCGGCTGGCTGACCGGCACTCTGAAGCATGAAACCGGGCTGGAACGCCAGGCCGGGACTCGCCTGTGCCGGTACCGGCGCGATGCACACAGCACCGCCGCTGCCGATCAGCAGCCAGTGGCCAAGGCGCAGGCGAGCAGGCGAGCGCCATCGTCCTGAAAAAAGGATCATGGTGAGGTTCCTGGCAAACGGAGTGAGTGGGCGATCAGGGGGCCGACTGAACCGGCACGGTCATCTGCGCGGTGGTTCCGCCGTAATCGTTGATCGTGGTGAAGACCACTTGCAGGCCGGGGCCTGGGGGGAGGTTGTCCAGCGCATAGACGGTGCGCTCCAGCGGGGCGGCCATCACCGGCCGTTCAATGCGCCGTGGCTGGCCGTCGACCATGAGCTGCAGCTGCTTGAAGGTGTAGTGAAAGGGCGTCGGGTTGTTCAGCACCAGATGGGTCTTGCCGTCACGGCGTTGTATCGACCATTGCAGGTCCTTGAGCCGGGCCTGAGGTTTGTCCTTGAGCTGGCTGGGGCGATAGAAGAACTTGATTCGGGTGCGAATCGCTATGTTCAGGACGTTGCTCTGCCGATTATCGACCTGGGGGATTTCCTGGGCATTGAAGTAAAACAATGACTCGCGATCGGTCGGCAGCGTATGGGGCAAGCCATTGATCTGGACTTGCTGTTCTTTGCCCGGATTGACCCGGAACAAGGGCGGCGAGGCCATGAACGGTACGGCGGTAGTCGTGTCGTCGGCCTCGGTGTTGACCCAGGTCTGCACCGCGTAGACTTTATCGCTGGGGTTGGCGATCACCAGGGACACGCTGCGCTTGTCACCGTCGAACACCACACGGCTGCTGCTCAGGGTCAATGAGGCCTGGCTCAAGGGTGCGTAGACGGACAGAAACAGCGCGCCCACGGCGCCGATGCGCACCGTGCGGCGACGTAACGCATTGATGGATTCGAACATGAACATTCCTTGGGGCGACACCTGCGGGTGCGCAGAGCCGGGCGCGCCTTTTGAGTGCGTGGCCGCACTCAAAAGGCCGGGGTTTACGGGAGGGCGACGACGAAGTTGATGTTGGCGATCACCGGCCCGCCGACGACGTTTGCCGTGGTAGAGCGGTATTTGGCGTTGAACACCATTCGGGTTTCGCCGGTCTCGTTGAGCGGGTACGCCTTGGAGTCGGTGCCGTGATCGACGTGGGTGCTGTCGTTGTCCTTGATCGCCAGCGCCACACCTTCGGCCCCGCCGGTCTGGATGCCGTAGTACTTGCCGTCGGTACCAGCATTGCCGTGAGTGCTGGTGAACTGGACGGTGGCGGTTTCACCGGCGGTAAACCCGCAGGCCGCGCCGTCTTTGATCCGCAGGGCAAATTCGCGCCCGCCGGCTTCCTGGTCGGCGTTGCCGCCGAAGTCGGCAACGGCTACATCGCCCATAAAGATCGGCCCGGGTGCACCGGTGCTGGGATCGATCGGGTCAATCGGACAGGTGTTGGTGTTGATGTTGCCGGTGAAGTTGATTTGCCCGGTGCTTGGCGCTGCAACGGCTGAAGTGCCCGCCAGGCCTGCAGCCAGCCCAAGGGTCAGCGCAAGTAAAGACTTCGTCATGTTACGTATCCTTGAATAGTTGACCGGCACGCCGAGGTCGAGACGGCGCCGGTGTGACACTCCGATAAAGTGCCGACGACATTGAGGGGTTGGTACGGTGTCTCGACGCGGGAATGTTAAAAGCGGCAGGCAGGGGGATATATGAGAGAACTCTCAGTTATCGAGGGCGCAAGGGGGATGCGGTTCGGGGAGGGCAGGCAGCCAGTGGCCGGGCACACCTTTGCGGTGTACCCGGCCATTTCAATCATCATCGGTCATGCAGCGCACGCTTAAATCACGGGCAGCACTCTGGGTTTGTGCACATTCTGCCGGCCCCGGAAATAATCCTGGCCTTTCAAGACTGTATTGTCCGGCACATACCGTTCGAGGGCGGGTGTCGGGCTGGGCGGGGCAACGGCTTTCTCGCCCAGTGAAGCCAAAATACCTTCCTGCATGGACTTGCTCGGCGTGTGCGCCGGGAGCCCGTAAGTTCGTGGCGCCTGGACACCTCCGGATTTCGCTGCTGCCGCCAACCGCCAATTGCTCTGCACAACACCACTCATTGCTCCGGTGATATCGCTTTCTGTCAGGAAACCGAAGGTGCGCGAGGTATCGGTGCCACTGGATGACGAACGGATACTGCCGCTGCTGGAGGCGCTTGAGACACTGGCGCTGGAAGCGCTGCTGCGCAGGATCGGGGCCGGGCTGGCCGAGTGGATCACTGGTTTGGGTGCCGGGGGTTTGAAGGCCTTGAAGTTCGGTAATGCAATCGCACTGAGGCCTAAGCCGATCCAGCCGAGGGTCTCGCGGGTGCGTTGGTCCCGGGTGAACATGGCGACGCCTTCGACGCCCATCGCTGCCGCCGTTGCGCCCCAGGTGATCGCTGCCGGTGCAGCGGTGACTGCGGCAGTAGCCACTGCCCCGGCCATGGCCGCGACGCTGGCACTGGCGCCCAGAGCCAGGGCTGTGGTGGTCGCGGTTGACGCTGCGGAGGCGATGACCGCGCTGATCAGGGGGCCGGGATTCCACGTCACGATCGACAACACAATCCCCAACACCGTGGTCGCGGCCGCGACGCCGGCATTGAACCAGGGGTTATTGATGATTTGACTGCGGCCGGTGGGGTCGCTGAAGGCGATGGGGTTGCCGGTGCAATACATGTAGCAATTGATCCCGCCAGCGCCAAAGGGACTCAGCGAGTCCGGGCTGTGAAAGCGCATAAGTCCGGGGTTGTAGGCGCGGTAGCCACGACCGAGCAAATACCAACCGCTGGCCGGGTCGCGCACCTCGCCGTTGAACCCTGGGAGGCTGTTCAATGGTTCATCGCTGCTGCGTTCGCCATAGGCGCTGTAGACGGCCGTGCGCAGGTCGGTGCCCTCGAGTTCACCGATCACGCTGTGTTTGGCGTCGGTGAGCAACAACAGGGTTTTAGAGGGGTCGCCGGGGGTCTGTTGCCCCAGTGGCTGGGTACCGTGGTAGAGCCACTGCGTGTGGTGGCCGTCTTGCACGGTGTGGCTGACGTTGTCTGCCTGATAGAAGCGCAAGGCTTCAGCGCTGCCTAGCGCGGTGACCCCCAACAGATGGTTGTGCGCGTCATAACGGTAGGTGCTGAGCGCTTGACCGGCGGCGGTTTTCACCGCCAGCAGACGGCCCTGGCTGTCGTAGTTCAATTGCTGGCCAAGCTCGTCAAGCGCCAGGTTGCCGTCGGCATCGTAGGCGTAGTCGCTGCGCAAGGCCTGATAGCTGGGATGGCTGTGGCTGGCGCTCACCAGTTGGCAGGGATCTGCGCTGGCAAAACCGAACTCGGCGATGTCCTGGCTGCCGTCGGCGAAATCGGTACGGGTGTAGATGATGTTGTCCAGCGCATCGAATTCGTAGAACTGCCTGACGATGGCATTGGCGAAACGGTCTTCGGGCAATTCGGTGCCGGCGCATTCATACAGTTCGAGCCGCCCGCGCAGGTCGTAATGGTAGGTTTCCAGCAGCACCGTCTGGCCCGCGATCTGCCGATGACAGGTGGCCAGGTTGCCGTCGGCCAGGTACGTCAGGTCTATCTGCTGTTCGGGTTGCAGCGGTTGGCCCTGACGGTCGCTCAGGGTCAGCGTGCGCCGGGTTTCGCGACCGATATCATCGAAGTCCAGTGCCGTGGTCAGGGTATTGCCAGTGCCCAGGTCGGTGCGGGTGGTGCGATGCAGGCGCCCGCAGGTGTCGTACTCAAAGTCCCCTTGCAGTTGGCCTTGGTTAATGCGCAACAGCCGCCCAGTGTTTGCGCTGACGTCGTATTCGGCAACGGTGGTCTGCCCGGCGATGTCGGTGCAGGACAATTGCCGGCCCTTCAATGAACTGATGTAGCGGGTGTGCCACGTCGTCTTGCCCGGCTCGGTCCAGGTTTCATCAGTCAGATGGCCGGTTGCACTGTAGGTGAACGCATAACTGCCCTGAGTATTGCTCGACCGGTCGAGATTGCCGTTGGCCGGGTCATAGTTGAACGTGGCGTTCTCATCCGGTGCTTCGATCACGGTGGGTTCGGTGGTCAGGCCGTGCCGGTATTGGTAGGTGAGCTGTTTGCCGCTCGGTGTTTGCCGTCGGCTGGGTTGCAGGCGTGCGCCTTCATACTCCAGTTGCTCCACGCGATCCCCGACGGTGAGCCGGGTCAGACGGGAGAGGCCGTCGAAGCGCTGCTCGCCCACCGTGACGGCCGGGCGCAGCTTGTTGCCGGGTTTGACCGCCAGCGAGGTGGCCAGCGCGGCAGTGCTGTGGGGCGCGTAGGTATGGTTGATAACGGTCAGGTCGGGCAGCGTGCTGCTGAGCAGACGCCCCCAGCTGTCGTAGCGATGGCGGCTGACCCGGCCGAGCGGGTCGATCTCTTCCGTGCAATTGCCCAGCCCGTCGTAACGGTACCGCTGCAGGCTGAGGCGGTTCCCGGCCAGGTCCTGTTGTTCGGTACTCAGTGGTTTGTCAAAACGATTGTTCAGGGTAATGGTCTTGCCCATGCCCTCGGTCCATTGTTCGTGGATAAAGGTCAGCGGGTTGTTGTGGCTATGGCGGGTAATGCCATCAGCTCCGGTCACGCTGGCCTGCTGCCCCCACAGGTCGTAGCTGAAGCGGCGGGTCAGGCGCAGGTCGGTTTTTTCCAGCCAGTCGATCTCGGTTTCTTCGCTCAATTGCCCGAGGGCATCGTATTGCGCGGTGTAGATGTCCCGGTAGACCGGCGGGTTGCCATCGGCATTGTCGTGGTCTTGCAGGGCTTCGCGCACGGCGCGGCTGAGGCCGTCGAACCAGGTTTGCGTCCTGACACCCTTGACGTCCTTCAGCTCCTGGCCGGGGAGATCGGTCACCGGTGTCTCACCGCGGCCCGCCGGGCGGATCAGGCGATAACGAAAGGTGCGGGTGGCGGCGTACTCGGTGTCGGGGGCTTCCGTCTCGGTGAGCACCCGGCCCAATGCATCGTAGGTGAAGCGCAATTGCTCATCCTGGTCGCTCAGGAGCAGGGGTTCGCCGTTGAGCAACGAACGCTCCTCGGTGGTGTGTTTACTGACGTTATCGAAAAGGCTGCTCAGGGTCTGCTCGGTGACCAGCACCGTCTCACCGTCGACAGTGGCATGGGTCGGTTTTTTTTTGCTGTAGCGATAGTCCGTGACCAGTGTGTGGTCAGGGTTATCGGCGAAGGTCAGGGCTTGCTGTTGACGCCTGCCGTGGCTCAGCGGATCGGCGGGGGTGTTGAAGTAGCGATAGGCGCAACGTTGCAGCAGGCGTGCTTGCGCGCTGTCGAGTTCCTGCAACTGCTCTTCGGCCAGTGCCACCCACGGTGTCTGGCTGGCACTGGCCGCGATGGCCGGTTGCGAGATGTAACGGTAGAGGGTCTGCAAGATTGGCGCACCGTCTTGCAGTTCAGGGATCAGCGTCGCGTCGCTGGCGGGGAACACCGTGCGGCTCTGCAGGTGCCGCACAAACCCGTACGGATCGGGCGGACAGTCACCAGGCAGACCGTCGGCCGGGTACCAGCTGGAGACTTCACGAATGCCGTTGGCTTGCACCTTGAGGGTCTGGTTACCGTGAATGTCGTACTCGTTCAGCTCTTTGTCATGCCGCCAGGTTCGCGGATCATCGGTGAGGTCCCACAGGGTGGCGACCCGTTTGGGTAACTGACATTGGCGCACCTGATTGTCAAAGGTGTCTGTGTCGTTGGCGTAATAGGTGGTGGTGACGGTTTTTCGGTGGTTGCCCTGGGTCGTGAGGAGCGAGGTCTGCAAATGGAAGCGGTTGAAGGTATGGGTCGTGGTGCGCACCGCGAGCTGATTGACCATCAGGCGTTCAGTGACTTCATAGGTGTAGTCGCCGATGACCTTGTACAGGTTGTCGAGGCCATCGTCGGTCCAGTCGATCGGTGAGTTGTAACCGAGGAAATTGTTGCTGCTGTAGGTGTAGTCCACCGTGGCGACAGGCTGGCCGGCGCCGGGGTCGGTGACGTGGCGGGTGACCCGGGCCACGTTCTGTTGTCCGCCGTCGCCGGGGAACGCATGGCCTGCATCGCCATATTGCAGGGTTTCACGGCCGCCCATGGGGGTCCACACATCCTTGATGCACAGCAGCTCGCGTACGGGTTCGTAGTCGAAGCGCCAGCCGGCATCGTTGTTGGTGGGCAAGGTGATTCTGCTGACCCGGTCACCTTCCAGGTGCATCAGCACGCGTTCCGAGGGTTCTCCGCCGACCGCCGGGAGGTGGAACTCAACGGTTTTTGCCGTCGTATTGCGGATCACCGCCAGTAGCTGGCGCTGATCGTCTCTGACGGTGCGTAGCATCCGTGGCAAGTTGCCCTCGCCGTAGCTCAAGGTCACGCCGTGCCCCTGGGGTGAATACTGATGAACCGGCATGGCAATTTGCGGAGTGGGGCCCATGAGCTTGAGGATTTCTACCAGGCCGGATTTGTGCACCACCTTGAAGTCGCCCCGGGGGTCGCCACTGATGTCGTAGAGCTGAAAGTTTTCGATCTTTTGCTCTTTCATCAGCATGCGTGCAGGGTTGCCCGGGGCGCGTGAAGTGACCTTGAAACTTTCCCCCGAATGCACCGATAGCACCTGATTGCTCGGCGTGTATTGGGTCAAGGCCAGGTTCCAGCCCAGGCCAAAACCGCTGTCGAGGGTATTGAGCGGGTTGAAGGTGAGTGTCAGCGGGACGGCCGGGCCGCTAAGGTCGTTGGTTTTGACTTCGGGCAACGACACGCTGACGGTATATAACCCGGTGCGCGGATCGACGCCCGTTTGCACAAAACTCAGAAAATTGAACGCGTTGGAGTGAACAGCCGTCGCGGCAGTCATAGGGGCAAACCTCGATTACTTTAAACACAGTCGCCGTTAAATTACAGGTACTTACTTGCGCTCTATTCGAATGCACGAAAGATGCCCGTGAATAGTGCCGCCTGAAAGGAATCGGACTTTGCGAACCCCCGGCACAACAATTTCGCCATTGGGCACGCCGGCCAGCGCTTCAATATTCAAGTATTCCAGGGGCGGTGTCGTCGTGGGTTGTTTAATGGTCAGTATTTCAATTTCCCAGCCTTGGTTATCTAAACAGCCACTTGAACTTTTATCATCGAAGTACGTAATGCTCAGGGCAGAGTCCACATTCAACAGGCGCGTGGTATAGGCCTGGTCATTGGTGCAGCCGTAGTTGCTCACTACATGATCGCCCACGGTGGCCGGAATCGCACATTCCACGCTGACGTCTTTTTCCCTGACGTAAATACTGCCTGCGGCTTCCACCGTCAGGGTAATACCCAGGCTGATTAAAAGACTGGCAGACAGAGTGCTTGAGAGATTCATAGTAAACTCCTGAATGTTTACGGGGACAGGTACAGGGGCCGCATGGCGGCATGGGAATAAACACTAACAGCCTTTTCAGCGACGCAAACCTAGCAGTTCTGCTAGTACCCAAGTGCGGACTTGAGGGGTAAAAATTGTGCTCACTGAACGCGCCTCGTTTATTACGCCGGAGGCGACTATTTGAATGCAGAGAACCTTCCTCATGATTGAATTGAATCCTGTCCCGACAATTCCCGCATTAGAGGCTGACAATGCAATTGATCTGGTGAAGTTGGGGCATTCAGCACTCCAGACTTATATTTGTTATCCGGGCATTGAAACCGGTGAAGGCGATTTGATTAATTTGAATTGGCGCGGCTGTGCCCACGATGGCGCGGTGGTGGATGAACTGATTGCGCCGATTGAAGTAAAAGTGGTCGATTTGACCCCTGAGGGGGTGTTGGCCCAGATCGAAAACAAAACGCTGACCGATCTGGATCAGGGCTGGGTGTTTTATTCGTACAGCGTCAAAAAAGCCGCTGAGCCGGATTACGGCGACGAGTCACGGCGGCTGTTTTTCTATGTCGGCAAGCGGCCAAGGATCAGTGCGGATTTGCCAGTGTTGCAGATCAAGGAATCCCATGACCTGCACTATGACTTGAACACCGGCTCGCGGGCCCAGCCTACTGTCATGCTGGTGCCTTACCAGGCGATGGCGGCAGGCGATGTGGTGACCTTGCACTGCCGGCGCTTCAATGCCGACGGCAGGGAGCTCCTGCCGCCGATTGCCAAGGACACATCGGTGAAGGCCGTGCACGTCGGCAAGCCGCTGGCCTTGCCGCTCACGCGTTCGGATCTGCTGCGTGTCGACGGGGGGCGGGTCGAGATCAGCTACGGCATCCAGTACGCCGACACCTCGCTGGAAAAGACCGTATCTGCTTCCCAGACCCTGCAATTGCTGCCGCCGCCCACGGCGTTGCTGCCGGCATTGACGATTGTCGGCCATGGCGGTGGGCCGATTAATCCGGTGCACTTCCCCGAGGGCTTGCCGGTGCGCATCGAAGGTTACCCCGGCATGAGCATGGGTGATGACGTGCTGTGCCACGTTCACTCCGATGCCTCGGCCGTCGAGCCGCTGGTGCTGCCGATAAGGGTTGATGCCTCGACCCTCGACAAGGGCTTTATTGACAGCCGGATTGACCCGCAATGGCTGCTCGCCAATAACGGTCAGGTCATCAGCTTGCAGTATCAGTTTGCCTGGATCGGCAGTGCAGGTTCTTCACTCGAACACGCGGTGACCATCCGCGAGCCCCTTGAACTGGAGATGCCCATCGTGGCGGGTGCGCGTCCGGGGCAAGAGCCGGTGGAAGGCGAAGGCGAACTGGAGGTGCTGAACCTCAGTGTCACGGGGGTCGATGTGCGCATCGATTCCCGTTACGGAGCCAACGACAAGGTCGAAGTGTTCTGGGCCGGGTATGGCACCACGGGTTATGCACGGGTTGATACGCCGACGGCGCCGGACAGCAAGACATTCAATATCGCGCCGCAGTTCATCCCGGCCAACCTCGGAAAAACCGTGCAGGTGTACTACTGCGTGACCCCGGCGGGAGAGAGCGTGGCAATCAAGTCACCGGTGTACGGGCTGAGGGTGCTGGCCATAGCGCTGGATTACTACCTGAGCATTCAGTCCAGGCAGGCGCAACAGACCAACGGCCGGATCCTGCTGAGCAAGATCCCTGCTGAAGGTGAGCTGTTCTCCCTCAGGGCCTGGGTCTATATGCGTGAAGGGCACACGGTCAACGCAATGATGACCGGCAAGGACATCAACAACCAGCCCCTGACATTGCCCCTGTTTAACGACTACCGCGTCACCGCCGCCGATGTCGCCAACAAGCAAGTGTCGACCCATGTCAGCGCGGCCATCCTGCGGCAGTTTCAAACGGGGCCGGTCACGGTGCAGGTCAGCGTGATCTATGAGCCAGGGGCTGAAACCAACTACCGCGAAGCGCGTTTCACACTGGAAGCATGAGGCTGAGGGATCAAGAGGTGTCCGGGCACACGGTGTTCGGCTTACGACGTCATTTCATACGATGAGGGGCAATGACATGCCTGCGAAGCGAGTTACCCAACGTGAATATCTGAACTGGATGGCATTGTCGCCACGCACGAACAAGTGGAGTGCGTTCGTGGCCTATGACCGCGACAAGTGCAATCAGCTGCTGATGCAGGAGTACATCGAGAAGTTCGACAACGACTCTTATTTGCCACCGATCGATGAACCTTACGCCACCGGGGAAACCACTTGGCATTGGCAGCTGGATTACGTCACCGATGTCCCGCGGTTAAGCTTTGAAAATAACTCCAACGATGATACGTCCGCTGAAGTCAACATGAGCATGGCCGTGGTCGGTGGCACCCAGGTGTACCTCAATGATGCGGGGGGCACGCCGGAAGTGACCATGATCAGTTCATTCGATCCGCTCGATCATCCGGAACTCCAGGCCAACCGGGTGGCGTTGAAGGACGTCAAGGGTGAAGTGAACGGTGCCGGCAGCGTGACCCTGGACCTGGGTGACCCGGACGTCCAGAAGTACATCTGGGAAGTCAGCGGGTCGAGGATCGAGCATGAACGGCGCGTGGCCGGTGCGTTTTTCAAACGCAAGTTCCGCGAAGCCGAACCCAAGCGCAGATCGTTCAAGCTGGGCACGCTGGCCTACACCGAGCAGGAGTTCTTGAAACCGGCGGTGTTCAAGATCCGCACGGTGATGGAGGAGGGTGCGCAGAATATCTCTGCGGCCAACTTTGGCAGCGGTGCGGTTGAACTGCGGATTGCCATGAAAGACGAACTGGAAGGCGGGTTGCCCGGTGCAGACTGGTTGTATCCGATCCCCAACGATATGCCCGGGATCAACTCATCCCTGATGTTCAGTCATGAGCAACTGATGCTGAATATTATCGGCCAAGGGACGGCGCTGGCGTTTGGTGCGAGTGAACCGAGGTTCGATACGGTCAAAAACGTAGAGGGATTTGTCGAAGTCATTAAAGTGAAAAGTGGCACCTCGGGGTATTTCAGGCTGCCCCCTCAAGAGCATGTCATCCCGATAGGTGAGGGCGTTCGCATTAGCCTCGGTGAAATTCGCATCCCTATTTATATTGATGAAGATGAGCGCTTGACCGTGAGTCATGTCGGGAATGGCCGTTTTCGAGTGGGCATGGGTTCTAGCATCCCGTCTCACCCTGTCGATTGCACAATTGACGGTCGTGCGCTTAACGCAAAAGTGTCCTTGGCGCTGAATGCGGACTGTGCGTTCACCGTCGATCTGGAGCAGCGAAAAATTGTATATGAACTGCAAGACCTGAAAGCTCCGATGTTACTTTCAAGTCCGGATATTGAAGGTCAGGAATGGCTATACAGGCTGTTGTTGCTTTCGGAATTTACAAGATTAGTCAAGGAAGAAGCCCGCAAGACCGCCGAATCTTTTTTCGGCCATCTCCAGTCCATCGATGCCTTTGTGTTGAACAGCCTGTTGTTCAACAGCACCGATGCGGTGCAATTGAAGAGCGTGGACACGCCCGGCGACCTGGTCAGTTTTGGCTCGATCAGCCCCAGGCTCACCACGTTTGCCATTTCGCCCATGGAGCACCTGATGGGGTATGGCGAAAGTTACAGTTTTACGGTGAACCCGGCACAGTCCTCGATCACCTGGAGCGTGGCTAACCTCGACGGTTCCAGTGCCGGTGCCGGTACCATTGACGCCAGCGGCCGATATACCGCGCCGGGCCTGAGTGAGATTCCGGGTACCTATAAACGGGTCAAGGTCACGGCCACCAGCGGCGAGCATGTCAGCAGAGCCCTGGTCACGGTCGCCGCCCGGGCCATTACCCTTAATCCTCTGGTTCAGACGTGCCCGGCCTCAACCGAGGGCAGTCCGGTGCAGACCCGGAAATTGACCGCCAATGCCCTGAGTGGTGGCTTGCGCTGGTCGGTGAAAGGCGATGGCAGCGTTCCGCCTGAAGCGAGTCCGGATCGCAGCAATGTCTACAGCGCCCCCCTGAGACAGGAGGTCGGGACGATTAAAAAGACCTTCACCATTGATGAAGTCATCGTCACCAACACCGGCACCTCCCAGACCCAGAACTCACTGGTGGTAGTCACTCATGGCAAACAGACCGTGGCAATGGAGGTCGTTATGGTGGGTGACAAGGCACAGTTCTCGGCCACCTCCAATGGGCAGGATTTACCACCGGGGACTGAGAAGTGGGGTTGTATTCCCGCAACGGGTGCGGGATCGATTGATCAGCAAGGTCTCTATACCCCTGACCCGAACAGCCAATACCAATTCGTGATCATCACGATCAAGGGCGAGATAGATATACCTGAAAGGGACCCATATTTTTTGGGCGACGCCTTTTACATTCAACCGCTGCCGCTCATTGCGTTACCGCCCAAGCCACAGCCCGAGGAGCCTCAAGGTTTTTTTGAAGAAACCCCAGGCGAGTTCCAGCTTTAACCCAAGGTGTTGCCCCTTTAAAAAACCGTGCCGACGTTTGGCTGCCGGGTGCAGAAACGTCGGTGCGTTCCCTGACTGTCGCCTAGGAGAAAGCCAATGGCCAGTAATTCCCTTGCCAGTATTCTGGAAAAAATGAAGTCGGGCTCCATTACTGAAAAATGGGGTGCCGTGTGTGCCTTTGACCGCGAACGGTTGAATCGGGTCCTGCAACAACAATGGATCGAGATATATGACGGCACACAGTATCTGCCAGTGTTTTCCGGTCAGATGGACTTGAACGAGTCGCGCACTGAATTCGGCGTTTTAAAAGATGTGTTGCTGGGCAAGCCTCTGTTGTCGTTTGAACCGGCAGCCCTGGACAACTCGCGGGCGGTGTTGACCCTGAGCATTCTGGGCGGCACGTTTACCGCCAACGAAATAGACGCAGGTGTGCTGTACAGCTACACCATCACCGAAGCGCAGGGTTACACGCTGAAGGTGGTGCTGGATTTGTCGCTGGTGGTCGGGGTCGTCGATCGCCTGGGGCGGGTCACCCTGGACCTGTCCAAGGGCACACAGTTCATGTGCAACCTGGCCGGGCCGGCGGCGAGCCAGAAAAAACTCGGTGAGTTTTTCAATCAGTGCTTCCAGGAACTGCCGCTTGAGCGGCAGGTGTACGAGCTGGGGATTCTGGACCTCAAGGGCGGCAGCGATCTGACGCCCACCAATTTTATTGTGCTGACCCAACGAGCCCCCGGCGCCGAGCTGGCCGGTGCTGCGAACTCGGCAGACGGTGCCGTGGTGGTACTGGTGCAGCTCAGGGGCAGCCCTTTGGGGGGAGACATCCCGTCCAAGGATTACTTCCCGTACCTGATCCCGGATGACGAGGAAAATGGTGTCAAAAAATATTCGGCCACCCTGGTCCTGGCCAGGGAATATGTGTCGCGTTCCGATGACGAAAAACTGGAGCTGATCCGCAGCCTGTTGTTTCCGGGCGAGAAAAACGTGTTTGTCGAGCATTCGCGCCACGTTCCCTATGACATGGTGAGTTTCGGCAGCCTGGATCCTTCACGTACGACGATCACGATTGAACCGTGGATTCACAGCCTCAAGGCCGGCGCTGAACCTTTGCAGTACAGGGCTTTGCGCGATGGCATGCCTGTCACGGGAGTAACCTGGAGCGTCAGCAGCCTGAATACCAACGGCTCATCCGGCCAGATCGACCCGGGCAGTGGTTTGTATCGCCCGGTCTCTGCGCAGGCGATCGGCAAGGACTCGGTGCGCAATATTGTCACCGCCAGCTACGTCGACCCGGTCAACAACCAGACACATCGGGTGTCGGCCTTGCTGCTGGTCACTCCCGAAGCCATGACCGTCTCACCCGGGTATGTGTCCCGCCATTTGGGGGACGATGACAAGGTCACGTTCGTGGCGACGGCCCTCAGTGGCAGCACATTGACCTGGAGCACCCCGGAGTACGGAAGCCTGGTGGCCACTGGCAATACGGCGGTCTACACGCCGCCGGCGAAAGAGGCTCCGTTTCCGGACAATTTTGTGCTGCAGACAATTGAAGTACGGGATCAGACCGGCGAAACCGTTCAGGCCTGCGTGATGCTGTCGAAGTTTGACGCGACCCTGGCCATCGATCCTCCCTTTGTCAGCTCCCTGGCCCGTTCCGCGACGGTCACACTGAAGGACCTCAGCGATGATGTCCCGGTCGAGTTTGAGCGCCGCTGGCAGGTACTGGGTGAGGGAAGCGTCGTAGACGGCGTATTTACCGCGCCGGCAAATCCCATCCGAGCGTTCAGTGCGGTGAAGTGCGAAATCTGGTGGGGTACTTATCTGGTCAAAACCGGCTTCAGCGTGGTCCGGCTCTCGAATATCGATGTGGAGGCGAGCTGGACTGAACTGACCCGTTTCTCATTGTCTGCCCTGCGTTCAACCAAGGCATTCGCCAACGGCTATCAGCAACTGCCGCTGGAAGCACGGATCGAAACCGATGGCGCGCGCCTGACAAAGGATGAGGAAAATTCGCTGAAGCTGGTCTATGTCGGGTCCAACCAGGAAGTGGAGGCTGTGCCGGCGCTCCAGCTAGGCATCGAGTACGACCCGGGGGGATTGGTGCGATGGGCGCAAACGCGCGAGGAAAACCGCTTCAAGCCTTTTCCGGGGGTGGCGGCGCAGGCTGAACCGGATGAGGAGGCACGTGCCGAGCTGCCGAACAGGGTCAACCTGTTTGTGGTGACGCGAGCGTCTCAACCCGAAAAATTCTATGCGCAGTTTACACGGGCCGATGGCGTTCCCAAGCGCTCGGATGTTCACCCCGGGGCCGAGGACGGCATTATCGAACTGGTGCCGGAACCCGCCCCGACACCGGTCCTCGAGGATTACACCCTGAGCCGCCGACGGGTTGCGGGAGGCTCCGGGCCCGGCGGGCCGGACACCAACGATGACTTCGACTGGCACCTGAACACCACCGATTATTGGGACTTGTCGTATAAGCGTGGCGGAACGGTCGGCGTAACCTTTGAAACTGCCGATGTTGCAGGCTTGAATTCAATCGTCCAGTGGGAAAGCACGTTCGAGAACGAACGAATGTTCAGTTACACCGGCTTTGCCTATAACAATCTGCTTCTGCCCGGCGATCAGAACCTGATGAAGTACGACTTCACGCTCACCACCCAGGCCGGGATGGCACCGTCGTTCCTGCTCAAGACGGATCTGGAACAACCGTTGGCCGAAGGCCGTTTTCTGATCGGTTTGTTTCGCCGGGATGATGTACTGCAGAGCGCGAAATCCGGGCTGACATCACTGAAAAGATCGCCGATGCGGGTGGTGCTGACCGACAACGAAGGCAACCGGCATGCCCTGGCCGTCAGGTTCGAGAGTTCGGACCGCAACCGGCTAAAGCTCGGCTTTCTGGATGAGTAACTGAGCGTCCTGTGCAATGGGCCCGGTGGCGTATTGCACAGGCGGATCCACTTGAACACTCGAGGTTGCAGACATGACCGTTTCTACATCTGTGCATTCCAATGCGTTCAACTTTCTCAGTTTCGTGCAGTCCGGGGTCGATCCGCGTACTGGACTTAATACCGTCGGCCTGGCCCTGGACGAAGTGCTGAGCAACGACCTGCGAGGGCCGGCCGTACCGCTGGCTTTGAGCTATAACCCGCTCAACACCCTCGACAGTGGCTACGGCCTGGGCTGGGACCTTGCCTTGACCCAGTACACGCCGAGCAATCAAGTCGTGTCGTTGCACTCGGGTGAACGTTTCAAGGTCACCGGGCGCGACCCGGGCAACCCCGCGCGCATGCTGATGAAAGAACAAAAGATTGAAGGCTTTCAGCTGTACGACATCAGCGGTGATCCACGGGGCGACTATAAGGTGGTGCACAAGTCGGGCGAGGTCGAGATTCTCAAACTCATGGGCGCGACCCCGCAAGTGGCCATGCCGGTCAAACTGTATTCGCCCCAGGGCCATGGGGTGAGCCTCGCCTACCGTGCCGATGGGGGCGACGGGCGAATGCTCGGCAGCGTCAGCGACAGCCAGGGGACGCTGCTGGAAGTGGTTCCGGACACGGCCGCCAAGACACTGGAAATACGCTTGAAACCAGTCAATGGCGTGGCCTCGGCGGTGTTTGTCCTGCACCTGAGCGGTGGCCGGGTGACGCGCATTGCTTTACCCACCGACAATGCTGCCGGTTGGCGTTTTGAGTACGAAACGCTGCGCGGGCTGTTGTGCATCAAAGACGTGTGGACCCCGCTCGGAGGCCATGAAACGTTGCAGTACCTCGATGAGGGCCATGGTTTTCCGGGAAGCAGCGGGCATCAGAACATTCCGCGGGTCACCGATCACGTCCTCGACCCTGGCGCTGGCCAGCCGCCGATCATTGTGAAATACAGCTACAGCAGCAATAACTTCCTGGGCTACAACGCACCGATCACCTGGACGGACGATGGCCTGGACAACCTGTACAAAGTCATCGGTGCCTACACCTACGAATCCACCGAAAGCTTGATGGTCAATGACATTGCGGTACGCAGCGTGAACCGCCGCTTCAACCGTTTCCACTTGCTGACGGCGCAAACCACCACCCGGGGCACGCATCGGCAAACGGTGACTACCACCTATTACGCCAACGACACTGACACCTTCGACAATCAGGTGCGCCAATGCCAGTTGCCGAAGCAGGCGGTCACGCGTTGGGAATTGACCGATGACCCTCGCCAGTGGCGCGAGGATCAGGTGCTGAGTGAGTATGATATTTACGGCAACCTGACCCGCAGCGTCCAGGCCAACGGCATTGCTGAAACCACCCTGTATTACCCGGCCGAAGGCGTGCCCGGCGACTGCCCGCCAGACCCTTATGGCTTCGTTCGCCACAAACGGGAAAGCACCGTGACGCCGAGTGCCGATCCGGACAAGGTGGCCGATCTGCAAGGCGATGCGCCGACGTTAAGTACCCGTTACCGGTATGTCATACAACAGCCGCTTACGGGCGGCGATGCACCGTGGGTGGCGCTGGTCGAAGAACAGTTGCTGGACATCAGCGGCGGCGCCGGGCAAGTGCTGGAATGCAGTGTCTATCGTCTCTACGACGAACCGGGCAACCCGCTGATCCACGGCTTGCGTGAGCAAGAAGCGCTGACGCTGGGCACGGCTCCGGGCCGCACACTTTTCACGGACTACACCTACAGTAAACCGGCTGCCACCTACGCGACCTTTGCCGGTGAAACCGTGTTGCGCACGCAACAGGTGCTGAGCACCGATTTCGATGCGGTCAGCCAGAGCATCACCGAAGAACGTTCGTTGCTCAACGGCGAACCGCTGCTTGCCCGGGACCAGGATGTCGATATCCGCTACATCTACGATGCGCTGGGCCGGGTACTGAGTGAAACCGTGGCGCCGGACACGCCGAACGCGGCCACCCGCACTTATCGCTACAGCTTGGTCCGCCCGGCAGGTCCGGGGGAGCCACCTCCCGGCGAACTGGCCAGCCAGACCCTGGAAAACGTCAAGCAGGAGCGCACCCGAACCTGGTTCGACGGGCTCAACCGTGCCGTCAGGGAAGCCCGGCACGACGTCGACAACGCCGAGGGCAACCCGGCGATGTACCGCGATATTTACGCTGCCCGCTACGATGCCTTGGGGCAACTGACCGAGGAAACCGAGATCGACTGGCTGGAAAAAGCCGACCTGACACTCACAAGCCAGTTCACCTACGACCTGTGGGGTCAGCAAGCCAGCGTCACCGGCCCGGACGGGGTCACGCGGCATACCCACGACAATCCCGTGACGTTTACGCGGGCGGAGTGGAGCGAGGGCATGGGCAAGACCATCACCCTGAGCAATCGCTTCGAGAAGCCAGTGACCGTGGAGCGGCTGGACCTGGATGGCGAATCGCGCCTCAGCCTGCATCGCTATCGTTATGACGGGCTGGGTCGCACCACCTACGAGCAAAACGCGGCGGATTACGAAACGCTGTATACCTACGACGTTTATGACCGTTTGATTGAAACCGGCTTGCCCGACGGCAGCAGCGTGGTGCGCGAATATGCAGGGCACAGTCGCGAAGACTTGCCGACCCTGATCAGCGTCAATGGCATTGAACTGGGTACCCAGGCGTTCGATGGCCTGGACCGCAGGATCGAGTCGACCACCGGAGGGCGCACCACCACCTATGTCTACGACACCAGCCAGCAGCAGCCGGATCGGGTGATCCAGCCGGACGGCAGTGTGATTGCATATGCCTACATGCCCGAATTGACCGACGAACCGGTCAGCCGCAGCGTCGTCCCCGCTACGTCCTCACAGGCGCCGATTGAGGCCACCTACGCCTACGACCCGCACAATGCACGGTTGCTGGAGACCGCCGAGCCCGGCATCACCCTGGCCCGGCGCTACAACAGCAATGGCGAGGTGGTCAGCGAAACCCGCACCGGGGCCGATGACCAACCCCGTGAGATGACGTCGCTCTACAGCCGTCAAGGTCGGTTATTGCGCTACACCGACGTCCTCGGTCAGGTACAGCGTTACGTGTATGACGACGCAGGCCGCTTGCATACCACTGCGCTGGGTCTGCCCGGGCAGGTCGATGCGATCAAGACTGACTTTACCTACACGGCGCAGGGGCAAATGGCGAGTATCGACACCGTGGATGTCACGACCGGGCAGCATGTAGCGGTCAGGCTTGAATATGACGCACAGGGTCGCGAGTCCCGGCGAGTGTTTGACCTCAATGGCACGCTGTCGACCCTGACCCAGTACTGGACCGGCGTCGACCAGCTGGAAAGAAGGCTGTTGACCGAAGGTGAAGGAGAGGGCGGGGCGCTGTTGCGCGACGAAAGCTATTACTACGATCCTCGCGGACGGCTGGAGGAGTATCTGTGCGAGGGGCCTCAGTCCCCTGTTGATCCGTACGGTAAAACCCTCGTCGGGCAACGCTTCTTCTTTGATGCACTGGACAACCACGAAGAGGTGAAGACCTACTTCGGGCCGGACTCCAGGGCCGATGTCAACACCGCAACCTTTGAGTACGATCCTCTGGACCCGGTGCAGTTGAGGCGTATCAATAACAGCCACGTCGATTATCCGCCCGTTGTCGAGCTGAGCTATGACGCCAACGGCAATCTGCTCCAGGATGAAGCAGGGCGCACGCTGAGCTATGACAGCCTGGGGCGGCTGGACAGTGTCGGTGCTCCGAGCGGCAGCTAGACGCCGACATGCAGCGTGCCCGGTATCAACTCGATGCCGGGCACGTCGTCGAGCAGGTGGCCGAAGGATGATCGTGGCTCAACCCGTTGATCAGGGCAAACTCCACCAGCTCGCTGTCATGAATCACCCCCAGCTTGTCCATGGCGGTGCGCTTTTGTCGGCTGATGGTTTTTTCGCTGCGGTTGAGTTGCCCTGCGATCTGGCGGCCTGAGAGTCCCTGGACGAACAGGCGCACCACTTCGATTTCGCGCTTGGTCAGGTAGACCTGCGCCGCGGCATCAGGGGCACAGGCGAGCGTTCGGGCCTGAAGAATACCGGCGAAAGAAGGACTGAGGTAAACACGGCCCTTGTTCACGGTTTGCACCGCCCGAACCAGCTCGCCCAGCGGGCTTCGTTTGTCGAATATGCCGCATACGCCCCCGTGGAGCAGGGCTTGCAACAAGGACGGGTGGCGCAACATGGTCATCACGATCACCTGTACCTGAGCGAAATGCCGTTTGAGGTAACCGGTCAGGGCCAGGCCGTCAGGGAAGCGTCCATAAGGCATTGAGTAATCGGTGATCAGGATGTCACAGGGCGTACATTCCAGCTGTTCGATCAACTCATCGGCAGTGTGCGCTTGTGCGACGATCGTGTAAGGGGCCAGGGCCATTTTGGCCCCCATCAACACCACCGGGTGGTCGTCAGCGAGGATAATGCGCAGTGGCGTGGGGGAGGCGCTCATGGGCAGTCCACCACGCGGTACGTCACTGCGCCCGACCGGCTCAGGGCAGATGAATCAAGCCTTGTTCCAGGGCCCTGATCACGGCAGTCCAGCGTGAGCTGACGCCGAATTTGCGGCGAATGTTGCAGAAGTGATAATTGACGCCGGCCTCGCTGCAACAGCAGATCTGGCCGATTTCCCAGGACGATTTGCCCCGGGCACTCCATTGCAGGACTTCTTTTTCGCGTTTGGTGAGTGTGATGCCTTGCAGGTCCTCGTTGGTCGTTACCTGAAATGACGACCGGGCTGTGGCGGATCTGTCGGCGATCTGATTCGAACGGTGCATGAGAAGCTCTCCCGTTTATCACTCTATGATGTGGGCGCAGCGGATCCTTCCTGTCTCAAGTGGGCGTGGTTCGCGCGACCTTGCTTACAGATGCGTATGTCTGTGTTGTAGGGACGGGCCATTTATAACGCTATATTTCGATCTTGAAACCTGTAAGAAATAACAGGTGCAGCACTTTAATTCGCTCCGGCTGGATGTTTATGTCATCTGTGCGGGCTCAAACATGTAGGCATATTCGCTGCATAGGCGCGACAAAGTACCGTTCGCGGATGTGGCTCTAACACGGGTTCATGGCGCTGAACCGTTGGTCATTTTCGTTTGTCTGCAGCATTCGTCCAAGGGCCATACGCGCGCCGTACACCCCGCGCAACTAGCAGTTCTGTGAGGTGCGTGAACCTGCAAAGGAGGGTAAAAAAGCGTTGCCAACGATACGGAGCGCGCCCCATGACCCAACTTTCCAAGCCCCCCGTGCAACTCCGTCCCATTTGCAGCCCCGGGAACCTGCAAGGCACCAGAGCCGGCCTGACGTCCCTCACGCTGACCTGGGATGAGCCTTATGCAACCTGCAAGCTGTGCCCGAATGCCTCGCACTACCGGATAACAGGCCCTGATATTTATGTGGAGGTCACACGACCGCCTTATACCCTCACCGGGCTACACCCGGATCAGGACACCCTGATCGAGGTCCGTGCGGTCACGGCCGAAGGCGTCAGCTCCGGGCCGGAGTCGTTTCGTCTGTTGCGGTTGCCGCCTCCGGGCAAACCCGGGGTTCCCGAGTTGAGTGACATCACGGATACGTCGGCCACTGTGTCCTGGACGCCCGCGAGCGGTATCGACATAGCGCTCAGGTACAGCATTACGCTGTATGGAACGCTCGTCGGGTATACCCGGGACTGCCACTTCACGCTCACCGGGCTGGAGAATCATGCGCAGCATCGTGTTGAAGTGCGTGCGGAGTATGAGGACAGCGGGTTGGTGTCCGAGATCTCGCAGGCCTGGTTCAAAACCTTGTTGAGCCCGCCCGCCGGGCTGACTTTTAGCCAGCACAACGGCCTCTGCCGACTGGCCTGGGACAGCAACCCTGCCGGCCCGTGGTACGAGGTGTGGATCAATGGCCAGATTGTCACCGATCAGGCGTATTTCAGTTACAGCTTCGAGCTGATAGATCAGTCATCCGGTCCGGGGCCGCATGTCTTCAATTTTAAGGTTCGGGCCTACGTGGAGGTTGAGTACTCAGCGGTCAGCGAGCTGCAGGCAACGGTGCTGGACGGGGTGCGCCCGACGCAGCCCGGGACGCCAGTGGTCACCGATATCAGCGAAACGTCTGCGCAGTTGCGGTGGGCGCCGTCGAGCGATGAAGACCGCGTGGGCGGCTACCGGGTGCTGGTGAATGGCTTGCGCATGCTCGAAGTGCAGGAACCCGCCCTGGCGCTCACCGGGTTGACCGGGGGCAGCCTGCATTACATAGACGTACGGGCCTGGGACAGTGCGGGAAACGTCTCGACTCCCGCCACCACCACGTTCAAAACCCAGGGGCCGGCGCCTTCACCTCCGCCTTGTGCACCATATGTAGAATTGCTCGCGTACTCCGCCACGTCGATCTTGCTGAAGTGGACTTTCGTCGACGATGAGTCAGCCGGGGCCGGGGTGAAAGTCATGCTGGACGGGCACCACAATCAAACGATCTTTATTTATCCCATAACCTATGTGGCTAACCTGAAAGTCAACGTGGAGTACACCCTTGAGGTGTTTGCATTTGATGTGTACGGGCAGTTGTCCGAGCCGACGGTTCTGGTCTTTACCCACACCGGGACTGATCCTCGCGTGGGTAAAGACCAGGCATGAGGATTTCGACTTATGCGACCACCGGAATCAATGGATCGGCCGCAGCCAGCGCTGAAACCCGCTCGGCTGCCGGCGGATAGATCCAGACCGAGTTGATCGTGGTTTTCAATTGCTTGGCTTCCTCCCGGATCAGTTTCACCTGACGGTCCCAGCCTTCGGTGTACACCGCGCCCCATTCCCCGAGGTCGAGGCACGTGACGTACTTGAGCTGGCTGTAAGGGATGGGCGCTTCACCCAGCAGGTCGGCGGCGACGTTGTTACCGGCGGAGCGGCCCAGGGCGATCGCATGCTGACAGGTCATCATGGCGAAGTTGCCCAGGTCATCCGTAGCAGCGTAGGCCGTATCACCCGTGGCGTAGACGTCTTGCTGGCCGATCACCTTGAGGGTGCGGTCCACGTGCAGGCGTCCGTAGCTGTCACGTTCACCGGGTACTTGTTCAGTCAGGGCGCTGGCACGCACACCGACAGTCCAGACCACCGTGTGGGCGGCGATACGTTGCCCGTCGGCAAGGGTGACGCCCTGCGGATCAACGGCCACCACCGATGCGCCCAGTTGCCATTCGATGCCCAGTGCCTGACTGGCTTCGACGATTGAAGGGCTGATGTTTTCACCCAGGGCTGCACCAATTTTGGTGCCGCGGTCGACCACGATGACCCGCACCTTCGCCGTGTTGCCAAGGGCAGCCCGTAGACGGGCCGGCATTTCTGTTGCCGTCTCGATTCCGGTGAAACCGCCGCCCGCCACCACGACGGTATTGCGCGCCGCAGACTCAGGTTGTTGAGCGAGGCTCTTGAGATGATTTTCGAGGCGGCTCGCTTCGGCGATCAGGTCAACGTCGAATGCATGCTCGACACCGCTCACCGCGGCAGGGCGAACCACGCGGCTGCCAGCGGCCAGTACCAGCTTGTCGTAGTTGAACACGGACGCGCTGCCATTGGCGTCGGTGAAACCGACCGTTTTCCCTGCCACATCGATGGTGTCGGCTACGCCGCGGATGAAGTTCACCCCGACCGAGTCGAACAGCGGACCCAGTTCAGCTTTCATCGTGTGCACGTCCGGCTCATAGAAGCGCGGCCGTACGGCAAGGCTGGCCTCAGGCGCAAGCACGGTGATCTGTACGTCCTCACGTTCATGTTTATCGAGCAGTCGCGCCGAACTCAGCGCACTCCACATACCGCCAAAGCCCGCACCGACGATCAGGATTTGTTTTTTCATTGTGTGCTCCAAAGCAGTCATTTCAGGTTGGGTAAACAGTGGCGGGCATCGTGATGCGGGCCATGGCTGGATCGTTTCGTTCGGAGTTGCGGAGCGCGCCGAACAACTACGACTCTATTGGTCGTAGATTGTTTGTGCAAGAATTTTTTATCAACCGGCCGGTCCCGTTGCCGGGAAAATCTGTGGAATAGTGCTCAAACGCCCAGACCACGGCGTGGTTACGGTCGTCGTGCAGCGTTCTGAACCGATTGACTTGCTGCAGGAAAGCTTCGGTTTTCAGCGAGTCCTTGCTACGGCTGCAGGTAAGCGGTTAACTGTGAGGCGAATACATAAGTCGGAGATGCAGATGGCTCTTTACAGTGCCGGGGTTGAGTACGGCATTCATTGCCTGTTGCTGCTGCTGGATGAGCGGGGCGAGAGTCGTGAGGCCAGCGTGCGCGACCTGGCTGAATTGCAGGGTGTCCCGCTGGAGTACCTGGCAAAAGTCTTTACCAAGCTGGCAAAAGCCAAGCTGGTGCTGGCCACCGAAGGGGTACGCGGCGGTTTCAAACTGGGCCGGCCCTCGGACGAAATCACCCTGCTGGACATCGTCAATGCCATTGACGGTCCCAAGCAGATATTCGACTGTCGGGAAATTCGCGGGCGTTGCGCGGTGTTCGGCGGTTCGGCCCCGCAGTGGGCGCTGGAGGGCATGTGCGGTATCAATGCGGCAATGATGACCGCTCAAAAACGCATGGAAGAAGCCCTTGCACAGCAAACCATTCTCGACCTGGGACGGCGCACCGGGCGCAAGGCTCCTCCCGAGTTCAGCACGCAGATCAATGGCTGGCTCAATGATCGCCGCGACCACAAGGCTCCCGGGACCATAGCCCTGGTCGATGTCAGCGGGTCTGCGCTGTCCTCAACGGACGAATAATCAGCGGCGTGATGCCAGAGGCAGGAGGGGAGTGGCGCGGTTCAGGGGCGGAGGGGCGTAACGCGTCGAAAAAGAGCGTGGTCAAGTGGTGGAGTACTAATTAGAATCAGTCTCATTTACCGCCGCTTTCCCACAGGGTCTCTTGAAATGACTGACGCATCGACGCCAACGGAGCAGACCCTGCATGCCCTGTACCGCGATCACAGCAGTTGGCTGGAAAACTGGCTGCGACGACGCATGGGCAATGCCTGGGATGCGGCAGACCTTAGCCAGGACACCTTTGTGCGGGTACTTGCCAGCTCCCGGCAACTGTCAGATCTGCGTGAACCGCGGGCTTACCTGCTGACGGTCGGCAAACGTCTGCTCAGCAATTTTTACACGCGCCGAAGCCTGGAACGGGCCTATCTGGAGGCCCTGGCGCAGTTGCCTGAAGACTGTGTGCCGTCTGCGGAGCAGCGTTGGGTGCTGCTGGAAACCCTGCAGGCCCTGGACGAATTGCTCGATGGCATGCCGGCGGCGGTACGTCGTGCGTTTCTCTGGAGCCAGCTCGAAGGGCTTGGCTACCGCGAAATCGCTGAACGGTTGCAAGTCTCGGAGCGTACGGTCAAACGCTACATGGCGCAGGCCTACGAGCATTGCCTGCTGGTGGACTGTTGAACGCTGGCGGCCACTCGCCCGAAGCCCGCAAAGTGGCGCGGGAGGCTGCGCAATGGCTGGCGTTGCTGGAGTCGGGCGCGGCCCGTGAGCAGGATCACCTGCAGTTGCAACGCTGGCGCGACAGCCACGGCGCCCACGAGTCTGCCTGGCAGAAGGTTCAGTTGTTACGCCAGCGTTTTCGTGGCCTGCCCTTGGCGCTGGCGATGGCTACCCTGGATCGTCCGGATCCGGGACGGCGCAAAATCCTCAAACAGGCCTTGTGTGTGTCGGCCCTGGTGCCGACCGCCTGGTTGCTGGGGCGCCAGTTGCCGCTGGAGGTCTGGCAGGCTGACCTGCACACCGCCACCGGTGAACACACGCGCTCATCGCTGGCCGATGGCAGCACGCTGCAGCTCAATACCGACAGTGCAGTGAATGTCGATTTGCGTTCCCGGCTCATCACGCTGGTTCGCGGAGAAATCGCCCTCAAGGTTCCAGGCTCGGCCGCGTTGACCGTCCAGGCGCCCTATGGGCGTTTCACGCTCAGCCGTGGCGAAGTCTGCGTACGTCTTGATCGTGAGGATTGCCAGGTCTCGGTGGTCAGTGGCACGGCGCAGTTACAGCCCCTGCAAGGGCCGCCGTTGCTGTTGCCGGAGGGCCGGCAGGTGAGCCTGCGGGCGAGCGGGGCAGGCCCGGTGAGTGCCTTCGATGCCTCGCTGCCGGGCTGGCGTGAGCGGGTGCTGATGGCGCAGAACCAGCCCCTCGGGGATTTTCTTCGTGAGCTGGGCCGTTATCGCCCCGGCGTGCTGCGTTGGGATCCGGCCCTCGAAGCGCTGCGCGTCACGGGCAGCTTTCGACTGGACGATACCGATCGCATTCTTGCACTGCTGGCTGCCAGCCTGCCATTGCAGGTGCAGACACGCACCCGTTTCTGGGTCAGCCTGGTGCCGCGACATAAAAGTGTGTGAAGTCTGTCCCTTTTATTCACTTCACCGGTCATTCCACCTAAGTGAATAAAATACGAGAGCTTCCTCCCATGCCTGCAGTACCGTCTTTGCGCGTGCACCCGTTGTTGCGATTTGGTCTTGTGTTGACCCTCAGTTCCAGCCCTTTATTGATCTCACCCACATGGGCCGACACCGGCGAGCGCCGCAGCTATCAGGTGCCGGCCGGTAGCCTGGGCGCCGCATTGACGCGCTTTGCCGGGTTGGCGGGGGTCAATCTGGCGGTGGACCCGGCGTTGGTCAGTGGCCGCAACAGCAACGGGTTGTCCGGGGAATATGCGGTGGAAGAGGGCTTCGACCGATTACTGCAGGGCTCCGGCCTGCAACTGTTGCCTGCGGGCAGTGAGGCCTACACGCTGACGCGGGTGGCCGCCGACAGCGGCAGCGTGCAATTACCCACGACCTCGGTACTGGGTGCCGACGGTGCAGCGGGTGCCGAGGTCTTTGCCGGCGGGCAGGTCGCACGCCGGGGGACGCAGGGCTTGCTCGGTTCCCGAGATTTCATGGAAACCCCGTTCAGCATGACCACATACACCCAGGAAGTGGTCAAGAATCAGCAGGCCCGGACCCTGGGTGACCTGATCGCCAATGACCCCTCCGTTCGGGTGACCAATCCGGCCGGAGGCCGCTACGAGCAGTTCACCATTCGCGGCTTTAGCCTGTTCAACAGCGATGTCTCTTACAACGGCCTTTACGGCATCCTGCCGACCTATACGATCGATATGGAAATGGTCGATCGGGTAGATATCCTCAAGGGCCCCAGCCAGCTCATCAATGGCATCTCGCCCCGCGGCAGTGTCGGCGGGGGGATCAACGTCGTGCCCAAGCGCGCTACCGACCAGCCGATCACCGAATTCACCGGCAGCTACGCCTCCAATAGTCAGGTCGGCGGCGCCGTGGATGTCGGGCGTCGGTTCGGTGACGAGAACCAGTTCGGGATACGCTTCAATGGCGTAAAGCAGTCGGGTGACACCGAGTGGGACCATCAGAGCGTCGACCGTGAGATGGCGGTCGTGGGGCTGGACTTTCGTGGCGAACGCTTGCGGCTTTCGACTGATATCGGGCACACCGAACGCGATACCGATGCCCCTCAGGAGCGGGTGCAGGTCGGTCCGAACGCCAAGGTCCCGAATGCCAATGATGTGCGCCATAACTACGCTCAGGCCTGGAGCAAGGCCCGCACCCGGGACACCTTCGGCACGTTGAACGCTGAATATGACGTCAGTGATTCGACCCTGCTATACGGCGCAGTGGGCGTGCGTAAAAGCAACCACGATTTCCTCCGCCATGCCGTGTCGGTCACCAACGATGCAGGGGATTTCAGCGTGCAGCCGCGGGACTTCACCCGTGACGAAAATGTCAGGACAGCCACCGCCGGGGTACGTACCTGGTTCCACACCGGGCCGGTGAGCCATGAAGTCAATCTGGCGGCCAACGACTTCTACATGGACTTTGAAAATGGCGGTGCTCGCTATGCCCCATCATCCAGCAATCTCTATCACCCAGTACAAACACCCAAGCCCGACACACCGACGCGAATTGACCCTAAGGTTTATACCGAGAACCGCTTCAGTGGCGTGGCTCTTTCCGACACTCTCGGTTTCTTTGGTGACAGGCTGCTTCTGACACTGGGCACGCGCTGGCAGCGGGTCAAGGTGGATGACTGGAGCAATGGCATCAAAGGTGCCACAGCCTATGACGAAGAAAAGGTCTCGCCCTCGGGCGGCATCCTCTACAAGGTGACCGACGAACTGTCGCTGTATGCCAATTACATGGAAGGCCTCAGCCAGGGCAAGATCGCCCCGTCGACAGCGGTCAACGAAGACCAGATATTCCCGCCTTTTGTCAGCCGTCAGGTCGAGGTGGGCGCCAAGTATGACCTGGGCTCGCTGGCGATCACCGCCAGTGCGTTCCGCATCAAGCAGCCTGCTTACGAGACCAACGCCACGACGCGGGTGTTTGGCCCTAGCGGCAAGCGGCAGAACAGCGGCGTGGAACTGAGTGTCTTTGGCGAACCCCTGAGCGGATTCCGCGTTCTCGGCGGCGTGATGTACATCGACAGCAAACTGACCGACACCACCGGTGGCGCCTTCAACGGCAACCAAGCGCCTGCCACGCCGAAGTACAACGTCAACCTGGGGGCCGAATGGGATGTGCCTGCCGTCCAGGGGCTGACCTTGAACGGGCGGGGCATCTACACCAGTTCGCAGTACCTGGACCAGGCCAACACCAAGGAAATCGATGCCTGGGAACGCTTTGACGTGGGCGCGCGCTATGCCTTCAAGGTCGACAGCACCGCCGTAACACTGCGCGCCAACATCGAGAACGTCCTCGACAAACGATACTGGAGCTCGGCCGGCGCCTCGGATGACAGCGAACCGGGCCTGACCCTCTCAACACCCAGAACCTACCTGCTTTCAGCCACCGTGGGCTTCTAACGGCGACTCAAATACAGCAGCGACAAGGATCGTCGCTTAAGCAAAAGACATGCAAGGAGGCAGCCGGATTCGGCTCGAAAACTCGCAGCCCGGACCATAGCCCTATGATTTTTCGAGTGTTTTATCCTGGGACTGAATAAAAAAATCTCCATGAATGAGCACTAACCAACTTGCCTCATTGGCGCAGGCTCTATATATTCACCCACCTGTCACGCAGGCGCTTGAGCACACAGATTGCAAAAGCCACGTCTGCCTGACCCGCTTCACAGCGCTACCGCCCGAATGGCGAAACTGGTAGACGCATGGGACTTAAAATCCCCCGCTCGTAAGGGCGTCCCGGTTCGATTCCGGGTTCGGGCACCATCTATATCAAGGGCTTGCAGGCGATCCGCGTGCAGGCCCTTGTTGTTTTCCGGGCCGCAATTATTTATCTGGGCCGCAATTCACTTTGTCGGCGTGACCTTTTTGCCAATTCGCTTGCGGATATAGTTCTCGGTCATTACGACAGTTGTGTGTCCCAGTTGATCTCGCGCTTGCAGGATATCTCCGCTCGATTCTGCCTTGTCGGTACCGGCCTTTGCGCGCAGGTCCCGCATCTGGAAGTCAGATTTTTCAACCCCCGCAGCTTCACGAGCACTATCTAATCTCCCACGCAACATGCTGCTGGTCATTGGTTGTCCGTTGTCCATCACGATCAGCTTGCTGGTTCGGATTTTGTGGCCGGCTTTCCTGGCTAGTATCCGGTCAATTACGACCTTCAATTCTCCCACAACCTATATTCGTCGCTTGGTCCTGGTTTTTCCTTGCTGAACGGCCAGCTGGTTGTCTCTGATGTCGCGCTCGTCCATTTTGAGTGTGTCAGCGATACGCTGGCCCGTTAGATAAAACAGGTCGAGAGCGTCCTTTAGAGGCTGGTCGGCGTGCATGTAAACCATCGCAAGCATTTCATCTTCGACATAGATGTCACGGCCGCTTTCTTTGTTTCCTTTAACGCCTGCACATGGGTTTGCCAAGGCTGTGTAACCGCTGGTTCTGGCAAAATTCCAGATTGCACTGAGTAATGCCTTCTCTCTATTCGCACGAACAGGTGCAGTTTTCCCGCGATGGCGTAAATACTGACCAACATGCTGTGGCTCGATAGCTTCAAGAGGGGCGGGCGGGTCATTGAAGAAGCTCAATAGCTGTTTCAATTCTCGGGCATTGCCTTTCTGCGTCGCAGGTGCTTTTGTCGGAACAACTTCCTGCATGTACTTTCCTTGCGAGGAGTTCCGCCAGTGTCATAAAGGTAATACGTTGTGGCGCCGCGCTTTCTTTCGCGTAGCCGGGGAATGCTCCCCCGGCCTAGTTGGCTTTCTTCCCATCTATCCCACCAGCCGAGGCTGCCATTTAGGTTTCTCTGTTGCTGTAACGGTCTCGCCGATCAGTGCAGATGCGATGACGCATGGCCAACCACTGCGCTTAATAGTGTGGCGTATGCCGTTCCTCTTAAGTACTAACACCTGACCAGCCTTTGTCTTTGCGCCGGTGAGCGTGCATACCTCTTCACGTGACAGAAAATGTATTCCGTTCATACTCTCTCCCGGGCGCGCCGCTCAGCCGCTTCGGCCTGGCGCAACTTGCTGTATTTGGTGTGGTTGCCGTGGGCACGCGATCTGTCGCACTTGTAGCAGATCGTTTGCAGGTCGAGCGCCTGTATGGGCGCACCGCGAATCTTTACGGTTCGGCGGAGGGCGGTCATGGGGTGTCCTTGGCCGGGTCATGCTAGGGCGGTGGATAGTGAGATTTGAAGGCGGCTTGGAGTACACTCCCGGACTTCAAACAAAGGGAGTTGAACTATGTTTTCGAGAATTATTGTCGGTGTGCTAATAGGCGTTGCCGCGGCGTTTATTTTCAACGGAAGGCTGTCGATTGACCCCAAGACACTGCAAATCCTTCAAGGATTTGTAGGAGTGGTAGCGATAGGCTTTATCGCCGCATCCTTTATGTTTGGAGCAGTATTTGGGTTGATGGCCGTCGGCGAGATCGCTATTGGCTATTTCGCTTATACGAAGCTGTTTCAAAGCGGCTCCACGAGATCCTGAAAGCACCGGGGGTCAGGCTGCTAAACGCTGATATAGCTTGATGATGTCTGGCACCTGCACGACCTCGGCCAGCGCGACCCGATCTTTCGTCGGTAGGGTATGCATCGGCTCGGTGAGCGAAATGCCGTCCTTCTCGTTTCCGTAGTACTTCACCAGGTACGCGTTGACTAGGCGCTGATTGGAACCTGACTGGCAAATGGTCGAGATTGGGTCAAAAGCTGATCGGCCGTCCCCTTTGTAGAACCCACCGTTTGTTTGTTCGAAGAACGCAGCCGATACCGCGTGATGCCCGGTACTGGTGGCAACTACTCCGAGCGGGCCTGCAACTGCTGCGCCAACCGAGCCCTTCCGCAATGTCACCATGTTCGCCGCAACCATGGCGAAGTGGCCGCCTTTCACCTGTGCCACCTGCGTGCGCAAGGGCTCCTGTACATCGAAATTGCGCTGCGATGATCCATTGGCGCACTCGGTTAGGAACGGAGCTGTCACTGGCTGCACAAGCGCGTGGTGAGTTCCGCCGGCACTGATGGTCGACAGTGCCTCGTCTACGCCGTGAGTGCTGGCGCTGTAGCTCCACTTTTCTCCTGTGCCATTGCATTTAGCGCAACCGGACACCCAATACCACGCGTCATCGATACGCTCTGCGTACAGACCGGCTTCCGGTGGCTCTAACCGAACCTCAGCTAAACCGTTGACGTGAGGTCTACCATGAATGGCGTGATTCCAGATGTTGGTTTTTCCGGAGCGAGTGCGGTCAACCCAATCGCCGGGGATTTCTGGGATCAGGATCTTTGTGTTCTTGTCCATGGATTCTCTACAGTCAGGGGCCGCCCTCCGTGGCTAATGGTGGCAATTTGGCATCATTTGGGGTATTACTGATGGCGGCATGTAGCCGGATCAAGGAGAAATGCGTGAATAAAAATGAAGCAAATTTGGCTGACGCTGCGGTAGCAATAATTCTGGCTGCCAGAAAACAGCACATTGATTTAAATTTGCTGGAAATTGATGCGGAATCAGTCGTCATGGATAGTGGCCGGATGGCCGTGAGCCACGATGATATTAAGGATGTCCACGCAATAATTAGACAAGTGATGGAAGAAGCAAAAAAACGCTAATTAGTCATGGCGACCAATCCTCAAAGCCTCACGCTGGTAGGCCAGCTCCAATTTCCGCGACACGTTTTCGCTAATCGCGGTTTTGTGTCGCGGTGGCTTTAGGAATTGCGCAGATCCAGCAGGACCGAGGGCATGTAGGTGATGAATCATCAAGGTCATTGCCTCGCCTTGCTCATCAATCCCGTTCCAGGCCATCAGCTCAGACAAGGCTATTCGCGTGCCTTCCAGGGCATGAAGCCGTAATTCCTCCTCGCCGCGGGCCTTTCGCCTCGCAGCAGTCTTTGCTGATCGTTCTTTCTGCTGGGCAGCCATGGCCTACTTCTTCAATTCCGCTGGCCCGCAGTGCCAGCCATGTTTGACGTTTGCGTTGCTGGATGCGGGATATGCGTTTCATGCCGCAACCTTTTGCTGGCTCCAGGCGCCGACTGCTTCAAAGATCCGCGCTGCGTGATCTTCATCGAGCGATATCGACTCTGGAATAGCGATCCACCCCGAAGCCACCATCTGGTTGTGGTTGGCTGACTTGCGTAGCTCTGTGTAGCAATGCTCGATCACATCTTCTAGGTGGTCGGAGAGATAGATGGACTGCCCCCCGCATCATAGACATCTCCAGCCTATGCTTGGACTGCGACGACATCAATCGGCCGAGTACGTGGGGATCTAGCCCTTATAGCCTTTTAGATGAAATCTCATGTCGCCTGTGAACTCCAGCAGTGAATAATCGCGAAAGGAGAAACGCCACGTCTGGCCGACACACTCGAATTCGTCGTGGTAACGGCCTGCAGCGATTGGCTGAAGGGAGAGTTCGGTGGTTTCCTGAAGGACTGTGTAGTAAGAGCGTATCGTCGCCTTGCCTGAGGCCTCATCGATTTCGATTATCGGATTACTGATGACATGTTTTGTCCGTGGAGTCCCGCAAGGATAAATTTTTATGTGTTGCTTCCAGATGAGCAGCATTGCAGCCGAATCAAGAAAATCTTCGCAACTCGTGACTTTGATTTGCGCATGTCGGAAGAGAGCGGCGGCACCCTCCAAGTCACCCCCGTCCATTCTTTCGGCATAAAGGTAGAGCAGATTGGTAATTTCGATAGCGCTGTCGCTCATCACTAATCCTTGCTCACGAATGGATACTGGGTTTGGTAGGCAGGGGCACTCGATTAGGCCTGATGCGGAATGAACACTTAGGCAGCATCAAATACACAGTGAAACGCTACATCGTCCTTTTGGACGATCTTTCGGCGAACTCATCGGGTGTTTTTGCCTCCAGTTCCGCTAGATCTGGTTCTGGGATCACTCCTCAAGTGACAGCCACAAAAAAGCCCGCCTGTGGGGGGCAGGCGGGCCAGTACCGAGAGGGTGGAGCCTCAACCCGGCGTTTGGAGTCTAGGCGGGGGAGGGGGATTGCAAAGACGCCAGATACAAGAAGCCTGCGCTGGTCTTAGTCTGCTTCTGGGGTTAGTGCCCACCCAGCGACATATAGGGCGTGATAGGACTGATTGTTTTCGAGGGGCTGCGTGTGTGAGTCTATCCTAACTTGGTCGCGACGTACTTTTTGAGTTGGGGGCAGAATGCTGTCGATGCCCAGGCCAATTTTGGGTTCGGCCAAGCGTTCTTTCGCCTTCACTTCAATGGACGACTCATATACGCGCTGGTAGGGAGTCGAGCCGAGTCGTCTTGATCGATTTCTATCTTTGCGCTGGAGCTTTCTCGCAAGTTTTTGTGACAGTGAATGCCTTGGGTCAGACACTCGTAGTTTTTGGTAAAAGTTTAGATAGCTGTCAAGGCGGCTGGTCAGGACTTCAAGGCCTTCGCTATTCTTTAGCTCTCGCATTGAGGCGTATAAGGCGTAGCCTGAAAGCAGTCGTTTTGAAAATGTTCTGAGTTGCGCCTAACGCTCCCTGGCTTGATCCAGAAACTCTGCCCAGACCTGTGCAGGGATGTCTAGGTCGCGCTTTAGGTCTTGGTTGGGCTGGATTATGCGGCCGCTCAGGAGGAGCTTTGATTTGCTTCCGTTAAAGTCCAATTACGATTCCGGCCGCGATAGTTACCAAGACTAGCGCTGAAATTGCCGCGTAAGCAAAATCACGCTCGCGCAAAAAAATCGCCAGCATCAACACCACACGCGCCACTGGCAAAAGAATGAATAGCGCCACACCAATTTTCACGATGTTATAGCTGCTAAAACATGCGCTAAGCGAGACCTCGAGCGGCCGAAGGGCATTCAAGGCCATACCAATAGCAATAATGACCGATGCAAGCCAAGTACCATACCAGAGCAACGTGGCGATGATTTCTTCACTGCGTTCTAAATTGTCGATTGGGGATTTCATGCGGATCCTCCTGGTACATGCACGCCCAAAGCGCTCAGAAGCATTTGAACAGCGAGTAACACCAAGATAATGACAAAGAAAATACGCAGCTTGTCAGCGGGTAGCCAAATCAACAGGCGCGCTCCCAGTAGTGCCCCTGCTACGGAGCCCAAGGCGACAGGGCCTGCAATGCCGATATCAATGTCTCCCCGCACGAAGTAGGCCCCAGCGCTCGCCGCAGCTGTCACGCCGATCATGAAATTCGACGTAGCAGATGAAACCTTGATAGGCAGCCGCAAGGCAGTGTCCATCGCAGGGATTTTGAGTACGCCGGAGCCGATGCCGAGCAATGCCGAGATTAGGCCCGCGCCATACATCAGCGATAAGCCGAGCGGCACGCGACCGACTTGATACGGTACGTCTCGATCAAGGACTCGGTCGGGAAAGCTCGAATGCAGGCGCAGCACCGTACCCCAACTCTTTACATTGGGCGCACTGGTATCAATCATCTCACAACGGCGCGAAAGCATTTGTTTTGCGGAGACAGCCAGAATGACGGCAAACAGGCCATAGAGGAAGGGCGTTGAGGCAATACCGATCAGGAGCACACCGGTCACTGCTCCAAGAGTGGTGGCCGTTTCTAGAACGATAGCGAGCCGAATGTTGGTCAGGCGCCCTTTCAAAAATGGAGCTGCACTACCACACGAACAAGCGATGACTGAGATGATGCTCGCACCAATGGCCACGTGAATATCCACGCCAAATAGCAGCGTAAGAATCGGCACAATAAAAATGCCACTTGCCATGCCCAGCACGCCCCCCAAGGCACTCGCGCCGAAGGCAGCCACGAATAGCCAGAGAGTCATTGAGTTTTCCATTCCTGCGATTCCAGTCACGTGCGCGTGCGCGTACGCCTGGACAACCGAGTGGAAAACCGGATCAGATCGCCACGGTAGTAAAGCCTTTCGTAATCGATTGGGCGATCCCCCTCGGTGTAGGACGTGCGTTCGATAAGGAAAATCGGACTTCCGACCTCGATTCCTAATGCATGAGCGACATGCTCGTTTGCTTTGGCGGCTTCGAGTTGATACTGGGCTTCGATCAGGGGCAGCTCGTACTTGTTCTCCAGAAGGTCAAAGATAGGCTCTGCCTCCAGATCGTTACTGACTATCTTCTCGCCAATATCGAGCGGCAAATAAGTCTCATCGAACGACATGGCCACGCCATCAGCCAAACGAACACGCTGGATTCGGTATACCTGTGTGCCGGGTGTGACGCTTAAGTGCTGCGCGACCTTTTTTGTGGCGGGCAGAGGGCGTTTGTCTAAGAGTCGAGCGGTAGGGTGGCGGCCGAGCGCCACCATATCTTCAACGAATCCGCTTAACTCATTCAATTCTTGGGTGAGCTTCGGCTCCGTGACGAAAGTGCCTTTGCCCCGTCGGATCTCAACAAGCCCACGAGCCACTAAATTCTCAATCGCTTTTCGCACTGTTGTTCGGCTGACCTCAAAGCGCTCAACTAGGCGGTTTTCAGAGGGAAGCTGGCTGCCGCAAGGTAGGATAGCCGTAGCAATATCTGCAGCGATTGCTATCTCGACTTTAGAGTAAAGAGGTGAGTTTTCAAGTTCAAAGTTCATCTATACATCGTGAGGTAATGACATCATGATGTCAAACGATGTGATGTCTCGTAAACGGTCGATATAGTTGAGCTTTCGAGCCGCCGAGAATGGGCTTCACGGTTTTAAAGAAATCGAAGGTCTTGGTTGGATAGGCGCCGAGATGATCAGAATGAAGCTCGATTACAGCGCGTGCCCTCCGGATATCGAGGATGCACTCGCTGACTTAGTTGGGCATTACGGATTTCAGGCCATGAAACTCTCAGAACGAAATATTCGATACCTAGTGAGGACTTGGTCCTGAAAATGAGAGGAAGGGTTGTAAATACCGCACTGGAGTCTGCTTCTGACAAGGTTCGGAAAACTTTAGTGACAGTCGATTGACTTCCCGCACGGCTGGCGGCATCGTTTCGCCATAGTTAGTATTTTGCCTAAGGCAACTTGCTCTGAAAGCCCGGCCATTGCGTCGGGTTTTTTATTGCCCAAAGAAAACCGATCCACTGCAGCCAGAGCAGCCGGCGGGACGTCTGGACACAGATAAGCCGGTAGTGCAGAGCTACTGAGCCTGATGAAAATTGCCGCTCCTCAAGCGAGGTTAGTTTTGCAAAAGTCAGACTCTACAATTTCTTGGGCTTTAGTCGGCCAATCGGCATTAGGGGTATCAGGAGTACCCATTATCTCTTCTGTCGCTTGGTTGGTTATATTGGTCAGTTCTTTATAGGTTCTTTCGATTCCGTGTCTATGCATGTAATTGAATATCACTTTTTCGGACCGGGCGAGGACTGATGGGTCGGAGTTTGCATCCAAACTAGCTGCCACTCCGCACCGTGCTAGCTGGAATATGTGATCATGCTTGCTTTCGCATCCCAGAAGGAGCAGGCAGGTTACAGCGGCCAAGGCCGAGCAAGATTTATTCACCTTCATTTTTTACCCTTGTGTTCTGAAGCGTTCCCATTCGATTTTATACTGCGACGGTTCGAGTCCGCACCTATTCATAGCCTCAGCAGTTGCTGGGGCTTTTTCGTTTCTAGCTCCCTGAGCAGGGGAGGAACCCGAGATGCCACACATACCAGAGAAAGACCCTTCATTCTGCGTGTTGGTAATAACAAAAGGTGAGGTCACCGTATTCGGGCTGGGACCTAAGTGCGACGACTTGCAGTGCTTGGGCGCTATGCGCCTGGGTGAGCAGAAGCTGATCGATGTGCTGCTGGATGGCGGGGAAGGCTGAATCAGTTGCTCAGTGTATTGCAGGGTTTTTAGTACACAGGTAGAGCTGCGCTGCTATGACCCGCATGCGAGTAAGCTCGTGCTTTTCCTTCAGCTCGTAGTAATCAGCGTTTGCTACAAAGCCTGAGCTTCTGATTTGTTCGCAGAGTACAAGGTATCTCTCTGACTCTTGACGCGTGAGGCCCACTAAAAGCTCTCTACCATTTGCGTCGGTGTAGAGGGAGAGAATTTTTTTTAGATATGTCCTGTCCCCAGCGGAGAGGTTAAGCATTGCAACTGGCAGCCACAGCCGCACTCCTTGGAGCAGAGGTCGCGCTCTAGAATGGTGGCAAATTGCCATTATCGTTCCTGCCGCAGGAACGATATAGATAATTTGTGACAGTTTTGTTATCTGGCTGGGAGGTAGGATAATCAGCCCCTCTCTCCATCATCCCTGGTAGAGCTATCCGACCTCACCATTCATCTGACCCCAGCTATTGAGGTATGGGAATGTCTTCAAGACGAATAAGTAGAGTCCCGAGATGGGTATTAGTTCGGTAAGGCAGAAGAGTTGATCGCTAAGCGCCATTCAGTACGCTAATGATCCGCAGGGCAGAGGGCAGAGGGCAGGCGTGCCGCAGGTGAGTGCGGCATATCAAACCACTGGTTTTCTAGCCTAGCTCTCTTTGCAATGCTTCCCTGTAACAAACAAGGTCAGACGATCGTTGATTCGCCTTGTACGTCACTTGGTAATGATCAGCACTTTGATCGCAGTTATAACCAGGATTGCCCCCGAGCTCTCGTTCAAGAGCCTTTTGATAGCAGACGAAGTCGCCAGCTCGCATTGTCGACTCGTAGCGCTCTTGGTATGACTGAGCGCGTTCGGAGCAAGAACCGTAAGGCGTATTGGCAGCGAAGGATGCAGTGCTTGCAAGGGCGAGTGCGCAAACAACAAACAAGGATTTGAGCGAGATCATCCATGAGTCTCCGTGTAGGTATGGCTTACCAATACCGACAACTCGCTATTATTTCAAGCTTAAGGTGAACCATGGACAGGCCATACCCTCCATCGTCATTGCTTGAGCTGTCCGAGCTTTCCTACTTAGGCATCCGCCTGACCCCTTCGCCAGAAATACGGTAAGCGGCACAGTATTCTCTGTGCCGTCCAAGCTGGCTCTATCGCCCGATCCATTCAAGTACATTGATATGTACTTGAATAACGGAGGAACACCGTTACTGCTAGGCTCATATCCTTCGATGGAGCGGGTTAATCAGGTACAGGACAGCACCCAGTTCGCTATCGAAAATGCTATCCCGAAGAACTTGTCAGATACGCACCCTTGGGCGCTCTGATAAAGGGTGAGCCATGGCTGCCAACGGCCTGTGTAGAGGCCGTGCGTTCTGATACGAAAGTTCTTCTGCGATTTAACGTGCCTGAAGGCCCGCTGGCGATTGATACCGTAAACGTCTTGGACCCCGGCTTCTGGGGGCTACGCTGGATCGATAGCACTGACAGCGCCACGATCACAGCTGTTCAACTGACCGGCTTTAACACCCTCGAGGTGACGCTGAGCAACGCGCCAACCGGTGCGCAGCCAATGATCGGTGTCGCTGGTAATCGCGCAGGACCTAACACTGATCCCCGTACTTGCATCCGCGACAGTAGCTCTTTGTTGGACTGCTCCGGGCTACCTGTCTTCAACTGGGCGTGCCATCAGCGCATCGCAGTCACTACTATTTAAATGGAAAAGCTCATGCAAATGCGCGGTCAGCTCATTGTTCGTAAGCGTCTGCGGATCACACCTTGCTTTTTGATTGCAGTTTAGGACAGGTGGCTTACCGAAAACTTTCGCATAGCTATGAGCACGGGTAGAAGCTGCCTACCCATTTCCGAGAGCTGATATTCGACCCTGCGAGGCAACTCGCCGAAATCAATCCGCTCAATCAAACCATCATTGGCTAGCTGCCGCAGTTGTTCCGTTAGTACTTTTTGCGTAACGCCTGGCAAGTCGCGCTTTAGCTTCAAAGTACGCATTGAGGGATCGGCGTAGAGCCTGAAAAGAATGGGCAACTTCCAGCGCCCCTGGATCATGCGGATCACACGCGTCACGTGCGCTACCGAACCATTGGCCCCAAGGCAGATCTCGCGCTCCTCATGAGGGATAGGCACAAAAAGGTGCGTACTGGTTTTGTCCATCATCTCGCCCTACCTTGGGAAGTTAACGGCATTGTAAAAGAGGAACGGCACGTGGACTTGAGTTTGAGCGGTAAGAATGCACTGATAACCGGCAGCAGCAAAGGGATTGGCGAAGCAATTGCCAAGAAACTCGCCCTTGAAAAAACCACTGTCATTGTCCATGGTCGCGACGCGGCTCAGGTGGAAAAAGTGGCCAATGAGATCATTGCCTCAGGCGGATGTGCCCATACAGTGGTGGGTGATCTGACGCACGATGACCAGGTGCAGCAGTTGATCGAGGCCGCGCAAAAGCTCGTTGGATCGATAGATATATTGATAAATAACGCTGGTGGCTCAGGTGGCGCAAAAGAGAGCTGGTTGGATACACAGCCTGCCTCATGGGCATCGGCATATGACCGAAATGTTCTTGCGGCCCTCAGGGTCACCACACATCTACTGCCCCGAATGCAGAAAGCGAAATGGGGCCGGGTGATCAATATCTCCAGCCTTGCGGCAACGATGCCGCCGCCCACTGCGCCAGATTATTCCGCCTGTAAAGCGGCGATCAACGCAATGACTGCATCCATGGCCAAAGCAGTCGCGGCTGACGGGGTGACCGTCAATGCCATCTCTCCTGGCACCATACACAGTTCGACCCTTGACGCACGTTTTCGCGAGGTGGCCGAGGAGCGAGGCCTGTGCAGCAAAGATGCGCCATGGGAAGAGATCGAACGCCATGTCCTGCCACTGTTTGCCCAGGTTCCTGTAGGTCGGGTAGGTCAGTTGGAGGAAATCGCAGCAGCCGTGGCATTCCTTGCGAGCCCGATTGCGGGGTACATCACGGGCACCAATCTAAGGATCGATGGTGGCCTTTCTCCAGTTCTCTAGTTCTCTAGTATTGCTGCTAGACGATGTTAAGCGGGCGCCCACTTATGCGGCAGCAATTTCTCGATCTCACTTGCCCGCTGCGTCGGCAACCGCGTCAGCGCTACCCAGCGTTTAAGACTGAAACCAAGACCTTAGCCGTGGCGCACCCTCGGGCACAAGTTCGCGTTGAGCCAGCATCCACTCATGCAGTTTTTCAGAGATGGGTACCGCTGTTTCCTGGCGTAAGCCAATGGTCTTCGTCGCTCATCTCCTTGGCGTGTCGTTCGACTTCGTACAGCCCGCCAATCGAGTGAAGCGCCTGCTCCGCCAACTGGCTTTTATTGGCTACATGCAGGTCGGAGAAATTGCGCCATGCAGCCGCCGATCGCGACAGTGCTGCGTTACGACGTCATGGTAGGCTTTCCAGAAGTGAAAAGACTGTTGTCATATGGTGGGAGCAATACGCCTCCTGTTACCGAAACCCCAGTAACAGCGGGCGTCTGGGCGGTAGTCGTGGCCGACGACGATAAGACGCGAAAGGTGTCCCTTGCGGTCAACCAGGTTGATACATTTGCCGAAATAGTTAAATCCGCAAATCACCTGGTTGAGCCTACAGGGTACTTCGAGATCGGCTACCACACCTCCGGCAACAGCTTGCGCCTGGCAAAGGTAGGGGACACCTACTTGTTCAGTGAGTCTCTGCGCACTAGCCCGGACGGCTTGGCGAAGCTGGGCCAGTTGGTGGCAGCACTGAAAGCCGAGTATGGGATCGCCTGATCCTAAGTCGCAGAACCATTGACCGCCTAGAGCGTTTTTTTTGTGCTTGTGATTAGGCCCCAGCAGGGTTTAGTGGAGCTCCTCGTTTTTTTTGAGGTGAACTCTCCAAGCATTTATCACTGCGCCAAGGAAGGCGACGGTTGTGGCGGTGCAGATAATGGCGATCCAGATCATGTTGACTCCTTCAGCGACCGAGTGCGTATGTATCACCATAGTTGCACATTGCCATCTCGTCTCTACTTATTGAGGTTGTTTACTGAGACCCCCCCCTAGTACGGGCTTTTGATCGCCTGGAGAAAAGTAATGCCCATCACCGCGCAGCAACTGCTGCAGATTCTCCCGAACGCCGGCAAATCCGCCGGCGTTTTTGTGTCCGCATTAAACACCGCCATGAACCACTACCAGATCGTTGGCCTGAAGCGCGTGGCGGCGTTCATCGCGCAGGCCGGTCATGAGTCTGGCCAGCTCAAGTACGTGAAAGAGATCTGGTGTCCAACCAAGGCCCAGGCCAAATACAAGGGCAGGGCAGACCTGGGCAATAGCGTTCCGGGAGACGGCTCCAAATATCGCGGCCGTGGCCTGATCCAGATCACTGGCCGTGCCAACTACGCCGAGTGCGGCGAAGCCCTGGGCCTTACCCTGAGCTGTTGGAGAAGCCTCAGCACTCCTTTATGTCTGCCGCGTGGTTCTGGTCGAGCAGAGGCCTGAACGCTTTTGCCGATGCGGGCAAGTTCGACACGATCACTCGGCGCATCAACGGCGGTCTGAACGGCGCAGCGGATCGGCGGGCACTGTACGTCCGGGCGCTGAGAGTGTTGGCATGAGCTTGCTTGCAGCGAAGGCTGCACGTATTTCATACCGACCCTATTGCTGCAGGAACTGACTGGCGGTGATCCTGCTCAGCCTGCTGAGGAGATCATTGATCAGGAGTTGGGGTTATGAAGTTGCTGCTGATTGGGATGGCGGTGATTCTGGCGGGCTGTGCAGGGCGTGAGCCTGAAGTGCGTACCGTGAGAATTGAGGTTCCAGTGTTGGTGTCGTGCTATACGCCGGAGGTGGAGGTGGAGGTGCCTCATTGGACAGCAGCCAGCCTGAAGAAATCCGATTCGCTGGAGGTGAAGGTGAGGGCGCTGCTGGCCGAGCGCCGGCAGCGGATGGGGTACGAGCGGGAGCTGGTTGCAGCGTCGACGGCCTGCCGTTGAATCAGGGCGCTAATTTTGGTACCTACATTTGTGGTCGTAAAAATTAGCACGACCTCATTTTCATGTAGGAAAAATGGAATAGGTGGCCTGCTCGGAGCGAATCCCGTTATTTGGAATTCGTGGCGGAAAATCCCGTTTTGGCTGGTTCGGCCTTTTGTCACCCTGACTTCATTGCGGCTTAGCTGATCTGTCAACCATGCGTACAACTAAATGTCCGGCCGAAATATCCTGAATGCCTTTATTGGCTTTCAAGGCATTTCTGTTCAGCTTGAGTAAATATTGGGTCAATTATAGTCGGGGAAATTTGTTGTTGATCGGTGTGGACAATGTTTGGATTACAGCTGCCTGAGCTATTGGGCGTGCTTGGGGTTATCTGGATCGGAGTCGTGGCGGCGCTGATTGTATGCTTGCGAAAATAGCTAAAAGCAAAGCCCCGGGGTTTCGCGGCTCCAGGGCTTCTATTTTCGCCTCCATCCCGAAATGTCTGGCGAACGTGGCGCCGCTGTACGCAGCCGCGAAACTGGGTTGTCTCGTTTTCATGGGGCCGTAGTGCGGCCTCTATACTTCGATAACACAAAAACCTAGCACTGGGTGCTGATGGTCTAATATTCACATAGATTTTACCTCGGTACTATTGAGAGAGACCTAACTGTATTAGGTCTTGGAGGATAAATTTGTGAGTACGCAAGCGAAAGGCTCAGGATTCAGGATTTTCACAGTAGTGATAACGACCATTTTTTCGCTTGTTTTATTGATAGGCGGTATATGGCTGGCATCATTGGGTGGTTCTTTGTATTACATCATCGCCGGCATTGTGCTGCTCATTTGTGCGGTCTTGCTTTGGCGACGATCCGCAGCGGCGATCTGGCTTTACGGGGTGCTGATGCTGGCGACCGCCTTATGGGGGCTATGGGAGGCCGGCTCGGATTTCTGGGCATTAGTACCTCGTTTCGATATTCTCGGCCTCCTGGGTATCTGGCTGCTGATTCCGGCAGTGACGCGCGGCATCGATGCGCGTTTGAAAGCCAGCAAAATGTTTTTGTCGGCCACGCTGGCTTTCGCGATCGCTGTTTTGGTCTACTCGATCTTCAACGATCCTCAGGAGATCAACGGCAGTCTGACTGCGGCCCAACCTGCGCAAGCCCAACCGGTTGACGGTATTGCCCCAGCCGACTGGCCTGCCTATGGCAGAAGCCAGGCAGGAACCCGTTATTCGCCACTTAACCAGATCAACGACAGTAATGTGAAAGACCTCGAGGTCGCGTGGACTTTCCACACTGGTGAGTTCAAAACTGAAAATGACTCGGGTGAAACCACTAACGAAGTGACGCCGATTAAGATCGGCGACAACATGTATATCTGCACTACCCACCAAATACTGGTGGCGCTTGATCCAGCGACCGGTAAGGAGAAGTGGAGATTCGATCCGAAACTCATCTCCGACCCCTCGTTTCAGCATCTAACTTGCCGTGGTGTTGCGTATTACGACCAGGCTAACACGAAGGAATTTGCCACCAGCTTGAAAGGTGTCGCCCAGGTCCAAACCAGCTGTCCGCGTAAAGTGCTGCTCCCGGTCAACGATGCTCGCCTGTTCGCAATCAATGCCGACAATGGCCAGCGCTGTTCAGACTTCGCGGAAAATGGCGAGCTGGACCTCAAAAAAATGCAGCCCTATACCTTTCCGGGCGCTTTGATGCCGACGTCTCCACCTGTGGTGACTGGAACAACTATTGTTATCGGCGGCTCTACCACCGATAACTATTCCGTACATGAGCCTTCTGGCGCCATTCGCGGTTATGACGTCAACAGCGGTGCTTTGAAATGGGTGTTCGATACCGGCGCAGAGGATCCAAACGCAATTCCTGGCCCTGGTCAGACACTGGTCCACAACTCGCCTAACGCTTGGCCTCCACTGGCTTACGATGCCAAGATCGATATGGTCTACGTCCCGACCGGGAACCCTACTCCTGACATCTGGGGCGGCAACCGTACCCCTGTGATGGAGCGTTATGCTAGTGCGATTGTGGCGTTGAATGCTTCAACAGGTAAGTTGGCTTGGAGCTTCCAGACTACCCACCATGATCTGTGGGATATGGACGTACCGTCGCAACCGACCTTGGCGGATGTGAAAACTCCGGCGGGTGACACCGTTCCTGCGATATATGTGCCTACTAAAGCGGGCAACATGTTCGTTTTCGATCGTCGTGACGGCAAGCCAATCGTACCTATCACTGAAATGCCAGTGCCTGCGGGTGAGGCAGCTCCTGGCGATTGGGTCAGTCCGACACAGCCACGCTCCGCACTGAACCTTACCCCGATCCAGACATTGACCGACAAGGACATGTGGGGCGGCACAATGTTTGATCAGTTGATGTGCCGAGTGATCTTCAAGCGGCTCAACTATAACGGCCAGTACACGCCTCCCTCAGAAAATGGCACGCTGGTTTTCCCAGGTAATCTCGGTGTATTTGAATGGGGCGGTATTTCGGTCAACGCTGATCGCCAGATAGCGCTAATGAATCCGATGGCGCTGCCTTTCGTATCCAAACTGATTCCACGTGGGCCCAACAACCCGCTGTGGCCTAAAGAAGGAGCGACCGGATCTGGCACTGAAATGGGTATTCAACCTCAGTATGGCGTGCCGTATGGGGTTGAGATCAATGCATTTCTCTCGCCGTTGGGGCTGCCTTGCAAAGCGCCTGCATGGGGTTACGTTGCTGGTGTGGATCTGAAAACCCACGAGGTCGTGTGGCGTAAGCGTATAGGTACGGTGCGGGACAGCCTTAAGGGAATCCAGTTGCCGCCGATGAAGATTGGCGTGCCAATGTTGGGCGGCCCGATTTCGACTGCCGGCAACCTCATGTTTATCGCGGGCACTCAGGACAACTACCTGCGCGCTTATGACGTCACCAATGGCGATCTGCTTTGGCAGGCCCGTTTGCCCGCTGGTGGTCAGGCGACACCGATGACCTATGAGTCTAACGGTAAACAGTACGTTGTGATCATGGCCGGCGGCCATGGCTCGTTCGGTACGAAGATGGGCGACTCGCTGATCGCTTACGCGCTGCCCGATTCTAAAGAGAAATGATGTAGGCCCAATCGCTGATACAAACTAGAGACCTCTGGGTGGCCAGTTGTGTAGACCACAACTGGCCACTTTGGGGTCTTCTAGTTGGAGTCACGATAATCTTCATTGCTCTGTCCCGCATGCAGAAGTTGAGTAAGGCGAAATACAGCTCGATGGTGCGCGAAAATTTGCTCGCACAACTGGCGAACATGCAGATCCATCCGAGCGTTCGGAGGGCACAAGAAAAGGTTTACTGAGTCTACGCGGCTGGGTGTACGACATTGACACCGGTTCGATTGGTGCGCTGAATCATGTCTCCCAACCCGGGTTCAAATACAGCAAGGCGGAGGTCTTGCTGTTGGATCTTCGTCAGCCAGGTGAGTTTTCGGATGATCTGTTTACAGTTATCCAGCCTGCAGAAGTTTCAAGGGTGATGGCGGTTCTGGATGAGATTAATGGGCGCGGGGGAAGAGGCACCCTGCGTGCCGCAAGCGTGCCGAGCAAACCGGACTGGGGTATGCGTCGGGAAATATGAGCCAAAGCTACACTGCTCGCCTGGATCAGTTATGGCGGGTTACATGTCACTAAGAAAAGAGAGTGTCGGGTCCAGCGTCCTAGTCCGAAACCATAGATTTTTGCCATCCTCGAAGGGCAGTAACCGGCCAGAAGCAGTCATTCTTCTTTCATTTCCGACGATTAGCACACTGTTTCTCCTCGCTATAGGAGACACCGGCCGCAGATCGTTGTCGTAGCACCTGCAGGCACACCGTTACTATCAAGACGCTGATACGGTGGCTACGGGAAAGCTTGGCCTGCCGCGAAGTGTCTTTTATTGCAGAGGTGGTGAGATGAGCGTGAGACCCATGCTTGGTATGTGGGTGGTGGCTGCAATTGGCTCAGTCATGTTGACGCCAGCGTCAGCGGATCACTGGCGAGGTGAGCGCGAGGGTGGCGAATGGAAGGACGAGTACAGGGACGGCCCATGCAAGGTAAAGATCGAATCCAAAGACGATGAATACAAGGAAGAGATCAAATGCCCGAATGGCCGCGGCGCCAGTTGGCGTCGCGGCGAGTGGAAAGACGAATTCCGGGAGCACGGCTGCAAGGTCAAGATCGAAGCCAAGCGAGATGAGTACAAGAAAGAGATCAAGTGCGATGGCGATGATTGACCGGTTGCTCGGGCAGCGCGTGAAACGGCGTAGGCTGCCTTTCGCGATGGGCAGCTATGGGTTGATTGCCGTCCTTTTCTGTTCACTCCGGCGGCATGATGGCGGCTTCAAGGTCGAGCTGGTTTTCGTAGATCTTCGATAGCAGGGAAGGGAGCAAGTCTGAATTTAGCATCGCGAATCCTCCGTAGAGTATTCAGCGTTGCAGCAGGGATTGGGGGTTGTGTACGTTGGCAGGACGCCTGGGGAGGGGAAAAGGTGCTGCGTGACTTTTGCGTGGCATTCTCACGAACCTATATGCATCTATGGCTATTCGATTGCAGCGAGCACCAGAGATAGCGGCCATGTTTAAAGGGTTTGCAATGCCACTGCGGGCAAGGGGTGCTAGGGGTTGGGCTTCTGTCGGCAACACGGCATAAATTTCCCAGTCACGATAAAATAGTACATGGAAAAGTACATCAGGCTCGTAATTGTTCGGTTTAACCAAGTAGATACTGTGGCCTTTATCGTTAATTAGGTTCCGGGTTGGGGCACCATCTATATCAAGGGCTTGCAGGCGATTCGCGTGCAGGCCCTTGTGGTTTTCGATCCGCAAATGCCAAGACCGCTACGCAACTCACTTGGTAGGCGTGATTTTTTTCCTATCCGTTTTCGGATGCAGTTCTCGGTCATCACTCCAGTGGTTTGCCCAAATTGATCCTGTCACGGTTTCGCCGATCAACGCTGAAGCTATGACGCAGGGCCATCCACTGCGTTTAGTCGCAGAGGTCACGCTTATAGCGTGTTGTCGCCGTCGATGCTTAGCCCGCGGCGCCGGAGCGCACTGACCACCTCATTTCTATCGAGGCTTTGATCCTCGAGGACAATGCATATTCGGCGGGATCTTCGTCGCTCATTTCAGCCAGTACTTTGCGGGATCCCCTTCATTCGTCGCGGCTACATCGTCCAGATCACCGACCTGGTAGCACTTCAAAACAGTTTGCTCAGGCATGACTTCGTCCTTGCCGCTATAGCGGCCGGCTTTAGAGTGGAGCGGGGTATTACTTAAGGATTGTCCTACAGACGAAGGTCCCCTAAGCCGTCAAGCTTGTCAGGTCAGCCCACTCAGCAGGGGGCTGCACACAGGAGTTGGCTGAGTGGACGGGCATCTATTTTTAGCTTGGTCGGTAGCCAACTCATGGCTTCACCGTGCTCAGTCTGGTGACTTCCAAATCTGGCTTATTTGCCAAAGCGCAGGACTGAGCTGCCCCCCTTTTTGATCAACTTAAGGATATCCCCATGGGAAGGCTACTGATCACCTGCATCAGTATTGTCATTGTGCTTCTGGTTTGTGTGGCTGTTCCGCTGTGGGCTTTTGTGCGGCATGTAGAAGCGTGTGAAGAGTGATCGCCATGAAGTGGAGCCATTCACGCGGATCAGGATTGTGGTTTGCAATCCTTTACGTTCTCAAACGAGAAGCTTACGACCGCAGAAACATTTGGTTCTTCGCCCTGAAACTCAGCTGAAATCTCGGCAAGGTTTTACAAATGCCTGAGTGACGGATTTGAAAATGGCAGGCGCCAGCTTGCGTTTCCCCGATGCTGAGTTCAGGTGGAAGCGTTGCGCTGTTGCTCAAGCGCAAGTTGCTTGGCAGCACTGGCTTCGAGGGTTGCACGCTCTTCATCCAGATAGCGATAAATGCTTTGGAGGTTGGCGATTTTCTGTTTGATTTCTGACATCTTCTTTTCAATCAGCTTCGCGCCGTCAGCACAATCGATCAGCTTGTTCCGCTGCGCATCCAGAATCTCGCCTATTTCCCCCAGAGAAAAACCCATGCTTTGCGCGCGCTGGATAAAGTCCAGATCCTGCAGCGTTTGCACTGTGTAAACGCGATAGTTGTTAGTTTGCCGCAGCGGTGAGATCAGGCCGATTTGCTCGTAGTAACGCAGGGTATGGCGGCTGGCGCCGCTGCGGGCCTCGAGTTCGCCGATTTTCATGAAAACACCGCTTGACTATAGAGTTGGGTCGATAGTTTACGCTTGATTTTTCACCTTAAACAAGGAACAGGGAAATGAGCGTGGAGTGCTTTGTCACAGGGGGTACCGGCTTCATCGGTCAACATTTGGTGGCGTACCTGAGTGCAAAAGGTCACACCATTCGAGTGTTGATGCGCCGCCCGGAGCGACTGGCTGCACTGCGGGAGCAAGTCGATAATTTGGGAGGGTGTGCAACCCGGGTATTTGCTGTAGCGGGCGATCTGGTACAGAACAACCTCGGGCTGAGTCTTGCTGACCGAGACGTGTTAAAGCACGCCAGCGTCATATTCCACCTGGGCGCCCACTTCGCATGGGGGCTTTCAATGGAGCAATCTCGTGCGGTGAATGTGGAAGGGGCAAAGAGCGTGGCGCTGTTGGCAGCTGAACAAAAAAGCCGTTTAGTGATGATTGGCGGCTACATGTTGAAAAATCATGAACATCTGCAACGCATCGGAATTGACCCTCATCATCCGGAGCTGACGAATTGGCCTGCCGTCTACCGGCATGTCGGTGGTTACGAGGGAAGCAAACTGGAGGCGCATTTTGCGACCCTGGAGGTCATGTCCGCCAAGGGCGGGGAGGTTACCGTTGTTCACCCTGCGACTGTCTGTGGCCATAGCCGCACGGGGCATATCCTGGATGGTCAGCCGCTGGTGGCACTGATACGCAACCTTGTGCAGGGAAAGCTGACTGCAGTGCCCGGTACCGCCAAGCACTGGCTGCCACTGGTTACCGTGGATTACCTGGTTGAACTGGTGGCAGTTTGCGCTTTTGATCCTGCCATGGAGGGCCGGGAACTGCTGGCGCTTGACGACCAAACGCCAAACTTGCGAGAACTCCTGGCACAGGTGGCACAACCTTTGGGCTTAAAGTCTCCCAAACATCACATTTCACTTCGATTGCTGAAGTTGCTACTGAGTATTCCTCCGATCGCGTGGTTTTTGAATACAAAACCCGAAGCCTTGGACTTTATCCAGACCACTCGTTTTAATACAACGGCGGTCGAGCAATTTGCCAGCATGCATGGAATAGCCAAACCGGATATACGCCAGTCTTTGCAGCACACTGCAACCTTCGTCAACTCATATTACCTGGCCAAGGGCCAGGCAATATGAGTTCTCCGTGGGTGCTGACATAAAGGCGAATAGCACCCTACTGGGGTTGGTGGGAGCTTCTTATCCTCAAACTTTGCGCCGTCGATACCGGGCGGCATTCTATCGAACGACAATTCAGCGACAGGGATCGTCATCAATGCAATCCACTTTCAGCAAAGGCGTCATATTTGCACTCTGCGCTGCGGCACTGAACGCAACGATCGGTGTGCTCAGCAAAATACTCATGAGTAATGGTTTCACCGCTAGCAGTGTTGCTGTCATCAAGACCGTACTGGGTTGCGTGCTGCTCTCGATCTTATTGTTTTTTCTCAAGCGCTCTACGACGTCGACCAAATGGACTCAGGCAGCCATCTGCGCATTCCTTGGCATCTTTGTGCTGTTCCATTTCGAAACGTCGGCCTATCGACACTACGCTGCCGCAGGTGTGGTGGTGGTGCTGATGGCCAGTGCCTCAATTTCCTCGATCATTCTGGGGCGCATTTTCCTCAAGGATGCCATCACCGCGAACGCAACCGTGGGTGCCGCATTGGCGATCGCCGGTATCTCGGTGATCTTCGGCGGCGATCTGCAGCAGGGCTTTACCCTGCAAGGTGCTGCACTCGCCTGCGTGGCCGGCTCCGGCTATGGGGCCTTTTCGGTTGCCATGAAGCATATGGGGGTGTCGGGGGGGCTGCACTTCACCCGACAATTGTTGTTCTTTGGCAGCCTGTACTTGCTGATGCCGGCTGCGGCCGATGGTTTCGCGGTAGGCGAGCTGACGCCGCTGGCGATCGCCGCGCTGTTGGCGCTGGCCACGCTGCCGACAATCCTGGGCTTTTTCTGCACCACCAAGGCCATCGAGTACCTCAAACCGTCCCAAGTGCAAGCACTGGAGCTGACCGAGCCACTGTTCGCCGCGCTTCTGGCGTTTGTGGCGCTCAACGAAGTTCCGCGCGAAAGCCTGTACGCGGGAGCGGCACTGATCATCGTCGGCTTGTGTTTCTCCAATGAACTGATCCGCCTGGGCAGCAAAGCGTCCGTCTCTTCTACCGAGTGAGCTATTGCGGATTTTGGCACTCTACACATCAAGGGCTTGCAGGCGATTCGCGTGCAGGCCCTTTTTGTATTCCGCTGCGCAACTCACTGTGTTGGGGTGATCTTTTTGCGTGTCCGAACACGGTGGGGAATATTGGAAAAGCCCTGGCGGTGCAGGGCTTGGATGAGTGATTCCGGCTGGTGGTGATCGAGCCGGAACTAGACGAGTTTGACCGCTAATTTTTTCTTCTGACGATATAGAATCGTTGTCGCCGTGAAGCCGCACGCCGCCGCGAACATAAGCCAGTAGGCTGGCGATGCTTTATCCCCTGTGGCCTGGACAAGCAGGGTTGAGATTGCCGGAGTGAAACCGCCAAACACAGCCGTTGCCAGACTGAACGCCAGCGAGAAGCCAACCACCCGTACGTTCTGAGGCATCACCTCAGTTAATGCAGCAACCATAGCGCCATTGTAAATACCGAAAAAGAATGAGAAGTAGAGCAGGACGGCCAGCAGTCGTTCGAAACTGGCCGCCTCTGCCAGCCAGTGCATAGCGGGGTACGAAGTGAAAATGCACAACAAGGAGATTGCGAGCAGCAGGGGGCGACGGCCTATGCGATCGGAAAGCGCACCGCCGATTGGCAACCACAAAAAGTTACTGACACCGACCAGCAATGTGACCACCAGGCTATCGGTGGTGCTCAGGTTCAGTACGGTTCTGCCAAACGTCGGTGTGTAGACCGTAATCAAGTAGAACGTGGTGGTGGTCATGGAGGCAAGCAGTCCACCCGCCAGCACGGTGCGCCAGTTGTCACGCATCGAACGGAAAACTTCACGAGTTGTAGGACGGTGCTGACGTGCGGTAAATGCCGCGGTTTCTTCAAGTGAGTGGCGGATAACGAAAATGAACGGGATGATCACGCAGCCAATGAAGAAAGGAATACGCCAGCCCCAATCGGCGATTTCAGCGGCTTGCATCGTCGCGTTGATGGTGTATCCCAAGGCGGCCGCGACGACGATTGCAACCTGCTGGCTGGCCGATTGCCAACTGGTATAGAAACCGGTGTGCCCGGGCGTCGAAATTTCCGCAAGATACACGGAAACACCACCCATCTCTGCGCCGGCGGAGAAGCCTTGCAGCAGCCTGCCCAACAACACCAGAATCGGGGCCGCTATGCCGATGCTGGCATAGCCCGGCACCAGGGCGATCAACACCGTGCCTGCGGCCATTATCGACAGGGTCACGATCAGCCCCTTACGACGGCCAACCTTGTCGATGTATGCCCCAAGTACAATCGCACCCAACGGACGCATCAGGAATCCAGAGCCGAACACCGCAAAGGTCATCATCAGCGAAGCAAATTCGCTGGTGGCTGGAAAGAAGGTCTGCGAGATGTAGGTTGCGTAGAACCCGAAAAGAAAGAAATCGAACTGCTCCAGGAAATTGCCGCTGGTGACCCGAAAAATGGCCCCTAGCTTGGATCCCTTGGACCGGGTTGTTGCCGTTGTGGTTTTCATCATGGCTACCGTTATGCTCACTATTGTTTTTGGAATGAGTGTTTAAAACGTTATTCGCTGCCGGCGTTGATCGGATTGGGTTGGCGTTTTTCGATGGCGTGTTTGAGCAGAGCTGCGCTGCGGAAGAACCCATGAGCGAACTTGCTATAAGGCATGGTCAGGAAGAACGCCATGACCAGGCCGAGATGAATAGCCAGCATCAAACCCAGGGCGCTGGTTTCACGGAGCGCCAGCAGCGCCAGGCCGCTTGAGCTGACCAAAAACAGCAAAGCGATGAAACCGCGATCCATAGGTTTCTGGTTCTCATCGCCGTGTGCAGGGTTGCGGCGCAGGTTCAGCCAGAGCAGGCCTGCAGGACCGATCAGCAGACCGATACCGCCGACAACGCCCAGCATCACCGGCAAACTGAAAATCGGATAAGGTGCCGACCAATTCAGCAGGTAGTGAAACAGCGTGGCCACACCCGTGGCGGCGAAGCACAGCATGAAGCCGTAGAAGGTGAGGTGGTGGAAACGACGCCGCCAGAGGGTAAATTGATCGTCGGCATTGTTGCAGCCCTTGCCATGACCACCATCGAGATACTTGAGTTTCGCGACGCTGGCCGTCGCTTCCAGTGCTGCGGACGTTTTTACCGGCAGAGAGGCTGCAGCGGGTGAAACATTGCGCCAGAAGCGCCGCACGCCCATGGTCAGGGCCATCACCGCAAAACCGAACACTGCACCGAACATCAGCGCCAGAGTGTTATGCGGGAAAATTTTGTAGAAGTCCCCACCCGGAATGACGGTGAACAGGTTTCCCATAAGTATCAGGGTCAAGCAAAGAAACAATGCCAGGCCAGCCCCAGAAGCCAGCGCCAGAGTCAATCCGTTGCGTTGATATAACTTGCCCATCACCTGTGGCCATGCGTATTCGGCGTAGGTATCAAGGCGTACCTTGGCCATTGCCTTGGGTACATTGACCCCGAATTCATGGGGGGCGGCGTACTGGCAGGCGTGCAGACATGCACCGCAGTTGTGGCAAAGGTTCGCCAGGTAATGGATGTCCGCCTGAGTGAACTCCAGGCGCCGGGTCATCGCCGGAAATACCGCACAGAAACCTTCGCAATAACGACAGGCATTGCAGATGGTCATCTGTCGCTCGACTTCACTTTCGTCAAGATTCAGCACCGGGATCAAGTCGCCCGAGGCCTTGGGATCAAACAGTTGCATGCGAAGACTCCGTATTCACAGATGAAGCGCCAAAGCCCACTGCGGCGGCGGCTTGTACACCGGCTATGCGGCCGAACGCTGTACCAATGGCCATGCCGATACCCGCGGTATAGCCCTTGCCCAGCACATTACCGGCCATCATTTCTCCGGCTACGAACAGGTTAGGGCTCGCCTTGCCATTGAAGTGCACGGCGGCGGTTTCATCGGTGGCTAGGCCGAGGTAGGTGAACGTGACACCCGGTTTAAGCGGGTAGGCGTAGAAAGGCGGTTTCACCAGTGGCCGTGCCCAATGGGTTTTGGCCGGGGTCAGTCCTTGGGTGTGGCAGTCGTCCAGTGCTGTGTGATCGAACGTGCCGACGCGGCAGGCGCTGTTGTAGTTCTCAACAGTCTCGACGAATTGTTTTTCTGGCAACTTCAATTGCTGTGCGAGTTCTTGCAGGGTGTTGGCGGTAGTCCCGGGAAAAACGGGCGGCATGAAACGACCGATGGCTTGTTGATCGATGATCGAGTAGGCCTGCTGACCTGGTTGTCCGGCGACCAGGCGCCCCCAGATTGCATAACGTTTCGGCCAAAAATCCTCACCTTCGTCGTAGAACCGTTCGCCGTCACGATTGACCACTACACCCAGCGATACGCAGTCGATTCGCGTACAGATGCCGCCGTCATAGAGCGGCGCGCGGGCATCGATCGCCACCATGTGTGCTTGGGTCGGGTCGCCGATCACGTCAGCTCCGAGATCAAGCATGCGACGCAGCAAAATACCGGTGTTGAATCGGGTGCCGCGGATCAGGAAATTATCGGACGGCCACTCACCGCGCTCGTTTTGGCCCCAGGCTTCGCGTAACCATTCACGATTGGACTCGAAACCACCCGCTGCCAACACGCAGGCCCGGGCTTCAATGCGTTCTGCGGCGATGCGCTGACCGTCCACCTCATGCTCGCCAATGTGGGCCGCGACGAATTTTCCATCGTCCAGTTCAATGTCGGTGACCTGGGCGTTGTAGCGGATTTTCACACCTAACTGTTCGGCGCTGCGGAAGTACGCATTGACCAGCGCCTTGCCGCCACCCATGAAAAAAGCATTGGTACGCGCTACATGCAGTGCACCGGACAGAGGCGGCTGAAAATGCACCCCATGTGAACGCATCCAGTCGCGGCAAGAAGACGATGCCCGAATGGCAATGCGTGCAAGCTTTTCATCAGTGAGACCACCGGTGACCTTCAACAAATCTTGCCAGTATTCTTCTTCCGGATAGGCGTCGATCAATACGTCTTGCGGTTGGTCGTGCATGCACCGCAGGTTACGGGTGTGTTGGGAGTTGCCACCGCGCCAGATTTTTGGAGAGGCTTCCAGCAGCATCACGCTGGCGCCAGCCTCTCTCGCCATCAGAGCGGCACATAAGGCTGCGTTGCCGCCCCCTATAATTAATACATCGATCATCATCGCTCCTCGATCTGCAAGGAGGCTGTAACCGGGTGCTCCTTGCGAGTGGGGGAACGATAGAGAGGGAGGTCGAGCGTCGAAAGGCTGCTTTTGACACGAGGTGTTTATTTTTTCTAAACACTTTGGGTGCACGAAGCGCGTGTTTTTGTGATTGAGCGCACGCTATGACTACAGGTCTGGCTCTTCAATCCATGTCGCGCCTGGCCACTGCTTGTCGAGAACCAGTTGGCGTGCGACATCGACGATGACCAACCGGGTTGCCAGTGCCGCCGGAGACAACTCGTCATCAGCCAACGTAGCCAGCAGATTACGCCGGCCCACATGGGGGTCGGCAATTTTGACCAGTGAAAGTCCTGACTCGTCCTTCAATGCAGCTGCTGCCCCCGGTTGTATCGTTGCAGCATGACCGGCCCGCACGGCGTTCATCAGCACGGCGAGACCATCCACTTCCATGATGACATTGGGCGTCAACCCGACCCGCTCGAACGCACTCATCAATGCCGAGCGTAAACCATGCTGAGCACTGGGCATCACCAGCGGCAAGCCGCCCAGCTCGGTTAACAGCACATTGTCGCCACGAGGCGCTTGTGACAGGTTTGGCGAGGCAATAACAAACAGTTTTTCATCCAGCAGAGGGGTCACGCTCCAGCGTTTACCGCCTTCGAGCTGAAACAGAATTGCCAGGTCAATCTGTCTGGCATTGAGCTGGGCAGCCAGGTGCCCGGAGAGCATTTCTACCAAGTGGAGTTGAATGTCCGGATAACGGGCACGCATTGCGTTGATCAACGGCAGAGCGAGCACTGTCGCGGTGGTAGGTGGCAGGCCGACACTGACATAACCACTCATTCGCCCGCGATGGGCGGCCATGATGGCGTTTTCAGATTGGCGCAGGGTCAGTTGGGCATGGTGTAAAAATGCAAATCCGGCGCTGGTAGGTGTCACGCCCGTGGTACTGCGATTCAGGAGGCGAGTGCACAACTCGCTTTCGAGTTTGGAAATCTGCTGACTGAGGGCTGATACGCCTACGTCCAGTTCAAGTGCCGCCCGGCCCAGGCTGCCATGTTCAATGATTTTTACAAAATAACGCAGTTGTCTTAATTCCAATGTTGTCGCTTCCCGCCAAATGGTTAATCGGAACCTGAAGGTGGCCACACACTACGCAGCGACAAACAAGGCGGCAGTTGTTCCTTCCTGCAGACGTCACAAAGCCCCGGAGGGTCGCGGCTCCAGGGCTTGTATTCTTATCTCCAACCGCTGGTGTCTGGCGAACGTGGCGCCGAGATTATCAGCGCCCGCGTCTCCTGCTTCATTGGTTGCGCGTTACCCGCCACACGGTGTTTGCGAGGTCGTCCGCGATGAGAAGGGCACCGCGTGGGTCGACGGTTACACCGACCGGCCGCCCGCGGGTTTTGCCGTCTTCACCCCTGAAGCCGGTCGCGAAATCGACGGCCTCACCGGCTGGCTGGCCGTTGCTGAATGGCACGAAAATCACCTTGTAGCCCACTGGGTCGGGGCGGTTCCAGCTACCGTGTTCACCCACAAACACGCCTTCGGCAAATGTCGCCCCCATGGCAGGGACGGAGAAGTCGACGCCAAGCGCCGCCACGTGCGCACCCAGGCTGTAATCGGGCTTGATTGCAGCGGCTACTTTCTCCGGGTTCTGTGGCTGCGCGCGTGAATCGACGTTTTGTCCCCAATAGCTATAGGGCCAGCCGTAGAACCCGCCTTCGCGAACCGAGGTCAAGTAGTCTGGCACCAGGTCTGGTCCCAGCTCGTCGCGCTCGTTGACCACCGCCCACAACTGCCCGGAATCAGGCTGAATCGTCAACGCTGTCGGGTTACGCAGGCCGGTTGCGTACGGCTTGTGGGCGCCAGTCCGGGCATCAACCTGCCACACCTGAGCCCGATCAACCTCAGCGTCCATGCCGCGTTCGGTAATGTTGCTGTTGGAACCTATGGCGACATACAGCTGACGGCCATCGGGGCTGATGGTCAGCGCCTTGGTCCAGTGGTGGTTTATCTGCGAAGGCAAGTCGAGGACTTTGACCGGTGCAGCGCTAGCCTTGGTTTGGCCGTCTTCATATGCGAAGCGCACAATGGCATCCTGGTTGGCCACGTACAGATTGCCATCCGCGTAGGCCAGGCCATAAGGCGCGTTAAGGTTTTCGGCAAATACCGTCTGCAACTCGTAGCTGCCATCACCGTCGGCATCTCGCAGCAAGGTCAGGCGGTTGCCACCTTTGACCTTGGTGTTGCCCTGAGCCTTGATGTAACCAGCGATCACATCCTTGGGCTTGAGCTTGGCGGCGCTGCCGCCACGACCTTCAGCCACGAGAATATCGCCATTGGGGAGCACCAGGGTCTGACGCGGAATCCCCAGACCGGTGGCAATCGCCGTGATGCTGTAGCCCTGCGGCACAGTCGGTTTGCGGTCACCCCACTCAGCAGGCTCGGCAATCTTCATCGTGGGCACGAGACCACGATGCTGTTCCGGCAGCTTAGGGTCGGGACCGAGAGACAGATCGCCGTTTCTTTCGCTGTCACAGGCACTCAACAGCAAGGCCAGGCTAAGGGGTGTCAATGCGCTGGAATATTTCACTTCACATCCTCCGAACGCAGATTGGTCAGGCCTGTCCAGGCTGCAACGATAGCCAGCAAGGTGACGATAACTGACAGGACCAGGCCTGTGGGCATGATTGCGAAAGCATCTTTGGCATGCTCAAAGGCATTGATCAGTCCCAGTACCCAGCTCGCTAACAACAACAGTAAATACACCACAGGCCTGCCAGCCTTGCGCTTGGCCTGGAACAGATTGGCCAGCGCGAACAGCAGAGCAAACCCGGAGAACACCAACCCGCCGACGATCAGCCAGGAAGCGAAGTTGCTCCATTGAATCTGGAAGGTCCTGAAATAGGTGATGTCACTCAGCAAGGCGCCGAGGAACAGAGGGATGGCTCCAGCCAGAAAAATCGCATGAAGGGGACTTGGCGTACATCGGTAGGCAGAGGAGGTGATAGAGGTCACAGCAGGCTCCTTAGGGCTTAGTGAGCCTCTACTGTAGCCCGATGCCAACACAAAGGGCCAACAGACTCGCACCGACAATGTGCCCTCCGGCATAGCAGACAGTGTCCAGCCTCGCACTGAGGCTGGATGTGGCAGGTCAAACTATTCAGCTCACAGTTGCCTTCCGAGAACGTTCAGCGTTCTGAGTATCAGTGCCGCACCGCGGCGGGTATCCGTTTCGCGGAGCAGTGACAGCAGTCCATAGAGGCTGGGTGGAACCGCCTGTGCTCTGGTTTCGGTCGCGGCCATGCGCAGCGCATTGCCAAGACTCCAGGAAGCCGCCGTGGCCTCTTCAAACAACCCGGCCAGCTTTTCCACCATGGCAGGGTCCAGCAGGTCTACGAGGTCGGAAATCAACGCCAGTACATCGATGATATTGTCCATGCGACCGCCGTCCAGCAGCGGTTGCAGCTTGCCAAGCAGCGCTTCGAGCCCCGCATTGTGGCCAGGTGAGGGAGCATTGGCGTCCGGGCTGATTGTTGACGACACTTCTGGGGTATCCATATGGCGTTCACTCCTCCTTAAGCAGGGTCAAAGCATGCCTCGAGCCATGGCCCAATACAGTCCGCGGTTGAATCCATTGCGCAACAGCCCTCCCAGCTTGCTCGGCGGGGTAGGCAACACATCGTGGGTGTAGTCGTACCACAACGGCATTCCCGCATTGAGCCCCATTTGCGCCACCGCTTGGACGCGACCGTCATACATCGCGTTAGGTGCCCCCAGACGGATTTCGGCTGTGATGTTATTGGCGATGACAGGGGCCTGATTGTGGCAGGCTCCTCCTGCCTTGCTGACAGGAAGATCGACCGTATCACCCATCACATAAACGCCGTCGAGCCCATAGACCTGCAGCGTTTCATGATTGGTTGGCAACCATCCTTCACGATTCTCGGCCTGTGAAGCGCCACTCTCCAGAACCACATCCACTGCACGAATGGGAGGTGTTGCCATCAGAATATCGAAGGGTTGCGCGTCACCCTCTTCGGAGTAGGCAATGCGCCGATCCGGATCGACCTTGTTCAAGGTAAAGCCGCGCTGAAAACGAATGTTTTTCTGCTCAAAGATACTGGGAAGAATCTCGCCGGTAGGCCGCTGCAAGAACAAGCAGTTTCGCAACAGCTGGGCAGTAGTGGGGTAGGTATAAATGATTTCAACCTGCTCCCGCACACCACGACGCCGCAGAAAATCGTCCAGCATCAAGGTTGTTTCCACCGGAGCGATACCGCATTGATGCGGCACGTTGGGTGTTTTGGGAAAGGACACGGTGATGAAAATCCGGCCCTTTTTTATAGTGCTCAGTCGCTGGGCCAATTGCCGGGCCGCCTGATATTGATAGAAGTGATCACCGGCCTCTTTCAGGCCTTCAATCCGCTCGGGAGCCGGGACGCAACCTGTGGCAATGACAAGAAAATCATAGCCATGACGTTTGCCGCTGCGGGTCTGCACATGTTGTCCAGAGAAGTCGAAGCGAGTGACTTCGTCCACCTGGAAGTCAATTTCCGGGCGCAACAATGAACGCTCCGGACGCTTCAGTTCCTCTTCAAAAAACTGATTGAAAGCCACGTACATGAACGCCGGTTTATAAAAGTGATCAGGCGAATTCGACAGGAGAGTAATGCGTACTTCACCACGCTGGATCTCCGGATAGAGTTTCTTGACCAACTGGTTAGCGAGCATCGTGCCGCCAACACCTCCACCGACAATAATTATTCGCGTGCTCAATTTTTACCTTCCTTGGTCCGGGTGAGTTCCACTGCTTGGAACCTAGTCGGGATTGGAGGGCAGGTCAGAACTAAACGCGATAACGACGACATCGTTAATCACGAGGTGGCCGTGAAGGGGCTGAGCCCATTTTTCAGGGAGGAAGGGCAGGGAGGGCTACATATGACCTGATATTTTGTAGGTAATCGATGAGCGAACAGTGCGTAAACCACCTGCGTCGTCAAGATGCTCTCCAATCTATCAGGTGAGCGGTGATTAAAGTAAAAGAGCAAGAGTGTCTATGGCCTGATGCTTCAAAGCAGAGGGATTATCACTTGAAGTGATGGTTTTGGAAGGGCTTACTATGAGGGCGCTATCAGGGGGATTTTCCGGGCCACTATTGCCCCTGTGATCCCAATCTCGCCATAATGCCTGCTAAATCACCTTATTCAGGGATGAACTTAAGTGTCCGGTTTCTTTTTCAAACGCAAAAAAAACATTCAAATAATATCTGTTTTAAATAAGCTCTCCTCGCAGTCGGGAGGCGTTACCCGTGTCTCCTTGGCCAGGGCGAAGTCACTGGCTGAGCGCGGTTTTCGCTCGATCATCGCCACCGTAGAATATGATCCTCTATTGCTTGATTCGATCAAAGCACTACGCAGTGATGAGCGATTGGGTGACGCGGTCGGGATCATGAATTTTTTCATTTACTTTGCAAAACTCTCCAGGGCCAGTGCAGGCGCGGGGTCTATTTCAGACTATTTTGCTGACCCGGAAGTGGTAGAGCTTGCAAGGCGTTCCAGGTATGTAGGGATTTCTGGGCTTCGCTCAAATGAGTACTTGAACTCGGAAGGTCGGGTATTTGCACGGGAAATCGTTGATTTAACGGGTGAAATAGTCAGTATTCAGCTAGATATCCCCGGCAGGGAAACAGTTAACTTTTTGACAAGAGATGACGCTTATAGCTATTGGCTTGACGAAGTGTCGGGTTATGGGAAATTCACTGTTTTCATAGCAGATGCCTCAAGCCGGGCTGAGGTTGTGTCCAAGCTGACAGCAGTCAATGCACGGACCGTTTTAACGTTGCATGGCAATCATTTTGCCAGACCTTTTGTGTTTGGCAGCAACGTGACAGGTATCAGCGGGAAGATTATTGATAATGCCAGGTTTTGTGATTCGTTGGTTGTTTTGACTAACGCCCAGAAAGCGGATTTGGTTAAACAGTTTCCATCCTTGAATCATCTGGAAGTGATACCTAACTCGGTGAGCAGGGATGTTCCGCCATCGCTGGCTCGCTCAGGCAACAAATTTGTGGTCGTTTCACGTCTGGAATCCGTTAAAAACATAGATATGGTGGTCAGGGCATTCAAGATTGCATTGGCCGAAAATGATAGCCTCTGCCTTGATATATGGGGGCATGGCAGCAGGGGAGGCCATATTCAGGCGCTAATCGATGCTAACGGCATGACTGGGCGTGTCGTTCTACGAGGTTATGCAAACCCGGTGTCTGAAGTTTTTATTCAGGCGAGGGCGTCGCTATCCGCTTCGGTTTCTGAGGGTTTTGGTCTAAGTATCCTTGAGTCAATGGCGTTTGGCTGTCCCGTCATATCGCTATCTTCGAATTATGGCCCTGTTGAACTCATTAAAAATGATGTAAATGGCTATTTGGTACACGATGAGCGGGAGATGGCTGAAAAAATTCTTCGCCTGGCAAAAGACGATGTCAGTCATGCGTCAATGTCTTCAGGTGGAGTTAAAACTGCGGATGAACATAGCCCGTCAAAAGTGGCGGACAAGTGGGTTCGCTTGATAAATAAATTGACGGCGCCTGGATGGGTATCGAAAACCGCGAGAAGTTCTGTCAGTCTTCGTAATGCCTCTCCAAGTATTGGTGGAAATATTATAATTAAATCGTATACCCAGGAAGAGTTGTCTGTTTACAGACGGCTTCAGGTCATGCGGGTTGATCGATCGAAAAAGATCGGCGGCGTGGCGTGCCTGATCGAGTCGGGCATATATGATATTCATCATATGCAATTTGAAGAGGATGGGCGCGTACTACTAAAGTTTTCTCAGGGGGCCAATGTTTATAAGGGTGTTGTTCCACGAGATTCGGTCGAATTCAGGCTTCTATCCTGATATTTCCCGCTCGCTGGCCAGCCTCAGCCTCAGTCCCCGCTCCGCAGCATGCTCCAGTCGGCTCATTGAACAGGAGTAACAGAGCAGGGCGCGACTGTAATAAAAGTGGCGCTCTTGACCCTTCAGCTGGGGAAATATAGTCATCGGCCACATAAGGGTTTTGCAGGTGATTTACCTGCAGGCCCTTGCTTGTTTACGTGTTGTAATTATCAATCATGTTCATCACTCACTGGTCAGACGATATCTTTTTGCCCATTCGTTAACGGATGGTTTCATGGATGTGTGCGTGAGCCCATCAAAGAATGACATACAGTCTCAAGATCCAGCTGACCTGATAGCTAATGGCGGCGAGCACCAGGATCATCTGGAGTTTCTTTGATGTGATCAGTACTGCGGCGATGGAAAGAACAACGAACGCGACCTGGCGGATCAGGTATTCGGTCCCGAGTGATTGCAGGTAGTCGTCACCCTTGATGAGGGTATCGCCAATATCGAGCAGGAACGCGAGGGCGAGGAGGCCGAAGAACCAGCGTTTGCGCTGCTCGAAGTAGTCCTCGAATCCCTTGTATTCATACATGTGGTCGGGAAACAGCAGGGCGGTGAGTGCGGCGAATACCATTGCGTAGAAGAGCAGGAATCCATAGAGCGGGAAGGTCCAGACGGAGATCCTGGATAAATGGAATTCGTACCACCAAAAGTGCACGATCGTGATGAAAAGGAAGATGACCCAGCCCAGGTGGACAGGGTAAATCTTAATGGTTCCGGGGTGTTGTACGAAGCGTGTCAGGCCATTGACCAATCTGGCAAGACTCAGGCCCAAGACCATGCCGATAATCGTGCGCACATGCGCAAAGTACTCTGGATGACCCGCTGTCACGTCCATTGATAATTCCATCCTGTCGACCTTTGTTATGCGCAATATTCATGGGGGGAGATGGAATCGCTGCAGGGAACGGCGCCCGTGCCTGCGGGGCGCCTCAATGACCATTTGTCCCGGATATGTCAGGTGCGGCAGCTCTCAGTCGTCATATTCGTCATGCCGGCGCAGCCAGGTGTAAGGCTCGGTTTGCGGCCATCCTTTGGGAGAGTCCTCCCAGTTCTCCTGGCGGCCCCAGGGCGTGAGGTCCAGGTAAGTCCAGTGGCTTCCCAGGTGCTCGACGCCGCGGGCGCCTGTGAAGTAGGTGCGGTAGAGCTCGCCACCGTCGCGCAACAGTATGCTGACGCCATGCTTTTCGCCCTGTTCGGTGGTCACGCCAAAGTCGGCATTGAAGCTGCTGTCGAAGGACGAATACCAGGGCAGGTCCCAGCCCATGCGTTTTTCATAAGCCGCAAGTTTTTCCAGTGGCGCCCTGGAGACCAGGACCAGGGACGTATTGCGTGCATGCAGATGGGCCGGGTGAGACATGGCATCCACAACCCAGGAGCAGCCCGTGCAGCCCTGGGACCAGTCCGGGGCGAACATGAAGTGGTAGATGATCAGTTGCCGGCGGCCCTCGAACAGATCGAGCAGGCTTACCGGACCCGTTTTTCCGGCGAGGGTATAAGCCTTGTCGATCTTGACCATTGGCAGACGGCGGCGCTCGGCGTTGAGCGCATCGTGGGCGCGGGTCAGGGCTTTTTCCTTGATCAACTGTTGATCGAGCGCGGCCTGCCATTGTTCGGCAGAAACGATTTCAGGGAGTGCCTGATTAGAGGTTTTCATCATCGAGCCCTCTTTTTTAGGGTGACGACAAGAATAGTCAAAGATCCGGGGCTTCGCGTCGTCGAATAACTGAGGCGCAGGTCGGTGCCAGCCTTCAAACGCTCAAACGCGGAGATTCCAGCCCTTCGTAACCGGTAGCCGTTGGCTCAAAATTGATATCGGGTCGTTATGTTCATCAGGCAAAGCCATTGTCCACGGTGGGAGCTGTTGACGCATTCTGATGGCCACTCAACAATGTTAAGCACTGTTTTTTTCGACATGTAGATCGTGCCTCAGGGCATTGACACAGAAGTCCACAAAGGATCGTACTTTGGCGGAAGCACGGCGGCCTTCCGAGTAGACAACGTGAACCGGCTCAGCTGCGATTTCAAAAGTTTCGAGTACGCATTTAAGTCTCTGGGCCTGCAAGTGCTCCCGTATTTGGTAGTGCGGCACTTGAGTCAGCCCCCAATTTTGAATCGCTGCATTGATTGCCGCCTGGAAGGACGTCATGGTAAGCCTTGAGCCCACGTTGACGGAGCAGGCTTGCCCATGGATTTGAAACGCCCACTGAGGTGGGCGTTCTGACGCAGAGGTTGAGATTGTTGCGTGCTGCCTGAGATCGTTTGGATGCTGTGGAACGCCATGCGCCTCCAGGTATGCAGTAGATGCACATACCATACGCCGCACGCTGCCCACAGGAATAGCCGTGAGCGATGAATCGGGCAGTGCGCCAATTCGCACTGCCACATCGACCCCTTCGTCGAGCATCGATATGACTCGATCCACGAAGATGGCGCGAATTTCTACAGATGGGTATTGGCTGAGAAAACTCGTCAACACAGGCGTGACATGCAATGCGCCAAACATCTGAGGAGCCGTTACCGTTAATAATCCGCCTGGAACTGCATGCAAACCGCCGGCTGCATTTTCGGCGGCTTCGAGTTCTGCAAGTAATCGGCGGGAATCAATCGCGAACCGTTGTCCTGCTTCGGTAAGGCGCATATTGCGTGTAGTGCGCACGACCAACAGAACACCTAAACGATTCTCCAGGCTGGCAACTGCACGAGTCACTGTGGCGGTGGACAAGCCAAAATCGCGGGCTACGCTGGCGAGGCTAGTATGTTCGGCCAAGGCCGCAAAAAGTGTCATCTCTTGAATTCGGTCCATCGTGCGTCTACGTCGTATTCGGGCCAGGGGGTGTCCGGGACTTTACCAGCATTGCAAAAATAGAAATGGTGATTTGAGTTTCTTGGTTATTCCCGGTGTTTGGCGCAACGAATAGGATTGAGGTGAATTCATACAGTCCTGGTCCCGATATGAACAGTTCCGATCCAGCCAATACCAAATACCTGATGACTTTCGATAATGCTTCCCGTGTCACGTTCCATACTCAGAGCGTCGGTGATGTGGAGGTTTTCTATCGCGAAGCCGGCCCTAAGGATGCGCCGGTACTCCTGCTGCTTCACGGCTTCCCGACATCCAGCCATATGTTCCGTGACCTGATGCCTTTATTGGCCAGCCAGTACCGCCTGATTGCGCCTGACTTGCCCGGTTTCGGTCACACTAAAGCACCGCCGCGCGGACAACTCGATTACACATTTGAAAACCTCTATAAGGTGATCGAGGGGTTTACCGAGGCGTTGGCCTTGAAGAAATATGCCTTGTACATATTCGATTACGGCGCGCCCGTCGGCTTGCGACTTGCCGCCGCGAACCCGGAAAACGTGACGGCAATCATCACCCAGAACGGTAATGCCTACGTGGAAGGTTTCAGCGATCAATGGGGTCCATGGCAAACCTATTGGGGCAACCCTTCGGTGGCCAATCGCGAGCGTTGCCGCGCTTCGTTGGCGCCGGAGACGATTCGTGACTGGCAGTACGGCACGGGGGCCGATCCTGAGAGGCTTTCGCCTGACGGCTACAACCTGGACATTCTGTACATGGCGCGGCCAGGTGCAGATGAAATACAGCTGGATCTGATTCTGGATTACCACACTAACGTAGCGGCGTATCCCGCATTCCAAGCGTATTTACGTAAATACCAACCGCCTTTACTCGCCGTATGGGGCAGACATGACCCCGCCTTTATCCCGCCAGGTGCGCTGGCGTTTCGCAAAGACATTCCGACAGCTGAAGTGCATCTTCTGGATGCAGGCCACTTCGCTTTGGAAACGCATGCGCCAGAGGTGGCGCAGTACATCCGCGAATTCCTTTCGCGAAGATTATAAAATCAGGGCGCCTGGATACTCAGTTGGCACTCACTCCACAACGCCGTGCATCCAGGCTGTGCTGCTCGTCGATGCGGTAGCCGTTTTTCGCTCTTGCCGGTCCGCTGCGTAACTCTCGCCGAGAATGAGGTTAAGTATAAGGGCGACTCAGCTCGTCATCATCAAATAGGGCAGTGAACCGTAGCGTTGAGAATGAGTTGATCACAAAGATATTATTTTGCTTTCGGCTTACGGAACTCTATAAATCAAGGGCTTGTTCGAGAATGCAGTACGCGCCTTGTTTGTTCGCGGGGCACAATTTATTGTGTTGGCGATACTGTTTGCCGTTGCGTTTTTGGAGGTGCGCTTCGGTCATCACTTGGCTATCTGTCGACGTCGATCTCTGGTCTGTGACGGGGCCGTACTTGGTTTGCAGTGGAGTGGGCCGTGGCTATTGCATGCGCCTTGTTTTTTTGATTAAGTCGATAACTCATGAGCCGTCATAGTGTAGTTTTCAAGGAGGAAACATGAAAAATAGAATAAATAAAAAACACGTCATAACGTTTCTCTTGGTGGGGTTTGCCGTCTTTAGCTTTCTAATGACTAACGGGGATCAATCATTGTGATCGGTATTTGATGCCGTGCGGTCAGGAGGCAACGCTTCATTGCCGTGGCTGCGACAGGCCACGCCCATCACCAGAGCCTGTCAAAATGCTTAACGATATCTACGGTGATCGGGTGACTCTGTGCCGTGTGGCGTAAAATACGCCCTGGAAAATGTGTGTGGTCTACCCCAGCAGGCAACCGTTCGTAAACCGGCTATCCTCTTTTTGACTTTGGATGTGTTACTTGTCACCCAGGACGACTCAATCAATGTTACTGAATCCAGTTTCAGTTAGGCCGTTTGTAATAATTCTACTGTCAGTGGGCTCATTATCAGGGCTTGCTCAACCTGTTATTGCCCAAGAGACTGTACTTAAGCCAACGCCTGAAAGAGATGAATGGTTGGTACTGGTGAGTCCATTTGTTTGGGCTCCGAGCATGAAGGGGCACGTTGAGCTCGGTGGCGTTCGCACAAAAGCGGATGTTGGTTTTAACGACGTCTTTCATGATCTGGACTCTGTCTTTATGGGCAACCTTGAGGTGACGAATCGCACCGTGGGTTTTTTCGTCGATGGGGTTTACGCAAAGACAAGCCAGTCTGAACGGGTCTTTGGGCGCAAGGTAGGCCTCGATATCACTCAAACCACCTTGGCAATAGGTGGCTATTATCGTGCCTTTGAATATTCACTGGACGGCACCACTCTATTTAATGAACCCCGCACCTGGCGTGTAGAGCCCATGTTAGGCGTGCGCTGGACAAAACTTTCGACCACTGTGGATATTGATGCTCTGGGGTTCAGCACGAAGAAAAAAACCCATTGGACTGACCCGTTTATCGGGTTGCGCACGCAGATTGACTTGACCGATCACTGGACGCTGTCGGGCACGGCAGATACAGGTGGCTTCGATACCTCATCCAAGAAAACTTACAACGCCCAAGCATATCTCGGATACCGACTGTACCTGATGGATAACCCGACGATAGTTCGTGTCGGTTATCGTGTGCTGGCGCAGGACTACCGTACCAAAGACTTCACCGGTAATGAGTTTAAATACGATGTTACTCAACGAGGCCCCGTACTCGGACTGTCCATGCGTTTTTAACGTGTATTGAAAGGAACAATGGAATGAAAAAACAACACACGAAAACCCTTGGTCTGGTACTTGCGGGGCTTCTCTGCTCTGTGCCGATTGCTCATGCCTGCACACGACTGGTTTACCTCGGAGACAATCAGAACGTGATCACGGCGAGGTCCATGGACTGGAAGTCAGATGTGGGGACCAACTTGTGGGTTTTCCCTCAAGGCATGCAGCGCAATGGCGAGGTGGGCGCCGACTCTATCAAGTGGACATCCAGATATGGCAGCGTAATCGCCACCGGCTACGATATTTCCACCACGGACGGGGTAAATGAAGCCGGGCTGTCTGCAAACCTGCTGTGGTTGGTGGAGTCCGAATACCCAACGTTTACCAAAGGCAAACCCGGCTTGAGTATTGCTGCGTGGGCCCAATATGTGCTCGACAACTTCAGCACGGTCGCTGAAGCTGTCGAGGTTCTTAAAACTGAGCCTTTTAATGTAGTGACTGCAGCGGTACCGGGTGAAAGCCGTTTGGCTACGTTACATCTTTCAATGTCGGATGCGTCCGGTGATAGTGCGATTATTGAATATATTGATGGCAAGCAAGTTATTCACCACGATCGCTCTTATCAGGTGATGACTAACTCGCCGGCGTTCGATGCGCAGCTAGCCATGAACGCCTACTGGCAGTCCATTGGTGGAACCGTGATGCTTCCAGGTACGAATCGCTCAGCGGATCGCTTCGCTCGAGCGTCTTTTTATGTGAACGCCGTACCTCAATCACAGGACCCGCGCCAGTCACTGGCCAGTGTGTTCAGTGTCATTCGCAACGTCTCTGTACCCTATGGAATCACGACACCCGGTGAGCCAAATATTTCTTCGACACGATGGCGCTCGGTCATTGATCACAAACAGCGACTGTACTTCTTCGAGTCTGCCATAACGCCCAACACCTTTTGGGTCGATCTTAAGAAACTGGATTTTTCAAAAAATACGGGCGCGATCAAGAAACTGGATCTGGGACCGAATCAAAGCACGATTTTCTCAGGAGAGGTGTCGAGTCAATTTGAAGTGGCTCCCGCTTTTCAATTCGAAGGTGCATAAGGCCAGTTGAAGGGATGAGCGATTTTCCCAATGAAAACCTTTAGTCTGCCCTTGTTACTGCGTTCGGTTATATCACCGGGGCAGTAACAAGGGCAGGGGGAGGGCAATTATCGTCCGCCGTGATTTCCAGCCTCAGCCTCACGGCCTTTAAAGCCGTGAGGCGTATGCTCGTCGAAGAATTTGATATCCCGCTCAAAGTCTGCCAAGAGCAATTTTGCCATGTCGATGGACATTCCCTGCCTTACCAGAATTCGCTGTACCACGATATTTTCCACATTGGCAGGCAAGCTATAAGCAGGTACTAACCAGCCGCGAATGCGCAGTCGATCAGCCAGGTCATAGAGTGAGTAACTGGTATTCGCATCTGGTTTCAAACGCCATGTCAGCGCTGGAATACCCAATTGCGGGTCGCCGTTGTAGAGCATTTCGAAAGGCCCCACCTTGATCAGCTCCCTGGCCAAAAACTGCGCTGTTTCGTAGCATGCTGAATGAATACGCTCATATCCTTCACGGCCAAGCCGCAGAAAATTATAGTATTGCGCAATGATTTGCCCGGCCGGACGGGAGAAGTTCAAGGCGAAGGTTGGCATGTCTCCACCCAGATAGTTCACATGGAAGATCAACCCTTCGGGTAGCTCCTTCGCATCGCGCCATACAACCCAGCCTGCACCCAGCGGGGCAAGCCCGAATTTGTGCCCGGATGTACTTATGGATTTAACTCGCGGTACTCGGAAGTCCCAAAGCACATCGGGCGCACAAAACGGTGCGAGCATCGCACCACTTGCGCCGTCGACGTGAATATCCACACTCAGGCCCGTGCTTTTTTCCAGATTGTCCAGCGCATCCGAGAGCGGTTTTACCGTTTCATACAAACCGGTGAAAGTTTGTCCGAAAGTGGGCACCACCACGATGGTGTTCTCATCGACTCGCTCAAGCATATCTTCAGGGGACATGAACCAATGCCCTTCAGACATAGGCACTTCACGGATTTCTACGTCCCAATAACGGGCAAATTTATGCCAGCAGACTTGCACCGGGCCGCACACCATGTTCGGTGTTGAGGTTGGTTTACCAGCCGCTTTGCGCACGGCACGCCAGCGCCACAACGCAGCCAGACCTCCGAGCATGCAGGCTTCGCTGGAACCTACGGTCGATGTGCCTAGCGTGCTGGATGCATCAGGCGAGTGCCACAGGTCGGCCAACATATGAATACATCTATTTTCCAACTCTGCTGACTGAGGGTATTCATCCTTGTCGATCATGTTCTTGTCGATGGACAAGTCCATGAGTTTATGGACTTCATCCTCTTCCCACGTTTGGCAAAAGGTCGCGAGATTCTGGCGAGAATTACCATCTAGATACAACTCATCGTGAACCAGTTGAAAAACGTCTCGTGCGGATTGCTCAGCCTCGGGAAAACGCTTAGTGACAGCAGCGTGCGCCAGAGTAGAAGAACCAAATACGGGATCCGTGCTCGTGTTGCGTGTCACGCGGTGCAGTGCCATATGAACTCTCCTGGACAAATGGACAACAGCGAAGCCTAACTTCCTTCCTTTACTTCGCTTTGACCAAGCCAGCATAGCCAAGTATTTTGAATGTGCGCCCCCATTTTTAATGGGTGCTCTTTTTCGATCTATAGTCTCTGTTCCTGAACGTATTCATGGAGGAATCGAGATGCAGCAAAAACCCACTACCGTCGACGATGTGGTGAAGCAGGTTTTAAACGAAAGTCACCAACGCTTTTCTGCTAATCACCATGGTAAGAATGCCAGTTACATTCCTTATCTGGCTTCAGTTCCCTCCCATCTTTTTGGTCTCAGCATTATGTTCTGTGATGGCAGTCATGCTGAAATTGGACACAGCGATTACCCCTTTGCTATTGAGTCGATCTCCAAGGTTTTTACCCTTGCCCAAGCGATGGAAGAAGTTGGCCCGCAGACTCTGCGCAGCAAGATTGGGTGCGATCCGACTGGTGAACCATTCAACTCGGTTGTCGCGCTGGAACTGCATAAAGGTCGGCCTCTCAATCCTTTTGTAAACGCCGGCGCTATGGCAACTGTCAGCCTGCTCAATGCTCAAACCTCCCAAGCACGCTGGGATAAAATTCATGCGATTTACAACGCCTTTGCCGGGCGTGAACTTAGCGTCAACGAAGAGGTTTATCAGTCTGAGGCCAGCAGCAATCAGCACAATCGAGGCATCGCCTGGCTACTTAAGAGTTACGGTTATATGTATGCGGAGCCGATGGAAGTGTGTGATGTCTACACCCGACAATGCTCCATTGAAATAACTTGTAATGATTTGGTCTGCATGGGCGTGACATTAGCTAACGGAGGCGTGAACCCAGTCAGCGGAGCGCGAGTCATGGAAGCTAAAAACGTGCCGCAGATTCTTGCCGAAATGATGATGAACGGCTTGTACGACACGACGGGGGACTGGCTGTACAAGGTTGGCTTGCCAGGAAAAAGCGGAGTCGGTGGCGGGATTCTGGCCGTGGTCCCCGGCGTATGTGCCATCGCTGCCTTTTCTCCGCCTTTGGACCCTGCGGGTAATAGCGTGCGCGGTCAGTTGGCTGCCGAACATCTCAGTCGCACGCTCAATCTGAGCCTGCTTCATTAATACGAGTTTGAACCGCTAAGCATGGAGGCAATTATGTCTGGGAATAACGCTAAGACTTATATGTCCTGGCTGACCATTTGTTTCATGATGGTTGCTGCTGTCGCAAGTATCCGCTCACTGCCGAGCATGGCTGTTTATGGGTTAGGCTCGGTTTTTCTTTATGTGATTCCAGCGCTGTTGTTCTTCATTCCTGTTTCCCTTGTCGCGTCTGAGTTGGGAACCGGTTGGAATGGGGGCATTTATGGCTGGGTCCGTCAGGCTTATGGTGATCGTTCCGGTTTCTTCATCATGTGGTTCATGTGGGTCCAGGTGGTGGTTTGGTATCCCATCGTGCTCGGCTTTGGCGCAAGTACGATGGCGTATCTGATTAACCCCGAACTGGCCAAGAGCGGTGTGTTTACCGCTGCTGTGATCATCGTACTCTATTGGTTATCGACGTTTGTGGCTCTGAACGGGCTGAACACCCTGTCCAAGCTGACGTCCTGGTTCATGTTGCTGGGCACTGCCTTGCCTGCTGCACTCTTGGTCCTGCTGGGAGTGGCCTGGTTGGTATTGGGTCATAAGTCTGCGACGCCTCTGACATGGGATGCCCTGATCCCGACGATTTTCGATACACACACCACTGCCAAAGTAGGTTCGCACAACTTGCACCCGGACTTGTGGCGGGAGTTTACTGGGGCGATTACCGGTTTAGTGTTGATTGTCAGTAATTTTCTGGCCTTCGCCGGTATCGAGATGAACGCCATTCACGCCCGCGAATTGCGTAATCCGCAAAAAGAAATGCCGCGCGCCATCCTTCTGGCATTTTTCATGATCCTGTTGGTGTTCATTCCACCCACTGTAGCAATCTCACTGGTGGTGCCAGCAGACTCCACAAGCCTCACTGCCGGAGTAATCCAGGCCTATGCCGCTTTCTTCGAAGGTTTTGGGATGCCGTGGGCAACGCCCATCATGGCCATTCTGCTGATTATCGGCGCTTTGGGTGGGGTTCTGGCATGGACGGCCGGCCCTTCAACAGGGCTTCTGTTCGTCGGTAAGGCCGGTATGCTGCCGCCAGTTTTGCAAAAAGTTAACGCCAAAGGTGTACAGAAGAATATTTTGTACTTGCAGGCCGTGATCGTTACTTTGCTGTCGAGCATCTACATTTTTCTCGACAATGTCTCGAATGCGTTCTGGATGATCAGTGCCATGGCTGCGCTGATGTACCTGATCATTTACGTGTTTATGTTTATGGCCGCAATGAAGTTGCGCAAGACACAACCCGACGTCAAGCGTGGCTATGTGCTCAAAGGGCTGCATGGCTGGTGTTGCCTGGGGCTGTTCTCGACATGTGTGGCGCTGATTTTCGGTTTCATCCCACCGAACAATTTTAGCAGCATGCCTTTTTATGAGTACGCAGGGGTCTTGTTATTGGGGTTGGTCGTGGCTGGTGTACCGCCTTTTATCTTCTACGCCGCGCGCAAACCTTCATGGCAAATGGTGCCCAAGGCTGAGTCGGATCAGTACTCAGCAGCACTTCAAGACCTGCAAAACGCGGACACTAACTCACCGGCGGGGTAATTCCGGGGTGTTGGCGTTCGATTCACTCAATGCTCGGTGCGACGCACTTTGATACGTTCCAATACAGCGATGGTCAATAATCTTCCAAGCCTTGCTCAAGGCTTGGAAGTACCTGCAATACTTGGGATCGATGCATTCGGGGAACTGTTGCAGCATCAATAGGCACTTGGCGGCGTCAAGCCGGGTCACGTTCAGACCTGACCTCACGCTCATGTTCCGGCGGTGCCCACAGGTGTTTCAAGCGTTGCATCACGCTTCCCGGCTGCGCCACGTCGCGCCACATCGCAAGGAATTCGTGGAAGTTGAGGGTCAGCGGATTGTGGCTGTAGACCTGACGCTTGATGCCGTAATCCACGGTTTCCCGTTCTTCCACGTAGGTGCCGAACAGACGGTCGAAGATGATCAGCACACCGCCATAGTTCCTGTCGATATAGCAGTCGTTGCGGCCATGGTGGGCGCGGTGATTACTCGGGGTGTCGAACAGGTACTCCAGCACCGGATGCAGCTTGCCGACGCTCTCGGTGTGGATGAAGAACTGATACACCAGGTTGCAGGCATACAGGATAAACACCACCGCCGGATGTACGCCCAGCAATACCAGCGGCATGAAAAACAGCCACCAGCCGGTGATGGAGTAGAGCATTGACTGGCGCATGGCGGTCGTCATGTTCATGTGCTCGCCGCTGTGGTGCACGACATGAGCGGTCCAGAACCAGCGCACGCGATGGCTGCAGCGATGGAACCAGTAGTAGCAGAACTCGACGCCGAGAAAAATGGGCAGCAGGGTCCAGCCGTTGACGGGAATCGTAAAAAAGCGCTGGTCCCAGAACCAGAATACGGCGGCGCCCACGAATATCACATGGGCTGCCAGTTCGAACAGTTGGTAGCTGCTGCCCAGAGTGAGGTTGGTGAGGATGTCTTTCCAGTAGAACTGCTGGCGCGCCCCGCGTTTGCGCATGATCTGCCATTCAATGGCAAATCCCACCAGAAACAGCGGTGTCATGCCGATCAGCACCACTTGTTTCCACTCGATATGAGCGCCAAACGTGGCTTCCATCCAGACAATCAGATCATTCATGACGCAGCGCTCCAGACACTTGGCCGATACGCTGGATGTTGCCCGCGGCAAAATTGAAAGGCTTGACCGTGTCAGACAATCATTTAACACTTCTCGCCATGCACCCAACTATTGCGCAACAGTCACCCCGGGGCGTTGTCCCCAGCACCTATGTGCGGCTGCTGTATGAATACCTTGAACATCAGGGGGTGGCCGCTGCGGCCTTGCTCGGCGTTGCCGCGCCGCAAACAACGGATCGCGACGCGATGCGTTACCCGGTGTCGGCCTGGCGTGCCCTGCTGGAGCGCGCTGCCGAGTACTTGCAGGACCCTTTGCTGGGGTTGCATCTGGGCCAGACCATCACGCCGGCCCATTTTGGCGTCATGGGTTATGTGTTGCTGGCCTGCCCGAGTCTCGGCGCGGGGCTGGCCCGTGCCTTGCAATATCAACGCCTGCTGTATGACGTCAATCCAATGCGCAGCACTCTGGAGGGCAACGATCTGCTGCTGGAATGGGGGGCGGATCAGGGGCGTCCCGGACCACTGGTGGACGAGTGCGCCATTACGGCGTTGCTGCAACTGACGCGCAACATGACGGGCCGACCTATCGTTGCCAGCGAAATCCGCTTCCTGAACCCGGCCCCGGATGACATTCAGCCTTATCGGGACTGGTTTGGCTGCCCCGTCCTGTTCGACCAGCCGCAAACATCCATCCGTTTTGCCCGGGCACTGCTGGCTTTGCCATTGCGACAGCCGGATCAAGTGCTGTTGAGTATCCTGGAAAGACAAGCTGATGACTTGCTGGCGCAATTACCGTCCAGCGACGATTTCGAGCAGGCGGTTCGGCGCAGCATCGCCCGATTGGTGCGAGAAGGCCAACCGGAGCTGGAGCAAGTCGCTCGTGAGTTGCACGTGTCGGCGCGCACGTTGCATCGTCGACTGGCTGCCGGCGGCATCAATTTCAGAGAGCTGCGCGAGAGCATACGTCAGCGTCAGGCCGAGTACTATCTGGCCGATCCGCGCCTGCAACTGGCTGAAATCGCCCAATTGCTGGGCTACTCCGAGCAAAGTGCATTTACCCGGGCATTCCGACGCTGGAGCGGGCAGACGCCCTATGCTTATCGTCAGCATGTGCTCAGGCCCACCCCAGAATCAGAGGCATCATGCGACAAGGCTTGAGGGGAGGGGGCAGACGTACAGCGGTGTCCGGCTCCGGGCTTAACCGATTCCAGGCAATCGTCAGTGAAGGGTGACAACTCGGCGATTTTCGCCGATGCGGATCCTGTCCAGCGCGCGGTTCAGGGCATCCAGGGCATCGAGCAGGGCTTTCGCTTCAGCTTCTCTTCCCTCTCCCCATAACCGTTCAGCCATCTTGTTCAAGGCCTGAATGGATCGTTCTATATCAGCAGCTGTCGCGGTGGTGGCCTGTGCAGGCGGCTTCTCGGGCATTGTTGAACCTTTTGCGGTACCGGATGGGGAGGCACGCATGGCATGCCTGCCCATTATCCGCGTGACTCTAGAGGATGCAGCGTCCGCGAGCAAATCTGGCAGGTTTATCAGTTTGCCGGGCAACGCCAAGGCTGCACACCTGGATTTCGCTTAACCTAAGTCACTCAATTTGCCAGAGGAATATGTCCATGCATCGTGCAGTAAAAATGCTCTCCTTCGCACTCCTGACCCTGACAAGCAGCCAGTTACTGGCCGAAACCGTTCCCGGATTCTGGACAACGCCCACCATACAAGGCTATGGCAAGATTCATTCGTTGCCCGATGCGGCCTATCAACCCGACAAGGCCGCCACCTATAAAATCGTCTTTGCTCTCACCAAGGGCTCCAAAACCCCGGCAGACGTCAATCCGTCTCTGGATCACGTCGCCCGGACCGTCAATCTTTATGTGGCATCGGGTGTACCGTTGTCCCAGTTGAAGTTTGTCGCCGTCGCCTCAGGTGAAGCCACCACTCTCGCGCTGAATGATGAAGCCTATCGCTCGAGGTATGGCAGTGCCAACCCGAACCTGCCACTGATCGCGGCTTTGCGGCGTGCCGGTGTGGATATCGCTGTTTGTGGTCAGGCTGTTGCAGAACGCCAGTTTGCCTACAGCGAAGTTGATAAGTCTGTCACGACGGCACTCTCGGCGCTGACCACCATCACCACCCTGGAACACAAGGGTTATAGCCTGATGCCGATGTGAAACAGCGCTGACCAGATTTGCCAGCACCCTGTTTCCTTGCCTTGGCATACGGTGCAGAGGAGCTGGCTTGAATATCAGGTGGACACATGGATACACGGCGTTTGGTCTCTGTTTACGGATGGTGGTAAATTGCCATCACTGGACGAGATTGGTGTTGAAAATTGAACAAAATCATTATGTTAGCGCTTACTTCTGTGGCGCTTTCTGGGTGCGATGAAGCAAGGCAAGGCACAGGACCTTTTGGTACGGCCAAAGGAATGAGGGCTCAGGGCTTGCGGCACTTTGCTGTGCTTGAGCATTTATCGACCAAGGATGGCAGGACCACCTACTTATCAAGCCAGGCTCCCGACACTTCAGGGTATGCAGACAGTTACTACTACGTGATCGGTAGCACGACTGGCCTGTGCGCTGTTTCGGCAGCCGTGAATAATGTGAGGACCTCACCAGGCTCAATTTTGCATACGCTGACGGAGAAGTACGGACTGCCTGTAAAGGATGAATCCACGCCCTGGGGTGTTATTTGGTCAGCTGACCAGTACACGCTCGACGAAGACCTGGAGTCGATTCGCGTCGTGTTTTCAGGTGCCGAACCTGAAGTTGGCATCATGATTCAGGCAAATTACATCAGTGCGCAGAGCTGCCGCTGAATGACACCGTCAATCGCTCAGCGCCCGCAGGATCCTTGAGCGAATACCTGAAACATGAGCCTGGCAGGCATTTTGCTGGCCCCCGGAGTTTCATTTGGCTGGCACAGTCGCCGGCTTATCAGAAACTTAGGTAACGGGGTGTATGAGAATCGTCGTCTGCTCACTGGCATCGATACTATTAACGGGCTTTACGCTTTCGGCTCAGGCACGGCACTTGAGTGAAAGTGAGCGCTATATGTGCAGTTGGGGATCAGGAGTCGCCGGGAAGGCGCAATCCAGCAAGTTGTCCGGTGTGTCGCGCTACGCGGTACGCAAACAACTGCAAGCCCAACGATTTCCCAAACAGTGGATGCGCAGGATGGCCCTGGGGATTGCCGAGCAAACCTATGACAGTGAATCGCGTATGAAACCTGAGCGGGTGAAGAGGGTTTATTACGATGATTGCATCCAGCACGAACTGGCGCGTAGATGATGCGATGGACTGTCACAAAAGCTTAACCTGAGCATCGCAAGATACCTGTTTTCCCGGCAGGTATTTCCGTGCGTCGAGCAGTGTTTAATCAGAAGGGCGGTGTCGGTAAATCCAGCATCGCCTGTAACCTTGCCGCCATCAGCGCCGCCGAGGGCTACCGGACACTCTTAGTGGACCTTGATGCCCAAGCCAACTCGACCTGTTATCTGACGGGGCTATCGGGCAATGACACGCCGATGGGGATCGCCGATTTTTTCAAGCTCACCTTGTCCAGTGGCCCGGCCAGCAAGCAAAACCGGGTGAATATCGTAGAAACGGCCTATGACAATTTGCACCTGATTACCGCCAGTGCGGAGCTTTCAGGCTTGCAGTCCAGGCTTGAATCCAAATTTAAAATCAACAAACTTCGTCGCTTGCTGGTTGAACTCTCGGAAGATTACGAGCGCATCTATATCGATACACCGCCGGCGATAAACTTCTATTCCTTGAGTGCGCTGATTGCCGCTGAACGGGTGCTGATTCCTTTTGATTGCGACAGTTTTTCCCGTCAGGCGATTTATAGCGTCATTGCCCAGGTCGCCGAACTGCAGCAGGATCACAACGAGTCGCTGGTCATCGAAGGCATTGTGGTCAATCAGTTCTTGAGCCGGACTCGTTTGCACAGGCAGCTCGTCGAGGAGTTGATTGCTCAGGCGTTACCGGTGCTGCCGGTGTACTTGAACCGCTCCGTGAAGATGCGGGAGTCTCATCAGGCGTTTTCTCCGCTTATCCATCTGGAGCCGCGACACAGGTTGACGTTGCAGTTTGTGGAGCTCTTCAACGCACTGGAGCAAGCGGCTTGACGGGATAATAGAGTCCCCAGCCTTCATCCGGCGCTGCTCGTGTGTGCGTCAAGCAATCCGGGTCTATAGTGAAATTCCCCTGCCTTAGAAAGCGAGAGCACTATGAAACGGTCAGTGATGTTCCTTCTAGCGAGCCTGGTCGCCACTCCACTATTTGCTGCCGATGATTTGTGTACCGTTAACCTGAAAAAGCTGTCTGATTACAAAGCAACTGCCAGCACGCTGGGGCAGCCGCTGCTCGACCAGATCCGCGATACGAGAATCGAGGCACAAAAAGCTCAGGCTGCAGGTGATACCCAGAAGTGCATCAGCCTGACAAACAAAGCGCTGCAGGATGTCGTGAACTCACAAAAGGGTCATTAACATTCGGAGCGGAGCGGCAGCGTCGCTCTGCTCACCCTTTACGCCGGGCATCGTTCAGTGATTCAGGAGGCGATGGTGTCCCATTCGTCGATTGCCCTGCACGATTCAGGTGAAAAGGGCTCCATATTTCGGGAGAGAGGTTTCAAACCAAAATGTGGAGGTGAACATGAGTTCCAAGACCCCGCAAGGGCCACGATCAACGGACCATGGCACGGGGAAGAATGATTCGGGATTCGATCCTGACTCGCCGGATCTCGCAGATCCCCGGCTCGATCCGGCCGGGCCTGCCGTTGCACCTCACAAACCCAGGCCTGATCCTGAGGCCAAAGAGAATGCCTACAGTCCGGATTTCAAATCCCGCCCTGAGCCTAAGCCCCATCACGACGCAGACATCGATACCCCAAGCGGCTGAGTGGAGGCGGGGCAGCAGCGTGTAACCGCGAGCTGTCTGCGGATCAACCACCTGCCATGCGACACTCGGTTCGCACAACGTCGAAAAGCAGGTGTAAGGTGAATCGGACATCCCTGGATTATCTCTACGAAAGGAGATGACTATGAGTGTTCCAGCCCTGACTAAAATGCACATCAATGGCTATGACGTGCTGAAAGTGAATAACGGGCCCTGGAGGGTCTGCACCCATGCTGACCGTCTCGGTTCCTTTGGTTCCCGAGATGAGGCTTTTGCCTACGCTGCATCCCTTCCCACGAGAGTGATACGGGCTGACCGGCCCAGCAATACCCAGTAACGGGTGACAAAACGCTCCTGGCCTCGGCAATTGCCGAGGCTTTTTTATGTCCAGGGTATCGTTACGCGGCTTGCTCATTTACGGCAGGTCCCCGGCGCGGTTTCGGAGCGTTATTTATCGCTTTTCAGGATGATGGTCTATGGTTTCGCTCTTGAGAGCGAGTCACGGGTCAAGGTGAGTGACACGCTTTAAGCAGGGCACTGGCCAGGCATTACGCGTATTTTTTCAAGGAGCAGGGGACATGAGGACAATGGGTTTTTCAAAATCAGGTGCTTTTCTGCTGTTGGTTGCAACCACCGCGTCAGCTGAATCCTACCTATATGAAATAGCCAAGCAGGAACCCTACAAAACAGCCTACAAAGAGATGCTCAGTTTCCCAGAGTGGGTCAGCAACGCTCAAGGGACGTCGACGCCCATCGAGCGTGTAACGGCAGATGGAAAGCGCTACATGCTGGGACACATGTGTAAACCCCACGACTGTGCAGATCATCAGCTAAGTGTCGTGTTCAGCGCAGACGGCAAGCAGTCCTGGGGGCTTCTGGCAACGCGCTCGGCAGATGGAAAAACCTTCTATAAGCAGTTGCTGGGGCATCCCGACCGCGCTGTGGAGGCACTGCTGAACACGTCATTTGCGGATAACAACCCCGAAGACTGATCAACCCGCATCAGCGCGCGTGTTTCGCAGGCTGGGCTAGGCTGCTTGCACGTGCGATACAGAAGTGGGTGAGATGAATACGAGCGTCATTTACGCATTGACGGCCGCTGCGCTGTTTGGTGCAAGTACACCGCTGGCCAAGTTGCTGGGGGCTGAAATCCCTCCTGTGATGCTGGCCGGGTTGCTGTATTTGGGCAGTGGCGTGGGATTGCTGATGGTGCGCTGTATCCGGGATCGTGGCTGGAAAGCTTCCGGATTGCAGGCCAGCGAATGGCCTTGGCTGATGGGTGCGATTGTCTTTGGCGGGGTGCTCGGCCCCGTCGCCCTGATGGCCGGCCTGAGCTTGACCAGTGGCGCGACGGCCTCGCTGATGCTGAACCTCGAACCTGTGCTGACAGCGCTGCTGGCCTGGGTGGTGTTCAAGGAAAATGCTGACCGCAGGATTGTGCTCGGGATGCTGGCGATCATCGTTGGGGGCGTTGTGTTGTCATGGCCGTCGGGGCAGGCGTCGAATGGGTCGCAGTCCTGGCTTGGACCGCTGGCGGTGGCGTTTGCCTGCTTGTGCTGGGCGGTGGACAACAACCTGACCCGCAAGGTGTCGGCTTCGGATGCTCTGTATATCGCAGGTGCCAAAGGGCTGTTCGCCGGGCTGGTGAATTGCACCATAGCCTGGGGGATGGGAGCCGGTTCTGTAAGGCTCGAAGTCTTGAGCCCGACGCTGCTGATTGGTTTTCTCGGCTACGGCGTGAGCCTGGTGCTGTTCGTGCTGGCACTGCGCGGGCTGGGCGCGGCGCGAACTGGCGCGTACTTCTCGACAGCGCCTTTTTTGGGGGCTGCCATTTCCATCATGGTACTGGGCGAATCCGTTTCGCTGCTGTTCTGGCTGGCGGCGGCATTCATGTTGCTTGGGGTATGGCTGCACCTGACCGAGCAGCATGAACACAGTCACCGGCATGTAGCGCAGGAGCACACCCATCGCCACACGCACGATGAACACCACCGGCATGAACATGCAGAGGGTGTAGCCCCAGGCGAACCTCATAGCCACACACACCAGCATCTGCCCATTCAGCATAGTCACCCGCATTTTCCGGATATACATCATCGACACCGGCACTGAAAGCAAATCCGGCACCGGATAATGTCACCTCACAGGGAGCGACAGAGCGCGCATGTTTGAACACATCGACTTCACCCACTTGTTGGCGACCTATGGCTACCTGGCCATATTTGTCGGCTGTTTACTGGAAGGTGAAACCATCCTGATTCTGGGGGGCATGGCGGCTCATCAGCATGTACTCAAACTTCTGCCAGTCATCGGCTACGCGAGCCTGGCAGGCATGCTGGGGGATCAGTTGCTGTTCTGGACTGGCCGTTACTCTGGCGCACGGCTTTTACCAAAGCTGCATAAACAACAGGCCACCATTGACCGCGTCACTCAACTGATCAATCAGCACCCGACGGTGTCGATTTTCTCGGTGCGCTTTTTGTATGGCATGCGCCTGCTTGGCCCGATGGTGATTGGTGCGTCCGGGGTTTCACCCCTGAAATTTGCCAGCATCAATTTTTTGGGCGCCGTCACCTGGGCCACATTGTTTGCCAGCGCAGGCTATTGGTCCGGAGAGTTTCTGGAGGGCATCCTGGGGGACCTTAAACCTTATCGTCTGTCGATCGCGCTGGGGGTTGTCGGGCTAATGCTGGTGCTGGCACTGGTTCGCCACTTCAGGGTGAAAACACGGGCAGCGCTCAAACACCCTTGACGGTCTGGCCATGCCGGCCAGCGACATTTCGACCCGGACGCGGTTGCAAAACATAAACGTGAAAGGCAAAGTCCGGGTACCCGGTTGCATGATGAAACCCTTGGCCTACGCTCTAAATGGCAGGCCTGAGCACAGGATTTCAAGGCGTAGGTATACGCCCAGTGACCTGGCCCGATGATAAAAAAGGAGGTCTGGATGTTTATCCGTTTGTTGATCCTCGCCAGTGTGCTGGTCTGTGGCACGGTGCAGGCTGTTGAAGTTCCAAGCCCTCTCGAACAGGATCGCGGCAAGTTTCGCCCGTTAGTGGTTTTCGCCCGTGCAGACAGTGACCAGACATTGTCCAGCTTGAAAAAAGCCCTGGAAGACCCGGCCAATCGACAGGGGTTCGAAGCACGCAACATGGTGCTTTATACGATTGTCGGCATTACCGGCAAGCGTGATGGCAAAGACCTTGAGCCGCAATCGACCATGTCGCTGATTCGTGGGCTCAAGCCGGGGATGATCATTGATAACAAGGCCAAAGTGATTCTGATCGGCAAGGATGGCGAGAAGAAAAACGAGACAGTGGGCGAGGCCGATCTCAACGCGTTGTTTAAAACCATTGATGAAATGCCGGTGGCTGAGAAAGAAGCCCAGGCCTCCGCAACGGTTGAAACGCCAGACAAGGCCTCTGCGCCAGGCAAAGCAGCTGCGTCAGGCAAGTCAGCCAGGCCCGTGAAACCGGCCAAGCCACTGGAAGACTGACGGCTGCTGAGCGCCGCCCAAAAAAAGGCCCGCTGGGGAGCGGGCCAAATGGGATTCACTAAAGGAGTGGGTTCAATCTAGGCTCATTGATGTGAAAGTGACGTGAAAAGCATGTCGTGAAAACGCAACCCTTCCAATGTGTGCGGTAAAAATAACGCCCAGCTGTAGTGCAATGCCGACGTGGCAATCCGATAGGGTGGATCGATTGCTCCTACAGGCCACACTCCCCATGCCATTCTCCCTCGAATTACTTTCTGCATTTGCGCTGTTTGCGTTTGTCTCCTCCATCACCCCGGGGCCGAACAACACGATGCTGCTGGCCTCGGGCGTCAACTTCGGATTTCGCCGCACCATTCCCCATGCGCTGGGGATCAGCGTCGGTTTCATGTTTCTGGTATTGGCGGTCGGCTTGGGACTGGGCGGGGTATTCAAGGCGGTACCCATGGCCTATACGGTTTTGCGCTATTTGGGGGCGGCCTATTTGTTGTACCTGGCCTGGAAAGTCGCCACCTCAGGACCTGTTTCGCAGTCTGATACCGCAACTGGTGTGCCCCTGGGATTCTGGGGGGCAGCGGCCTTTCAATGGGTCAACCCCAAGGCCTGGGTCATGGCCGTTGGTGCCATCACTACCTACACGCCGTCTCAGGGGTATATCGCCAATGTGTTCATCATTGCGCTGGTGTTTGCCCTGATCAACCTGCCCAGCGTCTGTGTCTGGGCAGGTTGTGGCAGCGCATTGCGCAACGTACTGACCAAACCCAGGTGGTTGCTGGCGTTCAACCTGTCTATGGCGTTACTGCTGGTGGTGTCGCTGTACCCGATCCTGTTCGAGCACTAATCCTCGACGTCACTTTCATTGAGCCATTCCTGGCTCAGGGTCGGCGTATCCCCCAGATACTCCAGCAGCCAGCTCATGGCCGGCGAATGATGGTTCTGGGCCCAGGCGATACACGAAGGGCTGGCCGGGAAGGGCCGTTGCAAGTGCAGCGCCACCAGTTGCCCTTGTGCAATCAAGGGCTGGGCCAAGTGTGCGGGCACCATGCCCACGCACAGGCCGTCACTCAGGCATCCCAGCCCGGTTGACCAGTCGGGTACCATCATTCGCCGTTGATTATCCAGGGTCCAGGTGTCGCGCTTGGGCAGGCTGCGGGAGGTGTCGTCCATGCACAAGGACGGGTAGGGGCGCAGTTGTTCATCGCTCAGCAACCCTTCAATCGATGCCAGCGGATGCTGCGGGCTGGCGACGCACAGCCAGTGCAGGAAGCCCATGTCGCGAAAGGCAAAGCTGCCCGCCACCGGCACCGCGCGGGTAGCGCCGATAGCGATATCGGTGCGGCCGTCGACCAGTGCATCCCAAACGCCGTTGTACACCTCGTAGTGAACGATCAGTTCCACGTCCGGGAAGTGCCGATAGAAATCGATCACCATCTGCTGGCAGCGTGGCTGCTTGATGATGGAGTCCACCGCGACCCGCAACTGGCCGCTCCAGCCATTGGCCACTTGCTGGCACAAACGCCGTGTGCCGAGCATTTTTTTCATGACATCCCGGGCTTCCTTGACAAACATTTTGCCGGCCGGGGTCAGTTCGACGTCTCGATGACGGCGTACAAACAGCGGTACGGCGAGCCACTGTTCGAGTTGGCGCACGGTATAGCTGACGGCTGAAGGCACGCGGTGCAGCTCTTGCGCGGCGCCACTGAAGCTGCCGTGCCGGGCGACGGCATCAATCACATCCAGGGAGTATTCTGACCACATGTACTTGCCTTCAAAATATTTGATGCCAGTCGGCAATTATTATCGCTTCACAAGCAAATGGTCAGCTGGATAATGCACGCCAGTCAACAAATTGTTTGATGGCAAGTTTTGGATGACCATGAAGAACTCTTTTGGATTTACCTGTTATCTCGCCGGGCTCAGCATGCTGGGCTACCTGGCGATGGATATGTATTTGCCCGCTTTCGGTACCTTACGCAGTGAATTGCAGCTCTCGGCCGGTGCTGTGGGGGCAAGCCTGAGCATCTTTCTGGCGGGTTTTGCATTTGGACAGTTGTTGTGGGGCCCGTTGTCGGACCGTCTGGGCCGCAAGCCGGTCTTGCTGGCAGGCCTGTCGCTGTTTGCGCTGGGTTGCCTGGGGATGCTGTGGGTCGAGAGCACCGCGCTGCTCCTGAGCTTGCGGTTTATTCAGGCGATTGGCATTTGCGCCGCGGCCGTCACATGGCAGGCACTGGTGATTGACCGTTATCCGGCGGACAAGGCAAACCGGGTGTTCGCCGGCATCATGCCGTTGATGGGCCTGTCACCTGCACTGGCGCCGCTACTCGGTGCCGTGGTGCTGAGCCATTTTGGCTGGCAGGGCATATTCGCGGTACTGCTGGGGCTGGCGGTCATGCTGATCGTGCCCACGCTGTTGCTTAAAGAAAAAGCCCGTGTGACGCCTTTGCGGGTGAAGAGCGGGGTGACTTACTGGCAATTGCTGCGCACTGCCAGTTTCAGCGGCAATGTGATGATCTTTGCCGCTTGCTCGGCGAGCTTTTTCGCCTGGCTGACCGCTTCACCCTTCATTCTCGGTGATATGGGCTACAGCCCGAGCGATATCGGTCTGAGCTACGCGTTTCCGACCCTGGCCTTCATGCTGGGCGGTTATGGTTGCCGCAGCGCCTTGCAGTACATCAAGGGTCGCAAGCTCTTGCCCTGGCTGCTGCTGGCTTACTGCGCAAGCATGGCGGGGTTGTACTGGGTCGCCACACAAACCGAGCCGACGCTGGCCACTTTGTTGATTCCGTTTTGCCTGATGGCGCTGGTTAACGGGGCGAGCTATCCGATTGTGGTAGCAAATGCACTGATGCCGTTCGCGGAGAATTCCGGCAAGGCTGCGGCGCTGCAAAACACCTTGCAGTTGGGGTTGTGCTTTCTCGGTAGCCTGCTGGTGTCGAGTTATATCAGCCAGCCCTTGCAAATCACCGTGGAGGTGATGCTGGCCACGGCGCCGCTGGCAGTGCTGGGTTATCTGATACAACGTCGTCAGGCCCGCCGGGAAGCACTTGCTACCCGTTGAGCCTGTTTTGCCGTTGACATGAAAAGGCCGGTCACCCTTGAGGTGACCGGCCTTTTTAGTGCCTTGCTTCAGGCGACATCCACCAGCACGATCTCGCTGTCTTCGATCGCGGTGACCCGCAGCACCGCTTCATCGACGATGGCCACACCGTCCCGGGCGCTGGCCCGCAGGCCATTGATCTCGATCACTCCGGTGGCGGGCACCAGATAGGCACGACGGCCGCTGTCCAGTCGATACTCCGCGCTTTCGCCGGCCTTGAGGTTGGCTGCCACCAGTCGCGCATCGGCGCGAATTCGCAGGCTTTCGTCGTCACCTTGCTTGCCGCTGGCCAGGGTCACAAAGCCTCCGCGTCCGTCTTTTGGGAAGGGTTTGGCGCCCCAGGCAGGTACATCACCCTGCTGATTGGGAATGATCCATATCTGAAAGATCTTGGTAGGGATCGGCTCGAGGTTGTACTCGCTGTGGGCAATCCCGGTGCCTGCGCTCATGACCTGCACGTCACCGGCTTCGGTACGGCCTTTATTGCCGAGGTTGTCCTCATGGCTGATCGCGCCTTCACGAACGTAAGTAATGATCTCCATGTCACGGTGCGGGTGTTTTGGAAAACCGGTTCCCGGGGCGATGACATCATCGTTCCACACGCGCAGGTTGCCCCAGTTCATGCGTTGTGGGTCGTAGTACTCAGCGAACGAAAAGTGGTGATGGGCGTCCAACCAGCCATGGTTTGCACCGCCCAGGGTGCTGAAAGGTCTGAGCTCAAGCATGATTCTTCTCCGGTTCAGGTCAGCCGTACGGTTGAACGGTGGCCAGTGGTTGATGGAGTGATTTTGCATCAAGGATATATCGATAAAAAGGTTAAAAAATGCTTCAAAGCAATCGATTAAATAGATGGTTATGCAGCGCTAGCAAAGCTGAATCACCTTTGGTTCAGCGCCTAAACAGCTGATGCCTAAGCAATTAGCTAGATATCCTCGCCCATTGCGGCGACCATAGCCCATCCTCCCGAACAACCTCACACCCTGGAGTCAGCGTGCCGCAACACACCCCCGAACTGCCTGTCGAACTTGCCCCTGTCACTCAACTGCCATTGCTCAAGCGCCTGGCCGCACGATTGTTTGGCAGCGGCCTTAACCGTTTGCGCGCGCAACATGCGGCGTCCTGGTTGCAAGGTCAGGCGGACGGGTTTCGCAGCGGCCACAGCGCAGGGATTGATTACGGCTTCCAGGAGGGACATGCCGAGGGGCTGGAAGAGGGCCGCCAGGTGCTGTTTATCAGTGACACCCGTGCACAGGAGCTGCGAGCCCCCGGCATCGACGACAACCTCTTCGACGACTGGCGCTTGCCGCTGACCCCCGAACTGAAAAAGCAGATCAAGGCCGATGTGGCCGCGCTGCTGCCTGCCCATGCCCAGCCCAGTGCAGCCCAATGGAAGATGATCTTCAGTGATACACCGTCAACCTCCGTCGTGGCCGGGGCCGGGGCGGGCAAATCGACGTCACTGGTGCTGCGGATTCTATTGCTGACGCATTACCTGGGGTTTGAGCTCGGGTCGATGACGGTCGTGACCTTCACCCGTGAGTCGCGCAAGGATTTCATCAGCAAGTTGCAAGAGGTTTTTGCCCTGTGGGGCAGGAACCTGAGCCTTAAAGAGGCGCGGGAGGTGGTCCGTACCTTCCACTCGCGTATTTTGCCCCTGGTGCGCAGCCTGCCTGGTTACGGGCAGTTGCAGGCCTTCGAGACGCTCAATAGCCGCAGCCTGTTCAACGATGACGACACCGACAGCAACCCCTTTGACTTGCGTATCAATGATGCGCAGCGTCAGCAGCTCAATGCGTGCTATCACGGGCTGTATACCCGGGATGAGCGTTTTCGCCAGGCGCTTGCACCGTTGTGCCGGCATGCCCTGCAGCTCAAGGAACTGGAGCGCGATCACCCGGACGTGCAAAAGCGCATGGCAGTGACTGAGCTGGCCGCCAAGCGCGACGAAGAGTTGTGCGACACCCTTGAAGACCTGTGGTTTGCTGCAGGCGCCTGGCCCATCAAGGGCATCGAACCCAACCGCGAAACCCTGGAAATCAACGGTTCGCACTTCCACTGTCACGGCTATATCCCGCAACTGGATGCCTGGGTCGTGCTGGGCTTCGACCCGCAGGAAAACCCGCAGATCTGCCGCCCAGGCGCCAAGCTGAGTGTGCGGGCAGAGTGGGCGGTCAAGCGCACACTGTTTCGAGCTTTCTGTAACAAGCCTTTGATCTGGTTGGAAAACTATGACGCTGCTAAGCGCGTCATTGCCTCGCTGGCGGGGGATGCGAGCGCCGGGCCGGGGTTCGACTACAAGCTCAAGGGGGAACTGAGCTCGGCCCCCTTGCTCGACTCGTTTGTATCCGCGGCGAGCTTTATCGAGAACCTGGGGCTTGATGTGGCGGCAGCAGTCGGTGACATGCGCTTTGCCAAGGACGATCCGGACCGTTTCTTTTTCGAGGCCCTGAGTCTTTACTGGCGCGCTCTGGAAGATCACCTGTTGGCCCAAACCCCGCCGGTCATGACCTACAACCGCATGTTCTCGTTGTTTGGCGAGAACACGCCACAAAACTTCAAGCTCTTGAGTCACGAGCAGTTGCGGCCGTTGTCGCACTTGATGATCGATGAATTCCAGGACGTTTCGCCACAAATCGTGTCGTGGTTGCGGGCCAGTCTGCGGGAGATTCGCAGCCGGGGCCCTGCGATGCATGTCGGGCGGGGAGCCCAGCGTTCGTCATTGCTGTGCGTGGGGGATGACTGGCAGTCAATCTACGGCTGGCGTGGCAGCTCGCCGAAATATTTCATGGCGTTCAACAAAGAGTTCCCGTCGCCCGCCACGACCCGGGTCATGCTCAGCGACAACTTCCGCAGCCACCAGCACATCATTGATGCAGCCGAACATATCGTGCGCGCTGCGCCCTCGATTGCCGGAAAACGGGCCAAAGCCAGCGGCGAACCCAAGGAACTGGTGCCGGTGACGGTCTTGCCGCGTGACGAGCAGGATCTCGCCACACGCTTGATCGAGCATTACCATGCCGGTGATCGGATCTTAATGTTGTATCGAAAAAGCAGCGATAAAACATTGATTGAAAAGGAAATTCAATCTGTAGTTAATGTTGATTCTAGATTGACGCCTGAAGACCGCCGGCTCAAGCAACTGACGTATCACAGCGCCAAGGGCTTGCAGGCGGATGCAGTTTTCCTGCTGGGCGACTGCCAGCACCTGACATCTTCGCCGTACAAGAACCAGGTGTACCGGATGGCAGGTCTGGGCAAAGATGGCGATCCTGATCCGTACGATAACGCGCAAAAAGACGAAGTATTGCGCCTCGCTTATGTCGGCATCACACGGGCAGTCAAACATTGTTACTGGTACCTGGAGAAGCAGGATGCCCAAGGCCCCAACATCCCCAAGGCCTCTGATCGTATTCCCGCCGGCAAGGCATTTTTCGAGGATTTACGAGGGGTGGATACACCTCTTTTGGCGAACCCTTAACGTAGCGGTGGACGAGTCGCACGAGGCCGCGTCCCGGCTGCCCAGTCGGGCGTAGCCCGCTGTGCTCGCAACGACTACTGCCTGTAGCCGCTGCCGAGGCACGAAAGCTGCGCAGCGAGACACCTGTTGCTCGGCAGCGCTATCAAGCCAGCGCCTGCCATGCCCGGGGTGGCACGAAACTTTCGAGCTCGTCCTCCACCGCCTGGATGATCCGGGCCACTTCGCCGGTATTCATGACGGTTGCACAAGGGATACCGGCAATGGCGATCAGGGTTTCGCCGCTGGCACGGTCAAACAGCCGGGCAATCATGCTGCGCGGGGCGTCCATGCTGGCTTCGAAGCCCATGGGGTGGAAATGCCAGCGCATCAGTTGGCAGGCGTTGGGAAAAGAAACTTTGTTGACACTGTTTGATGTGTTCATAGAGCGATTCCTTTTGCTCTGGGCAAGTACGGCACGGGTAACCCGGCCGCGCCATGTTTACGATTGTTTCGTGTTCAAAGCTATCATCCCGAAGTAGTGGCGATAAGCCTTTTTTTAACCGAAGCCCACTTGTTTCAACAGGTTTTGATGCACGTCATGGGCTGAAGCGGTTTTTCTGCAGTTGTCGGGCATCCGATGAGTGTTGAAGCCGGGCCCCTGACGCGGCACTCTCATGTTTTGTTTTCGAGCATCTTATGTCAGCCCCAGACGACTGCCCTGAGCAGACCCGCGCCACTGGCGAAACCGTGTTGCGTTATCACCTGTGCTGGAAACACCGGGACTTGGAAGGGGTGATGGCGCTGTACCACCCGGACGTGCGCTATCACGACTTTTTCCAGAACCGCATGATGGTACTCGATGAGCTGCGCGAGTACGTGCAATTGTCCATGCCCAGAGAACCCGACGAGGCGCTGGAGCATAGCGACCGCATTCGTCTGGATGGCGACACCGCATTCATTCAGTACCGCATGACCCTGCGAGGCAGCCAGGGTCTGGTGTCGTTCCGCGCCAGCGAAGCGATCACGGTGCGCGACGGGTTGATCTGGTGCGTGAATGAATATGCCTCTCTGGTCCACGAGGAGGCGCAAAATACCGTACGCCCGCCGTCGCTACGGCCTGCGGCAAGTCGATTGGGGCTGTCGGCACGGCAATTGAGTTTTATGGCTCAGGACCTGCAAACTTATTTTGAACAGCAACAACCCTTTCTCGATCCCGATCTGGACCTGCAGCAAGTGGCCAAGGCCTGCGGTTACACGCGTAACCAGATGTCGTATTTGCTGAACCAGGTGCTCGGACAAAGCTTTTACCGGTATGTGAACCAGGCACGATTGCGCCATGTGCTGGCGGCGATGGACGCGGCCCGGTCTCCGGTCAAAGTCGATGACGTGGCCTTCGCGGCGGGGTTCAATTCCCTGTCGGCGTTTTACAGCTGTTTCCGTCAGCACACCGGGCAGTCGCCCAAGGCCTACGCCAGGCAAATTTCTCTGCGGGTACGCGCGCAAGACTCGCCCTGAGGCCCGGAGATAGGATCGACCCATTCTTGATCAAGGTTTGGAGTCGGCAATGCCTGCATGGCGCACTATCAGCCTGTGGATGGACCAGCTTGGGGACGATCTGGCACCACGGCCTTCGCTGGCCCATGACCTGGATGTCGATGTACTGATCATCGGCGCCGGTTATACCGGACTCTGGACCGCGTATTACCTCAAGCAGCACGCCCCTGAGCTGAGCGTTGCCATCGTCGAGGCACAAACAGCCGGGTTTGGTGCTTCGGGGCGTAACGGCGGCTGGTTGATGGGGAACTTGCTGGGTGAGGACCGGCTATTGGCAGGGCTTTCTCCTCAGCAGCGGCGTGAATCATTCGGCTTGCTGCATGGCATTATCGATGAAGTGCAGCGCGTTACTGAACGGGAAGGCATCGACTGCGATTTGCGCAAGGGGGGCGCGCTCTATTGCGCCGCGCGCTATCCCGAGCAAGAGGCCAGCTTGCGCAGTTATCTGGCTTCGCTCTACGCCCAGGGATTGAGCGAAACGGATTATCACTGGTTGAACCCGGCGCAACTGGCGCAGCAGATTCGTGTCGCACGGCCCTATGGCGGCATTTTTACCCCGCATGTGGCCACCCTTCATCCGGCCAGACTGGTGCGCGGCCTGGCACGTGCCGTTGAGCGGCTTGGGGTCACCATCTTTGAACAAAGCCCGGTTCTCGAGTGGCGCTCCGGTCATGCCCGTACGGCCAGGGCCGACGTCCGCTGCCGCTGGGTGGTGCCCGCGGTAGAAGGGTATGCCAACACGCTGCCGCCCTTGGGGCGTTATCAACTGCCGGTGCAAAGCCTGCTGGTGGCCACTGAACCGTTGTCCGAGAGCCAGTGGAGCGATATTGGCCTGTCGCAGGGGCAAGCCTTCAGCGAGAGCAGCCGACAAGTCACCTATGGCCAGCGTACGGTCGATAACAGGCTGGTGTTTGGCGCCCGGGGTGGCTATCAGTTTGCCGGACGCTTGCGGCACAACTTCGACCTGACTCAAAGTGAAATCGACCTGCGCCGCTACCTGTTTGGCGAACTGTTTCCGCAGCTCAAAGACGTACGCATCAGTCACGCCTGGGGCGGCAACCTGGGCATGTCCCGGCGTTTTCAGCCGCACATGCTGTGCGACCGGCAGCACGGTATTGCGCTGGCCGGTGGCTATGGCGGTGAGGGCGTGGGCGCGAGCCATCTGGGCGGGCGAACCCTGGCGGACTTGATCCTGCAACGCGACACCCTTGAGGTCCGGCAGCCCTGGGTGTTGACCGGTGGCGGCCTCGGAGCACTCAAGGCATGGGAACCGGAACCCTGCCGCTGGTTGGGTTACAACGCGATTATTCGTAGTTTTGTGTACGAAGACCAAACCTTGGCCAACCCGAACAGCTCGCCCTGGCGTCGGCAACTGGCCAGCCGTTTGGCCGGGTTTATGGAAGGTTTCATGCAGTAACCCCCTTGGCCTTTATCTGATCAGGAAACACCCATGAGCATTACTCACTTTAAAAATACCGCCCACATGACGCTGGACGCGTCCTCACCCGTGGCGGTGCCGCTGGGCACCCCGGTGGCCGTGACTTCGGTGACCTGTGTCGAGTGTCATGACGGCGTCGAAACAGGCATCTGGGCGTGCACGCCCGGGCGCTGGCGCCGCCAGATCGTGCAGCAGGAGTTTTGTCACTTTATTCAGGGGCGCTGCACCTTCACCCCCGATGACGGTGAAACCCTGACGATAGAAGCGGGCGATGCACTGATGTTGCCTGCCAACAGCACCGGGATCTGGGATATCCAGGAAACCGTGCGCAAGACCTATGTATTGATCCTTTGATCACCGAAACCTGCCAATAAAAACAGCTGCTTAAAAACTGCAAGGAATCGAATCATGATCCGCATGGCCCTGTTGCCCCTCATGCTTGCCGGTACGCTGTGTCAGGCTGGCGAGACAGTGAAAATCTACAATTGGTCGAGCTATATCGCGCCGGATACGCTGAAAAACTTTCAGCGCGACACCGGCGTGGCTTCCAGTTATGACGTCTATGACAGCAATGAAACCCTGGACGGCAAGTTGATGACCGGCAACTCGGGCTACGACGTGGTGTTTCCGTCCAACCACTTCATGGCGCGACAGATCCAGGGGGGCGCGTTGAAGAAACTGGACAAGAGCCAGTTGCCTAACTGGAAGAACCTCAACCCGGTGCTGCTCAAGGCGCTGGAGGTCAATGATCCTGGCAACCAGCATGGCTTCCCGTATCTGTGGGGCAGCACGGGTATCGGCTACAACATAGACAAGGTCAGGGCGGTGCTGGGAGAGGACGCGCCCCTGGATTCGTGGGACCTGATTTTCAAGCCGCAGTATATGGAGAAGCTCGCCAAATGCGGGGTGGCGATTCTTGATAATGGCCCGGAACTGTTGCCTGTCGCCCTGAACTATCTCGGGTTGCCCCACCACAGCAAGGACCCGGAAGATTACAAAAAAGCCGAGGCATTGCTGCTAAAAGTCCGGCCGTATATCAACTACTTCCACTCATCCAAGTACACCGGTGACCTGGCCAACGGCAATATCTGCGTGGCTGTCGGGTTCTCCGGGGATATTTTGCAAGCCGACAGCCGCGCAAAAGAGGCTAAAAATGGCATCAATATCGGGTATTCGGTACCCAAGGAAGGTTCACCCATCTGGTTCGACATGGTGGCCATGCCCGTGGATGCGCCGGACGAGAAGGCAGCCTACAGCTATATGAACTACTTGCTGCGCCCCGAGGCAATGGCAGAAATCACGAACTACGTGCATTACGCCAATGGCAATCAGCAGGCGGATGCCTTGGTCAACCCGCAGATCAAGGCCGACACCAAGGTGTATCCAACCCCCGCGATGATGGACACCCTGTTTGCGCTGCAAGCCATGCCCTTGAAAGTCGATCGGGTCCGCACGCGGGTGTGGACCCGAATCAAGGCCGGTGGCTGATTAACGGATAGCGTGCGGGTTAACCAGGTTGGCCGGGCGTTCACCCGCCAGTGCGGCCAACAGGTTATCCACGGCACAGCGCGCCATGGCTTCACGGGTTTCAAAGGTGGCCGAGCCAATGTGGGGCGTGGCCACAACGTTATCCAGTTGCAGCAGCGGCGATGCCGGGTCCACAGGCTCACGTTCAAACACATCAAGCCCTGCGCCGCGAATCTGACCGTCTTGCAAGGCCTGAATCAACGCCGCTTCGTCAACCACTTTGCCCCGGGAGATATTGATAAAGATGCTCTCGGGGCGCATCAGGGCAAATTGTTCGGCGCCGATCAAGCCTTCCGTTTGCGCCGTCAGCGGCAAGGTCAGGCAGATAAAATCCGCTTGCTGCAGCAGTTGTTCCAGGCTGCGGTACTGCGCATTGAAACGCGCTTCAACAGCCGGTTTTGGTGAGTTGCTGTGATAGATCACCGGCATGCCGAAGCCAAAGTGTCCGCGCTGTGCAAGGGCTTCGCCAATGCGGCCCATGCCGATAATGCCCAGGGTCTTGCCATGCACGTCGGTGCCGAAATGCTCGGGGCCGACGTTTTTTTGCCAGAGCCCGTTACGCACCCGATTGGCCAGTTCCACTACACGCCGGGCGCTGGCCAGAATCAGCGCAAAACCGGTGTCTGCTGTGGTTTCGGTCAGCACGTCCGGAGTGTTGCTCAGGAGGATCTTTCGTTCGGTCAGGTAGTCGATGTCGTAGTTGTCGACACCGACGGACACGCTGGCGATGGCTTCGAGCTGCGGGGCCAGGTCCAGAAACTGTGCATCCAGCTTCAGGCTTGCGCCCAGCAAACCGTGGGCTTGGGGCAGGGCAGCCCGCAGCTGGTTCAGGCCTTCAGCATCAAGGCGCTCGATCAGCGTGACCCGGGCATTGGCCTCAAGACGTTGCATCAATGGCTCGGACAGTTTCTTGTACAGCACGACATTCTTTTTCAAGGTCATCACTCACATTGCAATCAGGAATGGGCCAGACGTTGCTGGGCATTGAAAGTCGGTGTCACCGGGTCTTTGGTCGTGGGCTTGAGCATCAAGGTCAACAGCACGGAGATCAGCAATGCACCGCTCATCAACAAGTAAGACGCGCCCGGCGAGCCGGTTTCGCTGTTCAGGTAGCCCACCAGATACGAACCGCCGAAGGAACCCAGCGCGCCCATGCTGTTAATCAGCGCCATGGCACCGCCTGCCACGTTGGACGGCAGGATTTCCGGAATGATGGCGAAGAACGGGCCATAAGGTGCATACATGCAGGCACCGGCAATCACCAGTAGCGCATAGGACCACCAGAAGTGTTCGGCCCCCAGTGCGTAGGAACCATAGAAGGCGACTGATGCGATCAGCAGCGGCGGCCAGACAAAGCGTTTGCGCTTTTGCAGCTTGTCCGAGCCCCAGGACACCGCCAGCATCGCGATCACGGCAGCCAGATACGGCAGGGCCGACAGCCAGCCGGCTTCGATCATGTCCATCTGCGCGCCTTGCTTGAGAATCGAAGGCAGCCACAACACAAACCCGTAGACCCCGATGCTCCAGCAAAAGAACTGCAGGGCCAGCAGGATGACTTTTGGCGAACGGAAGGCGGCAGCGTAGTTCTTCACCGGTTTCATCCCGACCTGCTCGGCATCCAGCGCACTTTGCAGGTCTTGTTTCTCCTGACCAGTGAGCCATTTGGCATCACTTGGACGATCATCGGCCAGACGCCACCAGATGAATGCCCACAATACGGCTGGCAGGCCTTCGACGATGAACATCCAGCGCCAGCTGTAATGCTGCACCAGGTAGCCCGAGACCACCGACATCCAGAGCATGGTCACCGGGTTGCCGAGGATCAGGAAAGTGTTGGCGCGCGAGCGTTCGGCGCGGGTGAACCAATGGCACAGGTATACCAGCATGGCCGGCATGACGGCGGCTTCAACCACTCCGAGCATGAACCGGATAACCACCAGCCACCACGCGTTGGAAACCACGCCAGTCAGGGTTGCCAGGCTGCCCCAGAGTATGAGGCTGACAAAAATCAGTTTTTTAACGCTGTTGCGCTGGGCGTAAATCGCTCCTGGCACCTGGAAAAAGAAATACCCGAGGAAGAACAGCGCCCCCAGCAACGACGAAAGCCCCGGGGTGATGTTGAGGTCCTCGGCCATCCCGGACGCCGCCGCAAAGCCATAGTTGGCGCGATCCAGATAGGCCAGGCTGTAGGTGATGAACACGATGGGCATGATGTACCACCACCGACGGGCGGCGAGTTTTAGCGAGTGCATAGTGGTGCTCCTGATCTTGTTGTTTTTGTCGCAGCAGGTAACAGGTCAAGCTGATCACGGTGTGGGAACAGGTTCGGCGTGTGTGGTGTGGCGCGTCAGTTCGGCGCGGGTCGGCAGACCTTCCATATCGCCCCGGCTTTGCACGGCCCGGCTGCCAATCCAGTTGCCGCGTTGTACTGCTTGGGCAAACCCGAGGTTTTCCAGCAAGGCGCTGATTACGCCTACGGCAAACCCGTCACCCGCGCCGACGGTGTCAATCACACGGCTTACCGGTACAGCGGGAATGAACTCTTCGGTCCGCGCAGTGCGATAAAACGCACCCTTGGCGCCCAGTTTGATCACGACGGCTTCCGCGCCTTGATCGAGATAGAACGCGGCAATGTCGGACGGATCGTCGTAACCGGTCAGTAGCTGGCCTTCGCTCAACCCCGGCAAGACCCAATGGGCATGGGCGGCGAGGGCGTTGATGTCACGGATCATTTTTTGCTCGCTGGCCCACAGGGAAGGCCGCAGATTCGGGTCGAACGACACACTGTTGCCGGCGGCGCGCATCGACTTCATCAGCTCGAAGGACAATGCGTTGCAACTGTCCGACAGGGCAGGCGGGATCCCGGTGGCATGTAAATGGCGGGCGCTGAGCAGGGGAGCGCTGAGCGCGTCAAGGCTCAGGTGGCTGGCGGCAGAGCCACGGCGGAAGTATTCGACCTGCGGGTCGCTGCCATCGTCGACTCGGGACTTGAGCTGGAAGCCTGTCGGGTGCTGCGGGTCGATTTCGACATGCTGGCAGTCCAACCCTTCAGTTTGCAGGGTGTTGAGTACAAAGCGGCCAAAGGAGTCCGCGCCGACACGGCTTAGCCAGGCCACGTTGAAACCGAGCCGAGCCAGGCCAATGGCGACGTTGCTGTCAGCACCGGCAATGCGCTTGTGGAATTGCCCGACCTGAGCCAGCTCGCCCGTGTGTTCGGCCACCAGCATGGCCATGGTTTCGCCAAACGACAGCACATCAGGCTTAGACATGGCTCAGCTCCTGTTGCTTTTGGCTCAAGCGGGCCAGAGCGGCCACGTGTTCCTGGGTCAGGCCGTCCAGGTCGGTACCCTGCAGCGGGTACTCGATGGCGCGCGTCAGGCCGTGGCGCATATGACTCATGAGGTGCTCCCAGCTGTTCAGGTCGGCAGCCGTCGGCGGGGTGGCGACCAACTTGCCGTCCGGACGGCGTACAACGCCTTTGCAGTGCAGGTAAGTGACATGGCGACCCAGCAGGCGGGCGGCGGTGCTGGCCGATTGGTCTTGCCACTGCCAGTTGCCAATGTCGAAGGTCATGTGGATTGGCGCTTGCTGCTGCTCGACTTTGTCGAAGAAACGCTGCATCGGTTCGATACGTCCGCCCTGGCAGGTCTGGTCGTTCTCGACCAGCAAGTGCACCGGCTGCTGGTTGAGGCAGGCGGCAAGGGTTTGCAGATCGCAGTGTTCGGTGAAATAGCCGAGTGACACTTTCAGCCATTTGGCGCCAAAGGCGTGAGCCCTGTGCAAGGTGGTGAGCAACTGCGGGTTAGGCCGCGATTGCCCGGCTTCCCACAGTTCCAGAGGCGAAGAAAATACGCACTCGAGACCGTGTAGCTGTACCGCCTCACTAAAGGCAACGGGCTCTTCGTGGGTCAGCAGCTCTTCACGCAACTCGATGCGCGATGCTCCGGCGTTGGCCAGAAGCTCGATAAAACTACCTTGCCCGCGCTGGCGTACCAGCTCGGCGCCATAGCTCGACAGGCTGATGGATACGGGGAATGTTGTCATTATTGTTAACCTCTGAAACCGGTTTCATTTTTTATTGAAAGTGTTGTGTAACAGGCAGGACACCCATCTGCGGGTGTCCTGCCGGTAAAGCGTCAGGCAGTAATGGTCTGGGTGGAGCCGCGAACGATCAGCTGCGCCGCAAAGTCCAGCGCCCGTGCCGGTGCTTTATCGCCGCTCAGGCGTTGCAGCAGGCAATTAAAGGCATTGGCGCCGATCTGTTGCGTCGGTTGGGCGAGAGCGGTAATGCCGCTACCGACCAGGGGGAACCATTCCAGATCATCCAGCGCAATCAGGCCCACGTCGTCGAACAGGCGGCAATTCAACGCACGCAACACCTGCATGCATGCCAGCGCGGCAATGCCGTTGGCGCAGAACAGCGCTTTGGGGCCGGCCCCGGGGGTATGCAGGAAGGTTTTGATCTGGTCATGCAACTGGCTGCCGGTCTGAGCCACAGCGCCTTTCAGGGCCGGGCGTGCCGCCAGTTGCGCGGTAAAACTGTTGATACGCTCGACGCGGGAGCTGGTGCCATCGACCGGCTCGCTGACCATCAGCAACTCGCGGTAACCCTGCTGCTGAAGATGCTCCAGGGCCATGCGTACCGCCCCCGCATTGTCCAGGCCCACCAGATCGGCGTGCAGTTGTTCGACTTTGCGGTCGATCAACACGATGGGCATTTCCTGATGCAGCGCTTGCAGTGCGTCAGGATGATGGCCAAGGGTATTGAGGATCAGACCTTCGATGTTGTAGGAGCGCAGGGCGGCGAGGTGTTGATGTTCTTGCTCGTCATTGCGGTCGGTGTTGCACACCACCAGGTTGTAGCCGTGCTGGCGGCAGGCAGTTTCGACGCCATGCATGACCGCGATGGAGTAGGGGTTGCGGATGTCGGCCACCAGCATACCGATCAACCGCGTGCGCCCGCGCTTGAGGCCGCGGGCCATTTGATTCGGGCGATAACCCAGGTCGTCGATGGCGCGCTCGATACGAAGCGCCGTGGCCTCGGAGAGCAAGGCGCGGTCTTCGCCAATAAAGCGCGACACGCTGGCCTTGGACACGCCGGCACGTTGGGCAACATCAAGCATGGTCACGCGGGAGCGCTGGGCAGCAGAAAAACTGTTCACGGCCTGAAACCTTTTATTTGAGTTATCGCAGGCGATTGAGTGCATTGCACTGAAACCGGTTTCAGGAAAACTCAAATCACCCGTCGGCGTCAAGTGCCGTTTATAAACTGGTGTTTAAAAAGCGCCTGCTGCACCTGTGCAAAGGCTTCGTTCCGATAAACGATATCTATCTACTCCCGGGCAGGCGACCCGAATCCGCATCATCAGGTCTTTGTTCCAGGCCTCAGTCATGCCCAACGTCCCGCAAAGCGACAGTTACCGTTCTCTTCTCGAATTCGCCCGCCAGGTGTTTAACCGCGTGTGCAACACGCCCGGCATCAAGGCCTTGGTCCTCGCGCTGAAAAAGCCCGCCGATACCCCGTGGACGGCCCCGGACATTGCCGATTACCGGAGCCTCGAGCAGCGGTTGGCGCGCGCGGCCTACGCGCACTACTGCAACGCCGGGGCGGCAGGCAGTGACGCGGCCGCGGGTGAAAAACGCCAGTACTTCGATTACCTGCTGGCACTGGATGCTCACACCGCCACGATCGAGATCCGCGAATACGGGGCAGAGGACAGGCCGCTGCATTCACTTCTGCCGGATGCGTGGGATACGCCACGGGATCTGGTCATGACGCCCAGGCGTACCGGCGATCAGCCTGTGCGTTCCAGTACGGGGGCGCAACTGACCCTCAAGGTCGACCCGCTGTACATCAACACACTGGCCCTGGCCCTAGCTCACATGTTCAGCGAGGACGCCCAAGGCTGGCTGGTACAGGCCCGGATTCCCGGGCCTGTACGCTTGGGCAGGGGGGACGTGTACGCCGTTGTCGATCTGTCGGTTGCCGGAAGCGGGCAGGTGTCAGCCGTCGCAGCAGGGTTCGCCGGGCGCTTGCCCGAGACAATGCGCGTCGATCATGCGCCGCCCGGCATGTATCGCGTGGCAAAAGGGATTTTCTATGCCGAGACGATCGAGAGCGGGTCCGGCAGTTACGGCCAGGCCCTTGCGGGGCGGGTTGCCACGGCCTGCGCCCGGGCGATGCTGACCAACTCGCCGATTGAACAGACCTTGCCCTATGCCTTGCTCGTGCGCGGTTATGACGTACACACCCCGGCAGTGCTGGCCCAAGCGGTATGGGACCGGCAACTCAAAGGCGGGCTGATACCCACGAGTGGCGGGTACGCATCCCGCCCGGGCAGCGACGATATTCATCGTTTCATTGCGGACCCTGTGGCGTTTGCCGGTGCCAATGTGTTCAGCGCCGAAAGCCTGGGCAGGTCGGTGCGAAGGCTGCCGGCCGAAGGGCACGCGCAACTGGTGAAGGTCGGGCCCCGGTTGTACGAAGTTGAACCGGCCACGTCCGGGTCTGCTGCCAATAGCGTGCCGGCGTATTTTCTCGGGTACGAGGGCGCCAACCAGGATAATGCGCAGCCTGCTTATGTCGATATTCCCCGCCAGGCGCCAGCCGGCAGTCTTGTGTTTACCGGGACGCTGTCCGGCTGTTCGGTGGTGGTCACCCGGCTGAGCCCCACGATGTACCGGGTTTACCACGACGGCCGGGTCAACAGCTCGCTGCTGTATGACGATGTGGTGTGTGCCGTCGATTATCTGGACTACCAGGTGCCGGGTACGGCAGAAGGCCTGGCGTCGGTCTTTATGCATTACACCCAGGGTGACTGGCAGTTGGTACTTCAGCGTCAGGCGTATCAGCGCGTCGGCGATCATGTCTGGCCGATGCTGCGCAGTAACGGGTCGACCGTGTCGGTTCATGGGCCAGAGCCCCGCGTGCTGCAGCGCAAACAGCTTGAGTTCACTGCTTACCGCGAGCAGGTTCATCGTCAGTTGAGGCGCTTGGCCGGCAAGTTTCAACTGCCAGTGCCTGCGGCCATCGAGGGGGTGTACAGCGGTGGCGCGTTCAGCCCCGAGCATCCGGCGCTGGCGGGCTGGAATGCTTTGCGCAGCGAGCTGTACGGCAGGCTCGATACTGACCTGCAAGGGGTGCTCGCCAAGCGTCAAAGCCTGTATGCCGAGCGCCCGGGGTCAGGCCGAAAGGGTTTCGTCGACGAGCAGATCAGCCGGCTGAACGACACGATCGATTACTACCAGGCGTATTTCTATACCGTGCTGGGGGAGGCGCAGAGTGTCGAAAAAACCTGGTTGTGGCAGCAGATCAAGGCCAGCGGTGGCCTGTCAGCCGTGTTGTTGAGTGATGACAGGTCGCTGCAGAGTGCAGGACGGGTACCCGCTGACCGCCAGGCTGACTATCTCGAACAGGTGCTCCGGCAGTCGGCTGTGTTGTGCGAGCATTTTCAGCAGGCCGGGAGTCGTTTCGAGCGTCTTGTGCCGCAGGATATTTACCTGTCGCGTGTGGGCGACCCTTTCGGAGGCCGTTGCTATCCCTTGGTGAGGGCCATGGCTGTTGCGCTGGCGATCGGCGGTGAAACTGGCGCGGACGCCCTGGTGCAAAAGCTGTTCCTGGCCGCCGCCGATCCGACGGGGGGCAGCGCCACGTTGTTCAAATACAGCCTGCAAACGCTGCATGCCAATCTGGCGGCGGTTCAAGCGTCCAGCAGCACCGGTACCTTCACCTTGCCCGAGGTGGCGTCACGGTTCAAAGCCGCCGGCAGCACCACGATGTTTGCGCTCAATACCCGCACTCACTCGATGCTGCTGGGCTGTGTGGTGGGGGCAGGTGTGCGCCGTGACTACTTCTATGACCCCAACCTCGGGGTTTTCGCATTCGATGAGACCGAGCGCCTGTTCCAGGCCTTGCAGCAGCACTTGCTGGAGGCCGGGCTGGCGGGTTTGTATGCCGCTTACGGCAGCCTTCCGCAGCCCGGCTTCAGGCTGGTCGAAATCGATACGCGCAAGATGGCCTCCATTCCGTTGGGCTATGGCTTGCAGGTCGCTGATCTGAGCCGGCCGGATGAACTGGCCGATATCGTCGGACAGCGGCAACAGGTCGACACTGCAGTCGCCGCGCATGTCCGACTGGCCGAGGATCTGCCCATGCGCAGGGCGCTGGCGATGCTGGAGGCAGAGCGTTGGGGGGCGCGTTTTCATGCGGCCAGCAGTCGGTTGAAGCACGAAGCGGGCCTGGACCACCGCTGGTTCCCCGTGCTCGATAACACCGAGCATCACGGCGAAGACCGCTACCGGGTGCAGTTTATCGACAGTGAATACCCCGGCCGGACCCGTTGGGTGAACAGCGAAGCGTCAGTCTTTGCCGAATTTTGCCGTTACCTCGATACGCAGATGCGCCGTCTGCGCCCGCCTTCCGGTACAGCCGTGTCACGGAACATGACCGATGCGCACGTTGACGGTCTGAATGCCGGGTTTGCGATCAAGGCGCTGATTCAATGGTTTGCCGATAAGAAACGCCAAGGGCCAGTGCAGCCCTTCGTTTCATCGGAGCGCGCAGCACTGCTCAAGATTCACAGCTATTTCACGGCGGTGCAGATGGCACAGGGCGCCGCGCAGGATGCAATCCGTGTGCTGGAGCTGGCACGTACCGCCTTGCGTGAGGACGTGCTGAGTACCGGGGAATCACTCAAGGGCGTGGCCGCGCTCCTGGCTCGGACAAATGAAGAGGTCAGCCTGGTCTTCGCAGAAGTCATGGTCGGCCTGGACATCTACGAGCTGGCTTATGCCGGAAATGAGCTGCAACGGGCGGTTCACGGCACTCTGCTGGCGTTCGATTCGGCAAGCCTGGTCACTGGCGTCGCCGGGGTTACCAGCGGCTTGATGGGCGCCTCCACGGCCTCTGCGGTGTTGGGTAGCACAGTGACGATCCTGGGCGGACTGTCGGTGGGATTTGTGGCGCTGGCACAGGCATTTGGCGCTGTGGCAGACGATGCCAGAGCGGTGGGTCGCTATTTCCTGCAGGTCGACAGCGCCTACAAGGCCAGGGGTTATCGCTATGACGACACGCGCCAGGTACTGGTGCCGCTGGCGGGCGCGGTGATCAGCCGCCTTGACCTGGTTGAGGGGAGTGTGACCTTTGGCAGCCAGTACATCTACAGCACGCAATCTGCCTGGATCGGCGACCTGCCACAGATTGACCTTGACCGTGAGCATGCCATCGAGGTGCGCAGCGGCATTGGGTATGTCGCCAGCCGGCAGCCCTTGGCGTATAGCGATGCCCGGTCGATCATCCTGCCGGCGACCCCCATGTCGTGGATCGCTCACGACTACGGGCTGCTGCCTTTTGCCACTTTTCGTGATGATCCGGGCTTCGAGGTGATTCGCAGGCTTGAAAGCGAGCGGTTCGCTTACGACTTTTATGTCTTCCCGGGCGAGCAGATCATTCGCCGGATACGCCAGGAATATGTACCGACCACGGTCGATGTGATCCTTGGCCCGGGTCCCCGGCACCTGCTGGTGCCCGAGCTGCCCGAAGCGTTGCAGGGTTACCTGACCTATTCCTTTACGGGTGCGGGTGATACAGGTGACTACCTGCTTGAACTCCGGGAGGGTGTGAGCGTGCGACTGGTCAGTGGTCTGCCCTCGGAGTGGCTGATCGATACCCGCCAGTTGCACAGTGATGAACTCCTGTTCCTGGCGCCTCAACTGCAAGCCGACGGTGTGAGTGTCCGTCAGTACCGGCTGGTGGCAGGCGGGGTACTTATCGAGCTGGATCCTGTACATGCCTGTTGTCTGCGGGTGCTCAAGCATAACCGTGAAGGTCATCGCCTCAACTGCATGACTCAAACCAGCGAAGTGGAGAGCCTGGATGCCGCTCAGTGGGGCGCACAGGGCACGCGCTTCGAGCAGCACCTGCAGGCCCTGGCAAGTGCCCACCAACTGCACGGGCAATATGTGCAGGTTGAGAACTACCAGCATCAAGGGCGGCCTGTAGGCCGGGGGTTTTACGACGTGAGCAAGGCGCGAATGCTGTTCACCGACAGCCCGCAGGCAGTGACCCGGGATGCCTGGCTGGGTGCTGTCACCGATAAGCATGCCTATTTCCATAGTGCTCAGGCCGGGATCGCCTGGCGGGTCGATGTCGCCAGCGGACAGTTGCGCGGGCAATTCCATCCCCAGAGCCGGTTGCACGGCGCGCAGGCGATCCGGCTCTGGCAGGAGGGCGACAAGGTCTACCTCACGCAGCGCCAGCCACCTTCAGGCACCCCGGAAACCGAGCTGATCTACCAGATCCAGGGCCCTGAAATGGCGCTAGTACGCATGAAGGGGGATGACCATCTGCTCAAGCAACTGGCGCTGCGTTCGCAGTATTCGGCCATCCTCAGTGGATACCGGCACAGTCCGCCGGGGCAAACCCTCGACCGCTTGATTGAGCCGGCCATTGCGCCGCTGGTGCTGGTATATGGCACAGATGCCGAAAGTGTTGATCATCGGTACTGGCTACGCACTGCGGACAGTGTGCTGATCAAGCCCAACCTTGAACCCCCGGCAGGTCATGCCGGGCACCAGAGCGCAAGCCAGCAGCCCCGCAGCGCGTGGCCGATCCCGTCTGATCTGGTGCTCGCGGGCAATCTGACCCGCTCCGGCGGTGGCGAGGTGTTTTTCTTTTACAGCAAGGCAGAGCAGGTGCTTTTCCGCCAGGTCGGGCCTGGCGCGGAACGCCTTGATGCCAACCTGCCCAGTACAAGGCGGATCATCTGTCCGCCGTTGGCGAATTTGCTGCAGGCAGACGGCAATTTGATTGCCATCACCGCAGACGGGCGAGTGGCCCGTGTCGATGAATGGGGCCGGCTGCACACTGAAGCGGTCAATCCACATTGGCTCAAGGGGCAGGCCTGCTGGTGGGAAGCGCTTGATACCGTCACGGACGCTAGTGCCACGCTTGCGGTATTCGGTGTACAGGCTGCCGAGGGCATGCAGGTGCTGCCGGTGTGGTACCACAAGGGCCAACTGGTCGTGGCCGCGCCGCCCCTGCAAGACAAGGCGCTGCAGTTCCTCGGATTCGAAGCGGACGGCAGCAGTGCCCGCCTGTTTGAACCCGAGAGCGGCACGTTGTATTTTCAGCCGCCGCTGCCTCTGGATGACAGGGCAAAAGCTTTTGGAGCCGGCACGGTCCTTAAAGCCGGTGTACACCTTCCTGCGCCCCGTGAGTTAGTGCCGTCATTGCGGTTGAAAGCGGTCCAGCAGGTTGACGCCGGGTTGCGGCTGACCACGCGCCAGGGCGAAATTGTCGTGCGTACCCGCAGCGGCGAGCTGCAACTGACAGGGGTCGACCAAGCCTGGCAGTACGAGGCCGTTGAGCCAGGGCGGCGAGGGCAGGCATACGATGCCGAATGGCAGCAGGCCAACTTGCCCGACTTGTCAGAGGCACTCGTGGCACTTGCCCGACGTTGGCGATGTACGGGCGTGCTCACCTTGCAGGGCACTGGCCGCTGGTTTGAAGCGGGTAGCGGTTTGCTGGTTTCGGCGGGGGGGATTCCCCATGCAGACACTCTGCAATTTGTCGGGGCGGGAATCAGCAACAAGGACGCCTACGTGTACAGTCCCGTTGCTGCGGCGCTGTATCACATCGACGGGAACGGCACGGTACAGCACGTGAGTCGCTTTGGTCGTGTCCAGCGCGTGGGGGCGGTGTTGTTGCTTCAAGGTGCTGGCCCCGGAAGCATCAAGCCCTTGAAGTTGAGAGGGGTCGACAGCGTGGTGATCGGTGCTGGCAGTCATGGCGATACATTTTTCTTCAGCAAGAGCGCCTGGGCGCATTACCGTACGCTGGTGATCGAGTACACGCCGCAGGTTCAGCACCTGCACCGTCTGAGCCTGCCAGTGGATGATCCCGGAAAGATCCGGGTCAGTCGTCATGACGACGATCTGGTCTTGATGGATGCCACAGCGCAGACCTTGCTCGTGGTGCGCCAGGCATTTCATCGTCAGGCAGGCGACCTGTTGATCGAGCTGCCTGACCCCGGGTTTGTCGTGCCGCTCAGTCAGCTGCTTAAAAACATGCTCAAGTATGCGGGGCAGCGTGACGGGCACGTTGACTCGGGAGCCAGTCGGCAATGGCGGGGGGTGGCCAGTGCCGTCGACCGTTCCCGAGGCCCCAGCCTGGCGGCGTTGAGCGGGGCTGTGGAATGAGTGCCAGCAGCGGGCTGGCACGGGCGCAAGCGTTTACGCTTTGAATTGACGCAGCAACCCGCTGAGCTCGGCACTCAACCCCTTGAGATGAAGGCTGGCGGTACTCGATTGCTCGGCGGCCAGCGCGGTACTCTGCGAGAGCCCGGCCGCCCGGGTGACATTTTGATTGATGTCTTCCACGACATGGGCCTGTTGCAGCGTGGCGCTGGCAATCGAAGCGTTCAGTCCATTCAAAGTGCTCAGGGCCTGGCCAATGCGGGTCAGGCTGTCTCCGGCCCGGGACGCTTGCTCAATGGTTATTTGCGAAGCTCGATTGCTGCTGCCGATCACATCGACTGCCGCCTCGGAATGAGCCTGCAAGCCCTCGATCATGGTCTGGATTTCGGCGGTCGATTTTTGCGTGCGCTGTGCCAGCAGGCGCACTTCATCGGCCACGACGGCAAATCCCCGGCCTTGCTCGCCGGCACGTGCTGCCTCTATCGCCGCATTGAGCGCCAGCAGGTTGGTTTGTTCGGCAATGGAGCGGATCACCTCCAGCACGCTGCCAATTTCGCTGCTTTGGCTCGCCAGTGTACGAATGACCTCCACGGCTTGGCCGATGGTGCCTGACAATTGATTGATCTGCTGCAGGCTGCTGTCGATGTTCTGTTGGCCTTGCTCCGCCTGGCTTTGGGCTCCGCGCATTTCGCTGGCGGCGTGCTCGGCATTCCTGGCCACTTCTTGCACGGCGTACGTCACTTCATTGATCGCGGTCGCAACCTGATCCATTTCCAGGGCTTGCTGCTGGCTGCGTTGTTGCGCGTCCGTGGCGTCGCTGCCCAGCGTGGTTGAAGACTGGTCCAGTGCAATGGCGGTGGCTTGCAGCTGGCTGACCACGCGGCGCAGCTTGGCGACAAAATCATTGAAGTGCCGGGCCAGTGCCGTGACCTCATCCTCCCCATGGGTATCGAGGTTGCGGGTCAGGTCGCTTTCACCGCTGGCGATATTGGCCATGGCATGGACGGCCTCTTGCAGGGGGCGCACGATGCTGCGGGCGATGACCGTCACCAGTGCTGCCATGATCAGCGCAATCCCCAGGCCCGCCCAGCAGGCCTTCCACACCTGGGCCCGGAATTCGGCCTGCATGTCGTCGATATACACGCCAGAGCCGATGACCCAACCCCAGGGCTCAAACAATTGCACGTAAGAAGTTTTTTGTACCGGGGCTTCAGCGCCAGGCTTGGGCCAGCGGTAATCGACCATGCCACCGCCCTTGGTCTGGGCGAGCCTGGCCATTTCATTGAAAATTGCAAAGCCGTCAGGGTCTTTGATCGCGGACAGGTCTTTACCGTCGAGCGTGGGGTTGGTGGGATGCATGACCATGAAGGGACGCAGGTCGTTGATCCAGAAATAGTCGTCGTGGTCGTAACGCAATTGGCTGATTGTGGTCAGTGCCTGCTGCTGCGCCGCAGCCCGTGTCAGCGTGCCGGTACTTTCCAGTCCCTGATAGTAGGTGAGTATACCGCTGGCGGCTTGCACCACATTCCGGGTCTGTTGTGCCTTGCCTTGATAGAGATCGTCATGGAGCTGTTTGAGCATCAACAAACCCAACGCCAACAACATGGCCATTGCCACGATCAAAATCAGCCACAGCCGCTGGCTGATGGACAGTCTGCGTAAGGTATTCATAAAGCAGTCACCCCTGTTTTTTATTCTTGTTGTCATCCATGAGCAGGTACCCGGCAGTCAACGACAGAACCCGTCATGAAAATTGCGTCATGTGTCATAGCAGCGAAAGTGCAACGTGTCTGATAGGATCTCGGCCGCAATTCGTAAAGCTGCATCTTTATTGATAATCCGACGGTTTTTCACTCTGCTCGGGTGAAAACGTACACCTGCAGGCACGATCCCTGTGGCAGCGGTTGCACACACCTATTTCTGACTAAGCAGCTCGGCATGATGCTGAGCTTTATGGGGGGACGATGGATCTTTGGACAGCCGTACAGGCATTGATACTCGGTATCGTTGAGGGCCTGACGGAATTTTTGCCAATCTCGAGTACCGGTCACCAAATCATTGTCGCGGACTTGTTGAACTTTGGCGGCGAGCGCGCCATGGCGTTCAACATCATCATTCAACTGGGTGCGATTCTGGCGGTGGTCTGGGAGTTTCGCCGCAAGATCATCGACGTTGTCGTCGGTTTGCCGACTCAACCCCAGGCACGTCGCTTTACCGTCAACCTGATCATCGCGGTGCTGCCGGCTGTCGTGCTGGGGGTGATTTTCGCCGACATGATCCATGAATACCTGTTCAACCCGATCACCGTTGCCACTGCACTGGTTATTGGTGGGGTCATCATGTTGTGGGCCGAACGCCGTCAACATGTCATCCGCACCGAAACAGTGGATGAGATGAACTGGAAAGATGCGGTGAAGATCGGTTTTGCGCAATGCCTGGCCATGATTCCCGGCACTTCGCGTTCGGGTTCGACCATCATCGGCGGTTTGCTGTTCGGTTTGTCCCGCAAGGCGGCCACCGAGTTTTCCTTCTTTCTGGCGATGCCGACCATGGTGGGCGCCGCGGTGTACTCGGGCTACAAGTACCGTGACCTGTTCCAGCCTGACGATCTGCCAGTGTTCGCGATTGGTTTTGTGACCTCGTTCATTTTCGCGATGATTGCCGTACGGGGCTTGCTCAAGTTCATTTCCAACCACAGCTATGCGTTGTTTGCCTGGTACCGCATCGGCTTTGGCCTGCTGATTCTGGCCACCTGGCAGTTTGGCTGGATTGACTGGACAGCGGCCGCAGCGTGAAAAAAACCGTCAATGAAAACCCGGGGCAACGCCGGGAGCGTACGGGCAAACCGGCACAACGGAGCTCGCAGGTTCGCGGGCTGAAGTTCAAGTTGCCGCTGTTCGCACTGTTGTGCGCGTTACCGATAGGCGGCGCGCTGAGCCTCTGGCTTAACGGTGTTACCCGGGTTCCTCTGTTGGCTTATGGAATCGCCAGCGGCGTTGCGTTCGGCCTGTATTGGTACGACAAGCATCAGGCAAGTACCGGTCAATGGCGTACCCCGGAAAAGGTCCTGCATGCGGTTGAGCTGCTGGGGGGCTGGCCGGGCGCCCTGGTGGCGCAGCAGCTATTGCGCCACAAGACTCGCAAGGTGTCTTATCAGGTGATGTTCTGGCTGATAGTGACCGTGCACCTGGTGGTCTGGATTGACGTCCTGTTCTTGAAGACGGCCTTTTCCGGGCTGTAGCAGTTTAGAGCAGCAAGCCGATCTGGCGCTTTTTCGGCAGCTTGCTCACCACCAGTTGATGAGAGCGGCGTAGTAAATCCTGCAGCTCTTCAGCACCCATGGGGTAGGGTGCCTGCATGTTGATCCAGTACGCCCGCGCCAGATACGGCGACGGGCGTATGCCCGGGCGATCGACATAGCCCAGGAACAGATCTTTTTCGACCTTGAACGACAAACCGTCGGTGTTCAGGTTGAACAGGGCAAACATCTTGCTCTGGTCGATAAAGAACACCTCGACGCCGCCCCATTTCACATCCTCTTGCACACCCGGCAAACTGCGGCAGAACTCGGCCACGTCTTGTTTGCTCATGCTTGCCTGTTTAATCGGAGCGCGGGTCATAGCAATTTGTCTCCACAGCGTTCGAATGACACGACCAAATGTTCGATCCAGGCCCGTACGGCAGGCATTACCCCGCGTCGATGCGGGTATACCGCATGCAGCCAGCCACCCGGCAATGACCATTTGGGCAACAGTTGTACCAGTTGACCCTCCTGCAGTTCCTGCTCGCAGTACATCATGGGTAATACCGTGAACCCGATTCCTGACAAGGTACAGGCCTTGCGCACAATAAAGTCATCGATACCCAACCGTGCTTCCAGTACCAGGTCGCTTGGCTTGCCCTGTTCGTCGAGCATGCGCAGATGAACCATGCGGTCGGCTTCCAGTGCCCCCAGCAGTGGAACATTCTTCAGGTCTTCGGGGCTATTGATCGGCCATTGCCGGGCAAATTCCGGGGTGGCGACCATGACAGTCTGGGCCTGGCGCAAGCGCCGTGTCACCAGTAACGGGTCTTCATCCCCCAGTTCACGCACACGCAGGGCTACGTCAATGCCTTCGGTGATCAGGTCGACCCGCCGGTTCAGCAGGCTGACGTCCAGTTGCACGTGCGGGTAGGCCTGCAGAAAAGAGCTGATGACCCCGGGCATGATTTCATGGGCCAGGCCCACAGGGCAGGAGACGCGCAAGCGACCTCGGGGTTCACTCGACATGCTGGCAACGGCCTCATCGGCCATTTCGGCTTCAAGCAGCATCGCCTGGCAATGGCGCAAGTAGCGTTCGCCTACCGCCGTCAGTTTCAGTTGGCGCGTGGTGCGCTGTAGCAAGCGGGTACCTAGACGCTCTTCGAGTTCTGCAACACGGCGTGACAAGCGGGATTTTGGAATGCCGAGTACACGGCCGGCGGCGGCGAATCCACCGGCTTCGACAACCTTGGCGAAGTAGTACAGGTCGTTAAGGTCTTGCATGGGGGTTTGGCTCACTGTCCTGCAGATAGGACGAACTATCGCATATTGGCTGACTTATCGTCGATTGGATTCGCCGGTAGTATCACCTCCACTTGATCGCCGGCGGCGATCCTCACCTCTGGAGATCACCATGAAACTTTTGCATATCGATTCAAGCATCCTGGGCGATAACTCTGCTTCGCGTCAGTTGAGCAGCGAAGTAGTCAAGGCATGGCAGGCCGCAGAGCCAGGCGTTGAGGTCAGCTACCGTGACCTGGCGGCCGAAGCCATTGAACACTTCTCGGCCGCCACGCTGGTCGCTGCAGGTACCCCGGCTGAATTGCGTGACGCGGCACAGAAGCATGAAGCCGATGTCAGTGCCCAGACGCTTGCGCAGTTTCTGGCTGCCGATGCACTGGTCATTGCGGCGCCCATGTACAACTTCACCATTGCGACCCAGCTCAAAGCCTGGATTGACCGTGTGGCTGTCGCTGGCCAGACCTTCCGCTATACCGAAGCCGGCCCGGAAGGCCTGTGCGGCAACAAGAAGGTGATCGTGGTGTCGACCGCTGGCGGGATGCATGTTGGCCAGGCCACTGGTGTGGCCCACGAAGACTACCTGAAGGTGATGTTGGGCTTCATGGGCATCACTGACATCGAGTTCGTCCGCGCCCACGGCCTGGCGTATGGCGATGAAGTCCGCAGCAAGGCGATGAACGATGCCCAGGCGCAGATCAGCCAGGACTTGTTCCGCGCCGCCTAAGCAGCCAGCACCGTTACGTGCATCAAGCCCTGTATTCCCGAGACTTTAAACGGCTCGGGATGCAGGGCTTTTTTGCGTCTGTCCTGAGTCAGGCGCGCGACCGGCGGGACAGCCCCAGCGTTAGCAGCAGTCCCAGGCAGCACAGAAGCGCGGCAACGAAGAAGATCCACGAGTAACCCATGTTCAAGGCAATGGCGCCCATGACGGGCCCCGCAATGGCCAGCGCCAGATCAAAAAACACTGCATAAGCGCTCAGCCCGGCACCGCGGCTGGGGGTAGGGACCTGCTTGACCGCTTCAACCCCAAGCGCCGGGTACACCAGCGACAGGCCAAAGCCCGCCAGGCCTGCCCCGACAAGGGCAAACGCAGTCGATGGCGCCAGCCACAGTAGCGTCAGGCCAATAGCCTCAATGGCCATACAGGCAATGGCCACGGTATAGCCGCCCAGGTGGTTGATGCTATTGGTGAAGATCAAGCGGGCGAGGATAAAGCACACGCCAAATACCGTCAGGCAATAAGCGGCCCCGACCCAGCCACGATCGAGATAAAACAGGGTAATAAACGTGGTCAGCGTGCCGTAACCGATGGAGGCCAGTGTCAGGCTGATACCGTAGGGCGCGATAAGGCCGAATACGGACCAAAAAGGCAGGCGTTCGCCGCGAATCACCGGGACCGAAGGCTTTTTGCGGATCAGCAGCAGCGCCAGCAACGCCAGCAGCAACAGGGTCACGCCCAGACTTAAGAACCCCAGCCTGTCGACCATCACGACCCCCAGCGGTGCGCCAATGGCAATGGCGCCATAGGAAGCGATACCGTTCCAGCCGATAGCACGGGCGGTATGTTCGGAGCCGACCTGCGCAATTCCCCAACTGATCGTCCCTACACCTATCAGTCCTTGGGCGATGCCGAGGAAAATCCGTCCGCTGATCAGGATCAACAGGCTCAGTAATGGCCAGTCTTCAAGTGCAACCGCCAGGAAGGTGAGCACGCCGCTGATGGCGATACCGATCAGGCCGTAGACGATGGCGGGTTTGGTCCCGAGGTTGTCGACCAGGCGCCCGGCAGAGGGACGACTGAGGAGGGTAGCCAGGTACTGGGACGCAATGGTCAGCCCCGCGACCACGGCACTGAAGCCCAGTTGGTCATGCACGTAGCCGGGCAATACCGCAATCGGCAGCCCGATACAGATAAAGGCAATGAAGGTATAGAACACGATCGACAGGATTTGCAGGGTGACCGAGAAGGAGCTTGCACGGGAAGGGTGTTGCGCAGGCATAAACGGAGCGTCCGGCTGACAATCGATGAACGCATGATGGCGCGGGCGCGCCGTAAAAGGAAGCAGGCTAACGAATGTGAAGGGAACAGGCATGAAAAACCCCGTCACCAGGACGGGGTTTTCAGTATGACGTCTTGCTCAGCTCACGCCGTGTCTGAAATCAGAACACAACGCCCTGGCTGCGCAGGTAGTCATCGTACGTACCGCTGAAGTCGATAACACCGCTTGGGCTCAGCTCGATGATACGAGTGGCCAGCGAGGACACGAACTCACGGTCATGGCTGACGAAGACCAGGGTGCCCGGATAGTTTTCGAGGGCCAGGTTCAGCGCTTCGATGGATTCCATGTCCAAGTGGTTGGTCGGTTCGTCCATGATCAGTACGTTCGGCTTCTGCAGGATCAGCTTGCCGAACAGCATGCGGCCTTGCTCACCACCGGAAATGACCTTGACCGACTTGAGAATGTCGTCGTTGGAGAACAGCATGCGGCCCAAAGTGCCGCGAATCATTTGCTCGCCTTGAGTCCACTGGCCCATCCAGTCGAACAGGGTGTAGTCATCTTCGAAGTCGTGCGCGTGATCCTGGGCGTAGTAGCCCAGCTCGGCGGCTTCAGTCCACTTGACCGTACCGGCATCCGGTGTCAGTTCGTTGACCAGCGTACGCAGCAGGGTGGTTTTACCGATACCGTTCGGGCCAATGATCGCCACGCGCTCACCGGCCTCAATGGTAAAGCTGAAGTCTTTGAACAGCGTCTTGCCATCAAAGCCTTTAGCCATATGCTCGACGATCACCGCCTGGCGGTGCAGCTTTTTGGTCTGCTCGAAACGGATGAACGGGCTGACACGGCTAGAAGGCTTGACCTCGGCCAGGGTGATCTTGTCGATCGCCTTGGCGCGGGAGCTGGCCTGCTTGGATTTCGAGGCGTTGGCCGAGAAGCGGCTGACGAACGCTTGCAGTTCGTTGATCTGGGCTTTCTTCTTGGCGTTTTCCGACAGCAGTTGCTCGCGCGACTGGGTCGCAACGGTCATGTACTCGTCATAGTTGCCCGGGAACAGGCGCAGTTCGCCGTAATCCAGGTCAGCCATGTGGGTGCAGACGCTGTTCAGGAAGTGCCTGTCGTGAGAGATGATGATCATCAGGCTGTTACGCTGGGTCAGCACGTTTTCCAGCCAGCGGATGGTGTTGATGTCCAGGTGGTTGGTCGGTTCGTCGAGCAACAGGACTTCCGGATCGGAAAACAGCGCCTGCGCCAGCAATACGCGCAACTTCCAGCCAGGCGAGACTTCACTCATCGGGCCGTTGTGTTGCTCGATGCCGATACCCAGGCCCAGCAGCAGTTCACCGGCACGGGATTCAGCGGTATAACCGTCCATTTCAGCGAACTCGGTTTCGAGTTCGGCTACGGCCATGCCGTCTGCTTCGGTCATTTCCGGCAGCGAGTAGATACGATCGCGCTCAGCCTTGACCTTCCACAGCTCTTCGTGACCCATGATCACAGTGTCGATCACGGTGAATTGTTCGTAGGCGAACTGGTCCTGACGCAGCTTACCCAGACGTACGTTCGGCTCCAGCATGACCTGACCGCCGGACGGATCGAGATCCCCGCCGAGGATTTTCATGAAGGTGGACTTGCCGCAACCGTTGGCGCCGATCAGGCCATAACGGTTACCTGCGCCAAACTTTACTGAAACGTTCTCGAATAGCGGCTTTGCGCCGAACTGCATCGTGATGTTAGCTGTGGAGATCAATTACTTTACCTATCAATAGCTTAGAGTTCGCTGGTTTAAGCCGATACCAATGTGTGATACCAAGTCGGAGCTTTCCAGCTCGCTCCAATCTGAGCTTGAGTTGATCCAGCGCGCATACGTCGACAGCAACTTTTGGGCGCTACGGCCAAGCTGCTGGGAAATGAAGGCGGGATTCAAACCGGACATTGAGCGTATTGTCGCATAGGTGTGACGACAGTTGTATGGTGGTCTGTGCCGTATCTTCAGGCGCTGATGGTCGGCAGGGCTGTTTCTCCCGGGGCAAGCCCCTCGATAACTCCGACGGTTCAACGTGAAATGACCCAAGACACGGCCCGTAAAATCCTGATTACAGGTGCCGCAGGCACCGGTACCACGACCTTGGCGCAGGCTTTGGCAGCGGCGTTGGGCGCAACGCACCTGGAAGCGGATGACTTCCTGTGGTTACCAACCCGTCCGCCGTATCAACATCTGGCAGACAAGGCTCAGCGCGACAAACGCCTGCTGCAGACAATACGCTCCGTTGGCCACGCGGTAGTTGCGGGCTCCGTCATGGGATGGGGGCAGGCGCTTGAGGATGAATTTGATCTGGTGGTGTTTCTTTATCTGCCTGTCGAACTCAGGCTGCAAAGGCTTGAACGACGGGAAATACAACACTTCGGTAGTGCCCGGCCGGAGTTCCTGGCCTGGGCGGCTCAATATGACGCTGGAAACGATGCCGGGCGGAGCTTGGGCAAACATCAACAGTGGCTGTCTGAACGCGCTTGCCCTGTGCTCAGGCTGGAAGGGGACATGTCCATCGCGAAGCGGTTGCGCCACATACTGGATGCCGTTGAAGGCCTGGGCCCTCAACGTGACCCGCGAATCGATAGCGTGACGTAATCGTCCTGGTTGCCCTACGTCCCTGGTCGTAGCAGGGCCCTGGCCTGAGGTTCGCGTTGCAACTCATGCTCAAGAAAGTCGATAAACGCGCGCACCTTCGCATTCAATGCCGAGTGCTCGGTCACGCAGGCATAGATATTCATTGGCTCGGGTTCAGGAGCGGCGGCGTTACTGTTGCTTGAGTTGAACAATGGCAGCAGTCGGCCGCTTTCGATGAGGGGCTGAGCGATGAAGCTGGCGAGTCGTGCGATCCCGCCACCGTTGACTGCGATCTGGGCGATGATATCAATGTCATCGCAGACGAAGCCCGGTCTCAGCTTGACCTCGAAGCGCTGGCCGTTGTGCACAAAACCCCATGGCAGAAAGCGACCATCCGTTGGATACCGAAAAACCAGGCAGGCGTGCTGTTCGAGCTCTTGCGGTGTGGCAGGTGTTCCCGCGCGCTCCAGGTACGCTGGCGATGCGCAGATGACGAACGGGCGCGAGGCGACAGGACGGGCGATCAGTTGATCGTTCAGCTGCGCTTCGATCCGAATACTGACATCAACGCCCTCCAGCCGATGGTCAACTCGACGGTCAGTGCTGATCAGCTCAATCTCGATGCGTGGGTAAGTGTCTTTAAACGCGGGCATTAGCGGTGCAAGTACGTGACGACCAAATGCCGCCGTAGTGGCAATGCAGAGAGGTCCCTGCGGCTGGGTTGCCACAGCAGCGGATTGCGACGCGAGCTCGATATCGCGGGGGATGTGCCGCACTTTCTCGAAATAACGCTTGCCGCTTTCGGTGAGCGCCATGCTGCGGGTTGTGCGCGAAAGCAAGCGCACACCCAGGTGTGCTTCGAGTCGCTTGATGCTCTGACTCACAGCGGCTGCGCTCATGCCGTGGGCACGGGCTGCTGCGGCAATGCTGCCGTTTTCGACGACGCGAATATAGGTATTGATCAAGCCCAGAATGTCCATTCGAGTCCCGGTACACGATTCGTAAGATTTACTTAAGGATGTTTCAAGTGTAACGCGTCTACCGACGTGCAGGAGCGCTTGCTAGGTTAGTTGCTCTTTCTCCCCCAAGGACTTGTCGATGACCGAGAGAACAGCCGGAAACACGCCCCTGCGTTTGTTTCCAAAGCATGCTGCACCCTACGTTTCTGCTTTTTACATGGCGACCATCATGGCGTTTCTGATGTGCCTGGTGATCACTGTCGCCGAGTTCGGCGTGAATGACCGTTACATGGAAAATGTGATGAATGCGTATCGCGTGGCTATGCCGGCGGCCTTTGCCTGCGTACTCGTCGTACGGCCGATTGTTGCCCGGCTCGTTGCGTGGACAGTCCATCGCCACTGAGGCAGCCTTCAGCGGTAAAGCAGTCCCCTGTTTCGCCTGTCACAGACGAAACAGGGCAATCAGTCAGTGGGATGCGTTCAGGCGTGCAACATGTTCACGCACCGAGAGGCACCCGTTACTCTTCGCAGGTTTAATCTTCGGAAGAAGCAGTCTGTTTCTTCCTGTTTTTTGAATGGCTTGTCACGGACTCTTGATCCTTGAACATCACCAGATAAGCTCTTACCCCAAGACCTATAAAACAAAAGATCATGCCGGTTAGAAATTGAAAGGTAGTCATATCGGCTCTCCTAAACAATCAACCGTCAACTTTCTCATTTATAGCATATATAAGCAAGTTATAAGGTCTGCCGGAGAGCGTTGCGAGTTGTCATGTGCGCAAAAGAGAACATGTTTTGAGTGTGCTCTGAGCGGCGTATATACTGGTCGCCCAGTATGGGTTATTTCCTCCGGAATTAAATTATTTTGCCGGGTTATTATTAAAGTCAAAGGAGCCGCCTCATGAACAGGCCTGTATTTTCATTGTCGGGCATTATTTTATTAGGGCTGGCTGTCACGGCCTGCAGCCAGTCAAGGCCTGACGTCTCGTCGGCGTCAAAAGCCGTAAAGTCGGCGGTTGACGGGGGCGGGGTGCACTTTGTGGCAAGAGGTAATGAGCCGTTCTGGACAATCAAAACCAGCCAGTCCACGTTAACCTGGATAACCCCTGAGCATTTACAGGGCAAGCAGCTCAACGTGGATCAGGTCATTGCGAACGGTGATGTTAAATACAGTGGTGTAGACGGGGATAAAGCATTCACGTTAATCATCACGCCAGCACCGTGTACCGACACCATGTCGGGAGAGACTTTCGGGCATACGTCTGTCTGGACGTATGCAGGAGAGTCCAATACAGGGTGCGCGACAGGCGGCAACTGAGCTGCACAGGGTGCCATGAACAAGGCAACCACCTTGACGTGACAGGGTGCGTGCGATGCTGGCCTTGTCGGTTCATCAGAACAAAAAAAAGCCCGCAAGGGCGGGCTTGAAATGCTGATGAAACAGCTTGCCTGAATCAAAGCTCGGCGCCTCTCCGGCGCTCAATAACACTGCCAAATCCTTCTGGCTGATCCCACTCTCTCTGATGGGTATTGCTGAATGATGACAGGCCAATAAAAAAGCCTGCCTGTTGGGGCAGGCAGGCCAGTACCGAGGGAAGGAGCCTCACTTCGGCGGTTCGAGTTTAGGTAGCCTGTGAGGGATTGCAAGCCTGAAAAGATGTGCCCCTGCCCCCGTGCTGACATGCTCTTTTGTGGCTTCTAGCGTGTTCACATGCTGTTTTGGACGAGTGGCGAATAGACGGCTGTCCCGGATCACGGAACTATAATTGACTTTAACCTCTATATTTAAGGGAGCATTCCCTTTCTGAGAGTACGGCCATGTCCAAATCACGTATTTTGGTAACCGCTATCACTTGTCTGGCATTGGCTGCGGGTTCTGCGCCGGCTCTGGCAGATCCGGGCGGTGGGAACGGCAAGGATCAGGGTAATTGGAAAGGGAATTCTCAAGGCGGAAAAGCCAATGTAGGCCAGGGCAAGCAAGGTCATCAAGGTAAGAGTCAGGGCAATCAGGGTCACCAGGGTAATCAGGGTCACCAGGGCAATCAGGGCAATCAGGGCAATATGTCGGGTGACAGTGACTGGAGGCACGGCCCCAGTATTGATCGAGGCATCATTCTCGGGGTGCTGGGTGGTTATCGGGACTACTGGAATCCAGGCCCGGCATTGCCGCCCGGCATACAAAAAAACCTGGCGCGGGGCAAGCCGCTGCCACCTGGCATCGCCAAGAAGCTGGACAGCCGTCTACTTGGCAGGCTGCCCCATTATGATGGTTATGAATGGCGTCAGGCCGGCACCGATCTGATATTGGTTGCGATCGTGACCGGGATTATTTACGAGGTGCTGAACGGGGCGCTTGATTGACGCATATGCAAAGCCTGCCTGGCGGTGTATCAGGGGCTGATATACCGCCAGGCGAGTGACAGCTGAAAACTTAAATATTGCTCATTGAATCGTTCACTTTAAAAGACTCACTCCATAAAGGCCGTCTATCAGCCTTGGTGGGCGAGTGCAAGATTTAATGAGTTACATGTTTTTGTATTGAATTGACCGTTGTCAATCTTTTGAAGCTCGCGCGAGCGTCGGGCTATTCTCTGGTGGCCATTTCTTTGACAGAACAGACTTCTCCAACTATGTTTTTTTCCGGCACACGAAAAGTAACGTTAACTCGAGTATAAGGAAATATTCTCATGAAAAAACATTGCTTGATGATGGCAGCAGTAAGTTTGGCTGCACTTTCTACTTTGGCTCAGGCTGCCGACACTAAACAGCCTGTTTCACAGTGGACCTGCGAAGATTTCCTGGCCGTTGATGACAGTTTCAAACCGACAGCTGTCGGCTTGGGTGAAGTCGTTAACAAGAGCGGCAAGGTTGAAGATGCAGTGCTGGATGTGGATGGCGTCGAAAAAATCACCCCTCTCATCGTAACCGCGTGCGAGAAGGATCAAAAAACCAGTTTTGTACAAAAACTCAAGGAAGAGTGGTCTAAAGTCAAAAAAGACGCCTAACCCTTCGTTCAATGGCCTGTACTTGAGCAAAGTACAGGCTCAACCTGGGTCCTTGCCACGTTGTGGCGAAAAATCTACTGCCCCCTTTCTGAATTTCCTGCCCGGTTAGTCCTCTACATGGAGCAGACCTGTCTTTTTGGTCTGCAGGCCATAGTAGACTGCGTTGGTTTTATCTCTATCTGTCGGGGAATCTTATGTTAATCAGGTCATTAGCCGAGCTTGATCGCATTCGTGACGAGTGCAGGACCATGGTCACCAAACGTTCGGCCGTGTCGGCGGGGGCTGCTGCAATCCCGTTGCCCGGGCTGGATATTGGCACCGATGTGGCACTGTTGGTCGAGATGCTCCCGGCCATCAACAGCAAGTTCGGTTTGACGCCCCAGCAAATCGAGCAATTGGACACACGCTCCAAGCGTTTGATTGTGGTCGCGGTGACCAGCATTGGCAGTGAGGTGATCGGTAAGTTCATCAGCCGTACTCTGGTCATGTCGTTGTTGCGCAAGATGGGAACCAAGGTCGCGACCAAATCGGTGGTACGTTTTGTGCCATTCGTAGGGCAGGCCGTCGCGGCAACCATTAGCTTCGGGGTGATGAAAATGGTCGGTAACGGTCATATCGAAGACTGTTATCAAGTCTGTCGCCAGGCCCTTCTGGAAGAGGCCCGGCAGTCGACAGTGATCGAGATCGGGCCTGAAGTCGCGGAGTGACAGCCAGTACCCGTTCTGCCAGTGCATGCAGGCGGGTTTAAGGCGCTCTGGTGCCAAATGCCAGTGATCGCGTAACACCACGTCACATTTCAATTCGTGTACATGCCCCTGGTTTGGCCGTAAAACCGAACCTGCTGGCCAATACCTCGTCAAAGGTGGACGACCTGTCAGCATGCGGAGGGCATCATGAATATTGCCGGATCCAGTCTTTTTTTGCTTTTGCTGGGAAGTGTGAGTGCCTCCCCGCTACTGGCGCAGCCTCATGCCCGTGAGGACTTGCAGCCTTTGGGCCAGACCCTTCAGGTCGCCCGGAATACACTCCCCACCGATTCCCGGCCCGGGAACGATACGATCCGTCGTATCAACCCCAACAGCCGACAAGGCTCCGTTCCCGTCACGCCCCCCGTGAGAGGCCCCTCGACGGCTCCCACGCAGCGCCAGCCCTCCATCGAGAACGGTGCCATCGGCAACGGTTATCCCCGTAACCCGCCATTGCCCGAAACGCTCAAGCCAACCGCGCCCTCGCTACAACCCAGGGACAAACGTTAATTGCAGAAGGAATCGCACATGTTGAAAAAAAACATGCTGGCCACGTTGTGCGCCACCTCGTTGCTCACTGCGGCTATCGGTGCCCATGCAGCCTCTGGGGAGTCCGCTCCAGTCTTGCCCGCTTCAGTCAGTGTCGACAAGGTGGTTGAAGACCTGGATCACCCATGGGCGCTGGCGTTCTTGCCCAACAAGCAGGGCATGCTGGTAACCGAGCGCTCGGGCAATCTGCGAGTGGTCAGTCCGGGAGGCAAGCTGTCGGCGCCTTTATCAGGCGTGCCGCAGGTCTGGGCCAAGGGGCAGGGTGGTCTGCTGGATGTGGTGTTGTCCCCCACTTTTGACAAGGACCGGCTGGTGTACCTGTCATATGCAGAGGGTGATAAAGAGGGCGACAAGGCCGGTACAGCAGTCGGACGTGGTCGTTTATCTGCGGACATGACCAAACTCGGTAACTTTGAAGTGATTTTCCGTCAGGAGCCGAAGCTTTCTACCGGCAACCACTTTGGCTCACGTCTGGTGTTTGATCGTGAGGGTTATCTGTTTATCGCCCTGGGAGAAAACAATCAGCGCCCGACGTCTCAGGACCTCGACAAGCTGCAGGGCAAAATCGTGCGTATTTACCCTGATGGCCGTGTCCCGACCGACAACCCGTTTGTGGGGCAGCAGGGCGTCCGTCCGGAGATCTGGTCGTACGGGCACCGCAACCAGCAAGGGGCGGCGTTGAACCCCTGGACAGGAACGCTGTGGACCCATGAGCACGGGCCGAAGGGCGGGGACGAAGTCAATGTGATCACAGGCGGCAAAAATTACGGTTGGCCTTTGGCAACTCATGGCGTTGATTATTCATCGCTGCCCATTTCCGAAGCGAGGGGCAAGACCCTGGAAGGTACGGTCGTACCGCACCACGTCTGGGAGAAGTCTCCCGGCATCAGCGGCATGGCCTTCTACGATGCAGAGCGCTTCAAACCGTGGCAGCACAGTCTCTTTGTGGGATCGCTGGTCGATAAATCGCTGATTCGCCTGCAACTGGATGGCGGTAAGGTGGTGCAGGAGGAGCGTTTGCTGGGCGATCTGGGTGAGCGAATTCGTGATGTGCGCCAGGGCCCGGATGGCTATGTGTATGTATTGACCGATGAGGATGACGGCGCGGTGTATCGGGTGGGTTTGAAGTAAGCCGATGAGAACCGGCCGGGGCACTCCCGGCCGGTCCGTGTCATTAAAGCGAGCGGGCTGCCTTGTGCTCTTGCAGACCACGCACCACCAGATACAACAATGGCCCCATGGAAACGAATAGCGCAGTGATCAACCAGTACGGGATCACTGATGCCATGGTCTTCCCGCGGCCGCGGGCATCCTTGTACATCCAGATACAGGCCAGGGCCGCGAGCAGGTAAAGGTCGATGACCACTTGTGCGGTATCCGGTTTCGACATCAGTCGAATGCCGAAGTCGAGCAGGGATTCCTGTGCCTGGAGCATGACGCTGAAGGTATAGGCGGCAAAAATGATCAGGGCCAGCAATGGCAGAAAGATACGTTTCAAGTTGAACATTCCTTGTCCGGGGCGGGAGATACCGGGGTGCGGTGTGCGAGAGCGCTAAACGGTCTTATTCGCTGCTGGCCTGCCGGATCTGTTTGGAGGCTGACCAGATCCGATAACGCACTTCGATGTCGTTGGGCACATACACCACGATAGGGAGTTTGCTGTTGTAACGCAGCATGAAGCCGTCACCGACCACGGGCACGAATTCAGGATGGGATTTGCCTTGCGGGCAGGCCATCAAGGTGCTCATGGGGCCGCTGACCTTGCTCAGGCGATACATCGGGTAACCCCAGCCTTGCAGCGTTTGCTCCTCCAGCTTGCCGCCCAGGCGCTGTTTATTGCAGTCGACCTGCAAGGTCTTGCCGGCGATGACCTGAACTTTGTAGTCGTCTTCGTTCTTCTGCTTTGGCAGGTGGATGACCTGGCGGCTAAAGCCTTTTTCGGCTTGAGGATAGGGCGCCACATCTTCCAGTTTGGCGGCGCTTGCCACGCTGCAAAGCGTACTCAACGAGATGAGTAACGCCGCGCTGATAACGAGTGGTTTCATGCTGCTTCCTTATTTCAGGGCTGAATATAAGCATCCGGATAAAATCGGTGCATTGGCATAGTTTGGCTGCGCGCAAGGGCTGGATGCAAACACCTTGGGTGTCGGGTCTGCTTGAAGTATGCAAAATCCTCCGGCACCGAGCCCAATTGTCTGTTTAAGTGCAAAACAGACGACCCGGCGGGGATAGATTGCTTCACGCCATGGTCTTACTGCCAGTAAGCTGCGTTTTTTCTTCGTATTACTTATTTCCAGAGGTTTTGCATGACACTCAGTCCTCTTGCGGGCAAGCCGGCTCCGACTCAGTTGCTGGTCGATGTTGCGCGACTGGTGACCGCCTACTACACCGGTCAACCTGATGCCGCCATTGCCAACCAGCGCGTGGCCTTTGGTACTTCAGGGCATCGAGGCAGCTCGTTTGAGCTGAGCTTCAATGAGTGGCATGTGCTGGCCATCAGTCAGGCCATTTGCCTCTATCGCCAGGCACAGGGCATCAACGGCCCGTTGTTTGTCGGCATCGATACTCACGCCCTGTCCACCCCGGCAGGCGCCAGTGCGCTTGAAGTGTTTGCGGCCAATGGCGTCGAAACCATGATTGCAGCGGGCGACGAGTACACGCCGACCCCGGCCATTTCGCACGCGATCATTTGCTACAACCGCGGTCGTACATCAGGCCTGGCCGATGGCGTAGTGATTACGCCGTCGCATAACCCGCCCGAAAGCGGTGGCTTCAAGTACAACCCGCCCAATGGCGGTCCGGCCGATACCGATGTCACCAAATGGATCGAAGCCAAGGCCAACGAATTGCTGGCCGCCAGGCTTGCGGGCGTGAAGCGTGTCAGCTATGAGCAGGCGTTGAAAGCTGGTACCACCCACCGCCACGACTACCTCAACACCTATGTCGCGGACCTGAAAAACGTCATCGACATGGATCTTCTGCGCGACTCCAATCTGCGCCTTGGTGTTGATCCATTGGGTGGTGCGGGCGTGCGCTACTGGTCTGCGATTGGTGAGCATTACGGCTTGAATCTTGAGGTAGTCAACACGGCGGTCGATCCGACGTTCCGCTTCATGTGCGTGGATTGGGATGGCCGGATCCGCATGGACCCGTCCTCCAGCTACGCCATGCAAGGACTGATCGGGCTCAAGGAGCGCTTCGACGTCGCTTTCGCCTGTGATCCGGATCACGACCGCCACGGCATTGTCACCCCGTCGGGCGGCTTGCTGGCCCCCAACAACTACCTGGCCGTATCCATTGATTATCTGTTCCAGAACCGGCCGCAATGGCGGGCAGACGCCGCAGTCGGTAAAACCGTAGTCAGCAGCGGCTTGATCGATCGCGTCAGTGCGCGCCTCGGCCGCCGCTTGTACGAAGTGCCGGTAGGCTTCAAATGGTTTGCCGATGGCTTGTTTGAAGGTTCTCTGGGGTTTGGCGGCGAAGAGAGCGCAGGGGCTTCATTCTTGCGTCGTGACGGCACTGTCTGGTCGACCGACAAGGACGGCCTGATTCCTTCGCTGCTGGCCGCCGAGATGACCGCGCGCACCGGCCGTGATCCTTCCCGGCTGTACCAGGCCATGACCGAAGAGTTGGGCCAGCCGTTCTCGACGCGGGTCGATGCCAAGGCCACCGCGCAGCAAAAGGCTCAATTGAGCAAGCTGTCGCCTGAGCAGGTCACGTCGACGACCCTCGCCGGCGAATCCATCACCGGGATTCTCAGCCATGCGCCAGGCAACAATCAGGCCATTGGCGGGCTGAAAGTCATGACTGAGAACGGCTGGTTCGCTGCACGTCCTTCGGGCACTGAAGACATCTACAAAATCTACGCCGAAAGCTTCATTGGCGATGAGCACCTCAGCCGTCTGGTCGAGGAAGCCCAGGTGCTGGTGGATAACGCCATCGCTTGATTTCGTGAGCACTGAACAGGGCCTGACGCTCAATCCTGATTGAGCGTCAGGCTTTTTTATTGCCCGGAACCGCTCAGGCGCAGGCGGTTTCGGTGGGCTGGCACACATCGACCCATTGAGCATTGACCAGTTCAGCCATGCGTGTGGGGCAGATGCGCACGGCTGTATGCGTCGCGCCGGCTGCGGGCATGACTTCAGTGAAGGCCTGCAGGGAAATATCACAATACACAGCAAGATCCGTCGCCAACCCAAACGGGCAAACCCCGCCGACCGGATGGCTGGTGAGGGCTACGACAGTTTCGGCATCCAGCATTTTGGCTTTGCTGCCGAGCGCATGTTTGATCTTCTTGTTGTCGATGCGGGCGTCGCCGCGGGCTACCAGCAGCACATTGCGTTCACCGACCCGAAAAGCGAGGGTCTTGGCGATCTGGCCGGGTTCGACCCCGTGGGCTTGTGCCGCCAGTGCCACGGTCGCCGTACTGGTGGCCAGTTCGATGATGTGCAGGTCTGGGGCGTTTGCGGTGAAGAAAGCGCGTACGGATTCAAGGCTCATCAGGCTCGACTCTTTGGGCAAAAGCCTGAATCTAGAGAAGCTCCGAGCGCATTGTCAATGCGCCCGGAGGCTGTTGCAGCTTAGATGTCCAGGCAGATCTTGCCGAAGTGCTGATTGGTTTCCTGGTATTTGAAGGCTTCGACGATCTCGCTCAGCGGGAAGTGACGATCGATCACCGGGCGCATGCCATTGGCATTGATGGCGCGGATCATGGCTTGTTGCTGGCTGCGGCTGCCCACCAACACGCCTTGCAAGCGCACTTGCTTGATCAGGGCCGGGACGAAGTTCATCTCGCCGCTGACACCGCTCAAAATACCGATGATCGAAATATGCCCTGCGACCCGCACGGCAATCATCGACTGTTCAAGCGTCGAAGGGCCGCCAACCTCGATGACGTGATCGACACCGCGGCCGCCGGTCAGGGCGCGGGCAGTCTCGCCCCATTGCGTATCCTTGCGGTAATTGATCACGTGATCCGCACCCATAGCCTTCAGACGCTCGAGTTTTTCGTCGCTGGAGGAGGTGGCAATCACCGTAGCACCGGCCATCTTGGCGAATTGCAGGGCGAATATCGACACCCCGCCGGTACCTTGCAGCAGCACCGTGTCCCCCGGCTTGAGCGAGTCATCGACCATCAGGGCGCGCCAGGCTGTCAGGCCTGCCGTGGTCAGGGTCGAGGCCTGGGCATGGCTCCAGCCCGCAGGGGCGAGGGTGAACGAAGTGGCCTTCGCCGTGACCTGTTCGCGGGCATAACCATCGATGCCGTCACCGGGTACAGTGCCGAAACCTTCAACCAGCGGCGTGCCGTCAATCCATTCCGGGAAGAAGGTGCTGACCACCGAATCGCCTACCTTGAATTCGCTGACATCAGTACCGACGGCAATGACTTCACCGGCACCGTCTGCCATGGGAATGCGGGGTTCAGTAGGCCCCCACATGCCGCTAACGACTGCAAAGTCATGGTAATTCAATGAGTTGGCATACAAACGTACAGTGATTTCTCCGCTGGCCGGTGCACGCACTTCGCGTTCGCCGATGACGACATTGTCATATCCGCCGCCAGGTTGGACGATGATGGTTCTGGTGCTCATGGGAGGTCCTCATGTTTTCACATTACGTAAAATAACGAAATGTAAGGTTAAAAATTACAACTCGTGTTTCAGCTTAACTGCAAATTCATCGATCGCCTGTTCATTACGTCGGTAATACGTCCATTTGCCAATGCGTGTCGTCAGCACAAAGCCGGCGCGCTGCAAAATGGCCAGGTGGGCGGAAGCGGCAGAAGGGCTCAGGCCAGCCTTGTGTTGCAAATGGGTCACGCACACACCGATAGCAGGGTCGCCGTGACCCTGAGGCGGGAAATTATTGGTCGGGTCTTTGAGCCACTCCATCATTTGCATGCGGGTGTCATTGCCCAGCGCTTTAAGCTGTTCGAGAATCATGGGCGCAACGATACGCCTTTTTACGAAATGTTCAATAATTAGCCTGGGAGCGGTGTAACGCAAGCACGCCATCGGCTGTTTTTTGTAGCATCGAAGCCACCGGTAAACGGGCCGTGGCAAGAGGCCGCAGGCGTCCGGAGTTTTGCAATTGTAGAATCAATCCTGTATTTGTTGCGCCATTGAGCCTTGGCCAAGGCTCGTTTGTATTATGAACTTGCCCATCAGGAACCATGATGCCTAACCAGTTTCCCTCCGTACGTCCCCGTCGCTTGCGCCGTTCACAGACCTTGCGCGATGTGTTTCAGGAAACCGAATTCAGTCTGAACGACCTGGTGTTGCCGATTTTTGTCGAAGAAGAAATCGATGACTTCGTGCCGATCAGCAGCATGCCGGGTGTGATGCGTATCCCCGAGTCGAAACTGGCGGGCGAAATTGAGCGGTATGCCCGTGCCGGGATCAAATCAGTGATGACCTTCGGTGTGTCGCATCATTTGGATGCCACCGGCAGCGACGCCATGCGTGAAGACGGCCTGGTATCGCGCATGGCGCGTATCTGCAAGGACGCCGCGCCTGAAATGATTGTCATGAGCGATACCTGCTTTTGTGAGTACACCTCGCACGGTCATTGCGGCGTGATGCATGACCACGGTGTCGACAATGACGCAACGCTGATCAACCTGGGCAAGCAGGCGGTGGCCGCTGCCGCAGCAGGCGCTGACTTTATTTCACCTTCGGCCGCAATGGATGGCCAGGTCCAGGCGATCCGCAGCGCGCTGGATGGCGCGGGCTTTTCCGACACGGCGATCATGGCCTATTCGACCAAGTTTGCATCTGCCCTTTATGGCCCGTTCCGTGAAGCCGGTGGCAGCGCACTGAAAGGCGACCGCAAGTCATACCAGATGAATCCGATGAACCGGCGTGAGGCCATTCGCGAGTCGCTGCTGGACGAGCAGGAAGGTGCTGACGTACTGATGGTCAAGCCGGCAGGTGCTTACCTGGACATTATTCGCGATATACGCGAAGCCACGCACTTGCCATTGGCGGCGTATCAGGTCAGCGGTGAGTACGCGATGATCAAGTTCGGTGCTCAGGCGGGCGCCATCGATGAAGCGCGCGTGGTCCGTGAAAGCCTGGGCTCGATCAAGCGTGCCGGTGCCAACATGATCCTGACCTACTTCGCCATGGACCTTGCCTTGCAAGGGATTTGAGCCAGGCGCGGGTTCCCGCGCTTACTTAACCGTTACGCCCAATGCGCCGGGTCATCCACGATGGCCTGGTGCCCTTCGAGGACTTTCGGGATTTCGAGCTTCAAGAACTCGACCCAGGTCTTGACCTTCGCATCCAGAAAACGTCGTGAAGGGTAGAGCGCATAAATGCTTTTCTCATGCAGGCGATACTGCGGCAGCACACGTACCAGCGCGCCACTCCGATAAGAGCCCACCGCGACATAATCCGGTAGCAGACACACGCCTAGCCCGGCCTCGGCCGCTTGCGCCATGGCTTCGGCCACATTGACCTGAAACACGTTGCCAGGGCGGATCGACTGCTCGCCGTGTTCATCATGGAAGGTCCAGCTGTCGGTAAACAAGGGATCTACCAGGTGCAGACAGCGGTGATCGTTGAGATCGCTGGGGGTTTGCGGGATGCCCTGGCTCTTGAGGTAGGAGGGAGCAGCACTGATGACGCTGAAAATGCTTCCCAGCGGTTGCCCGATCATTTCCGAGTCAGGCAGGCTGCCCGACAGCGTGATGACTACGTCATGGCCTTCTTCAAGCAAGTCAGGCTGGCGCTGGGACAAGGTCAAGTCGACATTGACCTGCGGATAGAGCTCGGCGTAACGGGCCACCAGCGGTGCCAGCAGTTGGATGCCAAGCCCGGTAGTGGACTGTACCCGCAAGTGGCCACGGGGAATCAGGTGTGCACCGGCGGCTTCGGCATTGGCATCCTCGATCTCGCCGAGGATCATGCGGCAGCGTTCCAGATAGCGCATGCCGACTTCGGTCAGCGCCAGGCGGCGCGTGCTGCGCTGCAACAGGCGGGCTTGCAACGAGGCTTCCAGCTCGGACAGCAAGCGTGAAGTTTGTGCCGTCGAGTAGCCCAGCGCCTGAGCGGCTGCAGTAAAACTCCCGGTCTCGACTACACGGACAAACACCCGCATTGCCTGATAAATGTCCATGTTGATTCTTACCCCACACGTAAGCGTGCTTTTTTGTGGCGGTAATAATTACACAGACTGTCGGAAAAATATCCTGTGTTGAAAGCTGTCGACTGGCTGCGCGCCCCCTTGTAAGCAGGCCTCGGCAGACAAAACGGGCATGGCACGGCCAAATATAAATACGAATTGTATATTCGTGTACGGGCGAAGGTTACGTTTTATGCAAGAAACGTATTTCAGCAGCGAATCGACAATGTTTATTTGAAAATGTGAATGGTGTCTCTTTGTCATCACTTGCTTTTGTGAAGCTATGTGCTTGATTCTTATGGACGGGAATTATATTTGTAATAGTCTGTCACAGCGTTACCTTAATTCTGGGTAGAGTGCCCGTGTTTAAACCGTCAGCGGTGAACTTGCCAAAAAGTTTTGCTCACAAGGTGCCTATTTTTGAAAGCTATTGAACCTCCGCCAGCTGCAACTTCACACGCTGATATTGACCTGTTTGACCTGTTCCACTCGTACTGGAAACAAAAAAAGCTGATTGCTGCCACCACGGTTGTAGCGGGTGGGGTTGCTTTGGCCTATGCATTGCTCGCGCAGCCGGTCTACCTGGCGAGCAGCGTTCTGCGTCCCGCTGCAATCAACGAACTCGATGCTCTCAATCGATCGGAGGTCTATAAGCTGCCGCCGAAAGAGGCCTTGCTTAAAGTGGGGTCTGCGCTTGAGTCGTATGACACGCGCTTGAACTTTTTCCGTGACCATCAGGAATTGTTCAAACCGCTTGAAAAAGACGGTATCTCGCTTGAACAGAGTTTTGAGATATTTAACCGTGATGCCATCCACTTGACTCAGCCAGATCCGAAAAAGGCTGATTCGTTGAGCCCTTTCATACGGCTTGAGCTGACTTATCCAGACACGGTCAATGGCGTACAAATTCTCAATGGTTTTGTGGAATACGCGATCAACAACCAGCGGGAACAGATCAGCGCCGACCTGAAAGTCATCATCAATAACCGTCTCAGAGAGCTCGAAGAGAAAATCAACGCTGCCCGCTCGGGTTATCACGCGGATAAAGAGGGCAAGATTGCAACTCTGGTCGAGGCTGACACGTTGCAACGGGCAAAACTGAAAGATGAGTTGAAGGCCTTGCGCCTGCAACTCAGAACCGAGCGCGACGACCGCATTGCACAACTCAATGAAGCGATTTCCATTGCCAGTTCTTTGGGTATTGTGCATCCGACCACACCTTCAGCGATGGCAGATGCGGCCCAGGGTTCGTCTTCCAGCGTGATGCGGACCGAAATCACGTCACAGAGCATCCCGTTATATTTCATGGGCACCAAGGCCCTTCAGGCTGAGCGTGCGGCACTGCTCAAACGCACGTCTGACGACTTCACCGACAAGAAGATATCGGACATCGGCAGGCAGTTGCAGCTGCTGGAAGTCAACCGCCAGGTAGAGATGCTTACCAAGCGCTCGAACGAAGACCTGTTTCTGAAGAACATTGAACCTTTACGGGCCGAAGTGGTGCGGTTGGGCAACCTGAGGACTGATATGAGCCATCTGGGGTTGGTCAATATTGACCGCAAGGCCCAGACGCCGATCAGTCCGATCAAGCCGAAAAAAGCCATTATTGTCATCCTGGGCTTGTTCCTGGGCGGCTTGCTGGGCATGGGCATTGCCACAGCCCGTTATTTCCAGGGACGTCGCCGGCAAAGCCTAAAGTCGTCGGTTTAAGCCAGGACAGCAACCGATTTGATATTGGCCCAGAGCACTTGTCCGGGGTACAGGCCAAGCTGATCGCGTGAGTAGCGGGTAATACGTGCCAGTAAGGCGCTGCCCGCCAACTCAAGGCGCACCAGTACATGGGCCTGGTTGTCGGCTTCGGCTTCTTCGATAACCGTCACCTGCAAGCTGTTCAGTATGCTGCTGTGCTCCCCTTGGGACAGGCTCAAGCTGACATCACGGGCTTGCACCCGCACATGCAGCGTGTTGCCGATTGCCATTGGCGTGTGCGCGACTCGCAGGCGCTGCCCCCCCGGCATCAATTGCAAGGACAGCAAATGGTAGTGGGGGTCGTAATCACAGACTTTGCCGATGATGACGACCCCGGCGTCATCACCTTGTGCCAAAGGCAGGTCTAGCCTGGCAAGGGTTTCGCTGATCGGGCCACTGGCCAGCGCCTTGCCATCGCTCAACAGCACAATATGGTCTGCCAGCCGCGCAACTTCGTCCTGGGAGTGACTGATATAAAGCACCGGAATCTCAAGTTCAGCGTGCAGGCGCTCCAGATACGGCAAGATTTCGCGTTTGCGCGCGTTGTCCAGAGCGGCAAGCGGCTCATCCATCAATAAAAGCCTGGGGCTAGTCAGAAGTGCGCGGGCAATGCCGACCCGCTGGCGTTCGCCTCCTGACAAATGATTGGGCATACGCGCCAGCAAGTGCGAGATGCCCAGCAATTGGCTGGCATGTGCCAGCTCGACATGCCGGTCCTTGGGGGCAACACGCTTCAAACCGAACTCAAGGTTTGCCCGCACCGTTAAATGAGCAAACAGGCTTGCCTCTTGAAAAATGTACCCCAGCGCACGCTTGTGTACCGGGACAAACACGTTGTTGCGGGTATCCTGCCAGACTTCATTATTGATCTGTACGAAGGCTTGGCTGGCACGTTCCAGGCCGGCGATACAGCGCAGGCAGGTGGTTTTCCCCGAGCCGGAGTGCCCGTAAAGCGCTGTCACCCCCTTGCCAGGCAGTTGCAGGTCCAGGTCCAGGGTAAACCCGGGATAACGGTGTTGCAGGCGCAGCGTGATCGGTGTCGCCATGTTCAGCTCCAGCTGGTTTGAGCCTTGCGGCTGGAATACAAGGCCAGTAGCACCAGGAACGAGAACACCACCATGGCACCTGCCAGCCAGTGGGCCTGGGCATATTCCAGCGCTTCCACATGGTCGTAGATCTGAACGGAGACGACGCGTGTCTTCTCGGGGATATTGCCCCCGATCATCAGCACCACGCCAAACTCACCGACGGTATGAGCGAAGCCTAAAATGGCCGCCGTGATAAACCCCGGTCTGGCCAGCGGCAGGACGACGCTGAAAAAGGTGTCCCAGGGGTTGGCGCGCAAGGTAGCGGCAACTTCAAGCGGCCTTGGGCCAATGGCCATGAACGCGTTCTGCAAAGGCTGTACGACAAAGGGCAGGGAGTAAATCACCGATCCGATCACCAGCCCGGCAAAGCTGAAGGTCAGCGTGCCCAGGCCCAGTGCTTGAGTGAGCTGGCCGACATACCCGTGCGGGCCCATGGCTAGCAGTAAATAGAAGCCGATGACCGTGGGCGGCAATACCAGAGGAAGGGCAACGATCGCCCCGATGGGCCCGCGCCAGCGCGAGCGGGTATGGGCAAGCCACAGGGCGATGGGAGTGCCGAGCAAAAGCAAAATGAATGTCGTCACTGACGCCAGTTTCAAGGTCAGCCAGATTGCAGAAAAGTCAGCACTCGAGAGCGGCATTTAGAGTTGGTAACCGTAGGATTTGATGATGGCTGTGGCTTTCGGGCTTTTCAGGTAATCAGCCAGGGCTTTGGCGGCCGGGTTGTTCTTGCCCTTTTTGAGGATCACCGCCTCTTGCCGGATTGGGTCATGCAGCGCAGCTGGGACAATCCAGGTCGAGCCGCTGCTGACTTTGCCGTCTTTGTAGATCTGCGACAAGGCCACGAACCCCAGTTCGGCATTACCGGTAGAAACGAACTGGTAGGCCTGGGTAATGTTCTGGCCTTCGACAATCTTGCCTTTGACGCTGTCGGTCAAGCCCATCCCGGCCAGCACCTGGGTCGCCGCCAAGCCGTAGGGGGCGGCTTTAGGGTTGGCAATGGCCAGGTGGTTGAAGGTGTTTTCTGTCAATACCTTGCCGTGATCATCGACATAACCTTCTTTGGCGGACCACAGGGCCAGCGTGCCAACGGCATAGGTAAAGCGTGAGCCAGGGACAATCTCGCCTTCTTTTTCGAGTGTTTTTGGCGTGCTTTCATCCGCAGCCAAAAACATTTCAAAGGGAGCGCCGTTTTTAATCTGCGTATAAAACTGCCCGGTAGCGCCGTAGGCGGCGATCAGCGTGTGCCCGGTGTCTTTTTCAAAATCGCGGGCAATGGCCTGGATCGGCGCGGTGAAATTGGCAGCCACTGCCACCTGCACCTCATCGGCTTGCACGGAGCCCAGCGCAAAGCAACCGGTCAATGCGGTGATCAAAGACAAAACCTGGGAACGCGCACAAACATTCATGACCAAACTCCGTTAACGCTAGGGGCCCCCTTATCCATGAGGGGCGGACATGAGGAAGATAATCGGTATATAAATAAATATATAGCGCTTTATGCGCAAGCTGATCGGGTCAGAGGCGGGGCTGCAGGGGCTGCAGGGGCTTAGCGGGCTTTGCGCAACGTGAGGTTGATCCGTTGTTCGCCGAGCAATGGATGATGCCCGGGCTGAATCGGCAGCACACCGTGATAGCGCAAGCGGTCGACACCGCCCCAGACCACAATGTCGCCATGAAACAGCGAGACGCGTTGTGCGGGGGCATTGCGCTGAAATCCGCCGAACTGGAACACCGCAGGCAACCCCAGCGAAACTGAAACAATCGGTGCGGTGCAGGAGCGTTCGTCCTTATCCTGGTGCAATGACATTTTGGCGCCCGGCGCATAGGCGTTGATCAGGCAGGCATCCGGGACAAAATCTTCAAACCCTGCCGTGCTGGCCGCCGCCCTGGCCAGCGCCAGGAAGGCCACTGGCATCGCCGGCCAAGGCTGGGCAGTCAATGGATCAGTAGCGCTATAACGGTAGCCATTGCGGTCGGTGTACCAGCCCCAGTCACCGCAACTGCTCAAGCGTGCAGACAGGGCGAACCCTGCGGGCGTCTGCATCTGGCGCAGGGGGGCGCAGTTCAGAATGTTCGCCAGCGCGGTCAGCAGCTCATCAACCTGGGGCAGGGCGTGTCCGCGCAACACAAACGCCTGCTCACTGATCCTCTCGACCCGGGTCGGTTGTTGCAGGTCGTCTTCGGCAAACAGGTCAAGAGACATTGGGGCTTAGAGCGCCTTGCTCGCCTTGATGTCGGTGATGACATCGTCCGCATCGCCGTGGATGCGTTCAAGGGCGGAGCGCGCTTCCTCTTCAGAGCCGGTTTGCAGCTGAGCAAACTCAAAACGACGTTCGCCGTTCAGTTTGTACTTGATGACGAACTTGGTGGTGTCGTGACGGGTGGTATCCACGGTATTTCCTGTCTTTGAAGGCTATGGGTGTCAGGCTTAGCGGAGTTTCGAGCTTGAGCGACGCACGATCTTGATGGTCGGTTTGAAGCTAGGCTTACGGGTCACACTGATTGCCCGGCTGGTGACGGTGTCAATGGTGATATTCCAGAAGCCGGTGCTCGGTGCGGTAATGCGTGCCGGGAAGTCCTTGAAGGCACCGCCGTGGTAGGAATGACGACCGCCGTTCTTGAAACTGCGAAAGTGCGCATCACTCATCAGGCGGATGTTGCAGGGTTGGGAGCACTCAATAACGACGATGTCATCTTCGTTAAGGTGCTCACGCTGGTGAATAAATTTCATGGGGGCTCCAGAATGGGGGCTTTTGCTGAAAAATCAGCACGATAACATGTGCTTTAGTCCAAGCAGGGGGCCAAAGACGCTTATTATGACGCGATGCAGGTGAGTCTGACGTAAAACTCTGATAAATCGCCACAATTGACGCAGGCCCCGGGGATAAATTCTGAATATCCATTGTCGTAGGGTCTTTAACGGAGGTTTTGTATGAAGTGGGGCGTATTGGTGGCCGTGCTGGCGTTGGGGGGCTGTGCATCAGTCACGGACATAGAGCAGACATTGCCGACAATGAGTGTAATCTCGGGCAAGAAGCCGCAAGCTTATGCGGAGTGTCTGGTGCAGCAACTCGAAAGTACTCGCAAGCCTCCTCAGATTGAGCCGCACAAAGAGGGGCTGCGGATTATCATCCCGCAAAAAATGACATCCGGGCCGACTGCGGTCGTTGATATTGAAGAACGCTCAGGCGGCAGCAGCATCAAGGTTTATGAAAGCATGGCCAACGTTCCGGTACGTCCCAGCGATATCCGTAACGCAGCAACACACTGCATTTCCGGTTGAATGCGGTCACAAGCGATCTGACCGCCTCACCCCCTCAAACCTGACGAACGCTCGCTGCGGCGTCAGGTTTTTTAACGCCTACTTGCAGGTCACCACGATATTGCGGGCGTTGAAATTGCCCACGTCAACCCCCAGCGTCTTGTCGCGCTCTTGCACGGCCGGCGTTCCGTCCGTGCCGACGATGTCATAGCCGGTGCCCGCGCAGGATGCATCGGCCTTCTCGTAGCATTTGGCCCATGACATGGCTTCGCCCGAACAGTCGATGCTCAATCCTTGTTTGCCATTCGCCAGGTAAGTGCTGGACGTTGTAGCGCAACCGCCCAGTGATGCCAGTGCAAGTAATGTCAGAAGTTTATTCATTGAAGGGGTCATCAAGAGTAGGGTTAGTCTTTCTTGGCGCGTCGGCGTGCGGGAGGTGCAGGCTGATCCTGGAATACCGATGCAATTTCAACGGCCGCCTGTTCGCTCGCAAAAGGGCCCGCGACCTGTTCGTTTGCCCCATCGAGCATCCACCACTCGCCGGAATCGTTCTGCTGGATCGTGTAGCCGTTGACACTGTTTGCTGTGGACATCGAATAACTGCCTTTTAAACTCAAATAATGGCGATATGATAACGCCTGTCGTGGATTTGGCATTCAGGTATTTTTTACGGCTTCAAGCAGGCAGGGAAGGTGTTTGGCGGGTTCCAGTCGCGTTTCCAGGTGTCGAAAAACACCGTTAAGGGAACTTACCGGAACAAATTTCCTCTATGTTGGCATCAGTTTGCTACCGCAGGCATTGTAACGTCGATGTCGCCTGATTAGACTGCGCCAAAAATTCGAACGTAAAGCCCTTTGTAAGGACTCATATGATCAAGAAATGCTTGTTCCCAGCAGCCGGTTACGGCACTCGCTTTTTGCCCGCGACTAAAGCCATGCCTAAAGAAATGCTGCCGGTGGTGAACAAGCCACTGATCCAGTACGGGGTTGAAGAAGCACTGGATGCGGGGTTGACCGAAATCTCCATCGTGACGGGCCGCGGCAAGCGTGCGCTGGAAGACCACTTCGATATCAGCTATGAACTGGAAAACCAGATCAAGGGCACCGATAAAGAAAAGTACCTGGTCGGTATCCGTCGCCTGTTGAGCGAGTGCTCGTTCTCTTACACGCGTCAGACCGAAATGAAAGGCCTGGGCCATGCGATTCTGACTGGCCGCCCGCTGATCGGTGACGAACCGTTTGCTGTTGTTCTGGCAGACGACCTGTGCGTCAACCTGGAAGGCGACGGCGTCCTGACGCAAATGGTCAAACTGTACAACCAGTACCGTTGCACCATTATCGCGATCCAGGAAGTCGATCCTCAGGAAACCAACAAGTATGGCGTTATTGCCGGTGACCTGATTGGTGACGACCTGTACCGCGTGCGCAACATGGTTGAAAAACCGGCGCCGGAAGATGCACCGTCGAACCTGGCGATCATCGGTCGCTACATCCTGACCCCGGACATCTTCGAGCTGATCAAGCAGACCGAGCCGGGCAAGGGGGGCGAGATCCAGATTACCGATGCCCTGATGAAGCAGGCGCAGAACGGTTGTGTGATCGCCTACAAATTCAAAGGTCAGCGTTTCGACTGCGGTGGCGCTGAGGGTTATATCGAAGCGACCAACTTCTGCTTCGAAAACTTCTACAAAACAGGCAAGGCTTACTGACAGGGCCTGTTTGTAGCACGCTTCAAGACAAAGCCACCCTCGGGTGGCTTTTTCGTATTTTTGTTTTCAGCGAACCCGGCGCTGGTCAATCGCGCCGTAGCGATTATGCTGATGGGCTGCCAAGGAGAAAGAAATGGCCTACGAATTTGATTTGTTTGTGATTGGTGCGGGTTCCGGCGGTGTGCGTGCGGCACGCTTTGCGGCGGGTTTTGGCGCAAAAGTAGCGGTGGCTGAAAGCCGTTACCTGGGGGGAACCTGCGTGAACGTAGGGTGTGTCCCGAAAAAGTTGCTGGTCTATGGGGCGCACTTTGCCGAAGACTTCGAGCAGGCTTCGGGGTTTGGCTGGAGCCTGGGGGAAGCGAACTTTGACTGGGCGACCCTGATCGCCAATAAAGATCGCGAGATCAATCGCCTCAACGGCATTTACCGCAATCTGCTCCTGAACAGCGGCGTCACCCTGATGGAAGGCCACGCCAAACTGACCGGGCCGAACGAAGTCGAGGTGAATGGTCAGCGCTACACTGCCAAACACATTTTGATCGCCACCGGTGGCTGGCCGCAGATTCCAGAAATCCCTGGCCATGAGCACGCCATCAGCTCCAACGAAGCGTTCTTCCTCAAAGCGCTGCCAAAGCGGGTACTGGTGGTGGGCGGGGGTTATATCGCGGTTGAGTTCGCCGGGATCTTCCAGGGCCTGGGCGCCGAGACATCGCTGTTGTATCGCGGCGAAATGTTCTTGCGCGGGTTTGACGGCGCGGTGCGCAAGCACCTGCACGAAGAACTGACCAAGCGCGGCATGGACGTGCAGTTCAATGCCGATATTGCGCGCATCGACAAGCAGGCTGACGGCAGTCTCAAGGCGACACTCAAGGATGGTCGAGAGCTGATTGCCGATTGCGTGTTCTACGCCACGGGCCGCCGTCCGATGCTGGACAACCTGGGCCTGGAAACCACCGGCGTGAAGCTCGACAAACGCGGGTTTGTTGAGGTCGATGAACTGTACCAGAGCGCCGAGCCTTCAATTCTGGCCATTGGCGACGTCATTGGTCGCGTGCAACTGACGCCTGTGGCATTGGCCGAGGGCATGGCGGTTGCACGTCGCCTGTTCAAACCTGAGCAGTATCGCCCGGTGGATTACAAGATGATCCCGACCGCGGTCTTCAGCTTGCCCAATATCGGCACCGTGGGCTTGAGCGAAGAGCAGGCGATTGAAGACGGGCACACGGTGCAGATCTTCGAGAGCAGCTTCCGCCCGATGAAGCTGACGCTCACCGAATGCCAAGAGCGCACGCTGATGAAGTTGGTGGTCGATGCCGACACCGACAAGGTTTTGGGTTGCCACATGGTAGGGCCGGAAGCAGGGGAGATCGTGCAGGGGTTGGCGATTGCCTTGAAGGCCGGGGCTATCAAGCAGCATTTCGACGAAACCATCGGGGTTCACCCGACCGCCGCCGAAGAGTTTGTGACCATGCGCACCCCGGTAAAGCGCTGATCGGTAGAGCCAGAAAGCCCTTCTAGGCGTGAGCTTGCTCGCCATGGTCGTTAACGATAACGCGCGTGTGCTGGGTAAACGCGGCGTTTTCGAAAGCATCGCGAGCGAGCTCGCTCCTACAGGTTTTGATGGGGATTTGTGCGCCAAAGCCCTTGCTCGCGATGGTCGTTAACGATAACGCGCGTGTGCTGGATAAACGCGGCGTTTTCGAGAGCCTCGCGAGCAAGCTCGCTCCTGCAGGTTTTGATCATCTGAAGTCGGCGTATGGCACCAGTGGTTGTACCGGCAACGGCAAGTTGCCTTGCCAGGTGTCGAAGGTGTAGCGCAGGTAGAGCATGGCCCGGCTCGGGGCGTAGCCTTCACTGTGCTGGAAGAGCACGCCACCACCCAGCACCAGGTTGTCTGACAGCCTGCGCTCTACCAGCCCTTGCAGGCGCACGCCGATACCACTGCTGCTGCCTCCTGAAGTCTGCCCCAGCCCGTCAGCCAGCTTGAAGCCGGCATCGTCGACGGCACTGAGGATTTTGTCGTTCAGGCCACTGAGCGGGTACAGGTCATTGGACTTGGTTTTGGCATATGACCAACCGACCGAGCTTTCCAGTGCCACCGACCAATTGGCCGTGCGCCAGGCATAGTTGAGAGGCACGCCCACCGAGAAGTACTGCTGGGGGCTGTAATAACCGCCCTGGCCCAGGGTGTACTCGCTCAAGTCTTTGTCATACCCCCAATACATCACGGTCAGGCCGGTCCGCATGCGTTCGTCGGCTCGTTCGACCAGACGATAGTAATAACCGGCCATGGCGGTGTTCTTGTGGTTGTCCTCTACGTTCTTGCCCCGCAACCAGTGCTGCCCGAAGCTGGCCCAAACCCCGTCCACGCCACCTTCGTCGTGACTCAGGCTGAGGGTCACGCCGTTGGACGTCACGCCGCCCCAGGTCACGCCGGTATTGGGATCGACCGCCCCGGAATAGGACAGGATCGAGTTGCTCAAGGGGCGACGCGAGCCGGTCAAGGTCCAGCCCAGGGAACCAAAGTTGCTGCTATAGGCAACACCGCCCAACCAGTTGGAGACTTTGAAGGTTTCGGGTGTGCGACCGATATCTACATTCCATGTCTCGTTCTTCCAGCCAGCCGCCAGGGTGGTGCCGCGAGCGGATTGAGAGCTGTCGGCACAACCTGAGAAGTCAGGGCCGTCGGTGCCCTTGCGATTGACCGCAACCGCACAGGTGCCGTATTGCTCACGCACCAGGCCATCCGGGTCGGCATCGAAGTGCCCGGCATCCATGTTGATTTGCTCGGCCCGGATGAAACCCGTGCCATCGGCAACGGGCAAATCCAGCTGCAGGATCGTGGTCCGGGTATCGGTATCAGACGTGCCTTGCGATGCGCTGTCGGAGCGCCACCCGTAGTCGGTGTACAGGTGCAGCGCCGGGTTTTGGCGTTGGTACAGCTCATCCACGTCGCTGCGCAGACTGCTGGCGAGCCAGTCGTCGTTGTCCTTCTCGCGGCTGGCCAGGGTCATGGCGCGGTTGTCCCGCGGCGCGGCCTGTTCGGGCGTGAGCAAACCAGCGGCGGCCATGCTTTTGGCGTAGGTGTCCAGCGCCTGCTGCGGTTGTTTGGGCGCCATCAGGCGCGCCGCATCGCGGTAGATCAACGGGTCGGTCTGCGGCGTTTTCAACAACTCGGAGTACAGGGCTGTGGCTTTTTCCGGTTCGCCTGCTGCTGCCCAGGCATTGGCGACACGGCGCTGATCGGATGCGGTCAGTGGTGTGTCGCTGCCAGGCTTGAAGCGGCCAAGGGCCTGGCGAGCGGCCTCAAGCTGTTGCAAGGCGATCAGGGTTTCGATGTGCCCCAGTTGGGCCTGCGTGTTGTCGGGCTGTCTTTGCAGCACCAGGTCATACAGGCGCTGCGCTTCGCGGTGGTCATCACGCTCCTGGGCCCAGCCGGCCAGGGTCAGCCAATCTTCAGGAGTGGCTTTTTGCAACAACACGGCAATGGCCTCGGGTTCCTGACCGGCTTTTCGCAAGCTTTCAGCCCGTGCTACCCGCACGTTGCGCTGCAGGCGCGTATCGAGCTCGCGCATGTCGTCGCTCCATTGCGCCGCCGGCAGTTGCTCCAGAACGCCCAGGGCACTGGCGTCACGATCGGTGCCCGACAGGTAGAGCGCATACGCATACAGCGCTTGCGGATTCTGTCCCTGGAGCTGCATCAGTTGCTTGAAGCTGTCGTCGGCGGCGCCGGGCCGATTGATCTCGCGTTGAGCATTGGCCAGGCGGTAGGTCAGCCAGGGCTCGTCGGGGGTCAGGCTGCGGATTTTGCTTAGCAGGGCCACCACCTGTGGCCAGTCCTTGCGGGTACTGGCCGCATCGGCCTGCTGATTCAATTTGTCGAGCTCCAGGCTTTGGCGCAGTCCGGCGAACTCTTTTTGGCTGGAAGCGGGCAGGTTATTGAGGAACGCCTTGGCCTTGTCCGGGGATTGCGCCGTGTATAGGCGCACCAGTGCGCGCACGGCGCTGGTATTGCCGGGCTCCAGTCTGCGGGCCTGCAACAGCAGGGCTTCGGCCTGGATGTCATCGTGTTCGGCACGGGCCACGCTGGCCAGGCCGATCAGCGCATCGGCATCGCCCGGTTTGGCTTTGCGTGCCTGCTGATAGGCGCTGCGGGCAACGGCAAGCTCCTTGCGTTCCAGTGCCTTGTCGCCTTTGGCCAACAGCATTCGGTAATGACTGGACGCCATCAGGTCTTGCCAGCGACTGATGGAGGAGGTGTCCTGCTCTTTGCTACGGGCGGTGCTGAACGAGGCATAGGCTGCGTCATAGCGGCTCTGGCGCATTTGGGCCAGCCCCAGTGCGCCGTACAGGCTCGCATCATCGGGGTAACGGGTAATGGCGCGGCGCAACAGGGCTTCGGCGGCGGCAGGATGGCGCGACTGCTCGATCATCTGCTTGCCTCGAGCGCCCGCGACCCAGCTCGGGTCATTGAGCAGACGTTGCTGGGCTTGCAGATTTTTATTGGCTTCGATGGTTGTCGGTGAACCCGGGTAGCGTTTGATGAACGCCTGCCAGGCTTGCTCTGTGCGGCGATCCACCGGCAACGTGTTGAGGTACTCGTATTCGCGGTTGGCCGCCGCGTTGCTGGCTTGCGGGTCGCTCGCCAGTTGTTGCAAGACCGCCAGGGCTTCAGGTGCCCGTTGCTCTCTGAACAGCAAGTCAGCCAGGGTTTGGCGCAGACCAATATTGCCGGGGTACTCGGCATCCAGTGCTTTTAGCTGCTGGATCGCTTTGGGGCGCTGGCCGGGGATGTTACTGCGGATACGCAGGTATTCCAGGGCGGTGGCGAAATCCGGAGCGTCGTTGCCGAACAGCCTTTCAAAAATCACCGCAGACTCTTCGGGCCGGCCTGCGGCTGCAAGCAGTCGGGCCTGCTGCAAGTCTTTCTGACTTTGTGGGTCTTGCAGCTTCATCAGGCTGCGGGCCTGGCGCAGCGCGGCGGAATCAGGGGCCAGGGTCTGAAGCTGGGCAAGACGCTGTTGCGCCAGTTCAGGTTTTTTTTTCCAGTAACGCCTGACGAATCGATGCGGCGAGGGCTTGCGGGTTATTCGGTGCGATCAGCTGCAAGCGTGCCAGCGAGTCACGTACCAGGTCTTCGCGGTACAAGGCCTCACCGATGCGCACCTGCTCCAGCAGCCACTGTTGCTGCTCCTGCACGTTGACGGGTTGTGCGATGGCCGTCGAGGACAAACCGCCGAGCAAAAATGCCCATGTCGTTAGTTTTTGCATGTGTTTGCCCACGCCGGTAGCAGTTGCCCATCCTTGTCAAAGCGATAGCGTTGGTCAGCCCAGCCTTTGCCGAACAGCAGCAGGGACTGGTTGTAATAAGCATCGGCCGCAGGCGGTTCCTGCTGCACGCGCGCCTGCTGGACGGCGAGTGCGGGTGAATCGGCACTGGCGAGCAATGGCAGCATGGCTGCGGAGAAGCCCGCAGGCCCGGTGCCGCTGTACTTCCCGGTCAGTGCATCCACGGTTTCTGGCGGATGGCCCAGGGTCTGGGTGAGGCTGACCATCGGCGCAAAGTGCTTCTGCAGCGACTGGGCGTTGACCGCCTCTTTGGCCAACATGCCAACCCACAGGTAGACACGAATCGCGTCATAGTCTCCGGCGCTACCGTCCTGGGTGTCGGGGGCCCAGCCAGATGCGGACTTCCAGAGCAGCCAGTCAGGGGCAAAGCCTTTGGGTGAACCTTCGATCAACACGCGCTGCTGGTTGGCCGCCAGTTCAGCCCAGACCGGTGAAATCCCGGCAAAACGCGCCAGCAGTTGAGGCGGCAGGTAGCTGGGGTTCAAGCGCCAGCCTTCAGGGCTGTCGAACCCGACATCGCCGGGCAACAGCATCAGGCCCAGCCCGGGCAATTTGCGCAGGCTTTGCGCGGCACTGCGCCAGAGCATGTTTTGGCCCAGTGCCAGATACGCCGGCTGTTGCCAGAGCCGTCCGGCCTCGAGCAGGCTGTAGGCAATCCACAGGTCTGCGTCGGTGGCGTTGTTGGTGTCAAGCACCTGCCATTTGCCCGATTCGGAACGGCCCCAGAGCCAGGCGGGCAAATGCGCTTCAAGGTTGCCTTCGGCCAGGTTGTTGCGGGTCCAGTCGAGAATCCGCGCGAAGCTTTGCTTGTCATTGCCCAGCAGCGCAAAGAACAGTCCGTAGCTCTGCCCCTCCGAAGTGGTGATCAGCTTTGGCGATGAGCGATCGATGATGCGCCCGTCGTCACTCATCATTGCCTGCTTGTAGCTGTCCCAGGCGGGCCAGCTGCAGGTGGCAGCGCTCGCCAGCAAGGGGAGGCTGCCAAGGGACAAGGACAAGGTCAGTGCTGCAAGGCGTCGCATGGCGTCAGTCATCCTTGTGCAGACGACGATTGGCTGCCCAGCTCAAGGCACGCCACAGCAGGAACGCAGTCAGCAGGACGCTGATCACAGCCAGCACGGCCAGCAGGACCGGGTGCTCTGATAGTTGGTACCACAACAGCAAGTACCACGGCAGGTTGCCCACGAAGTACTGATCGCCCACCAGCTGGCTGTAGACACCGCTGCTGCGAATCAAGGCCACGGAGCCTGCAATCGCTTCCAGCTTGCCACTGTCGCCCAGCGTTTCGCGCAGCAGGCTGTAGTCGGCATCGTCATTGCCCAGCAGGGCCACGATGCTGCGCTGATTATGGGTGGGGGACTGCATGCCGACGATAGCGGCAATCGGAGCCTGAGCGGTCACTTCGACACGGTTGGCCGGCAGGTTGCGGCCATCAGCAGACGGGCCGCGGCGATTGTTGGCATCGATGCGGGTAGTGCCCACGGGCTGTACCAACATGTCGCGCTGGCGTTGCAACAGGACGCTGAGGTCAGGGTTGTCGCGCAGCTCAGGTGCCATCTCTCCCAGCAACAGCAGGTCGGCATCTTCTTGCGAGGCGGTTTTCCAGTCGTCGCTCAAGCGCAGGCCGAAGGCCGGATAGCCGGAGCGGGCGGAAATACCGGCGACCGCTTCGAGCAAGGTGCTGATTTGAGTCGGGGAGCTTTTGCCGGGTACCACCACGATGGATTCGGACATGTCGGCCATGCGGCTGAACGGGAAACCGCTGCGGGCAAAGGCCTTGAGGTCGGGCATGCTGATGTAGTGGTGATAGCCGGAAAGATCAATGGTGGAGTCTTCGTCAATGATCGCCTGGGTGTTGGCCGGCAGAATGGTCTGGCAGCGATCGCGCTGGGCACTGCTCAGGGTGCTGGCAAAGTTGAAGTCAAAGCGCAGACGGTTGCGGTCGCCAATTTTCAGCGAGGGCACGATCAGTTTGTCATTGGCGTTTGCCGAGTCGTTGGACAGCACCGCGAGCCGCAGTTCTTCCAGGCTGCTGGTGTCCTTGCGCAGCAAGGGCAGGCTGGTCATGAACTGGTCGTTGAGGCTGATGTTCAGGCGGGAATCATCGTTGCTCGACGGGGCGGTGTAGCGAAACTGGGTGCGCAGCGGAATGCCCTGGTTGCGCCAGACAAACAGGTCGGGCGGCAGGTTCACGTCGAGGATGATCGGACGTGGTTGCAAGCCATTGACCTGCAGTTGCTGCGGGTAGGCGATCAGCTCGGCAAAGCGCACGGGGCGATCGGTGCGCATCCAGGCCGGGGCATCGTAGGGCTTGCGCGGTTGCAGTGTTTCAACCTTGTCGATGGTTGCCCGCGAGCCACGCAACAGATGTCCACCCAGGGCAAGGGCCTTGGCTGCGACGGCGAGGTCTTCATCGTTGCGGCCCATCACCAGCAGGATCTTGCTGTAAGGCGCATCCGGATGGTCGATCATCTCGACCAGGGGCGCAGTCACGGCGGGGAATTTCTCCAGGTCGCTCATAAAGGCCGGACGGTGATCGTTGGTCGCGAACACCACCGTTGGCTGGATCGCTTCTTTGCTTTGCACGGCCGGCAGGGTATCGAACAGCACCGGGAAGTTCGCTCCGCGCCAGTTGGCCTGGCTGCCGAAGTACGAGGCCAGGATCGCCGCGGCTTTTTGTTCTCCCAGGGTCGGGTTGGCGGCGAACACGAACGGCAGCTCCAGCTTGCCGCTGTTGCGCGGGTCAAAAAACGGCAGCGGGAAAAACGCCAGGTCGTTTTGCAGGCTCAAGGCTTGCTCTTGCACGGTAATTCCGCTGGAGCGGCTGATATTGACCCACAACGTGCTGTTGGCCGGGTCTTCGCAGATATCGGTGTAATGCCCGATAAATTCCAGGCGAACCCGGTTGAAGTCAGAAATCAGCCGTGGATCAAGCGCCAGTTTTTGCGTGGTGGTCCGCCCCAGTTGGTCTTTTTCGATGGGCAGCACCCCCATCAGCACATCATTGAGGTAAACCCGTAGATGAGAGAGGGTCGGGGTCAGCGAAGGCGAGGCGGTATACGACAGTTGCAGGCTGGCATCACTGGCGATCCGGTCGCGACGCAGATTGAACTCCACTTGCTCAGTGTTGTTGATGCCCAGCAGCAGGGTGTCTGAGTCGCGCCCCAGTTGTTTGAACGTGTAATTCACCGGCCAGCTGGGCAGTGCCTGTTCCGTTTGCTCAAGGGCAGGTTTTGGCAGTGGCGCAGACGTGCTGCCCGGTAAAGGCAACGGAGCCGACATCAGCTGTGAAGCGAAGGTCATCAGCGCAAGGCTGGCGAATATTTTGTTTTTCGATGAACGACTCATGACTTGCTCACTGGCCGGGAGATAAGAGGGGTGGACGCTTTGGGCATGCGCGGCAAATAGCTGCCCAGCCACTGAAAGACGCTAACGATCGGATGCGCTATCTGGCGTATCCATTCAGGCAAGTATTCGTAAAGGCGGTAATAGCCCTTGACCCCCAGCGCGAGAATTTCCTTCAGGCTCTGGATCGGTTTGTCGGCTTCGAACCCGCTGTTATGGTCGAGCCAGGCATCGGCGCGACCGAAGGTGCATTGAACGAATTCGATTTTTTGTTCTGGCGGCAACTGGGCAAAGCTCAGGCCCATGAACAGCTCATTGGAGCGTGTCAGGATCCCTGGGAACACAAACTCGCGGGTGCCGCGCTGGAGAATCAGCGACACCGGTGTCCCCACGGAGAGCTGCAGCGCCTGGCTGACTTGCAGGCCAACCCCGCCATCGGAGTAATCCACCAGTTCACAGGGGTAGCTGTGCCCGTTGGCCAATTTGATGGCGCCGGGCAAGCGGGTCTGCACGCGATGAGTGTGGCGAACCTGGCGCACTTCCGCCGCGACCGCCACGGCTGCACCGATGATCAGCAGGTTGTAAATCACCCATAGCACGCTGACCAGAATGGTGATGATTTCATCCTTGGGCCCGGTAAATATTCGCCAGACAGCAAAACCCAGTCCGAGCACATTGAGCACCGACAACACCAGGTACGGTTTGGCTGTCTGCCAGTCGAACTGGTTTTCTTCCATCATGCCGCCTTTGGCCGTCACGTTGAATTTGCCCCGTGACGGGCTGAACAGCGCCACTGTGGTCGGGCGCGCGATGTACCAGGCCAGTACCGTTTCATACACTTCGCCCCAGAATGTCTGGCGGTAGGCGCCTTGCATCCGTGAGTTGGTCAGGCTGGCATGGATCATGTGCGGCAACACGTACAGCAGAATCATCACGGCCGGGGCATAGATGATGTAAGCGTGCAGCAGCAGGAAGGCCAGCGGCGCCGTGAGGAACACCAGGCGAGGCAGTCCCACCAGAAAGTGCATCATGGCGTTGGTGTAGCAAATGCGTTGAAAGATGGTCAGTCCCTTGCCCAGCAACGGGTTGTCGGTGCGGAAGATCTGCACCATGCCGCGTGCCCAGCGGATGCGCTGGCCGATATGCGCAGAAAGGCTTTCCGTGGCGAGGCCCGCGGCCTGCGGGATGCGCAGGTACGCCGAGTTCCAGCCATTGCGGTGCAAGCGCAGTGCCGTGTGGGCGTCCTCGGTGACGGTTTCGACGGCAAACCCGCCAATTTCGTCAATGGCGCTGCGTCGTACGATGGCGCATGAGCCGCAGAAGAACGCCGCGTTCCACATATCGTTACCGTCCTGCACCAGGCCGTAGAACAGCTCGCCTTCGTTGGGTCGATTGCGGAAGGTACCCAGATTGCGCTCGAAAGGGTCCGGCGACAGAAAATGGTGCGGCGTTTGCACCAGGGCCAGCTTCGGGTCACGCAGGAACCAGCCCACTGTCAACTGCAGGAAAGAACGCGCGGGCATGTGGTCGCAGTCAAAAATCGCCACCAGGTCGCCGTCAATCAATGTAAGCGCATGGTTGAGGTTGCCGGCCTTGGCGTGGCGGTTGTCGGTGCGGGCGATGTAGTTGATGCCCACTTCCTCGGCGAACGTCTTGAAGCTGGGGCGGTTGCCATCATCGAGCAAATGGATGCGCAGCTTGTCTTTCGGCCAGTCGATGCCCAGCGCAGCGTAGACCGTGCCCCGGGTTACCGAGAGCTCCTCGTTGTACGTCGGAATCAGCAGGTCGACCACCGGCCATTCGCGGGTATCGGCGGGGAGTTGGGCCGGACGCCGGTTCAATGGCCAGGAGGTCTGGATATAACCCAGGATCAGCACCATCCAGGAATACGTCTCGGCCAGCAGCAAAATCAGGCCGCAGACCAGATCCAGGGTGTTGTTCCAGTTCAGGGTTGAGGTGTAGCGCCACCACAGATAACGGCACGAGACGATGACCGACAGGGCGATCAGCAGCAAGGTCGGAAAACGCCCCGGCATGCGCCGGACCAGCATTGCTATGGCCCACAACAGCACCACGAACACCAACTGTGCAAGATAGCCGAACGGCTCGGTCACGCAGATGAAAATCAGCACGGCGGCCAGCACGCCGATGGCGATGTACAGGACCTTGCGCAGAGGCCATTGCACCGCGCTCCACCAGCGTGAACCCTGGGTGACCTGCGGGCCGATGGCGGCGGGCAAGTGCTCGAAGGAGTTGGACAGCAACTCCCACGGGCGCAGCACCACATTGAGCATGGCCTGCACATGGCTGCGCAGGCGTCGGCGCCTGCGCAAACGGCGGGTCGGATCAGCCTCGATCGGACGGACCAGCAGTAGCCAGACGGTCTGGATCACATAGCGCAGAGGGTCGCCGATGGTCGGACGCTTGTCGATCAGGTGCGGATACAAGCGTCGCCGCTGTGCACGCAAGGCTTTCCAGTTGGGTGACTCGAGGCGCAGGCATACCCAGCCCAGGGCTTGAATCACTGCCAGGATGAAAGCCGTAAAGCGGGTGCAGTTCTGCTCGCGTCGCAAATACGTATAAGGGAACCAGCGCTCGCTCATTCAGGCCTCCTGCCGCGCAGCAGGCACCAGCTGGCAAGGCTGATGACATCCTGGGCAATCAGGCTGCCCGGTGCATAGCGGCCCACGGGCTCGCGTCGGGCCAGGGCTTCGTTCATGGCTTCGTCGGCATGCAGGCTGATGGGGACCAGCGTTTGCGCATAGCGATGTTGCCAGATCAGCACCAGATCCCGTTGCAACTGGCAGGCGACGTCGTAGCGATTGATCAGCAGCGGCATCGGTTCAGGTTGGCGCTGCAGCAACACATGACAAGCAGCATCCGCGTTCACCACCGTGATGGAAAAGTCGCATCGCGGGTTTGCGGCGTGGCCGGGCAAGCGTTGCGGCAGGTCAAACAGTATCCAGTCAAACCCCTCGGTCAGCGCCACCTGACGCTGGCTCCACAGCTGCGGCTGTGTCAGCAGCAGCGCATCAAGCCGGTCTTGCTCATGGGCATGTAGTTCACCGTAAGGCAGCACGCACAGTCCCGATTCGATGCTCCAGGCCGATTGATGCCAGGGTTGTTGATCGAGGGTCGCGCGGGCCCAGCCCGCGTGTTGCGCAAAATCCAGATTGAAATGCAGGCCCAGGGCGTTCTCCGGGCACATGTCGACTACCAGCACTCTTTGACCCAGTGCATGCAGGGCAAAGGCCAGGCCGGCCAGGGTTGAACTGGTTCCCACACCGCCGCGTACCCCCCGCAGACTCAACGCAATCATGGGGCTTCCTCAAGGCTTTGTTGCGCGTCGGGCCGAGGCGGGCGCGACTGCATCTTGAGGTGCGCCAGTAGCGGCCAGCGCTCAAAGGCCTGTAACAGCTCCATGTGTGCCGAGACATCGACGTACCCGAGTTCGGGTAAATCCATCATCGACTTGAGTCGTGCGATGTCATCGGCCCGCTCATTGCGCGAAAGGATATCGGCACTTATTTGAAACGCTGTGGGTAAGGTAGCCATCCACCGTCCTCCTTGATTCGCACGTAAGGCTTGCCGTTGTAGTCGAGCACGACGGTTCCGGAGTTCTCCGAAACTTTTTGTGTTTGCGGCAGATCCGTCAGCAGCTTCGACCAATCCATGCTCTGGCCATCGCTCAAGGCCGGGTCGGCATACAGCCGCGCAATGATTTCTGCGACAGCCAGATAGCTGCTGGGCTGGGTGATATGCACCGGTGCTGCCTGGCCGTTGCCGCCCATGTTGATCAGCTTGATGCCCACCGGGACATGGGTGATGGACTCGCTCGGGATTTCACGCATGCCGGAAATCTGCATCCGGTCACCGTGCAGTGCAGCGCCATGCTCGGGCACGATCGCCACGACCACTCGGCGGCCACTCTTTTCCAGTTCCTTGATGAAGGCGTTGAGGTCATCGAGCAGCACCTGCGCCCGGCTGCTGTAATCAGCCGGTTTGGTGCCGCCATCGCGCTGCACCTGGCGATTGCCGTCATGCAGGCTGGTGGTGTTATAGAACAGCGCCATGTTGGGCTTGTCTTCGCTCAGGCGGTGTTGCCACCACTTGCTCAGCACGTCGCGGTCGCGCCAGATCGGTGAACCGTCAAAGCCCACATAGGTGCGTGGCAGGGCCGAAGGCACAACGCCCAGTGCAGGCGGTGGCAACTGGCCCTGATCACGGACTTCCTGGAGGAAGCCATCGAACTCGCCGGTGTGGTTGAGCATTAGCTCGTCCGAAAAGCCCAGTTTGCGCAGGTCGTCAAACAGGAAGCACTGATCCGGCGCCGGCTTGTACAACTGTGTGTGGGCTGTCTGGCCACAGCTGGCGCGCAACAGGCGGATGGCCGCCGGGCCGCTGTAAGCCGTGGCCGAGTTGAAGTTGTCGAAGATCACGTCCATCTGGCTGAACAGCGAGTTTTCACGCAAGCCCACGGCATCCAGGTCATCCCAGGCCATGGAGCAGATGTTGATCACCAGCAAGTCAAAGGGTGGCGGTGTGACAGCTGCCGTCTTGAATTCGACTTGACGTTGCGCCTCTGTTTTGTAAAAAGTTTCAAGGTAGCTATTGAGGGTGGCGTCGTCCGGCTCACCGGCATTGCCTTGTGTCACCGCGCCGGTTTGAGTGCCGGCCACCAGCGGGGCCGCTGCCGGTGGCAGCAGCCATTGCAGGTTGCCCATGCTGAGCCAGGCAAAACCGACAACGGTGAGTGTGGTCAGGCGCAGCCATTGATTGACGAAGGCATAGCCAACAATTAACAACAGCAGCAAGGCGCACACTTGCCAGTCGATGAAACGCCCCAGCAGTTCAACCACGTAGTCGAACGAGAAATCCAGCACCCCCGGCTGTGCCAGCAAGCGGCTGAATGGCGGGAACCAGGTGTCCTGGTACAACAGCGCGACCGCCACAGGGATGGCGATCAGCGTGCGAAGGCGGGACCAGACGGGACGCCCGAGAGGAATCAGCAGCGCCACGGCGAAGATCAGGTTGGGCAGTACCTGGAAATTCAGGTGGCCGGTCCAGGTCAGCAGGAACTTGCCCAGAAAATACAGGTTCCAGGCGCCCAGGCCTTGCCAGGCACCGGCAATTTTGTAGGCCGGTGAGGCGGGCTTAAACAGACTCATCAGGCGCTCTCAATGAAGGACTGGCAGGCGCACGGCGTCGCACGCCGCAGGATTTCAGATACCGGGGCGACAGGTATTGCTCCAGATGGCTTTTCACAAACGCCCGTATGCGCTGCCAGAACAGCGTTAACAGTACGGTGACGACGCCAGTCAAAACGATGACATCGATCAGTTCCAGGAACGTCATGGCTGTGGCTCACGCAGGGGTAAAGTGATGGGTTGAGGTTTGAGCGGTGTGCGGCTGTTGCTCCCGGGGGAGGGAGTGACGAAGCTCTCGACGGGAATATGCCAATGTGCAGCCCCCGGCGGAGCTTGCATGAGGGCGTCTTCGGACAGGTCGGCGATACCGCTCAGCACCTGTCGCTCAACAAACAGATCATGCCAGGGCAGGCGACAGATATTGCCCAGGGCAGGGTCCAGACCATCGGCGCGGCAGGCGAACAGGAACAGGTACAAGTCGCCGTTCAGCAGGCACGCGATGTCGCCAAAGCGTCGAAGGCACATCTGGTTCAGGAACACGTCTTCGTCCAGGCCCTGTACGGGCTGGAACTTGACCAACTGGTGGGTGACTTCACCCAGGCTGTCGGCATAGATCTGTTCGACGGTCTCATAGAACTCGCGGGGATTGACCAGGCCACGGATCTGCGGCGGGCGCTGGCGTTCGAGCAGCGTGGCGAAGTCGCTGTTGCGGGTATGTTGCCAACGCTGACCCTGGACGCTCTCGATCAGGCTCAGAAACCGCGAGAGCAGAGTGCCGTCGGGAACAATGATATTGGCGCCGCAGGCGAGCAGCAGACGCTCATCGCGATAGCGCACGGCGGGCTCCATTTCGCGCACGACAATTTTCAGTGCAGGTCCACAGCGCTCTCGCAAGTCGTGCAGTTGCTGCGCCAGTTCGAGTAATTGGTGGCTATTGTCTATACCCACGATGATGGTCGCCGCGCGTGCAGTCCGGGCTTGTTCAAGCAACGCTTCACGACTTTCAAACAGGTACCAGTGCCTGGACAGCGAGGGCGTGCCCTCCAGCACGGCGCGTTCAGCCAGGTAGACATGCTGGTCGTCGGCCACGCGAGGCTGGGTGTCGACAGCCGTTTGCGGAATCAGGGTCAGGGTCTTGTCCTGAATCGACAGTTTGAACTCCTGGCCGGCGCTGACACCCATAGCGTTGTGCCAGAAGTGCAGCTGGTAACGAATGTCGCCATTGTGGCGATACAGCCGGCTCAAGCCGGACAGGGTTTCGTTGAGTTGCAACAGGCTGGCATGCAATGGGGAGGCTTCGCCGTGGGCGATCACCAGCAATGTTGCATCGCGAGCCTTCAACCATGGGCGCAGGCGTTCGCACCAGCGTTGCAAGTGGCTGACGGATACAGTGTCGGCCCAGCTATTCGAGGGGGCCACCAGTGCTATCTGGCAGCCCTGTTCAATGCCTGTCCGGGCCAGATCTCGCGGCAGTGTCGCCAGCCCCTGTTCGATGACCTTTGGGGCGATCTCGAACAACCTGAGCTTGTCGGGGCCACGATCAGGGGCAAGATCGCTGATGAGAGGCTGCACAGAGCCAGCACCACAGACCAGTGTGGCGGGTACGTGTTCGGGTATGGCTTCAAGAAACTGCCTGACGAGCAGACGTGCATCGGCCGATTGATCGATCGTTACCCAAAAAATCCCGCCCGTACGTAATGCAATCTGTTGATCCAGCAATCCCTGGATACCCAAGCTGATATGAGCCAAGCGATACATCCCCCCCGGGAAATTGATGTGGTCAGGCGCTAAAGACGGGCAGGCAAAAAAGTTCGCTTGGCACGCATCGAGTATTGCCTTGCGGCAGCAGCTTTTTATGGCGTCAATAATGTGACGCTGAATTTGATGTGCAGCTGGCCTTAACCTGAATCCTTTAGGTTTAGCATCCGGACAGATTGCGATTAGCGTAGCTGCTTGTAAAAAGGATGTCGGAATTTGTACATACTATCACCGGGAAATGCCGGCAGCCCATGATTTTGAGCTGGAAATGTCAAAAAAATATCATATACATGATTGAGGTCATTAAATTGACATGCCTATTGAGGCGGTAACGATTCAGCTGTTTAACAGCCTGTTTATTCAATAAACAGGGATTAAATCGGCCCGGAGAGAAGAGGGTGGATGAGTAAACTTCACGCATGGGTTTCTGAGTGACCCAATGCATGCTATTGGTTAGTAGGGTGTACGTGTGACATGCGTACCCCGATCGGACTCGTCCTCGGAGTCTGACCCTTCACCCTAACGAATGAGGTGCAGATATGCCCGTTAAGCACGACTTGTTACAGGATTTGGGTCTCACTAAGGAAGCTGTCAGCCAGTCTCGTAGCGCAGATCCTCATCTCGACAAGCTATTTGTGCAGTACAACGAGAAGGATGCCGAAGTGGTTGAGGCTGAGGCGAATGACGCTATCGGTGTTTCAGATGATGTGTTGCGCAAGCTCAAGGAGCAGCGGCTTCAGATCAAAGATAAAATCGCGCAACGCTTGAGCGTTTAAGTCACCGCAAGATTCAGGAAGTTGAAATGTCCAACGTCATCAAAATTGTCGCCACGTTGCGTGCCAAGCCAGGTCACGGGCATACCGTCGAACAGGCCTTGCGTGCCTGTGTCCCGGGATCACGCGCTGAAGCCGGTTGCCTGTTCTACGACTTGCACGTGGATCGTACCGACCCTGAGCGCTTTGTATTTATCGAAGGCTGGGCGGACATGGAGGCCATAGAGCAGCACAAGACCACTGCACACTATGTGACGATGGTTCAGGCCGTTGGCGAACTGCTGGCGCACCGTGAAGTATTGCTGCTGGATGAAGTCAGCATTTGAGCGTCAATTAAACCGTGCAGCATGACGCGGCGGCCCTGAACAGGCCGCCGCATTTGTTTCAGCGTCTAAAAACTGGCGGTTTCAAGACCGTACAGCGATTCACTGCCGGCCCGGATCGATTGTTCCAGGCTCAATGTGCGCGGTAGCAGACGGCTGAAGTAGAACTGCGCCGTTGCCAGCTTGGCGCGGTAAAAGTCAGGATCGGCGTTCAGCGAATCTTGCGCGACATCGGCCATGCGTGCCCACAGCCATGCGTAGGCGACATAACCAAACAGATGCAGGTATTCGACTGACGCGGCACCGATCTCGTTGGGGTTGAGGCGCGCCTGCCCTTGCAGCCAGTCACTCACGTCTTCAAGACGCTGTACGGCATTCAGCAGTTCACCGGCATAAGGTTTGCCAGGTTCGGCGGCAAAGGCGCGGATCTGGGATGTGAATAGACGCAAGGCCACGCCGCGGTTGGCGATGACCTTGCGCCCCAGCAAATCCAGCGCCTGGATTCCGTTGGTGCCTTCATAGATCTGGGCAATCCGCACATCCCGCACCCACTGTTCCTGTCCCCACTCCCGGATGTATCCATGGCCCCCGAACACTTGTTGGCCCAGTACGCAGCTGTCAAAGCCGGTGTCGGTGAAGAACGCCTTGGCCACAGGGGTGAGCAGGGCGACCAGCTCGCTGGCGGTTTGTTGTTCATGCGCGTCGGTGGAGAACTTGGCCAGGTCCAGTTGCTGGCCGACGAAGCTGGCGAAGGCCCGGCCGCCTTCGGTCATGGCTTTCATGCTCAGTAGCATGCGGCGCACATCGGGATGAACAATGATTGGGTCAGCGACCTTGTCGATGGCGACCGCGCCGGTCGGCGCACGACTTTGCAGGCGTTCGCGCGCATAGGTACGGGCATTCTGGTAGGAGGTCTCGGCGCTGCCGATACCCTGGATGCCGATCGACAAGCGCTCGTAGTTCATCATAGTGAACATTGCCGCCAGCCCTTTGTTCGGCTCGCCAATCAGCCAGCCGCAAGCGCCATCGAAGTTCATCACGCAGGTGGCTGAAGCCTTTATCCCCATCTTGTGCTCAATCGAACCACAGCTCACGGCATTGCTTGCACCTAGCGAACCATCGGCATTGACCTGGATTTTCGGCACCAGAAACAATGAAATGCCCCGTGGTCCGGCGGGTGCATCGGGCAATTTGGCCAGCACCAGATGAATGATGTTCTCGGTCAGGTCCTGCTCGCCGCCGGTAATGAACATTTTGCTGCCGCTGATGCTGAAACTGCCATCTGCCCGGGGTTCGGCCCGGGTACGGATCAACCCCAGATCGGTGCCGGAATGGGCTTCGGTCAAGCACATGGATCCGGCCCAGCGTCCTTCATACATGGGCGGCAGGAAGGTGTTTTTGAGTGCTTCGCTGGCGTGGGCATCAATGGCCAGGCAGGCACCGGACGTCAATGCCGAATACAGTGCGAAGCTGGAGTTGGCGGCATAGAGCATTTCTTCAAACTGCACGGCCAGCATCTTGGGCATGCCCAGTCCGCCAAATTCGGGGTTGCCCGACAGGCCTACCCAGCCGCCCTGAATGTACGTGTCATAGGCGGACTTGAAGCCCCGGGGCGTACTGACGTTTCCGGCCTCCCACTGCGCGCCTTCCTCGTCGCCACTGCGGTTGAGCGGTGCAAGCAGCTGGCCGGTGACTTTGGCGGCTTCTTCGAGAATCGCATCGGCGGTGTCGGCGTCCACCTGACCGGCCAGGGCGGGCAAGCGCGCCCACAGGGCTGGCGCTTCAAACACTTCGTGCAGTACAAAACGCATGTCGCGCAGCGGTGCATTGAATTCAGGCATCACAAAACCTCATTGTTGTTATAGGTGCATGGATCGTGCGCGATGATTTACAGGGCCTTGGCCATGTCGCGCAGCACGTATTTCTGAACCTTGCCCGTCGAGGTCTTGGGTAGCACGGTGAACACCACCGTACGCGGGACTTTGAACCCGGCCAGATGCTCGCGACAGAAGGCGATGATTTCACTCTCGCGCAGTTGCCGGTGATCCGCTTTGAGGGTGACGAAAGCACAAGGGGTTTCGCCCCACTTTTCATCCGGTCGGGCGACCACGGCGGCTTCCATGACGCCGGGGTGGCGATACAGCACGCCTTCGACCTCAATGGTCGAGATATTCTCGCCGCCGGAAATAATGATGTCTTTGAGGCGGTCACGTATTTCAACATAGCCGTCGGGGTGGCACACCGCCAGATCACCGGTATGGAACCAGCCGCCCTCGAACGCCTCGGCGGTGGCGCTGGGGTTCTTCAAGTAGCCTTTCATCACGGTGTTGCCGCGCATGAAAATCTCGCCCATGGTTTCGCCGTCCCATGGTGTAGGGCGCAGGGTTTTCGGGTCAGCCACCATGACGCCTTCCAGTGTGGGGTAGCGCACGCCCTGGCGGGATTTGATCCGGGCACGCTCGGCCAGCGGTTGATCGTTCCATTTGTCGTGCCAGGCACAAATGGTTACCGGGCCATAGACCTCGGTAAGGCCGTACACATGGGTGACCTTGATACCCATTTCTTCAACCGCGCCGATCACTTTGGCCGGAGGCGCCGCACCGGCGACCATGGCATGCACCGGATGATCGATGGCGGCCTTGGCAGATTCCGGCATATTGACCAGCGCATTGAGCACAATCGGCGCACCGCACAGGTGGGTCACCTGGTGTTCGCGAATCAGGGTCAGGATTTTTTGCGGGTCCACCCGACGCAGAAACACGTGCACCCCTGCCAGGGCGGTGATGATCCACGGGTAACACCAGCCGTTGCAGTGAAACATCGGCAAGGTCCATAGATACACCGGGTGGTTACCGATGGCCCAGACCATCTGGTTGCCCAGCGAGTTCAGGTAAGCCCCGCGATGGTGATAGACCACGCCTTTGGGGTTGCCTGTGGTGCCCGAGGTGTAGTTGAGGGCAATGGCTTGCCACTCATCCGCTGGCCATTGCCAGTCAAACTCCGGGTCGCCCTCGGCCAGTAGCGCTTCATAATCCAGTGAGCTGACAGGAAGGCCTTCGCCGTATTCGGGGTCATCGACGTCAATGATCAGCGGCGGATGATCAAGCATGGCCACCGCGGCATGAACCACATCATGGAATTCGCGGTCGGCGATCAGTACCTTGGCTTCGCCATGGGCCAGCATGAATGCAATCGCCTCGGCATCGAGGCGTACGTTCAGGGCGTTGAGCACGGCACCGATCATCGGCACCGCAAAATGAGCTTCCAGCATGGCCGGGATATTGGGCAGCATGACGGCCACGGTATCGTTCTTGCCAATGCCGCGTCCCGCCAGGGCGCAGGCCAGGCGCCGGCATCGGCTGTAGGTCTCGGCCCAGGTCCGGCGGATGGAGCCGTGGATCACGGCGGGGTAGTCGGGGTAGACGCTGGCGGTGCGCTCGATGAAACTCAAGGGGGAAAGGGCAATATGGTTGACAGCAGAAGGCTCCAGGCCTTGCTCAAAAATCGACATGATGGTCATTCCGGTGGCTGATTGTTAGCTCTATGGCTGCCTGTTCTACCTGGGGTGAACGGGCAGTTTGATGTCCGGTCTGATTTATAGCCCACTCCGGGTTTGATATGGAAGTAATACCTAAGCAATATAGTATATGTTCTATATCTCAATGCTTTGTTCACCCGCCAGGAACGCGTATGCCTGTTTCCCTGATGACTCACGACCCTCAACCGTCTGTTGTGCTGGGCGCAGACGCATCGCCGCGGGGGGCCAATCCTGCCTTTTCCCGCCTGCTGGCCGGCGGGCCCTTGAGCAGTGTCCGCGCATGGCTGCCGGGCAATTTGTCGGCGCTGGTACGCGCGTGTCTGCAACAGGCTCGGGCGATTGAGCAGGTGGAAGCTCACTACAACGATCAGGTATGGCTCTGGACATTGATCCCTGACCTGGACAATCAATGCGTCGTGGCTCGCGGGCGTGAGGCAAGTGCTGAACTGCTGGCAGAGCGCGAGGCGGTCAGAGCCCGGCGTCTATATCGATTGATCACCGAAAACACCACGGATCTGATCTCGCGGCACACCCCTGACGGGCGCTTTCTGGATGCGTCCCCGGCCTCCTGGACCCTTCTCGGGTATTGGCCCGAAGCGCTGCGCGGCACCCTGGCGCAACGTCTGTTCCATCGCAATGATCTGGCCTGCGTGATGCGCCAGGCCCGGGATGCGCTGGAGCTCGACGGTTATCACACCATGACTTACCGCATTCGCCATCAGGCCGGGCATTACCTGTGGTTTGAGACGGCCAGCCGGGCGATCCGTGAAACCTACACCGGGGCAGTGGTCGAGGTGATCAGCGTGTCGCGTGACATCACCGCACGGGTTCAGGCCGAAGAGAACAAGCGGCGCCTGGCCGAAGTGGTGGAGGCCAATCCGGATCCCGTGTTGTTTATCGACCCGGAAGGAGGTGTGTCTTACCTGAATCCGGCGGCCCGGCGCATGCTCGGGGTACCGGCGACGGCCGTCATGCCCGCGCTGGCGGCGTTTTTGAATTCACATGACCTGGCTCGCCTGGAAACCATCGGCTGGCGCCACGCGGAACAAGAAGGCCTGTGGACCACCGAGACGCGCCTGCAACCCTTGAACGGCGAGCCCTCCGTACCGGTGTCATTACTGCTGCTGGCGCATCGTTCCACCGCAGGCGAACGGTTTTTCTCGCTGGTGGTCCGTGACATGCGTGAGCGCGAGTTACGTGAAGCCGAGCAGCGTCATCATCAGGATGAAATGGCCCATACAGCGCGGCTGGTCACCCTGGGTGAGCTGGCCTCGGGAATTGCTCATGAAATCAATCAGCCGCTGGCAGCCGTGGTGAATTACGCCAATGCCAGTCAGCGTTATTTGCAAACTCTGGGCAGTAATCCCGACGCTGTCGAGCGGGTTGCCCAGGGGTTGGCGAGGATTAACCTGCATGCCAACCATGCCTCGGAAGTGATCAAGCGCCTGCGTGGTTTTCTGCGCAAGGGGCGCCGTCATCTGCAAGCGCTGGATGTCAGCGCGGTGGCACGCCAGGCCGTGAACCTGTGTGCCTGGGAGGCGCGTGAGCAGCAGGTCAGCATTGACCTGCAATGGCCGGAAAACCTGCCCCGGGTGTATGCCGATCGGGTATTGCTAGAGCAGGTGTTGCTCAACCTGTTGCGCAATGCCATTGACGCCAACGCTGAGCAACATCCCGGGCAACCTTCGCGTATTGCATTGCAGGTCCAGCCACTCGCCACTGGCAGGTTGCAGATCCGCGTGCAGGATCAAGGCCCCGGCGTCAGTGCCGACCAGCTTGAGCAACTCTTCACGCCGTTTTACACCAGCAAACCGCAAGGGCTGGGGCTGGGGTTGTCGATGAGCCGCAGTATCATCGAAGGCTTTGGCGGCGAACTCGAGGCCTGCCCACAGTCCGGCGGCTTGTTGATGTGCTGCAGCTTGCCGCTGATGATTTCACTCAACTCACAGGAAGAAGGTCTCTAACCCATGGCAATCCCGATGCAACCAGTGGTGTATGTGGTCGACGACGATCAGGGCATGCTCGACTCGACCGTCTGGCTGCTGGAATCTGTGGGGCTGGCTGCGCAGCCATTCACCAGCGGGCAGGCGTTTCTGGAAGCCTGCGATCCGGTACGCAGTGCCTGCGTGGTGCTGGATATCCGCATGCCGGGCATGGGCGGGCTGAATGTGCAGCAGGCTTTGCGCGAGCGCGGCATCACCATGCCGGTGATTTTTGTCAGCGGGCATGCCGATGTGCCTATCGTGGTTCGCGCCTTCAAGACGGGTGCCTATGACTTTATCGAAAAACCCTACAACCAGCAGTTACTGCTCGACAGCGTGCAGCAGGCGCTGAGCGGCGGTAACGCCCGGCAGTCTGCAGGTCAGGAGCACGCCGAGCTTGACGCGCGCCTGCACAGCCTGACACCCCGCGAGCGGGACGTGCTCTTGCCGCTGGTCAAGGGCTACACCACCCGTGAAATGGCTGAGCTTTTGGGGGTAAGCCCCAAGACCATCGACCTGTACCGGGCCCGGGTCATGACCCGCATGCAGGCCCGGCACTTGCCGGATCTGGTGGGCATGGCAATCGCTGCAGGGCTTGTCGATCCGCTCAACCTGGGTTAGGCGAGCAAGGCCTCTACAGCAGCCATGACCTGTGGGTTGTCGGTGTAGGCCACGTTAAAGCGCAGCGACTGCCGCAGCGCCGGCTCAAAGCCGAACAGGCTGCCGGGGGCGAGTACCACATCCCGGGTCAGCGCTTTGCGAGCCAGCTCCTCTGCATCAAACCCCGGGGGCAGCGTGGCCCAGATAAACAACCCGCCCTGATAGGGGCCACTCAACTCGAACCCCAGCCCCTGCAACCATTCGGCCACTCGCGGACCGGCGGCCTGCAGGCCTTGCATCACCCGTTTGCGGTGCTTGTGATAACTGCCATCGTTGAGCATCGAGGTGACCACCTGTTCAAGCATTTGCGAGGTAATGCCACCGCACATCAGCTTCATTTGCGTGAGGTTGGCCGCCACTTGCGGTGCAGCGACCACAAAGCTCAGGCGCAGATTGGCACTCAGGGTTTTGGAGAAACCGCTGAGGTATGTCACCTGTTCTGTACCGGCCAGGGCTGCGAGGCGCGGAGGCGGATTGGGGTGCAAGTCGCCATAGAGGTCATCTTCGATGATGTGGCAGTCATGGCGCTTGAGCAGCTCCAGCAGCCCGTAGGCCTGGCTTGGGGTGAACGAGTGCCCGGTCGGGTTGTGCAGCAGGCTGGTGGTTACGTACAGGCACGGGCGCTGTGCAATCAGCAACTGTTCCAGCGCTTGCAGGTCGAGCCCTTGTGCGCTGCGCTCAAGGGTGACTACACGGGCACCATGTAATGCCAGATTGGCGTGAAAGTTGAAGTAACAGGGGGCATCGAGCAGCACGCAATCCCCGGGTCGCAGACGCAACCGCAGAAGCATGTCCAGGGCATGCACGGTATTGGCGGTGGTGATGATCTGCTCCACGGGTACTTCGATGCCTTGCCCTGCCAGCTTGTGTTGCAGGGCCTGGCGCAAGGGCAAGTAACCGCTCGGGTCGCCATAACCCGTCAGTTGCAAGGCGGCAGAGCCGGCAATTTGACGCACGCTGGCGCGCATGGAACTGGACTCCAGCCAGCTTTCAGGCAAATGCCCGCCACCTGGTCGCATGCCACCGCTGGCGCCAATCAGTGAACGGCGCAAGATGCTGGTCAGGTCTTGCGGCAGCAGGTCAAGTCCGGTGGTCTGCGGCTGCACCGGCCTGGCCGCGACAAAGTAGCCAAGGCCCTGGCTCGAGGTGATGCGATTTTGTCCGCGCAGGCGGTCCAGCGCTTCAATCAAGGTGAATTTGCTCACGCCCCAGGCCTGCGTCATTTCCCGGGCGGAGGGCAGTTTGCTGCCGGGGCCCAGCAGGCCTTGGTCGATAGCATCGTTCAAGCATTCGACAATCTGTTGAACCTTGGATTTGCCAGGCTGGAACAGCAGGGTGGGTATGTGCATGCAGGACCTCGTACTTGACCGGTCATGCTACCAGTAAAGGTCGGTCAAGTCGGTGTGTGCTTGATCTGCCAAGGCTGAGACCTGCTGGCTAGACTGCGTGACCGCTCGCGTGTGTTCGAGCGATCAGATCAGGATGTACGGCGCGCCATGACCACCCAACTGACACTTGCTTCGTTTACTTACTTTTTGCTGTTCTGCGCCACGATGACCTTTAGTCCAGGCCCCATGACCCTGTTGTTGATGGGGCTGGGCATGCAGGAGGGTCTGAAGCGCTCGATGCCTGTACAACTCGGCGCGAGCGTGGCGTACCTGGTTTCGATCCTGATTTTTGCTGTCGGTTTCGCTGAGCTGGTGAAGGGCAATCCACTGATCAGCCGGGCCATTCAGTACATCGGCGTGGCTTACCTGCTGTACCTGGCCTACCGGCAGTGGACCAGCCCGGGTCTGGCGCTTGATAACCCTGCTACCGCAGTCCAGGACAGTTTCAAGGGGCGTTTTGGCAAAGGCTTGCTGACCGGTTTTTCCAACCCGAAAACCATCGTCATGTTCAGCGCGGTGTTTCCACAGTTTGCCGGGCAGGGTGGGGATACCCGGACGCTGGATGTGGCGCTGCTGGGACTGGCCTTTCTGTTGTTGCAATTTGTCAGTGGCTGCCTCTACTGCTATTTCGGCCAGCGCATTCGCCGCGTCCTGCAAAGCCCGGCCCGCCAGGTGTTATTGCGCAGGGCCACAGCGGTGATGTTGCTGGGCGTCGCGTTGATGCTGGCGCGGGGATTTTGATCGGGGTTCAGTCAAAACGCTTTAAGTGCACGGGAAACAGGCTGTCATAGGTTATATTGAGACCTGTTTCTGCCCGTATCGAGATTGGTTTTGTCGAGTCATCACTCCGTCGCCCCGCAGCCTTCAACTGTCCAGCTACATCAGGTCCAGGCACCTGTTGCGCTCTATCTTGAGCGACTTGCGCCCTCAAGCCGTCAGACCATGCGCTACGTACTCCAGGATGCAGCGGATCGACTGGGCGTCGAAGATGTGGCGATCGATGAGTTTCCCTGGCACGAACTGCAGCCGGGGCATATCACGGCCCTGGTGGCTACGCTGCGCACTGACGGTTACGCCCCCAACACCTCATCGTTGTATGTGAACGCCATTCGCGGTGTGATGAATCAGGCCTGGCAGCAAAGCCTGATCACCCAGGATCACCTGCTGAAAATCCGTGCGGTGAAGGCGGGCGGCGGGACGCGCCTTTCCAAGGGCCGCAACCTGCGCCGCACCCTGATTCGGGAACTGATGGATGTCTGTGCCGCAGACCCGCGGCCGCAGGGGCTCAGAGATGCTGCGATCATTGCCATCCTGTATGGCTCCGGGATGCGCAAGTCCGAATCGGTGAACATGGACCTGAGCCAGGTCAATGTTGCAGAACGCAGCTTGCAAGTGCTGGGCAAGGGCAACAAGGAGCTGATCAAGTTTGCCCCGGCCTGGGCCTTTGAGAAGCTCGAAGCGTGGCTGACCTTCCGCCGGGATAATCTCCCGCAAGGGGTCAGCGATGACGACTTCTTGTTCAATCGCATCCGCCGCGGCAATCACATCACCCGTGAGCGCATCACCAAGCATGCGATTTACTACATCGCCAAACAGCGGGGCAAGCAGGTCGGAGTCAATATCATGCCCCACGACTTCCGGCGCTCGTTCATTACGCGGGTGATCGAGGAGTACGACGTGTCGATTGCACAAAAGCTGGCGCACCACGCCAACATCGCCACCACCGTCAGCTATGACATGCGTGATGACAACGAGCGGCGCAATGCAACTGATCGTTTTATATTGTGATCGGTGTCTGCCCGGCGGGTTACCGGTCAAAACTTACTGAACCCTCACGCCATGACCTCACCTAAAGCTTTACAACTTTGGAGGTGAAGCATGCAAACCGAATACATCTGGATCGCACTCGCAGTCATTCTGTTGCTGGCCGAATTCTGGGCCATCCGCAGTGTCCTCAGGAGCGGTGCGTCGAAGAACAGTCGTTGCATGTGGATGGCGGTGATCATATTCGCGCCGCTGTTCGGCATGCTGGCGTGGTGGGTGGCAGGCCCCAAGCCCGAGACTCAAACCTCGTGATCCAGTGCCCCGCTTGTGCGGGGCAAGCAGTTCCCAGGTATTCATGACAGGCCCCAGCAGTGATCGTCGCCCGGGTGTGGCGGTCACGGGCATGACCGCTGGCCGAAGCGCCTATTCATCGCAGGGGGCCTTGTGGATGTAAAACCTTGTAATAACTATCCTTGTTTAGCCGGGTAAAAATCGAAGTAGGATTGCATCCCCAATCTACTAAAGGTTTGTATGAACACCCTCCTGGAACCTCCCAGTCGCGGCTACCTACCAGTTGCCACGCTTCGCTTGATCGCCGTTATCGAGCCTGTGTCACGCTTCCCAAGCCTGATATCCCCCGACGTACCCTTGTCCATTTCGCCGAATACCATGCCCCTGAATCGAATGCCTTCGAGTCGGGAAATGTTCGCTTGCGCGTGGCAAACGTTCGGCCTGAACCCGCGAGAGAGCGAATAATTATCTATGGAATGGATTGCTGATCCCACGGCCTGGCTTGGCCTGCTGACCCTGATTGTGCTGGAGCTGGTGCTCGGCATCGATAACCTGGTGTTTATTGCCATCCTGGCGGACAAACTGCCGCCCGAGCAACGTGACCGTGCCCGCGTCATTGGTCTGTCCCTGGCGTTGATCATGCGTCTGGGCCTGCTGGCCAGTATTTCCTGGATGGTGACCCTGACTCAGCCTCTGATCGAGGTGTTTGACAAGGTGTTCTCGGGACGAGACCTGATCATGCTCTTCGGTGGTCTGTTTTTGCTGTTCAAAGCCACCATGGAACTGCATGAGCGACTCGAAGGCCATGTGACCGAGCGTACGGGCTCGATGGGCTATGCCATGTTCTGGCCGATCGTTGCGCAAATCGTGGTACTGGACGCAGTGTTTTCGCTGGACGCGGTCATTACTGCCGTGGGCATGGTCGAACACCTGTCGGTGATGATGATTGCGGTGGTGTTCTCCATCGGCCTGATGATCCTGGCCAGCAAGCCGTTGACGCGCTTTGTGAACAGTCACCCGACCGTGATCATGCTTTGCCTGGGCTTCCTGATGATGATTGGCTTCAGCCTCACGGCTGAGGGGCTGGGCTTCCATATTCCGAAGGGCTACCTGTATGCGGCCATCGGCTTCTCGATCCTGATCGAGTTGCTTAACCAGCTTGCCCGCCTGCGCCGCAAGAAAAGCCTGCAGGGGCTGCGCCCGATGCGCGAACGCACGGCTCATGCGGTCATGCGCTTGCTGGGCGGTCGCCAGTTGAATACGGATGAAGTCGGCGAAGACATTGCCGACCTGATGGAGGGTGGCGAAGAGGAGCAGGTTTTCCATCGCCGCGAACGCATCATGATCAGCGGTGTTCTGCAACTGGCGGAGCGGCCGATTCGCGGTGTCATGACCCCGCGGGGCGAGGTGGACTACATCGACCTGTCGGATCCTGCAGAGGTGATTCGCGAGAAGCTGATGCATTCCTCCTATTCCAGATTGCCGTTGATTCGGGAAGGGGGCATTGATGAACCGCTGGGCTTTGTTCACAAAAAAGAACTGTTGAAAGAGCTGTTGGCGGGTCATGAACCGGATCTGGAAGCCATGGCGCGCAAGCCTCTCAACCTGCTGGAGAGTTTCACGATCCTCAATGCCCTGGAACAGATGCGCAAGGAGTCGACGCACATTGCGTTCGTGGTCAACGAGTTTGGAGACTTTATCGGTGTCCTGACCATGACCGACATCCTGGAGTCCATCGCGGGCGAGTTGCCGGATGCCAGTGAGATCGAGGGCCCGAACATTGTGTCCCGGGAAGACGGCTACCTGGTAAGCGGTGCCCTGAACCTGAGTCAGGTGCGCCAGCAGACCGATTTTCCGGCCAGGGCCACGGATGACTACCAGACCCTCGGCGGGATGGTCATGAGCCTGCTGGATCGGCTGCCGACCATTGGTGACACGCTGATCTGGGAAGGCTGGCGCCTGACAGTGACCGAAGTCGAGGAGCGTCGGGTGAAGAGGGTGCTGCTGTCTGCGTTGTAATCCCTGCGCAGTGAAGGACAAAAAAAGACCCGCTGTTACCGTAAAGGTGACAGCGGGTCTTTTTTATTGCAGGTGTTAAGGGCTGTTACTGGCTGTCAGGCAGCGCGTAAGCAATCACATAATCACCCCGATCAGCGGACTGGCGAGCACCACCGGCGGTGATGACCACGTATTGCTTGCCGGTTTTAGGCGAAACATAGGTCATGGGACCGCCTTGGCTGCCCACAGGCAAACGGGCTTTCCAGGCTTCTTCACCGTTGGCCGAGTTGAACGCACGCAGGTAGTAGTCCTGAGTCCCGGCGATAAACACCAGCCCGCCTTGTGTCGACAGCGTGCCTCCCAGGGTTGGCATGCCGATCGGCAACGGCAGGTGCATTTTGACACCCAGCGGGCCGGTGTCCTGGACCGTACCGACCGGAACCTGCCAGGCGATTTTTTGGGTTTTCATGTCGATTGCGGTCAAGGTGCCGAAAGGCGGGGCCTGACACGGAATACCGGCGATCGACAGGAAGCGGTTCTTGTTGACCGCATACGGCGTACCTTTGAGCGGTACTGCGCCCATGCCCGTGTTCAGCGCTTCGCCACCCGAAGAGGCCTTGGCATCTTTTTCCTGCGGCACCATCTGGACCCACAGACCCAGGCGCATGTCGTTGACAAAGATGAAGCCGTGGACCGGATCCGTCGACAGGCTGCCCCAGTTCATTCCGCCCAGCGAGCCAGGGAAGCTCAAGGACACGTCAGTGCCCGGTGCGGTGTACAAACCTTCGTAGCGCATTTTTTTGAACGAGATGCGGCACAGCATCTGGTCGAACGGCGTCGCGCCCCACATGTCCGATTCGGTCAGTGTTTGCGCACCGATCTGCGGCATGCCGACAGATTTTGGCTGGGTCGGCGAGTACGGTTCATTGGGAATATTGGACGCTTTGACCGGCACTTCTTCAACGGTGGTCAATGGCTGGCCGGTGTGACGATCGAGCACAAAAATCTGCCCGGCCTTGGTGCCGATAACAATGGCAGGCACGGTGTTGCCGTCAGATTTGGTGAAGTCGATCAGGCTGGGTTGCATCGGCAGGTCGAAGTCCCACAGATCGTTGTGCACGGTCTGGTAAACCCACTTTTCCTCACCGGTGGTGGCGTTCAGGGCCAGGATCGAAGCCCCGTATTTGTGGTCGAGTGCAGTCCGGTCTACGCCGTAGATGTCCGTGGACGAGCTGCCCATGGGCAAGAACACGGTGTTCATCAGCGGGTCATAAGACATCGGTGCCCAGCTGTTAGGCGTGCTGCGTACGTAGGTCTTGTCGCCGGTTGGCGCTTGTTTGTCTTGCGGGTTACCCGGGTCAAAGGCCCAGCGCATGGCACCCGTGACCACGTCGAAACCACGGATCACGCCACCCGGCATATCGCTCTGAACGTTATCGGCGACGCGGCCACCCACCACGACCGTGGTACCCGCCATCAGCGGTGCCGACGACAACTGGTAGTAGGAGTCTGGGACATTGCCCAGACCGGCTTTCAGGTCGACCTGGCCGTTGTTGCCAAAGTCTTCGCAGAACTTGCCGGTGTCAGCATCGACAGCAATCAGGCGGGCATCAATGGTGTTGGTCAGCAGCCGACGCTGGCAAGCAGCACCGGGTGCAACCGTCACTGCTGCGGCAGGAAGGCTGCCATCAGTGGGCGCAGCGATGGGCGCCGAGGCGTCAAAGTAGGCCAGGCCGCGGCAACGTTGCCATACCGCAGATTTGGCGTTGATCTGGTTTTTCCACAGCTCTTTGCCGGTGTCGGCGTCCAGCGCGATGAGATTGTTGTGCGGTGTGCAGATAAAGACCTTATCGCCCACTTGCAGCGGGGTCAGTTGGTCTTCCGCGCCATTGCCGTCGCTCAGGGCAATGTCACCGGTCTGGTAAGTCCAGGCAGGCACCAGCGTGGAAACGTTTTCGCGGTTGATTTGATCCAGCGCGGCAAAGCGGCTGCCACCTTCGTCATTGCCATAGTGCGCCCAGTCTTTCTGCGCATTAGCCGGATCAACCTTGGTCAGGCCAGGGCCATCACCGGTTGCCGAAACGGTGGCGTGAGGCTGGAACATGCCCCAGACACCCGCGGCCATCGCCACGGCGAGCACCGCGCTCAGGGCATATCCACCCATGCCGGGCTTCAAGCCGTTTGCCTTGCGCAGCGTCGGATAAACCAGCGCCACCAGCAGACTCAATACGCCCAAGGCGAACAGGCGAGAGACCAGCGGCCAGAAGACCAGGCCGGCATCGACCAAGGCCCAGAGGACGGAGGCAAGCATGACGGCTGCAAATAGCCAGGCGCCCGACACGCGCTGTTTGAAGAGCAGTATGGCGGAGGCAATCATGGCCAGGCCCGCGAGCAGGAAGTACAGACTGCCTCCGAGCGTCGCCAGATAACCGCCACCAGCGGTGAAGAGCAATCCGAATACCAGCACGCCCAAGGCGGTGACCCAAACGGGCCAGCGGCTTGCAGATGCCGAAGGTTGAGAGTTAATCATGGTGCGTGACCCTACTGATGCATGAACGTTGTGGGGAGGTTGCAGGCAAACAGACTTGATCCTGAATCAGGTATAGCTGTTTCCCGGACAGAACGAGAAGGGTGGCTGGGTCGCTGGAGTCCGTCTTAACGGGAAAACGGATGATCGTCAGCACGCAGTCACATTGTTAACTAAATGGTTAGTTTTGCCAGAATATCAAAAAAAGAACGGCTGCGACAAATTGTCCGCCGACAGGGGGCAGGAAGGACTTTTGTGGCAGCCGTAATAATCCAGACTGCAAACCCGTGACGGGTTTATCAGCGGGACAAGGGAATGGCGAGAATCGAGAAGGCCGGCAGGGGCGACTCAAGTGCAATGACGGGCCTGGAAGTCATGCGTCCGGCCCGGCTATATCTGCCCCGTCACTGGATACGTTGCAGCATGGCGTTCAGTGCCGTTTTGGCCTCGTGGCTGTTCAGACGCTCGATAAACAGCAAGTTTTCCCTGCGAAGGGTGTCTTCCAGCTCTTTCATCACGGGCTGTTTAAGCAAACGCTTGGTCTGCAACAGGGCCTCATTCGGCAGGGCCAGCAGTCGCTCGGCCATATGCTGTGCGGCAGCCAGGCATTGTTCGCCGTCGTCCAGCACTTCATTGGCCAAGCCCAGGGCCACCGCTTGGGTGCCGTCCAGGGCGTCGCCCCACAGCAGCAACCGTGCCGCTCTGGCATGACCCAGCAGGCGCGGTAGCAGAAGACTGGCACCGAATTCCGGGCACAATCCAAGGTGTACGAAAGGCATGCGCAGCTTGGCATTACGGGTGATCAGCACCTGATCGCAATGCAGCAGCAGGGTGGTGCCGATGCCAATGGCGGCGCCGCAGACCGCTGCAATCAGCGGTTTTTCCAGATGGATGACCGCCTGCATGAGACGGAACGCCGGGCTGCCCAGATGGGTCGGCGGGTGCTGGAGAAAGTCCTGCAGGTCATTGCCACTGGTGAAGCACTGTTCGCCCCCGGTGATGATGATCGCGCGGACATCGGGATCTTCGTCAGCGGCAAGCAGCAGGTCGGCCAGACGGGTGTACATGCTGTTGCTCAGGGCATTGAGCTTGTCCGGGCGGTTGAGGGTCAGGGTCAACACGGCGTCGCTTTGAGTGCTCAGGATCACAGGGTTCATCGGGCTGCCTTTTCTGGATTCACTGGCCGGACACCGGGTTCCGGCAGTTTTTTTATTGTTGTGCAGGTCAAAAGGTCGGCGGTGTGATGATCCAGATCACCACGGCATCGACCTCGCCGGGATTGCCGTAACGGTGCGGTTCCTGGCTGGAAAAACTGAAACTGTCGCCTTCATTGAGCTGGAAATGACGGTCGCTGACCCACAGTTCAAAACTGCCAGTGAGCAGGTACCCGGCTTCTTCACCCTCATGGCTGTAGCTTTGTTGACTGTAAGTGCCGGGCGGGAACCGCGAGTGCAGGATTTCCAGCTGACGATTGGGCTGCGGGGTCAGTAACTGGTCAACGATACCGTCCTCGTAATGCACGCTCATGCGGCTGTTCTTGCGCACCACGTAGCCACTGTCCTCGGGCGCTGAGCCTGCTTCGCTGGCGAAAAACCATTGAATGGTGACCCCCAGGCTTCGGGCGATATTGAACAGTGCCGGAATGGAGGGATAGGCCAGATTGCGTTCAAGCTGGCTGATATAACCCGCCGTCAGTTCGCTCATTTCTGCCAGGGCGGTCAATGTCATGCCCCTGCGCTTGCGCAAACCGCGAATCCGCGTGCCGAGGAAGTGCGGCTCTGTTGCGCCGCCCTGTTTGACGGGCGCGGTGCAGCCCGGCGGCAGTTTGCTGCTATTGCTCATTGCGTGCTCCGAACCGAGTCTGGGCTGAACGCGTTGAAGCGGTCAGCCTGAAGAGGGTATGTCTGCGACGATGCTGACAAAGGCCCGGAGTATAAAGCAGCGTCAAAGCTCCCAGGCAACCTTCAATCCTTCATAAATGGCTTCTTCGACGGTACGCGGTGCGAGGCAGTCGCCGATGCGGCGAAACTCCACCAGCCCCTGCAGCTCCGCGCCCAGGGTATCCACGGGCTGGTGGCCCTGGCACAGGACTAGCGTGTCGATTTGCTCAAACAGCATCGGCTCGCCACTGGCGGTGTGTTGCATGTACACCGTGCTGTCGTCGCAACCGTAAAGACGCGCATAAGGCGTGACTGGAATCCCCAGTCGATGCAGCTCGCCCGCCAGTTGATCACGCACGTACAGCGGCAGATTTTCCCCGCAATGGGTGCCGTTGACGGCCAGTTGCACCTGATGGCCGGCGCGCATCAGGCGTTCGGCGATGCCGGGGCCTATCCAGTCACAGCGCCAATCGACCACGAGCACTGAGCGGCCGGGTTTGACCTCGTCGCGCAGTACCTGCCAGGCATCCACCACTTGAAGTTCGCCGCCGCGTTCAAAGGCCGGCCAGTAGGGCTCTGCACCGGTTGCCACGATGACCAGATCCGGTCTTTCGCGCTCGACCAGCGCGCGATCCACGCGTGTGTTGCGCACAACACGTACGCCGGCCAGTTGCATTTCCCGCTGCAAATTGGTGCTGGCTCCGCCGAACTCACTGCGCCGGGGCAGCAGTTGTGCCAGCAAGACTTGCCCACCCAGTTGCGAACTGGCTTCGTAGAGTGTGACGTCATGCCCGCGTTCGGCGGCGATGGCTGCCGCCTTCATCCCGGCGGGCCCGCCACCTGCGATCATGATGCGTTTACGCTGTACGGTCGGCTGTACTGAGCCGAATATCAACTCCCGACCCGTTTCCGGGTGCTGGATACAGGAGATTGGCAGGCCTTTGTGGAAATGCCCGATGCACGCCTGATTGCAGGCAATACACGCCCGCACATCTTCGCTGCGCCCGGCATCGGTCTTGTTCGGCATTTGCGGATCGCAGATCAGCGCGCGGGTCATGCCGCACACATCGGCCTGACCGCGGGCAATGATCAGTTCGGCTTCCTGTGGCTGGTTGATCCGTCCCGTGACAAACAATGGAATCGACAGGCTGGCCTTGAAGGTTCCGGCTTCCTTGGCCAGATAAGCCGGTTCGATGGCCATTGGCGGTACGATGTGCACGGCACCGGCCAGGGAGGCCGAGGTGCCCGCGACGATGTGGATGTAATCCAGCTGTTGTTGCAATGATTTCACCGCCGCCAGCGACTCGTCTTCAGTCAGGCCTTCGGCATCGCGTTCGTCGGCGGAGATGCGCATGCCGATGATGAACTGGTCATCGGTGTTGGCACGCACTGCTGCGATGACCTCACGCAAAAACCGCAGGCGCTGTTCCAGGTCACCGTTGTAACCGTCGGTGCGTTGATTGATCCGCGGGTTGATGAACTGCGCGGGCAGATAACCATGACTGGCGACCACTTCCACACCGTCCAGGCCGGCTTGATGCAAACGCCTGGCGGCTGCGCCGTAGCCTTCGACGATGTCGTCGATCATGGCCTGATCCAGCGCGCGCGGCATGACGTGAAAGCGCTCGTTGGGGACGGCTGAAGACGAGTAGGCAACCGCCAGCAGGCCATCGCTGGACTCCATGATTTCCCGCCCGGGATGGAAAATCTGCGAAAGCACCAGCGTGCCGTGGGCATGACAGGTGTCAGCCAGTTTCCTGTAGCCCTCGATGCACGCGTCGTCGGTGGCCATCAACACATGGGAGGTATACCGCGCGCTGTCATGCACCCCGGCCACCTGCAGCACGATCAGCCCCGCCCCCCCTTCGGCACGCGCCCGGTGATAGGCGATCAATTGTTCATTGACCAGATTGTCGGTGGGCATCGACGTGTCGTGACCGCTGGACATGATGCGGTTCTTGAGGCGCTTGCCACGAATCTGCAGCGGCTCGAAGAGGTTCGCAAACCCGTGGTTTGAAGTCGGCATGGTGCGGTACTCCAGGCTGGCCGAGCCATTTACAGGGTGTTCGGCGTTGTTATTATTACCCTATAGAAATTTACCCTCAGTAAAAAATCAACTTGTTTTTTTAATATCGCTTGAGTAGCTTCAGTTCATACCCGGCCCTCGGGTTAACCTCACCAACAATAAAAAAGGGTCATGACAGCGGCCGCTGATCAGTACCCGCATGAGGAACCACTGATGAAGTCGAATACACTCAAGCATGGTTTTTTCCCATTGATCCTTACCTTTGCCTTGGGCTCGGGTGGCGCCCAAGCCGCGCCGGACATGGTTGTCGTGGGCTATGGTGGCGCCGGTCAGAAAGCCCAGGACGTGGCCTTCTTTCAGCCGTTCAGTGCGGCAGACGGCAGCAAGTTGATCCAGAGTGAATACAACGGTGAGATGGCCCGGATCAAGGTGATGGTCGACACCGGCAGCGTCGATTGGGATGTGGTCCAGATCGAAGGCCCGGACCTGATGCGCGGGTGCGATGAGGGCATGTACGAGCGACTGGCCTGGAAGACCATCGGCAACGCGGATCAACTGATTCCCGATGCGGTTCAGGACTGTGGTTCAGCAGCTCTGGTCTGGAGCGTGGCCATTGCTTATGACACCGATAAGCTCGCGCAGGCACCTGCCTCCTGGGCAGACTTTTGGGATGTCAAAAAAATCCCCGGCAAGCGCGGGCTGCGCAAACGTGCGGTGTATAACCTCGAATTTGCTTTGCTCGCGGATGGGGTGAAAGTCGAAGACGTGTATTCGGTATTGAGCACACCGGCGGGTGTCGACCGTGCGTTCGCCAAACTGACGGAGCTCAAGCCTTACATCCAGTGGTGGGAAGCAGGCGCGCAACCGGCGCAATGGCTGGCGTCAGGTGATGTGGTCATGACCTCAACCTACAGCGGCCGCATCGCCGCCGCGGTGCAGAATGGCAGTCGTCTCGGAGTGGTCTGGCCGGGCAGCCTGTATGGCATGGACTATTGGGCAATCATCAGAGGCTCCAGGCATGTCGATCAGGCGCAACGTTTCATTGCCTTTACCAACCAGCCCGATGCGCAAGTAAAGTACGTCGAGCAGATCCCTTACGGCCCTACCAATACCCTGGCCGCAGCGCGACTGGACTCCAAACTGGCCGGGTGGGTGCCGACCTCGCCACAGAACCTGATGGGTGCGTTACCGATGAATGTGCCGTTCTGGGTTGATCACGGTGAAGAACTCGAAGAGCGCTTCAACGCGTGGGCATCCAGGTAGGCGCGATTGTCCGCGCAACCCCCTGAGCAATAGGAGCCAACACCATGAATGAGATTGCACCCCCGGTCACTGCCGAGCAGGCCATGACGGAACAGCGCCTGCGTGAAGAGCTGGCCGCCTGTTATCGACTGATCGCGCACTTTCGCATGAGCGACCTGATTTTCACCCACATCTCGGTGCGCCTGCCCGGACCGGAGCATCATTTTCTGATCAACCCGTACGGGCTGATGTTTGATGAAATTACGGCGTCCAGTCTGGTCAAGATCAACCTGGAGGGACACAAGGTGGAGTCGTCGCCTCACCCGGTCAATCCGGCAGGGTTTGTGATTCACAGCGCGATTCACAGCGCTCGTGAAGATGCGCAGTGCGTGTTGCATACCCACACGAAAGCTGGCTGTGCAGTGGCCGCATTGAAGTGCGGGTTGTTACCGGTCAATCAGATTTCCCTGGAGTTCTATGGCAGGGTTGCTTATCACGACTATGAAGGTATTGCGCTGGATCTGGACGAGCAGAAGCGGCTGGTACACGACTTTGGCGACAAATCAGTATTAATGCTGCGCAACCACGGCTTGCTCACTGTCGGTGAAACTCCAGGGCAGGCTTTCATGCGTATGTACTACCTGGAAAAGGCCTGTGAGATCCAACTGGCTGCACAAGCCTGCGGTGAACTCATTCTGCCACCTGCAGCTGTCTGTGAGCACACCGAGCGACAGTTCAACGACCCCGGACGTCCGTTGCAGGAGGGTGAATTGAATGACCCGGATGCCATGCAGTTAGCGTGGGCAGCCTTGCTCCGGTTGCTGGAGCGCGTGGCGCCTGACTACCGGAGTTGAGTTGCTTGCCGCGATCTGTGTCCAGAGACGGGAGATTGAGCTGAAGACGCTGGCAGCGCTCTTGTTGTACAGTCGTTCAGCGCTGCCAGACAGGTCGCGAGCTCAGCCCCAAGACTGAATCCAGGAGATTGACCGCAATGACTCAGGAAACCCGTTTTTCCCGAATGGAGCCGGAGTTGCGTAAGGCCAACTTGATCGAGGCGACGCTGGTATGCCTCAAGCGCGATGGCTTTCAGGGCGCTTCGATTCGCAAAATATCGGCTGAGGCGGGGGTTTCGGTAGGGCTGATCAGCCATCACTACTCAGGTAAGGATGAACTGGTCGCCGAAGCCTATATGGCGATCACCGGCAGGGTCATGAGCTTGCTGCGCGATGCAATGGAACAGGCCGCACCCAATGCCCGCGAACGGTTTTCGGCGTTTTTTCGTGCATCGTTTTCCCCTGAGATGCTTGACCCGCAATTGCTGGAGGCCTGGCTAGCGTTCTGGGGGGCGATGAAAACCGCTGAGGCGATCAATCTTGCCCATGAGCACTCTTACGGCGAATACCGTGCCGAGTTGCGCAAGATCCTCAACCAGTTGGCGCAAGAGGAGGGCTGGGAGGGATTTGATGCCGATCTGGCCGCCATCGGCTTGAGCGCCTTGCTCGACGGCTTGTGGCTGGAGTCAGGGCTCAACCCGGGCACCTTTACGCCAGATAATGGCATCCAGATCTGCGAGGCCTGGGTCGATGGCTTGCAAGCCGGCGGCCGCCGTCGTTTCCGGCTGCAGACGGAGGGCTGTTGATCGATCGTTCAGCGATGGATACTCTCTGGCACTGATGCACCCATAACTCTAATAAGAAACGCGCCTTCGGGCACATGCAGGACATCAAGCGATGACACCTCGGGTACTGATCGTCGATGACGATCCGCTGATTCGCGAACTTCTACACGCTTATCTTTCGCAGGAAGGCTATGAAGTGCACTGCGCCGCCACGGCGGAGCTGGCCGAAACCTTCCTGGCTTCGCAGGCTGTCGATCTGGTGATGCTCGACATCCGCCTTCCGGGCAAGGACGGTCTGACCCTGACTCGCGAACTGCGTGTACGTTCGGAAGTCGGCATTATTCTGATTACCGGGCGCAACGACGAAATTGATCGTATCGTCGGCCTTGAGTGCGGCGCCGATGATTACGTCATAAAGCCCCTGAGCCCACGGGAGCTGGTGTCCCGGGCGAAAAACCTGGTGCGCCGGGTTCGCCATGCGCCCTTGCAGGAGCCCACAGCGTCATTGCCCCGCCAGCAAGTCAAACAGTTCGCAGACTGGGCACTGGACACCGACCGTCGGCGCCTGATCGACCAGGCGGGTGGCGAAACGCTGCTGACCCATGGTGAGTACCAGTTGCTCAATGTGTTTCTGCGCAACAGTGGCCATACCTTGAGCCGCGACCAGTTGATGGATCAAATACGCAATCGCGAATGGGTGCCCAGTGACCGTTCCATCGATGTCCTGGTCGGGCGCTTGCGGCGCAAGCTGCATGACGACCCCGCCAAGCCGCACTTGATCATCACCATCCATGGCGCCGGTTATCTGTTCACCGCCAGCGTAGCGGCCTGATTGGCATGCTGCGGCTGCTCTGGCTGTTATGGGCGCTGGCCGCCGGCACTGGAACCGTGGCGGCCGAACGCATTCGCTATTGCGATTATCCGGTCTACCCGCCGATCTCCTGGAGCGATGGAAAACAGGTGCGCGGCCTGGCACCCACCGTGGTGAAGCACCTGTTTGCCCGTCTCGGGTATGAGGTCGATATTGTCGTGCTCGGCAACTGGAAACGCTGTTTGCTGGACGCCGCCGAAGGCCGTGTCGATGTAGTGCTGGCCTACAGCACGGCGCAGCGTGAGCAGAGCATGCATTTTTCGACCGTGCCGGTGTTGCGTGAAGAAGTGGCCGTGTTCATCAATCGCAAGCACCCCGTGAAGTTCGAGCAGCTTGAAGACCTCGGCCACTATCGTGGCGGCCTGTTGTTCGGCGAGAGTTATGGGCCGGACTTCGATCGCTTCGTTATTCAGCACAACAATATTGAGTGGGTGTCTGACAGTCGACAGAACTTCGGCAAGCTGATCCGTGGGCGTATCGATTTCATTACTCAGGAGCGGCGCACCGGGGAGCTTTACGTCGAGCACCTCCCGGGGGCAGACAGTATTACGGCGCTGCCTCGCTCGTTGAGCGTGGACTACTTGCGCGTTGCCGTGTCACGTCATTCGGCCCTGGCCGAGCGCATGCCGCAAATCGATACCGAGCTGCAACGCATGGTCGACGCCGGCGAGATTGAACGCTGGTTGAACGAAAGCGAAGCCACCTACCGGGACATGATCAACCTGCCGGTGAATACCCGATGAAACGCGCGGGCCACAATGGTTTGGTGCGCCGTTTGCTGCTGTTCATTCTGTTGTTCAGCCTGTGTTTCACCGTACTGGCCAGTTGCGTGCAGTTGTATTTCGAGTACCGCCGGGAAATGCGCGATATCGACTCACGGATGGAACTGGTTCGTGCCGGGTTTCTCGGAAGTCTGGAGCGCAGCCTATGGGACCTGAACCAGGAGCAACTGAATGTGCAGTTGCGCGGACTGGTGGATTTTTCCGATGTGGCCCGGGTGCGCTTGAGCAGTACCGACTTTGAACTGATACAAGGTGAACCCTCACCGCTCGGACCTTTACGTATCGAGCGCTTCGAGCTGACGTATCAACCCCCCGGTGGCGAGCTTCGACATCTGGGTGAGCTGGAGGTCAGTATCGATCTGGGGGCGGTTCATCAGCGGTTATACGCCACCGGGCTGGCCAGCGTGTTGTGGATGAGCGTGTTCCTGTGCGGTCTTGCCGTCACGCTTTCAGTGTTGTTCTACCGTCTGGTGACCCGACATCTGCAGGTCATGGCCGATTTTGCCCGGCGAGTGGCTGCCGGTGACTGGCACGAGCCTCTGCGGCTGGACAAAAACCGCAGCGGCACCGAGGACGAAATCGATACCGTGGCCCATGCGCTGGATGACATGCGTGAGGCAATCCTCACTGATATTGACCGGCGCGAAGTCGATCGCCTGGCATTGCAGGACAATCGTGACGAACTGCAAAAAATGGTCGAGCGGCGCACGGCCAGCCTGTTGCGTGCCAAGGAGGAGGCTGAGGCAGCGAACCTCGCCAAATCACGCTTCCTGGCCACCATGAGTCATGAGCTGCGTACGCCACTCAACGGCATCCTGGGCATGGCCGAATTGCTACGCGGCGCCCGCCTTGAAGCGCTCGACGGTAAGCGCCTGGAGGCGTTGCACAAGGCGGGCGAAGGTTTGCTGACGATTCTGAATGAAGTCCTGTATTTCGCACGCCTGGAAGAAGGTGAAAGCCATCCGGAGCAGGTCGATTTCTCTGTCAGGCAACTGATCGATGAGGTGTTGACGCTGCTGGAGCCCCTGGCCCTGAGCAATGGTAATGAACTGCTTGCCCGGATTGATCCGCAGATCGCACAACGCTGCCAGGGTGCCGAACAGTTTTTGCGTCAGGTGTTGAGCAATCTGGTGGCGAATGCCATCAAGTTCACCCAGGCGGGGCAGATCACGGTCGAAGTCGCGCTGTTGGCCACTGACGCCGAACCCCCGGGGCAGCGCCTGCGGTTCAGCGTGACCGACAATGGCATCGGTATCTCGCCGGCGGTTCAGGCAAAGATTTTCGAACGCTTCACACAAGCCAGTGAAGACGTGAGGCAGCGTTATGGGGGCACGGGACTCGGCTTGGCGATCAGCAAGCATCTGGTGGAAGTCCTTGGGGGGTGTATTGGCGTCGACAGTCAGGAGGGGCAGGGCAGCCGCTTCTGGTTCGAACTGACCCTGAAGCCAGCCACCCACGTTATTGCCAATGCCCCGATCGCCAGCTTGCCGGGCCACGGGCTGAGTGTTCTGGTGGTCGAAGATGTGGCGTTGAATCGCGAAGTGGTCAGGGGCTTGCTTGAACGCGACGGGCATCAGGTCTGCCTTTGTGAAGAGGCTGAGCAGGCAATGGAGATCTGCCGCAGGCAAACCTTTGACTTGATACTGCTCGATGTGTACCTCCCGGGAATGAGTGGCGTCGAATTGTGTCGACTGATCCGTAAAACCTCCGGGCCCAATCAACACAGCCGTGTTTTTGCCCTGACCGCGAGTGTGCAACCGGCGTTGGTCCGCACTTATCTGGACGCGGGCATGCAAGGTATTCTCGCCAAGCCGCTGAAGCTCGACAGCCTGCGGCGGATTCTGGCCGGGCAATCGCCGATCCCTGGATCCGCCGGAACAGATGAATTGATGGACTGGCAATTGCTGCACACCCATCGCACCTTGCTCGGTGAGCAGAAGCTGAAAGGTTTGCTTGGCGTGTTGCGTGACTCAATCGCTCAGCACCATTCGGCGCTGATTGAAGCCATTGAAGCGGGTGACCATACGGAAGTCAGTCATCTGTCCCATCGCCTCGCCGGGAGCAGCGACTCGCTGGGGTTCAGCGCCCTGGCTGAAGCCTTGCGAGGTTTTGAGTCCGCAGCGCTGATCAACGATAGCGCTGCAATACAGGCGTTATTACCGCACTTCCAGCGCGTATTGCAGCGTTCGCGGGCGGTGCTGGAAGACACGCTGAGCAGCTGACATACAACTTTGTTACGACTTCGTACATCTTTGATCCTGGTGTACAACGCGAACTTACATGGCTTTCCAATAATCGGGATAACCGCGCTGGCCGCGGTCTTCGAAGCTTATTGGAGATAATAATAATGAACTGCCGTAAAGCTGATCTTTCCCCGCGTGATGACATCCTGTTATCCGTCCTGCACCTCTCCCGATACTAAGAGGTGCGCCATGAGCGAATCAATCGAACGTAAAGGCATACACCTCACCCGCGCCTTGAAAAGCCGGCACATTTTCATGCTGTCGCTGGGCGGGGTTATCGGCACCGGTCTGTTCATGGGATCGGGGGTCACCATCAACCAGGGAGGGCCTTTGGGGGCAGTTTTGGCCTATCTGGTGGCCGGTTTCCTGATGTACCTGGTGATGGTCTGTCTGGGCGAGCTGTCCGTGGAAATGCCGGTGTCCGGCTCGTTCCAGACGCATGCAACCAAATACATCGGGCCTGCCACCGGCTTTATGATCGGCTGGGTTTACTGGATGAGCTGGGCGACCACTGTCGGCCTTGAGTTCACCGCCGCCGGCATGTTGATGGTGCGCTGGTTCCCGAGTGTCCCGATCTGGTACTGGTCAGCCCTCTTTGTGGTGGTGCTGTTTGGTTTGAACGCCTTGGCAACCCGGGCCTTCGGTGAGGCGGAGTACTGGTTTTCCGGGATCAAGGTGGCGGCGATCCTGGGCTTTATCATCGTCGGTGTACTGGTGATCTTCGGTGCATTGCCGCTGGCCAATGGCGATCCTGCCCCCATGATGAGCAACCTGATCGGCGACTCCCTGTTTCCCAACGGCCTGTCGGCAGTGTTCGCGATGATGATGACCGTCGTGTATGCCTTTCAGGGCTGCGAAATCATGGGCGTGGCGGCTGGCGAAACCGATCAGCCGGAGAAGAGCATCCCCAAGGCGGTGCGCAACGTGGTGTTCCGCGTATTGATCTTCTATGTGCTGGCGATTGTGGTGCTGTCCGCCATCGTGCCCTGGGAGCAGGCCGGGTTGATGGAAAGCCCGTTTGTGCAGATGTTTGACATGGTCGGCATTCCTTATGCCGCTGACCTGATGAACTTCGTGATCCTGACGGCGATTCTCTCGGTCGGTAACTCGGGTCTATACGCCTCTACGCGAATCCTGTGGGCGATGTCGAAAACCGGGATGGCGCCGAAAGTGCTGTCGCCACTGAGCTCTCGCGGTGTGCCCTTGCGCGCCTTGAGCATCACGCTGTGCTTTGCCCTGGTGTCGCTGATGACCAGCTTCATCGCCGCTGACACCCTGTTTATGGTGTTAATGGCCGTGAGCGGCATGTCCGGCACTGTGACCTGGATTGTGATTGCCCTGGCGCAGTACAAATTCCGTCGGGCCTACATCAAGGCTGGCGGCAAGGTCAGCGATCTCAAGTACCGTGCCCCGTGGTACCCGTTCTTGCCGCTGCTATGCATCGCCATGTGCTGCTCACTCTTCGTGTTTCTGGCCCTGGATGAGACCCAGCGTCCGTCGCTGTATTGGGGCTTTGGTTTTATTGCCATTTGCTACGGCGCTTACTTCCTGACCCATCGCAAACGTCAGGCGGATCTGGCGCAGGCGCTGCAGACCGTTTGACCCTTCACCCAAAGCAGGCGCGGGCGGGTTCGCGACACGCACATATCGCGAACTCGCCCGTCACCACTTTGAGTCAATACGCTTCAGCGACTTTTTCCGGACAAACAAACACGCTCGTAGTCAGTTGTTCAAAGATGTAACAGCGCTTCAGGGAATGAAGCGCGCCATTGTTTTTTCTTCATACAAATCAATCAATTAGAAAAAGTTTAACGCTGTTACAGGCGATCGGCCCCAGGATTGCCGCCTTACTGAACGGTCGTTTAGTATGGCGCCATGTCGGTCCCACCTCATGACAAACACAACAATCAGAGGACTCATATGACTACTCAAATGTCTCTGCTCAGCCAGGTTGAAGCAGGCGTTGCATGGATCACGCTTAACCGCGTGCCGCAGCGTAATGCGCTGGATATCCCAACCCTGAAAAACCTTCACGCGTTGCTCGATCAGTTCAATCTCGATCCTTCTGTGCGCGCTGTGGTTTTGACTGGGTCCGGTCGCAGCTTTTGCGCGGGTGCCGACCTTGCCGAATGGGCCGAAGCCGAGTCTCGCGGAGCGCTGGAAACCTATGGCTGGACCGAAACCGCCCATGCCTTGATGAGCTGCCTGTACCACTTTGATAAACCGACCGTCGCGGCCATCAATGGCACCGCCGTGGGCGCCGGTATGGACTTGACGCTGTGTTGCGATTTTCGCCTTGCGGCCCAGTCCGCCCGATTCAAGGCCGGTTACACCAGCATGGCGTACTCGCCTGATGCCGGTGCCAGCTGGCATCTGCCGCGCCTGATAGGAACCGAGCAGGCCAAGCGTCTGCTGTTTCTCGATGAGCTCTGGGGCGCCGACCGGGCCCTGGCGGCCGGTCTGGTCAGCGAAGTGTGTGCCGATGAGCAACTGTTGGCCGCGGCGGCTGAGCTGGCGTCGCGCCTGGCTAGCGGCCCGACGTTCGCCTTTGCCCAAACTAAAAAACTGATGCGCGAAGGCGCTCAACGCAGCTTGCCGGAACAACTGGACGCAGAACGGGCTGCCGGTTTGCTCTGCGGGCGCAGTCGAGACGGCGCTGAAGCCTTGCGGGCGGCCATGGAGAAACGCGCCCCGGTCTTTTCAGGCAATTAAACACGGCACCCACGACTCAACAGCCCCAGAACACTCGGTTATCGAAGAGCAGGTAGCGCAATGAATTTCCAGCTGACCCAAGAACAAGAAATGTTGGTGGATGCCGTACGCAGTTTTGTTGCCAAAGAACTGCTGCCACATGAAGAAGCGGTAGATCGCGCCGATGAGGTCTGCCCTGAACTCGCCGCACAGATTCGTGGCAAGGCCCTGGCAGCAGGCTTCTATGCCTTCAATATGCCGGAAGAAGTAGGCGGCGGCGGGCTCGACTACCTGTCCCAGGCGCTGATCGAACGCGAACTGTCCAAAGTGTCGTGGGCTCTGCATGTGTTTGTCGCACGACCGTCGAAGATTCTCATGGCCTGTACCGGCCAGCAGATCCAGGACTACCTGCTGCCGTGCATTCAGGGTGAAAAAACCGACTGCTTCGCACTCACCGAGCCCGGCGCCGGGTCTGATGCCAATGCGATCAAAACCCGAGCGGTACGAGAGGGCGATGACTTTGTGCTGAACGGCAGCAAGCACTTTATCAGCCATGCCGGGCACGCTGACTTCGCCATTGTGTTCGCGGTGACCGATACCTACGTACACAACGGGCGCACGCGTAATGCCGTGACCGCCTTTCTGGTCGACCGCGACACGCCGGGCATGACCATCCGCCGTGGCCCGAAATGCGTCAGCAACCGCGGCTATCACACTTACGAAATGTTCTTCGACGATTGCCGTGTGCCGGCCTCCAAAGTGCTCGGTGAAGTCGGCAAGGGTTGGGACGTGGCGAATGCCTGGTTAACGGCCGGGCGGGTGATGGTGGCTGCCAACTGCGTGGGTCAGGCCCAGCGGGCGCTGGACGTTTCGCTGCAATGGGCGGCGGATCGCAAGCAGTTCGGTCAACCCATCGGGACCTTCCAGGGGGTGTCGTTCAAGCTGGCCGACATGGCCACGCAAATCCGGGCGGCGGAACTGATGACCCTGCACACCGCCTGGAAAATGGATCAAGGCAGCATGACTGACGGCGAAGCCGGCATGGCCAAGTTGTTCGCCAGTGAAGTGCTGGGGCGTGTGGCGGATGAGGCGGTGCAGATTTTCGGGGGCATGGGCTTGATGGACGAAGGCCCGGTGGAGCGCATTTGGCGCAATGCCCGGATCGAGCGGATCTGGGAGGGGACCTCCGAAATCCAGCGTCACATCATTTCACGCGAACTGCTGCGGCCGCTGCTGCGCTGACCGGAGAACGCACATGTCTCAACACATTCGTGACAACTTCAAGCGCCTGCTCGCACCGCGCCATGTGGCGTTTATCGGCGGGCGCAGCATGGCCCGCGCGCTTCAGCGTTGCGCAGAGGGCGGCTACCTGGGGCAGATGTGGCTGGTCAATCCGCAGCATGACAGCCTCGAAGGCGTGCCATGTGTGCGCAGCGTCGCAGAGCTGCCATGTGGGCCGGACGCGGTATTCATTGCCACCAATCGTGATCTGACCTTGATCTGCGTCGCCGAGCTGGCGGCCAAAGGCGCAGGCGGCGCGATCTGCTATGCCTCCGGTTTTGCCGAGATCGGACCGCAAGGCCAGGCCTTGCAAGATCAGTTGCTTCAGGCCGCCGGCGACATGGCCTTGCTCGGCCCCAACTGTTACGGCGTGCTCGACTACCTGCACAGCTGCGCATTATGGCCGGTCGCCCATGGCGGCAAGACGGTGGAGAAGGGCGTGGCAGTGCTGACCCAGAGCGGTAACTTCGCCTATAACCTTTCCATGAGTGATCGCTCGCTGCCTGTGGCCTACATGGTTTCAGTCGGCAATCAGGCGCAACTGGGCATCGCCGAATTGATGGATGTGCTGCTCGATGAGCCGCGTGTCACGGCGATCGGTTTGCACCTTGAAGGGCTGAAGAACGTTCCGGGATTCGCCCGCGCTGCGCACAAGGCGCTGGAGAAAGGGATTCCGATCATTGCCCTGAAAACCGGTGTGTCGCAAATCGGTGCAGAACTGGCGCTGAGCCACACCAGTTCGCTGGCCGGCTCCGATGCGCTGTACGACAGTTTGTTCGACCGCCTCGGGGTCATTCGGGTCAGTGGTCCGGTGAGTTTTGTTGAAACACTCAAAGCCGCTGCCTGCGGCAACTTGCCAGCGGGCAAGAGCCTGATCGCCCTGGCGTGCTCGGGTGGCGATGCCGGGCTGATTGCCGACTACGCCGAACGCAATGATTTGAGCCTGCCACCCCTGGACGAGGGGCAGCGCCTCGAACTGGATAAAGTCCTGCCGAGTTACGCCAACCTGGTCAATCCTCTGGACTTCACCACAGCGATTTGGGGGGAACGCAACGCTCTGGAACAGATGCTCGACAGTGCCCTGCGCACCGAAGCAGACGCCGCGGTGCTGGTACTGGATTACCCCTCTGAGGCGACCGGAGAACGCAAGGAATGCGACCTGCTGCTGGAGCTGTACTGCTCGGCGCTGAGCCGTCATGGCAAGACCGGTTTTGTCTCCTCGGCCTTCCCTGAATTGCTGCCGGCCAGTGCCCGTGAGCGCCTGCATGCCCACGGCGTAGCGGCGCTGCAAGGGGTTGAGGATGGGTTCGCCGCGTGGGGTGCCATTGCCGGTTACCAGCAACGACGCCAGGCATTGCTGGCACTCGGTGAGTCTGCGTTGCTGCCGCTTGCGCCACACGCGCTGGAAGGCAACGGGCAGTTGCTGGATGAGTGGCAGTCGAAGCAGGCCCTGCAAGCCTTTGGCTTGCCGACCCCGCGAGGGGTATTGACGACACCCAGCGAGGCTCTGGATGCGGCGAACACGCTGGGTTATCCCTTGGCGCTCAAGGCGGTCAGCGCCCGATTGCCGCACAAGACCGAAGCCGGTGCGGTGGCATTGAATCTGCGAGATGCCCAGGCCTTGAGTGCCGCCCTGGAACAGATGCGCGGGCGGATTGCCGACTACGCGCCGGGGGTGCCGTTCGACCAGGTGTTGCTGGAAAGCATGGCGTCGCCACCACTGGCTGAGCTGATTGTAGGGGTCAAGCGTGAAACCGGCTTTGGCCTGGCGCTGGTCATTGGCACCGGCGGGATTCTGGTTGAATTGCTCAAGGACAGCCGCAGCCTGTTGCTGCCGACCACCGATAACGCCATTCGCGGCGCAGTGCTGAGCCTGCGCAGTGCCCCGTTGCTGCAAGGTTTTCGCGGCCGCGAAGCCGCGGACATGGACGCGCTGGTCGCCGCCATCCGGGCGGTGGCGGACTACGCCTGCGAAAACGCCGGGCAATTGCTCGAACTTGATGTAAACCCATTATTGGTCGGTGCCCAAGGCACGACTGCGGTCGATGCGTTAATTCGTCTCGGCCACGCCTGAGGACATGAGCATGCAAAGCAAAACCTTGACCGGTGGCCAGGCGTTGGTGCGTCTATTGGCAAATTACAACGTCGACACCGTGTTCGGCATTCCCGGAGTGCATACCCTGGAGTTGTATCGCGGCTTGCCTGGCAGCGGCATTCGCCATGTCCTGACCCGGCACGAGCAGGGCGCCGGGTTCATGGCGGACGGCTATGCGCGCGTCAGCGGCAAACCGGGCGTGTGCTTCATCATTACCGGCCCCGGCGTGACCAACGCGGCTACGGCTATCGGCCAAGCGTACGCCGACTCGATTCCGATGCTGGTGATTTCCAGCGTTAACCACACGGAGAGTCTTGGCAAAGGGTGGGGGTGCTTGCACGAGACCCAGGATCAACGTGCCATGACCGCACCCATCACCGCGTTTTCAGCGGTGGCATTGACTGCCGAGGACATCCCGCAGCTGATTGCCCGGGCTTACGCGGTGTTCGACAGTGAGCGGCCGCGTCCGGTGCACATTTCGCTGCCGCTGGATGTGCTGGCTGCGCCAGTGGCCCGCGACTGGAGTCATGAGGTGGTGCGCCGTCCCGGACGCGGTGTCCCGTCGAGCGAGGTGCTGGATCAGGCCGTGGCGAAACTGAAGGCTGCACGACGACCGATGATCATTGCCGGCGGTGGCGCCTTGCAGGCGGCTCAAACGCTGCAAGCCCTGAGCACGCGCCTGGCTGCACCGTTTTTCAGTAGCGTCGCCGGCAAGGGATTGTTGCCGCCGAACGCGCCATTGAATGCGGGCGCAACGTTGTGTATTGAGCCCGGTTGGCAGCTGATTGCCGAAGCGGATGTGGTACTGGCCGTTGGCACGGAGATGGCGGATACCGATTATTGGCGTGAGCGTCTGCCACTGAATGCCGAACTGCTGCGGGTGGATATCGATCCGCGCAAGTTCAATGACTTCTACCCCTGTGCCGTGGCGTTGCAGGGCGATGCCCAGCAGACCGTGGCTGCGTTGTTGGCGCGCCTGCCCGAGGCGGCACGTGATGCCAGCGCGGCCATTCAAACCGTCAGTACGTTGCGTCAGGCCGTCAAGGCCGGGCATGGCGCTTTGCAGTCGATTCACCAGGCGATTCTCGACCGGGTTTCAGCAGAGCTGCCGGCCAACGCCTTTGTCAGCAGCGACATGACTCAGCTGGCCTACACCGGTAACTACGCGTTCAGCAGTCATGCGCCGCGCAGCTGGTTGCATCCGACAGGCTACGGCACCCTGGGCTACGGTCTGCCGGCGGGTATCGGTGGCAAATTCGGCGCGCCGGACCGGCCCGGGTTGGTGCTGGTCGGCGACGGCGGTTTTCTCTACACCGCACAAGAGCTGGCAACCGCGGTAGAAGAGTTGGACAGTCCATTGGTGATTCTGCTCTGGAACAATGACGCGTTGGGGCAGATCCGTGATGACATGATCGGCCTGGATATCGAGCCGATTGGTGTGCTGCCGCGCAACCCCGACTTCGCTGCGCTGGCCCGTGCCTTTGGTTGCACCGTGACCCAGCCGCAGAACCTGAATGAATTGCAAATGGACCTGCGTGCAGGATTTAGCCGAAACGGCGTCACCCTGATCGAACTCAAGCACGCGTGCGCGCTGGTCGGTTAACCCCACTATAAGGAACAAACCATCATGCGTTTTTCCGATCTGACTCAACGTATCGCCGGTGACGGCGCGGCAGCCTGGGACATTCACTACCGCGCCATCGCACTTCAGGAGCAGGGCCACGACATTCTGCTGCTATCGGTAGGCGATCCGGATTTCGATACCCCGGCCCCCATCGTGCAAGCGGCAATCGACAGCCTGCTCACAGGCAATACCCATTACGCCGAAGTCCGCGGCAAGCGTGCCTTGCGTGAAAGCATTGCCCGGCGCCATCAGCAACGCAGTGGCCAACAGGTCGATGCCGATCACGTCGTGGTGCTGTCCGGTGCGCAATGTGCGTTGTTCAGCGTTGTGCAGTGCGTGCTCAACCCGGGTGATGAAGTGATTGTCGCCGAGCCGATGTACGTCACCTATGAAGCTGTGTTCGGGGCCTGTGGTGCGGTGGTCATTCCGGTGCCGGTGCGCTCCGAAAATGGCTTTAGGGTATTGCCCGAAGACGTCGCTGCGCGCATTACACCGCGCACCCGGGCGCTTGCACTTAACAGCCCGCATAACCCCTCCGGTGCCAGTTTGTCCCGCTCCACCTGGGAGGCGCTGGCCGAGCTGTGCATTGCCCATGATCTATGGCTGATCTCCGATGAGGTCTACAGCGAATTGCTGTTCGAGGGCGAGCACATCAGCCCGGCCAGTTTGCCTGGCATGGCGCAGCGCACGGCGACCCTGAACAGCCTCTCGAAATCTCACGCCATGACGGGCTGGCGTGTTGGCTGGGTGGTTGCACCGCAGGCACTCGCCGGGCATTTGGAGAACCTCGCGTTGTGCATGCTTTATGGCTCTCCGGATTTCATTCAGGACGCGGCAGTGGTCGCGCTGGAAGCGGAGCTGCCGGAGCTTGAAGCCATGCGTCAGGCCTATCGCCAGCGCAGGGATCTGGTGTGCGAAAGCCTGTCTGCGTGCCCGGGGCTGCGTGCCTTGAGACCGGATGGCGGCATGTTCGTGATGGTTGATATCCGTGAAACCGGGCTTAGCGCCCAGGCCTTCGCGGACCGTTTGCTGGACAGGCATGGTGTTTCCGTTCTGGCCGGTGAAGCATTTGGCCCGAGCGCGGCCGGGCATATTCGTCTGGGCCTGGTGCTGGGTGCGGCGCAGTTGCGTGATGCCTGCCAACGTATCGCCCGGTGTGCCCATGAGCTGATGGAGGAGCGGGTCGATGCGTAACTACACGGCTTTATTCATCAACGGTAAGTGGCAGGCACCTGCCGGCCAGGGCATGGCTGAAGTGATCAATCCGGCAACGGAGCAGGTCGCAGGGCGAGTGCCCATGGGCGACGAACGTGATGTCGACCGGGCCGTGGCCGCCGCGCGACAGGCCTTTGGCCCGTGGTCGCGAACGTCATCCGCCGAGCGCGCAGGTTATATCCGGGCTTTGGCAGAACAGCTGCGTGCAAGAGCAGACGAGATGGCGGGCGTCATCACGGCCGAACTGGGCATGCCGGTGCAATGGTGCCGCTCGGTACAAGTCGAAGGGCCGATTACCGGGCTTGAGCAGTACATCGAAATCGCCGGGCTTATGGATGAAGTGCGCGAGGTCGGCAGTTCATTAGTGGTCCGTGAACCGGTTGGCGTTTGCGCGTTCATTAACCCTTGGAATTACCCGCTGCATCAGTTGATAGGCAAATTGGCCCCGGCACTGGCCGCAGGTTGTACCGTCGTGGTCAAACCGAGTCAGGAAACCCCGCTTCACGCGTTCTTGCTGGCTGAAATGATCGAAGCCATCGGTTTGCCTGCCGGGGTCTTCAATCTGGTCAGCGGGCCGGGCTCGAAGGTCGGTGAGGCACTGGCCAGGCACCGTGACGTGGACATGGTCTCGTTTACGGGGTCTACCGGTGCGGGCATTCGTGTGGCGCAGGCCGCAGCGCCGTCGGTCAAGCGGGTCTGCCTTGAACTGGGTGGCAAATCCCCGTTGCTGATCGGTGAGGATGCCGACCTGGCTGCCGCCGTGCGTTATGGCGTGCAAGACGTGATGATCAACTCCGGGCAGACCTGCACGGCGCTGACGCGCATGCTATTGCCTGCCAACCGCTATGCCGAAGCACTGGAGTTGGCCGTGGCCGAGACTCAAAGCCTGCGCCTGGGCGATCCGCTCGACCCGCAGAGTTTCTTGGGGCCGATGTGTTCGGCCGCGCAGCGGCGTACCGTACGTGACTACATAAACGTCGGCCAGGAGGAGGGCGCTCGCCTGTTATGTGGCGGCGGTACGGCAGAGGAGTTTGAGCGCGGTTTCTACGTCAAGCCAACGCTGTTTGCCGATGTCGACAACCGGATGCGTATCGCTCAAGAGGAAATCTTCGGGCCGGTGTTGTGCCTGATCCCCTATACCCACGAGGCCGAGGCCATACACATCGCCAACGACTCACCGTTCGGCCTGTCCAGTGGCGTATGGGCCGGTAGCCGAGAACGGGCTGTCGACCTGGGTCGGCAGCTCCGTGCTGGCCAGTGCTTTATCAACGGCGGAGCGTTCAACTACCAGGCTCCGTTTGGCGGCTACAAACAGTCCGGCAATGGCCGCGAGTGGGGCGAAGAAGGGCTGGCCGAATTCGTCGAAGTGAAAGCGTTGCAACTGTGATCCTGACCTGACGCCGTCCGTTCTTCGCCTCAAACACTTGAAAGCATCCAGGGAATTACCATGAACGTATTGATCGTCCACGCACATCCTGAACCCAACTCTTTCACCGCAGCCTTGCGCGACCAAGCGGTTGAAACCCTCAAAACCCAAGGGCATGAAGTGCAAGTCAGTGATTTGTATGCCATGAACTGGAACCCGGTAGCCAGTGCCAATGATTTCTCAGCGCGTGAAAACCCGGACTACCTGGTTTATGCACTGGAGCAGCGCCTGGGGGTCAAAAAACAAGCACTGGCAGCGGATATCCAGCAAGAACTGGACAAGCTGCTGTGGGCCGATTTGCTGATCCTGAATTTTCCGATTTTCTGGTTCTCGGCACCGGCGATACTCAAAGGCTGGATTGACCGGGTATTGGTATCCGGCATTTGTTACGGCGGCAAACGCTTCTACGACCAGGGCGGACTCAGCGGCAAGAAGGCGTTGGTGACGGTGACCCTGGGCGGGCGCGAGCACATGTTCGGTGAAGGTGCCATTCACGGCCCGCTGCAAGACATGCTGCGGCCGATTCTGCGTGGCACTTTGGCTTATGTCGGCTGCGAAGTGCTGGAACCGTTTGTGGCCTGGCATGTGCCATACATCACTGACGAGGCCCGTGCGGATTTTCTGCGCAGTTACCAGCAGCGTCTCATTCATATCGCCGACGATCAGCCCATAGTGTTTCCTTGCCTGTCGCAGTTCGATGAAGCGCTTTATCCGTTGGCGGGGAATCGCTGAGCCGGTGATCGGGCCGCGGCGGGCGATTTATACCGGGCTGAGGGCAGGGAGCAGAACGGTGGGGATGGGGGATGTATCAGCGTCGAAACGGCGTGGCCGAACCTCACTGTGGATCTGTTTTGCTATAACTCAACTAAACAGACATTTAGTTGAGTTATAACTTGAGGTTATTAGCCGCTTTTTTTAGCCTGTCAGTCGAGTACTGTCACCCGCACTTGAATAACACCTTGGCGCGCAGTACTGAGGCCTCGTCAAAGGGCTCAATCGCCAGAAAATACGCCATTTGCCAGCGTTGAGTCTGTAACGCTGGCCTGGATGCAGGCTGGCTCCACGGAGGGTAAACACGCATGGCACGCTTACCGCCGACACCGTTTATGGACGTCACGCCGTGGGCCAACAGTGCATCACGGTCAAAAACAAATTGGCCACTCTGCGAGGCGCTGGCCACATTGACCACCACAAAGTCGATGCCATCTGCGTGATCCAGAGGCGCAATAACACTGTCGATACAGGGGCGTTTCCATAATGTAACGAACTGTCCAACCTTGGTCGGCGTCGTTTTGGCAACACGGAACAGTACTCGACGACCCGCCAGATTGAATTGGCAGCCTCCGTATTCGCGAGCCTCAGCGTGTGGCGAAATATCGCTCGGGCTTTTCAAACCGGCAGGCAGATAAATCGCATCAACCGCAGTGAGTAAAGCGCGAGGCAAAACAGATATGGGCATCTGAAGATCGATCCTTGATCAGAGGCAAGCGCTGCGAGTGTAATGAGTCGCCATCAGCATTGCATCAAACCCGTGGCTGAAACCCGGCAGCGTTTGATTTCAGAGACAGCATCTCCAATCTGTGATGACCCATACACGATGCACCAGATGAAATTGTTGCGCGTAAAGCATCGCAGCGCACAGAAAATGAAAACCTGCAGACCGCAGCGTGATGTGGACGAACAGTCGCCAGTAGATTGTCTCCGTTGTGGGGGCCAAGGCCGGTACCTGGTGACTGCGGTGTAAAATGCCTTCATGTGGAGCTTGAAATCTGACCTCCACTGACCCTGACACTCCAATACGAAGGTTCGCATAATGTATATTATGTTAAATCATGTGCTAGGTCAGAGACTCATCTGGCGTCCAATCTCTCAACGGGCCATGTCCTTCGTGTTCATGGCGCGTCATTGAATGAGGTGGCTGCCGATGAAGCTGATTCAGTGCCGTTTCTCTTCAGGTCAGCGTGTACCGCTGCTCGTGCTGACTGGAGATGCGGCGCCATTGCCCATGCTTGTTCCATTCATCTACGTTCAACTCCTGGTGTGTCACCCGATACATCCCGCGCGCTCGTCAAAATTCAACCACCCTGGCTAACATCGAAGTTGTATTTACAAGATGTCGCCGACGTCATTGAACGGCGCTTTGAGATCCACATCATCAACGTTCGGCCGGACCGTGCTCGTTACCGCAGCCTGACGGTCACGCCATGAGCCAGGGCGACGGTCCTGGCTCATGGGTGCTCAAGGCTGCACACGGGATTAATCATGCCAGCGTCTGAATAGAAGGCTGGCGTTAACGCCACCGAAGCCGAAGCCATTGGAAAGTGCGTAGTCAATTGGCAGGTTGCGTGGCTGCAGAGCAACGAGGCTAAGCCCGCTGGCCGCTTCATCGGGGTTCATCAGGTTGAGGGTCGGGGGCGCGATCTGGTCACGAAGCGCCAGTACCGTGAAGATGGCCTCGACGCCTCCGGCGGCTCCCAGAAGATGCCCGGTGGCGGATTTGGTGGCGCTGATCGCTACGCCGGAGTCAGCCCCGAACAACGAGTGAATGGCTGCCAGCTCTCCTCTGTCACCGACCGGGGTGGAGGTGGCGTGGGCGTTGATATGCTGCACGTCGGCGGGGCTCACAGCCGCCTGGCGCAACGCCAGTTCCATGGCGCGTCGTGCACCGCTGCCGTCCGCAGGCCCCGCGGTCAGGTGGTAAGCATCGGCGCTGGTGCCATAGCCGACCAGTTCCGCCAGAGGCTTGGCTCCCCGCGCGAGGGCGTGCTCGAGTGTCTCGATCACCAGCAACCCGGCACCTTCGGACATCACAAAACCGTCGCGATCACGATCAAAAGGGCGTGAGGCCTGCTGCGGGTGCTCGGCAAACCCGGTCGACAGCGCGCGGGCCGCCGCAAAGCAGCCCAGAGTCACTCGATCTATCGCCGCTTCGGTCCCGCCGCAGATGGCGATGTCTGCCTCACCGCTTCGGATGATTCGCGCCGCATCACCGATGGCCTGCACGCCAGCGGCACAGGCGGTTACCGGTGCGCCGAGCGGGCCTTTGAAGCCGTAGCGGAGGGATAGGTGCCCTGCCGCCATATTGGCGAGGAAAGACGGCGCAGTGAACGGCGACAACCGACGGGGGCCGCGTGTGTCAGTGGTTCGTACCGCATCGGCAATTGCGCCAAACCCGCCCACGCCCGAGGCGATGACCGTTGCGGTTCGCTCCTGCTCTGCGGCGGTTGTTGGCCGCCAGCCAGCCTGCTCCAGCGCTTCATGGGCGGCCACCAGCGCAAACTCGATGAAGCGGTCCATCTTCTTGCGGTCCTTGGCCGAAATGACGCGTTCCGGATCGTAGCCGGCAATGGCGTCCTCCTCCAGAGACGGCACTTGACCTCCTGCGCTAACCCCTGTGTCCTGGGTGATATCGCCTGGCAAGTGACGGATGCCGGAACGTCCAGACAGCAATCTGTTCCAGACTTCTTCTGCTCCGCATCCCAGAGGCCCGACTATTCCGACGCCTGTCACTACGATTCGCTTTTGACCTTCAAGATTAATCATTGGAACCTCTTCATTTATCAATCGACGCCCCTGAAAAGCAGCGTACTTAAACCCGGGGCCATACCTTTATGGCGAGAGGACGCAGGCGCCCTCTCCACCAGGTTCGTGTGATCAGGTTGACGTGTTGCCCGCGGTGTCAGGGCGGATCCTGAACCAGATGGCGTACATCGCCGGCAGGAACACCAATGTCATGATGGTCCCCACGAACGTTCCCCCGATCAGGGTGTAGGCCAGCGTCCCCCAGAACACGGAGTGCGTCAGGGGGATGAACGCCAGGATGGCCGCCAGCGCTGTCAGCAGTACCGGGCGGGCCCGCTGTACCGTGGCCTCGACCACTGCGTGAAACGGATCCAGCCCTTGTTGTGCGTTTTGATGGATTTGCCCGATCAGAATCAGCGTATTGCGCATCAAAATGCCCGATAGCGCGATCAGCCCGACCAGCGCATTGATGCCAAACGGCTGCTGGAAGATCAGCAGCGTCGGCACCACGCCAATCAAGCCCAGTGGCGAGGTGAGAAAGACCATGACCATCGCCGAAATAGAGCGGACCTGCACAATGATGATCAGCAGCGTCAAGGCAATCATGATCGGGAAGAGTGGCAACATCGCTTTGCCAGCCTTGCCCGACTCCTCGATGGCCCCCGCCTGCTCGATCCGGTATCCGTCAGGCAATTGATCGATCACCGGCTGCAATGCCTTGATGATCACGCTCGATACGTCTGGTGGCTGCAGGCCTTCGGCGATGTCGCCGCGCACGGTGATGGTCGGCGTACGGTCACGACGCCTCAGGAGCGGATCCTCCATTCGCACATCGACCTCTCCCACCTGGGACAGCGGAATCCGCTGCCCCGCCGTGCCTGCCAACGTAAAACCTTCTATCTTGGCGGGATCGAGCCTGACAGAACCCGCTGCGCGCCCCACCACCTGCACTGCGCGAATGTCCTCACGCACGGTGGTGATCGGTACGCCGGTCAGCAGGAACTGCAGTTGCTGTGCAACTGAAGCAGACGTTAGGCCCACCGCCTGCAGGCGATCTTGATCGAGAGTGAAATGCAGCGTCGGCGTCAGCGGTCCCCAGTCGGTATTGACGGTTCTCATCAGCGGGCTCGACTGCAATACATCCTGCACCTGCCCCGCTATTTCACGCAGTTTTGAAGGATCTGGCCCCATTACCCGGTAGGCAACAGGAAATGGTGAATAGGGACCAAACACCAGTTGCGTCACCCTGATCCGCGCTTGCGGGGCAAGCCCTTCAGCGGCAGCCTCTCGAAGACGCACCTTGAGTGCCTCGCGCTGCTCTTGGCTATCGGTCAGCACCACAATTTTGGCGAACGATGGATCAGGCAGTTCCGGAGCCATCGCCAGATAGAAGCGGGGGGCGCCCTGGCCGATGTAAGACGTGATGATTTTTGCCTCATCCTGCTTTTGCAGCCAGGCCTCCAGGGTCGCAGCGGTCGCGCTGGTCTGCTCGATGGCGGTCCCATACGGCATTTGCACTTCAACCAAGACTTCTGGACGGTCAGAGGTCGGGAAGAACTGCTTTTTAACCAGGCTCATGCCCAGGACCGCTGCGACAAAAGACACAACAACAGCCCCGGCTACCAGCCATTTGCGCGCGATAACCTGCGCCAATACCTGGCGAAATCGATTGTAGTTAGGGGTGTTGTAGATGGCCGCGTGACCGCCCTCGACCTTCTTGATATCCGGCAACATCTTCACCCCCAGATAGGGGGTAAACACGACCGCAACCACCCAGGAGGCAATCAGGGCGATGCCTACGATCCAGAACATGTTGCTGGTGTATTCGCCCGCGGTTGATTGCGCGAAGCCGTTGGGCATAAAGCCAATTGCCGTCACCAGCGTACCGGACAACATCGGCGCGGCCGTGTGACTCCAGGCGTACGCGCAAGCCTTGAGGCGGTCGTAGCCCTCCTCCATTTTTACTACCATCATTTCGATGGCAATAATGGCGTCATCGACCAGCAGGCCAAGTGCCAGAATCAGCGAGCCGAGGGTGATACGGTCAAAGTTCTTGCCGGTGGCGGCCATCACCACAAACACCACGGCCAGCGTTAGCGGAACAGCCGCCGCGACCACAAAACCCACACGCCAGCCCATGCTGAGGAAGCACACCAGCATCACCACCAGCAGCGCAACGAAGAACTTGACCATGAACTCGCCGACAGCCGAATCAATATTCACAGATTGGTCGGTGACCTTGGAGAGCGTCATGCCCAAAGGCATGTCTTGGTTGATCTTGAGCGTTTGCGCGTCCAGTGCCTTGCCGAGGTCAAGGCCATTCCAGCCCTCACGCATCACAATCCCCAGCAGCAGCGCGTCTTCACCGTTGTTACGCACGAGGAAGGTTGCGGGGTCCTCATAGCCGCGTTCGATGGTCGCCACATCAGAGAGCTTGAGCGTCCGCCCCTGAACCGTAATGGCGGTGTCCCGGATTTTTTGCAGTGTGTCGAAGGCGCCATCCAGTCGAAGGAACACCTGCGGCCCTGCGGTATCGATCGAACCGGCAGGTGTGAGCACGTTCTGGTCATTCAGAGCAGCAAAGATAGCCTGAGGGGATACGCCCAGGGTGGCCAGCCGGTCATGGGCAAAGGATACAAAGATACGCTCGGGTTGCTCCCCTATGATATTGACCTTCTTCACCCCCGGGACATGCAAAAGGCGCTGGCGTAGCAACTCGGCATCACGCACCAGCAGCCGCTGCGGCTCGCCCTTGGCTTTCAGGGCAAGAAGCGCAAATGTCACGTCCGAAAACTCGTCGTTGACCATTGGCCCGATAACACCCGGCGGTAGCTTTTTGGCTTCATCGTCGAGCTTTTTGCGCGCCTGATAGAACTCTTCCTGCACCTCAGCCGGTGGCGTGCTATCGAGCAGTGACAGCATCGTGAAGGCAAGACCGGGACGGGTGTAGGTTTCCGAGCGGTCGTACCACTTCAATTCTTGCAGGCGTTTTTCCAGTGGCTCGGCGACCTGATCCTGCATTTCCTGCGCAGTAGCCCCCGGCCAGGCAGTAATGACCGTCATCTGCTTGACCGTAAACGGAGGGTCTTCTGCTCTACCCAGCTGGAAGAACGACAGGATCCCTGCAACGGCAATCAGGAAGATCAGAAATACCGTGATTGAGCGCTCGCGAACGGCAATCGCGGACAGATTAAAACGCCCCTCGCTCATGGACGACTCCCGGCAGCGTTGGCGTGTTCTTGTTGAGGCACTCTCACCGCCTCCCCCTCGTGCAGCAGATGTGCGCCCAGCGCAACGATCTGCTCACCCACCTTGAGATCACCCGCGACTTGCGCAACGTCGTCGCTCAGGCCCAACACCTGAACGGGTCTCCAGCTCACTTTCGCCGGTGTTCCGGCGATAACCCACAGGCCAGTGCCCTGGCCGGGGTCATAAACAGCGGTGATCGACACTTGCATCGTTGGCCGTTGCACGGCGCCTTCAGCGATCCGGAGGGTAACGGTCGAGCCTATGGGTGCATTGGCCAGCGCCCCCTCAAGCACATACCGCGCCTCGAAGGTGCGGGTCATTCGGTCGGCCGAATCGGACAGCAGCCTCAGCTTCGCGGTAACAGCCCCGGTCGTATTGCCATAAAGCGTCGCCTGCGCGGTGGAGCCTGCTGCGGGACGCAATGTCTCGGGCAAGTGCACGATGGCTTCGCGCTGGCCTGCACGTGCCAGACGCAGCACGGGCTGCCCGGGGCTGACGACTTGTCCGGGCTCGGCGAGCGTCTCCACCACAACGCCATCGGCATCCGCCAACAGCACCGCATAACCAGAAGCATTGCTCGCTACATCGGCCTGCGCTTGTGCGGCGCTAAGCTGCGCCTTGGCGGTATCCGCTGCGGCTTTGATCTGGTCATAGGTCGATGCAGAAATAGCACCTGCGGCGACCAGATTGCGATATCGGGCCTCGTCATCCGCTGTCTGTTTGGCTCGGGCCCTGATGGCGATGACTGACGCGTGCTGCGCTTGCGCCTGCAACCTCAGGTCGATGGGGTCCAGGCGCATGAGGGGCTGACCCCGTTCAACGCTCTGGCCGGTGTCAACCAGACGCTCGAGCACTTTGCCTGATACACGAAAACCCAGATCGCCCTGGACACGGGCAGCCACCACTCCGGTGAAAGAACGTGAGACGTCGGAGGCTCCCTGAACAGCCGCGGACCTGACCAGGGGAGCATGCGTGCGCGGATCATCAACGCTGGATGAGTCGCCACATGCCGTCAGGACAAGAGGCAGCAAGCAAGCGGCAATGGGGAAAGGTCGAAGCCGGCGCATAGGTTCCCTTACTGAAATATAGGACGAGCGCCATATTCTCAGCATAGTGACCAATTGTGTCAATGGTCACCAGTCGTAAAACGTTCAGCTTCTCGGTATCGACTAAAAAGCAATAAATGCTCAAGTTATGGCGGTTGAGAGGGTGTGACTTATGCTTGATATGGTCACGTGTGCGCCTGCCGAAGGACACGCAATGTCTCCGCCCTTCCCTCGCTTTTATCGGCCCGGACGACCATCGTCCAGAGGCTCCGCTTGCGGATCGTGACTGGGGGCAGCGTTCTGTCGCACAGCATCATGACGCGACGCCCAGACGCGGGCCGGGCGGATAATGGAAGAAGAAAAAACGCAGCCCAACAGTCAGGGCATAAGGCTGCGCAAGATCAGATTGGTGGTCAGGGTGGGGGCTTCGTCGACAAAATCGAGGTTGTACTGCAACTGCAAAGGGTTAACGAATGGCCGCAGCGCTAAGTGTATAGCGTCGACAGTCTCGTCCAAGGGTGTCTTGCGCTCAAACTCACCTGCCTCTCGCCCTTCCCGTACTATTTGCAGCACGAAGCGCTTGATCTGTGCCTCATACGCCTGGGAGACGGGCCAGCTTTCCGACGCTGCAAATGCTGCGATGTCATAGAGCTTTCTATCGTTGAAGAACAGGTCAACACCGGTCGAGATCAAGGTCTTGACCAAACGTCGAAAGCGCTCGGTAGGCGACAGGTTTGCAACATTGATCGCTTGATCCACTGCCGCGACGATTTGAGCCAGACAGTTTGCGCAGATGGCCTCACCTATCGCCTGTTTGGAATCAAAAAACTTGTAAATGTAAGCCTTGGAAAATCCAATGGCCCTGGCCAGTTCGGAAACCGTGGTTTTACCGTAGCCGTACTGGCTAAAGTGCTGGTTGGCAGCCGCGACAATCTGATCTCGAATGTCGTGATCGGCTGGACCACGGGCGCTGGTTGAAGATGAAAATAGGGATGACTGACTCATCGGATCAGCTTACTCACCCTGGCGACAACTGACAACGTGTGACCACCGGAGATACCGTCGTGTATTTACGTCTGTAGCCTGTTCAGCGCGGGTTTTCGTCAGCACAGACCTGTATCGGTAGCGGCTCAAGAGCCGCCCGCTGCCGGGTTGCGTGCCAACACAGCAGCGATCCCGCCGTCACAAGCACTGCACCTTGCCAGAACTGTGCCTGCAGACTGACGCCCAGCCATGCCGCAGCGAACGCCGATGACAGCACGGGGGCTGAATAGGATGAGGTCGCCAGCAGCGTCAGATTCCCCCGCAGGATGCCGATATTCCATAGTGCGTAACCACCCGCCATGGCGACTCCGGCAGCCAATAGCTCAAGGGAGTTGGCCCACCTGAAGGCCGGGAACTGTTCGTCGCTCACAAACCACTTCAGCCACAGCACCGCGGCCGCCAGTACAAAAAACAGGACCACCAGATTCTGCCCGCCCGCATAGCGGCGGGTGACATTGCAATACAGCGCAAACGTGATCGCACAGGTCAGTGCCAGGCTGTAGCTGAGCGGATTCGACTGCACGTTGCGCACAATGCCCGGCAGGGATAAGCCGTCACCACTGACCACCCACAAGATGCCGAACAGCGCGAGGGCGGAGCCCGGAACGATGAACCAGCGGGTTTTCTGACCATTCATGAAAATCGCCAGCACCACGGTCAGGCAAGGCCACAGGTAATTCACCACGCCCAGTTCGATGGCTTGCTGACGATCACTGGCAAACCCCAGCGCCAACGACAGGCACACTTCGTAAGCGACAAACAAGGCGCTGCCGAGCAGCAGGTAGAGCGTTGATGTCGAGCGGATTCGCGGGCGCCCCAGCAACACGAGCAGCATCAGGGCACCCAACGAATAAATCAGCGCGGCGCCACCCAGCGGGCCGAAATGTTCGCTGACACCCCTGATCAATCCGGCGGCAGTGCTCCACAACACAATCGCTACCAGACCACACGCTGTGGCCGCCCGCTCACCCCTGATCTGCATCATGACCCCATGTTCAAAATGGTAACTCGACCGCGCAGGCTAACCAGCGGGAGAGGCGGGATAAAGCGATATTTTCAGTGAGCTAACGATGACCTGTCGTTATGTGAGGGGCCAGGGCTCGCCTGCGTCGTAACGTCGCAGCAGACAGCTATTGGAAAATCCTGCACAAGCCTTAGAATCCCGCGCTCATTTGCAACCGCCTGAGCCCTGAGTGGGCGCGGCAGTGACCCAAGCGCGTCGCTCAATGGCTGGCCACACCTCGTCGACGTGTGCCCGACTCAACCGCCCTGCCCGTACGGTGGGCATTAGCACAACACACTCTTCGGCTTGGCAATCGCATGCGCAGAGGCGCACGGTCCGCTGTTCGATTTCCAGAGGTTTATATGTCTCCGCGTTTGCTGGCCCTGGCGCTGGCGCCCCTGCTCGGGCTGTTCATTGTTGCATTGGGCAACGGCTTTCTTTCATCCCTGACTACCCTGCGCCTGGATGCTGCCGGCACGTCGGCCACGATGATCGGGGTCGTTTCATCAGCCTATTTCATCGGGTTGACCCTGGGCGCCGTCTTTAATGATCGCTTGATTCTGCGCATCGGTCATATCCGCGCCTACGGCAGTTTTGCCTCGCTGATCGCCGTGACCATTCTGCTCCAGGGCCTGATCTACGACACATGGGGCTGGTTCGTGCTGCGTCTGATCAACGGCTGGGCCACGGTCGGCGTATTCCTGGTGATCGAAAGCTGGTTGCTGCTGGCAGGCGACGCCAAGATTCGCGGGCGCTTGCTCGCGCTGTACATGATCGTGCTGTATGGCGCCGGAGTGCTGGGTCAGGCAGCGTTGGGAACAATCACTGGCTTGAGCGACAGTGCGCCCTTCATGGTGGCCGGCATGCTCGCTTCGTTGTCGGTCCTGCCGATTGTGATCCTGCCACGGGTGTCGCCACTGCTGGACCAGGTTGAGCCACACAAGCCCCGGCAACTGCTGGGCGTGACGCCCACCGGGCTGATCGGGTGTTTCGGCTCGGGTGTCAGCATCGCCGCGATTTACACTTTGCTGCCGCTGTACCTGCAACGCGCGGGCCTGGACGTCGGTGAAGTCGGCAGCATGATGGCCTGGACGATCCTCGGCGCCATGCTCCTGCAATACCCCGTTGGACGCTGGTCCGACCACAAGGATCGCTTGCAGGTGCTGACCCTTCTGGCAGTGGCTTGCACCGTATTGTCGCTGCTGATCGTGCTGCTGCCCTTGTCTTCGACACTGCTGGCCGCGCTGCTGTTCCTGCTCGGCGGCGCGGTGTTTGCGCTATACCCGGTTGCCGTCAGCCATGCCGCCGACCGCGCCCCTGCCGAAGCGTTGGTCCCAATGATCCAGGGCCTGCTGCTGATCAACTCGCTGGGCTCGGCGATCAGTCCGATGATGATCTCGCCGGTGATGAATTCGTTCGGCGCAAACGGCCTGTTCTGGGTCTTCGCGTTGGTTAACCTGTGCATGGTCACGTTCTTCTTCTGGCGCCGTGGCAAGCGCCCGGTACCGGCCAATCCCGCGCCTTTTGCGGCAGCCGCCACCTTCTCCCCGACCGGCGCCGAGCTGCGGGTTACCGAGGATTTGCGCCAGGCGGCTCAGGATCATCCGGCCATGGTCGATGCGTTGAGTGGAGAGCCTGCGCCGCTGAATTAAACCGATGAGGGGCATTTCTAAAAGTAGAAATGCCCTGAATCCACCGTCATACCCCCCTCTTCCCTCCAGATCGTGATTACTATAGCGTCCACCGCCCAGGGTTCAGAAAGCCCGCTGTACCCGAGCCTGAGTTGAGACTCCGAATGAAGTTCACCACGATTTCTGTTGCGCGAAAGCTCAAGTTTTACCAATTGGTAGTGTTCGATCAGGTGCTGCAAAGTGGCTCGCTGGTGCGTGCTGCGCATGCACTCAACCTGACTCAGCCAGCGGTGACGAAGATTATTCATGAGCTGGAGTCGTACTTCGATGCGCCTTTGCTGATTCGTGGCAATCGCGGCGTGACGGCCACTGAGCTGGGGGAATTGGTGGTTCGGCGGGCCAAGTCATTGTTGGCGGAGTTGCGCTCGCTGACGGACGAGGTCAATGCCTTTCAGGAAGGTACTTCCGGGCATGTCATGGTGGGCACCTTGATTTCAGCTTCAACCTCGTTGCTGCCAAGGGCCATGCAGTTGCTCAAGCAACAAGCCCCCGGTGTGCTGGTGTCGCTGCGAGTCGGGCAGATGGACCAACTGTTTCCGGCACTGGCAGTCGGTGAAGTCGATCTGGTGGTGGGCCGCGTGCCTGACGATTGGCGCTGGCGCAATGAGTCACCCATGCTCGATGTCGAGGTGTTGTATGCCGAAGAGTTGAGCGTGGTTGCTGGAGCCGGTCATCCATTACACGGGCGCTCGCCGATCAGTCTCGCCGATTTGCTTGAGTACCCGTGGGTGCTGCCGACCCGTGATTCGCTGCTGCGGCGTACTGCCGACGAACTGTTCGCCGAGGCTGATCTTGCCCCGCCGGGCAATGTGGTCGAGTCGCTGTCGATCCTTACCAACATCACCCTGATGCAAGATCAGCAAACCGTTGCGCTGATGCCGTTCGAAGCCGCGCAACAGTTTGTCAGCGCCGGTTTGCTCAAGGCGTTTGACCTCGGTAAGCCGCTGCAGTTTGGCGATATTGGCTGCTTCTTCTCCAATACGCGGGCGTTGGGGCCTGCGGCACGATTATTTCGCGAGTGCCTGAATCAGGCCCGCTGCGAGTCCAGTGAACGCCTTCCCTCCAAGGCTTGAGGTGCCCATTCAGGTATTCCGATTCAGCATAGCAAGGCGCGACTTTTTTATTATTCACTAATATCCGTTCTCCCTACACTTCCTCCGACTACCCCAATTTTCCGGAGGCTGATGTGTCTGCACCCTTGCCGTTGCTGCGTAATTACATCTCGGGCGAATTCGTCGCTTGCGAGCAGACCTTCCCCAATATTTCGCCCATTGATGGCCGTACGCTCAGCCATGTCTGCGAAGCCGACAACGCGCTGGTCGACCGTGCTGTCGCGGCTGCAAAAGCCGCACAGTACGGGCCTTGGAGTGAGTACAGCGCCAGTCAACGGGCTGCGCTGTTACAGCGTATTGCCGATATTATCGAGCGCCGTTTCGAAGAGTTTGTCGCCGCCGAAGTGTCCGATACCGGACGCCCGGTGCAACAGGCGCGCACCCTGGATATCGCCCGCGGGATTCACAACTTTCGCACTTTCGCCGAGCTGATCAATCAGGCCGGCAGTGAATGTTTTGAGATGCGAACTGCCGATGGCAGTGATGTGTTCAGTTACTCGGTGCGCAAGCCCCACGGTGTGGTGGCAATCATCTCGCCGTGGAATCTGCCGATGCTGTTGATGACCTGGAAAGTGGCCCCGGCATTGGCGTGTGGCAACTCAGTGGTGATCAAACCGTCGGAGGACTCACCGTCCACCGCGACCCTGCTCGCCGAAGTCATGCACGAAGCGGGGTTGCCTGCAGGCGTGTTTAACCTGGTGCACGGCTTCGGGCCGGGGTCGGCCGGCGAGTTTCTGATCCGTAACCCGGATGTGGATGCCATCACCTTTACCGGCGAGTCGCGCACCGGCGAAACCATCATGAAGGTCGCCGCCGAAGGCGTGCGTGATGTGTCGTTCGAACTGGGCGGCAAGAACGCAGCCGTCGTGTTTGCCGACTGTGATTTCGACGCCGCGGTGGCCGGTGTTTTGCGCTCCAGCTTCACCAATGCCGGTCAGGTGTGCCTGTGCTCGGAGCGGGTGTATGTCGAGCGGCCGATCTATGAGCGCTTTGTGGCGGCCATGAAAGCCGGTGCCGAAGCATTGAAAATCGGCTACCCGGATGAAGATGGCGTGAACATGGGGTCGCTGATTTCGCATAAGCATCGCGACAAGGTATTGGGTTACTTCGAATTGGCCCGCAACGAAGGTGCAACCGTCGTCACTGGTGGCGGCGTGCCGTGTTTTGGTGACGAGCGCGATAACGGTGCCTACGTGCAACCGACCATCTGGACGGGCCTCAACGATGACGCGCGGTGTGTGCGTGAAGAGGTATTCGGTCCGGTTTGCCACATTGCCCCGTTCGACGCGGACGATGAAGTCGTGCGACGCGTCAACGATTCGCCTTACGGCCTGGCCACTGCCTTGTGGACCCGCGACTTGAAGCGCGCGCATACGGTCTCGCGGCGGTTCAAGGTCGGCATGGTGTGGGTCAACACCTGGTTCCTGCGCGATCTGCGCACCCCGTTTGGCGGTACGCGCCTGTCAGGCCTGGGCCGTGAAGGCGGCCGCCATTCGCTGGATTTCTACTCGCAAATCACCACCATCTGCGTCAACCCTTGAGCCTCGGAGTTTCGCCCATGCATGCAGCTCTTATAGAAGCGGCCCGTCGGCTGCGCCAGGCCGAACGCGACGGGAAACCGTGCGCTCCGGTGCGCGAACTGATCGCCAGCGCCCTCGCCGCAGACCCTTCAATCGATCCGGTCGCCCTCGCCTACGCCGTGCAGCAGTACAACAATACGGCCGCCATCGAGGCTGGCCAGCGTCCGGTCGGGCGCAAAGTCGGCCTGACTTCACGTGCGGTCCAGCAACAGTTGGGCGTCGATCAACCGGACTTTGGCCAATTGTTCGCCAGTATGGCCCGTGGTGACGATCAGCCGATTGCCTGGAGCGACACCCGGCAACCAAAGGTCGAGGCGGAAATCGCCCTGGTGCTGGAACACGACCTGTGCCACGAGCGCCATACCGTCGCCGATCTGATTCGCGCGACCGCATTCGCCTTGCCTGCCATCGAAGTGGTCGGCAGCCGGATCGCCCAGTGGGATATCCAGCTGGTCGACACCATTGCCGATAATGCCTCCTCAGGCCTGTTTGTGCTGGGCACTCGTCCGGTGCAGCTGTCGCGGCTGGATCTGGTGCGCTGCGGCATGAGCATGACTTTGGGCGCAGAGCCGGTATCGGTTGGCGCCGGTGCCGCCTGCCTGGGCAACCCGTTGAACGCCGCCGTATGGCTGGCCGACACCCTGGCGCGGCTGGGGACGCCATTGCGCGCTGGCGACATTCTGCTGACCGGTGCCCTCGGCCCGATGGTGGCGGCGCGGCCGGGCAATGTGTTCACCGCCCATATCCAGGGGCTGGGCAGCGTCACCGCTGCCTTCGACCTGCAATCGTGATCGTGGAGCCCTGCATGAATCAGAAACTGAATATCGCCATCGTCGGTTCCGGCAACATCGGTACCGACCTGATGATCAAGGTATTGCGCAACGCCCGGTATTTGCAGATGGCGGTCATGGTCGGTATCGACGAGCATTCCGACGGCCTGGCCCGTGCCCGGCGCATGGGCGTGGCGACCACCCATCAGGGTGTCGAAGGGTTGATTGAAATGGCGCAGTTTGCCGACATCGATTTCGTCTTCGACGCCACATCGGCTACTGCCCACGTGCACAACGCGGCCTTGTTGCGCAAAGCCAGGCCGGGCATCCGCCTGATTGACCTGACACCGGCGGCTATCGGCCCGTACTGTGTGCCCGTGGTGAACCTGGATCAGATCATGGATCAGCTCAATGTCAACATGGTCACCTGCGGCGGGCAGGCCACTATCCCGATGGTGGCCGCGGTATCGCGCGTCGCCAAAGTGCATTACGCCGAGATCATCGCCTCGATTGCCAGTAAATCTGCCGGCCCCGGCACCCGCGCCAACATCGATGAATTCACCGAAACCACTTCGCGGGCAATTGAGGTGATCGGCGGCGCAGCCAAGGGCAAGGCGATCATCGTGATGAACCCAGCCGAGCCGCCGTTGATGATGCGCGACACCGTGTATGTGCTGTCCGAGGCTGCCGATCAGGCCAGCGTCGAGGCGTCCATCGAGCGCATGGCGCAAGCGGTACAGGCTTACGTGCCGGGGTATCGCCTTAAACAAAAAGTCCAGTTCGACGTGATCAGTGCCGACGCGCCGCTGCTGATTCCCGGCCACGGGCATTTCAGCGGGCTGAAGACGACGGTGTTCCTCGAAGTTGAAGGCGCTGCCCACTATTTGCCTGCTTATGCCGGCAACCTCGACATCATGACCTCCGCTGCCTTGGCCACCGCCGAGCGTATGGCGCAGTCGATGCTTAACGCCTGAGGAGATTTGCGATGACGTTCAACCCCGGCAAAAAGCTCTACATTTCCGATGTCACCCTACGCGACGGCATGCATGCGATCCGGCACCAGTACTCACTGAGCCAGGTGCAGGCCATCGCCCGTGCGCTGGATCAGGCACGTGTTGATTCGATCGAAGTCGCCCACGGTGACGGTTTGCAGGGTTCAAGCTTCAACTATGGCTTTGGCGCCCATACCGATCTGCAATGGATAGAAGCCGTGAGTGATGTGCTGACTCACGCCAAAGTCGCAACACTCTTGCTGCCTGGCATTGGCACCCTGCATGACCTCAAAAATGCGTATCAGGCCGGAGCGCGCATTGTGCGGGTGGCCACCCATTGCACCGAAGGCGATGTCTCGCGCCAGCACATCGAGTATGCCCGCACGCTGGGTATGGACACTGTCGGTTTTCTGATGATGAGCCACATGATCAGCCCGCAGCAATTGTCCGCTCAGGCATTGTTGATGGAGGGCTATGGCGCCACCTGCATCTACGTGGTCGACTCCGGTGGCGCGATGGGCATGCAGGATATTCGTGAGCGTTTCCAGGCCCTCAAAGCCGTGCTCAAGCCCGAGACCCAGACCGGTGTGCATGCCCACCATAACCTGAGCCTGGGTGTGGCCAATTCTATTGTTGCGGTTGAGGAAGGCTGTGACCGCATCGATGCCAGCCTTGCCGGCATGGGCGCGGGTGCCGGCAATGCGCCGCTTGAAGTGTTTATTGCCGCTGCGCAGCGCATGGGCTGGAACCACGGCACCGACCTCTACACCTTGATGGACGCCGCCGACGATATCGTGCGCCCACTACAGGATCGCCCGGTACGCGTTGACCGCGAGACCTTGGCCCTTGGCTACGCCGGGGTGTACTCCAGTTTCCTGCGCCACGCCGAAGTTGCCGCGCACAAATACGGCCTCAAAACCGTGGATATCCTCGTCGAGCTTGGCAAACGGCGCATGGTCGGCGGCCAGGAAGACATGATCGTCGATGTCGCTCTGGATCTGCTGAAACGCTAACCCGATACCCCCTGGCGCAGCGGACGTGATCGCGATCAATCGCGAGCATGCCCGCTCCTGCCCGGAACATCGCGCTGGACCCTCTGAAATCGTGCAAGGAGCTACACCCATGAGCACCGATATCGCTCACATCGCCAAGGCCCTGGACCAGGCAGCCCGTAAAGCCGAAGCCGTGGCGCAATTCAGTACCCATACACCGTTTAGCCTCGACGAGGCCTACCTGATCCAGCGTGCCTCGATGCAACACCGCTACGCTGCCGGCGAGCGCCAGATCGGCCTCAAACTGGGCTTTACCAGCCGCGCGAAGATGATGCAGATGGGCGTCGACAGCCTGATCTGGGGCTGGCTCACCGACGCCATGCTCGAAGAGGATGGCGGTGTCGTCGACCTGCAGCGCTTCATCCACCCGCGGGTTGAACCGGAGGTGTGCTTTATCACTCGGCGTACCATCGACCGACCGCTGACCGCACTGGAAGCGGTCGACTACCTGGAAGCCGTAGCGCCTGCGATCGAGATCATCGACTCACGTTACCAAGCGTTCAAGTTCAGCCTTGAAGACGTGGTCGCTGACAACTGCTCTTCATCCGGCCTCGTGGTTGGCGCCTGGTCCAGAGACTTCGCCCAGTTGAACAACGCCGGGGTGCTGATGCGCATCAATGGCCGAGTGGTTCAGGCCGGCTCAACCGCCGCCATCCTCGGGCATCCGCTACGCAGCCTGGTGCAGGCTTCGCAGTTGCTGGCCCGGGCAGAAATCGCCCTGCCCGCCGGCAGTTTGATTATGGCCGGTGCCGCGACCGCTGCAGAGGCCTTGAGTCCTGGTGCGTGTGTCAGCGTGGAAGTTGCCGGCTTCGGCGAGTGCGGTTTCAGCGTGGCAGCCAAACAAGGAGAGGCATGATGAACATTAACCGATCCACCGTTGTGCCCGGAAAAGCCACACCTCGCGGGCGCTTTCCACATATCAGGCGTGCCGGTGACTTCCTCTACGTGTCAGGCACTAGTTCGCGCCGTCCGGACAATAGTTTCGAAGGCGTGGAAGTCGACGCCATGGGCACGACACGCCTGGATATTCGCGCGCAAACCCGGGCCGTGATCGAGAACATCCGCGACATTCTCGAGAGCGAAGGTGCAGGCCTTGGCGACCTGGTCGAGATCAGCAGTTTTCTCGTCGACATGAACGACTTTGACGGATACAACCAGGTCTACGCGCAGTACTTTGACGAGACCGGTCCCACCCGCACCACCGTAGCCGTGCACCAATTGCCACACCCGCACTTGCGCATCGAAATCAAAGCCGTGGCCTACGCCCCCCTCAACGCTTAAGGACAATTCAATGGACAAGCATCATTTCAGTCCACCCCTGAACTTCAATCGCTGGATCGAAGAGTACGCGCACCTCCTCAAGCCACCGGTGGGCAATCGTCAGCTGTGGAAAGACAGCGACACCATGGTCACAGTGGTCGGTGGCCCTAACCAGCGCACGGACTTTCATGACGACCCGGTGGAAGAGTTCTTCTATCAGTTCAAAGGCAATGCCTACCTCAATATCTGGGACCGCGGTCAATACGAGCGCATTGATTTGCGTGAGGGCGACATGTACCTAATGGCCCCGCATGTCATCCATTCGCCCCAGCGGCCTGAGCCCGGCAGCCTCTGCCTGGTAATCGAAAAAGCCCGGCCTGAGGGTCAGTTCGACGCCCTGCAATGGTCTTGCGCCCACTGTGGCACGCTGGTCAAACGCTATGAGTTACAGCTGCAGAGCATCGTCAACGATCTGCCGCCCGTCTATGAACAGTTCTACGCCACCAGCGACGCTGAACGACGCTGCAACGGCTGCGGTGAAATCCACCCGGGTCGTGACTGGCAGACGTGGCACCGCACCCTCGAAGCGGTAAAACGCCCATGAAAATCGACATGCATTCACACTTTTTCCCCACCATCAACCAAGCCGAAGCCGCTCGTTTGAGCCGTGATCGCGGGCCGTGGTTACACACCAGTGGGCGCACCGGCCAGATCATGATCGGCGATAAGCCGTTTCGTCCGGTGCACGACGTGCTGTGGGACATGAACCGCAGGATAGAGCACCTCGACGAGCAAAACCTGGACGCACAGATCATGTGCGCTACGCCGGTGATGTTCGCCTACGATGCGCCCATTGAACGTGCCCTGCCCTGGGCGCAATTGATGAATGACCGTGCACTGGAAATGACTGCTGTGGCACCGGACCGGCTCAAGGTGCTGGCTCAAGTGCCCTTGCAGGATATCGACGCCGCGTGCCGCGAAGCCAGCCGTGCCAAAGCTGCCGGCCACGTGGGCGTACAAATCGGCAACCACGTCGGCAATCAGGACCTGGACCACGAAGGCCTGGTGACGTTCTTTACCCACTGCGCCCTGGATGGTATTCCGGTGCTGGTGCACCCGTGGGACATGATGGGCGGCGAGCGCATGCGCAAGTGGATGCTGCCGTGGCTGGTAGCGATGCCAGCGGAAACCCAGTTGGGCATCCTGTCGCTGATCTTGTCGGGAGCCTTTGAACGTATTCCAGCCTCACTGCGGCTGTGCTTTGCCCACGGCGGTGGCGGTTTTGCGTTCCTGCTGGGCCGTGTGGACAACGCCTGGAAACACCGCGATATCGTGCGTGAGGACTGTCCTGAACTGCCGTCGAGTTACGTCAAACGCTTCTTCGTCGACTCCGCCGTGTTCGATCCGCGCTCACTGAAGTTGCTGGTGGACGTGATGGGCAGCGACCGTGTGATGCTCGGCTCTGACTCACCCTTTCCGCTGGGCGAGCAACGTATCGGTTCCGGTGTGATCGAGCATCCGGAACTGACCCCGCAGTCCAAGTCGCTTATTCTGGGAAGCAACGCGCAGGCGTTCTTCGGGCTCTGAGGCGATTCAAGCGGCACCAAGCCCTGCTGCGAGTGATCGCAGCAGGGCTTTTTACGCGGTGATTCGGGGGGAAGTCGCTGGCGGGAAAATCGGGGGCGGGAATCGAGGCGGCTCAGTCAAGTGCCTCTGCCTCTCACTTGACTGAGCCGAAACAGCAAACCATCAGAACCTGTAGCGCACGCCCATTTGCAATCCTTCGGGGTTTTCGTTGCGCAGCGGGCTTTCCAGGTTCCAACTGACCGGGTAGCGCACCTCGGAATCACGGTTATGGTGAACGTACCCATACACGGCGTAGAGGTCAGTCTGTTTGTTGAGGTTATAGATGTAGGCCAGGTTGATACCGCTTGCGTCGCTCAATGCTTCGTTCTTGCGGTCATCCTTGTAGACCACGCTGAACGCAACGTTCTGGTTGCCCCAGAAGTTGTGGCGGATGCCCAACTGCAGGTCGCTTCCGTTGGACTCGAAATCGACCCAGGGGGCATAGGCGTAGTAACCGGTATAACGATGATAGACCGCCGTCAGGTCTGTGGTGCCCATGGTGTAGACCAGCGTGAAGTAGGCATCGGTCGCCTGCTCCATGGTGTGGTTATCCCACAGGTTGCGCTGGTATTTGCGGTCCACGGCGGCGGCGAAATACCACGGGCTGTCCGCCCAGTAATCGATGCTGGTGCTGTAGACCACGCCGTCGCGGCTGCCGTCGTTTTCGCCCAGGGTGGCCATGCCGCGAAATTGAAAACCCTCGTACCGCGGGCTGATGTACATCAGCGAGTTGTCCTCTCGCCACGGTGCATAAAACACCTGGACGTTATTGATCAGGCTGTAGTCGTTGCCGTACAACGGGTCGGCGTAGCCGTAGCTGTTGGCTGACGGCGTGTCCTGGCGACCCGCGCTCAGCGTCCCCCAACGTTCGGAAATGATCTGGTAATAGACTTCGCGTTTGCCGGTCGAGTCGTCGGAATGAGGGTTGTACATGGCTTCGTAGACAGCATTGAGCTTGATGTCATCGTTCACCGCCTGGGTCCACTTGAACTGAATGCGGTTGGCGCTGAGCCCCGCACCTGTCAACCGGTCCACGGTATCGCCTCCCGAATGTGCCACTTCATACGTCAGGTCAACCACCCCGGACACCTTGAACTCCGCGTAGCAAGCACCACTCAGCAAAGGAATGACGAACAATAGTTTACGCATGAAAAACTCCGGACACGACGAAAGTGCTGGTCGGTGGCTTGTCGCCAAGCCACCGCCAGACTTTTCTTAATTATTTTTATGTTGAGGCGTCAGTTACGGCGTGTTCAGTCTCGGGCCGGCCACGGTTTGCTCGGCGCGGTGAAGCTCGGCGTGCCCAGCAACGGCGTCGACAATGCGTAGAAACCATGATTGGTGAAGACCCAGATCAAATTGCGGTCGTACTCGGTGTAGGTCCCGTGGGTCAGGTTGCCCATGGCGTAACTCGCCACGTTCTTGGTATCGAACGGCGGCACGAAGTACGCACCGATGGTCGGCTTGCCGGGTTCGCGCACATCAAATACCTGCACCCCAGCGTTGTAGAACGCGTAGGGCAGGATCCCCTCCCGCGAGATCCCCGGCTGGGTGTAGTAACCCGAACGCTTGGGCCCAAAGCTGCCTTTGCGCTGGCAATAATCGGTGAACGCAGCGTCTTTAGGTGGCATCGGGCGGGGCAGTACAGACTCTATGACCGGTTTTTTCGGGTCGCTGACGTTGACCGCGAAAATGTCTTTTTTGGCCTCGAAGCAATCTTCCGACAGCGGGTAACCACTGAAATAGAGGATGCCGGTCTTCTCCACTTGCGAGACGTCAATGCTGTCGCCTTCGGTGCCCGCTACGCTTACCGGAAACTCCAGATGGCTGACCACTTTCATGTTGTCGGCCTGGGTAATGTCCACCACATAGAGCCCCATCCCGCCCATTGCCGCATAGCCATACTTGCCGCCCTGCTCGACGGGTGTCGGAATGAACAGCGACATGCGTGCGCCCATCCATGAAGCCCGGTTGCCGGCACGCGGGTTGGCCTTGAACACGGCTTCGTGCTGTGGATCGCCGACGATTTGCCCTGGCACGGTGAGCATCTGCAACAGTTTCGGGTTGCTTGGGTCCGACATGTCCCAGGACTGGTAACCGGCGTTGTACAAGTCGTTGGGGTATTCGGTCAGCGCATATTTATCGCTGGGTGCGGCGGCCACGTACATGACGTCGCCACCGAAGTAAGCCGGGATGTCGCGTACACCGGAGCCCTGTTGCTCGCCAATCGGTGCATCGGGATGCTCGATGTCGCTGGTGCGGGTGGCGATCAGTTTCCAGTCGTTGGGCAGCGGTCCGTTCATCTCATAGACCTTGAAGCCCTTGAGGTGCCTGGATTTGCGGATGGCTTCGACTTTGTCCGGTTCGCGGTATTTATCATTCAGTACGCCAAAACGCCGTACTTCGAAGGACTGGACCATGATGTTTTTGCCCAGTTTCTTGTTCCACTGCACCGTTGCTGCACCAAACATATCGTCGGGGGCGTAGGGGTTTTCTTCGGCACTCGGGCCTTCAGGGCCCCAGGTCGAACCCTTGGTGAACACCAGCTTCACGTCCTTGGGATGAGTGATATCGAAGATCTTCAGATTGCGCCGAACGTACTGGTAGAGGTAACGCTTGCCGTCGAAGTCGACGATATTCTGCCAGGTGTGGAACGGCTCGACCGTGATCGGGTAGTACGCCTCGACGGTCATGTTCTTGATGTAGCTCTTGGTGTCCCAGTAATCCAGCTCACCGGCAAACGGCTCGCCTTCGTGACTGAATGGCGTCGCCACAGGGTGGGTGAACTTGCCCGTCGCTTTGTCCATGCCATAGCTGCCGGGTGCGGGCATGGCCGGGATCTTGTCCACGGACAACGCCGTCTGCTGTTTGACGAACGGATCGGTGATGTTGACCGGGGCCGAACTGTCAGCGTGGGCTGTGGACCAGAGCGCCAACATCACACATGTGGTCAGCGTGCCTTTGAGGAATGGCGCACTGGATTTGAGGGGGAGTCGCATTGTTTTCATTATTCACTCCAGGGGGTGGTGCCCGGTTGGGCCTTACAGGTCATTGCCAAGGGTGGTGGGTTGAAAAAACACAGGCCGGTGCCGCGCACCGTCCTCACAAAATGTCGATGGGGTAATCGGTAATCAGCCGGAAGTCGTCGAGGTTGCCCGAGCCCTGGTCGCTGTTCGCCCGATGCCAGGCTTGGCGCGCCCGCACACTCAAACCTTTGGCGGGGCCGGACTGGACGATGTAGCGCACTTCCAGATTGGTTTCGTGATGTTTGCCATCGTCGCCGTAGCGCCCGGAATAAGGGCCTGTGGCGGCAATGTGGCTGCCATCGATGCCCCACCCGCGCACGTAGCGGCTCATGAAGGTCAGGCCGGGCACGCCGTAAGTCGCCAGCGACACGTCGTAACGCACCTGCCAGGATTTCTCCTGCGGGCCGTTGAAGTCGGAAAATTGCGCAGCGTTGGGCAACTGAATCGAGGCCCCCTGATCGTTGCCGTTACGACCATTGCGGTCGTTGTCGCCCACGCCCAGGTAATCGAACGGCGTGTCGCCATCGATTTTCTGCAAGCCCAACAGCCAGCGGTGTGCGCCATGGCGCCAGAAGGTCGACAGACCGACACTGGTGTTGTCGATCTCACCGGCCCTGGCCCGCCCCGTATCCAGGGTGCGATACGCGCTAAGGCCTAGCCCGAACTGATTCAGCGTGTCGATATCGGTACGGCTTTCGAGGTTGACGTAGTACTGGTTCCAGATGTCCTCGAAACGCGAGCCGTACAGGCTGACGCTGACCTGCGGCGTCAATTGATAGCTGCCGCCCAGGTAGTCTGCGGTTGGCGTCGTCACGCCGGCCATGACAGCCCACAGATCACCATCGGCATGGGTGGTGACGGGGCTGGTAGCAGCAGTGAAGTGCCCGGCCTGAACTTCAAGCCCTTCGACTTCGCGACTGATCAGTGACAAACCAGTGGCGGTCTGCGGCACGATTCGAAAATGGCTGACGCCAAACACCGGTGTCTGCGGTCGTTGTTCGCCCACCTTCAGAACGCTGTTGGACAAACGCAGCTTGAGCGCAGCGCCGACTTTGGAATAGTTGTCCGCCGGTTGGCCATCATCATGCACGGGCAAGTTGCCCGTGCCGGATTTGTCGGCGGGTGCATCCAGCTTCAAGCCCAGGTACGCAAACGCTTCTACGCCAACCCCAAGGGTGCCTTGGGTAAAGCCGGAGTTGAAGTGGCCGAGTACGCCCTGGGTCCAGTCGCGAGCGTCACGGCGACCGTCTTCCTTGCTGCGATTGAAGTAGGAGTTGCGCAGCAATACTTCGACATCACTGCCTGCGATAAACCCGTCCCCAGGTGCCGTTAGCTCAGCGCCGAATGCAGGCAGCGCGCAGGCGCTGGCCAACAACAGAACAAGGGCTCTGGTGTTATTCATGACAATCCCCAAGGTGGAAGGCGCGCCGAAACCTGATTTATCGGCACGCGCAATCGACCAGGGCAAGCCGGTGCCCGGTCAATGCATCAGCAGAAGAAAGTGCCGGACCGTCCGTGGTCAGGCATAGCCACTCAGCGTTGCAGTGGCAACGGCTTGGGCGCGTCGGTCAGTACGAGGTTTTTTTGCCGAAAGCGCAGGAAGTAGATCAGCAGGATCACCGCCAGGAACGGCACGCCGCAGAGCAAGGTCGGGGCAAACTCTTCAGTGAAAAGCGTGGTGATCATGACTGCCAGCATCAACAACAACCCGCCAAGGCTGGTCCATGGGTAGCCCCACAGTTTGAAAGCCAAAGGCTGGCCAGCCTGACGCCGACGGAAGAACAAGTGCGTGAGGAAAATCCCGGCCCAGGTGAACATTGCACCGAACATCGCAATGGACATCATCAAGGTGAAGGCTTTTTCCGGGTAGGCCAGGTACAGCAGCGTAGCCAGACCGATCCCTACCGAGGACAACAACAGTGCCGGCAGCGGTACACCTTTACTGTTCACGCGGCCAAATACCGAGGGCGCCTGACCGGCCCGCGACAAGCTGAACATCAATCGCGTGGTGATGTAGAGCTGGCTGTTCATCGCTGACAGCGCCGCGATCAGAATCACCGCGTTAAACACTGCTCCTGCATAAGGCACGCCGGTCGCTGCCATCACCGTCACGAACGGGCTCTGGCCCCCGCTGTTCTGGCCCCAGGGCACAATCGCCAATACCAGCGCGATGGTCAGCAGGTAAAACACGACCAGGCGCACCACGGTGATCCGGAACGCACGCGTGACTGCGCGTTGCGGATCCTTGGCCTCGCCCGCCGCCACCGCGATCATCTCGATGCTCAGGTAACTGAAGAACGCCACAATCACCGCCACCCAGGTACCCCACCAGCCGTTCGGGAAAAATCCGCGGTCATTGGTGTAATTGGCAAAACCGATGCCGGTATCGGCCGGAGCGCCGTATACCACATAAGCCCCCAACAGAATGAACACCACAATCGCGCACAGCTTGATCAGCGAAAACACGTATTCAATGGCGCCAAACACCTTGACGCTGAAGGCGTTGGCGATGATCAGTGCCATGGAAAACGCAACCATCCAGTAACCGCCCGGCACGTCCGGATACCAGTACTTCATGTACATCGCCGCGGCGGTGATTTCGGTACCCACGGCGAATACAATCGACGACCAATAGGCGTAGCGAATCGCGAACCCGAACCAGGGCGCCACGTAAAACTCGGCGAACGAACCAAACGAACCCGACGTGGGATGGCGCACGGTCATCTCCGCCAGACAGCCCATCAACAACAGGGCAATCAGGGCGCCGATGCCATAGCTGACCAGCACACTGGGGCCGGCAAAACCAATGGCAAATCCGCTGCCCAGAAACAGCCCGGTGCCGATGGCGCCACCAATGGCGATCATCGACAACTGGCCGCTGGTAAGGCTTTGTTTCAAGCCTTTTTCACGATCCATCAAGTGTTCGAAGGTGCTAGTTGTTTTTGTCATTGCACAATTGCTCCGAATCGGTGGGAGGGGCTCAGGTCACTGACTTGCGGGCCAGAAACTCAGGGCGATCCCATTCTTTTTGTTCGAGGATTTCTCGCAAGGCGACCACGCTGTCCCAAATGTCCACATAGCGGATGTACAGCGGTGCAAAACCAAACCGCAGGATGTCGGGCGCACGGAAGTCGCCAACGATGCCGCGGGCGATCAATGCCTGCATCACGGCGTAAGCCTGTTCATGGGCCAGCGACACTTGGCTGCCACGCTGTTCGCCGTCGCGCGGAGAGCGCAACTCGACGCCCAGGCCGGCCAACTGCTGATCGCACAGCGAAATGAACAGGTCGCCCAAAGCCACGCTTTTTTGTCGAAGCGCATTGAGGTCGACGTCATCGAATACCTCCAGCGCCGCTTCCAGTGCCAATACACCCAGTTGCGGCGCAGTGCCTGCGAGCATGCGGCCGATGCTGGGGTGAGGCCGGAAGTGATGATCGAAATCGAACGGTTTGGCATGTCCATGCCAGCCCGTGATCGGTTGGCGCATATGGGGAATATGACGCTCGGCAACGAACACAAATGCCGGAGCACCCGGACCGCCATTGAGGTATTTGTAGCCGCAACCCACGGCGAAGTCGGCATTGACCTCGTTCAGCGCAATGGGCATGGCACCGGCCGAGTGGCACAAGTCCCATACCACCAGCGCGCCGACCGCATGGGCCCGCTCAGTGATGCGCGCCATGTCGTAGCGCTTGCCGGATTTGAAGTTGACATGTGTCAGCGACACAATCGCAACCTCTTCATCCAAGGCATCAAGGATGTCGTCCGGCTCGACGCAGCGTAATTGGTTGCCCGTCAATTCGGCCACACCATCGGCAATGTAAACGTCAGTCGGAAAGTTGCCGCGTTCGGCCAGAATCACCCGACGGCCAGGCCGCAAGCGGGTGGCGGCGACCAGCACTTTAAACAGATTGATCGAGGTCGAGTCGGCAACAATGACTTCGTGGCCTTGTGCGCCAATCAACCCGGCAATTTTCGCCCCGGTACGCTGGGGTGCCGGGTACCAGTCGGCATCATTCCAGGAACGAATCAGGCCATGAGCCCATTCCTGCTTGATCACTTTCTCAATCCGCGCCGGAATGTGCGCAGGCATTGCGCCCAACGAGTTGCCATCGAGGTAGATTTCGCCCTCAGGCAAGTCGAAACGCTCACGGGAGCTGCGCAACTCATCCCTCTGATCAAGGTATTCAAAGTCCGCTCGGGTGCCGGGGGTGGACGTGGACATAAACGCTCCTTCTCAATTGTTCTTATACGGGTGGGGCTAACGGGCCGCTTGCTGATCGGGCCCGCAACGGGCAGCGATCCTCCTTGCACTGCAAACCGGTAGACAGGCCGCTGCGAAGTGGCTTGATGCTAACCGCACATGCCATTACCCGAAAATAGAAAAGCCTGCGCCAAGTATTCTGGACTGTTATAGCTGGCGATCATCAACCGCCCCTGCGCCACGCGTTGGCTCTGATCGTCAGTTTTGTCGCGGCAGATTCTGGCCCTGGCTCGGGCATTGATGCGCAGGTCAGTCGGGGGCTACGGGATAACTCCTGCGCGGCGCAGGCGCGTGTCATCCAGCACGGTCAGGACGGGGTGTTGTCGAGGATGAACTCAATCAATGCTCGGGATGCGGCCGACAATTGTCGGTGAGGCGGGTAAATGATCGAGAATGGCCGGCTGCGCCCGCTCAGGGCTGGAAGAATTTCCACCAGTTGCCCGCTCTGCACTTTACTGCGCACGATGAAGTCATAGGTCTGGCAAATGCCCAGACCGCTTTCGGCCAGGGAAACAATACCCAGGACATCATCCGACACTTGTACATTGGCCTGCGGTAGCCATTCGATATTTTTCCCGTCAAGGCAGAACAGCCAGGGCCCGATCTTGCCACTGCTGGGCATGATGAACGGCAGGCAAACGTGCTTGCGTAACGTTTCAAGCGTGGTGGGAACGCCGGCACGCGCCAGGTATGCAGGTGAAGCGACCAGGCATAGCCGTGCATCTTCCAGCTTGCGGCCCACCAGACCGCTGTCCGGCAAATGTCCAAGACGAATTGCCAGATCGTAGCCTTCGGCGACCAGGTCGACATTACGGTTAGTGATGCTCAGCTCAACCCGCACCGCCGGGAATTGTCGGGTGAATGCACTGAGCATCGGCGGCAAACGATGATGACCGTAAGTGGTCGGCACACTGAGCCTGACGCCCCCGCTTAACTCGCCTTCCTGGCCGCGGATGTTGCGCTCGGCTTCTTCAATCCGGGTAAAGGCAGAGCGCATTTGTTCCAGGTACAGCTTGCCGGCATCGGTCAGGCTGAGCTTGCGGGTGGTGCGTCGCAATAATTGCACGCCAAGACGTGATTCAAGCCGGCTCAATGCACGGCTGAGCACCGAAGGCGTGGTTGCCAGGGCCACGGCAGCAGCACTGACAGTGCCCTGTTCAACCACACGAATAAAGACTTCCACATCCCCAAGATGGTCGAATCTGCGTGACATTATTATTGCTTCCAAAGTCCAAATGAATTGCATTGGCGGTTGTTTATCGCCATCTGACACATCAATAGAGTATCCGGGCAGCGGCGGCAACTGTTCGCCCGATTAACTCTGGAACCGACATGAAAACACTGACCCGTATCGCCCTGGCCGCAGCCCTCGCCAGCACCAGCCTGGGCGCCAGCGCCGGCAACGTACTTGTGGTGCTTTCCGATTCGCCGAAGCTCGATTTGAAGGACGGTAAGGTGTTTGCGACCGGTTTCTACCTGAACGAGCTTTTGCAACCGGTGAAGCTGCTGCTTGACGCTGGCCATCACGTCACCTTTGCGACTCCCAACGGCAATGCCCCGACGGTGGACAAAACGTCCATCGATAAAATGTACTTCAACAACGATGAAGCCGAACTTCAGACGTATAAGGACTTGCTTGCTCAACTGAAATTGAACCTGCCGGAACAATCACCGGTCATCAGCCTTTCCCGTGTAGAGCAGCTCGGTTATGCGCATTTCGACGCGGTGTACATTCCCGGCGGGCATGCCCCCATGCAGGATCTGCTCCACAGCCGCCCACTGGGGCGTTTGTTGAAGGACTTCCATGAGCAGGGCAAGACCACTGCGCTCGTTTGTCATGGCCCGATTGCCCTGCTGTCGACCTTGCCGGATGCCGAGAACTTCACGCGCCAACTCCAGCGTGCGAAACCGGTCAAAGGCAGTGCCGACTGGATTTATGCGGGTTACAAGATGACCGTGATCAGCAACAAGGAGGAGGAAGAAGCCAAAGGGCTGCTCAACGGTGGCGCGATGAAGTTTTACCCGCAGACCGCGCTGGAACAGGCCGGGGGGCTTTACCGCAGCAACGCTTCGAACTGGACCCCTTATGTGGTCATCGATCGCGAATTGATCACGGGCCAGAACCCGTCCTCGGCCAATCAGGTCGGCAAGGCATTGCTTGATCGGCTGAAATGACCCACCTGCGGTGACAAGCCGGTTTCGCGTCTGAATACACGGCTGAAGTGCGACTGTGCGAGTGGCGCCTCCCGTTAAAAGAGGCGCTGTAGCCGTTGATCGTCAGGCAGGCGAACGCTCACCGTCACCTGGATCCTGGCATTGAAGGGCCCTGTTGATCTCAGAAACGACCTGGCTCGTGGCGTCTTCGAGGGTTCCTTCATTACGGCATAACACCCAGCCGTGATCTGCAACCGCTCGCTCGAACGCGGTGCTGCACGCGGCATGTTCTTCCAGCGTATGCAGTACCGTGCTGCTCAGACCGCGGGTTCGTGCCGCTGCCCTCGCCCATGAAATCTCAGGGCTCGTGACAACCCCGACATGCAGGTCTGGCACCTGCACGTGTCGGTCCATGTTCAACTGCAGAATGTCTGCAAACGGGACAATCCGGCGAAACGCAGCATCCGACGGGTACCAGCGATCGATCAGGATGATGCAGCCGGGCGGCTGTTTAGCCAGCACGTGTCGGGTCATCCAGGCACGGCTATCCGCCAGGCGTTCACACACCTGCCACTCCAGTTCCGGTGCGGGGTTTCTCACAAGCCTGTTGACGAGGGCCATTGTTTCAGCCCTGTAGGGATCGCTTTTTTTCTCGCAAAGCCGGATCACTTTGTTGTTGCCAGCCCTCAGTACTTTCGTAACGGCTTCCAACAGTGTGGTTTTACCGGTGCCTTTGGGCCCATCCAGGGAAACAAACAGCGGACGATTCATGCTTCCCTTAACGATTGATTGACGATTTTTATGCCCGGACCGTTCGCTGGAGGCGCTGGGTGTGACCCAGCGAATCGAGTGGATGCAGGGGGCTTTGGGGAACTTACGCTTGGGAAAGGATGCAATCCAGCAAACCCGGGAAACGCAGGTTCAGTTCCTCTGCCCGCAGTGAGTTCATATGGGTCGTTCCCACGTTTCGCGTGTGAACCAGCCCGGCATCGCGCAATACCCGGAAGTGATGGGACATGCTGGATTTGGGCCGGCCGCCGTCGAGCTCGCCACACGATGCTTCATTGACCCCCGCGAGATACCGAACAATCTCCATGCGTACAGGGTCGCTCAAGGCGTAAAGCAAACGCTCGAGGATGAAATCGGATGGGAGGGGATGTTTGAAGGCTCGCATGAGCGGATGATAACGAAGGGTTTCAATGAGCGCCATATTTCGATTACTATCGAACAAGCGAATCAACCTATGAGGAACTTACCGATGTCAGCCCTGTTCGAGCCATTCACTCTGAAGGACGTCACCTTAAGAAACCGTATCGCCATTCCGCCGATGTGTCAGTACATGGCAGATGACGGCATGGTCAATGACTGGCACCTCGTCCACTTGGCAAGTCTGGCACGAGGTGGCGCAGGTCTGGTCGTTGTTGAGGCAACAGCCGTCTCCCCTGAGGGACGCATCACACCCGGATGTGCAGGTATCTGGAGCGACGCCCATGCCCAGGCATTTGTGCCCGCCGTCAAAGCGATCAAGGCTGCTGGCTCCGTGCCTGGTATTCAAATTGCTCATGCCGGACGCAAGGCGAGCGCTAACCGTCCCTGGGAAGGCGATGACCACATCGCAGATGGCAACCCGAATGGCTGGGACACGATTGGCCCCTCCCCCATAGCGTTCGGCGCCAACCTGCCGAAGGTTCCCCAGGAAATGACCCTGGAAGACATCGCCCGCGTTCGCCAGGACTTCGTTGATGCTGCGCGCCGGGCTCGCGAAGCGGGTTTTGAATGGATCGAGCTGCATTTTGCGCACGGGTATTTGGGCCAGAGTTTCTTCTCCGAGCATTCCAATCAGCGCACCGATGCATACGGTGGCAGCTTTGAAAACCGCAGCCGGTTCCTGCTGGAGACGTTGGCCGCCGTGCGTGAAGTGTGGCCAGAGAACCTGCCGCTCACTGCCCGCTTTGGCGTCATCGAGTATGACGGCCGCGACGAGCAAACCCTGACCGAGTCGATTGAACTGGCGCGGCGTTTCAAGGACGGCGGGCTTGACCTGTTGAGCGTCAGTGTCGGGTTCACCATCCCGGATACCCATATTCCCTGGGGCCCGGCCTTTATGGGCCCTATCGCCGAGCGCGTGCGTCGGGAGACGGGTTTGCCCGTGACTTCTGCATGGGGTTTCGGTACTCCGCAGCTGGCACACGCCGCCATCGAGTCTCGCCAGCTGGACTTGGTGTCCGTAGGACGGGCTCACCTGGCTGATCCACACTGGCCGTACTTTGCCGCCAAAGAGCTGGGCGTTGACAGGGCATCCTGGACACTCCCGGCGCCGTACGCCCATTGGCTTGAGCGCTACCGATAACTTGACCCGAAGATTGCCGCGCTGTGGGCGGCAATCTTTGACACTTCAGGATGGCTTCAACGGCGCATGCGGCAACTCGATCTGTGCGAAGAGCCCGCCGCCCTTGCGGTTTTGCAAGAGCAGGTCTCCGCCGTGCTTGCGTGCGATTGCCCGCGCGGAGGACAGGCCAAGCCCTACGCCACCGGTATTACGGTTGCGTGAGGGTTCCAGGCGGAAGAACGGGACGAATACATTCTCCAGCTCCGACTCGGGAATCCCCGGCCCTTCATCGCTGACTTCGATGCGCACCGTGCGTAGGTCATTGATCAATTCAATGCGCGGATGCCGGGCATACTTCACGGCATTTTCCAGCACGTTGGCGGTGATTCTTTTGATGTCTACCGGGCGGCCGAAATACACCAGGTGGGCGGGCCCTGAAAAATCGACGACGATGCCCTGATCGCTGTAGTCATCGATCACCGTTTGCAGCAATTCAGAGAGGTCGAAGGTGGTGGCGGGCTCCTGACGGGCCTCATCGCGAAAAAAGCCCAGCGCGTAGTTGATCATCGATTGCATTTCATCGGTGTCGCGGATCAGCTTGCGTTGTTGATCGATGTCCTCGAGGAATTCACATCGCAGACGTATGCGGGTCAGTGGCGCCCGCAAGTCATGGGAAATGGACGCCAGCATGTGCGTGCGTTCGGCAATGAACTGCTGGATTTTCGCCTGCATGGTGTTGTAGGCAATGATCGCCTGGCGAATTTCATGGGGCCCTTCGACTTCAATGGCCGGTGCGTTCAAGTCAGTACCAAAGCGTTGCACGGCATTGGTAAAGCGCTGAAGGGGGTCAGCCAGTTGCCGTGTGGCGAACCAGGCAACCAGCCAGGTGGCCACCAGACCCAGGGCAATCACCACCGCAAAGCGCAACGCTGAGCTCATTCCCCAGCTCCGTTGCGGAGGGGTAAACGACAACCAGCTGTTGTCGCTCAATTGCAACAGCATGACATAGCGCGCCTGCGGGCTTTCGGCGGGCCAGTTGGCGGGCTGAAAAACTTCTATCTTGTGCTGGGCGCCCTCCAGCAACTCATGCAGAACCGGCGAGTTGTTCAGGTCTATCGAGGTGCCCGGCCCCGGAAGCTCGAAATCACCTCGGTGCTGGCTCCAGAACACACCCAGGGTGGGGTTGCTCGCAGCGGCGGCCAATTGTGGCCGTATGTGCGCCGGGGCCGCCTGGATGATGCGTGTCGTGGCCGCGACCTGATCCAGCAAGCCGATTTGATCGACGGGCGGTTTTGCCCAGACTCCCGCGACCTGGACAAACAGGGCATAGAGCAAGAGCGAAGCCAGCATCGCCGTGACAATGGTCAGGGCAATCCGGCGTCGAAGCGTGTCAACGTGGGGAATCAGCCTCATCATGTTCGCGTCACCTTGGCGTCAAACATGTACCCGCCATTGCGCACGGTCCGAATCAGGTCCGGGCGCTTGCTGTCCGACTCTATTTTTCGTCTCAGGCGGCTGACCTGCACGTCAATGCTGCGATCAAAGGCTTCGTGGTTCTGCCCGCGGGTCAGATCGATCAATTGTTCCCGGGTGAGGATGCGTTCGGGGTGCTCAAGGAAGACCACCAGCAGATCGAACTCACCGCCGGAGAGCGGAATCATGACATCGGCAGACGAGCGCAACTCGCGACGGGTAACGTCCAGTTGCCAGCCCGCAAAGTGGATCACCAGACGTGCGTCTTCATTGCGCGGAACGACCGGATCGCTGGCCCGACGCAGTACAGCCCGCAGCCTGGCCAGTAATTCGCGAGGATCAAAAGGTTTGGTCAGGTAGTCATCGGCACCCAGCTCCAGGCCTACGATGCGGTCACTCAACTCGCCCATGGCGGTCAGCATCACAATCGGGATGCCGGTGTTGAGGCGTAGTTTCTGGCACAGGCTGAGCCCGCCTTCGCCGGGAAGCATGAGGTCGAGAATGATCAGGTCCGGCCGCTGACGCCCAATGGCCGCCCACATGGCTTCGCCGTGGGTGGCCAGTTCGACGTCATAAGCATGCAAAAGAAAGAACTTCTCCAGCAGCAATAGGATTTCTACATCGTCGTCGACGATCAGTAACCTGCTCACATTCAGCGGTCCATGGGCAAAAGGGAGGGTATCTAAAACCATTCTGCAGCCAAGGTCATATATTTCAATCGAGAAATATCTTTGCCCGGCGGACATCAACCAGACATCTCCCGGCAAAACCGCTCATGCACACTGCAGGCACTTCATTGCGGGATGCTCTCGATGCCGACCTTTAGCGACAAGGCCCAAAGCGCTGATGCTTTTATTCTGAACCAGCGTACCAGCAACGTCTGTGGCACCGGCCCGGTACTTTTCCAGGAGTCTCGCCTGGCGCTTTCCAGCGACCTGGACCGTATCGTTCTGGTCCGCTACATCGAGCACTACAGCCCGGAGTGCGAACAGTGGGTGGAGTACTCCCATTCGGTATCCGTTGCCGAACTTACCCAATGGTTAATGGCCAACGGTCAATTGAACGTCGTCAGTTCTGATGGCAGCGCAGGCGCTTGAGTACTGCGAACAACACCCATGACACCCCTCCTCTCAGGAATGCCGATTACATGCCAAGAAACCGCTCACTGCCGCTACTGATGGCCCTGGCGATGTCGCTCACCGCGTGTGCGAACAAAACCGTTGCTCCCGAAGAATATTCGGGGTTTTTGCAGGATTACAGCAAGCTCACCGAGAAACAGGTGGCGTCAGGGCAAAGCGTACTGTCCTGGGTAGACCCGACGCTTGATATCAAACACTACACCCGTGTGTATATCGAGCCGAGCCAGCTTCATACGCAGCAACAGCCCACTGAACGGCGTTCAAAGGCCATGCTTGCGGACATTCGTCATTATTACGATGCCGCGCTCAAGCACGAGTTAGGCAAAGTCATGACGGTTGTCACCACCCCGGGGCCCAACACATTGATCGTCAAACCCGCCATTATCTCGGTGTCGGCCTCCACCCAGAGTTTGCGGTTTTATGAGTGGTTGCCCGTGACCCTGCTCGCCGCCGGAGTCAGTACCGCCACCGAAGTCGCGGTGCTGGATGCCACCAATCAAGTCGTTGTCGCGCAGGTAATCCGCAAAGGAACCGGGTTGACGCTGCCAAATGACAAGCAGGCGATGACCCTGGATGATTTCAAACCGGTACTCGACGGCTGGGCCTGCGACATGCGCCTGGCCTATTTGTCCGGCAAGTAATCGATCCAGAGCCAGCCTGACCTCAGCCGTCCATCATCGTGGCTGGCAATCTTGACCCTCCCGTGTACACATCTCCCAGCCACCGCCCAATGCTTTGTAGAGGCTGACGATGGCAAGCCGCTGGTTGGTGCGCGCGATGGTCAGGGCGCGGCGGCTGGTAAAGTCGGATCGTTCGGCTTCGAGCACATCCAGGTAAACACCCTCGCCTTCGGAAAACTGTAAACGGGCAAGTCGTGCCGCCTCACGGTTCGCCGTTGATGCCTGCAGCCGCAGCTTCAGTGTGCTGCCCGCGGCGCTATTGGCCTTGAAGGCGTTATCGGTTTCCTGCAGGGCACGCAAGACCGTCTGGTCGTAGACGATCAATGCTTCCTGGGCCCGCGACTCACTGGCGGCGATCCGGGCGCGCACGCGGCCAATATCGAGCAGGTTCCAGCGAATCATCGGGGCGATGAAGCTGGACTGCGTGCCCCCGCTCCCCAAGGCATCGAGACTTCCCGCTACAAAGCCAATCGAACCTTGTACCTGGATCTCGGGGTACAGACCCGCGGTTTCAACCCCGATCCGGGCTGTCGCCGCCGCAAGCGCCCGTTCGGCGGCGGCAATATCGGATCGGCGGGCGAGCAGTCCGGCAGGATTGTCCACCGCGATCGTACGGATGGTCAGCGCTTCACGCTGCGGTGGGGTGGCAGGCAGCTTGAACAGTTGCGGGGCTTCCCCAAGCAGAATGGCCAGGGCGTTGACCGAGGTCGCCCGACGCCGCTCCAGTTCGGGCGCTACCGCCTCGACACTGCGCAACAACGACTCGGCGCGGAGCCGGTCGAGTTCGGTGGCAGATTGCGCGCTCACCCGACGCTCGACCATCTCCAGGCTCTCTCGCTGGCTACGGCTGATGTCGTTCACCACGGCCAGTTCAGCCTCAAGACCACGCAGTTCAAACCAGGTGGCGGCCACCTCGGCAGCGACGCCCGCTTGTACACCGCGCAACAGCGCTTCGCGAGAGCCCGCGTGGGCCCTGCCCGCTTCCACGGACCTTCTGACCCGCCCGAAGAGATCGATTTCCCAGGAGGCATCGAGTGCGCTGCGGTAGGTTTCGTTCTGCCGAGACTGGCCTGGCGACGTTTCGACGTCACTGCCACGGCGGTTCTCATAGCCCAGCGCGGGCCCCCCGCGAGGCAGAAAACCCTGTCGGCTTTCGCGCAACATGGCCTGTGCCTCTTCTAGCCGTACGGCAGCGATGCCGATGTCGAGATTTGCCACCAGCGCCCGCTGGATCAACGCCGTGAGCGCGGGTTCGTCGAAGACCCGCCACCACTCGACCTCGACATTCCCTGGAGCCAGCCCCGCCGGGAGCTCGCCAAAGCTCGCCGGAAACTGCGACGACGGCTGCGAAGGCGGTGTGTAGTCGGGCCCCACGCTCATGCATCCAGCCAGCAGGATCAGCGCACTTAGCGGGAGCATTACCGTTCGATAGGTGTTCTTCATGATGCGCTCTCCGCCCTGCGGGTCGCCGTTGTTGTTGACCTGTGCTGCGCGAAGCGTGCTGCCAGGCCGCGTACCACCCCATAAAACACCGGTGTCAGGAACAACCCGAACAGCGTCACGCCGAGCATGCCGGCGAAGACAGCAATGCCCATGGCATGGCGCATCTCCGCCCCGGCGCCACTGGCCAACACCAGCGGTACAACGCCGGCAACGAACGCCAGTGAGGTCATCAGGATCGGTCGCAGCCGCAGTCGACACGCCTCGATAACGGCCTCCAGTGCGGTTGCGCCTTCGGCTTCACGGCTTCGCGCAAACTCGACAATGAGGATGGCATTCTTGGCGGCCAGACCGACCAGCACAATCAACCCGATCTGGACGAACACGTTGTTGTCGCCGCCCACCAGCCACACGCCAATGATCGCGCTCAGCAGACACATCGGGACGATCAGCATGACCACCAGAGGCAGCAACCAGCTGTTGTATTGCGCGGCAAGGATCAGATAAGCGAGCAGTACGCACAGCGGGAAAATGAACAGCGCCGAGTCTCCGGCGAGCTTTTGCTGATACGTCAGGTCGGTCCACTCGAAGCTCATGTCTTCAGGCAGCACTTCCTGCGCCAGGCGCTCCATGGCAGCCACCGCCTGCCCCGAACTGATGCCCGGCATCGCGCCGCCCGTGATATCGGCCGAAGGATAGCCGTTGTAGCGAATCACCCGGTCCGGTCCTGAGCCTGGCGTGACCGTGACAAACGAGGATAAAGGCAGCATGTCCCCGGCAGCGTTGCGCACCTGCAAGCGGGTAATGGCTTCGGCTTGCATTCGATGCTCGGTATCCGCCTGGGCCATCACTTTGTAGGTGCGGCCGAAGCGGTTGAAGTCGTTGACATACAACGAGCCCAGATAGACCTGGAGCGCTTCGAATACATCTGCCAGCAGGACACCCTGGCTTTTGACCCGGGTCCGGTCGATAACCACGTCGAGTTGCGGGGCATTGACATCAAAACTGGTCATGAGGCCGGCCACCAGTCCTGATTCAGAGGCTTTGGTCATCAGGATATGGGTCTGTTGGACCAGGGCTTCGAGCCCGGCCCCGCCGCGGTCTTCAATCTGCATTTTGAAGCCGCCGGTGGCTCCAAGACCGGGCACCGGGGGTGGCGGGAACACGCCGAGAAAGCCGTCCGGGAGGCTGCTGAATTGCGCTTGCAGACGGCCCGTGATCGCGCTCGCGGACAGATCGGGCGTCGTTCGAGCTTTGAACGGATCAAGCATGATGAACATCACCGCCGCGTTGGGCACATTGACGAAACCGTTGATCGACAGCCCCGGGAAGGCGACAACGCTTTCGACACCCGGTTCGGCCAGCGCGATCCGGGTCATCTGCTTGACGACTTCTTCGGTTCGATCCAGCGATGCCGCATTGGGTAACTGGGCGATCGCCACCAGGTAATATTTGTCCTGCATCGGCACGAACCCCGGGGGCACCGACTGGAACACGAAGAAGGTCAGCACGAGCAGTCCGCCATAAACCACCAGCGCCCCGCCCCGGCGTCGCAAAACCTTGCGTACCGTCTTGCTGTAAGCGTCAGGCGCACGCTGGAAGGGTCGGCTCAGGGCTTGCAACACACGATCAGCGCGCCCTCGCAGACTATTCGGATCAAGCTCGACAGCGTCGAGACGGGGTCGCAACAGCATGCCGGCCAGCGCCGGACTGAGGGTGAGCGAGTTAACCGCCGACAGGAGGGTCGAGATCGCGATGGTCAAGGCGAACTGACGATAGAACTCACCCTGCAGACCGCTCAGGAACGCGGTCGGAATGAAAACGGCGGCCAGCACCGAGGTGATCGCAATGATCGGGCCGGTGACCTCCGCCATCGCGCGCTTGGCAGCTTGCGTGGGCTCCTCGCCATTGTCGATGTGACGCTCTACGTTCTCGACCACCACGATGGCGTCGTCCACCACGATCCCGATCGACAGCACCAAGCCAAACAGCGACAACGTGTTGAGCGAAAAACCCAGCAGATGCATGACCGCAAAGGTCCCGACCAATGACACCGGCACCGCCATCAGGGGGATAAGCGAAGCCCGCCAGTTACGCAGGAACACCACGACCACGATCACCACCAGCAGAATCGCTTCCAGCAGTGTGATCGCAACCGACTCGAGGGACGCCTGGACGAAGACTGTCGGGTCATAGGCGATGCGCGAGACAAGTCCTTCCGGGAAGTGGGTTTCAAGCCGCTGCATGGTGTCGCGTACCGCCCGGGAAACATCCAGTGCGTTGGCGCCTGGACTCTGAATGATCTGCAGCGCAACGGCCGGTTCGCCGTCAAGCAGGCTGCGCAGTGCGTAACCATCAGCGCCCATTTCGATGCGGGCGACATCGCGTAAACGCGTGACCTGCCCTTCGCTGCCCGTACGAATGATGATGTCGCCGAACTGCTCCTCGTCGGTCAACCGCCCGAGCGTGTTCACCGTCACCTGGAATGCCGCACTGGAATTGGGCGCCTGGCCCACGGAACCGGCGGCGACTTGCACGTTCTGTTCGCGCACGGCGGCAATCACGTTGCCGGCCGTCAGCCCGCGTGCGGCGATCAGATCCGGATCGAGCCAGAGCCGCATGCTGTATTCGCCGGCGCCCCAAACCAGGACGTCGCTGATGCCCGGGATGCGTGACAACTCATCGCGCACCTGGAGGTAGGCGTAATTGGAAATGAACAGCGGGTCGAAGCGCTTGTCGGGCGACAACAGGTGAACCACCATCAGAATGTCCGGCGAGGTTTTCTTCGTGACGATGCCCTGGCGCTGTACCTCTTCAGGCAAACGCGAGAGCACGCGCGAGACCCTGTTTTGCACCTGGATCTGAGCCATATCGGCATCGGTGCCCTGTGCGAAGGTGACCGTCAGGGTCATCTGGCCATCCGTTGCCGACTGCGACGACATGTACAGCATGCCCTCGACCCCGGTAATCGCCTGTTCCAGTGGTGCTGCCACCGTGTCAGCAATGACCTTGGGGTTGGCGCCCGGGTAGGCGGCGGTCACTTGCACGGTGGGCGGGGTGACTGCCGGATATTCGCTGAGCGGCAACTGAAAAAACGCAACGATTCCAGCGATCATCATCAAAATCGAAAGGACGATGGCAAACACCGGGCGATCAATAAAGAAGCGTGGAAAATTCATTTCGCGGCCCCCACGGTTTGCTGCACCGCAACGGGTGTACCGTCAATCGCGACAGGCTGCGGCGTGACGTGCATGCCCGGACGCACCAGCCCCTTGACGACGATGCGTTCGCCCGGCTGCAGGCCGTGCTCGATCACGCGCAAACCGTCGAGCATGTTGCCGGTTTCGACGGCGCGGTATTGGGTCGTATCGTCCTTGTCGACCACCAGCACATAACGGCTGCCCTGGTGGGTACCGATCGACTGATCGGACACCAGCACCCTGGTTTGCGGCGCCCCGGTCTCCAGTTTGACCCTGACAAACAGTCCGGGGGTCAATTGCCCGTCGGGGTTATCGACTACCGCGCGGACCCGCATGGTTCCGGTCCCGCGGTCCGCGGTGTTGGAGATGAAGTCGAGGTGAGCGGTCCGTGAATACGTCTCGTCGGTGAGCAGCGCTACCCTGACGTTTGCCGGCCGGGCCCCATAGGGCTTGGCGTTGCTCCGGCCTTGGGCAAGGGAGTGTAGATAGGTGCGTTCATCGACATCGAAATAAACATGCAGGGGATTGTTCGACACGATGGTCGTGAGCGGTGTCACACCACTGGCGACGTAATTGCCCTCGGTGACGAGGGTTTGGCCCACACGGCCACTGATCGGGGCCGTGATACGGGTGAAACTCAGGTCCAGTTGTGCAGCCTCCAGTGCGGCCTTTGCGGCGTCGACCTGTGCTCTGCTGGCATTGAGGGAGGCTGTTGCGGTGTCGAGCCGATCACGGGCGACGACCTTTTGAGCGAACAGCCGTTCGGCCCGCGCGTATTGCGCCTGCGCAAGCCTGGATGCCGCTTTGGTTTCACGCAGGTGAGCCGCAGCGGCGTTTGTCGCGGCCTGAAACTCCCGGGGGTCGATGACAAAAAGCCTGTCCCCTTTCTTGACAAAGCGGCCCTCCGGAACGCTGACATCCTGAAGATAGCCGGCGACCCGCGGACGCAGCTCAACCCGCTTGATCGCTGTCAATGAACCGGTGAACTCAAAAAAGGGTGTCACGGGGCGAACGCTCACCGTGGCTACCGGCACGCTCGGTGGCTGCACAGGAGTGGCGGTAGACACCGTCTCCCTGCATCCGGTCATAGTGAGCGCGACGCTTATCGCCGCAGTGATCAGGATGACGGGTTTTACTTTCATTGTTTTGCCCTTCGCACGGGAGTCGACATGGTTTGCATGTACTTATCCGACTTCCCACTCTTGGAAGGTCAAGCAATTTTTCAGTCTCAACGGCGGGGCAGAAAACTAACCGCCCTCCCCATCTGTAACCGCAGAAAGGGAGAGCGGTGCACGTGCCGGGATCAGCTCCGGGCTTTGCTCAGACGGGTGAACAGTTCGGTGGGGACTTTTTTGCCGTTGGCGGTGTACTGGTTGCTCCTGAACGAGTAGACCTCGGCTTCGGAGAGGTAACCATCGTTGTTCGTGTCAATCGCTTTGAATTCCTCAGCGCCTTTCGGGGCTACGGTGAGGAGTTCCTTGAGCGAAACCCGGCCATCACCGTTGGTGTCGGTACGGGTGAAGGACGCGTCGCCGCATTTGCCTTCCCCGCACTTGCCTTCAGCCGCGGCGGACTTGCCACTGGCTTCGCTGGCCCCGCATTTGCCTTCTCCGCACTTGCCTTCGGTGGTAGCGGCCTTGTCAGTGGCTTCACTGGCACCACATTTGCCCTCACCACACTTGCCCTCCCCGGTTTTGTCCGCTGCGGCCAATTGATAGCCCTGAGGCAGGGGGGCTGCAGCAAAGGCTGCAGATGACGCCAGGCTCATGCCCCCGGCTAACGCGATAGCGGCAAGGCCGAGGGATTTTTTATTCGATAACGGGATACGGTACATAGTGTTTCTCCAGAAGCTGTGTGCGGCCAGGCCGCGGGTCGTGCCACAAGGGCTGGGCTGCCTCAGGGAAGCACCCGGCGAAGAGGTAAACCGGGAGTTGCGCAGCGACATGCGCGCAAACAACCTTCACCTCGATCGGGCAACTTCATTCGGGCAAGACCATTTAGCCGCAGCCATGTATCCCTGATGTATCCCGTGGCAAACGCATTTGTAAGCCAACCCCGGGATACGTCCCGCCGATACACCGCGATACAAAGGCAGGGCCGCGCTTGATAGAAGGCACGGTCACGCCTCCACCACGCCGACGACGGCCTGCTCATGCAGCTGGTCCAGGAGCACCCGTGCATCGGCCATGAAGCGGGGCAAATCTGTCGCGCCGGCCTCCCCGGCCAAACCCTGCAACTGCGCCTGACCATTCAGTTCAGGGAATTGCTCGATTCGCTGCAGCAGACGCCATGCCAGCGGACTGAGTTCGCAGAACCGCACCTGCCCTGCCGGCAAGCGCCGGATCAACAGTAAGGTTGGCTGTTCCGGCGCTACGTCCGGCAGGTGCCCGGGCCCGAGGCGGTGTACGGCCCAGGTGTAGGCCAGCGGCCAGGCGAGCGGTGATAGCCTGAGCGGGCGATCAAGCATGTGCTCGATATCGCCCCCCTGAAACGGCGGCGCTTCGAACTGTTGCAAGGCCATCTCCACCCACTCGTAATGGGCGAGCTCAGGCAGGAACGGATACCCGGGTTGTGCTTGATCTGACGACACCTCCAGGCAGGCGACAAATGCCACAAACTCCTGCGCGATTTCACCGAAATACGGTGTTTTCGCCCGGTGCTCACGCAGGAATCGTCGTATCAGGTCACGCCAGCCAGCCTCACCCAGCACTGCAATCAGCACCGGAAATGTTCCGCCCAGCACGCCCGACAGATTGTTGAATACCAGGTCGAGGTAGATGCTCGCCCTCGCGGCATCCATCCCCGCAGGCGGTGCATGGCGGTCCGGGTCGCGCAGGTAACGGGTCAACGCAAGCTGCTGGCTGTGCAAGTCCGGCGAGATGTCAACCATTGTGGGCCTCCCGCACCAGTGCGTTTGCCTCGCCTTGCAGCCGCCGGATGGTATCCAGCTCGGCGACCAGCGCTGCGTAAGGAGGGAAATTGAAATCGCGTTCAAGCAGTGTCGGCTTCGTACCAAACAGCCCATAGGCTTGCGCCAGCAGCGACCAGACCACGGGTTTCACCGCAGCGCCATGACTGTCGATGATCAAGTCGTCGGCTTCATCATAATGACCGGCCACATGCATGGCGATCACCCGGCCGGGTTCCACGCCCGCCAGAAAAGCCTTAGGGTCAAACCCGTGATTCACCGAGTTAACGTACACATTATTGACGTCGAGCAAGAGGTCGCAGTCGGCTTCGCGCAGTACCGCATTGGTGAAGGCCAGTTCATCCATGTCCTGATGGGCTGCAGCGTAGTAGGAGACGTTCTCCACCGCCAACCGTCGCCCGAGGATGTCCTGTGCGCAACGGATCCGCGCCGCGACATGAAAAACCGCCTCTTCGGTGAATGGCAAAGGCAACAGGTCGTACAGATGCCCGTCGTCGCTGCAGTAGCTCAGGTGCTCGCTGTAAAACGGCACGTTGAAACGGTCGAGAAATCCGCGAATCTGCTGCAAAAAGTCTGTGTCGAGCGCAGCACTGCCCCCGAGCGACAGGGACAGGCCGTGGCACGACAGCGGGTAGCGTTCGGCAAGCGACTGCAGGGCGTCACCGTGAGCGCCACCGATGCCGATCCAGTTTTCCGGGGCCACTTCCAGAAAGTCGAAATCACCGCTGGGGGCGTCACGCAGCATATTCAGCAGTGCACGGCGTAGTCCGAGCCCTGCGCCTGCCGGCATGGATGGTGAGAGAGTTGTTCGCATACGTTGAATGCTCCGATTCTGTATCAGGAAAATGAGCTTCCGAGCCCCCAGAGTTACTTCGCGCCCAAGGTCGTCGCCAATCTGAAATATCGTGCGATGAGCGCGTCCAGGCTCAGCTTTCCTGCGCCGGTAAAGAGCAGCGGCACGAGCGCCACAAGGTAAATCAGAGGCAGTTTGTAGTTGCCGTAGCCTGTGTTGCTGATGGCGTAGCCCCGGGCCAGTTCGCTGAATGTCGACCAATCGGCTGGCCAGTGGACGGTTGCGGTCGCCACGAGCGTGACCACGATCAGGATAAAGGCCGAGAGACGTGTTCCCAGGCCTGCAAACAAGGCAATGGCGCAGAGCAGTTCGGCCCACATCGAGAGCTGCCAGTTCAGCGTCGCCGGGACATGGTTGAATGGAAAAGGAAAAGCGGACTGGATGTCCTGGAACCAATTTTCGCCGTTCCACTTTTGCAGGCCAGCCTCGAAAAACTCCCACGCCAGGAACACTCGCAGGCTGAGGGGGGCAACCCAGCCTGCGGCGCGATCAAGGTTCAGGTGAAGCCACTTCAGGGCGGATGTAGGGGTTGCGTGCATGGTTTGATCCTCTGTGATCGGTTCGGATTCGGGCTAGGCTGCAGCCCTTGCGGGTTGCTGGCGGCGCTTGTTGGCCTGGGCCAACTTGCCCACCAGGCGAATGGCGACCGCGGCACAGACCATGCCGAACGGCAGGATGTACCAGGCACTCATGGGGATGCGTTTGAAGTTGGCGTAGGCGAACACGGCAACGATGATCCACAGGCCGGTGGTATGCAGGGTCTTCCAGGCTTTTGCTCCCAGCAGTTGTGCCGGACCTTTGAACGAGGTGATCGCCATGAGCAGAATGAATCCATAGGCGACCGTGCCCGGGGTGTTGTCGATGAGCGAGCGCATCGGCCAGAACCCGGTGTTCAGTTGCCCGTAGGCATAGATCAATACGGCATGAACGGCATGGGAAAAGGCGAAGGCCAGCCCGATAAAACGTCGCTCGCGCACCAGGGCTTTAGTGACAGGCGAAGGGATCAGGACAGCAAAGGCGGAGGCGGTAAAAGCCGTGAGAAACAGGACAAAGGATGAGCGTGCAGTGGCGCGAATGGCGCTGCGCAGTCCCTCGATCAGGTCTGGCTGCAGCGCCACGGCCAGCGCGCTCATTATCAGGATGAACACTGCAAGCAGGCTGAACAGAGGCCAGCCTTTGAAGGGTTGGGGCGTCATGGCAAAACTCCTGTGGCAATGGCCTTGGCCATCCGGGGCGTCCGGATGGCCAGCCGACCGTTGGGAGTCTTGCAAGTGCGTGTATGTCCGTGATGTCTGAAACCCGCCGTTGTGCAATGTTGTGTGTGCACGGCAGTGGTCGATACAGTGCCATACAAAAGCCGCTGATGTATTACCGGGCCGTCAGACGCAACGTCACGCAGAGCCCCCCGCCTTCGCGGTTGCTCAGGGTCAGCGAGCCACCAATGGCCTCGGCCAATTGCTGAGCGATGGCCAGCCCCAGGCCGGTACCGCCGGTACTGCGGTTGCGGGAGTTCTCTACGCGATAGAACGGTTTGAGGACTTCGTGCAACACGTCCTCGGAAATCCCCGGGCCACGATCCAGTACCTTGATCGACAGGCCGGCAGGGCTCTGCCCTTCCACCCGCACTTCGGCGGCACCGGAGAACTTCACCGCGTTGTCCACCAGATTGACCAGAATCCGTCGCAGGGCATGGGGGCGGGTGTCGATGATTGCGCCACTTTTCCCGGCCAGGGTCACGGCCTTGCCGGTGTCCTGATAGTCAAACACCAGGCTGTCGAGGAACGAATCAAGATTGATCCGGCAACTGGCCTCGGTCGCTCCATGAATGCTCCGCGCATAGGCAATGCCTTCACGCACCAGGTGTTCTATTTCGTTGAGGTCATGGACCAGTTTGTCCTTCTCGATTGAATCGTCGGCGAACTCCGCGCGCAGCTTCATGCGGGTAATCGGCGTTTGCAGGTCATGGGAGATGGCCGCGAGCAGTTGCATGCGTTCCTTGAGGTAGGCCGCGATACGTTCCTGCATGGTGTTAAAGGCCTTGGCCGCATGTGCCACTTCGGTGGGGCCGCTTTCATCCAGGCGCACCGGATGCGCATTGGGGTCGAGCTTTTCGACCGCCTCGCTCAGCCGGGTCAGTGGCCGAACGGCAATTCTGACGGCGAGCCAGGTGCAGCCAATCATCAGGACGAACTGACCGAACAGGGCAATGGGTAACCATGGCGACAGTGGCATCATCGCGGGCCAGACGTCGAGGGTGACAGGGTTGCCGTCGCTCAGCTGCAACTGCGCCTGGAAATGTTGTCGGGGACCGGGAATTTCCTCGAACGTCAACTCATAGTCATGGCCGAGGGCGTCTTTGATCGAGTGTACGGCGATCGGCAGATTGTCCCGGTCCATGGGCACGCCGGGGTCGCGCTCTTTCAACAGATAGCCGTAGTTAGTGCGTTGCAGGCGCTCGAGCCAGCCCGGGCGCTCAGCCGCGGGCAAACGGTCGAGAATGGCGATGGAGGTCGAGACGTCGGTTTCGAGGTTACCCAGCATCATCGACTTCGCGCTCTCGTAGCGCTCGTAATACTGGGCTCCGAATGACAGGGCCTGCGCGAGAATCAGGCCGACAAGAAAGATCAAGGACAGGCGTGAGGCCAGCGTGCGCGGCCAGTGCAGCACGCGATTCATGGTTGCTCCGGCAGGATTTCGACGGCAAAGGTGAACACGTACCCCTCACTGCGCACCGTCTTGATGTAGGCCGGGTCACGGGCGTCATCCAGCAAGCGCTGACGCAGACGGCTGACCAGCAGGTCGATGGAGCGATCGAACAAGTCGGCGTCGCGACCCTGGGTCAGATTGAGCAATTGATCGCGACTGAGTACCCGTTGTGCGTGATCGAGGAAAACCCGCAGCAGACGGTATTCGGCCCCGCTCAGGGCGACCAGGGTGTCGTCCTGGTCAAGCAGGTGGCGAGCGGTGGTATCGAGACGCCAGCGACCGAACCCCAACAGCCGGCCGCTCTCGCTGACCACCAGATTGGGCGGCAGCATTCGCGTGCGCCGGAGTACGGCGTTGATTCGTGCGAGTAACTCACGGGCAGAGAACGGCTTGCTCAGGTAGTCATCGGCGCCCATCTCCAGGCCGATGATGCGGTCGGTTTCATCGTTGCGCGCGGTCAGCATCAACACCGGCGTCTTCTTGTGCTTGCCGGCCCGCAGTTCGCGGCACAGCAAGAGACCGTCATCGCCCGGCATCATGATGTCGAGCACGATCAGGTCAACCTGATTGGCGTCCAGAAAAGCGCGCATCTGGCGGCCGTCTGCCACCACCGTGGTGCGCAATCCGTTTTTCGTCAGGTAGTTGCCCACCAGTTCTCTGATCTCGCGATCATCATCGACGATTAACACATGATCGATGTGTTCCATCCCTTCAACCTCTCAGTGTGTGCAGTTTCCCAGCATACCGAGGCACGAGGCATCTGCCCGCCGGGCTTTGTATTGCAGTGTATCGAGCGCCGCATGGATACACGCAGATGCAAATCCCGGGCTGATCGTTTTGCTAAAGCCTTCGCCCCGGGTGCCGTGAAACACACCATTCACCGATGGGGCTGCGACGGGCTGGCATCCGGCATCTGAGTAGTGTTCCCGGATTTCGCCTCCGCCAGTAATGTCTGAATCTGCTTCTCCTGAGTGTCATAGCCCCCTTCACCGAAGTGGGTGTAACGCACCTGCCCCGTGGCGTCGATCAGGTAGTGAGCAGGCCAGTACTGGTTACCATAGTTATTCCAGATCGCGTAGTTATTATCGATGGCCACCGGATAGGTGATGTCGAGCTTCCTGACCTGATCCTTGACGTTGTCAATGATCCGTTCATAGCCGTATTCCGGGGTATGGACGCCGATGACCACGAGACCGTCCTTCTCGTACTTTCTCGCCCAGCCTTTCACGTAAGGCAGCGTGCGCTGGCAATTGATGCAATCGTAAGTCCAGAAATCCACCAGCACCACTTTGCCCTTGAGCGACTCACTGCTCAGTGCTGGCGAGTTGAGCCAATCGACCGCGCCGGATAACGACGGCATCGCGCGCTGTGCAGGAGCAAGGCGCATGTCGGCCCTGCCCTTGCTGACCAGGTAATCGAGCATTTTCGGTACGGCACTCAGTACCCTGTTCTCGATACGGCTGACGCTTTCGGATGAGGTGCCGGCCAGCAAGGTTTTGTCGGCTCCGGTGAACATCACCGATACCGCAGCCAGTACCGCGACTCCGGCCCCGCGACGTAACACGCCAGTGATCGGGATTGACGCTTTCAGACGATTGACCAGGCCGCGACCGGCGAAGATCAAGGTTCCAAGAGACAACGCGCTGCCCAGGCCATAGGCCACCAACCACAGGCTGGTGTGTACATTGGCACCTTGCAGCATGGCCCCCGTGAGGATGACCCCTAGGATCGGACCAGCGCACGGCGCCCACAGCAGCCCCGTGGCGATACCGATCAGCACTGACCTCAGCGGGGCGGACATCGTGCGCGTGTCGGGCGAGATCCGGTTGCCCAGCCATACGAATGGCCGGGCCAGCCAGCCGCCGATACGCGCCGAAAGCAATGACAAGGCGAACAACGCCATCACGACCAGAGCGACCTGACGGCCGCTGTGACTGGCGTGCACCACCCACTCACTGCTCACCACCGCCAGGCTCGAGATCAGGGCGAAGGTCAAGACCATGCCGCCCAGAGTCAGCAGGATCGAGGCGCGAGAGCGGTCAACACCCGCGAACAGGAACGGCACGACGGGCAGGATGCAGGGGCTGAGAACGGTCAATATGCCGCCCAGAAACGCGATAAGTAGCATGCGGGTCACCGTGTAAAACAGGTGAGGCTGTTCATGAGTGGCTTCCTGTATCAAAAGGCAGTGTCGGCAGGTCAACCAAGACTCAGTTTTCCCCGATGCAGCCGTCAGCAAATGTTCGGTAGCTCATAACCTGGACCTTGTCGTGAGAATCCAGGTAGGTCATGCGGGCATCGACAATGCCGCAGCCCGTTGTGGCCTCTTGCTTGAGCGACAGCACTTTCTTGATGTCCAGCTGCGAGCCGTAGCTGTAGGGCTTCGGGGTGACACTGGTTTCGGCCCGGGCTGAAAGCGTGCACAGGCTCAGGGCGGCAAACAGGAAGGTGGCGTAGATGGCTTTGGTGTTCATGGCGGTTCCCTCAAGGCTTCAATAGGCAGTTCGTTGGGTTGAACCGAGGCGGTGCAGATTGGCCTCGATGAACCTATTAAAAGCCTGCGAGGTATCTTGTCTGTGTCGAGAACACGCACGTGTAAATCGCCACGTATCAGAGCCGCCTGCTGATACGTAGCGATACAAACCGCGTCGTTGAATACAGAAACCCTGGCAGTCTCAGCAAAAATCACAGCCGCCGGGTCCGTATCGGCCAACCCTCACCTGGAAAGCGCCGCCTTCAACAACGGGTTGTTCAGATAGGCGACATTCAGTCTCGTCCATGGGTTAACGTCTGATTGCACAGGCGAAAAAATATGCCCGGGGGCAATCATGAAACCTTTGGGCAGCAGCTTTCGCGTCAGCTCTCTTGCATCATCAAACGATGGGAATCTTGCCCACAGGTAAAGGCTTTGTTCGGGGCGGGCAAAAACCTCGGCGCCGATGTCGTCAAGTAACTGCAAGCTCTGGGCCGTCGCTGTTCTGGCGCGTTCCTGCAAGCGCATCAGATGTCGCAGGAAATGCCCCTCGCCAAGGATGACATCCACTGCGCGTTCGCAGAACTCCGATGAGCTGGTGTGCAAGAGCATCTTCAAGTCACCCAGTTCATCAATCACCTCTTTGTTGCCGGCAATGAAGCCTACGCGCAATGCCGCTGATATCGACTTGGAAAAACTGCCGACATAGAGCGTGCGCTTGAGCTGATCCAGTGCCGACACCCTGATTGCCGAGGTCGGTTTGTAGTCGGCGAGCGCATCGTCGTCGACCAGTATCAGTTGGTGCTCTTCAGCAATTTGCACCAACTGATGGGCCTTGCTGGGGGAAATATCCGAAGCGGTTGGGTTATGCCCGACCGACTGAATGAAAAAGAGCTTGGGCCGCTGTGTTTTCAGCACGTGTCTGAGCACATCGATGTCTGGCCCGTCGGCCAGCCGCGGAACGGCCAGCATGCGTGCGCCCTGCAATTGCAATTTGCCAAACAACGGGTAGTAACCCGGGTTTTCAACCAGTACGCAGTCGCCGGGGGCCACGAAACGGCGAATGATCAAATCCAGCGCGTGGTTGGCACCATGGGTCGTGACAATCTGCCGGGGTGTGGCTGCGATGGTGTAGCCGGCAAGCTTTTGCACCAGATGCTGACGTAGCCCGGGGTTGCCCAGGCGATTGCCGTAGCGAAACAGGGTGGTGACACCGGTGCGCATGATCTGTCGGGTAAACCGGTCCAGGCGCATGTCCATCAGCCATTCGACCGGCGGAAAGCCTTCGCCCAACGGGGAATGTCCCGGCTCGCGGACAAATTGCTGGCGCATTAACCAAATCGTGTCCATGGCTCGCGCATAGGGCGGCGGATCTTCGGGTTCGGCGCTTTTTGCCGTCCCGGTTTTGACGAAAAAGCCCTGACCGTGCCGGGCCTCGACATAGCCTTGGGTCGTCAGCAACTCATAAGCGTTGATCACTGTGTTCTTGGAGTATCCGTGCAGGCGCATGCACTCGCGAAGGGACGGCAAGCGGTCGCCGATGCGATAGGTGCCGTTGACGATCTGCTCGACAAACGTGGCTGAAAAACGCTGGGCAAGGGTTTGATGCGCCATGACGCAAGCTCCGCGATTCGAAAGACAGTTGAGGGTACAGCTTGGGTACTGTCTGTCAAAACTGTACCTTCTTTGTCGACGAGAGGCGGTTTAAGTTAGGTTCATCAACAATAAGAACCGCTACAGGACCTCTTTCATGACTATCGATTCCCGCCTCCCGATGTTCCGGGGCATGTCCCCTTCTTCGCGCCTGGATCACTTGCAAACAGTACTGAACCTGCCGGAAGCCGATGTCGCGTTGCTGCGTGATCCGGGGGCGCTGTCACTGGAAATCGCCGACGGCATGATTGAAAACGTGATTGGCACATTCGAGTTGCCGTATGCCGTGGCCAGTAACTTTCAAATCAATGGGCGCGACGTGATCGTACCGCTGGTGGTCGAGGAACCCTCGGTGGTGGCGGCGGCGTCGTTTATGGCCAAGCTGGCCCGCGACGCCGGCGGTTTCCAGACTTCCAGCAGTTTGCCGCTGATGCGCGCCCAGGTGCAGATCGTCGAGGTGTCGGATCCGTACAACGCGCGCTTGAGCCTGTTGCGCCGCAAAGATGAAATCATCGAACTGGCTAATCGCAAGGATCAACTGTTGAACACGCTGGGCGGAGGCTGTCGTGACATTGAAGTCCACACCTTCGCCCAAAGTCCTCGCGGCCCGATGCTGGTGGCACATCTGATCGTCGACGTCCGGGATGCCATGGGCGCGAACACGGTCAACACGATGGCAGAAGCCGTGGCACCGCTGATTGAAGAAATCACTGGCGGCAAAGTACGCCTGCGCATCCTCTCCAACCTTGCCGATCTGCGTCTGGCCCGCGCACAAATCCGGATTGCACCTGCCCTTCTCACCACGCCCGAGTTCAAGGGTGAGGACGTGATTGAGGGCATTCTCGATGCCTACAATTTTGCCGTGATTGACCCGTACCGTGCGGCGACCCACAACAAAGGCATCATGAACGGCATCGATCCATTGATCGTCGCCACAGGCAACGACTGGCGCGCTGTCGAGGCCGGCGCACATGCCTACGCCTGCCGCGAAGGGCATTACGGTTCACTGACCACCTGGGAAAAGGATGGCCAGGGGCATCTCGTCGGCACACTTGAAATGCCGATGCCGGTTGGACTGGTCGGTGGCGCGACCAAAACCCATCCGCTGGCTCAACTGTCGTTGCGTATTCTCGGGGTAAAAACGGCCCAGGAACTGGCAGAAATCGCAGTAGCGGTAGGCCTCGCACAAAATCTCGGCGCGTTGCGTGCGCTGTCCACCGAAGGTATCCAGCGTGGCCACATGGCGTTGCATGCCCGTAATATCGCGCTCTCTGCCGGTGCTCGTGGCGACGAAGTGGATTGGCTGGTCAAGCGCATGGTGCAAGCACGGGATGTTCGTGCCGATCACGCCAGCGAACTGCTGAAAGAAAAACGGGCGCAGTGACGGGGGCACCCAGGGCGAACGCCGCGCCGAACGGAGGTCGGTGCGCGGGGCTGAGGCTTGTCTCTTCACGTTTATAACAACAACAGCCCATAAGGGCAGTGGGAGAATTACTTTGAAGGCCGATCTATATGAAGTATGGGGCGACACGGTCAATAGTCGTCACCTGGTGTGCGCCATCCTCATTGGTGCTGTCATCAGCCTCGGCGCATTTTTCCTGGCGCAGCATATCCTCCTCGGCCTGGTTGCTTCAGCCCAGATGGCCCGGGCGTATGCAATGCTGATCGGCATCCTGGGATGCCTGGCAGGAGGCGCTGTCAGTGCTGCGCTGTTCAAGCCCAAGCGTATTGTGGTTGAGCACCAAGCCGATCCCGCCTGGCGGGCCGAAGTGTTGATGGACTTGCAGCGGGAGTTCGGCGACCTCGGCAAGATCTCCGATTTGCCACCCCAGGTGGTCGCCGAGCTACGTGAAATGGATCTGCTGGACCTGTTCGTCGATCACGAAAAAGCCCAGCACACCGCAGCGGTCACTCCGCGGCCTGTGCCAGAGTCTGTCCCCGGGGTGTTTGGCAAAGGAGCCCGGCAATGATGGCCGTGCTGATGGATCAGGTTCTGATCGCCTTGGGCATGGGCGTTCTCGGTGCCGTGATTTTTGCCGGCATCGGCCTGATTTCGGGCAGTGACGAAACCACTACCCTCGCCCCGCTTACTCTGCTGGTGGTGTTGCTGGGCGTGCCAGCGCCGGGAGTGTTGACGTTTTTCCTTGCCGGCGCTGTCGCCAAGCACATGACCCACGCCGTACCGACGGCATTGCTGGGCATTCCCGGTGACACCATGGCAACACCGTTGATGCGCGAAGCCAACTTTTTGCGCAACCTGGGGGTGCCGCACATTGCACTGCGCAAGATGATCTCGGGAGCCGTGATTGCAGCGTTGATCGCTGTACCGATGGCCGTGCTGTTCGCAGTGCTGCTGGCACCGTTCGGCGATGTGATCAAGCACGCTGCACCGTGGGTCTTCCTTGCTGCCGCCATCGCCATCGCCTACTTCTCTGCCGGGCGCTGGGCCGCGGTGCTGACCCTGATTCCGTTTGTCATGGTGATTGTCGGCTTGCAAAGCTTTACCGGGCAATACGGAGTCAAACTCAGCGTCAGCTATTTTCTGGGGATCGCGATAGGCCCGTTGATCGCCGCCCTGTTTTCGATGCTCGCGCCCGCTGAACGGGCAAAAATGCGTCGCGATCAGGTTCGTACCTTCTCTCTTTCATCTGATGTCAAAAGCTGGGGCGGTTTTTTCCCTAATCCACTCAAAGTACTCGACCGCCAGCAAAGCACCTGGACGGCCATTACCGCAGTGATTTCCAGTGCAACGTTTGTCTTCAGTCCCGTGGCCATGACTGTGATCATGGGCGAGATTGTCGGGGCCCGGATCAAGCACGTTTACCACCGCCTGACCACGGTCATTACCGCGCGCAATGGTGTGACCGAGTCGACTTACATTGCTGAAGCGCTGATCCCGTTGATTGCCTTTGGCTTGCCTCTGAGCCCGGTTGCGGCAGGCCCCGCCGCACCGCTGTTCAATGCCCCACCGCGCTTCAGCGTCGACAGTGCAACAGGCCAGGTGCACAACCTCCACTCACTGCTCAGTACCTGGGAGTTTCTGGGCTATGGGATGCTGGCCGTGGTGGTTGCCATCCTGATCGCCTACCCCTTCACCATGAATTACGCCCACCGCGCGGCGTCTTATGTCTCGCGCAAAATCAGCCATGAAGCGGTCATCGCCACGTTTGTCGGGTTGATCCTGGTGATCGGCATTTGGGAAGGTGGCGCGCTTGGTTTGTTGGTGATCATTACCGTGGGACTGCTCGGAGGTTTTCTGTCGCGCTTCCTCGGTTTCAACATCGGCGTGCAATTCATGGGGTTCTATACTGCGGTGCTGACCGTACCGGCGATGATTGCGCTGCTGAGCGTCTGACCCCCTCTGCATGTCACAACGAACGAGTGCCCTAGACGTTACAACCCTACGGCCATGGCACTCGCGCCCCTCCTTCGCGGCTCGTGCCCCTGCTTTCAACCCTCTGCGCTCTCTTCGAGCAAAAGATCAACCACCGCTTGCCGACGCACCAGCGCTGAAGTGTGTGGCCTGTCGAAGCACCGCACTTGACGCTCGGCACTGGTGCCGACCTGCAATATTTGCCGGGCCTGGTCAAAAACACCGTCTTCACCCAGTATTCGGGCCGTTGCAGCAAAGGTCTGCTGAGCCCGATCGAGCCATTGCGCCAACGACATTGGTGTCGTATCGGGCAGCAGCACGAAGCGCCCATAAGGGCCCCAACGCCGGGCCTGAATGCGGTTTTCCTTGAGCATCCAATGACTTTCGGGACGGTAATGGCTACCGGGGGCCGGCAACAGGCATGCGTGCTTGACCATCACCCGGTACAAGCTGGCGAGCATCAGGGCGTCGATCAGCCGTGGACAGGCATCGGTCATGCGTAACTCCAGCGTGGGGTAACGCAGCGAAGGCCGACAGCCCCACCACACATCGACTTCCTTGTCCGCCGCGCGGGTCTGATGCAGCAACGCGAGGTAGTGCTCAAAAGCCTGATCGTCGGGCAAATACTCAGGAACGCCCATGCGTGGCCACTCATCACATGCCACTTGTCGATAACTGAAGTAGCCGGTTAATTGCCCTTGCCAGAAAGGCGAGGAAACACTCAGCGCCAGCAGCATGGGGAGCCATGGCAACACTTCGTTCATGACCGCAACCCGATCGACTCCGCTCGGGATCTCTGCATGCACATGCAGGCCGCACACCACGCTGCGTCGAGCGACGATTTCGTACTCTCCAAGCAACTGCTGATAGTGCGACTGGACCGTGATGCGCTGGGCTTTCCACTCAGCCAGCGGGTGCGAACCGCTGCAGATAACGCCCAGGCCATGCTCGGCCAGCGTCTGATTAAGGTCACGCCTCACCCGGCTCAAATAGGCTGTTGCTTGAGCCGCACTGTCAAAGATCGGCGATGCCACCTCGATTTGCCCCTGGAGCAATTCGTAGGCGAACCCTTGCCCGATGGCCTCTCGGCAAGCATCAAGCACCCAGGCAGACGGTTCGGCGACCATACGCCGGCTGCGCAGGTCGGTGATGAAATACTCTTCTTCGATGCCGAAGCGTTGCAGGCAAGGGTCATTTGAAAGCGGCATGTTGATCATGGGCGATCACTTCAGGCAGGTGACGGTAAGGAGCACCACGGCAATTCGCTCAACCTGTTCATAACCGGGGTTTTCCAGTTCTTTCATGGCCGGTACGTGCATTGACGCGTTGATGGGTCAAGGGCGTCGGCGTGATAAAACGATAGCCGTCAGCCTGCAGGCGTCGGCCCAGATGCAACAGCGCCTGATCCGCGCGGGGCAGCGTTGCAGGCAAGGGTGCCGGAGAAGAGAGCGTCGAGTCGACCATGACGGGTTTCCTTTCAAGTCAGCGCAAGCAGCCGCGCAGTTCAATGAAACGTCGGGTGGCGAACAGACCGGCCGGTCGGTGATACAGGCTGCGCAGTGGACCGCCGTCCTGCCTGCGCGCGGGTATGCCTCGCAAGGACTCGAACACACTCATGGCGTCCACCGCCGGATATACGTACGGGACAGGTGCGGATGGCCAACGACTGAGTTGTCAGGGGGGACTCGGGATAAAAACACAGGGTAAACATTCAGTACTGGCATGACAGGCTCCGACCACGAATACGTGTGAGGCATCAGGCGCTTCTATCCGGAAGAGCCGGCCAGAGACAAATAATTCCATTCTTTTGCTTCAGGCCCGGACCAGTGGCAGTGCTTCGCAAGGCTTTGAACGGCGCAGTGAACGCGCCGTATAAAACTTGAACCTCTTGTGGCACGGCCTCCTCCATATGTGCAGGGCCCTTGCGATATTCGCGAACTGGAGGCAGCCATGAGAACGCACATCGTAAAACTCCTGACCCACCCGGATCATGCCTGGGTCGATATCCGTACCGAAGAGGATCAGCAGCCCCGGCACTATCTTCCCCATTTGTTGCTCTGGGCCTTGCTGCCCAGTGTGTGCCTGTATATCGGGGTTACCTGGCTTGGCTGGAGCCTGGCCGGCGAAGAGCGGGTTCGGCTCAGCCCCGTCAGCGCCCTGCAACTGAGCGTATTGCTGTACCTGACGACCCTGATTGGCACGCTGTTGATGGGCGGATTCATTCGCTGGATGTCGCGCTCCTTCGAGGCCCGCCCCACCCTGAACCAGTGCATCGGCTTTGCGGCCTACACCGCCACCCCGTATTTCCTTGCCGGAATCACCGGGCTCTACCCCAGCCGCTGGCTGGCCGTGGCGGCCTTGATTGCGGCGGGGGCCTACGCCACGTTTCTGTTGTTTGTGGGCTTGCCGAAGTTCATGCGCCTGACTCAAGACCGAGGCTTGCTGTACGCGGCTTCGGTTTGGGGGGTTGGCGTACTGGTGCTCGTTTCCGTTCTGGTGTGCATGATTCTGTTCTGGCTCAACGGGTTGACGCCGGAGTACATGCGTCCGCTGACAGTGCCCTAGCCCACCCGAGGCGTAATCGGGACCTGGAGGATCAGCCAATGATTGTAGGTGCGCACTTGAGTTACTTGCGTGACACTCTTTTTGGGCCGGTTGCCCACAGTATTGATTGCGACGTGATCATCACATTCATCAGTGCTGAAACTTTTCAAGTGCAGGTGTTATCCCCCGTCACACAGGATCTGCACAAGGCTCACGCCTTGAACATGACTCTTTCTTCGGGGGAACACTTGAACGGAAGGGTTGTTCATGTGCCTGCCAAGGACAATAAACGTGTGGTGTTACAGGTTGACACTTAAGTCGCTGCGATAGCGATACACGATGAAGTACTTGGGCGCTGAGGTGAATAAATATAAGCACGCGGCCGAATAGAGGTAAGCGTCTGGCAGACACACCTTGCTGATCGCTAAACTGCCGCCTTTCGTTTGTGGGTGATGGAGCCTACTTGCAGGAGGTAGGCACTACCCTTTTGATGTCCTGCGATCCGACGACGCTATCAAGTAGCGTCGTCCCATAGGAGTTGTCCACTACGCATAGCCACTTTTCCGAGATTTGTCGAAACACGTAGGTCGCCCTGCGCGAAATCTCAATTTTCACACCGGCCTTATCCGTGGCCTGTAGCAAGGTCTCCATGATAACGAGAGCTACATCACCTCCTTGTATAACTTGGATCTCACCCTGTGTGACAACGATGCTGTTATTGAAATGATCCGCAATGGCGACAAAAGCTCGGCGGATGCTCTCTTTGCCTGAGACGGTCAATCCTGGTTTGACCACGAGACTGGCGTCATCCGCATAAAACTTCATCAGTTCGTCGAAGTCTTCGGCTGTGATAGCGCGATCAGCGGCTTCGATTGTCTCTTTGAGAGTTCGGGTAAGTGCGTCCATTCCTGTGCTCCTGTATGAGCCTCAGAAGCAGGAATGAAAAACCCCGCTTTTGAGGCGGGGTTCGGCAGATCGTACGCAGCCCCACCACCTATGTGAAGGCGATAATAATTGAACTTGCGCAACGGAAACTGTAATTGTTCATGGCATGAATCTGCCGCATAAAGCCAAGAAAATCAATTGATACAATCCTGTATGGACACACCGTTTGCCACTATACCGGTCTCCACTGATGCGGCAGCTCCGCCCCGGCCATCGGCTCCCCAGCGTGTGGAGCCCACGCTCAAAAATGATGCGAAAAACCTTAACGACACGGATGTGCCGACCCACCCTTCGATGGACCCGCGTATTCAGGGAAATGATGCAGGCCGTCAAGGCGGCATGAACACGGATGGCAATGGGCCTCAAAACAGGGACGACAGCACCACGACCCTGCCTGGGCCTCAACCGGATACGCCTGAACCCTGAACGCCAGAGGCTGTCCAGGCTGCGGGACCTAGACAGCCTCTATCAGTGGGTCAAGACCTTGGCGTTCGGGGTACGGATTTCCTTGATCACGGAATTCGCGCGATTGACCAGCACATAGTGCCCGCTCATTTCGACCCATTGCGTATGTTCATCCGGCTGCGGCAGGCCTTTGGACTTCCAGTTTTTGATCGCCATCTCTTCACGGATAAATTGATCCGGTGCCTTGTCGCCGTTTCCATAGCAACTGGTCAGGTCCATGGAATCGGCCAGTATTTGCCCTGGCTTGCAGTCACTGGCCACTTCGTCGGCGGCTTGCGAGGCCAAAGGCACCGCGCACAACAAGCCGGCAATAATTGATGCTGATAGTAGATTGCGCATGTTTACCTCAATGTGGATGACCCCGTGAATCCTGTCGCGGGGGAATCAGATGACAGGTAGTGAGAGGTTCACAGTCAGGCAGGAGTTCCGTCTGTTTCGCGGACGGTCGGGTTGCAGGCATCCTGTGCAAGCACACAGGCCGCTGCAGTGACGTGCAACGGCCTGTCGATTGAAGCGGCCCGCGGGAGGCTCGGGCAGAATCAGGAAGGAAACAGCGTGCTCAGGCAACTGAGCTTTTTCTTGTAGGAACGCCGTGCTTCCAGCGCCTCTTCTAGGGTGACGGCCACAAACCGGGCCTTTTGGTTGGGTTGCATCTGGCCGACCAGGTCGAGGTCGGCACTGATCACGGTGCCGATCATCGCGTAGCCACCACCGGACACCGCGTCACGCAGTAACACGATGGGCTCGAGCCCGGCCGGAACCTGGATTGAACCGATCGGGTAGCAGCTGTCGACGATGTTCGACGGATCAGAGCCGGCGCCAAAGGGTTGTTCACGGGGTTGAAAGTCCAGCGGGCTGCCACCCTTGACACGATAGCCGATGCGATCGGCTTCCGAGCCGACGGTCCAGGACTCGGCGAAGAAGCTCTTGGCTGCCGATTCGGTCAAGCGGTGGTAGTACAGGCCCGGCACGACGCGCAGCGTGATCTCACCACCCAGAGATTGTCGCAGCGCCATGGGCAGGCTGGCGCCTGCACGGCCCTTGCCACTGGCAACGCCGATCGGCAGTTCATCACCTGCGACCAGCCTGCGTCCCTGATAGCCACCCAGTGCGCCCAAGGCATACGTGGAGCGACTGCCAAGCACCACAGGCACATCGATCCCGCCGGCCACGGCTATATAAGTGCGTGCGCCCGCCTTGGGGAAGTCAAAGCGCAGCACTTGCCCGGCTTTCACCGAAAATGCGGTGTCGTGGTGCATTTCTGCGCCGTCGAGCCGTGGTGTCATGTGCGCGCCACAAATTGCCACCAGGGCGTCCTGCTGAAACTCCAGTTCAGGCCCCAGCAACGTGCATTCCAGCGCCGCCAGGCCGGCCGGGTTGCCGACCAGTTGATTGGCTGCACTCAGGGCATACTGATCAAGGGCACCGGAAGGCGGAATCCCCAAGTGGTAATAGCCTTCGCGGCCCAGATCCTGTACCGAGGTGGCGAGACCTGGCTTGATAACCTTGATCATGGCAATACCTCCTGCAGCGATTTGGGGTAGCCGACCGGGTCGGCCAGAAACGCATCCAGCGAAAACTCCACCGGGCGAATCCGCAGGTCGAAGCGCCCCGCTTCCACTTCGGCCACGGCGTGGTCATAGGCCTCACGGTCCATGGGTTTGAACTGCACGATGTCACCTGGGCGAAAAAACACCATGTGTTCCTTCAGGTAGGCCAGGTTCTGTTCCGGGTCGTAGATCGGTGCCGGAGTAACGCCAAACATCTGATAGCCGCCGGCGCCGCGCACCGAGTAAATGCAACCAAAACAACCGCCGTGACCCAAGGTCAATTTCGGCGTGTCGGTGCGGGGGCGCAGGTACTTGGGCACCTGCAACTGACGTTCACGCTCGACCATCTGGAACATGAATGGCAAACCCGCGACGAAACCGACCATCGAAACAAACCACGGGGCCCCGCTATGGGCTGCAATGAATGCCTCGACATCCGCCAGGCCGTTGATCCGCGCAGCGTATTCCAGGTCGGTGGCGTCCGGATCCTGATGACGGTCGCGAAAGCGCATCAGGGTTTCGTGGGTCCAGGGATCGTTGTAGAGCACCGGGATTTCGATGATCCGGGTCTGCAAGGTGCGCTCTGCCACCGCCTCGGCTTCAGCACCTTTGACGGCTTCGAGCAAGGTATGGGGAGCAATGCGGTCCGGGTCAAAACGAATCTGGAACGACGCATTGGCCAGGCACACATCGAGGACGCCATCCAGCGCCAGACGCTCCACCGCACGGGTAACGGCCAACCCCTTGAAAAACGCATCCAGGGACATGCTGTCGCTGACTTCGGCGAACAAATGTTCATCGGCGCCAAAGCTGTAGCGGATGGGTTCGCTCATGCTTCACCTCCAGCGCGGCGCTCGGCCAGCCAGGTTTCCAGGGTGCCCGTGTTGAAGTCGGCGCTCTGCAACCACGGTTGCTCCAGCAGTTCGCCGTGCAACGCCAGGGTGCTGGCCATGCCGGTCAGCGTGGTTTGCTCTACAGCGATTCGTGCTCGGGCCAGAGCTTCGGCGCGATCAGCGCCGTGAACGATCAGCTTGGCCAATAGCGAGTCATAGTAAGGCGGCACGCGGTAGCCTTGATACAGATGGGTGTCGACGCGAATCCCATCGCCTTGGGGCCAGTTCAGCGACTCGACGGTGCCCGGGCTGGGGAAAAAATCCCGGGCCGGGTCTTCGGCATTCAGCCGCATTTGCAAGGCTGCGCCGTTGAGTTGAATGTCGCGTTGCGTGTAGCCCAGCGGCTCGCCGCCAGCAATGCGCAACATCTCCTGCACCAGGTCGACGCCCGTGATCAATTCGCTGACGGGGTGCTCGACCTGAATCCGGGTGTTCATCTCGATAAAGAAAAACTCGCCTGTCGCGTCGTCGTACAGGTATTCCAGGGTTCCGGCACCCTTGTAATTCAGGGATTCGGTGAGGCGCACGGCGCTGGCGCAGAGCGTTTCGCGCTGTTGCTGGCTGAGGACCGGCGATGGTGCCTCCTCAAAGATTTTCTGTCGACGCCGTTGCAGCGAGCACTCGCGCTCGAAGAGATGCACCGCGTGCTGGCCATCCCCCAATACCTGGACTTCGATGTGCCGCGCCTTGCTGATAAAACGCTCCAGGTAGACGGCGCCATTGCCGAACGCTGCCTGGGCTTCGCGTTGTGAACGAGGAAACTCTTCAGCCAGCTGTTGAGCGTTTTCTGCCAAGCGAATACCACGCCCCCCACCACCGGCAGAGGCTTTGATCAGCAAGGGGAAACCCACCGACTCAGCCGCTTTTAACGCAGCACTGACGTCAAACAGTTCACCGGGGGAGCCTGGTACCACGGGGACCCCCGCCGCTTGCGCGGTACGCCGTGCCTCGGCTTTATCACCCATGCGGCGGATCGTATCGGGGTCTGGGCCGACGAAAATCGCTCCGGCGGCCATCACCGCTTCCGCAAAGTCGGCATTCTCCGAGAGAAAACCATAACCGGGGTGTACGGCATTGGCGCCAGTGGCTTTCAAGGCAGCCAGCAACGCCTCGACGTTCAGGTAGCTTTTATCCGCACGGGCCGGGCCCAGCAGGTGAACTTCGTCCGCGATCCGTGCCGCCAGAGAGTCAAGGTCCGCCTCACTGCAGGCCGCGACGGTAGGAATGCCCAGTGCTTTGGCTGCATGAATAATGCGCACGGCAATCTCGCCACGGTTGGCGACCAGCAATTTATGAATGGCTTGAGTCATGATCGCCCCCTCATATCAAATCGAGTGAAGCAACAACCTGGCCCGGTTCAACCGGATCACCGTCTTCGACCAGGAAGGCGTTGAGGCGACCGGAGGCCCCGGCGGTCAATTCGGAAAACTGCTTCATGACTTCGATCAGGCCAATAACTGTATCGGCGCCGACCTGGTCCCCCGCTTCGACGAAGTTCGCCGATTCCGGAGTGGCTTTACGGTAGAAGGTCCCGGGCAACGGGGTAATGACGTTATGTTCGGCCATGTCAGTTCCTTTTTGGAATACTTGTAGAAAGGCAGGCAAAAAATGAAGAGCTGTTCAACGGCGGGTATCTGCGTACCCGTCTTTCTTGGGTATCAGCGTGGTGCGCGCACCTTGATCCCGGCATTATCCAGCGCATGACGCGTGGCTTCGACCAGCGCCAGAGCCCCCGGCGTGTCGCTGTGCAAACAGATGGAATCGAATTCAATGCTCAGGTCTTCGCCTTCGACCGTGCGCACCACGCCCTCCTGACAGGCGCGCAGCACCCGTGCGGCCACGGTGGCCGGATCGAGGGCGCGTACATGACGGGTGAACACGATGGAGCCGCTGAGGTCGTACTCACGGTCGGCATAGAACTCGCGAATCACGGGCTGGCCGAGCGCTTGGGCGACCCGGCAGATCACTGACCCCGGCATGCAATACAGCAGTAACCCGGGTTCCAGGCGCTGGAGGTTTTCCACCAGTAATCGGGCCGCTTCTTCATCCCGGGCCAGGTGCATGTAAAGCGCACCGTGGGGCTTGATATGTTGCAGGGAGACACCTTGTGCCCGGGCGATTTCACGCAGGGCACCCAACTGATAAAGAATGTCGTCGACCAGTTCCTGCGCAGGCGCATTGATGTGCCGACGGCCAAAGCCGACCAGATCTCTGAACCCCGGATGGGCGCCGACAGCCACCCCCAGGCGCCTGGCCTGCTCGACGGTGCGGCGCATGGTGCCAGGGTCGCCGGCGTGAAAGCCAGTGGCGATATTGGCTGAACTGATAAAGGCCATCAGCTCATCGTCAACACCGTCACCGATGGTCCATGGGCCGAAGCCTTCGCCCATGTCCGAATTGAAATCTACTGCTTGCATGCTGCTTGCTCCTGACGCTTGTGACTTCATGCAGGCCACGTTAGATTCCTGCTTGCCCCTTGGGAAGATCTATTAACAGATAGGGTATCTTCTGAAAAACAGATACCTTGTCGGCCGGAGTCCTCATGTCACTCACCTTGCGCCAGGTCCGCTATTTCGTTGCCACTGCCGAGGTCGGGCAAATTTCTCAAGCAGCCCTGCACCTGAACATTTCACAATCGGCGGTCACCACTGCGATCAAGGAGCTGGAAGCCTTGCTTGGCACGCTGTTATTTCAGCGTTCGGCCCAGGGTATGAACCTGACCGATGCCGGTCGGCACTTTCTGAATCGGGCCTACGTGATTTTGCGCAGCGTCGATGACGCGCTGAACAGCCCGCTGCCGGATATACGCGCCAGTGGCCTGTTGCGGTTGGCGGCCAGTTACACCGTCATCGGTTATTTCTTGCCGCATCATCTGCAACGGCTGGAGCACTGGCACCCGGATGTGGCGATCGAAGTCCATGAGCAAGAACGCAGCGCCATCGAGCAAGGCCTGCTGGAGGGCCGATTCGACATGGCGGTTGTGCTCACCGCCAACCTGACGCACCCGGATATCATCTCGGAGACCCTTTTCAACTCCGAACGCCGATTATGGCTGCCCAGCCATCACCCTCTGTGTGAGCGTACCGCGGTCAGCCTCGATGACGTGGCGAAAGAGCCCTACATTCTGCTGACGGTCGACGAAGCCGAACAAAGCGCCATGCGTTATTGGGAGCATGCCCAGCGTCAACCCAACGTGCGCGTGCGTACCAGCTCGGTGGAAGCGGTTCGCAGCATGGTTGCCAATGGCAGCGGCGTGGCGATCCTGTCGGACCTGGTGCACCGGCCTTGGTCACTGGAAGGCAAACGCATCGAAACCCTGACCATCACCGACGAGGTAACGCCTATGAGCGTGGGGCTGGCCTGGCACCGCGAGCGTGAGTTCAGCCCGGCCATGCAGGCGTTTCGTAACTACTTCCACGATGCATTTCTGGCGCCGCAACAACTCTCTGCCCGGCGCTGAACACCCACTCCGGCGGAATACGCACCGAGGTGCATGCCCGGTCATTTTTGACATTAATGGCCATCTCTTTTCCAGATGGCTCCATCTGAAATCAGCACTACGAGTGTTGACCCAAGGCTGCCTAAGATGAGCGATAACTCCCTACAAATGCCGCAGGCTTTACGCCGCGAACAATAACCGGAGATTGCTCGATGACCTTCCCTGCTGCTTGTGACCGCCCGGCCCTCCCGCAATCATTGCGCGATGAGCTGTGCCAATTGCTCGGCACACGATTTTCTACCGCGGCCAGCGTGCGTGAGCACCATGGCAGCGATATTTCCGCACTCGACCCCATGCCGCCGGACGCCGTGGCGTACGCCAACAGCCTTGACGATATCGTCGACATCAGCGCCGCCTGCTATCGCAACGATGTCCCCATGATTGCCTATGGCAGCGGCACGTCCCTGGAGGGCTGGTTGCAGGCATCACACGGCGGTGTGAGCATTGATGTTTCGGGCATGAACCGAATTCTCGAGATCCGTGTCGACGACATGGACGCCACCGTGCAACCCGGCGTGACCCGCAAGCAGTTGAACGCCGCATTGCATGGCACAGGACTGTTCTTCCCGATCGATCCGGGCGCAGATGCCTCCCTGGGCGGTATGGCGGCGACTCGGGCCTCCGGAACCAACGCCGTGCGCTACGGCACGATGCGCGAAAACGTGCTGGGCATGACCGCCGTGCTGGCTGATGGCCGGGTGATCAATACCGGCGGACGGGCACGCAAGTCCTCGGCCGGCTACGACTTGACGCATTTGCTGGTGGGCTCAGGCGGTACGCTGGCGACCATCGCCGAGCTGACCGTCAAGTTGCACCCGATTCCCGAAGCGATCTCGGCGGCCGTCTGCCGATTTCCAAGTGTTGATCTTGCTGTCCGCGCGGTCATTCAGACGATTCAGCTCGGCGTGCCCATTGCCCGTATCGAACTGCTCGACGCGTTGACCATGGGCGCACTCAATGCCTACAGCAAAACACAACTGCGCGAGGCGCCCTCGCTGTTCTTCGAATTGCACGGCTCTGAAGCAGGGGTAAAGGAACAGATCGAGACGGTGCGGATGGTGGCCGACGAGCATCAGGGGCTGGACTTTGAGTGGGCAGTGCACCCGGAAGACCGCAGCCGTTTGTGGCAAGCACGGCACGACGCTTATTTCGCGGCCCTGGCCCTGCGTCCCGGTTGCCGCGCCCTGACCACCGATGCCGTGGTGCCGATTTCGCGGCTTGCCGACTGTATCGAGGCCACTGCCGCCGACCTTGCCGAAAATGGCCTGCTCGCTCCGATTTTCGGTCACGTGGGTGATGGCAACTTCCATGCGTTGATTCTGGTTGATCCCGAGGATCAGGGTGAAGTCCAGCGCGCCGAAGCGGTGGCTCATCGGCTGGCCGAGCGTGCGATTGCCATGCACGGCAGTTGCACGGGCGAACACGGGATCGGGTTGACCAAACAGCACTACATGGCCGTTGAACACGGCGAGAATGCCGTGGACGTCATGAAAGCGATCAAGGCGGCCCTCGACCCGAAACAACTGATGAACCCCGGGAAGATCTTTCCTCGCGGGCACTCGAAAGGCTGACGCGCTGTACCATCACCGGCCCCGTATGTACGAGCCCTGCAGGAAGCGCCCCCATGGAAATCCGCCAGATCAAATATTTTGTCGCCGTGATCGACTGCGGCAGTCTGTCCCGGGCCGCTCGCCAGGTGCATGTGGCGCAATCGGCATTGAGCAAGCAGATGTCCGCGCTGGAAGACGAACTGGGTGTGCAGTTGTTTCATCGCAGCCACAACGGGGTGACTCCCAGTGAGGCCGGCAAGGTCTTTTATGAATATGCCCTGGGCATGCTCAAACATCTGGTCGATGCCCGCGCCGCCGTCAGCAGCAGCCCGGAGTTGGTCAGCGGATCGATCATTGTTGCGCTGCCGCAAAGTGTTGCAACCCTTCTCGCCATGCCATTGCTGCGCGCGGTGGCTGCGCGTTACCCGCAGGTGTCATTCCATCTCAACGAAGAGTTGACCGGTAATGTCATGGATCAACTGACTCGTGGTCGCGTAGACCTGGCACTGTTTTCCTCTCTCGATTTGCCACCGCAGGTGCTGTTCAGTCCGTTGATCGAAGAGGATTTTTACCTCATCCACCGGGCCAATGCCCCCGACGCACCTGCTGCGGGCGAGGTTTCGCTGGCGCAAGCGCTGGCCCGGCCGCTGGTGTTCCCCAGCCAGGCCCATGGCCACTGCACGCGCACCCTCGTCGAGCGTGCGGTGAAAGAGCGCGGATTGGCAGCGGGTGATATCGCCATGGAGGTCAACTCGGTACACATTCTCAAAAGTGCGGTCGAAGCCGGCATTGGCCACACCATCATGCCGTTGAATCTGGCCATGCGTGAAATCGAAGACGGGCGCCTGGTTGCGCACCGGATAGCCGTGGACGGATTTTCCAGAACCCTGGGTATCTGCAGCTGTGCCTCGATGCCCGCCAGCCCGCTTAAAACACTGATCAGTGAGTTGATCCGCGAAGTCGTGCGCAGCATGTGCGAATGCGGTGACTGGCCGGGAGGCCGCGCCCTCTGAGGTGAGCCCTGCCATTTCAGGAACGCCCCTACAACAACAAGAAAGAGGCTCGAGATGAACACGTTATCGCCGCAACCCGGTGACATGCCGGACCATGCCCTGCAATCGGCCTACCGAAAAACCGCGTGGCGGGTCATACCGCTACTGATCGTCTGCTATCTGGTGGCTTACCTCGACCGGGTGAATGTCGGCTTTGCCAAATTGCAGATGCTCGATGACTTGAAGTTCAGCGATGCCGTTTACGGGTTAGGCGCCGGTGTGTTTTTTGTCGGTTACCTGATGTTCGAGATCCCCAGCAATATTGCACTGCACCGGTTTGGCGCCCGGCGCTGGATCGCACGGATCATGATGACCTGGGGCCTGCTCTCGGCCGCCATGATGTTTATCGAAACGCCGATGAGTTTTTACGTGCTGCGCTTTCTGATTGGCGTCGCCGAAGCCGGTTTCTTCCCCGGGATTATTTTCTACCTCACCACCTGGTTCCCGAGTCATCGGCGCGGGGTGATGATTTCATTGTTCATCGCTGCCCTGCCGATCTCGAGCATGCTCGGCTCGCTGATTTCCGGGCTGATCATGCAGTCGCTCGATGGCGTCGCAGGTTATGCCGGCTGGCAATGGCTGTTCGTGATTGAAGGCCTGCCGGCAGTGGCGCTGGGGGCTGCAGTGTTCTTCCTGCTGCGTGACCGCATCGCCGATGCCCCCTGGCTCAGCCCCGAAGAAAAGCGCGGGATGCAGGCGGCCCTGGACCGCGAAGCCATGGATAAGCCCCGAAATTCGGTGCGCGACGGTTTATTGAATCCGAAAATCTGGCTGCTGGGCGCGGTTTATTTCTGCCTGGTCTTGGGGCAGTACGTGATCAGCTTCTGGATGCCGACCATCATCCGCAACAGCGGCGTGGCCGAACCGTGGGCCATCGGTGTACTGACTGCAATCCCCTACTCCGTGGCGACCCTGAGCATGGTACTGGTGGGACGCAGCTCCGACCGCCATCGCGAATATCGCTGGCACCTCGGTGTCTGCGCCTTTATCGGCGCTGGCGGCGTCGTGTTCGGCACCTTGTTCGGCGACAGCCTGTTGCTGTCGATGATCGGTCTGACCATCGGCACCGCAGCCATGATCAGCAGCTTGCCCGTGTTCTGGGGCATGCCCACGGCTGTGGTCGGCGGCGCTGCGGCGGCGGCCGGGATTGCGTTGATCAACTCACTGGGGAATGTCGCAGGGTTCTTCAGCACGATTGTGGTCGGCTGGTTGACGCAGCTCACCGGCAACACCCAGGCGGCCATGTACTTCATGGCAGGGGCACTGGTGATCGGCGGACTTCTGGGGCTGAGCGTGTCGCGCCCGCGAAATCCCCAGCTTGCGGACATGAAAACGGTGGCATGAAAAAGTAACAACCCGGACTCGACCCGCTTATGCGTGATACCGCACCGCCTTGGCCGGCCCTTTGCCAGCCGAAACGCTGCAAGCGAGAAATTTGTTGGGTATCGTGCGTTTCACGCCAGTGCATTGAACCATTTGGCCCGCGCTGCTTTTTACGACCGGTGCCTGGCTGCTGCGTGCCGTCTACGTCGTGCACATCTGGCGACGGCACAGCCGTTGAGGCAATATCGGGCATGGTGCAATCCTTGGCGATAATCATGAGAAGATAGTGCCACTGAGCCCGGCTGTCGCGCTCATGAGTCCAGCCGTGTTTTTAAGGCCTTTGAATGAAAGACTACACCCCGCGTGACTGGCTGCCCCATGAAAAGCCGTCCCTTCCGGGCTCGCCTTCAACGCCTGAACACCCATCCTTAAAACGTTTGGCCTTTGCGCTGGTAGGTTTACTGGTGGCGTTGACCGGTGGCCTGGGTAACTCGCTGGTGATTGCCAACCTGCCTTATCTGCAGGGTTCACTCGGCGCAACCACTGCGGAAATGGCCTGGCTGCCGGCCGCGTATGTCATGACCAACGTCTCGATGAACCTGCTGCTGGTCAAGTTTCGCCAGCAGTTTGGCCTGAGGGCATTCACTGAGGTGTTTCTGGTGCTCTATGCGCTGGTCACCTTCGCTCACTTGTTCGTCAACGACCTCAACTCGGCGATTGCCGTACGGGCGGCCCATGGCATGGTGGGTGCGGCACTGACCTCGCTGGGCCTGTACTACATGATCCAGGCGTTCCCGAGCAAGTGGCGGCTGAAGGCGCTGGTGCTGGGCCTGGGGGCTTCGCAGTTGGCCTTGCCGCTGGCCCGGTTGTTCTCTGAAGATCTGCTGCAGATTGCCGAGTGGCGCGGGCTCTACCTGTTTGAGCTGGGTATGGCGCTGCTGTCGCTGGGCTGTGTGTTCCTGCTCAAGCTGCCACCGGGCGATCGCTTCAAGACCTTCGAGGCCCTTGATTTTCTCACCTTCACATTATTGGCCAGCGGCGTGGCCCTGCTGTGTGCCGTGCTGTCCCTGGGGCGCATCGACTGGTGGCTCGAGGCAACCTGGATCGGTTATGCGTCGGTGGGGTCAATAGTGCTGATCATGGCGGGGCTGGCCATCGAGCATAACCGCGACAATCCCATGTTGATGACCCGCTGGCTGGGCAGCGGGACCATGATCCGTCTGGGCCTGTCAGTGATTCTGATCCGCATGGTGCTGTCGGAGCAGTCCACCGGAGCGGTTGGCTTCATGCAGACGCTGAACATGAGCAGCCAGCAGTTGCACAGCCTGTATGTGGTCATGCTGCTGGGCAGCGTGGCCGGTCTCGTCATCAGCGCGCTGACGATCAACCCGAAACACCTGTACCTGCCCGTGATCATTTCGTTGGCGCTGATGGCCACCGGTTCAGTGATGGACAGCTACTCCAACAACCTGACGCGCCCGGGAAACCTCTATATCAGCCAGTTTCTCCTGGCTTTCGGCGGGACATTTTTCCTCGGCCCGACCATGATCTATGGCATGGGCAATGTATTGAGCAACCCGCGCAACCTGATCAGTTTCTCGGTGCTGTTCGGGATCTGCCAGAACCTGGGCGGCCTGATCGGTGCAGCGCTGCTGGGGACGTTCCAGATCGTGCGCGAGAAATTTCACTCCAGTCACATCGTCGAGCACCTGACCTTGCTCGATCCTCGTGTCGAAGCGCGGGTGCAGAGCGGCGGTTCGGCCGTCGGTTCATTGATCGCCGACCCAAGTCTGCGCAACCTGCAGGGCATCCGCAGTCTGGCCGCGGCCGCCACCCGTGAGGCCAATGTGCTGGCCTATAACGATGTGTTCATGCTGATTGCCGTCATAGCCATACTGACCATGATCTGGATCTCCATTCGTGCGTTATGGTTGAGGTGCACCACCAAGGCTGTCGCCCCGACTCCCGCCATTCCTTCCGTACAACCCAGCGGTGCCACCTCTACATGACCGAACCGACGACCACAACCACCAACGCCATTGCCGCCACGCCTGAGGGCTCCGAGCCGCCGCCCACTGCGAACACTGAACCTCGTTCTCGGCCTGTGCGCATTATGTCCAGCCTGGGTTTTGCGGGTGTTGCCCTGGCCGGGGTGCTGGTGGTGTTGTACGCCTGGCAATTGCCGCCGTTCAGCAGCTCGATCGAAACCACGGAAAACGCCCTCGTGCGCGGTCAGGTGACCATCATCGGCCCGCAGCTGAGCGGCTATGTATACGAAGTGCCGGTGCAGGACTTTCAGTTCGTGAAAGCCGGTGACCTGCTGGTGCGCCTCGACGACCGGATCTACAGGCAGCGCCTTGATCAGTCCCTGGCGCAACTGGCAGTGCAAAAAGCCGCGCTGGCCAACGTGGTGCAGCAACGCAACAGTGCCGAAGCTACGATCAAGCTGCGCCAGGCCGGTGTTGCCGATGCGCAGGCGCAGGCGCGTAAAAGCGCGGCCGATCTGCGACGTAACCAGGCGCTGGTCGATGACGGCTCCGTGTCCCGGCGCGAGCTCGACGTTACGCTGGCCGCGAACGCTCAGGCCATAGCCGCGGTGGCCCAGGCCCAGGCAAACCTGGAAATTGCGCGACAGGACCTGCAAACCGTCATCGTTAACCGGGGCTCGCTGGAGGCCGCCGTGGCCAGTGCGGAAGCGGCCGTTCAACTGGCCCGGATCGATTTGTCCAACACCCGCATCATCGCGCCAAAGGACGGCCAGCTTGGACAAATCGGTGTGCGTCTGGGGGGCTATGTGAACTCCGGTGCGCAGTTGATGGCATTGGTGCCCAACCAGTTCTGGGTGATTGCCAACATGAAGGAAACCCAGATGGACAACGTGAAGGTCGGCCAGCCGGCGAGCTTCACTGTGGATGCGCTGGGTCACCGCAAATTCCAGGGCCGGGTGCAGCGTATCTCACCGGCAACCGGGTCGGAGTTCAGCCTGTTGCAGGCGGACAACGCCACCGGCAACTTCGTCAAGATTTCACAGCGGGTGCCGGTGCGTATCACCGTGGATGAAGGCCAGGAGCAGAGCGAGCGGCTGCGTCCGGGCATGTCGGTGGTGGTAAGTATCGATACGGCTGCGCAAGAAGATGCCGCTGACAAGCCTCAGTGACAGCCTGGGTTGACGTCGAGGCGCACGAGGCTCGACGTCAGGCCTTTTCGGCAATCTCGATCAGGTTCAGGTCCGGATCTCTCAGGTACACCGAACGAATGGGGCCTGTGGCCCCGGTTCGCGGTACAGGCCCCTCCAGAATGGGCCAGCGCTGTTCATTCAAATGCGCGATCACACGATCCAGCCCTTCACTGGCGATGAAGCAGAGATCCAGCGAACCGGGGACGGGTAAATGGGCTTTGGGGTTTATCTCATGTCCACGCTCGTGGACGTTGATTTTCTGCTCGCCGAAATGGAACGCCAAACGACCGCTGCCAAAGGTCTCGGCACGCATGCCCAGGACCCGGGTATAGAAATCCTTGCAGGCGTCGACGTCGCAGGTCGTCAATACCAGGTGGTCAAGATGGTCGATCAACATACAGGCTCCAGTGATTGGTAAGGGCTGCTTGCACAGCAGGTAGCCGTTCGGGGACAAGTTGCCAGCTTAAGACCCGGCTTGTTCCCCTGCCCCCTTCGGCGGTGTCAGGACGGATGCAGTATCGGTCTGCGAGGAGAAAGTGAGGAATGCAAGGTGTGCCTCGTATCGCTCGAGGACGTCGTCAATGATCTGCTGTTTGGTCAGGCCCATCAGGTCATAGCCTCCAGAGCCGGTCTGGGTGTAAACCTCCAGCCGGTAGTAGACATCGGTTTCACGCGACATTCGGCCACTGAACATCGGTACCGGCGCTTCGACAACGGCGACGTGGTAGTAAAAATCGCGAAAAGCGTCCATGGACACTCGCAGCAGGGGTTCCTCGATACCGTTCACATTGGTAGTCGTGTCCTGCTCGATGTTGTAGCCCTGATTCCGGAACTCCGCAGCGACTTCGTCGAGCGCCGGGCGTACGGTTCGATCAAGGAACTGAGTCACCTGGCGCAGCGACGGGTAGGCGCGCAGCTGTTCAAGCCGCTGCTTCCACGACCTTTCCGGGACATGCCCACCGATTGGCGCTATCGAAGGTCTGCGCAGCACCCGCCCTTCACGTTCGGCCCGCTCCATTCTCAGCACCTTGTAGAACGATGCCATCACCAGATAGGCAACAATCGTCACCGGAAGCGCGAAAATCAGCGTCGCGTACTCCATGGTTGTGACTCCGCCGGCGAACAGCATCGCGATTGTCAGCACCGCCGTGAGGATTGCCCAGAAGATACGTAGCCAACTGGGTCCGTCGTGCGACGGATCCGGAATTGAGGCCGAGAAGTTGGACATCACCATTGCCCCCGAGTTTGCGCTGGTGAGGTAGAACAACAGCCCCGAGAGCGTTGCCAGCCAAATCAGGAAAGTCGAGCCGGGAAACATCCCCAGGAGTGCGTACCAGCCTTGCTCTGGACTCTGGACCGCAAGCTCGGCAAATGCCGTGTTGCCCTGCAGCACCTCGAACAGCGCCGAGTTGCCGAACAGCGAGACGATAATGAAGTCGCACAGGACCGGGGCAGTGATTGCTGCAATCACGAATTCGCGCAGCGTCCGCCCGCGCGAAATACGGGCGAGGAAAACGCCAACAAAGGGCCCCCACGCAAGCCAGAACGCCCAGAAGAATAGCGTCCATCCGCCCATCCACTCGGCACCCTCAGGCTCATAGGCGAAGGTTTGCAGCGTGCGCGCGGGGAACGTGACAATGAACTGGCCGATGTTTTCGACCAGAGCGTTCAGGAGAAATGCCGTTTGCCCGGTGAAAAGGATGTAAAGCATCATCGCCACCGCGCTCCAGAGGTTCAGCTCGGCGATCCAGCGGATGCCGCGATCGACACCGGAGGTGGTGGCGGCGATGGTCAGGATCACAGCGCCGATGACCAGCGCGATTTGCAGCGTGAGGCCCTGTTCAAAGCCGAAAATCAGCGAGAACCCGACGCTTAGCAACACGACGCCGATGCCCATTGATGTCGCCACACCGAACACGGTGCCCACCAGCGCAATGATGCTGATGCCGTCGCCCAAGGGGCCACGTACACGTTTGCCGAGCAGCGGATAGAGAGCCGCACGGATCGACAACGGCATGTCCCAGCGATAGGCGAAATACCCCATGGCCATACCGAGTAATGCATACATTGCCCAGCCTGCGATGCCGTAGTGGAACATGGTCCAGACCACTGCATCCTGCCTTGCTGCCGATGTACTGCCCTCGCCGGAGGGTGGGTAAAGGTACTGCACCACCGGCCCTGTAACTGAGTAGAAGAGCATGTCGATCCCGACACCGGCAGCAAACAGCATCGCGACCCAGGTCACGAGCTTGTACTGCGGCCGTGAGTGGTCGGGGCCGATTCGCACATCGCCCTCCTTGGAGAACGCCACCCAAAGTACGAAGCCGATCACTAAGGTGATCGTGACCACGTAGTACCAACCGAGGTTGATCGCAATCCAGTCGACGGCTGTTTTCATCGTCGTGCGTGCTTCATCGGGCATGACAATGGCCCAGATCGAGAACGCCAGGATCACCAGTGACGAGATCAGCAGAACGCTCCAGTTGATATGTGCTTCGCGGTCCTCAAGCACTTCCTCAGGGCCTTTGCTGAGGTCACTGCGTGACACGGGTGCGTCGTCTTCGTCCGGGCGCTCATGGCGACGTTGCGTACCGCCGAACCGGCTGCGTTCAAGTGGCGCAGGTATCTTGACGGTTTGCTGCCCGTCCGGAGCGGCTGTGGTGTTTTTGTTGTCGGATGGCTCGATCGGCATGGGTTTGCTCCTGCATTACAAGGGCATCAGACTTCAGTAGTTGCGCGGTCAATCTTGAACAGAGGAGCAACGCTAATCCACTATAGAAGAGCACCGGGGGAAATGCGTATGACGTCATCTCCCCAGCGCTGACGGTTACTTCTCTGAGCTGGCAACAGGTGCCGCTGCATCAGTGGCCCTTATGCCTGCGCCGGCAGTCCGTAGGAGGCCAGGTTGAAGTCGGCCAGCTTGCGAATGACCTGGTCGGCATGGAGGTACTTGCTGTCGGCCATGGCTTCGTCCGGCACGGCGATAGCGGTCATGTGCGCCGCTTTGGCGGCGGTGACGCCGAAGGGTGAGTCTTCGAAAACCAGGCAGTCTTCGGGCGCTACGCCCAATCGGCGGGCGGCGGTGAGGAAGATATCGGGTGCCGGCTTGGCCGCCCCGACCTCGGGATCATCGGCGGTGACAATAGTGTCGAACAGGTCAAACCATTCACGGTGCAAGGTGGTCTTGTGAGCGAATGAGTGGCTCGATGAACTGGTGCCCACGGCGATCGGAATATTGTGCGCTTTGAGATGCCGCACCAGGGCTTCAGCGCCCGGCATGCCCAATGCCTTGGGGAAACGCTCGCTGATCAGCGGTTCGCGGATTTCCAGGAACTCGCTGGCCGTGATCGGTAACTCCAGCGCCGTGACGATGTACTCGGCCAGATCCATGGCCCCACGGCCAATGATGTGCTGCTTGATTTCCCAGTCGTAGGTACGGCCATAACGTTCGGCAATGATCCGCGTGACTTCGGTGTAGATACCTTCCGTGTCCAGTAACAAGCCGTCCATATCGAAAATCACGGCCTTGATTGGGCTATTAGCAGTTCGCGGTGCATTCATCAACAGATCCGTAGGTGCAGCAAGGCACCGGTGACGTGGAGGACTAAAAGGATTCAGCCAGAGAGTCGCCCTAGACTATAAGCAACGGATAAGTCACGGCAATGGCGCGTGGGAAATTCCCACAATCAGCAGCACCTGCAGGAGCGCGCTCCTGCAGGGCTATTAGTCGCTTACCGTCAGGAGGTCAATCAGTGCCCTGCCCCAGCAGTACGCCGTTGACGGACTCGCCATACAAGTTCACGCCATCGCCTTCATGGAACTTTTTACGGGTCTTTTCAACGGAGCCGTCGACAAGGCGCGGGTCCTGAGGCCTTTCATGGCTGTTGACATAGGCAGCCACGTGCCAGGCCTCTTCATCGCTCAGGGTATTGCCCTTACCGAGGGGCATGTTTTGCTTGATGAAGCCGGCTGCCGTATTGATGCGGTGCATCCCGGCGCCCCAGTTGTAAGAGTCTTTGCCCCAGAGCGGCGGGAAGACAAATTTGCCTGCGGACTTTTGCCCCTGCCCTTCATCGCCATGACAGATCGCACATTGCTCAGCGTAGATCTGTTTGCCTTTGGCCAGATCGTAGCCTTTTTCAGGCGCGGGAATCACAGGGTAAAGACGGCCAGGAAGGCTCTCACCGATGGGGGCCTGAGTCGCCAGCCAATACGCATACGTGCTCAACGCCTTCATGACGTGGCTGTCACTGGACGGTGCCTTGCCATTCATACTGAACTCAAAGCAGCCTTGCATCCGTTCGGTAAAGGTATTGACCTTGTCGTTCTTTTTTCGATAGGCCGGGTACATGCCATAAGCCCCCCACAGGGGAGCGGAATCCGCCTTACGGCCCTGGTCAAGGTGGCAGTTACTGCAGCTAAGCCCGTTACCGACGAATTCGGCAGCATTTTGCGGTGTGTTGACGAAAATATTTCGCCCCTGCAGCGCCAGTTCGCCAAAGGCATTATCCGGCAGTTGAGACTCATCCGGCGGTGTAAAAACCCCGCTGGACGGTTTTGCCGAGGGCGCTGGCGTGTCTGCAGCCACGGTCGGCTGCACCGCTGAAGGCGCCGGGAGCGGTTTCATATCCCGCTCTTCGTAGTACGTTTTGGCCGCGAGCAGTGGCACCGCAATCCCGACAGTCAGCAACACTTTCACTGGGAAATTCATTGGCTCGCCTCCCCGTTCAGGCTGTCGAAATACGTGGCGATGTCTTTCACCTCAGTGTCGCTCAGCGAGCGGGCGACATGCCCCATCAGGTCATTGGGGTCATTTTTGCGGGTGCCGCTGCGCCAGGCATTCAACTGTGCCGCGAGGTAAACACCGGATTGCCCCATCAACGGCGGGAAGCTGCTGCCCACACCGGTATTGCCCTCTCCATGGCAGGCGACGCAGGCAGGAATGTTCCGGCTCCAGTCGCCTTGCTTCACGATTTTTTCTACCGCGCTGGTGACAGGTCCTGTCGGGTCGAGTGCCGTGCTCGCAGCACCGGGGCTCATCCCCGCCATATAGGTGGCAACAGCATCGACTTCGGCATCGCCAAGGGCAACGGCGATGGGTTGCATCACGCCATTGGCCCGCTTGCCAGAGCGAAAATCCTCAATCTGCTTGGACATGTAGCCGGCGGGCAGACCTGCCAGGCGCGGAAACCCGGCGCTGGCGGTACCCATACCGTTGGCACCATGGCAGGCAGCGCAAGCCATAGCGGCCGGCGACGCTCCTCCCTGGGTGTAGATTTTCTGTCCTGAAGTTTCGGCATGGGCGGGTATCGACAGCATCAAAACAGCGGTGCTCACACTCGCGGTGAGGCTGAATCTCTTTGCAAGATTCATATTTCTTATCTCCTTCGGCTAATGGCAGCGTCAATGGCCATCATGTCCCTGAGGACAGACAGGCATTTGGCCATGTGCTGCTTTTATGGAATAAACTTATACCGAAAGGTTATATTGTCAAATGGTTTGTCCGGTTTGGAGACAGAGGGTATTTGCGGGCAGGCGCAGGGCTGAACGTCGCGGGCGGTATCAGTTTTGTGGGGAGCAGGCAGCGGTCACCGGTCGCCGGGCAACGATCAAAAAGTGGGCGAGCAAACCAAACATCAGCCCCCAGAACGCGGCCGACATTCCAAGAAAAGACACGCCCGACGCGGTGACCAGAAAGGTGAACAACCCGGCGTCGCGCTCCTTGGGCTCAGCCAGGCTACGCACCAGTGCATCACTGATGGCACCGTAGAGCGCCAACCCCGCCAGCGCTGCGATCAAGGCGGCCGGGAATGCGGCGAACAGCGATACCAGCGTAGCCCCCGCAATACCGAACACCAGGTAAGTCGCACTCCCCGACAGCGCGGCGATATAGCGCCGCTTTGGGTTCTCGTGGGCTTCCTTGCCCGCACACAGGCTGGCAGTTACCGCTGCCAGATTCAGGCCATGGCAGCCAAAGGGTGCCAGCAGCATTGCGCCAAGGGCGCTGGCGCTGATGATCGGGCTGGCCGGCGTGTTGAAACCTGCATTGCGCAACACCGCCATGCCCGGCATGAATTGCCCTGTCAGCGCCACGAGGACAAGGGGTAGCGACAGATTCAGGATGGCCGCAAGACTGAATTCGGGGGTGATCCACTGGGGAGTCGCCAAGGCGAACACCAGCGCTTCGCTGCGCAAATGCCCGCCCAGCAGGGTGATCGCGCCGCCCACCAGCAGCACTGCCGCCACCGCATAGCGTGGCCATGCCCGGCGCATCACGATGTAGGTCACGAACATCGACAGCACCAGCATGGGCTGCACCGGCAAGGCACGGAACACCTCGGTGCCGAATGAGAACAGGATGCCGGCTTGCATGCCGGCAGCAATTGAACCGGGCAAGCGCGCAATGATCCGGTCGAAGGCACCACTGAGACCGATAAGCAGCAAGATCAGGTTGGCCACCAGATAAGCGCCTATCGCCTGGTTCAGCCCTGTGTGTGGCAGAGCCGTGACCAGAAGCGCCGATCCCGGGATTGACCAGGCAATCACCACCGGTACACGCCAGCGCAAACTCAGTACTGCCCCGAGCACGCCGCTGCCGATGGAAATCGCCCAGACCCAGGATGAAAGTGTTTCAGGAGACAAGGAGGCGCTTTGCGCGGCATGAAAGATGATAACCAGTGGGCCGGCATAGGAGATGAAGGTGGCGATCATCCCGGCCACAACAGCCGATAACGAACAATCTTTGAGCAGGTTTTTCATGATGACTCGCACAAGGCAGTGGGCAATGACAGGTCGTAAGCGCCCTGCTCCCACGCGGGAGCAAGGCGCCAGGGGCTACGACTTGGCGGTGATCAGGACGCTCGACACGGCCTGGTGACGGTGACTGCTGAGGATAAACAGCGCCATGGCCAATGCGGCCACCGCGCCAGGGACGGCGAAGGCGATGAAGTTCAATTGCAGGGGCAGGTTCATGCCCATCAGCGCACCGCCCAGCAACGGCCCGAGGATGGCGCCGTTACGGCCGATACCGGACGCCCAGCCCAGGCCTGTCGAGCGTATCGACAGACCGTAGAACTGAGCCGTACCGGCATAGAGCAGGATCTGGGTACCGATGGTGGTAGCGCCCGCGACGAAGATCAGCAGGTACAGCACCACCGGTGCACTTTTGAAGCCCAGCAGGCTGATGGACAGCGCCGCGGCAATGAAGAACACGCCCATAACCTTGCCCAGATTCAAGCGGTCACCCAGCCAGCCGCCCAGAATCGCGCCGGCCATGCCGCCGAAATTCAGTACCAGCAGAAACGACAGACTCGAGCCCAGGCTGTATCCCGCGCTGGCCATCAGTTTCGGCAGCCAGGAGCTCAGGGCGTACACCATCAGCAGACAGCAAAAGAATGCGACCCACAGGCACAGTGTGCGGGTTGCGCGACCGTCGCGGAACAGTTCCAGTACGGCCACCCCGCGGCCTTTGGTGTCGGCCATGTGCAGCGTGTCGGTTGCATCCAGCGCCAGCATTGGATCGATCCTGTCGAGGATCAGCCTGGCCTTGGCAGTCTGCCCTTCACGCACCAGAAAGCCGACCGACTCAGGCAGCCACCAGAGAATCAGCGGCAGGAGCAGCAAGGGGACGGCGGCGGCAAAAAACATGGATTGCCAGCCGAACGTTGGCAGCATGTAAATCCCTACACCCGCCGCGAGCATGCCACCCAGCGAGTAGCCACTGAACATCACGGCCACCAGGGTGCTGCGCAGGCGTTTTGGGGCATATTCACTCATCAATGCCACCGCATTAGGCATTAATCCTCCGCACCCCAGGCCGGCAATGAATCGGCAAATGCCGAATTCGGTGGGGTTGCTGGCGAAACCGTTGACCAGGGTCGCCGCCGAAAACAGCGTGAAGCAAATGGCGATACCTTTCTTGCGGCCTATCTTGTCCGCCAGCGTGCCGAATGTCAGCGCACCGAACATCATGCCAAACAGCGCATAACTGCCCAGGGCCCCCGCCTGCAAAGGGGTCAGCCCCCATTCCTGCATGATTGCCGGCAGTACTACGCCGAAAATGAAAAGGTCATAACCGTCGAAGATCAGCAGCAGTGCGCAGAGGGCTACGACCGTCCAGTGGAATCGGCTGAAGCGTGCGTTATCAATGATTGGGTGAACGTCTATTGCTCGCATGGCATCGTTACTCTTGTTTTTATCGTCGAATCTGCGTGCTCAGGCGCTTGCCTGGGCAGCAGACCTCTTTTCATGGCGGGCGGGCACCACGGTCACCAGAATTTCCAGGTGTACGTGGTGATCAGGCGGTTTTCAGTGAAATCGGCGCCGTAGCGGGACTTGACCTGGATGTTGCGTGCGTCGAAGCCAAGCCCTTGCAAGGGTCCGCTTTGCACGACGTAGTTGAGGTAAATATTGCGCTCGCTCTCAATGTTGTTCTGCTGCCCTGCTCCGCGATCGATATCAGTGCCGCGCAGGTAACGGGTCATGAACTTCAGCCCGGGCACCCCCATGGCGACGAAGTCGTAGTCATAGCGCAACTGCCATGAGCGTTCGCCTGCCTTGTAAAAGGCAACGGCGGACCAGTTGACCAGGTAAGGTTGCGGCGCATAGCCGTTGAGCAAGGGAAAGGCGTCGTCACCACTCATGTGCTGGTAGCCGACGGTGAAGGTATGTGCGCCTTTGCGCAGAGCGGTCATGAGGCCCAGCGCCTGGTTGTCGAAATCGCCGGAGAGCCTGGCGCCCTCCTCGCGGGTGTTGTAATAGCGAACATCGGTTTTAAGGCTGTAGCCCTCACCAAACTGGGTGGTGTGGGCCGCAGCCAGATAGTGCTGGCGATAGATGTCTTCGAGTTGGGCTATATAGTAAGTAGCGTTGAGTGTCGGGCTGAAGTCATAGCGGGCGCCGGCAAAGTTGAGTCCGTCGCTGCTTTGTTGCGGTGTATCGCCGAACAGATAGATATCCTCGCGATTGCTGGACTCGCGGGTCGCTATTTTCCAGAAGCGCCCCGCATTGAGTGTCCACCCGGCCCAGTCCTTTGATTCCAGGGTCGCGCCTTCATAGGTGGTGACCAACTGCCGGGAGTCGTCGGTGTATGCCACCGGCAGCGTGGGTCGATGCTCACCGACACGGACCTCGGTGTTGGCGAACCTGAGCTTGCCGGTCACGCCGGCTCGACCGTAATCGGTTACCGGTCGGCCCTTGCTGTCGTCGTAAGGCAGGACGGCATCCGGGCCTCGTCCGCCGCCACCATCCAGGCGGTAGGCATACTGACCGGAAGCATCCAGCCCCCACTGCACCGGTCCTTCGGTGAACCCGGACCTGAATACCAGATCGAAGCCCTGGCTCCAGCTGCCCACCCGGGATTTGGGGGCATCATTCTGCTTGAAGTCGCGGTCCAGATAGAAATTGCGCAGGCCGAGGCTTAGATGACTGTCCTCCACAAAATCGGCCTGTGCCGGAAAGCTGATGGCCAGTACCAGTGAAGCGCCTGCTATGTTGATTTTTTCGGCACGTCCGCGCCTTGATTGTGGTGCGAGAGCTGTCGTCTGGCGGTGTGTGCAGTCATTCCTGAGTGCTGGCCAGAAATCGGCAAAACGAGGGGTACAGCGGACCGCATGAACGTCTACTTCTCGCATGGCATCGTTACTCTTATTTTTATTGTCGAAACTGCTTTTTCAGCCTTAGTCAGACTAGGGAGACGGATTTATGGGGAATAGCCGAATCCTGCAGATCGATATCCATTTCCTGCGAAGCGTTCTGTTAACGAGATCTGCGCCTCGCACACCACCAGCTCATTTACCGCGTTCAGCCTCTGGCGCTGAAGAATAGAAACGTTATAAGATAACGAAATACTGTTAAATGCCCTCTGCCAGCGATCCTTCCATGACTTCCGTTCTCCACGCTTCCGCCGCTCCTCCAGCCAGCCAGCGCCTGTTGTCCATTGATGCCCTGCGGGGTTTGGTGATCATCTTCATGTTGCTGGACCATGTGCGCGAAACCTTCTTTCTGCACCGTCAGGTGGTCGATCCGATGAGCATCGACGCCACCGATCCTTCTCTGTTTTTCAGCCGCACGCTTGCGCACCTTTGCGCACCGGTATTCGTGCTGCTCACTGGGCTTTCGGCATTTTTGTACGGCGAAAAATATCAGGGCAAACGCGATGTATCGGCGTTTCTGTTCAAGCGGGGCCTGTTCCTGGTCGTGCTGGAATTCACCCTGGTCAATTTTGCCTGGACCTTCCAGTTCCCGCCGACGGTGATCTACCTGCAAGTGATCTGGGCGATTGGCATCAGCATGATCGCCCTGGCTGCGCTGGTGTGGCTGCCGCGACCGTTGCTGCTGGTACTGGGGGTTGCAATCATTGCCGGGCATAACCTGCTGGACAGCCTGCACTTTGCACCCGGATCAGTGATGCATGTGCCGTGGGCGATACTGCATGACCGTGGCTGGATCGAATTTTCGGACAGCTTGCGCCTGCGCACGTCCTATCCGGTATTGCCATGGATCGGCGTGATTGCCTTGGGGTATTGCATGGGGCCCTGGTTTGCCCGGGCTGCCAGTGCAACCACCCGCCAGCGCTGTTTATTGCTCGCCGCTGCAGGTGCGCTGTCGGGCTTTGTCGCCTTGCGCCTGCTCAATGGTTACGGCGAGGCGCAGTGGTTCACCCATGCCCATGCCATCCAGACCCTGATGAGCTTTTTCAACATCACTAAATACCCGCCGTCCTTGCTGTTCCTTGCCCTGACGCTGGGCGTGGGCCTGCTGCTGTTGCTGGGTTTTGAACGCGCCGGGCAACGCAAGTGGATAAGCATCCTGGCGGTATTTGGCGCCGCGCCGATGTTCTTCTATTTGTTGCACCTGTATGTGCTCAAGTTGCTGTACCTGGCGAGTGTTGCGCTGTTCGGGCTCAACCATGGCGACTATTTCGGCTTTGACAGCATCGGGCCGGTCTGGCTGACCTCGGTGTTACTGGCGGCTGCGCTGTATGTGCCGGTGCGCTGGTTTGCCGGACTGAAGGCCCGCCGCCGGGATATCCAATGGCTGAAATACTTCTGATGCGGACACCCGGCTGTGTGTTCGTTTAACATGCCGCCGCCGGTCCCCGCATGGGATTAAAAGGGAATCCGAGGTGCTCGCAGAGCATCAACCGGAACTGCCCCCGCAACTGTAGGTGCTGAGCCTGCTCCTTGATTGCCACTGGGATAACCCCCGGGAAGGCTGGAGCCAGGCGATGACGCATCAGTCAGGAGACCTGCCGGCGAACACAAAAACTAACCGGCGGGGTGTCCGGGGAGGACATCCTTGCTGCGTGGCACTTCGGTGACCGGCCTTGCACTGCCTTCGTTGCAGTGCTCGATGATGTGTTTCCAGGCTGTACACCCCCCTGTTCTGTGTACGATCAAATGGAGATTGCATCATGCTGTTGCCTCGCCTTGTCACCCTCATCAGCGGTCTGGGTTTATCCGCTCTCGCCCAAGCAGCCCCGACGCATTACCCCCTGACAGTCGAAAACTGCGGTACTCCCCTCACCTTTCAGCACGCACCGAGCCGGATCGTGACCATCGGCCAGGCCGACAGCGAAATGTTCTATGCCCTGGGCCTGGGTGACAAACTGGTCGGCACTTCACTGTGGTTCAACGATGTACTGCCGAAGTACAAGGCCCAGAACGACAAGGTTGAACGCCTGGCTGATAACGACCCGAGCTTTGAGGCCGTGATCGGCAAGCGCCCGGAACTGGTGACGGCGCAACTGGAATGGATGGTGGGCCCGCAGGGTGTGGTGGGTACTCGTGAGCAATTTCAGGAACTGAATATCCCCACCTACCTGATGCCTTCCGACTGTGAGGGCAAAGACAACCTGGTGGGCGCCGATGGCACCCGCTTGCAGCCCTTCACGCTTGATACGGTCTACAAGAGCATCAACCAGCTGGCCGAAATCTTTGATGTCCAGGCCCGGGGCGAACAGCTCAATGCGGAACTCAAGGCTCGTGTGGCAACGTCGACCGCAGCGCTGAACCGTGACGCCCTCAAGCACACCAGCGCGCTGTTCTGGTTTTCCAGTGCCGACCTGGACATCGACCCCTATGTTGCCGGCCGCAAAGGCATCCCCGATTTCATGCTCAACACCCTGGGGGTACGCAATGTCGTGGCGTCCGACGAAGAATGGCCAACCGTAGGCTGGGAAACCATCGCCAAGGCCAACCCTACGTTCCTGATCATTGCGCGCATGGATCGCCGTCGCTTCCCGGCTGATGATTACCAGAAGAAACTCGAATTCCTGCGTACCGACCCTGTGACCCGCAACATGGATGCGGTCCGACACAACCGCATCATTATCCTCGACGCCCACGCCATGCAGGCCAGCCTGCGGATGTTCGACGGCCTTGAAACGCTCGCGACAGCGATCAACCGCTTCGACCTGCCGAAATGACGGCACGGCTGATCCACACCCTGTTGGCCGGCGCTACGCTGTTGTGCATGCTGCTCGCCGGTGTCGCCATCGGTGAAACCGCCATTGAGCCGCGTGTGGTCTTGCAGGTGCTGGCCAACAAGCTGTGGAGCGCCGGGCATGTGCTGGACCCGATTGACGAAGGCATCGTCTGGAACTACCGGCTGACCCGGGCACTGGTGGCTGCGGCCTGCGGTGCGGGCCTCGCCACGTGCGGGGTGATCCTGCAGTCGTTGCTGCGTAATCCGCTGGCCGATCCTTATCTGTTGGGTATCTCCGCCGGGGCTTCGACCGGCGCGGTGCTGGTGGCGCTGCTGGGTTTGGGGGCCGGGGCGATCTCGCTGTCTGTGGGGGCCTTTGCCGGTGCCCTCGCCGCCTTCGGCCTGGTGATATTGCTGGCCCGTGTCAGCGGGCCGGCCAGCGGCACCGGGCAGATCATTCTCGCGGGTATTGCAGCCTCACAGCTGTTCAATGCCATCACCGCCTTCTTGATTACCAAATCGGCTAGCGCCGAACAGGCCCGCGGCATCATGTTCTGGCTGCTGGGCAATCTCAGTGGCGTGCGTTGGCCCTCCGTAGGGCTGGCGGTGCCTGTCGCGCTGTTCGGCCTGGCGGTTTGCCTGTGGCACCGACGTGCACTGGATGCCTTCACCTTCGGTGCGGACTCCGCGGCTTCGCTGGGCATCCCGGTACGGCGGGTGCAGTTCACGTTGATCAGCTGTGCGGCATTGGTCGCCGCCGTGATGGTTTCGATCGTCGGCTCGATTGGTTTTGTCGGGCTGGTCATCCCCCATGCCGCCAGACTGTTGCTGGGTACCGGCCACGCGCGTTTGCTGCCTGCCAGCGCCCTGGGCGGGGCTTTGTTCCTGATCGCCGCCGATATCCTGTCGCGCACCCTGATCAAGGGTCAGGTGATTCCGGTTGGCGTGGTGACGGCACTGGTGGGCGCCCCGGTATTTGCCTTGATCCTGATTGGCCGGAGGCCTGCCCGATGAATGCCATCGCGTCCCTGGTTGGTGAAGCTGTGCTGAGTTGCCGAAACCTGGGGTACCGGGTTCGAGATGTTGAACTGCTGCACGGCATCGACCTGAATGTCCGGCGCGGCGAGACGCTGGGAATCGTCGGGCCGAACGGTGCGGGCAAGTCCACCCTGCTCAAGTTGCTGGCCGGTTTGCGTGCGGCCAGCCACGGCAGCGTCCAGATGCAGGGGCAATCGTTCAAGCATCTGTCCCGACGCAGCATTGCGCAAATGCTCGCGGTGGTTGAGCAACAGGCCGACACCCATGATTCGATCAGTGTCTTCGACGCGGTTGCCCTGGGCCGCACGCCCTGGCTCTCGGCGCTGAGCCCGTGGTCGCGCAATGACGATGCCATTGTGCAGCAAGCACTGAGTGATGTGGATGCCACACATTTGCGCAGTCGCACCTGGGGCAGCCTCTCGGGGGGCGAGCGCCAGCGTGTACATATCGCCCGGGCACTGGCCCAGCGTCCACAAATCCTGTTGCTGGATGAACCCGCCAACCACCTGGATATCCAGCATCAGTTGGCCATTCTCAAAGGCGTCCAGGCCCTGCCGGTTACCACATTGATTGCGTTGCATGACCTCAATCAGGCATTGAGCTGTGATCGACTGGCAATCCTCGACCGGGGCCGGCTGGTGGCCCTGGGCGAACCACTGGCCGTGCTGACGCCACAGCGGTTGCTGACCACGTTCGGCGTGCAGGCGCATTACCTGACCGACCCTTTTGACGGTGCGCAGATTCTGCGATTTCGTTCCTCTTGATCGTTTTTATGGATGGCGACACATGCGAATTTCTTCTCTGACACTATTACTGGCCTCGGCCGTTCTTTGCTCGTCTGCGCTCGGACAAGTCCATGAAGTCAAGATGCTCACCCGCAGTGCTCACGCGGGCATGGTGTATGAGCCGGACTACCTGCAGATTGCCCCCGGTGATACGGTCAAATTCATCCCGACCCAGAGCGGTCACAACGCCGCCAGCCTGCCGGACGTGCTGCCTGAAGGCGCACAGGCGTTCAAGGGCCAGATCAACCAGGAGACAGAGCAGACCTTTGCCGTCCCGGGCCTCTACGGCATCCAGTGCATTCCACACCTGGCAATGGGCATGGTGATGTTGATCCAGGTCGGCGCACCTTCAGCGACAGCCCCTGTGTTGCCTGCCACGCTGCCCAAGCGTACGCTGGATCGCCTGAACCTTGCCCTTCAGTCCCGCCAGGTCGCGAAATGACTGCCGTTGCCAGCCGTTCCGCGCTGTTGATTGCTCTTGTCAGCCCGATGGTCATGGCCGACTCCGACCAGTCCAGCGCCAACGGTTTTATCGAAGACAGCACCTGGAGCGTGCTCAATCGCACGGTCTACGACAGTCGTAAATATCGCCACGGCGACCGTAACGGTGCTGCACGCAATGCTTACAAGCCTCGCTCAGAGCGCAATGACGCCGCCGAAGAATGGGCCTACGGCCTGATGGGCACCTGGCAGTCGGGTTTTACCCAGGGCTTGATCGGGGCAGGCGTCGATGCCCACGCCTACCTCGGGCTCAAGCTGGACAGCGGTGGTGGCCGGGCCGGCAAAGCGCGCTTGCTCAGTCTGGATAATGACGGTCACCCCAAGGACAATTACAGCCGAGGGGGCGCCGCGTTAAAGCTGCGCATCTCTTCAACCGTTGTCTCTTACGGCGAACAGCGGGTGAAAACACCGGTGTTCAGCTCATCTGACAGCCGATTACTGCCAGAAACAGCGACCGGTGTGTTCCTCACCAGCAACGAGTTCAACCACCTGAAGATGGTTGCCGGGCATTTCACCGAGAGCACCGACCGCAACGCCAGCAGCCATAACCAGGGCTTTGCGGTGAACTACTCGAATGCGCTCAAGGGCGATGCATTCGACCTTGCCGGGCTGGTGTACACCCCTGACAAGCACCTCAGCGCCAGCCTTTATAGCTCGCGCTATGAAGACACCTGGAACCAGCATTACCTGGGCGGCACCTTCAGCCACGCCATTGACGATAACCGTTCACTGACATTCAACCTCAACCTTTATCGCACCACGGATGAAGGCAAGGCACTGTCAGGACGCATCGACAACACCACCTGGAGTTTGCTGAGCACCTATGCCCAAGGCCCGCACAGCTTCAGCCTGGGTTATCAGAAAGTTCACGGTGACACCCCGTTCGACTACGTGACCCGCGGCGCCATTTTCATCAGTAACGCACTGCAATTGTCTGACTTCAACGCACCCAACGAGCAATCGTGGCAAGCACGCTACGACCTTGCAATGACGCCCTGGGGCATGCCGGGCCTGATCTTGAGCGCGGCTTATGTGCGCGGCAGCCAGATTGACGGCAGCCATGTGGACCCACGGGGCGGTTATGCCTATCTGGGTTACGGAAAAGGAGGCAAGCACTGGGAGCGGGATCTGGAAGCGCGCTATGTGGTACAGAGCGGTGCCGCCAAGGGCGCGGTCGTGTCGTTGCGACACAACGTACATCGGGGGAACACAGCTCAGGCAGAGCTGGACACGGATCAGATCCGCCTGGCCGTCGAATACCCGTTGAGTGGACGGTTCTGACCTGTCAGGCGACTGGCAGGCGGTATTCCATGTGGGTGGTTTGCCATACCGGATCGGTTTCCACATCAACCACCGTAAACCCCTGCCGCCCCCAGAACTCAATGGCGCCGGGCAGAAACGGATGAGTGTGCAGATACATCACTTCAACCCCGATGTCGGCAGCCAGCGCTTGCACTGCACGGTACAGCGCTCGCGCCAACCCCGCACGACGGTATTCGGGCAGCACAAACAGGCGTACGACCTCCACCACCCTGGCGCCACGATAATCGAGCTGCGCAAAGCGCCGGTCGTAGGGTAGATAGCCGATAGAGCCGATTATCCGGCTGTTTTCAACGGCGATCAGAAAACGCCCCTCGCCCTCCAGGTACACCTGGCGAAAATCAGCCAGGTCAGCCGGCAAGCCCCCGGCGCTTAGCGCCGGGAACAGTCCGGCCCGGGCCTGCATGACAAAGTCCAGAACATCAGGAACCTCGGCAGCCGTCACTGCACGGATAGTGTGCAGGCCCATGTCCGGTTGACCGGTCAGTGCATGGCACCGTGGTCATGGTGGTGCATGGGCATGCTGTTGAGGGCACGGGCCTTGGCCGTGACTTCGATCGACTCTTTCTCGCCCTTGGCATTTTCCACCACCAGCGTCAGCGGCACATCCTGGCCATCCTTGATCTGCCCGACCAGGTCCATCAACATCACGTGATAACCCTCAGGGTCAATGTTGACGGTCTTGCCGGCCGGCAACGCCACGGAGGCCACTGACTTCATGCTCATGACGTCGTTTTCCATGGTTGATTGATGGATTTGCACCGTTCCGGCAACCGGGGATTTGACGTCGATCAGCTTGCTGTCGGTGGTCGAGGTGATGTGCATGAACGCACCGCTCGAGGGCTGTCCGGCGACCGTTGCACGGACCCAGGCATCCTCTACCACTGTTTGTGCAGAAACCTGCAGGCTCATGCCCAGCAACGACAGCAACAGGTATTTAACAGGCTTCATGGTTTTGTCTCTCGCAAGGTAGGCGTTGATTAGCAGACCGACATCACGGTCAGCAGGTCTTCGGTGCACTGTTTGGCCGAGAGCGAGGGCGAGAGGCCCAGGCGCAACACACCGCGGGAATCAAAGACGAAACTGGTCGCGGTGTGGGACATCGTGTACGAGGACCCGGTCGGGATCTTTTCGTAGAACACCTTGAACTCTTTAGCCGTTGCCGCGGTTTCTTCCAATGTACCGGACAGGGCAATAAAGCTCGGGTCGAAGGCTTTGACGTAGGCATCGAGCATGGCCGGCTTGTCGCGTTCAGGATCGACGGTGATAAACACCACCTGCAGCCGGTCACCGTCCGGGCCCATCATCTTCTTGATCTGCGCGGCACGGGCCAGCGCCGTCGGACACACGGCCGGGCACTGGGTGAAACCGAAGAAAATCATCGGCATCATGCCGCGGAAGCTGCCAAGCATCATTTCGTTGCCTTCGGCATCCCTGAGCTTGAACTTGCGGCCCAGGATTTCGTTGCTCAAATCTTTACCGTACTTGTACGACAAACCACTGCTTGGATCGCAACCGGCGAGCAGACCGAGACTGAGCAAGCCAAGACCTGCCACGACGTGGCGGCGAGTCAGTAATTCATTCATGGAAGGTTCCTTTAAGCGGCCCTGCTCCGAAGAGAAAGCCTTTGCCCTGCGCACTGTGTGGCAGGTGTGTACGTGTCTTGATCAATGGCTGGCCATTTCAAGAACGCACGATTGCTGTGGGGTCACGCGTTTCATGGGCGCTGAATTTACCACTCTCCCCCCGTGTGCGCACGGCGAGTGCGCCCCAAACCAGTGCGCTTATAGGCGGTCAGCCAGTAAAACCGGGCGACACAGCGCCGCTGCGACAAATTGCCTCAGCCCGGTGTTGCAATGGAGGGCGTCCTGAAACAGGCAGATCAGAGGATCCGGTACAACAGTCGCTCGATGCGAACCCGGCTGACCCGTCGCAAGAACCTGGCCACTGCTGGCGGATAGTCGACCAGTGTTTCCAGATCCTTGAAACTGCTGATGCGCTGGGTATGGACAAAAATGGCCTCCAGCTCCTTGCTCCGCGGCTCCAGCAGTTCACGCCGCGGGTCATCGATCAACAGACCGTTTTCCAGATCAAGCCGGAAGGCCCGCGGATTCAGGTTGTTGCCGGTCAATAACGTGTAGCGATCATCCACCCACATACCTTTAAGGTGATAGGTGTTGTCGCCGTCACGCCACAGGTGCAGGTTCAGCAAACCGCTGTCGATCATGCGCTGATGACGTTTGGCAAAACGGCGCAAGCTCAGCTCATACAGATACGGCAACGCCGCGATCACTTTGAAGGGTTCGCTCGGCGGGATGTAGAAGTCATTGGCCGTCTTGTCACCGACCACGATATCGATTTTCACCCCGCGTTCCAGGGCCCGATTGATCTCACGGGTCACCGGTAACGGCAGGTTGAAGTACGGCGTGCAAATGGTCAGTTGTTGCTGGGCACTGGCAATCAGCTCACAAATCACCCGGCTCAGCGGGTTGTTCTTGCCCACGCCCAACAGCGGGCTGACTGACAGGCCAAAGTGCCCAACCGTACCGCCGTGGGTGTCATAGCTGGCTTTTTTCAGGCGGCTGCGCAAATCGCCGATGGCACTGCGCAAGCTGCGGGTGCTGGGCAGCGAAGGCAGATCAAGGCGGTGCACAGCCTTGGTGGCGAGCAGGTTTTCCTGGATGAAACCCTGCATCGAATCCGCCAGCGCCTTGTTTTGCAGCACGTGGTAGCGGTCGAAACGGTATTTGTCGAACTTGTGCAGGTACACGTTGTTCAGGCTGGCACCGCTGTAGATGACGCAATCGTCAACGATAAAGCCTTTAAGGTGCAGCACCCCGAACAGTTCCCGGGTTTGCACCGGCACGCCATAGATCGGCACTTCGGTATCGTGGGCTGCGGTTTGCGCCTGGTACCAGGCCGCGTTGCCCGGCTGTTTGCCAGCACCGATCAACCCGCGCTGGGCGCGCAGCCAGTCAACCAGTACAACGATTTCCAGTTCAGGTCGTGCTGCCTTGGCCGCGTGCAGGGCATCGAGGATTTCCTGCCCGGCTTCGTCCTGTTGCAGATACAAAGCCACCAGCGTGATGCGATGACGGGCACCGGCAATTTTTTCCAGCAGGCAACGACGGAACTCGGCCGCACCGGACAAGATGCCAAAGGCATCGGCGGACAACGGAAAGCTGCGTAATTTGGGCAACAAGGAACGCTTGAAGAACGACGGCATAGGGCTCGCTAAGGGTCGAATGCGAAGAGCCCGAAAGCTTACACGATTTTTGCGCGGGCTTGCTCGTGATGAAGGTTGCGCGGCAACCATGCTGTCACGAGCAGGCGCGAGGTTTACAGTGGCGCTGAGCCTGCCGCCGGGCTCAACGCCCACACACGGGCGATATCCCGCGCCCGATCAGTGAGCAATTGCGCGGTCCGGATACAGGCTTCTTCGAGGGTCATCGGGCCACTGGTCAAGGCAAACGCTGCATTGACCCCGTGTTCGTACATGCTTTGATAGCCCTCACCGAGCGTGCCGGCCAGGACGATAACCGGTACGCCCTGCTGCTGTGCAATCCGCGCCACCCCAAAAGGCGTTTTACCGCGCAGGGTTTGCGCGTCGAATCGTCCTTCGCCGGTGATCACCAGATCGGCCCCTTTGACGGCGTCCGCCAGCCCGACCAGTTCGGCAACCACCTCCACACCCGCCCGGAATTGCGCACCAAAAAACGCCTTCGCAGCAAAACCGAGGCCTCCGGCGGCACCCGATCCCGGCTCTTGACGTACATCCCTGGGTAAAACCCGCGCACAGTGATCGGCAAAGTGACCCAGCGCTCGGTCGAGCTCAAGCACCTGCTCGGGAGACGCGCCTTTTTGCGGACCGAAAATCGCCGAAGCACCGTGGTCGCCACACAGCGGGTTGTTGACGTCGGCGGCGATTTCAAAGCGTACGTCGGCCAAGCGCGTATCCAGGCCTGCCAGTTCAATGCGCGCCACCTTGGCCAGGGCCAGGCCACCACGCGCCAGGGCGTTGCCTTGATCATCGAACAGCCCCAGGCCCAGCGCCTGCAGCGCACCCGCGCCAGCATCGTTGGTGGCACTGCCGCCGATGGCCAGGATAATGCGTTGCGCGCCTTCGTCGAGCGCCGCCTTGATCAACTGGCCGGTTCCGAATGTGCTGCTGGTGCACGCATCACGCTGCCCCGGGGCCACCAGTTGCAAGCCGCTGGCTTCAGCCATTTCGATGATGGCTGTGCGGCTGTCAGGCAACCAGCCCCAATGCGCGTCAACCGGAGTGCCCAGTGGCCCCTGCACCTGATGACGGCGCAGTTGGCCATTTCCCGCGGTGACAATTGCCTCGACCGTGCCTTCGCCGCCATCGGCCATCGGACATTTGACCAGGTGCGCACCGGGCAATGCTTCGGCCAATCCTTCAGCAATGGCATCGGCCACCTTTAGGGCGCTCAGGCTGTCTTTGAACGAGTCGGGGGCAATCACGATTTTCATGGGCGAGTCTCCAGTTCTTATGCTGTCCATGCTGCCAGTAACCACCGCCAAACACGCCAGTCTGGTGCACAAGCATTCACGGGGTTTGTTGTTCATTGTTACAAGACTGCCGGACTGAAGGGCTCCGACGCCTCCCCCTGTTCGCCCAAAGCCCGAAACTGCGGACTTAATGGGTTCTACGGCTGCATGGGCAACAACTGCACCCCCAGGTACAACGCGAGCATGCCATTGAGGCTCAGCGGATCGACGCCACTTAACTCAGCGATACGTTCCATGCGGTAACGCAGGCTGTTGCGATGAATACCCAGGGCATCGGCGCAGGCCTGACTTTGACCATCGTGTTCACACCAGCTGCGCAGGGTTGCGATCAATTGGCCGTTGCTGTCCTTGGCCACGACTTTGTGCAAGGGCCCGAGCAACTCTTCAAGCGCATCATCATTGCGATGGCGCCACAGCATCACGGGCAACCGGTAGCGATCGAGGGGCAGCAGGCGTGCCTGGGGCAACACATCTCGACCATAGGCCAGCAAGTCTCCAACCCGCCGATAGCAACGGCGCAAACCTTTAAGGGCATCGGCCTGCCCGCCCGCGGCAATACGCAACACGTGCCAGCCCTGCGCATCCAGCTTTTCGAGCAAGCGCAGATCGTCAAGGGCGGCAGTTGCAGGTCGACACCAGAGCAATGAAGCGGTCGCCGGGGTCACGCACCAACTGTCCGGATAGCGCGATTGCAGCCAGGTACTCAAGGCTTCGGCACTGTGCCCCTTGCCCAACTCAAACAGGTACGGAATCCGTGACAGCTGCGGCTTGAGCCCCAGCTGCTGGGCTTCGTCGATCAGCCGCGGGGAATCCCCGCCTTCGCTCAGCAACAAGGCCACCAGATCGTCGCAGCGTTGTCGCCGCCACTGTTGTTCGGCCTGCTGATAACGCTGCCCGACCAGCATTTCTGCGGTCATGCGCACCAGTTCGGCGTAAGTGCGCAGCGCTTCGGGATCGCCGGTGAGCCCCAGCACGCCAATCAACCGCTGATCGAGGAGCAGCGGCAAGTTGATGCCGGGCTGCACGCCTTTCAGGCATTTGGCGGTCTGTACGTCGATCTCCACCACCCGCCCGTTGCTCAGCACCAACTGCGCCCCCTCATGCCGGGTGTTGATGCGGTCGGGCTCACCGCTGCCCAGAATCAAGCCCTGGCTGTCCATGACATTCACGTTGTACGGCAAGATGGCCATCGCGCGATCAACGATGTCCTGCGCCAAATCATGATCCAGTTCAAACATAGGGTGTCTATCCTTGGAGGCATTTGTTCACGAGCACAGGCAACCCGGGCAAAAGCTGTGCAGCAGCACAAAGACAGCAGCGCCGGTGTGACCGAGACTCACGCAGCGATCAACGTTAACTCCGGATCGCCAGAAAACATAATAAAGAGAGACATAGAATGTCACATAGCGCGAACACGCCACTGATAAGCGATGACGATAAAAACGCCATCTACAAGCGCATCACCCTTCGATTGATCCCCTTCATTTTCATCTGCTATCTGTTTAATTACCTTGACCGGGTAAACGTTGGCTTCGCCAAGCTACAGATGCTCGACGCGTTGAAATTCAGCGAAACCGTCTATGGCCTGGGTGCCGGAATTTTCTTCATCGGTTACGTGCTGTGCGGCGTGCCGAGCAATCTGGCGCTGACCCGATTCGGCCCGCGACGCTGGATCGCGGTGATGATGATCACCTGGGGCCTACTGTCGACCTGCCTGATGTTCGTCACGACACCCACTCAGTTCTATACCTTGCGCCTGCTGACCGGCGCGGCCGAAGCCGGTTTCTTTCCGGGTGTGGTGCTGTATCTCTCGCAGTGGTTCCCGACGTTCCGTCGCGGTCGCATCATGGCGCTGTTCATGTCGGCCATTCCAGTGTCTGGACTGATCGGCGGCCCATTCTCTGGCTGGATCCTCAATCACTTTGCCGCAGGCCAGGGTGGCCTTGCGGGCTGGCAGTGGATGTTTTTGCTGCAGGGTCTGCCCACAGTCCTGCTGGGTGGCCTGGCGATCTTCTTGCTCAGCGATAATTTTGCCAACGCCAAATGGCTCGGCGCGCATGAGCGTGCCGTGCTGGAAGCCGATCACCGGCTGGATACCGACCGCAAGCCGGCAACCACCAGCGACTCGCTGGGGGCGGTGTTCACAAATCCGGCGATCTGGGCGTTTGGCCTGATCTATTTCTGCATCCAGAGCGGCGTGTACGCGATCAACTTCTGGCTGCCATCGATCATCAAGAACCTGGGTTTCAGCGATAACCTGGTGATTGGCTGGATCAGCGCGATCCCCTATTTGCTGGCAGCGGTGTTCATGTTGCTGGTGGGGCGTTCAGCAGACTTGCGTAAAGAACGCCGTTGGCATTTGGTGGTACCGATGTTGATGGGCGCCGCGGGCCTGGTGATTGCCGTGAACTTCGCCACCCAGCCGGCCATCGCGATCATGGGGCTGACCCTGGCCACCATGGGCGCGCTGACAGGCTTGCCGATGTTCTGGCCAGTCCCGACCGCCATGCTCAGCGCCGGTGCGGCTGCAGGCGGCCTGGCAATCATCAATTCAATGGGGCAAATGGCCGGCTTCCTGAGCCCGTATCTGGTGGGTTTTGTGAAAGACGCTACCGGCTCGACCGACGTGGCCCTGTACATGTTGGCCGGTGTCATTGTCGGCGGCAGCCTGTTGGCATTGCACATGACCAAGGGCATCCGCCACGCATGAGGTGACACACGCTCATCGTCGTTTCCGCAAGCGACGTCCGATTGCCAGACACGCGCAAGTCCCGGGCCTTCGTTTCATCTGAAACGCTTTGCCATGGGACTTTGCGCAGGCTGCGCTGCCGGACGTAGCCTTCGGCAACATCTACGCGCTACACATTCCGATTTGCCCTACAGCACTCTGAGCCTCAAGCTACGCACTTCTAATAATCAAAATGCGTGTTTCAACGAGGCTGTTGTGTCTAAAGGTATTGTCTTATCGGTTCTGGCATCGAGCCTGTTCGGTGTCATGTATTACTTCACATCCCTGCTCTGGCCCTTGAGTGGTGAAGAGATCTTCGGCTGGCGGATGCTTCTGACCTTGCCCTGCATGACCCTGTTCATGTGTTTCTCAGGCGACTGGCGACGGGTACCCGTGATTTTCTCCCGTGTGCGTCAGCAACCCGCCCTGTGCGGCGTGCTGATCGTGTCCAGTGCGCTGGTCGGGGTGCAACTGTGGCTGTTCCTGTGGGCGCCGCTCAACGGGCACAGCCTCGATGTATCGCTGGGGTATTTTCTGTTGCCGCTGACCATGCTCGTGACCGGGCGCCTGGTGTATGGCGAACATTTGTCCCATCTGCAAAAAATCGCCGCAACGCTGGCCATCCTCGGCGTCGCTAACGAGGTCTATCGGGTCGCAGGCTTCTCCTGGACCACGCTGGTCGTCGCCATCGGCTATCCCCTGTATTTCGTACTGCGCAAGCGGGCAAGCACTGACAACCTGGGCGGACTATGGATCGACATGCTGTTATTGCTGCCGATTGCCTGGTGGTTTGTGCAAAGTGGCGAGCAAGGGTTTGATGTGGCCAGCCATCGACCTGCGTTATACGCGTTGATTCCGTTGTTGGGCGCCATCAGCGCGCTGGCCTTGATCAGCTACATCCTGGCCAGCCGGATGCTGGCATTCAGCCTGTTCGGCTTGCTGAGCTATGTCGAGCCGGTATTGCTGGTCTTTGTGGCATTGCTGTTGGGCGAAAGTATCAGCGCGGGCCAATGGCTGACCTATCTTCCTATCTGGCTGGCGGTAATGGTGCTGGCGTTTGAGGGATTCAAACACCTGGTACGTCAACGCCGACCTGTATAGCGCTGCGCTGAAACAGAATGTGCAGCAGGCGCTGAGCGGCTTCGCCCCCCGCTCCCGCCCTTGCAGCCTCCTGCGGAGCTACCGTTGATCTTTTTTTCATCCAGCACGAACGCCTGTTTAAAACGGCTTTGGCCCAGTATTTGCTAGGAGAATTTAAGGCTGATGGTTTTTGCCAAGAGTTTAGGCCAACTAATTGGTTTAAAAGACATTTGCCAACGACCCCCAAGAGCCTCAAGCTATGTACCCACTCTAAATGAGTAACGTAGTAGATCCATTGAGGTTGTCGTGTCTAAAGGCATTGTTCTATCGATTTTAGCTTCCTGCTTGTTCGGCGTTCTGTATTACTTCACTTCCCTTCTTTGGCCCCTTGATGGCCAGGAAATCTTCGGCTGGCGAATACTCATTTCGCTGCCCTTCATGACACTCTTTATCTTTCTTTCAGGCGACTGGAAATGGGTCCCCCTCATATTTCAGCGTTTGCGCCAAACCCCCCTCTTGATCCCGTGCGTCATGCTCACCAGCTTTCTGGTCGGCCTGCAGCTGTGGATGTTTATGTGGGGACCGCTGAACGGGCATGGTCTTGATGTGTCGCTGGGTTACTTCCTGCTGCCACTGACGATGATTCTTACCGGTCGTATCGTTTACGGCGAACACCTGTCGCACCTGCAGAAAATAGCCACCGCACTCGCCGTCATCGGTGTAGCAAACGAACTGTATCGCACAGGCGGTTTCTCCTGGACCACGCTGGTCGTCGCCATTGGTTATCCAATGTACTTCGTACTGCGCAAAAAGATCGGCATCGACAATCTGGGCGGCCTGTGGCTGGACATGCTGTTGATGGTGCCAGTGGCCTTGCTGTTCGTACTGGCAGGCGGTCACAACAACCTGGGTGAACAGCGCGAAGCTTTGTACGCGCTGGTACCATTGATGGGCATCATCAGTGCGGCTGCGGGCTTTGCCTATATCCTGGCCAGTCGCCTGCTGCCGTTCAGCCTGTTCGGTCTGCTCAGCTACGTGGAGCCCGTGCTGTTGGTAGCCGTCGCCCTGTTACTGGGCGACAGCCTCGAAGAAGGCCAGTGGCTGACCTACGGCCCGATCTGGCTCGCCGTTGGCGTGCTGGTCATCGAAGGCTTGAAGCATGTAAGCCGTCAACGCCGCTCGATGTGATTCAAGCCGGTAACCACAGTCTGAAACGAGCACCGCCCAAAGGTGACTGCTCAATATTCAAGGTGCCGCCCTGGGCTTCCAGGGCGCGTCGACTGATAGCCAGTCCCAGCCCAAAGCCTCCTGTCGCCCGGTCGCGACTGCGGTCCAGCCGATAGAACGGCTCGAAGACGCGCTCGCGCTCTTGCTCGGGAATGCCGATACCATCGTCATCCACGCACACCTCACACCCCTGCGCGGTGACCTTGACTTCCACCTGGATGCGCCGCTCGCAGTAACGCATGGCATTGCGCAGCAAGTTTTGCAGGGCGCGGGCAGTCAGCCGCGGGTCCAGGGCAAAACGTTGCTGGGCGCCCTCCAGTCGCACGTCGAGCACGATCTCCGGGGCTTCGAGCTCTTCATCAAAACTGCCGAGGATACTGTCGACAAATTCGTCCAGTGCCACCTCTACCCGATCAGGAACCAACGCCGGGTTTTGCAGGCGACTGAACGAAAGCAACTCAAGCACCAGTTCATCCAGTTCTCGAATATGTCCGACCAGCACCTGCAAGCGCTCACGACTGGCCTCGGGCAAGTCGTCGCACATGACCAGTGCCAGGCCAAAATCCAGTCGGGTCAGAGGGGTACGCAGTTCGTGGGATACCGCATTGAGCAAGTCACGCTGCTGATTGAGCAGGTTTTCAACGTCTTGCGCCATGGTGTCAAACACCGTAGCCAGCCCGTGGATGTTGGAACTGCGCGGTATCTGGGTCCGCACACTCAGCTCTCCATGCCCGATCCGTTCGGCCGTGCGCTTGAGTCGCTCCAGATCCCGCCAGTGCGGGCGCAACCACAGCAACAGACCACCCAGCAAGGCTGCACCGATCAGTACGTTGATACTCCAGTACAGCACGTTCATGTCGAACGGGTCAGGCGGCATGACCAGCTCAATGGCCTGATTCCCGTCAAGCGGCGATACCACCCGCGTCCGCCAGCCCCATTCGCCGATGCGTAATACACCCTGCCCTTGCTGTAACTGGCGCTGCTCATCGGCCGTGAACCTGGGATCGGCAATGGGCAACAAATTAACCCGCAACGGCGAGAACTGAGCGTCGAGATCCCGCGCAAGGCCGGGCCACTGCTCGGCCGGCAACGGCTGGAACTGTTTCACCAGCAGGGTCTGCATCCCGCGGGACATGTCGACGTTGTAGCTCATGAAGCGGTCGTGGAACAGGGCCACAATCAACTCGGGAACCACATAAATGGCGGCACCAAAGGTGACTATCGTGACCAGATACAGTCGAATCAGTAGCTTGAACATGGGGCTAGCATTCCCATTCCGAGCGACTGAACAGGTAACCCTTGCCCCACACGGTCTTGATCTTGCGCGCTTCGCCGGCGCAGTCATCGAATTTGCGCCGCAACTTGGAGATCGCCACGTCTACCGAGCGGTCGGTACCATTGAACTCAATACCGCGCAATCGCTGCAGGATCTGATCGCGGCTCAACACTTCACCGGCATGCCGGGCCAGTACCACCAGCAGGTTGTACTCACCGCTGGACAATTCGATGGCTTGTCCGCGCCAGGTCACGGTACGTTCCGACAGGTCGATGCACAGGTTGCCGATCAGGATCCTGTCGCTGGCCACTTGCGGTTCACTGAGGCTGCTGCGGCGCAACAAGGTGCGAACGCGGGCTAACAGCACCCGTGGATCGCAAGGTTTTGTCACATAATCATCGGCCCCCATCTCTAGCCCCAGCACCTGATCATGACTATCGTCGCGTGCAGTCAACATCAGGATCGGCAGGCTTGCAGAGTCGGCCCGCAAAAGCCTGCAGACTTGCAAACCATCCAGTCCTGGCAACATCAGGTCAAGAATCACCAGGTCCGGCGGGGTGTTTCGTGCCCTGTCCCGTACCTGATCACCCCGGGCTATCACGCTCACTTGATAGCCATTGCGCTCCAGGTAGCTGGCAATCAGTTCCGAAAGTGCGACGTCATCTTCGACCAGCAAAATAGTGGGCATAATAAATGGTTACAACCGGGGGAAAACCCGAAGGATATACAACCTGATGCGAATAGGAGCGCATCCTTCACACTTTTTAACATACCTCCTACATAGCTTCACAACGCCTCTTGCGTGCTGCGCTTAGCATGCCAAGAACTTTTAAGAAACAACCTGCATATTCAGAAGGCATGATCGTTGAAAAAGCTCTTCGCCCCGCTATGTCTTACAGCGTTGGCACTGACCATCAGTGCCTGCGACAAAAGCCCCGTGGCTGAAACCAAGCCTCCCTTGGTCAAGGTCCGAACCGAAGTGGTTGCCTCCGCCCCCGTGTCCATCAGCAATGAGTTGAGCGGGCGGGTCGTCGCACCTCGGGTCGCGCAAGTCAGTGCACGGGTCGCGGGTGTCGTCCTCAAGCGCGTGTTTGCCGAAGGCAGCGAAGTCAAACAAGGCGATGTGCTGTTTTTGATCGATCCCGCCCCCCTCAAGGCTGAGCTGGACAGTTCGCTGGCTGCACTGCGCAAGGCGCAGGCGCTGGCAAAGCAGGCCAGGCTGCAAGACCAGCGCTATGGCGAGCTGATTCAAATCAACGCGATCAGCCGTCAGGAGTACGACAACGCACGCGCTGTCGCTCAGCAAACCAGCGCCGATGTCGCCGCCAACGAGGCTGAGGTTCAACGGGCACGCCTGAACCTAGGCTATGCCACCGTTACCGCCCCCATCTCCGGGCGTATCGGCCGGGCGCTGGTCACAGAAGGTGCGCTGGTCGGCCAGGGTGAAGTGACCGCATTGGCGCGGATCCAGCAACTGGACCCCATTCATGTCGACCTGACGCAGTCCACCCGTGACCTGGATAACCTGCGCGAATCATTCCGTGCCGGCGAGTTGCAGCAAGTGGGTAAAAATCAGGCCAAGGCCACGTTGATCCGTGACAACGGCAACCTCTATCCGCTGCCCGGCAAGCTTCTGTTCACGGATATCAGTGTGGACCCGAGCACCGGCCAGATCATCGTGCGCAGTGAATTCCCCAATCCCGACTATGACTTGCTGCCTGGCAGCTTTGTGCGTGTACGTGTGGAACAGGCCCTCAATAAACAGGGGATCACCGTGCCGCAACGGGCGATCTTGCGCGACAGCGCGGGCATCGCCCAGGTGCTGTTGCTCGATGCCGAGAACCGGGTCAAGCAACAGCCGGTGCAACTGGGCAACGTGTTGAATGACCGCTGGATCGTCAATGCAGGGCTGAAGGCCGGCGACCGCATCGTTGTCGAGGGCCTGCAGCACGCTCGCCCCGGTGAATACGTGCAGATCGATGACCCGACCCTTCCCCTCGCACATTCCACGGATCAGTGAGCATGCCGCAGTTCTTTATCGACCGCCCGATCTTCGCCTGGGTCGTTGCACTATTCATTCTGCTGGCGGGAGCATTGGCTATCCCGCAGTTGCCAGTGGCCAAATATCCGGTGGTTGCACCGCCACAAGTTGAAATCTACGCCGTCTACCCCGGCGCATCCGCACAGACCCTGGATGAAAGCGTTGTCAGCCTGATCGAGCAAGAGCTCAACGGCACCGATGGCCTGCTGTACTTTGAATCCCAGAGCAGCCTTGGCAGCGCCACCATCACCGCCACCTTCAAACCGGGCATCGATCCCGAAATGGCCCAGGTCGATGTGCAGAACCGCCTTAAAACCGTGGAATCGCGCCTGCCCCAAGCGGTCATGCAGCAAGGTTTGCAGGTCGAGAAAGTGTCGTCGGGCTTCTTGATGCTGGTGACCCTGACGGCCAATGACAGCCCGCTCGATGAAACTGCACTCAGCGATTACCTTGCGCGCAATGTCATGAATGAGATCAAACGCATCGAAGGTGTCGGCAAGGCGCAATTGTATGGCGCCGAACGTGCGATGCGGATCTGGATCAATCCACAGAAGCTGATTGGTTTCAACCTGACACCCGCCGACGTCAGCCAGGCCATTGCCAGTCAAAACGCCCAGGTCTCCGCAGGCAGCATCGGCGACTTGCCGGGGCGCCCGACCCAGGAAATTACCGCTACCGTCCTGGTCAAAGGCCAGCTTTCGACGCCGCAAGAGTTTGCCGAAATTGTCCTGCGTGCCAACCCGGATGGTTCCACAGTGCGCATTGGCGACGTGGCACGGGTCGAAATCGGCAGTCAGGAATACCAGTACGGCACACGCCTGAATGGCAAGGCGGCCAGTGCTTTCAGTGTCAAGCTGGCCCCCGAGGCGAATGCCTTGAGCACGGGCAACCTGATCCGCGCCAAAATGGATGAGCTGAGCCGCTACTTCCCGTCGGGGGTTGAATACAGCATCCCTTACGACACAACACCTTTCGTCAAAGTCTCCATCACCAAGGTGATCTACACCCTGGTCGAAGCCATGGTGCTGGTATTTGCCGTCATGTTCCTGTTCTTGCAGAACGTGCGCTACACCCTGATCCCGACCCTGGTGGTGCCGGTTGCCCTGATGGGAACCTTTGCGGTCATGTTGGTGCTGGGGTTCTCAATCAACGTGCTGACCATGTTCGGCATGGTGCTGGCCATCGGGATTCTGGTGGACGATGCCATTGTGGTGGTGGAGAACGTCGAGCGGATCATGGTTGCCGAGGGGCTTTCTCCCCGTGAAGCCACGCGCAAAGCGATGACCCAGATCAGTGGCGCAATCATCGGCATTACCTTGGTGCTGGTGGCCGTATTTATTCCGATGGCCTTTATGCCCGGCTCGGTCGGGGTGATTTATCAGCAGTTCTCGCTGTCGATGGCCACTTCGATTCTGTTCTCGGCATTCCTCGCGCTGTCGCTGACCCCGGCGCTGTGCGCCACCCTGCTCAAGCCCATCGCCAAAGGCGAACATCATGCCAAGGGCGGCTTTTTTGGCTGGTTCAACCAGCGCTTCGAGCAACTCTCGCAAGGCTATGAGCACTGGGTGGTGCACCTGATCAAGCGCAGCGGGCGTTACCTGCTGGTGTACGGAGTGTTGCTGCTGATACTGGTGCTGTGCTTTGCCCGTCTGCCCTCCTCCTTCTTGCCGGTGGAAGACCAGGGTTACACCATCACCGACATTCAGTTGCCGCCCGGAGCCAGCCAGGCACGCACCATCAAGGTGGCCGAGCAGATCGAGGCACACAATGCCGCTGAACCCGGTGTCGGCAACACCACGATGATTCTCGGCTTCAGCTTTTCGGGGAACGGGCAAAACGCCGCGCTGGCCTTTACCACCCTTAAGGACTGGTCGGATCGTGGCGCAAAAGACTCGGCCTCAGCCATTGCTGAACGGGCCAATACGGCCTTTGGCGAGCTCAAGGACGCGATTGCCTTTGCCATCCTGCCGCCCCCGGTCAGCGGCCTGGGTACCTCCAGCGGATTTGAGTTCCGCTTGCAGGACCGTGGCAGCGTTGGCTATGACGCGCTGATGCAGGCCCGCACCGAATTGCTGGCCCTGGCCGAGAAAAGCCCGGTCCTGGCCAATGTGCGTGAAAGTGCACTGGCCGAAAGCCCGCAAGTACAGCTCGAAGTGGATCGCAAGCGCGCCAATGCATTGGGCGTTTCGTTTGCCGACATCGGAAATGTACTGTCCACCGCCGTGGGTTCGGCCTATGTGAATGACTTCCCGAACCTGGGGCGCATGCAGCGGGTCGTGGTCCAGGCCGAGGGGGATCAGCGCAGTCAGGTCGAAGACTTGCTGAAGATCAATGTGCGCAACAACCTTGGAAAAATGGTACCGCTGTCGGCCTTTGTCGAAGCCCGCTGGATTCAAGGTCCGTCACAGCTTTCACGCTATAACGGCTATCCTGCGATCAGCATCTCCGGTGAGTCGGCGCCCGGCCATAGCACCGGCGAGGCCATGATTGAAGTGCAGCGCCTGGTCGATCAATTGCCGGCCGGCCTGGGCCTTGAATGGACCGGTCTCTCGCTGCAGGAAAAACTCTCGGGGGCGCAGGCGCCGATTCTGCTGGGCCTGTCGCTGCTGATTGTGTTCCTGTGCCTCGCAGCACTCTATGAGAGCTGGTCAATCCCTACGGCGGTATTGCTTGTCGTTCCGCTGGGGGTGCTGGGTGCTGTGCTGGCCGTGACGTTCCGCGGTATGCCCAACGATGTGTTCTTCAAGGTAGGACTGATTACCATTATCGGGTTGTCGGCGAAGAACGCCATTCTGATCATCGAATTCGCCAAGACCCTTTACGACGAAGGTCATGATCTGGTGGACGCCACGGTACAGGCGGCGCGCTTGCGTCTACGGCCCATTGTGATGACATCCCTGGCCTTCATTCTCGGCGTATTGCCGCTGGCCATGGCCACTGGCGCCAGCTCGGCCAGCCAGCAAGCCATCGGTACCGGCGTGATCGGAGGCATGATCGTCGCCACCCTGGCCGTCGTGTTTGTGCCTGTGTTCTTTGTCGTGGTGATGAGACTGGTGAACAGACCATCGCCAAAGCCATGAGCCGTTGTTGTAGATGCTAAGGTTCTGTAGACCTTTTCTTTACAGGAACTGTTTATGCCGCACCTTGCTCGTACTCATCCGCGCCTGACGGTCGCCACCCTGCTGGGGGTGGCAATCGGGGTCTTTGCGCCCGCTGCGACGCTCACCACCAAGTTTTTGCTGGGATGGAACGCAGGTGTCTGGCTGTACCTGATACTCACCCTGTGGCTGGTGATGCGATCCAAGGCCTGCGACGTCAAGCGCACCGCTGAAATAGAGGATGAAAATGCCGGCCTGGTGCTGTTTACCGTCAGCATTGCGGCGATTGCCAGCCTCGCAGCCATCATGCTCGAGCTGTCCGCAGGGAAGCTCAATGCTGGCGACCGCTTGGTGCATTACAGCTTTACCGGCCTGACCGTCGTGGGATCGTGGCTGATGATCGGGGTTATTTTCGGCCTGCACTATGCGCGGCTGTTCTATAACAACCCGGGTACGGAGCCGGCCTTGCGCTTTCCGGAGGGGGAACTTGATCCGAACTATTGGGATTTCATGTACTTCTCATTCACCTTGAGCGTTGCGGTGCAAACCTCGGATGTCTGTATCGCCACCCGCGAGCTGCGCAAAGTGGTGCTGGCGCATTCGTTATTGGGGTTTTTATTCAATACCGCGGTGCTGGGGTTCTCGATCAATATCGCCGCAGGCTTGTTTTAGGCCAAAAAAAACGGCAACCCGAGGGTTGCCGTTTTTTTTGTACTGCCAGGCTTAATCGGTGCTCAGCACACCACGACGAACCTGGTCACGCTCAATGGATTCGAACAGCGCCTTGAAGTTGCCTTCGCCAAAGCCGTCATCGCCCTTGCGCTGGATAAACTCGAAGAATACCGGCCCCATAAGGGTTTCCGAGAAGATCTGCAACAGCAAGCGCTTGTCACCGGACTCGGAAGAACCGTCCAGCAGAATGCCACGAGACTGAAGCTCGCCCACCGGCTCACCGTGATTGGGCAGGCGGCCTTCAAGCATTTCATAGTAGGTGTCTGGTGGCGCGGTCATGAAACGCATGCCGATTTTCTTCAGCGCGTCCCAGGTCTTGAGCAAGTCATCACTGAGGAACGCAACGTGCTGGATGCCTTCGCCGTTGAACTGCATCAGGAACTCTTCGATCTGCCCTGCACCCTTCGACGACTCTTCGTTCAAGGGAATTCGGATCATGCCATCCGGGGCGGTCATCGCCTTGGATGTCAGACCCGTGTACTCGCCCTTGATATCGAAATAACGAATCTCGCGGAAGTTGAACAGTTTTTCGTAGAAGTTGGCCCAATAGGCCATACGTCCGCGATACACGTTATGCGTCAGGTGGTCGATGATCTTCAAGCCTGCGCCCACCGGGTGGCGATCGACACCCTCGATAAACACAAAGTCGATGTCGTAGATCGAGCTGCCTTCGCCGTAACGGTCAATCAAGTACAGCGGCGCGCCGCCAATGCCCTTGATGGCTGGCAGATTGAGTTCCATCGGACCGGTCGGAATTTCAATCGGTTGTGCGCCCAGCTCCAGTGCACGGGAATAGGCCTGTTGTGCGTTGCGCACGCGAAAGGCCATGCCGCACACAGACGGGCCGTGTTCCGCTGCAAAATAAGAAGCGACGCTGTTCGGCTCGTTATTGAGGATCAGATTGATCTCGCCCTGACGGTAAAGATGCACGTCTTTGGAGCGATGGGTGGCAACCTTGGTGAAACCCATTATTTCAAAAATAGGTTCAAGGGTATTGGGTACAGGGGACGCGAATTCGATGAATTCAAAGCCCATCAGGCCCATAGGGTTTTCGTATAGATCGGCCATTTTGGCGCCTCATCATGGTCATTTTTAGAGTTAACAGACGGTTACTTGCTAAGAATGCCGAGGCTTGCGGGCGGCGCGCAGGAAATCCCGCGTACACTGCGCGCAAGGAAATCGCCGTAGATCAATTGGAACCCGAATATCTTCATTTCGACCCATCTCGTACGCGGTGGGGCTTCTGCTTGCAGAAGTCATTATTCTTGTATGCGTAAGCCGATTCTACATGGCGTAATCATGTTTGTCTCAGCACCGTGTGAAATAGCCTGTCCCGATGCTAGCCTTGCATGACCCTTTTGCTGAAGCCCTCTCTTGCATGGTCAGGATCCTGAATGCCTCTCACGTTAAAAATGAGCCGTAAATTGACTGATCGCTACGCATTGATCGTGCTTAGCGGGTTACTGCCAATCGTGCTGGGCATCTTCATTCTTTATTGGCAAGCCAACCGTTCCCTCGAATCAGTGGCCACCCGAACCGCCGAAGAGGCCGTTCGACAATTTGATTTGATGTTAAACAATGCCGTGCTGTCTGCCGACATCGTCTTGCCAATGGCAGGCCAGGATTGCCATCAGGTTGAGCTGGCCTTGCGTGACCAGGTAACACGCAGACCTTTCGTTCGCTCAGTCAACCTGGTGTGGGACAACCAGATTTACTGCACCTCCCTGTTCGGAGAGTTTAAAGAAGCGGTCAACCCGAAGAATTACACCAACGGTACCTTGTGGCTGATGGAAGGCAATACGGTCACACCCGACGAACCGTTGCTGGTTTACCGCAAGCAAAAGGGCAAGAGCAGCGTGCTGGTCAGCCTTTATGGCTTTCACCTGGTAAACGTTCTGGGTCTGATCAACCAGAAAACCCGGTTATTGATTCAAGTGGGAGATGCCTGGGTTGATCGATACGGCAAAGTGCAGAACGTTCCGCTGCCGCACTATCCGGTTGGCCAAAGTTCCGTGGCCTCGCCTCAATTTCCTTACCGTGTTGTAGCGGGTTTTGGCAAGGATGAAGTCTGGCGCTCTATCTGGTTTGAATACCCCGGATTACTGGGGTTGCTGGTATTCCTGGGCTTAATGTCCGCGACGACTGTCCATTGGCTTAAAAAGCGTTCCTCTTCACCGACCCATGAATTACAGCGCGGTCTGGACGCAGGCGAGTTTATTCCCTACTTCCAGCCGGTCGTGCTGAGTGAAACCAAACAATGGGCGGGAGCCGAAGTATTGATGCGCTGGCAACACCCTAAAGAAGGGCTGGTGCGCCCGGACTTGTTTATTCCTTTCGCAGAACATTCGGGATTGATCGTGCCCATGACACGGTCGCTCATGGCGCAAACGGCCCTGTTGCTGGCGCCTCACGCCAACAGCATGGAGCCCGGTTTTCACATGGCCTTCAATATCACGGCCCGTCATTGTCAAAGTCTTGAACTGGTGGAAGATTGCCGGGACTTTTTACAGGCATTCCCGCCAGGGCATATCCGTCTTGTACTGGAACTCACCGAGCGCGAATTAATCGTGCCAAGTGCGGCCACCCATGCCCTGTTTGCAGCGCTGCACGGCCTGGGCGTCATGATTGCCATAGATGACTTCGGTACGGGCCATTCAAGCTTGAGTTACTTGCGCGAATTTAACGTCGATTATTTGAAAATCGATAAAAGCTTCGTCGCCATGATCGGTGTCGATGCGCTGTCCCGGCATATTCTAGACAGCATCATCGAGCTCAGTGCCAAGCTGGACCTGGGCATCGTGGCTGAAGGTGTGGAGACCGAGGAGCAAAGCCGCTACCTGACGCTGCAAGGGGTCAAGTTTTTACAAGGTTATCTATTTGCCCGTCCTTTAACCGCAACCGACTTCATCACCTCATTACAGGCGCGCCCGGCAACCGCCGATCACCTATAAACGGAATACAGGTTTGTATCGACGTAAAACGGATGTTTTTTAACATCGGTGAGTGGCCCGACATTGGCAATACGGTATTTAGCTATTACAATTTTTTTGACTGTTTGGCCATGCCTGAATATTGTGTATAAGAAACCTTCGTGTGGGCTGAACGCATTAACTGTCGCACTGTCTATTGCGTGTAATTCAATCATCGCTAATTCGCTTCGGTTCCGACAACCAAGCCTACGAATGGAGTAATGACTTTGTCCAGACTTGCTGAATTTCGTGCTGCTGAGAAAGCGCTTCAAGAACAGATGGCACAGCTGGAAGCGCTGAAAAATGACGCGGGCTTGAAAAAGGAAATCGAGTTCGAACAAAAACTGCAAGGACTGATGAAATCCTATGGCAAGAACCTGAGGGATATTATTGCCATTCTGGATCCAAAGCCCACTGCCTCGAAGATGACGGCCGCCCCAAAACAGCGCAAGGCGCGGGTATTGAAGGTTTACCAGAATCCTCACACCGGTGAACTAATCGAAACTAAAGGTGGTAATCACCGCGGCTTGAAAGCCTGGAAAGAAGAGTACGGCGCTCAGACAGTAGATACTTGGCTACGCCGCTGAAACAGCACCGCTAAAAGCCCTGGCTCTGCCGGGCTTTTTTAGCGGTGAAGTTGCACTCGATGCAGTCTCTGCGCACAGGCATAACGGCGCAAACTGATATAACAGCATTCACTGGTGTTATCCGTTCCCTCGCTCCCGCCTGAAATCCGCGGTAACGGCGGACAGCCTGTTTATACAGCCGTCCGGCATTTTCGATTAAGACCAGGCCCGGCTTGCCCGCCATTATTAACCTCTCGGCGGAAACACCACTGGGACGGCACGGATTCACATATTTTTCACACGCCAGGTAACAGGATGAATGCAGCTAAAGGACTAGCGCCCCATGCCCGCTTCGGCGGGCTTCTTTTTGCCTGTAATTTGACACAAACCCCACAGTGTCAAATATCGGTCAGCCACCATCCATCCCCGCTGATTGGAAAAACAGGTTTGGCGCCGGGCGCCGGGTTCCGTATCATTCTTCCATCACGCTCATTGCAGCGATTGACCACACACTTGTCATTTCGGAGGGGCCATGAGCCTGCAGGATCTGAATACATTCCCCGGTGTTACTGCTGAACCAGATAGCGCTACCCAAAATTTCGTCTTCAACCACACCATGTTGCGCGTCAAGGACATCACCAAGTCCCTGGACTTTTACACACGGGTGCTGGGCTTTTCGCTGGTAGAAAAGCGCGACTTCCCTGACGCCGAGTTCAGCCTGTACTTCCTGGCCCTGGTCGACAAGGCGCAAATCCCGGCAGACGACGCCGCTCGCACTCTATGGATGAAGTCGATTCCAGGCATCCTTGAGCTGACCCATAACCATGGTTCGGAAACTGACGACAGCGTGGTCTACCACAACGGCAACACCGACCCGCGCGGCTTTGGTCACATCTGCATTTCGGTACCGGACATTCGTGCTGCCTGCGAACGCTTTGAAGCACTGGGCGTTGATTTCCAGAAGCGCTTAAACGATGGCCGCATGAAGTCGTTGGCCTTTGTCAAAGATCCTGATGGTTACTGGGTCGAAATCATTCAGCCGCAACCGATGTAAAAATCGAACGCGAAAAAAACCCCATGATCACTCATGGGGTTTTTTGTTTCAGGCCGGTTATTCCGGTGCTGAAGTGCGGATCAGGTGATCGAATGCGCTCAACGAAGCTTTAGCGCCCTCACCCACTGCAATCACGATCTGCTTGTAAGGCACGGTAGTGACGTCGCCGGCAGCGAAGATGCCCGGGATCGACGTCTCACCGCGTGAATCGACAACAATCTCGCCTCGTGGCGAAAGCTCGATCGTGCCCTTGAGCCAATCGGTGTTTGGCAGCAGGCCGATTTGCACAAAGATGCCTTCCAGCTCAACGTCACGCACATCACCCGACTGACGATCCTTGTAACGCAGGCCGTTGACCTTCTGCCCGTCACCCGTCACTTCGGTGGTCTGAGCGTTGGTAATGATGGTCACGTTCGCCAGGCTGTGAAGCTTGCGCTGCAGCACTGCATCGGCACGCAGATGCGTATCGAACTCAAGCAGGGTCACGTGAGACACGATCCCGGCCAGGTCGATGGCCGCCTCAACGCCGGAGTTGCCGCCGCCGATGACCGCAACGCGCTTGCCTTTGAACAGTGGGCCGTCGCAGTGCGGGCAGTATGCCACGCCACGGTTGCGGTATTCCTGCTCACCGGGAACGTTCATCTCGCGCCAGCGGGCACCGGTGGCCAGGATTACGGTCTTGGCCTTGAGTGAGGCACCACTGGCAAACTTCACCTCGTGCAACTCGCCTGCCTTGCCTGCAATCAACTGGTCGGCACGCTGCAGATTCATGATATCCACGTCGTATTGCTTGACGTGCTCTTCAAGAGCCGTGGCCAGTTTCGGCCCTTCTGTTTCCTGAACCGAGATAAAGTTCTCGATCGCCATGGTGTCAAGCACCTGGCCGCCGAAACGTTCGGCTGCAACACCGGTGCGGATACCTTTACGTGCAGCATAAATGGCTGCCGCTGCACCGGCCGGGCCGCCACCGATCACCAGCACGTCAAAGGCTTCTTTGGCGCTGATTTTTTCGGCTTGGCGCTCAATGGCGCTGGTGTCCAGCTTGCCAAGGATTTCTTCCAGGCCCATGCGGCCCTGACCGAAATTCACACCGTTCAGGTAGACGCTAGGTACCGCCATCACTTGGCGTTCAGTGACTTCATCCTGGAACAGGGCGCCGTCGATGGCCACGTGGCGAATGTTCGGGTTCAGTACCGCCATCAGGTTCAGCGCCTGAACCACATCAGGGCAGTTCTGGCAGGACAGCGAGAAATAGGTTTCGAAGTTGAACTCACCTTTCAATGAACGGATCTGCTCAATCACTTCGGCACTGGCTTTCGATGGGTGGCCGCCGACTTGCAGCAATGCCAGCACCAGCGAAGTAAATTCGTGGCCCATTGGGATGCCTGCAAAGCGCAGGCTGATATCGCCGCCCGGGCGGTTCAACGAGAACGATGGCTTGCGCGCATCGGTGCCGTTGTCCAGCAAGGTGATCTGGCTGGAAAGGCTGGCGATCTCTTTCAACAAATCAAGCATTTCACGGGATTTCGCACCGTCGTCGAGAGACGCAACGATCTCGATCGGCTGTGTGACCCGCTCCAGGTATGACTTCAACTGTGCTTTTAGATTGGCGTCCAACATACGGGGCGATCTCCTTTAAAGATTAATGCCGTGTAAAAAAAACGCCCGAGCGAAGGTCGCCCGGGCGTTTTGAGGGCGATGATGCAGCAATTCAGGTGCGGATCACCGCCCTTGGCTGGTTCACAGGCTTAGATCTTGCCAACCAGGTCCAGCGACGGAGCCAAGGTGGACTCACCTTCTTTCCATTTAGCCGGGCAAACTTCGCCTGGGTGGGCAGCAACGTATTGAGCAGCCTTGATTTTGCGCAGCAGCTCGGAAGCGTCACGGCCAACACCGCCATCGTTCAGTTCAACGATTTTGATCTGACCTTCTGGGTTGATCACGAACGTACCGCGGTCAGCCAGACCTGCTTCTTCGATCAGAACGTCGAAGTTGCGGGAGATGGTCAGCGTAGGGTCGCCGATCATGGTGTACTGGATTTTGCCGATGGCTGGCGAAGTGTTGTGCCAGGCAGCGTGAGCAAAGTGGGTGTCGGTCGACACGCTGTAGATTTCAACGCCGAGTTTCTTGAACTCTTCGTAGTTGTCAGCGAGGTCTTCCAGTTCGGTAGGGCAAACGAAAGTGAAGTCAGCCGGGTAGAAGAACACGACAGACCATTTGCCTTTCAGGTCGGCGTCCGACACTTCTACGAAGCTGCCGTTTTTGTAAGCGGTTGCTTTGAAAGGTTTTACTTGGCTGTTGATGATAGGCATCGTTGTCTCTCCGTCAGGGGTGAAAAGTTGATGGGGTGAATCTTAACAACACATTTCGTATCTGGCTCATTGGCAAAGCTGATGCCGCTGATTAGTTTTAGCTATCAGACGACACTATAAATAGCAGAAATCTAAATATGGGTCACCTGCCAGACTTTCAACCTGATGCAAGTCAATGGCCGATGGGCTTTTCGCGTGTGAGGCTCATCCCGGTAAACGGGGAAGCTTCAACATAGCGCATGGCGGATTTGATGTCTTTCCAGCCGACGTAATTCATCAGCGACTTCAAGTCCCAACCACTTTGATGGGCCCATGTTGCAAAACCGCGACGCAGTGAGTGACTGGTGTAATGTTCTGCGGCAATTCCGGCGCGTTCCAGCGCCTGGCGCAATAGCGGGATGATGCTGTTGGCATGCAACCCCTCTTCCCCCAGATTGCCCCAGCGGTCGATTCCGCGGAACACCGGCCCGCGCACCAGCGCTGAAACCTTGAGCCATTCACTGTAGGCGCGTACTGGGCACAAGCGCTGCAAGGCCGGGGTCTGGTATGTCTTGCCGAGGTTGTCGCGGTCACTTTTGCTGCGCGGCAAATACAAGGTAATCCCTGAACCCTCAACCGCTTGGACGTGCTCGATTTGCAAGCGGCACAGTTCATCGCTGCGAAACCCTCGCCAGAAACCCAGCAGGATCAGCGACGCATCACGCCTGGCGCGCAATAAGCCGGGCTGGTCGGCGCTGGCTTGTGCGGCCAGGGCTTCGCCCTCAAGCCAGTCGATCACTTGCTCCAGGTGCTGCAATTGCAGTGGCTCGGCCTGCTTCTCTTGCGCCGGGTGCAGCGCGCGAATGCCCTTGAACACTTTGCGCACCACCGGTGCCTTGGTCGGGTCGGCGAACCCCTGGCTGTTGTGCCACTGGGCAATCGCCGACAGCCGCAGCTTCAAGGTGTTGATCGAAAGCTGCCCGGCATGCGCAACCAGATAACGCGCCACGCTATCGCTCGTCGCCGGAAGGAATCCACCCCAGGTCACTTCAAAGTGCTCGATGGCTGCCCGGTAGCTGCGGCGGGTGTTGTCGCGGGTCGCGGCGCTTAAGTAGCGATCCAGCTCGCTCATTGCGGCAGTTCTCTTGATTGGCGTACTGAAAACAGGCCTTAAAAGCAGTTTTAAGGCTCTGGCACGGGATAATACCAGTATATCCCGCATGTTTCTAAACCTATAAAGACAAATAAATCCAACCAATGTAGTATGTAAATACATGATACATACCACAGTACATAATCGTAGGAGAGAGCCATGGCTCGGGGCGGCGTAAACAAGGCGGTGGTTCAAATTGCACGCACGGCAATCCTGGCTCGTGGAGAACACCCGAGCATTGATGCCGTACGTATCGAGATGGGCAATACCGGGTCAAAAACCACGATCCATCGGTATCTGAAGGAGCTGGATGAAGCGGACACCCGCCGTGGCACCCCTCAAGAGCAGATCAGCGACGAGCTGACCGATCTGGTCGCCCGCCTTGCTCAACGCTTGCAAGAACAGGCGCAAGAGCCAATCGACCGTGCAGAAGCCCATTACCGCCAGCTGCAGAATGAACTTCAGGGGCAACTGGAGCTGGCCGGGCAGACCCAGCTGCAGCTGCAGCAACAACTTGAGATCCAGACCACTGCCTTGAACCAGGAAAGTGCCAGCCTTGAATCCACCCGTTCGATGCTACAAGCCGAACAGACCCGCAATGCTGCCCTGAATCAGGCGTGCAGCGATTTCGAACTGCGGCTCCAGGACCGTGACGAGCAGATACGCTCACTGGAAGAAAAACACCTGCACGCCCGAGAAGCGCTTGAGCACTACCGTAGCGCGGTGAAAGAACAGCGCGAGCAGGATCAGCGCCGTCACGAAGGCCAGCTGCAGCAGGTGCAGATGGAGCTGCGTCAGGCACAACAGAGTGCGCTGGTGCGCCAGGATGAAATCACCCAGCTGCACCGCGATAACGAACGGGTACTCAGCGAGAGTCGAAGTCTGGGCAAAGAACTGAATCAGGCCAAAGACCAGCAGCACGCACTCAATAACCTTAATACCCAGTTGAACCGCCAATTGAGCCAGCTCGAAAGCGAACGCACCCTGCTCCAGGAGCGCCTGAGGGTCGCGACGCAAGAAAGTGAAGGCTTGAAACAGGCCAACAGCGAAGCCCGTGAAAGCAACACGGCGCTGGCCTTGCGGGCCATCAGAGCCGAGACGGCGCTGGAGAGCCTCAAAGCGGTGCAGAGCGACGACGAGACGACGCCCGACAAGACCTGACCCTGCACGCATCAGGCCGTGGTGATTGCAGGCCGGACTTGAGTCACAACAGGGCTTTTATTGCCTGATTGCATGGCGGGCTGACAGCCAGGCCGATTAACCATCGGCCAAAAGCTGCACAGGCTCAAAAAAGTCGCGCACGCAGATGAAGTTTCAAGCCGCGTACAACTTTCCTGAATCCCGCCTGTCTAGCGCTCGGAAAACACGGCTCCTTCACCTGTCTTTCATAGGCATTTCATCAAACAGCGTTTACCGTACGCACAGCCTTGATGGAGAGCCCAAAGACTTTGCTGAAAAATCATGCAGATAACGGCGTCTGGCAGCTTTACCTTTATCCGCAATGGTCTTTAATCCCACCGAGAACATGCCGTCACCGCGGCCGAGCAGATAGACGTTAAGGCGCAATGTCTTGTGCCATTGAAACTGACTGGAACAACTACTTTGAAACCCTACCCTATTCAGTGCGTGTCGATCGTCATTCCGGTCTTCAACGAAGAAGAAAGCTTGCCCGAACTGCTGCGCCGCACCGAAGCGGCCTGCGCACAGTTGACCCAATCTTATGAAATCGTCCTCGTCGATGACGGCAGTCGCGATGCTTCTGCGCAGATCCTGGAAGAAGCGGCCGCGCGTGAAGGCAGCCCGGTAGTCGCGGTGATCCTCAATCGCAACTACGGGCAGCATGCCGCCATCATGGCCGGCTTTGAACACTCCAAGGGGGATGTCGTCATTACCCTTGACGCCGACCTGCAGAATCCGCCTGAAGAAATTCCGCGACTGGTTGCACAGGCCGCCCTGGGCTACGACGTGGTCGGCAGCGTACGCAACAATCGTCAGGATTCGGCCTGGAGGCGCTGGCCATCACGGGTGATCAACCTGGCGGTGCAGCGCTCCACCGGCGTCGCCATGAGCGACTACGGCTGCATGCTGCGGGCTTATCGCCGCACGATCGTCGACGCCATGCTCAACTGCCGTGAGCGCAGCACCTTCATTCCGATTCTGGCCAACAGCTTTGCCCGGCACACCACGGAAGTGCAGGTCGAACATGCTGAGCGGGAGCATGGTGATTCCAAATACAGCGCGATGCGGTTGATCAACCTCATGTTTGATCTGGTGACCTGCATGACCACCACTCCATTGCGGCTGCTGAGCATCATCGGCTTCAGCATGGCGGTTCTGGGCGTGAGTTTCGCCATTGTCCTGGTCGTGCTGCGCCTGATATTCGGCGCTACCTGGGCCGGCCATGGCACTTTTGTGCTGTTTGCCGTGCTGTTCGTGTTCACCGGCGGCCAATTTATCGGCATGGGGCTGCTGGGTGAATACCTGGGCCGCATGTACAGCGATGTGCGAGCCCGCCCGCGCTTTTTTATTGAAAAGATCGTGCGTGCCGAACCCGCCACCGCAACGTCTTCACCTTCACCTTCACCTTCTACGTCGACACAGGTTCAATCATGAGTTTGAAAGCCATTGTTTTCGCCTATCACGATATTGGTTGCACAGGCATCGAAGCCTTGCTCAATGCAGGCTATGAAATTACCGCCGTGTTCACCCATGCCGACGACCCGAAGGAAAATAACTTTTACGGTTCTGTGGCCCAGTTGTGCGCGCGCAAAGGCATCCCGGTGCATGCGCCGGAAGACGCCAACCATCCACTGTGGGTTGAGCGCATTCGCAAACTGAACGCCGACTACATTTTCTCGTTCTACTATCGCCACCTGTTGGGCGAAGAGCTGCTGGCCAGCGTCAGCCAGGGCGCGTTCAACCTGCACGGCTCGTTGCTGCCGCGCTATCGTGGCCGCGCCCCGGCGAACTGGGTGTTGGTCAATGGCGAAACCGAAACCGGCGTGACCCTGCACCGCATGGTCAAGCGTGCCGATGCGGGCGCCATTCTGGCCCAGCAAAAAATCAGCATTGAGCGCTCCGACACCGCCCTGAGCCTGCACGCCAAGTTGCGCGAAACCGCAGCCAGACTGTTGGCCGAAACCTTGCCGCTGCTGCCTGAAGGCACGCTCAAAGAAACCCCGCAAGACGAATCCAAAGCCACGGTTTTCGGACGCCGCACCCCGGCCGATGGCCTGTTGCAGTGGGCACGCCCCGCTGAAGAACTGTTCAATCTGGTGCGTGCGGTTACCCAGCCATACCCAGGCGCTTTCTGCGCAGTGGGCGAGCACAAACTGATTGTCTGGGGCGCCGAGGTGATCGCTGGCAATCAGGGGCAGGCGCCCGGCCAAGTGATTAGCTGTGATCCGCTGCGCATTGCTTGCGGGCAGGATTCCCTGGTCATTACCGCCGGCCAACGTAACGACAACGGGCTGTACCTGAGCGGCCCGCAATTGGCCAATGAGCTGGGCCTGGTGGAGGGTTCGCGCCTGCGCGGCAGCGAATCCGGTCGTCCGGCACGCCGCACTCGCGTACTGATCCTGGGGGTTAACGGCTTTATCGGTAACCACTTGTCCGAGCGTCTGCTGCAAGACGACCGCTACGAGGTGTACGGTCTGGACATTGGCTCCGACGCCATCGATCGCCTGCGCAGCCACCCGAACTTCCACTTCGTGGAAGGCGATATCAGCATCCACACCGAGTGGATCGAGTACCACATTAAAAAATGCGACGTCATCCTGCCGCTGGTGGCCATTGCAACACCGATCGAATACACCCGTAACCCGTTGCGCGTGTTCGAGCTGGACTTTGAAGAGAACCTCAAGCTGGTGCGGTACTGCGTCAAGTTCAACAAGCGCGTGATTTTCCCCTCGACCTCCGAAGTGTATGGCATGTGCCAGGACAAAAACTTCGATGAAGACACCTCCAACCTGGTGGTCGGGCCGATCAACAAACAGCGCTGGATTTACTCGGTGTCCAAGCAATTGCTTGACCGTGTGATCTGGGCCTATGGCCAGAAAGGCCTGAAGTTCACCCTGTTCCGCCCGTTCAACTGGATGGGCCCACGCCTTGACCGTCTGGACTCGGCACGGGTCGGCAGCTCGCGCGCCATCACTCAGTTGATCCTGCACCTGGTGGAAGGTACTCCGATCCGCCTTGTGGACGGTGGCGAGCAAAAGCGTTGCTTTACCGATGTCGACGATGGCATCGAAGCCCTGGCGCGAATCATTGAAAACCGTGACGGCAAATGCGACGGGCAGATCATCAACATTGGCAACCCGGACAACGAAGCCAGTATTCGTGAGCTGGGCCAGGAGCTGCTGCGTCAGTTTGAAGCGCATCCGCTGCGTGACAACTTTCCGCCGTTCGCCGGTTTCCGCGATGTTGAAAGCCAGTCGTTCTACGGCACCGGTTACCAGGATGTCAGCCATCGCAAGCCGAGCATTGAAAACGCTCGCCGCCTGATCGACTGGACGCCGAGCATCGAACTGAGTGAAACCATTGGCAAGACCCTGGACTTCTTCCTGCGCGAAGCCATGATCGAAATTGCGGAAAAACGCTAATGCAAGCAGGCCTGCGCATTGACGTCGACACGTACCGGGGCACCCGTGAGGGGGTGCCCCGGTTACTCGAACTGCTCGACGAAGCTCAGATCAAAGCCACCTTTTTCTTCAGTGTCGGTCCGGACAACATGGGCCGCCATCTGTGGCGGCTGGCCAAGCCCCGGTTCTTCTGGAAGATGATGCGCTCCAAAGCCGCCAGTCTGTACGGCTGGGATATTTTGCTGGCCGGCACCGCCTGGCCCGGCAAACCCATCGGTCAGGACCTGGGGCACTTGATGCGCCAGACCCTGGCCGCCGGCCACGAGGTGGGCTTGCACGCCTGGGATCATCATGGCTGGCAGGCCAATGCCGGGCGCTGGAGCGAAGCACAGTTGATCGAACAGATCCGCAAAGGCGTCGACACCCTCAGCGACATCACCGGGCAAGCGGTCGAGTGCTCAGCCGCCGCGGGCTGGCGGGCCGATGAACGTGTGGTTCAAGCCAAGCAAACTTTTGGCTTTCGCTACAACAGCGACTGCCGCGGGCACAGCCTGTTCAGGCCCCGCCTGACTGACGGCAGCCCGGGGACCGCGCAAATCCCCGTGGACCTGCCCACGTTCGATGAAGTGGTCGGGCCAGCGCTGAGTGCCGCCGATTTCAATGCCTACATTCTTGATCGCTTCAGCCCGCAAAAGCTGAATGCGTACACCATTCACGCAGAGGTAGAAGGGATTCTGATGGCCAACGATTTCCGACAATTACTGGCAGAGGCGCACAGCCGAGGCATTCACTTCGGCCCATTACGCGACTTGTTGCCCCCTGACCTCGACAGCCTGCCCGTCGGGCAATTGAGCCGTGGCGTGCTGGACGGCCGCGAAGGCTGGCTGGGAGTGCAGCAACCATGACTCAACGCTGGGCACTGCCGCTGCTGATCCTGGCCTTTATCGCTTTTTACCTGGTGCCGCTGGGCACCCATGGACTGTGGATTCCCGATGAAGCGCGCTATGCGCAAATCAGTCAGCAAATTCTGATCGATGGCAATTGGGTCACGCCACACTTCATGGATTTGCGTTACTTCGAAAAACCGATTGCCGGCTACTGGATGATTGCCATCGGCCAGGCCATTTTTGGTGAAAACCTGTTTGGCGTGCGCATCGCGTCGGCTATCGCCACCGGCTTGAGTGTGTTTTTGGCCTATGCCGTAGCCCGGCGTTTGTGGAATGACCCGCGCAAGAGTTTTGCCTGCGCGCTGGTGTACATGACGTTTTTCCTGATTGCGAGCCTGGCGGGCTATTCGAACCTTGATCCGCAGTTCACCTTCTGGGTCAACCTCAGCCTGGCAGCCTTATGGTTTGCCATCGACAGCCCGTCGCAACGTCAACGCCTGATGAGTTGGGTGGTGCTGGGCTTTGCCTGCGGCATGGGTTTCATGACCAAAGGGTTTCTGGCGCTGCTGCTGCCGGTCCTGATCGCCCTGCCCTACATGATCTGGCAAAAGCGTTTCCGCGAGTTGGTCAAGTACGGGCTGGTGGCAATCCTGGTCGCCACCGTGGTGTCGTTGCCCTGGGTCCTGGCGGTGCATGCCCAGGAACCCGACTATTGGCGGTTTTTCTTCTGGCACGAGCATATCCGTCGCTTTGCCGGAGCAGACGCCCAACACGGCGAGCCGTGGTGGTTCTACCTGCCGCTGATGGTGGTCGCCAGTTTGCCATGGGCCGCACTGCTGCCTGTGACCTTCAAGGACGCCTGGCGCAACCGGCGAGAGGTCGGTGTGGTGTTCCTGCTGTTGTGGCTGCTGCTGCCGCTGGCCTTGTTCAGCCTCAGCAAAGGCAAGTTGCCGACCTACATCCTGCCTTGTCTGCTGCCGCTGGCCTTGTTGCTGGGGCACGCCCTGATGCAGCGGGTCGAACGTGCCAGCACCACGGCATTGCGCAGCAACGGGCTGGTCAATCTGCTGCTGGGCAGCGCCGGATTGCTGGCCCTGGTTTACTTGCAGAACAAAAAACCGCTCTATCACGACGAACCCTGGCACATGACGCTACTGATCGTGGTGCTGCTGACCTGGATTGCCTGCAATGCGCTGCTTGTGTGGCGGCCACTCAAGCTGTGGAGTCTGCCGGCACTGGGCATGGGCGTGGCGGTGATGCTGGTGCCGGCCAGCCTGCCCAACAGCGTGGTCTACAACAAGATGCCCGATCAGTTTGTCCTTGAGCACCTCCAGGAACTGTCGCAGGTCAACACCTTGCTGAGCAATGACCTGGGGGCGGCTTCTGCCCTGTCCTGGCGTCTGCGCCGCCCCGATATCACGCTGTACAACACCTCGGGAGAGGTTGCCTACGGTCTGGCCCATGCTGACGCCGAGGGCAAAAGCATCACCCTTGCGCAGATCGGACAATGGATGACCGAGGCGCGTCGCAAAGGCTCCGTGGGGGTACTGATGCGGGTCAAAGACAGTGATGAGAGTCACGAAATGGATCTGCTGCCCCAGGATGCCCGGCGCTATGACGAAGGCAACATGGTAATCCTGATCATCCCGCAGAGCGCGCCATGACCCTGGCGCTGTTGCTGATGGCGTGCGTGCTGACCTGCGTCGGTCAAATCGCCCAGAAATACGCCGTCGAAAGCTGGCGTGGAACAGCCCCTGGCTTGATACAGGTACTGCGCACTCCCTGTCTGTGGCTGGCGTTGGCATGCCTTGGCCTGGGTTTGCTGGTGTGGCTGTTCGTGCTGCAAAGGCTGGAGGTCGGGATTGCGTATCCGATGCTCAGCCTGAACGTTGTCCTGATCACCCTGGTCGCGCGTTATCTGTTCAAAGAAACCATCGACCTGCGCCATTGGTGTGGCGTGGGCCTGGTGATTGCGGGTGTGGTGTTGCTGGGGTCGAACGCATGAGCCTCAAACGTGGACTGGGCTTTGCCGCGGGCAGCGTATTGCTGGTCAGCACAGCTCAATTGGGCATGCGCTGGAGCATGACGCGCTTGCCCGAACCGGCCCAATGGCTGGACGCATTCCACCAGGGCGACGTATCCCTGTCAGCGCTGGCGGTGGTGGCAAGCGCCATTGTTCTTTACGCACTGTCGATGGGGGCCTGGCTGCTCGCCTTGCGCGACGTGCCACTGGGACGGGCGTATTCATTGCTCAGCATCAGCTATGCAGCGGTGTACCTGCTGGCGGCCAGCCTGCCGATATTCAACGAGAGCTTCACCCTTTCGAAAACCCTCGGGGTGACACTGGTCATTCTCGGCGTGTTGACGATCAATTTACGACGTACCCCAGGTTCCAGGAACTGCGCATGAAAATCAGTGTATTTGGTAGTGGTTATGTAGGCCTGGTGCAGGCGACGGTGCTGGCCGAGGTCGGTCACGACGTGATCTGCATGGACATCGACCAAAACAAGGTCGAGTCACTGCAGCAGGGGCATATCAGCATTTTTGAACCGGGGCTGGCTAACCTGGTACGCGACAACCTTGAAACCGGGCGCCTGCGTTTTACCAGCGATGAAAAGCAGGCCGTGGAGCACGGCCAGGTGCTGTTTATTGCCGTGGGCACCCCGCCGAGCGACGACGGTTCGGCGGACCTCAGCGCCGTGTTTGCCGTGGGTGATGCCGTCGCCCGGCACCGGGAAGAACCCTTGATCCTGGCGGAGAAATCCACGGTTCCGGTGGGCACCGGTGATGCCCTGACGCTGCATATCAACAACGCCCTGAACGCGAGCGGGCGCTCGCTGCAGTTTGATGTGGTCTCCAACCCCGAGTTTCTCAAGGAGGGTTCGGCGGTCACCGATTGCCGGCGTCCGGACCGCATCATCATCGGCTGTGAGCGCGATGAAGTGCGCGAAACCATGCGCGACCTGTACGCGCCCTTTAACCGCAACCATGACCGCATCATTTTCATGGACCGGCGCAGTGCCGAGCTGACCAAGTACGCTGCCAACGGCATGCTTGCGACCAAGATCAGCTTCATCAACCAGATCGCCGAGCTGGCCGAACACCTGGGCGCAGACATCGAAGCGATCCGCCTGGGAATCGGCGCCGATGCGCGCATTGGCTATCACTTTATCTACCCGGGCTGCGGCTATGGCGGCTCGTGCTTCCCCAAAGACATGCGCGCATTGATCCACAGCGCCCAGCAGGTCAACTGCTCCAGCGATTTGCTGCAGGCGGTCGAGGCCATCAACGAACGCCAGAAACACAAGCTGTTCGATCGCATCAATGCGTTTTACAACGGCGATCTCAAAGGCAAAACCTTTGCCCTCTGGGGGCTGGCCTTCAAACCCAACACCGATGACATGCGCGACGCACCCAGTCGCGTGCTGATGGAAGCCCTGTGGGCAGCCGGTGCCCATGTCCGCGCCTTCGACCCGGAAGCCATGCAGGAAACCCAGCGCTTATACGCGGACGAAGCACACCTGAGCCTGATGGGCACGCCTGAATCAACCCTTAACGGTGCCGATGCCCTGGTGGTGTGTACCGAGTGGCAGCAATTCAAGGCGCCGGACTTCGACCTGATCAAACAGCGCCTGAAAAACCCGGTCATTTTTGACGGACGCAACCTGTACGACAGCGAACGCCTGGCCCGCAAAGGCCTGCAATACTTCCCGATGGGACGCGGAGAGTCCTGCAACCTGCCGGTCTCACAAGGCTCAACGCACTGAGCGATGCCTGTCCTGTGACGCCCTGAACACGCCGCCTTTGCCCACAATGGCGGCATTGTTTTGTGCGCTCTATGATGACCACTGATACAACCCGCATGGATGCTCTTTATGGATTTTGATACCGCTCTGGTGACCTTGGGTTTTTTTGCGTTTTGTGGCGGTCTGATTGATGCAGCCGTGGGCGGAGGTGGGCTTGTACAAGTGCCAGCACTCTTGCACGCCTTACCACAGCACAGCCTGGCAACAGTGTTTGGCACAAACAAGCTGGCCGTTCTGGCTGGCAATATGTCTTCTATTTTTCGCTACCTGAAAAGAATAAAAATCGTCTGGAAGCTTATGCTGCCAACGGTTGTTTCCGCCTTTTTATTTGCCTTCCTCGGGGCTTTTTCTGTTTCGCTCGTTCCCAGGGAGATGATGGAATATGTGGTTTTCTTCGTCCTGATCGCGATGGCCGGTTATACATTCGCCAAAAAAGATCTGGGGCTGGTGCATTCACACATTCAATGCGGCACAAAAGAGATGCTGCTGGGTATATTTTTCGGCGGTCTGATCGGGTTCTACGACGGGGTGTTTGGACCTGGAAGCGGAAGCCTCCTGCTTTTTATTTTTGTTAAATACTTCGGCTTTGACTTTTTGAATGCATCGGCGTCAGCAAAGCTGGTGAACCTGGGCACGTTCAGCGCGGCCCTGCTGTTTTTCATCCCTTCGGGCCATGTGCTCTGGACAATTGGCGGGGTGGTGGCCGCCTGCAATATTGCAGGTTCACTCACCGGTGTGTTCCTGGCATTGCGTTTTGGCAGCGGTTTTATTCGCGTGTTTTTCTTGATTCTGTTGTTGTTTCTGATTGGCCGAATGGGGTTTTCCATCTTCTTTTGAGAGGCTTGATCCTGTCCGTTGTGAACACCCTGGCACCCGCCAAACCTGCGCAGGGCATGCTTGGGTAGCTGCTGCTCACGGCTGCGGTTACAATCCCGGCCCTTTCACCTTTCCAAGGAATCCCAATGTCAGGGCTTGAGCTGTTCGCCGCCGCACTCGGCGTGATCGCCGTCTGGTTGACAGTCAAACAAAACCCCTGGTGCTGGCCTATCGGGTTGGTGATGGTGTTGCTGTATAGCTGGATATTCTTCGAGGTGAAGCTGTACTCCGACATGCTGCTGCAAGGGGTATACGCCGTACTGCAAATCTATGGCTGGTGGCAGTGGACCCGCGCCGGGGCCTTGCATGAAGGACGTCAGGTAACATCGCTCACCCCTCACGAAATCAGCACCGGCCTGGCTTACGGCGCGGTCGGCAGCGTAGTGCTCGGCGCGCTCATGGCGCACTGGACCGACGCGGCACAGCCGTGGCTCGATGCCGCCCTGACCGGCTTCAGCCTTGTTGCTCAGTGGTGGATGGCACAAAAACGGTTGCAGTGCTGGGCCTTGTGGTTTGTCGTCGATGTGATTTTCGTCGGTTTGTTCGTCTACAAGGGCTTGTACCTGACCGCCGGTTTGTACGCCCTGTTCACCGTGATTGCGATTCAAGGCTGGCGTGACTGGCGGGCCGATCCGGCGCTGCGCACATGAAAGTAGTCGTACTGGCCGGGCCAGAGTCGAGTGGCAAGAGCTGGTTGTCGGCTCAATTGCAGCAGCAGTTTGGCGGGATTCTGGTGGGTGAATATGTGCGTCATTTCATCGAACAGAACCCTCGCGACACCTGTCTGGCCGACATTCCGCAGATCGCTCGCGGGCAATTGGCCCAGGAAGATGCCGCCCGCGCCCTGCAGCCGGAATTGCTGATTCTGGACACCCATTTATTGAGCAACATGCTCTGGAGTCAAACCCTGTTCGGTGATTGCCCTGACTGGCTTGAGGCTGAGCTGTTGCGCCGCCATTACGACTTGCACCTGCTGTTGTCGCCCGACAATGTCGAATGGACGCCGGACGGTCAGCGCTGCCAGCCCTCGCTGAGCGAGCGTCAGGCTTTTTTCAGCGCCAGCCGGCAATGGCTTGAACAGCATCACCAGCCCACGCAAGTGATCACGGGCGACTGGCAAGCACGTCAGCAACAGGCCTTTGCCGCAGTCGAGCATCTGCTCGGGCGCTGATTGCAGCACCTTTTAAAGTTGATCTGGATCAGGTCCATAAAAAAATCTTTAAAAATTTTCTCAGTATGTGTGACCTGGAGCGGGTCTGAAGTCATCAGTACAAGTAACCAACCGAACGGTAAGCCCAGCCGACGGTTAATCACTTGATGGGCATATTTGAGAGACGACCTTATGAACGCCCCGCTCCGTTTCAACGAAGCACTTTTGATTGCCGGCCACGCTTTTGAACCCTTCCAGTGCGTTGCCTGGGCAGCCCAGGACGGTCACGGCGAGTTGAGCCTGACGGTCATTGACCGCACCAGCACGCCTATTGGCCACAAACAGATCCCGCGCAGCGTCTGCGCTGATGCCGCCCAACTGGAAAACCTGCTGGCCCAGGCCCGCGCCGAGTTGAGCCGCGAAGGCTACGCCCTGCAGCCTTGGGTCATGCCAGCCTGAAGTCCGTTGGGGTAAACACCTCGACGCGATGACTGCGATCTTTTGATGCGCCCGGCAATCGCCGCAAAAGATCGCAGCCAGCCCTTGCTCCAGCCGTATCACGCCCCATCGATGTGCCGATAATCGGCATTCAGTTCTGCCGCCAGTTGCCGCGCCCGGCCAAGGCGTATCGGGCCGCGCTCGATGTCGATCAGTACGCTGGGGCATTCAACCTGCGGCAATATCCCCCATGCTTTCAGGCGGCCATCGGTCAGTACCAGCAAGCGTTGCTGCTCATCTGGAAAGCGCTGGCGACGCGCGCTCAACCACCCTGCCATCTCTTCCAGCGCCTGCAGCAGCGGCGTGCCGCCACCGGCGCCCAGTGTTGCCAGCCAGTCATTCAACGCCGTGGACACCTTGCTCCCGCTGACGTGCCATTCCGGCGCGTTGCCACTGGCGGTCATGACCGCCACACGTGCACGCTGCCGGTAAGCATCCTCGAACAGCTGTGCCAGCAATCCCTTGGCATCACCCAGTGCCTGATGGCGGCGAGTTGAAGCCGAAGCGTCCACCACCACCATCCACAACTCCTGAGCCGTCCGCTGTCGGGTTTTGAACGCCAGGTCTTTGCGCTCGCGGGGCCGCCCGCGCAACAAGGTCGCCACCCAGTCCACTGCACCCCGACCGGCCGGGCGACTGGCGCCCTGTTTGCCATGGCTGAGCGGGCCTGCCTCGGGTTTGGCATCCGCCCCCTCGGCCGATCGGGGGCGAATGCCTAAGGCTTTTTTGGCCAGCTCGGCACTTCCCGTCGCTCGCCCGTGGCCTGAGGTTGTGCGGGCATTTCGCCCCATTGACCTTGCCCGGCACCGGACGAAGCCGAGCCGGATGGCGCTTGCGGCTGATCCGGCGTTGGGGCTTGCGCCGACTGTTCACGGCGTCGGTGACGCAGGGCAAATTCGGCCACAGCCTCGATATCTTCCGCACTGATTGCCTGCACCCCGCGCCATGCTGCATGGGCTCGCGCCGCCCGCAGCCACACAAGGTCAGCGCGCATGCCGTCGACGGCGGCCGCAAAACAGCGTTCGCTGATGGCGGCCAATGAGACGTCATCCAGCGCAATCTGGGGCAATAACTCGCGGGCCCGTTGGCAACGTTGTCGCAAGCGGTCCTGCTCATCTGCCCAGCGGGCACAAAACCCCTGGGGATCGGCATCAAAATCCAGTCGCCGACGAATGATGTCGCTGCGCTCGGCCGGTAGCGGCTGCCCGCTCATGGCCACATTCAGGCCAAAACGGTCGAGCAGTTGTGGGCGCAACTCCCCTTCTTCAGGGTTCATCGTGCCAATCAGCACAAAGCGTGCGGCATGCCGATGGGAGATACCATCGCGCTCAACCACGTTGGTGCCGCTGGCGGCCACATCCAGCAGCACGTCTACCAAATGGTCCGCCAGCAGGTTCACTTCATCGACATACAGCACGCCGCCATCGGCTTTGGCCAGTACCCCCGGCGAGAACTGAGCCTTGCCCTGCCCCAGCGCCGCGTCGAGATCCAGTGTGCCCAGCAGTCGCTCTTCGGTGGCGCCCAGCGGCAAGGTGACGAACTGGCCACTGGCAAGCAGATCCGCCAGGCCACGGGCCAGGGTCGACTTGGCCATGCCGCGCGGGCCTTCGATGAGCACACCGCCAATTTTCGGGTCGATCGCCGTCAGGTACAGCGCCAGCTTCAACGCGTGCGCGCCGACCACCGCCGATAACGGGAAATGCGGGGTGTCAGTCATGTTTTAGGGTTCCAAATGGCAGAATGTTGATCACTTCAAAAAGCCCGTCACTCTTCTTCTATGTCCAGCAGCAGGTTTTCCAGCGCTTCGCGGTATTCGCCCGGCTCGCTCCACAACCCGCGCTGCTGAGCTTCAAGCAGGCGTTCGGTCATGTCGCGCAGGGCATGCGGGTTATGCTCGCGGACAAACTCGCGGGTGTCCGGATCCAGCACATAGGCATCAGCCAGCAAGGCGTATTGATGGTCGTCGATCAACTGGGTGGTCGCATCGAACGCGAACAGGTTGTCGAGGGTCGCGGCCATTTCGAACGCGCCTTTATAACCATGGCGCTTGACCCCTTCGATCCACTTCGGATTGGCTGCCCGGGAGCGTATGACCCGGTTCAGTTCTTCCTTGAGCGTACGGATTTTCGGCAGGTCCGGCTGGCTATGGTCACCATGATAGCTTGCGGCTTGCTGGCCACTGAGGCTTTCGACAGCCGCCAGCATGCCACCCTGGAATTGATAGTAATCATTGGAGTCGAGCACATCGTGTTCGCGGTTGTCCTGGTTCTGCACCACCGCCTGCACCTGGCTCAAGCGCCGGGCGAACTGGCCACGGGCCGCGGTGCCTTCATCGGCAGCGCCATAGGCATAACCGCCCCAGTTGAGGTACACCTCGGCCAGATCATCACGGCTTTCCCACAAACGCCCGTCAATCGCGCCTTGCACGCCTGCGCCATAGGCGCCGGGTTTGGCCCCGAACACACGCCAACCCGCCTGCCGCGCCGCGGCCTCGGGTGTCAGCCCTTCACGTTCCAGTTGCTCGCGCTCACTGCGTACCTTGGCGGCCAGTGGATTCAGTTCGTCCGGTTCATCCAGCGCTGCCACGGCCTGTACCGCCGCATCAAACAGGCGGATCAGGTTGGCAAAGGCATCGCGGAAGAACCCCGAAACCCGTAGCGTGACGTCAACCCGAGGGCGATCCAGCAGGCTGACCGGAAGGATTTCGAAGTCATCCACCCGCTGACTGCCCGTGGCCCACACCGGGCGCACGCCCATCAGCGCCATGGCCTGCGCGATATCATCGCCGCCGGTGCGCATGGTTGCGGTTCCCCACACCGACAAGCCCAGCTGAAGCAAATGCTCGCCGTGATCTTGCAAGTGCCGCTCAAGGATCAGGGTGGCCGACTGAAAACCGATGCGCCAGGCAGTGGTGGTGGGCAGGTTGCGCACATCTACCGAGAAGAAATTGCGCCCGGTCGGCAGTACGTCAAGCCGCCCGCGACTCGGCGCACCGCTGGGCCCGGCAGGTACAAACCGCCCGCTCAGGGCATCCAGCAAACCTTGCATTTCAGCCGGGCCGCAAGCATCCAGTCGCGGTGCCACACCGGCCAGCAGTTCGGCAAAAATGGCCCGCACATCGGCCCATTGTTCGCTCTCGGGCAAACACAGCGTTCCGTTCAGGGCCTGTTCAATCAGCTGTGCGGCATACAACTCCAGGCGTTCACGGGTATCGCCGGCGGTGCGCCACACTTCGTCGTTGAGCCGCTGCAGTTCACGGGGCTGGTGCGCCGTCCAAGGCTCGGCCAGCGCACAGTCCAGCGGGTCGAAACACAGCTCGAACGCGTTGGCCAGCGCCCGCAAGACACTCGATTGGGCGCCGCGCCCGTCGCCACGGGGAATTCGCAACAAGGCCTGCAACGTATCGATGCGCAAGCGCCCGGCTGGCGATTCGCCGAAAATATGCAGGCCGTCGCGGATTTGCGACTCTTTGAGGTCGCACAAGTAAGTGTCCAGGCGAGGCAGCCAAATGGCTGCATCTGCGTCACTGCCCAGCGACTCATCCAACTGCAACTCACGGTCGATACGGGTTTCGCGCACCAGTTTGAGAATGTCCCGTTGCAGCTCCTGCGCTCGACGCGGATCAAGCAATTGCGCTTCGTAATATTCGTCGGCCAGCAACTCCAGATCGCGCAGCGGGCCATAGGTTTCGGCACGGGTCAGCGGTGGCATCAAATGGTCGATGATCACCGCCTGTGTGCGGCGTTTGGCCTGAGCGCCCTCGCCCGGATCGTTGACGATAAACGGATACACGTTGGGCATCGGGCCGAGAATGGCGTCAGGCCAGCAATGCTCCGACAGCCCGACGCCCTTGCCGGGCAGCCATTCCAGATTGCCGTGCTTGCCGACGTGCACCACGGCGTGGGCGCCATAGGTGTTGCGCAGCCAGAAGTAGAACGCCAGATAGGCGTGTGGCGGCACGAGGTCCGGGTCGTGGTACACCGCGCTGGCATCGACCTGATAGCCGCGGGCCGGCTGAATGCCGACAAAGGTCAGGCCAAAGCGCAAACCGGCGATCATCAGGCGACCATTGCGGAACATCGGATCGTTTTCCGGTCCGCCCCAGCGCTCAAGCACCGCCTGGCGATTGACTTCGGGCAAGCGCTGAAACATCGCCCAGTAGTCATCCAGGGCCAGGCTTTGCTGGCAAGGCCGCAGATCCAGGGTATCCAGGTCATTACTGACGCCGCCCAACAAGGCTTGAATCAGCGCCGTGCCGGTTTCGGGCAACTCCGCGTCCAGCGGATAACCCTCCGCCTGCAAGGCCCGCAGGATATTCAGCGCGGCTGCCGGGGTGTCGAGTCCCACGCCATTGCCAATTCGACCATCGCGGGTCGGGTAGTTGGCCAGAATCAGGGCGATGCGCTTTTGCGGGTTCGGGAGGCGGGCCAGCTCGATCCAGCGGTGTGCCAGCTCAGCGACAAAGTCCATGCGTTCGGGGTGGGCGCGGTAGCACACCACATCCGACTGGCTGCGTTCGCTGCGCCATGCCAGGTCCTTGAAGCTGATCGGGCGGCTGATGATCCGGCCATCCAGCTCGGGCAAGGCAATGTGCATGGCCAGGTCACGGGGCCCCAGGCCCTGCTCGCTGGCTTCCCAGCCGGGCTGATTGTCCTGGGCGCAGATCGCCTGGATCACCGGGATATTGCGTCGAAACGGTCGAAGATGCGGCGCTTCGGGGCTCGACTGGGCAAACCCGGTGGTGTTCAGAATCACCCCGGCCTCGACCTCGTCGAGCACATCCTGAACCATGTTCAGACAACCCGGTTCTTTCAGGCTGGCCACGGCAATCGGCAAGGGATTGAGCCCGGCTGCCAGTAAACGCTGGCAAAACACATCGACAAAAGCGGTGTTGGCTGCTTGCAAGTGCGAGCGATAAAACAGCAGTGCTGCCACGGGTTGCCCGGCGTGCCAGTCGGCCTGCCAGTCCTGGAGCCCAGGGCTGGTGTGTACCGGATGATAAATCGCCGTACGCGGCAACGTGCGCGGCTCCTCCCACGGATAATCCCGGCCCAGCCATTGGCTGGCCAGGCACCGATAGAGTTGCAGCGCGTTGTGTCGTCCGCCCTGGCGTAAAAAGTGCCAGAGCCGCTCGGCGTGCTCGGCCGGCACCGTACTCAGGGCGCTGAGCTCCGGGTCGGGACGATCGTCGCCCGGCACCAGGATCAGCGTCACTCCGCGCTCGGCCAACTGCACCAACCGTTCGATGCCGTAACGCCAGTAGCCAATACCGCCATGCAACGACAGCACAATCACTTTGGCGTGCTGCAGCACCTCATCGACATACAAGTCGACCGAGCCATGGTTTTGCACCTGCATCGGGTTGGCCAGACGCAGGCTTGGATAATCTTCAGGCAACTGCTGCGCAGCGTCTGCGAGCAGTGCCAGGCTTGAATCACCGCTGCACAGGATCACCAGCTCGGCGGGGGTCTGGCCGAGGTCGGCAATATTGTCGTCCGCTACAAAGCCACCGGGCTGGGTCCTGAGCAAATGCATGGTTTAAGCACTCAACGCTGTGCGCAAGGTGGACTCAAGCAACGCCGCGTCCAGGTCTTGACCGATCAGCACCAGTTTGGTGGTACGCGGCTCGTCTGGCGCCCAGGCGCGGTCAAAGTGCTTGTCAAAACGCGTGCCCACCCCCTGGATCAGCAAGCGCATCGACTTGCCCGGAATGGCGGCAAAGCCTTTGACCCGCAGAATGCCGTGGGCGACCACCAATTGGCTCAGGGCCTGCATCAGTGCGCGCTCTTCAGCCTGCGGCAGTTCGATGGAAATCGAGTCGAACGCATCGTGATCGTGATCGTCGTGGTCATCATCGCCATCGTGGTGATGGTCGTGGTGACTGTGGCGGGCGTCGATATGGTCTTCCGAACCGGCATCCAGGCCCAGCAGCACGTCCAGCGGCAGCCGTCCGCTGCTGGCTTCGATAACTTTCACGGCTGGCGGCAGCTCTTCAGCGACTTCAGCACGAACCTTTTCCAGGTCGGCCGGGCTGATCAGGTCGGTTTTGTTCAGAATCACCAGGTCGGCGCTGGCCAGTTGGTCAGCGAACAGCTCATGCAGCGGCGATTCGTGGTCCAGGTTGGGATCGAGCTTGCGCTGGGCATCGACCTGATCCGGGAACGCGGCGAACGTCCCGGCAGCAACGGCCGGGCTGTCGACCACGGTGATCACCGCATCCACCGTGCAGGCGCTGCGAATTTCCGGCCACTGGAAGGCTTGAACCAACGGCTTGGGCAAGGCCAGGCCCGAAGTTTCGATCAGGATATGATCGATATCGCCACGGCGCGCCACCAGCTCGCGCATTACCGGAAAGAACTCTTCCTGCACGGTGCAGCACAAGCAGCCATTGGCCAGCTCGTAGACACGACCGTTGGCTTCTTCTTCCGTGCAACCGATGGCGCATTGCTTGAGGATTTCGCCATCGATACCCAGCTCGCCGAATTCATTGACGATGATCGCAATGCGACGGCCCTGTGCGTTATCGAGGATATGACGCAGCAAGGTAGTTTTGCCCGAACCGAGAAAACCGGTAACGATGGTGACGGGGGTTTTGGCCAGTGTTTTCATCGGATGCCCTTTGGCAAAGCGGCGGGCATACGGGACGACGACCGCACGTGCACGCGGTCAGTCTTCGCCACCGGATCACCCCGCCCGGTTGAAGTAAGAATCTGTCACGAGGCAGGTCTCCTGGCTTACGGCTGGGCATCAACCTGGGCTGACACCGGCCCTGCGCCTTCCCGCTGGTTCAGCAGTGGCCTGGCAGGGCAATTGACCGTTTACAGTTGCGGGGGCAGCCGCGGCTTACCGCGTTCCCTTCTTAGCTTCGCATCGCGAAGAACCTCGAACGCGCAAGGCTACGCAGTGCTTTGTAACAGGTCAATGGGTGGCGGACGCGGCCTCACGCCACTCGACCGCTGCTGCCCATGATCTTTGCAGCCGCTGCCGCAGACGGCGAAAAGGGCCGAAGGGCCTTCAAGAAGCGAGTGACTGTGCCCCCTCTCGCAGCCAGCGGCAGCGGCTACAGCACATACAAACCCGTAGTACATATGTGTTTTAATTGCCGCTTTTTTTCAGCCTCAGCGCTTCAAGGATCTGTTCATGTCGTCCACTCGCCCTACCCGTGTCCTGATTATCGGTTACGTGTGGCCCGAGCCGCGCTCTTCGGCCGCTGGCGGGCACATGATGCAAATCATCGAGAGCTTTTTGCAGTGCGGCTGGCAGATCACCTTCAGCAGCCCGGCCGGGGTTGGCGAACACAAGGCTGATTTGGCAGCGCTGGGTATCGATGAAGTCACGATCGAGCTGAATAACAGCAGTTTTGACGGGTTCATTCGCGAACTGGCGCCGGACATCGTCCTGTTCGACCGCTTCATGATGGAAGAGCAGTTCGGCTGGCGCGTCGAAAAGCACTGCCCGAACGCCTTGCGCGTGCTGGAAACCTCGGATTTGCAGAGCCTGCGCGACGCCCGCCAGCAGCAGCTCAAGGCACGGCTCAAGCACACCCCCGACCAGGACGACTTCAGTAGTCTGTTCGCCCCGGCCCGGGGCGAAACCTTTGAGCAGATGGCCGGCACTGACCTGGCGCAACGGGAAATTGCCGCGATCTACCGCAGTGACCTGAACCTGATGATTTCCGAATACGAAATCGAGCTGCTGACCGAGCAATTCCAGGTGCCCAAGGCCCTGCTGCACTGGTGTCCGCTGATGGTTGACAGCGTCCCCGAAACATTCGTGCCCTATGACCAGCGCCAGCACTTTCTGAGCATCGGCAATTTCCGCCATGCCCCCAACTGGGACTCCGTGCTGTGGATGAAGACCAGCATCTGGCCGCTGATCCGCCAGCAACTGCCCGGTGCGCAGTTGCATGTGTATGGCGCCTATACCCCGCCCAAAGCCACCGCGCTGCATAACCCGGCTCAAGGCTTTCATGTCCTCAACTGGGCCGAAGACGCCCTGGCGGTGATGAGTAACGCCCGAATCTGCCTGGCGCCCCTGCGTTTTGGCGCGGGCATTAAAGGCAAGATCGCCGACGCCATGCTCTGCGGCACCCCCAATGTCACCACCCCCGTGGGTGCTGAAGGCATGCACGGCGACCTGCCGTGGGCCGGTGCCATCGAGCAAAGCGCGGGCGCCATTGCAGCCCGCGCCGTCGAGCTGTACCAAAACCCCCAGGCCTGGCATCAGGCCCAGCAGCACGGCCGGACCCTGTTGACCGAGCGCTACCTGCAAGCGACTCATGGTCCGGCACTGGTACAACGCATCGAAGCCTGTCGCGCCCACCTTGAGCAGCACCGGCGCAACAACTTCACCGGGGCCATGCTGCGTCATCACCAGCACAAAAGTACGCAGTACATGTCGCAATGGATCGAAGCCAAAAACCGTACGGTTTGAACCTGCACAAACACGTGGCCAGCGTTGAAGTTTCGGACGCGACTGACAGACACTTTACCTGCAACTGACTAAGTTCGACCCCTGGACCGTCTTCTCAGGAGTCACGTCATGCTTAGAACCTTGCAGGTGTCAGCACTCGCTCTGATGCTGCTGAACAGTAACGCCCTGGCCGGTGAAACCATCGATTTCTGGAACACACCGCAACACGGCGGCAACAGTTTCAATCGCCTGCCGCCTTCACTGGACTATTTCCAGGCCCTGAAAGGCTATGGCGCCACCTGGGTCCGACTGTCCTATGACAAATGGCAACCACAGCAGCGCGACTTCCTGCTGGGCACGGCAGACCGCTATACCGGGCTGATGCCCGCGGATCTGGCAACGCTCAAGGCCACGCTGGACCGGGCCCAGGCGGCGGGGCTCAAGGTCGTGGTCACGCCGTTGTCGCTGCCGGGCATGCGCTGGCGGCAAAACAACGGCGACCGTTTCGATGACCGGCTGTGGCAAGACAAAACCTATTGGGATCAATCGGCGCAATTTTGGACGGATCTGGCCCGCGCCCTAAAGGACCACCCGGCCGTGGCCGCCTACAATCTGGTGAACGAGCCGGCACCTGAACGCCAGGCCCGGCTACCGGAACATGCGTCGCCCGCGGCCATGCGCACCTGGTATGCCCGCCACCAACAGACCGCACGCAACCTGCCGGCCTTCTATAACCAGGTCATCCGCGCGATTCGCCGGGTGGATTCGCGCACGCCGATCATGGTCGATGCCGGCTGGTACGCCGCAGCTGACGCCTTTGCATACTGGCCCGGCCTGCTCGACGATACGCACGTGCTGTACAGCGTGCACATGTACGAACCCTATGCCGCCACCAGTGCGCCCAACATCAACCGTCCGATTCCTTACCGCTACCCCGGAAGAGTCGAATTTGCAGGCAAGCAACGTCTTTGGAACAAAGCACGCGTCGCCTCGTATCTGCAGGTGCCGGTGCAATGGGCCGAAAAGCACCGGTTGCCCGTCAACCGGCTGGTGGTTGGCGAGTTCGGTTGCATGCGCAGGCTCCCGGACTGCCGGCAGTACCTGGAAGACGTCCTCAGTGTGCTGGACGAGACCCGATTGCATTGGGCCTTCTACAGCTTTCGCGAAGACACCTGGGATGGCATGGATTACGAGCTGGGCACAGCCAAGGTGCCCTGGGCCTATTGGGAGGCCATCGAACGCCGGCAACCCGATCCTGTGCCACGTCGGGCCACCGGTGTGTTCGAGCCCATCCGTGCGCGGTTGGCAGCACGTCCGGCATCCTCTGCCGAGTAATGCGCTATGCCGAAGGCCGCCTGCGTAACAGGTAAGTGTCCATCACCCAGCCTTTGCGCAGTCTGGCCGCCTTGCGCAGCTGCTTGATCGGTTCGCACACATCGGCCAGCTTGCCCGCCATCAGCAGCTCGTCAGGGATACCCAGGTAGGCGCCCCAATAGATATCGACGTTTTCATCGATAAACGCCTCGAACGCGCAGTGGGCATCGAGCATGACCACTACATTGTCCAGGTCTTCGGCCACCAGGCGCCGGCCGGTGGTGATGCGAATCGGTTGGCCGATCAGGTTCAGGGGGATGCGATGCCGGGCGGCAAGTGCCTGGACGCTGCTGATGCCGGGGATCACTTGATAGTCGAAGTCGTCGCAGCCCTTGGCCCGCACCCGATCGAGGATACGCAAGGTGCTGTCATACAACGTCGGCTCGCCCCACAACAGAAAGGCCCCGCACTCGCCGTCGGCCAGTTGCTCTGCAATCAGCTGCGCGAACACCTCCGCCCGTTGAACGTGCCAGTCCTCAACCCCTGCGGCATACGACGCTGATGCGCTGTTGCGCTGCGGGTCGTCAACCTGGACCAGCCGATAACCCGGCGTACGGATGTAACGTTCGCAGATCTCCAGGCGCAGCCGGACCAGATCTTCGGTGAGCGGGCCTTTGTCCAGCACAAACAATACCGATGCACGATTCAGCGCATTGATGGCCTGCACGGTGATCTGCTCCGGGTCACCCGCGCCCATGCCGATCAATAACAGTGTTTTCATGGGGTCTTATCCTCGAACAAGCAGGAAGTTTAGTCGTAGCTGGTAGGAATATTGAGAAGGCGGCATGATCAGCCGTACAAGAACAGCACAAGTGCCCGGATCATGACGCGACTCGCCAGAGCTACAGACCCGTCTTACGAACTGATGGACGACCACAATGGCCTGTCGATCATCTATCGTGAGCATGGTTTCCCCTGCCCGCTGGTGCGCTGGCACTTTCACAAGGAATACGAACTGCACTTGATTGTGGCCAGCAGCGGCAAAGTCTTTGTGGGTGACTATATCGGTAACTTCCACCCCGAAACGCTGTTTCTCACCGGCCCCAACCTGCCCCACAACTGGATCAGCCAGGTGGCTGACGATGAAGTGGTGCCCACCCGCGACATGCTGGTGAATTTCACCGATGAGTTGCTGGGCAGTGCGAGCTCGGTGTTTACCGAACTCAAAAGCCTGGCCCCGATGCTGGAGCGGGCGCATTACGGCATTGAGTTTCGCTGTAAACGCACGATTCGCCAGGCCACGGACCTGATGCAGGCCATTGCCGGGTCGACAGGCGTTACCCGGCTCGGGCATTTTCTGATCTTGCTGCAGTTGCTGGCCGACTGCGATGACTATCAATTGTTGTCCGGGGTGACCGCGGTGCAACTGGCCGACGAGCAGACAATTGACCGTACCAACCGGGCCGTGGATTACATTTTCAGCCATTACGCACGGGAGTTGTCGCTGGAAGAAGTGGCCGAACACATGGGCATGAAACCTACGTACTTTTCCAGGGTGTTCAAACAAGCCACCGGGCGCAGTTTCGTCGAGTTCGTCAATCGTTTGCGCATCAGCAAATCCTGCGAATTGCTGGTCGATGGCCGCAAGCATGTCACTGACGTGTGTTTTGAATCCGGGTTCAACAATATTTCCAACTTCAACCGGCGTTTTCAACAACTTAAAGGCATGACCCCGTCGCACTATCGGCGCCTGGCCGTACAGCGTTTGACCGAGCAAAACATAGCGCTGAAAAGCCCCGGCACGAGCAGTGCAAAATAGTATCGATTTGAGTGTTGCCAGTGATTTGTCACGGCGGAGATTGAGGGCTGTAATCGGCCCACGAGCTTGCTCCAGGCAAGCAGCTATAAAAACAATAACCGTCCTTCAGACGCCGCGAGGCCGACGAAGAGGAGTGCTCAATGAACAGGCCTGTCAAAGCGCTGGGTATTGCCGCGTGCATGACCCTCAGCAGCATCAGTTACGGCGCGCAAACCTTGACCATCGCTACGGTCAACAACAGCGACATGATCCGCATGCAAAAACTCGCGAAGATCTTCGAGAGTGAACATCCCGACATCAAGCTCAACTGGGTGGTACTGGAAGAGAATGTGCTACGGCAACGCTTGACCACTGATATCGCCACCCAGGGCGGCCAATTCGATGTGCTGACCATTGGCATGTACGAAGCTGCACTCTGGGGGGCAAAGGGCTGGTTGGAACCGATGACCGATTTGCCCGCCAGCTACGCGATTGACGATGTATTCCCCGCCGTGCGTGAAGGTTTGTCGGCCAAGGGCACGCTGTATGCGCTGCCGTTTTACGCCGAAAGCTCGATGACCTATTACCGCACCGACCTGTTCAAGGACGCCGGGCTGAGCATGCCCGAGCGCCCGACCTGGGAACAGATCGCCGGGTTCGCCAAGCAACTGCATCATCCCGAAAAAGAGCAGTACGGCATTTGTCTGCGTGGCAAAGCCGGCTGGGGTGAAAATATGGCGTTGATTACCACCATTGCCAATGCCTATGGCGCCCGCTGGTTCAACGAGCAGTGGCAACCCGAGTTCACCGGCCCCGAGTGGAAGAACGCCCTGGACTTCTACGTGCAAACCCTTAAGGACTCCGGCCCGCCGGGCGCCACCAGCAATGGCTTCAACGAAAACCTGGCGCTGTTCAACAGTGGCAAATGTGCGATCTGGGTCGATGCCAGTGTCGCCGGCTCGTTTGTCACCGACAGCCGTCAAAGCAAGGTGGCTGAGCATGTGGGCTTTACCTTTGCGCCTCATCAGGTCACCGACAAGGGCAGTGCCTGGCTGTATTCGTGGGCGCTGGCCATTCCAACCAGTTCCAAAGCCAAGGACGCAGCCAGAACCTTCAGCACCTGGGCCACATCCACCGAATATGCTGCACTGGTCGCTGAAAAAGACGGAGTCGCCAACGTGCCGCCAGGCACCCGCGCGTCAACCTACAGCGACGCTTATCTCAAAGCCGCACCCTTCGCCAAAATCACCCTCGAATCGCTGAAGGTGGCGAACCCGAAAGACCCAAGCCTCAAGCCCGTGCCTTATGTCGGTATTCAGCTGGTGACCATCCCTGAGTTCCAGGCCGTGGGCACACAGGTCGGCAAGTTGTTCAGCGCGGCCCTGATCGGCCAGACCAGCGTCGATCAGGCACTCAGTGCCGCCCAACAAACCACCGAGCGTGAAATGAAACGGGCCGGTTACCCCAAATAACATCAGCCCCTGCAGGAGCAACGCGGCCCAGCTGTTGGGTACGCCCGCTCCTGCTGTCAGATCTGAGCCTATTTCCAGGTACTTACCATGACGACTTCGACTGTTATTGCAGCGAATGACGCCCCGCTGCCGGTGCGCAAATCTCGGCTGTCCAACCCCGGCTGGTTTCTGGTATCGCCTTCAGTGGCGTTACTGCTGCTATGGATGATCGTACCGCTGGGCATGACCCTGTACTTCTCGCTGATTCGCTACAACCTGCTGTACCCCGGTGAAAACCAGTTCGTGGGGCTGGAAAACTTCACCTACTTCATCACCGACTCCGGGTTCCTGCCCGGTGCTACCAATACCCTGTTGCTGGTGGGCAGCGTGCTGCTGATCAGCGTCGTGCTCGGGGTGTTGATCAGTGCCTTGCTGGAAGCCAGTGAATTCATGGGCCGGGGCATTGTGCGGGTGCTGCTGATCTCGCCATTTTTCATCATGCCTACCGTGGGCGCACTGATCTGGAAAAACCTGATCTTTCACCCGGTGTCCGGCGTACTGGCTGCCGTCTGGAAACTGTTCGGCGCCCAACCCGTCGACTGGCTGGCCCATTACCCGCTGCTGTCGATCATCATCATTGTGTCGTGGCAATGGCTGCCCTTCGCCATTTTGATCCTGATGACCGCCATGCAGTCACTGGACCAGGAACAGAAAGAAGCCGCCAGGCTCGACGGTGCCGGGCCCATTGCGATTTTCTGGCACCTGACCCTACCGCATCTGGCACGGCCGATAGCCGTGGTGGTCATGATCGAAACCATCTTTTTGCTGTCGGTGTTCGCCGAGATCTTCACCACCACCAACGGTGGCCCCGGTTACGCCTCCACCAACCTCGCCTACCTGATCTACAACCAGGCACTGGTGCAATTCGACGTGGGCATGGCCTCCGCGGGTGGTTTGATTGCCGTGGTCATCGCCAACATTGCCGCCATCATTCTGGTGCGCATGCTGGGCAAAAACCTGACAGACAAGCCGTGAGGGCCGCGCCATGACACTCAATCAATCTCGTCGCCTGCAAAGCCTGCTGCTCGGCACCCTGGCCTGGGCCATCGCGATCCTGATTTTCTTCCCGATCTTCTGGATGGTGCTGACCAGTTTCAAAACCGAAATCGACGCGTTTGCCACGCCACCGCAGTTCATCTTCACCCCGACCCTGGAAAACTACCTGCACATTGAAGATCGCAGCGGTTATTTCCATTTCGCCTGGAACTCGGTGGTGATCTCATTCACCGCCACCGCACTGTGCATGCTGATTGCGATCCCGGCGGCGTACTCGATGGCGTTCTACGAAACCAAACGCACCAAAGGTACGCTGCTGTGGATGCTCTCCACCAAGATGCTGCCACCGGTGGGCGTGCTGATGCCGATTTATCTGCTGGCCAAGAGCTTTGGCCTGCTCGATACCCGTACGGCATTGATCATCATCTACACCCTGATCAACCTGCCGATCGTGGTCTGGATGATTTACACCTACTTCAAGGACATTCCCCGGGACATCCTTGAAGCCGCGCGGCTGGACGGTGCCAGCCTGTGGCAGGAGATGGTCCGGGTGTTGCTGCCCATCAGCAAGGGCGGGCTGGCATCGACCCTGCTGCTGTCGTTGATCCTGTGCTGGAACGAGGCCTTCTGGTCGCTGAACCTGACGTCTTCCAGCGCCGCGCCATTGACTGCGCTGATCGCCTCGTACTCCAGCCCTGAAGGTTTGTTCTGGGCCAAGTTGTCTGCCGTCTCCACCCTCGCCTGTGCGCCGATCCTGATTTTCGGCTGGATCAGCCAGAAACAACTGGTACGTGGTTTGTCTTTCGGGGCGGTCAAGTAACCCGCGCTCACTTCATGAACACAACGATTGGAGGCCCACCATGGCCAACCTGAAGATCAAGAATTTGCAAAAGGGTTTTGAAGGCTTTTCGATCATCAAAGGGATCGACCTTGAAGTGAATGACCGCGAGTTCGTGGTATTTGTCGGGCCGTCGGGCTGCGGCAAGTCCACGCTGCTGCGGCTGATCGCCGGGCTCGAAGAAGTCAGCGACGGCACCATTGAGCTGGACGGTCGCGACATCACCGAGGTCAGCCCGGCCAAACGCGACCTGGCGATGGTGTTTCAGACTTACGCCTTGTACCCGCACATGAGCGTGCGCAAAAACATGTCGTTTGCCCTCGACCTGGCGGGCGTCCCAAAAGTCGAGATCGAGAAAAAGGTCAACGAAGCGGCGCGGATTCTTGAGCTGGCGCCGCTGCTGGAGCGCAAACCCAAGCATTTGTCCGGCGGACAGCGTCAGCGTGTAGCCATTGGCCGGGCCATTGTACGCAACCCGAAAATTTTCCTGTTCGACGAACCGCTGTCCAACCTCGATGCTGCGCTGCGGGTACAAATGCGCCTGGAACTGGCGCGCCTGCACAAAGAGCTGCAAGCGACGATGATCTACGTGACCCATGACCAGGTAGAAGCCATGACCCTGGCCGACAAGGTGGTGGTGCTCAATGCCGGCAAAGTCGAACAGGTCGGCTCCCCGCTGGAGCTGTATCACCAGCCGGCCAACCTGTTTGTCGCGGGCTTTTCTCGGCACGCCGAAAATGGGTTTCCTCAAAGGCAAGGTCAGCCGCCTCGATACCCTGGGCTGCGAAGTCGAACTGGACGCAGGGACCCGCATTCAACTGCCCCTGAGCGGCGCCTCGCTGAGCCTCGGCAGCGCCGTGACCCTGGGCATTCGTCCCGAGCACCTGAACCTGGCCAGGCCAGGGGACTGCACCCTGGCCGTCACCGCCGATGTTGGTGAGCGCCTGGGCAGCGACACCTTTTGCCATGTGATCACCGCCAGCGGTGAACCCCTGACCCTGCGGATCCGTGGCGACATGGCCAGCCAGTATGGCGAACAGCTGCAATTGCATCTGGACCCTGAACACTGCCATTTATTTGATGCACAAGGACTGGCCATCACCCGTCCACTGCGCGCTGCAGCCTGACGCATACGATCGTTTCCTGAGAGCGAAACCATGAAGTTAAATCGCCATAACCTCGACAACCTGACGGACAAAGTGGCCAAACCCGCCTACCTTGCGCGCGATACCCGCCACGGGATTGCCCACATCGGTGTAGGCGGGTTCCATCGCGCTCACCAGGCGTACTACACCGACGCTCTGCTGAATCAGGGACGCGATCTGGACTGGAGTATCTGCGGAATCGGCCTGCGGCCAGAAGACCGCAAGGTCCGCGATGACCTGGCGGAGCAGGATTATCTCTACACCTTGTTTGAACTGGACGACGGAGACGACAGCCAAAGCCGCATCATTGGCTCGCTCACGGACATGCTGTTGGTGGAGGAAGGGATTCAGAGGGTGATCGACACACTCGCCAGCCCCGGGATTCGTATTGTCTCGCTGACCATCACCGAAGGTGGCTACTGCATCGAAGACAGCAGCGGCGAATTCATGGCTCATCTGCCCACCATCCAGTACGATCTGGCGCACCCGAGGACACCAAGGACGGTATTTGGCGTGCTCTGTGCTGCCCTCGCCCAGCGCCGGGCTTCGGGCACCCCCGCCTTCACCGTAATGTCCTGCGATAACCTGCCACATAACGGTCGCGTGGCGCGCAAAGCCTTGCTCGCCTACGCCGCGTTGAGCGATGCGCACCTGTATGACTGGATTGCAGACCATGTCAGCTTCCCCAACGCCATGGTCGACCGCATCACCCCCATGACCAGCAACGCCCATCGCCTGCAGCTGCACGACCAATTCGGGATCGACGATGCATGGCCGGTGGTGTGCGAGCCATTTGTTCAATGGGTGCTGGAAGACAACTTCGTCAATGGCCGCCCCGCCTGGGAGCTGGTGGGCGTACAGCTGACCGATGACGTTACGCCCTATGAAGAGATGAAAATCAAACTGCTCAATGGCAGTCATCTGGCGCTGACGTACCTGGGTTTCCTCAAAGGCTACCGCTTCGTCCACGAAACCATGAACGACCCGTTGTTTGTGGCGTACATGCGGGCCTACATGGACATCGATGTCACACCGCAACTGGCAGCGGTCCCCGGCATTGACCTCACGGCATATAAAAACACTCTGGTGCAGCGCTTCTCCAATCAGGCGATTGCCGACCAGTTGGAACGGGTATGCTCCGACGGCTCATCGAAGTTCCCCAAATTCACGGTGCCGACCCTCAATCGCCTGATTACTGAAGGCCGCGAATTGAAACGCGCTGCCCTGGTCGTGGCAGCCTGGGCGCTGTACCTCAAAGGGGTGGATGAAAATGGCCAGACCTACGCCATCCCCGACCCCAGGGCCGCGTTCTGTCAGGCGCTGGTGGCCGACGACAGCCTGATCGTTCAGCGCCTGTTGGCAGTCGAAGCCATCTTCGGCACTCTCATTCCGCAATCGGCCGAGTTCGTCGCCGCATTCGAGTGGTGCCTGAACAGCCTGCGCGAAACCGGTGTCAGTGGCACTCTGGAAAAACTGGCGAGCCTGTAACCCGCTCTGCACGCCCCCCCGAGCGGCCCCTTCTCGCGCCAGAAGCGGGTTCGCTGAGGGGGATTTTGATGTTGATTTGAATAAGGCTGACTCCTGATGAGTAACCTGTTCCTCGGTATCGATTGCGGCACTCAGGGCACTAAGGCCCTGGTGCTCGACAGCCAGTCCGGACACGTTCTGGGACTGGGCTCGGCCCCGCACACGTTGATCCAGGGCGATCACGGTCGCCGCGAACAAGAGCCCGAGCAATGGCTGCAAGCCCTGAAGCTGGCCACGGCACAAGCGCTGGCGCAGGCCGGGGTCAGCGGCCAGCAGATCCGCGGCGTAGGGGTTTGCGCCCAGCAGCACGGGCTGGTGCTGCTGGATGAACACGGTGAAGTGCTGCGTCCGGCCAAGCTGTGGTGCGATACCGAGTCCACCCCGCAAAACCGGCAACTGCTGGACTGGCTGGGCGGTGAAGCCGGTTCACTGGAACGCCTGGGGCTGGTGATCGCTCCGGGCTACACCGTGTCCAAGCTGCTCTGGACCCGACAGCAGCATCCCCAGGTATTCGAGCAAGTCGCGCATATCCTGCTGCCCCATGACTATCTCAATTACTGGCTGACCGGCCGTTACTGCAGCGAATACGGCGATGCGTCCGGCACCGGTTATTTCAATGTCCGGACCCGCCAGTGGGACCTCGACATCCTGCGCCATATCGACCCTGCCGGACACCTTGAACGGGCGCTCCCGGGCCTGATCGAAGCCCACGCTGCGGTCGGTACGCTGCGTCCGGAGGTTGCCCGCCTGCTGGATCTGAATCCCGGGGCCGTGGTGTCCAGCGGAGGGGGTGACAATATGCTGGGGGCCATCGGCACCGGCAATATCGAGCCGGGGATCATCACCATGAGCCTGGGCTCCTCGGGAACGCTGTATGCCTTCGAGCCGCAGCCACACGTCAGCCCCGACCCTGCGGTGGCCAGTTTCTGCTCGTCCAGTGGCGGTTGGTTGCCCTTGATCTGTACCCTAAACCTGACCAATGTCACGGGCGCCGTGCGGGAACTGTTCGGGCTGTCGCTGGAGGTCTTCAACCAGTTGGCCAGCCAGGCCCCGATCGGGGCTGAAGGGGTGAGCCTGCTGCCGTTTCTCAATGGTGAACGGGTGCCCCCCTTGCCTGCGGCCACTGGCAGCTTTCAGGGCCTGACACTGGGCAATCTGACTCAGGCCAACCTGTGCCGGGCGACGCTTGAAGGCACTACGTTCGGCTTGCGCTACGGTCTGGACCTGCTGCGTCGCAATGGTTTGCAAAGCCACACCATCCGCCTGGTGGGCGGCGGTTCGAAAAGCCCGTTATGGCGCCAGATGGTGGCGGATATCATGAACACCCCGGTCATCTGCACCGAACAAAGCGAAGCCGCCGCATTGGGCGCGGCGATCCAGGCCGCATGGTGTGTCAGCGGCCAGCCCCTGACGGAACTCAGTCAGCGCTGTGTGCGGCTCGATCCGAGCAGTGAAACCCGGCCCGATGCCAACCATGTCACGGCCTATGAAGCGGCCTATCACCGCTACCGTCAACAGGTCGCGGCCTTAACCGAGTGAGTGCTATGTATCTGGTATGTGGAGAAGCATTGTTTGATTTTTTTGCCCCGGCCAACTGCAACGGCCAAGGCAACCAAGTGGACTTCAAGGCGCTTGCCGGAGGCTCGCCGTTCAATGTGGCAGTGGGTTTGCGTCGGCTGGGGGTCGAGACGGCGCTGTTTGCCGGACTGTCCACCGACTACCTGGGCAGGCGCCTGAAGCAGGTACTGGCCGATGAAGGTGTCAGTGACCGCTACCAGCTGGACGTCGATGCGCCCACGACCCTGGCCATGGTCGCGCTGGACGCCAGCGGCTCACCGGCCTACAGCTTTCGGGGCGAAGGCTGTGCCGACCGGCAACTGCAGCCCCATCACATCCCGGAGCTTGGCCCCGAGGTACGCGGAATCCATGTCGGGTCTTTTTCGTTGGTGGTCCAGCCGATTGCCGATACGTTGCTGGCATTGGTCAAGCGGGAAAGCGGACATCGACTGATCAGCCTCGACCCCAATGTACGCCTCAACCCTGAGCCGGATATCGAGGTGTGGCGCCAGCGGATCAATCAGTTGATCCCTTATGCCGATGTGATCAAGGTCAGCGATGAAGACCTTGAGCTGCTGTACCCGGAGCAGGACCCGCAGCAGATTGCCCGATCCTGGTTAAGCCAGCGTTGCCAACTGGTGTTCTTGACGCAAGGTGCTCAGGGCGTACAGGTGTTCAGCCGGGCGCACGGCCAGTGGTCGGTGGCGGCACAGCCAGTGAAGGTCGCCGACACCGTGGGCGCGGGCGATACCTTTCAGGCGGCGCTGATCGCCTGGCTGACGGAACAGGGCCTGGACTCCATCGACGGTTTGCAACAGCTGAGCAAATCCGGAATAGACGCCCTGCTCGATTTCGCCACCCGCGCCGCAGCGCTCACCTGCAGCAAAACCGGCCCGGATCTGCCCTACCGCCAGCAATTGCTCTAAAGGCACCATAGCTGCCCTGTAGCCTCGGCTGCAGGCAGCGAGGGGTTACGTAGCGACCCTGTTTCTGATATCGCAGCCTGCGGCAGCGGCTACAGGGTTAACGGAGCAGCCTTACCAAATCGACAGGTTGTAGCTGACGATCAGGCGGGTTTCATCGACATCTCGGGCGAATTTCTCGTAGTTGGTGCGGTAGGTCGCGTTACGGAAACGCAGGCTGACATCCTTGAACGTGCCGCTTTGCACGATGTATTTGACCTCGCTGTCACGTTCCCACTCTTTGCCTTCTTCGGCGCTGCCTGCCACTTTGATGTGATCACCGTTCACGTAGCGGGTCATGAAGGACAAGCCGTCAATGCCCATGGCCTTGAAGTCATAGTCGTAACGCAGCTGCCATGAACGCTCCTGGGCGTTGGCAAAGTCGTTGACCTGCAGGTAGTTCACCAGATAAGGGTTGCTGCCATCCAGGTAAGGCATGGACGTGTCGCCGTTCATGCGCTGCCAGCCGGCGCTGACCTTGTGGCCGCCCAAGGAGTAGGCAAGCATGGCGCCCAGCGCGCGGTTATCAATGGCATTGGCCTTGGCCGAGCCGGCGTCATCACTTTTCAGCACGCGTACATCGGCCGAGAGCTTGCCCGGGCCGACCGGGTGACTGGCCAGCAGACCGACGAATTGCTGGCGGTAGATGTCTTCCAGTTCGGCGTAGTGATACTGCGCGGTCAGGTGTTCATTCACCTTGTAGTCCAGGCCATACAGGTTGAACTGATCCGAGGTGATATTGCAGGCATAACGCTTGTTCTTGCAGTTCAGGCGCAGGTCCTGGGAGTCGGTGGAGTCCCGGGCGGTGTAGCGGTCAAGGCGCGAGGCGGTGAACGTCAGGTCCTTGATTTCCCTGGACACCAACAGGGCGCCATTGAACATGTTCGGCAACAAACGACCGTCGTTGTATTTGAGCAGCGGCAGGTCGGGCAGCAACGCGCCGTACTTGAGCACCGTGTCGGACACGCGCATTTTTGCGGTCAGGCCAAACTTGGCGTATTGATCCTTGGAACGACGCGGGTCACTGCCCGTCGAAGGCAGCAGGCCGCTGTTGCTGTCGGCAGGACTGGAGTCCAGTTTCAGGCCGAGCATGCCCAGCGCATCGAGCCCGAACCCGACGGTGCCTTCGGTGTAACCCGATTGCAGGTTGAGGATAAACCCCTGGGCCGTCTCATCGCGCTTGGAGGCGCCTTGCGGACTCGAACTGCTGCCATCCCGGAAGTCGCGATTGAAGTACACCGTACGCGCTTCCAGCTTGGCACTGCTGTCTTCAATAAAGCCGCCAGCCTGTGACTGTGCGGCAAACCCGCCACACATTACCAGCGCACTGAAGTGCGCGATCCGGCGCCGGGACAGCCGCGAAAAAGGAACAACCATGAACAAGCTCCAGCAGCGAATCATTGGCGAATCTAAACCGACTGAAGGTTCGTCCCAGGCTAAACACGCAAGGGCGTACCTTCAGATCAAAAAGGGCCGCAATTGTACGAAAGGCTAAGCTTGTGCCTCATTCGACCTTAGTCGCAGGCAAGCGACGGTCGGTGAAACATCATTGATAACCTTGCAACTGCATCCGGCCTTAAATAGCCTCACGCGTTGATTCACACTCAGGACACCCCCATGAGCGCTGCATTTTCCACCGAATCGTTCGCCACGCTGGCCCAGCGCCTGGACTGGAAACGCAACCCCTTGGGCGAAATGGCGCACTGGCCACAGAGTTTGCGCACCTGCGCGCAAGTGGTCATGAACTCACCCATGCCCATGTTGCTGCTGTGGGGAGCACAACTGACCCAGCTGTATAACGACGGCTTTGCCCGCCTGGCAGGTGACAAGCACCCGGCCGCGTTCGGTCAGAGCGTGCACGAGTGCTGGCCCGAGTACCGCGAGTTCATCGAGCCCATTCTCAAGGACGTGTTCCAGGGCCAAAGCCATACCTATATCGATCAGTATTTCCTGCTCCCGGATCAGCAGCATGCGACCGAGCTATGGCTCGACCTGACCTTCTCCCCGGTGTGCGACGAACAAGGCCGGGTAGCCGGCCTGTTGATGATGGCGGTCAAGACTTCACGGCGCAGGCGCACGGCAATCAAGTTGCGTCAGCGTTCACTTGCCAGCCGCAGGGCCCAGCATGATTCCGAGGAACGCCTGCAACTGGCGCTCACCGCCACCAACGGCCTCGGCACCTGGGACTGGAACATCGACCAGGACCTGTTTGTCACCGACAATCGCTTTGCCCAAATGCATGGCATCGCCCCACAGCTCTCCGGGCAACTGCCCATCAGCGCCTACATGCAGAGCGTCCACCCCGAAGACCGTGCGCTGCTGATCCATGCCATCAAGGGCTGTGTCAGCCGCAATGCCGAGTTCTCTCACGAATACCGCCTCCTGGGGGCCGATAACCGGCTGCGCTGGATTTTCGCCCACGGGCGTTGCTTCTCGGCCCAGGACGGTCGGGCTCAGCGTTTCATGGGGGCGGCGCTGGACATTACCGAACGCAAAAAAACCGAACAGGCCTTGTTACACCTCAACGAAACCCTGGAAGAGCGTGTCGCTGAGCGCACCCAGGCACTGGCCGAAGCCAACCAGCAGTTGCAGTGCGAAATGCTCGAGCGCGAACGCGCCGAAGACGCTCTGCGCCATGCCCAGAAGATGGAGGCCGTGGGCCAGTTGACCGGGGGCATTGCCCATGATTTCAACAACATGTTGACGGGCATCATCGGCAGCCTCGACCTGATGAAACGCTATATCGCCGCCGGGCGCAGCGCCGAGGTGGGCCGTTTTACCGATGCGGCGGTCTCTTCCGCGCAACGGGCGGCCGCCCTGACCCACCGTTTACTGGCGTTCTCCCGGCGTCAGTCACTGGATCGCAAGCCGCTGGACCCTAATCACCTGGTGAGTTCCCTGGAGGAGCTGTTCAGGCGCACCAAGGGCGCGCACATCGAACTGTGCGTTGAACTGGGCAAGGACATCTGGACCGTCAACACCGATACCAGCCAGCTGGAAAGCGCCCTGCTCAACCTGATCATCAACGCCCGGGATGCCATGCCCGAAGGCGGAAAACTGGTGGTCCGAACCGAAAACAGCTACCTCGACGGCAGTGATATCAGCACCCTGGAACCGGTCAGGGCCGGTGACTACGTGATGCTGGAGGTGCGGGACAATGGCGCGGGCATGACCCCGCAAATCCTGGCTAAAGCCTTTGACCCCTTTTTCACCACCAAGCCCATCGGCCAGGGCACCGGCCTGGGGCTGTCAATGATTTACGGGTTTGCCCAGCAGTCCGGCGGGCATGTCAGCATCAGCAGTGAAAGCGGCAGAGGTACCTGCGTGCGACTGTACCTGCCGCGGCATCACAGCCTGGAGCAAGTGGCGCGCAAACCTTCCCCCAGCGTGGATGCCCCGTGCGCCATTGCCGGCGAATGTGTGTTGCTGGTCGAGGATGACCCGACGGTTCGGGCCCTGGTGCTCAATGTGCTCGATGAGCTGGGTTATACCGCGCATCAGGCGGGCGATGCGAAAACCGCCTTGCCGTTGCTGGAGTCTTCGCTGCGTATCGACTTGCTGGTGACGGACGTGGGCCTGCCGGGCATGAACGGTCGGCAACTGGCCGAAATCGCTCGTCAGCATCGTCCGGGGCTGAGCGTGTTGTTCATGACCGGCTACACCGAAAATGCCGCTGAGCGACAGGGGTTTCTGGATGACGGCATGGACATGATCGGCAAGCCGTTTTCCATCGAAAGACTGGCCACCATGATTCGCAACATGATCACAGTCAAAACTCAGGCATAATCCGCGCCCTCGCACTGCGCCCCACAGTTCCAAGGTAAAGGTCCCATGAAAGCTCAAGCGCGCCATATTCTGGTGAAAACCGCCGAAGAAGCCGAATCACTCAAGCAACGCATCGCCAAGGGCGAAGCCTTCGATGTGCTGGCCAAAAAATTCTCCACCTGCCCTTCGGGCAAGCGCGGAGGCGATCTGGGTGAAGTACGCCCGGGTCAGATGGTTGGCGTGATCGATCAGATCATCTTCAAAAAACCGCTGCGGGTGGTACACGGCCCGATCAAAAGCAAGTTTGGTTATCACCTGGTTCAAGTGTTCTACCGCGACTGACCGGCTGCCAGGAACCGGAAGCCGCCGTAAATCCTTGTGTACATATCCGTTGGACGCGGCCTCGCTTCGCTCGACCGCTGCTACAGATGGTGGGGGCTCCTTGTAGCAGCGGTCGAGTAGCACGAGGCCGCGTCCGGCGGCGCAGCCGTCGTAAAACCGGGTGTACATGTCCGTTGGACGCGGCCTCGCTTCGCTCGACCGCTGCTACGGATTTGGGGCGGTTCCTGGGTCAGAACTCGATGTCCAGGCGTTCCACGACGTTGAACTGTTCATCGACCAGGCAGCCGGTGCGCCATTTGTCGAAGGTCAGGCAAGGGTGCGATGTGCCAAAGCTGATGACGTCGCCAATCTGCAGCTCACAGCCCGGAGCGAGGGTCATGAAGGCATGCTGATCCATCACCGCCGTTACCGTACAGCCGCTGACATCATCGCCCACCGCAGGCAGCACGCCTTCACGGTAGCGTTTTAGCGGTATGGGCAGACCGGCATCGTAGGCCACGTCGCGCTTGCCCATGGCGATGACGGCAAACCCCGGCTCAGGCAGCGATTGCACCTGGGCCCAGACTTCCAGGGCCGGACGCAGGCCTTCGTGCAAGTCCGTGCGTCGATCCAGCACGCAACACTGCGCTGCTTTGTAAATGCCATGGTCGTGAACCACGTAACTGCCCGGGCGCAATACGCTCAAAAACCGCCCGCTGGCCGCTTCGGCTTCGAACGCCTCGGCAATCAGGTCGTACCAGGCCGACCCCGAGGCCGTCACAATCGGCCTGTCCCGCTCAAACGCGCCGTCGCGTTGCAATTCAAGCGCCAGGCGAACCAGCGAAGCTGCAAACTCGCGAATCCCGTCAACCGCCCGCTCACCGTGGATTACCCCTTCGTAGCCTTCAATACCGGTCAGGGCCAGGGCCGGGTGCGCCTTGATCGCCAGGGCCAGGTCTCGCACCTGTTGTTCGGTTCGGCAGCCACAACGTCCACCAGGCACACCGTATTCGATCATCACGTTCAGGCGCTGGCCGCGCCCGGCAAAAAACGCCCCCAACGCGGCGACGTTGTCCGGGTGATCGACCATGCAGTAGAACTCGAAGCCGGGGTCGGTCTGCAACTCGGCAATCAGCGCCATATTGGCTTGCCCTACCAACTGATTGGCCATCAATACCCGACGCACACCGCCCGCGTAGGCCGCACGGGTTTGCACAGCGGTGGCCAGCGTCATGCCCCAGGCGCCCTGCGCCAATTGACGGCGAAACAGCGCCGGGGCCATGCTGGTTTTGCCATGGGGCGCCAACTGCGCACCGCTGCGGGTGGCGAAGGCCTGCATCCAGGCGATATTGTGTTCAAGCGGCTCCCGATGAATCACCAGCGCGGGCAGGCTCACATCCCGCAGCAGGTTATCGGCGGGGTTCGCGGCACCCTTCTGTACCAGGGCGTTGTTCAACGTCATCGCCACACTCCTCTCCTTTTGACCCGCACGGGTCGTGACAGCGGTTTAGCCCTTGGCTTTGTAGGCGATACAGTCGATCTCGACCTTGCAGTCGACCATCATCATGGCCTGAACACAGGCACGGGCCGGGGCGTGCTCACTTTTGAAGTACGAGGCAAAAACCTTGTTGAAGCTCCAGAAATCCCGCGGGTCTTGCAGCCACACGCCGGCGCGGACCACGTCTTCAAGGCCGTAACCGGCTTCTTCGAGGATCGCGATCAGGTTTTGCATGGTTTTGTGGGTTTGCTCGACGATACCACCGTTGATGATTTCGCCATTTTCCATCGCCACCTGACCCGAAACATGCAGCCAGCCATCGGCTTCGACCGCACGGGCGAATGGCAAGGGTTGGCCACCAGCGCCGACGGCACCGGTACCGAAACGTTTGATACTCATAGGAAAGTCTCCATGCTGAACAGATACAGGTCAGGCAGTGTGACACAACCCGGTTCTTTCAACCCAGGTGCCACCAGCGTGGCAACAGCTGTTGCACCTTGCTTTCGGCAAAGCGGTCATCGATCAAGAACAGCGTGCCTTGATCGGTCTGTGTGCGGATCACCCTGCCCGCAGCCTGCACCACTTTTTGCACGCCTGGGTACAGGTAGGTGTAGTCATATCCGGCACCAAACAGCTCAGCCATCCGCAGCTTGATCTGCTCGTTGACCGGGTTGAACTGCGCCAGTCCAAGTGTGGCGACAAAGGCCCCGATCAAGCGTGCGCCGGGCAAGTCGATACCCTCGCCAAAGGCACCACCCAGCACGGCAAAGCCGATGCCCTGGCTCGACATCGTGAAGCGGTCGAGAAACTCCTGGCGTGCGGCTTCGTCCATACGCCGCGATTGTAGCCACTGGGTGATCTGCGGATGCTCCTCGGCAAGCCGCCCGGCGACTTGCTGCAGGTAGTCAAAACTGCTGAAAAACGCCAGGTAATTGCCTGGTCGTTGCTCGAACTGGCGGGCCATCAGTTCCACGATCGGCCCCAACGAGGCCTGGCGGTGAGCAAAGCGGGTGGAGATCCGGCTGGCCACATGCACGCTCAGCTGCCGGGCCTGAAACGGCGACTCGACATCGATCCAGACCGCGTCCGTCGGCAGCCCCAGCAGGTTGGTGTAATAAGTGCGGGGGCTGAGCGTGGCCGAAAACAGCACGTTGCTCTGTGCACACGCCAGGCGCGGCCCGATAAACCCGGCGGGGACAATATTGCGCAGGTTGAGGCAGGATATGCGCCGCTTGCCGGATTCGCGCAGACTGACGTCGAATAAATAGTGCTGATCGAACAACTCGGCCACCCGGCTGAACTGCAGGGCCTCGAAGTAGAACGCTTGCAGGTCAACGCTCAGCCCCTGCGGATGATCGTTGAGGTAGTCACCGATGGCGGTGATGCAGGCGGTCAGCGCATTCAGCCATTTACCCGGCAGCTGCGGGTGAACGTCATAAGGTCCGATTTGCGCCTTGTGCAGGGCGTTCCACTCGCGGTTCAGGCGCTTGAGCGGTTTGTCGAGGGCAGCAGGCGCTGAATGACGCAGGCTGCTCAGGCTGTGCTGGTCAAGGCTCGCGCTGTACATCTGGCGTGCACGTTCGACCAGGTTGTGGGCTTCGTCCACCAGCGTCGCGAGCCGCCACTGGTTGGCCTGGGCGAGCCCAAAAAGCAAGGCACTGAAGTCGAAGTAGTAGTTGTAATCGGCAATCACCACGTCAGCCCAGCGGGCCATTTCCTGGCTCAGGTAATAGGGACAAACCTGATGCGCCAACGCAACCGCCCGCAGGGTTTGCTGGTCGAGGGGCGACTGCACAATCGCGGCCTGACGCGCCGCGGGCAAGCGGTCGTAAAAGCCTTTGGCCAGTGAGCAGCTGTCACCATGACAGGCGTTTTGCGGGTACTCACAGGCCTTGTCCCGTGCCACCAGCTCCAGCACCCGCAACGACACCGCCGGGCTGCGCGGATAGAGCACCTGCACCGCATCCAGCGCCAGTTTTCGGCCGGGGGTCTTGGCCGTCAGAAACAGGACTTTATCCAGTGCCTGAGCTGGCATGGCCTTGAGCATCGGAAACAGGGTGCCGACGGTTTTGCCAATCCCGGTGGGCGCCTGGGCCACCAGGCAACGGCCGGTGCTGGCGGTCTTGTACACCGCTTCGGCCAGTGCCCGTTGCCCGATGCGAAATTGCACATGGGGGAACATCAGCGTACGTGCGGCCTGATCCCGGCCTTCGCGGTGAGCCATCTCCTGCTCGGCCCATGCCAGAAACAACGCGCATTGCTGATTAAAAAAATGCTGCAAGTCGGTGGCCGCCCAGACCTCCTGCACCCGGGTTTCCTGCTCAGTGGCGATATCGAAGTACACCAGTGCCAGATTCACTTCTGGCAATTGCAAGCGTTGGCACAACAACCAGCCGTAGATCCTGGCCTGCGCCCAGTGCAATTGCCGATGATTGGCCGGGATGGCGGAGAAGTCGCCCCGGTAGGTTTTCACCTCTTCGAGCACATTGCCGGCCGGGTCGTAGCCGTCTGCCCGACCGCGCACCGTCAGGCCGGCATACTGCCCTTCCAGGCTCAACTCCGGCAGATACCCTGCACTGCGTCGCGAAGCCACCGTGCGGTGTCCGACAATACCTTGCTGTGCAGTGGGCGAAGGGGTGAAGCGCAGGTCCAGATCACCGGCCTTGGCCGTGAACTCACACAGGGCGCGCACTGCAATGCGATAGGTCACGCGTCCGGCTCCTGCCATTGCACGTAACACACTGTCACGGGCATTTGATGCTGCTCGCAGAACGCCAGCCAGCGCAGCTGGTTGTCTTGCAGGCGATCACCCGGGCCTTTGACCTCGATCATGCGGTAGGTGTTTTGCGCCGGCCAAAACTGGATCAGGTCCGGCATGCCGGTGCGGTTGGCTTTAATGTCTTGCAGCAAACGCCGGAACCACAGGTTCAAATGCGCAGGCGGCAGGCACAGCAGCGCTTCTTCGAGCAGCGACTCGCTGAGATAACTCCAGGCGACAAAAGGCGACTGCACCCCGTACCGGCTGGCATACACCGCGCGAATGGTGGTCTGGTAGCGCCCGTCTTCCAGCTGCGCCAGGCAGTCTTCGAAGATAGCGGCCCGGCGCTGATAGAAATCGTCTTCCAGCAAATCAGCCGGCCCGCTCTGGTACGGGTGGAAAAACGCCCCGGGCAGCGCGGCAAAAATCGCAGGCCAGCACAACAAACCGAACAGCCCGTTGATCAGGGTGTTTTCAACGTAATGCACGGGCGCTTCAGCACGATGCAGGTGCGCAACCACCTTGAGTTCGACCGGGGTCGACTCTTCGCGGGCTAGCGTCAGCTCCAGGCGCTCGGGCGGTCTGGCCCGGGGCCTCGCGAGCGCAGCCAGACCGACCTTGCGCCGCAGCCGCGGAATGCTGCGCAACAACTGCTGATGCTCGGCGTCGGCAAGCGGGGCCTGTTCGGCAGCCTCGGCCAGTGCCAGGGCCTGGGTGCAATCGCCCAGCAACTCCAATACCCGGATCACCCGCAACCGTGCTTCGGGATACTGGCTCTGTCGGTACACGTTCAGGGCCTGGCTCAACTCCCCTGCCCGTTCAAGGTGCTGGCCCAGCTGAAACAGCAGGCGCGCCCGACGTCGTTGCAGCCAGCGGTTATCTGCCGCGTAGTCAAGCACCTGCTGCAGCACTTCGCCCACCTCGGCACCGGCCTCGAACTGCTCGCGGCAAGCATACAGATGCAGATAGCCGTCAATGTCCGCCCGACAACGCAAGGCACGTGATTGCGGGTTGAAATCCACTTTTTCGTAGGTGAACAGCCCCAGATCTGCCAGCACCAGATCTGACCAGCTCTGGCTGAGGTTGCCAAAAAACATCAGCCGCAGACGATCGCCCAGCGCCCTGTTGTTCAGGGTGTAAAGCACGTCACTCAATGCAGGGTGCCAATCGGCGAAGCTTTGCGGCTGGGGGAAATCGCCGGCAAGGCCGTCCAGCCACGCTGATTTCCTGGCCTTGGGCAACACGATATTCGCGCCAAAGCGGGTCAGAATTTCAGGCTTTTGCAAGACATCGAACAGCTCGGCCAGGGTTAACGGCGCCCGGTCATCGATCCAGCCTTGCGCCACCAGAGGCGCAGCGGCCTGCAGCGGATCACCGATTTCCGGGTAATTGAGCTTGCTGGCCCTGAAATGCCGGCCCTTGCGCATCAGCATACGGACCCACAGCGCTTGCGAGGGCCCGGGCAACCGGGCAAAACCGCTGATGAACTGCTGCTCCTCGACACTCAAGACATCGTCATAGCGAGCAGCGATCCAGTCGAGCACGTGCTGGAAGTTTTTCAGGTAATAAAACGGGTCTTCAAGGGGATTGGAAATCACAAGCAGAACAAACCATCGGTATCGGACACTGGATATGCGTACAGATAGCAGTTAGCCCACTGCCCTGGCAAATCTTATTGGATGAGCGGTTCGCCCGCGCCAGTGCACGGCATTCGCCACAAGCACACGGCAACCTGCTACACCTGACCTGCAAGCCTGGCCTGCGGCGCAGGTTTGCAGGGATCGTAGGCCCACAAGGTGCCTATCAGGGAACTGTCACGATCGAAGTCGATGTCCGACATCTGGTACAGCGCCTGAAGCGACACCAACGGCAGCCCGCTGACCGCTTCGAGCCATGACGCCAGATCCGCCTGAGAGGCCGTCGCCTGATCCATCAATACCTGCCGCAGCTCGATGATCGAATGCAGCTTGTCCGGGTAGCGATGCTTCAAGAAGGTTTCAAGGCCACGGCCCTTATTCACAAAGGGGGAATAGATAAAACAGCCCAACTGCTCATCGTTGACACCGTGCAACTGTCCCAGGTAACGGGTTGCCAGCCCCCGCAATTTGTCGATCCTTTTCGGTGTATTAAAAGCCGCTGCCAATTGCTGTATCAACTGACCTTTGTAGCCGCTGCGGGCTTTGTATTTTGACGCGATACCTTGCCAGAACGCGTCCACTCCTGCGCTGTAGTCCAGCCCCTGCCGATAGGCACCCTGCAAGCCGTTCAAGTGCGCATTGACTAACACCGCGGCGGTCAAAGGCTCTTCGATATCCAGCGAGGGGGTACTCCTTGTCCCCTCCATGAACAACAGCACCTGAGACTGAACGATGTCCATGTCCCGTGACAGGCAATCAAACACGTTGATGATACTGATGTCATTGCTGCTGCAGATCACCGAGGCCAACGGCGCGGAAGACGCTGACAGGCGCAGCAGTTGCCGGTAATCCTCATGCAGCCGCGAACACAATTTGACGGCCGTTTCGAAGCTTTCCCGATGCGTACCATTCAGCGCATAGCCCTGCCGGAAGGCCACCCTGCGTATCCAGGCCGAGTATTGATCCAGGCAAGCCGGTGGACGACGGTCAATCAACGCATTCACCGCGCCACCCCACGTGCAGGCACTGCGGTACAAGGTGGCTCGCGACAACAGATCGGTATAAAAGAACGTGGCCCGGGCATCACCCCGGGTCAGATGCCCCGACATCAGCACCTGGGTGCGGTCAAGAAACGACGACCGTTGCGCAACCGGTAGCGGCTTATGCTGGCGGCTAATCCCCTCGTCATTCACCAGCAGTAACTCCACACGCGGGTCATCGTACATAAACAGTTCGGCGCACTGAGTCTGAATACGCGCCATGACATTGGCCGTCACCCGTGGCTGGCATAACACCGCGACACGCAAGACAAATGTATCGGGAGAGCGCCCGGCAATACTGAGTTGAGCGGCGCGCAAAAATGCCAGGGTGTAGGCGCATTCTTTACCGCCTTCATGCACGAGCAGTACCCGGAAATGCGCGATGCGCTCAATGCCCCCGGCGGCCACTAATAAACGCTGAATCAACAGTTGCAACGCGATGCGTTCGGGGCGACTGAAAAAACCCAGTAGCCGGTGCAGCACTTGCTGATAAACAAAACTCATGGCTTGTTCATGGAAGTTGCTCATGGGGAATCCCTCCGGTTCGAGCGAGGTATTATCAGCAGCGCTTTTTTACACGCCACAGTTACCGTTACTCTTTGGCCCATAACAGACGGGGCTTACACGCTCACAAGAGAAATCCTACAAAAACACACTCAATAAAATACCAAACGTAATTAACGCCATTCGTATGGATGCCGCTCATAGCTTGAGCTTTCTTGATCCGTTCACACTGCAGGGCGACGTATGGGCCCCTGTCGACGCGGTCAAATCAGGCCCATGCAAAAACGCCCCTGAACAGAGCGTTCAGAGGCGTGTTTAACATCGGTCAGTCATGTTTACTGCAGCGGCATCAGGTCGGGGACAATTGCAGCGCCACGCGTCCACGGCACGGGCAGCTGTCCATGTAGCGGTGCGCTTCGACAAACGCCTCAAACGGGAACACCCGCACTTCCAGAGGCAACAGCACACGATCAGCCGTCAGCTGGTTGATCTCGCGCAGGGCACGCTGCATTGCTTCTTCGTCCTGGGCAATCCCCAGCTCCGGCTTGCCGGTGAAGTTGCCAATGCAGTGCACAAAGAACTGGATGTTCTTCTGGAAGGCTGCACACGCAGGAAACGGCGTTTGATTACCGCCCTGCAAGCCGTACAGCACCAGGCTGCCACGGGGGGCCAGGACGTCACCGAGCACTGACATCTGCGGGCCACCAAGGCCGTCAAGCACGATATCCACGCCTTTGTTCTGGGTGATCTTGTTGACCTGCATCAGCAAGTCCTGTTCCTCGGTCACGATCACCTTGTCAGCCCCCAGGGCCAGCAGGCAGTCGCGCTCTTCAGGGTCTTTGGTCGCGGCAATGACCGTGGCGCCCAAGGCCTTGCCCAGCTGTACAAATGAGGGCCCGGCACAGTGACTGGCATCGGTGATCAGCACCGTTTGCCCCGGTTTGAGCCGCGCCAGGTCGACATACGCAAAGTAGGCCATCAACAACGGTGTGTAGTGCACGCTGGCTTCAACCGGCGTCAGCACATCCGGGTAACGAGTGAGGACAGAGCGCGGCATCACGATCATCTCACCGTAGGTGGGGTAATCGTTGGCACTTTGACCGGGGAAGCTGGCAACCTTGTCACCGACGGCAAGGTCATGCACGCCTTCCCCGAGCGCAGTCACAATGCCGGCCATTTCATGGCCGATACCCGCTGGCAGCCGCGCCTGGCTAGGGGCAAGGTTCTGCCGCCACAGCACGTCATACCAGCTGATACCAATGGATTCGACACGCACCTGCACCTCGCCGGGCGCAGGCGCAGCGACCTCGTGCTCTTCGCACTGGAGCACCTCGGCCGGGCCAAACTTGTGAAAACGGATCGTGCGCGACATCGCAAACCTCGCCAAATTAATCGCTAATACCACGGGACTTTATCCGGGCTTTGTGTACAAGACTAACAGACAGCATTAATAGTCGACATGCCTGACATTGATCCTTCGGCAGATTGATTGCTGAATCGTCTCGCCCGCTGACGTAAGAAAGCTAATCTACCGAGTGACGATTAATCTGCTTTGCCAGTAAGATCCATTACCTCACTACAGCTGACCCGCCTGTGATGCCTGCCAGATGAATCGTAACGACTTGCGCCGCGTCGATCTGAATTTGCTGATCGTCTTTGAAACCCTGATGCATGAACGCAGTGTGACCCGTGCCGCCGAGAAGCTGTTTCTCGGGCAGCCGGCCATCAGTGCTGCACTGTCACGCCTGCGCAATTTGTTCGACGACCCTCTGTTCGTGCGTACGGGTCGCAGCATGGAGCCCACGGCCCGGGCTATTGAAATCTTTGCACTGTTGTCGCCCGCGCTGGATTCGATTTCCACCGCAGTGAGCCGTGCTGCCGAGTTCAACCCGGCCACCAGCACCTCGGTGTTTCGCATCGGTTTGTCGGACGACGTTGAATTTGCCTTGCTGCCCATGTTGCTCAAGCGCTTGCGCGCAGAAGCACCGGGTATCGTGCTGGTGGTGCGCCGGGTCAACTACATCCTGATGCCACCGTTGCTGGCCTCTGGCGAGATTTCGGTGGGCGTCAGCTACACCAGCGACCTGCCGGCCAACGCCAAGCGCAAAGTATTGCGCCGCAGCAAACCCAAACTGCTACGTGCCGACACCATGCCCGGCCCGCTGAGCCTGGATGACTTCTGCGCCCGCCCCCATGCCCTGGTGTCGTTTGCCGGGGACCTGAGCGGCTTTATCGACACCCAGCTGGAAACCCTCGGGCGCAAGCGTCATGTGGTACTCGCCGTGCCTCAGTTCAATGGCTTGAGCACCCTGCTGGCCGGCACCGACATCATCGCCACCGTCCCCGACTACACCGCCGAAGCCCTCACCGCCGCCGGCGGCGTACGGGCCGAAGACCCGCCGCTGGACGTCAACAGCTTTGAACTGCACATGGCCTGGCGCGGCGCCCAGGACAATGACCCCGGCGAACGCTGGCTGCGCTCGCGGATCCAGATGTTCTTCGGCGATCCTGACAGTCTTTAGGGATCGTCTGGCAGGCTGTTTAGCTGAGCATTTCTGGCTTTCCACAACCATGGAGCTCCATCCACTTCCCGTGGATTGCTACATTGGGGGCACAGCTAGGAGCATTCTTTGGATAGTTTGAAAAGGATGCCCCCTGCCTGAGGCCAAGCAAGCTATTGATGAGGATGGGTGGACTAAGGGAGATATGAACCCTCGGCCCTACCCCGTATCAATGGCCGAGCCGTAGTGAGCGCACCACCCACCACGCTGGACAAATGCGTGCAAATGTAAAAAATTATGATGGCATAATGCCTTGACAACCTGCAAAATCCACACGTTTCCAACGGATTTGAAGGAGCGGTTCCGATGACATGGCCAGTTACGCTGAAACTCGACAGCGCAGCCTACCCGCTCAGCGTGGTGCAACGCGCCGCTTATTCCCTGGCCGACACTGTCGCGGTCCAGGTCGGTATTGAAACCAATCAGATAAGCCTCACGGCCCACCCCGCTGAAGCAAGGCTAACGCTTTCCCCGGAGCAGGCTCACTCGCTGATCCTCCAGCATCTGAACGACTTCGCCCTACGCGACCATATCAACCGCGAAACAGCAGGGTTGCGCGAAGTCCTGGCCCGAGCCGCGCTCGCTGGATGTGGAGTTTCGCAGTGACGCTGATAGCGACAGACGCAAAGCACTACCGCTTGCTGCCTTTTCGATTCATGCGCATGAACACGGGACATGACTGTGACATCCTACTCACCTCCGATACCGGTGAGTACATGCACGTGAACGACGCGCAATTACGAGCCCTCAGTTACTTCGACGTTCAAGCAAGTACGCCTTTTTACAAGGACCTGCTGGCCCGCCACTTCATCTACGAACCAGGCCGCCACGACCCGTTCCCGGAAATGGCCGCGCAGTATCGCAGCCGCAAGGACTTCCTCTTCCAGGGCCCAGCACTGCACTTGTTCGTAGTGACATTGCGCTGCAACCACACCTGCCAGTACTGCCAGGTGTCGCGTGCCCCTCTGGGAGGATCCGGCCACGACCTGTCGGAAGCGGATGCACAGGCGGCGGTCGATCGCCTGTTCGAATCGAACGCTCCCGCCCTGACTGTGGAGTTTCAGGGTGGCGAGCCGCTTCTGGCCTTCGAGCGCGTCCGCCAGATTGTCGAATGGATCGTTGAACGAAACGTGGTCGAACAACGGGATATCCAGTTCGTCATCACCACCACGCTGCACCACCTGACGGAGGAAATACTCGACTTCGCAGAACAAAATCGCATCCAGTTTTCGACCTCGCTCGATGGGCCGGCGCCCTTGCACAATGCCAACCGCCCTACCCCGTCACGAGACTCCTACGAACGCACTGTAAAAGGCATCCAGTGGGTCCGTGAACGCCTTGGCCATGATGCAGTTTCCGCGCTGACCACGCTGACTTCAAGAAGCCTCGAACAACCTGAAGCGATCATCGATGAGTATGTAAGCCAGGAATTTTCCAGCATCTCGCTTCGGCCTCTGAGCCCTTATGGGTTTGCCACCAAGATTGCTCATCGACTTGATTACCCTATTGAGCGATACCTGGCCTTCTACAAGAAGGCACTGACCTATTTGCTGCATATCAACCAACAGGACGTATTCCTCTCAGAGAGTTATACGAGCCTGTTGCTGAAGAATATCCTGACACCCTTCTCCTCCGGCTATGTAGACCTGCGCTCCCCCGCTGGCGCAGGCACTGCGGCGCTGGTCTACAACTATGACGGTTACGTCTATCCCTCGGACGAAGCCCGAATGTTGCTGGAGATGGGTGAAGACGGCTTGAGGCTCGGCACCGTGCAGCAACCCTTGTCTGAATTGCTCGCATCGCCCGTTATGAATGCGTTGCTCGCCAGTGGTGTAGCAGAGGCGCTGCCGGGCTGCTCCGATTGCGCACTTGTCCCGTACTGCGGTGCTGACCCCATCGAACACTACGCCCGCCAAGCTGACCCGATCGGACACCGAGTGTTCAGCAGCTTCTGCAAGAAGAACATGGGGCTGCTGAAGCATCTTTTCGGCCTGCTTTGCGATGGCGACGACAACGTACAGAGAGTGCTGCTGTCTTGGTTGAACAGGCGCTCTTACAACGATATTCGATTTCCGGGTTACAGGGGCTGATGGCGATGCTGCGCAAAGATACCCGCTTCGAAATCCATCACCTGAATGAGCCGAAACTGCTCAAAGTCATCACTCTGGATGAATTCATCGAACAAGGCCTGGCTGTTTGTGCCGGAAGCGCTGAATTCGGTGACCTGCTGCTTTGGCTGCCAAACGAAGAACGGCTACGGAGCCCGCATCTGCTCTCATTACCAGTGGGTGGATTCCTGATCCCGGAGCCATTGATCGGCGACTTCGACTGCGCGCGGCCATACCTGCACACCCCCAAAGATGCGGATGTCGTGCAGCCCGGCGATGTCATTGCCATCACACCAGGCAACGCGTTGGTGCGAGTGCTCTATCGACGAGGCTCAGACAGCAACCTGCTGTTCATGACCGATCGTTGCAACAGCCTCTGCCTGATGTGCTCGCAGCCGCCCAAAGATATCGATGACCGCTGGCACATCGAGGAGAACCTACGGCTGATCGGCCTGATGGACCCGGGCGAAGAAAATCTGGGAATCAGCGGTGGAGAACCAACGCTTTATCGCGACGGCCTGCTGGAAATCCTGGCCAAGTGCAAAGCCGTTTTGCCACAGAAATCCATTCATGTACTCAGCAACGGGCGTCTGTTCCAAGACCCGAGCTGGATCGCAGCGCTCTCTGCAATCGGCCACCCTCAGTTGAGCTGGGGCATCCCCCTGTATGCCGACAATGCCGAAGACCATGACCATGTGGTGCAGGCTCCAGGCGCGTTCAGCGAAACCCTGCAAGGTCTTTACAACCTGGCGCGCGCCAACCAGATCATCGAGATACGCGTGGTACTCAATCGCCTGACCACGCCACGCTTGCCCGAGCTCGCCCACTACGTGTTCAGGAACCTGCCCTTCGTGCGGCATGTTGCGCTGATGGGTATCGAAAGCACCGGCCTAGCCAGGAAAAACTACGAAGAACTGTGGATTGACCCGCTGGACTATCAGGAGTCGTTGAGCCAGGCCGTGTATTTCCTGTTCAACCGCGGAGTGCCGGTTTCGATCTACAACTTGCCCCTGTGCCTGATCCCGGCCCACCTCTCGCGTTTCACCCGCCAGAGCATCTCGGACTGGAAGAATCTGTTCATCGATAACTGCCAACAATGCGCTGCCGTTAAACATTGCTCTGGCTTCTTCAAATCCCACACCGACCGCTGGCAGAGCCGCGGCGTGCAACTACTATCGACCGAGGCCTTTAGTGCCTATGCAAGGAGTGCACAGTGAAATTGCTCGACCGCTGGAAAGTCCTGATCAGTGGAATCAGCTTGCTGCCAATGGCAGGTACCACCCTGGCACAGGCGGGCCATCTGTCGCTCGCCGATGCGAACTGGCAACCCAACGACAAGCTACAGCCCCCGGTATTTGCCGATACGCTCAATGCGCCAAACACCGTCAACATCTATGCGGCGCATCGCTCGCACAGTTCTCATCGGTCCCACAGCTCGCACAGTTCTCACTACAGCGGCTCGGGTGGCTATAGCGCACCTCGCTACTACAGCCCACCCGCTACTAGTACCCGAAGCTACAGCGCGCCGAGTGCTTCGAGCAGTCCTCCAAGCAGCAACAGCCTTTATCAGTCGTCTGGCACTACCAGCGGGACAAGTTCGAGCACTTCTAAGAGCCGCGCGACCAATGAGCAGAAAAGCAACATGGTCACCCGTGTGCAGACCGCGCTGATGGTGCGCCAGTATTACCAAGGCGCCATTGATGGGGTGATGGGCAAAGCAACACGTGGTGCGTTGATGGCCTTTCAGATGGACAGTGGGCTGACCGTGAATGGCCGGATGGATACGGCATCGCTGAATGCGTTGGGGATCAAGATTCCATAAGTTGTTGGCGCTGATGCGATTTTTGACGCCGGCTACCGAAACTCATTGACCCACCCGAGTACTCAAGAAATGATTACCTTGCGGGTGATTTCGGAGGCAGCGTGTGGGTCAGTCAAAATCAGCAACCTAGGTCAAAATCGCATCAGCGCCGACAATCATGGGCTTATCTTGCACCGCAATTAGGTCATTGGCTGGAGATGCAGCAAGTCGTCACCAGCCACCGTCGCTGCCACCGACCGACACGGATCTGACTACTCTTAGATAAGCCGATGCTCGCGCAGAAACCTCACCTCCCCGCTGAAATTTAGGAATGTGCATGACTGCTGCCATCAGTGATTCAACAGCCCAAATCGCGTTTTCAATGTTTGAAAACAAAGGCGTCTACGCAGTGCTTCTTGGCTCGGGGGTATCACGCTCGGCGGGAATACCGACCGGCTGGGAAATCACCATGGAGCTGGTGAAACGATGGGGCATAGCGTCTGGTGCCGGCGAACAGGAAGATTGGCTCGCATGGTACGTAGGTCAAACAGGAGAGCAGCCCAATTACTCCACGTTGCTCGAACGCCTGGCGACAACCCAGACTGAGCGGCGAGCGATCATTCAAGGCTTTCTGGAACCTAGCGAAGGCGAGTTAGAGGATGGCCTTAAACTGCCTACCCCCGCACATCGAGCGATCGCTGCGATGGTCAAAGCGGGTTATGTGCGCGTGATCATCACGACGAACTTCGACCGACTCATGGAAAATGCGCTGCGCGATGTCGGCGTTGAGCCAACTGTCGTCAGCTCAGAAGACACCCTCGCAGGAGCGGAGCCACTCACTCATGCGTCCTGCTACATCCTGAAGATCCATGGTGATTACAAGGATGCCAGGATCCTCAATACCGATGGGGAGCTGGGCAAGTACCCGCCAGCGTTCAATACGTTGCTTGACCGCATCATCGATGAGTTTGGGCTGATCGTCGCGGGCTGGTCAGGTGAGTGGGATCATGCGCTGAGGGCGGCGTTTTTGAGGGCGCCCTCCCGTCGCTACCCGACCTACTGGCTTTCGCGAGGAAAATTGAGCGAGCGTGGCCAAGAGCTCATCACTCAGCGGCGCGCCAACGTCGTGACGGGCCTGGATGCCGACACCTTCTTCGATGGGCTGAACCTCAAACTGGAAACCATCCAGCAATCCCGCCTGCAGAACCCTGCCGGCATCGAGCTGACTCTCGCTATGGCCAAACGCTTTATGGCCAGACCCGAACACAGGATTCAGCTCGATGATTTAGTGACCAGCCAGGCTCATCAAGCGATCAGCCATCTGGCTCCTCTCTTCGCAGAACGACCTCAGGGCAGCACGTCCAAGGATTTTACCGACCTGGTTGAGATCTACGAAGCGGCCATCGAGCCACTAGCACGCCTTTGTGCAGTGCTAGGGCGATGGGGTGCAGGTGTTGAGCATACGATCGTTTTGGATGCGATCAAGGGCCTGCACGCTGCGTCTCAGGTCGAGCAGTCAGGGTGGGTAGCTGGACTTGCATTGAAGAGTTACCCGATAGCACTTGTTACCTATGCGTATGGCATGGGACTTGTGCGGGCCAATCGCCTGAGCGAGCTAAACGAGCTGTTTAACACGACACTTATCAACCGGCGCGAAATGCCTTTCCCTGTGGGACTTGATCTATCACCGTTCTACGTTGAGGGAGCCAATGGCCTGTTTGAATTATGGAAGAGCTTCGAAGACCAAAGTAGAGCTCTTACCCCCTTGTGCAACCGACTCCATGACCGTCTTACGCCTCGGTGGGCGCCTGACTTCGCAGGTCTGCAGGATCACGGGCTGCTTTACGAACGGTTTGAGTTTTTCAGTTTCCTGTTCTTCTGCGAGCAACGCGGAGTCAGTGAAGAATCACTCGCGGATGCGGTGAAAAACCACGGTTTCAAGAAAATCGCATTGGGCCGGCTTTCCTGGCATTCAGAGACCATCAACCGCTTCGCTCACGAATATGCGACCGAAGAGTACAGGGCCCCGCTGCTGGCAGCAGGGTTCGCACTTGGGTCGCAAAGCTACCTGGAGCAAATGCTTGAAGGACTGAAGCGGCTGTCCAGGTACTGACGCCTCACGCATTCCAATTAATGCAAATACGATTCAAATGGGGTACATGCGTTTGCTGGTGAAAACCCAGGACAAGTTTGGATTCTGGCAGCGGGCATCGAGGGAGGTGATTTACGCGTTCTTCATCGGGTCACTGCCACTCCTGGCCACCACCTCACCAGAAGAGGTGAGCGTTTTGGTGACCGCGCTACTGACCGCACCCGAGCTCATGGCTTACTACGTGTACCTGCTCATAGCATTCGCTATCGTCAGCATCTTCACGCTTAGGGTGACGTTTCGATCCTTTCACCTCATTGGAAGGTCGCGGGAAGTGCACACGTTCTTTATCAACGTAGGAGGTAGCTTGCTGACTGCCTGTAAGGCTGCGTTGGGGGCGATGATTGGTGATCTGCTTGTATGGTGATACCGAGCAGTTGATGACGTGAGTGCAGGAGGAGTACATGCAGTGATCAACTACGCCTCCTTGACCCTGATGTTCTGCATTGGCCTTGCGTGGACAGATGAGACCCTCAGAGACCCGCATACCGTTAGTAGCTACAAATGATGGTGGCTGCCAGCAACTCCAGCACAAATGCCTGGCGCGCGGTCATCACGTGGGTTAACCCAACGGCAGACTGAGAAGCTCTGATGACCAAAAACCTCTGTCCCTGCAAGCCCGAGTTTTCGGCCAATGGCTACTGTTTGGCCTGCGACGGTACCAAAATCAAGAATGCTAACAGAGAGAAAACGCTGAATAGCAATCTGCTCCGGCGCATTCCTAGCTGGGAGGAATACCTGAGCTTTGATGGCGCCCATTGCCACCAGCTATGGGCGAAGCTTGATGATCATTGGCGATGCCCGTGCTGCGAACGGATACGATACCAATTGCTACGTTGGACGATGCTTTACCCGAACAAACCGCATAGGCGAGAAGGCTGGGCTGTAGGTCTCCATACTCACCATGACCATGGAACCGACCTTTACGTACGAAATCCGCGTCCTGGAGAACATCATCGGATCACCACATTTGCTCCCGCCATCATCTGCGAGCAATGCAACAGTGCTGACGGCGCGGTTAAGAGACGCCTAGGCCTTCCACCTTCCTTTACATTTGCGCCACTTGAGATCCGTCAGTTCGTGTGGCCAACGCCTCACGGCAAGCACATCATTCATTACGAGCGAGCCCAAATGATCTACCACCATGTTACGACTCGAGCACCGTTGTTTTTTGGCTGACCGGTTCAACTGAAGGGCATCCAAACAGCAGTCAAGCCAGCCCACGTCTGTACTTCGCAGCCAAGCTGCCCGTAAGATCGACATCGCACCTATCCGAGTAGGAGTGACCCTTTTGCCGAACGTGTTCTTTTCTTATTGCCATGCTGACGAGGCGCTGCGCGACCAGTTGGAAAAGCAGCTTTCGATGCTCAAGCGCCAAGGCGTCATTGAGACTTGGCACGACCGCAGAATCGGAGCAGGCCAAGAGATCGATGCTGCCATTGATGATCACATCAACAGCGACGAAATTATCCTGTTGCTGGTAAGCCCGGATTTCATCGCTTCCGACTATTGCTACAACATCGAGATGGCTCGCGCGATGGAGCGCCATGCCGCTAAAGAAGCGACTGTCATTCCTGTGATTCTTCGCCCATGCGATTGGCATCATGCCCCCTTCGGCAAGCTGCTTGGTACGCCCCAAGATGGTAAGCCAGTGACCCTTTGGCCTGATCGGGACGAAGCATTCTTGCAGGTTGCGAAGGAGGTTCGGAAGGCCGCCGAGCGACGCAGCCGTGGCCAACAGAACACTGCTCCGCGAGCCGAACGCAACGATTTCAATGGAGGTTCAGCGCCCTCCCTTATCGCCCCGGATGGCCCTAGGTCGAGTAACCTTCGAATGGCTAAGAGCTTCACCCAGCTGGACAAAGACCGCTTCTTGCTCGACAGCTTCGAGTACATCGCCCGTTATTTTGAGAACTCGTTGCTGGAGCTCCAAGCGCGCAACTCAGGGTATGAAGGGGTGTTCCGTCGAATAGACGCAAATCGCTTTTCTGCGAATATCTACAAGGACGGCCACGACGTTGCAAAAGCGGCAGTGTTCACCGGCGGCCAGATGGGCGCCGGTATCTACTACAGCCATGGAGACTCGTTTGGCGGCGGCTCGTACAACGAGGCGCTCACCGTAAATACGGACGACCAATCCATGTACCTGAAGACCTTCGGCATGGCGTTCCAGACTCGGCAAGACCAGAAGCTTTCCCAAGAAGGCGGCGCCGAGACGCTTTGGGGCCTTCTCATCGCACCGCTACAACGCAATCGGTAAATCATTGTTGGGTGCGAATTAGAAAGAACCCAGAGGGGGCACTTGGCCTTGACGCTGCCCCCTACGACAAAGAAGTAAGACTCACATAGAAGGTTCAGACCATGGAAGTAGTCCTGCTCGCCCACATCACATTTAACCGAATAGGCTCGGCCAGTGGCGGAGGCTTTCAAAGCCAACGCCAGGTCAAGTTTTCCGCAGAGCTACCAGACACCGACCAATCGGCCTTAAGGGAATTGGTGATCGAGATCGCCGAGGCAAATGGTGAAGCGGCGGGAGCCTTGAGAGAATTGAGGTACGAGCGAAGCGACGGAGGGGAATTGGTACTCAACATCCAAGGCCCGAGCACCTCATACGGCACCACTTATGCCCAATGTCGCATCATCCATGCGCTGAAAGCCAAAGGGCAGTACTTCAAGCTTCAGGCGGTAGAATACAGAGACGTCACACCATATGTCTCATCTCGGTGGGCTAAGTAGTTCGCATATCGACTCATCGAACCACCAGGGATTTGCCGGATTCGGGTTGGTCATCCAGTATACGGAGGCGCACTGAATACCTGTCACGTCCACCCCGCCCCGCTTCAGAAATCGCCGTTCGCGATCGCTTGAACACCCGATGCGAATGGGGGCAAAAATGGGGGCATAATTTTATTTTTTCTAGCTGAAAGCATCGTCCTAGAGCTAAGTCAAAATGTTTTTTGGCGATCCTGACAGTCTTTAGGGATCGTCTGGCAGGCTGTTTAGCTGAGCATTTCTGGCTTTCCACAACCATGGAGCTCCATCCACTTCCCGTGGATTGCTACATTGGGGGCACATCTGAGGGCATGCTTTGGATGGTTTGAAAAGGATGCCCCCAGCCCGAGGTTCGGCAGTCCCATTCTCGAAAAAGTCACTCTGGTGGTGGGATTGTTGGGCCATACCCGGCTGAGGATTTTGCCGTGCCAGCGTCTCACTCAGTGAGACTCTCCCAAGTGTAGAACCTTATAACAATGCAGCGCGCAAGGCGGCGGCAACTGCGTCATAGAAACTCTCCACTGCCGCAACCCCACTCGCACGCAGGCTAGCGTGCACTAGCCCTTCACCGACGTACAGTTCGGCAGGCACCTGGGCCTGCCTTAACATCGCCACGTAGGCCCGGCCTTGATCACAGAGCGGATCCCACTGCGCCACGCCAACAAATGCCGGAGCCAGTCCAGTGGCGGCCTCCTGCTCCAGTGCCAAGGCCTGGGGGTCGCGCTGACTAGACTCGTCTGGCACATATCCGGCAAGCGACGCCATCAGCCCTTGCGTGGTGAGCATCGGGGCGCAGGCATGTTCGTGCATGGAGGCGAACTGCTGATGTGCACTGAGTACCGGGTACACCAATGCCTGCAGGTACGGCTGGGCTAAGCCTCGCTCACGCAGCGCAACACATAACCCTGCCGCCAAGGTCCCACCGGCGCTGTCTCCTGCCACTGCCAGGCGCTCAGAAGAAAGTCCGGCCAACCGTCCTTCGCGCAAGTGCAACCACACCATTAACGCATCCTCCAATGGCGCGGGAAACGGATGCTCCGGCGCCAGTCGGTAGTCCACGGCCACCAGTGCTACCTGCAGGCGCCGGGCCAGGGCGAAGGCAAACCAGTCATGGGTGTCGTGCGCACCCATGCTCCAGCCGCCGCCGTGCAGGTACAACACCGCGGGCCAGCCGCCGTGAGGTACATCACCCGCCGGGAAATAGATTCTCACCTGCCGCCCGCCCACACACTGATCGTCAATCAGCAGGTGCGCCGGGGCAGGCGGTGTGAAATGCCGACAGGCCTCGGCAAACGCTGTGCGTCGCGCAGAAAGCGTGTCGTTGCGGGGAGTGAAACTGGCACTGGTATCAACATAGGCCTGCAAGGAGGGATCAAGCGGGTACAGGGGCATCGGGGCAATCCTTGGGAAAGACACCGGCCCAGACTACCGCGCAGCGGCGTTGCCCTCGCATGACGCCGTTCGGCTGCGCCGAGGCGAGTCCCGCGATGTGAGACAGCAAGCCCTCAGCATACGCCGCGGCGTTTTGCCACGGCCGAGGTTGCGCCTAGCATCGGCCCATCGCTCGCCTCGCCAGATGATTGTCACCGCGAGCAGAACTTACCCCGTCGTCACGGGATGCCAGGAGAACCGAATGGCTATTCACCAATACGCTGAAGCAAACGAAAACACGGCCAAGCGCGACGTAACCGTCAGCGAGCAGACACTGGAAAAACTGGCCCGTTGCTCCAGCGGTTCGTTGACCACCCAACTGTTCAAGCGCGGCTATCGTCAGCCGGCATTTGTCGGCCTCAAGGCCATGAGCCGCACCGCAAAGCCGTTCGCTGGGCGTGCTTTCACCATGCGTTTTATCCCGGCCCGTGAGGACATCGACACCTACGGCACCATGACCACCAAACCCAACGGCGACAACCTGCAATGGCAAGGTGTGGAGCAGATCCAGCCGGGCGACGTGCTGGTGATCGACAGCCGCAATGACGCCGCTGCCGCGTCCGCTGGTAACATTTTGGTGACCCGCCTGCTCGCTCGCGGTGCCCGTGGCATCGTGACCGACGGCGCATTGCGCGACGGCAGCGAGATCGCTGAACTGCCACTGCCCGCCTACGCTCGCGAGATTGTCGCCACCACGCGTATTTCCTATCACCACGTGGCTGACCTGCAAGTGCCGATTGGTTGCGCCGGTATCGCCGTGTATCCCGGCGATGTGATTGTCGGCGACGCCGATGGCCTGACCCTGGTCCCCGCGCACCTGGCTGAAGAACTGGCCGAGGTGTGCCTGGAACAGGACGACATCGAAAACTACCTGGCCATGCGCATCGCCGCCGGTGAAGCACTGTGGGGCGTGTACCCGCCAAACCCCGAGGCCGTCGCGGCCTACCAGGATTGGGTAGCCTCCGGTCGCCCACACATCCCGTCAATTATCGACACAGGCGTTTGATCATGGCCGAGCACAAACACGCCCAAACCATCCGGCGCTACTTCGACGCGTGCAATGCAGCGGACTACGACGCACTGGTCAGCTGCTTCACCCCGGACGCCGTGCATTATTTCCCCGATGGTTTGCCGGAAATCCCGTGGCGCACCGCCGACACCATCGCGCGCAAGTGGCAGTGGTGCGTGGCAAACCTGGGGTCGCAGTGGACCATCGAGAAGATCCTGGTGAGCCACGACAGCGATGAAGCGGTGATTGAGTGGACCCACTGGAAAAGCAAGCTGGGCACCGCCCTGCGTGGAGACGAGTGGTACATCTTCGACAAGGACACCGGCCTGATCAGCGAGATCCGCGCCTATTACGCCTCCCCTGCCAAGCAGGACGTGACCATCAACGAACTGGTGGCCTTTGACTACGAAGGTCGTGGCTATCACTTAAACCCCCTGGAGGCTTGAGATGAGCGAATATTCCGTAGTCGACGCCGCCGTTGCCCAAGCTCACGCTGCCGCACCGCTATGGGCGCAAGCCAGCGCAACGGTACGTGCCTCATTGCTGCGCGGCCTGGCTGAAGCCTTGGAGGCGCAAAAGGACAGTCTGATTGCCTTGGCCGACGAAGAAACCCACCTGGGTGCCGGACGCCTGGGCGGTGAAATTGCGCGCACAGCTTTCCAATTGCGCGGGTTTGCCGATGGCCTTTCCAGCGGGCCCGCCTATACCCGCGTTGTTGACGAAGCCGTGGCCGGCACACCGCCTGCCGGTCGTCCGCAACTGACTCGTGTACTGCGCCCACTGGGCCCAGTAGCAATGTTCTCAGCGAGCAACTTCCCCTTCGCGTTTTCCGTACTCGGCGGCGACACCGCATCGGCCCTGGCGGCAGGATGCCCGGTGGTGGTCAAGGCCCACTCCGGTCATCCGCGCCTGTCCCAGGTCGTGTTAGATCTGGCCCGTGAGGTGGTGCGTGCCCAAGGCTTGCCTGAAGGTTTGCTGACCTTGGTGGATAACGCCAGCCGTGGCGCCGGTGGCTATCTGGTGCAACACCCGGACATCGCCGCCGTGGCATTCACCGGTTCATTCCAAGGCGGTACCGCGTTGTGGAAACTGGCCAACGAGCGCTCACGCCCGGTGCCGTTTTTTGGCGAGCTGGGTTCCATCAACCCGCTGGTGGCCTTGCCTGCCGCGCTGGAGCAAAACAGCGCCGAACTGGCCAACACACTCGCCACCTCGATCACCATGGGGTGCGGTCAGTTCTGCACCAGCCCGGGCTTGATTGTGGTGCTTGATAGCACGACCAGCGAGCGTTTCATCGGGCAACTCTGTGAAGCACTGGCGCCGATCCAACCTCACGCCATGCTCACCCCAGGCATGCGCCAGGGTTTTGAGGCGGCCAGCGCCCATGTGGCGGGCCATGCTACCACTCTGCTAGCCCCCGGCCCGGATGCACACGGCCCTGCACCACGGGTGTACGCCACCGATGCGGTGACCTTTATTCAGAACCCGGCGCTGCGCGAAGAAATGTTCGGCCCCGGCGCACTGGTCGTGAAGGCGCGTGATCAGGCGCAGGTCCACCAGGTCTTGCAGGCCGTCGGCGGCACGTTGACTACCACGTTGTGGGGGGCCAACGAAGACACCCCAGCCAACCGCGCATTGGTACAGGTCGCTGAAGCGGTGTCGGGGCGCGTGCTATTCACCGGCGTGCCTACCGGTGTGGCGGTTTGCGCCGCTCAGCAGCATGGAGGTCCATGGCCGAGTTCCACCACACCACAGACCACCTCGGTCGGCTACGCCGCCATCGAGCGGTTCCTGCGCCCGGTGGCCCTGCAAGACGCACCGGCCTGGGCCCAGGCATAAGGAGGCCAGCGCCATGATGCGTCATCTCGTGATGTTCCGCCGCCTGCCTGAGGTGGCTTTGAACAGGGATCTGGAACAGCAACTGGTGCAGCGTATGCAGCACCTGCCGGAACAGATCGACTTCATCCGCGACTGGACCGTCGCGGCCAATGAGCTGGATCGTCCTATTTGCTGGGACTACCTGCTTGACTCAAGCTTCGACGATGCTGACGCGGTGGAGCGTTACCTGCCCCACCCGGCCCACCAGGCGCTCGTCAAGGACCTGAAGCAGTACTTCGAATGGGTTGCTGTGGACTACACCTGCTGAAACCCGCTCGACCACAACAATAGGCGCGCCCCAACGAGGGCGCGTGGAGACAGCGATGAATAACAACAAACCCTATCGTTGGGTGATCTTGACGATGCTGTTCCTGGCCATGGTCATCAACTACGTTGACCGTGCTGCACTGTCGATTGCAATGCCCTTCATCACCCAGGATTACCACCTGACACCGTCGGAGAAGGGCCTGATCTTCTCCAGTTTCTTCTTTGGTTATGCGTTGTTCTGTTTTGTCGGGGGCTACCTGGCCGACCGTTTCGGACCCAAGCGTGTGCTTACCTGGTCGATGGGGTTCTGGTCGGTACTCTGCGGTTGCACGGCCCTGGCGTTTAACTTCTGGTCGTTGCTGATCGTGCGCGCATTGTTTGGCGTGGGCGAAGGCCCGGTCAGTACCACGGCCAACAAAGCCATCAACAGTTGGTTCCCCATCAAAGAACGTGCCCGCGCCATTGGTTTTGCCCAAGCTGGCGGCCCGTTGGGTGGTGCACTGGCGGGGCCGATCGTTGGTTTCCTGGCCCTGTGGTTGGGCTGGCGCGTCGCATTCGTGGTGATTGCCAGCATCGGTATCCTGTGGGCAATCGCCTGGTTCCGCATGGCTGCTTCCACGCCCAAGGAACACCCCAAGGTAGGCCCCCAGGAACTGGCCTTGATCAACGCCGACCGTGAAGTGCCAGTGCAGGCGACGGCAGATGCGCCCCGCACACCCGTGATGCAGATCATCATGCAACGCGCGGTGCTGGTCACCGGTGTCTCACTGTTTTGCTACAACTACATCCTGTACTTTTTCATGACCTGGTTTCCCAGCTACCTGATCGACGCTAAGGGCATCGACCTCAAGTCCATGAGCATCGTCACCGCCCTGCCGTGGTTTGTCGGCACCCTCGGCTTTATCGCGGGCGGGGTGTTGATCGACTGGGTCTTCAAGCGCACAGGCCGCCGGTTGTTCTCGCGCAAGGTAGTGCTGGTAACTTGCTTGCTGATCGCTTCGTGCTGCATCGGTATCACAGGGCAACTGGAGAGCGTGACATCGACCGTGGTGGTGATGACCGCAGCGATTGGTTTCCTGATGCTTTCGGCGCCGGCCTACTGGTCGTTGATCCAGGACGCGGTGCCGGATCATCAGGTGGGCACCGCCGGTGGCTTCATGCACGGCCTGGCCAACCTGTCCGGTATCGTCGCGCCGACCCTCACCGGGATAATCATTCAGAGCACCGGCACCTTTGCCAGCGGTTTTGGCCTGGCGGGTATCCTTGGCATCTTCGGTGCCTTGATCGTGGCGTTCTTCGTGACCGCCCCCAAAGCCCCGCTGGCTGTCGCAGCAACCGTCTGATTTTTTCGCTGCCCGTGCGCGGGCGGCTCTGACAAGCATTCGAGTATTGGCTATGCAAACACTTCTGATCACAGGTGCCGCCGGCATCGTCGGCACCGCCCTGCGTCCTTACTTGCGCCAGAAATACCAGCTGCGCTTGCTCGACCGTCAACCGATCCTTGGTCTTGAAGCAGGCGAAACCGCATTGGCGGGTGATCTGACCGACCCGGCCTTTGTCAATCAGGCCGTCGTCGGCAGCCATGCGGTGCTGCACCTGGCGTGCGCCCACGGCACCGGGATCGCCTTTGGCAGCACCGTGGAGCCGAACTATCACGCCACCCTTTACCTGCTCGAAGCGGCAGAACGCCATGGTGTGCAACGTTTCATCTTTACCAGCAGCCACCATGTGCTCGGTCAGTACCGCACTGACGCTGCCGAGACCTTCGACGATATGCCGGCTGCCGCCGACAGCTACTACGCCTTGAGCAAAGTGTTCGGTGAAGCCGCCTGCGCCGCCTGGACCCTACGGTATAAGCTGCCAACCTTTGTGATCCGTATTGGCAACGCTGATGCCAAGGTCAGCGATGCCCGCCGCGTGCGCCTATGGACCAGCGCACGCGACTTGGCACAACTGGTACGCATCGGCCTGGAGCATCCACAGGTCAACCACGAAATTGTCTACGGTGTGTCTGAGTGCCCTGATGCATTGTTCAGCAATGCCCGTGCCCGCGCGCTGGGTTATGCACCTCAGGATAACGCCGCCGACCACCTGGCCGCCGACTTCCTGCCCTACGACGCAATGGACCCTGTTCACTCCGGACGTGACCACGTCGGCGGCAGCTACGCCGGTGCTGCGCTGACGGCCTTGCTGGGGGCTCGCTCATGAAAATCACCCGACTGGACACTTACATTGTCGAGATACCCTTCACCGATGGTGGCAAAGGGCACGATGTCACTCCGACCACTTGGAACACTCTGGAAAACGTGCTGGTCCGGATAGAAGACGAATGCGGCAACGTAGGCTGGGGTGAGGCATTCGGTTACTTCGTCGCCGATGCTACCCGCGCACTGATCCAGCGCTTGTTCATGCCGTTGCTGGTCGGACGCGACGTGCATGACATCGCCCAGTGGAACCTGGACACCCAACTGGCGCTGCATCTGTTTGGTCGCTATGGCGTCACCACCTTTGCGCTCTCGGGCGTGGACATGGCGCTGTGGGACCTCAAGGCACGCCGTGAAGGCGTACCTCTGCATCGCTTGCTGGGCGAAGCAACCCGCACCTCGATTCCCGCCTATGCCAGCCTGGTGCGCTACGGTGAGAACAGCGTGGCGCCCATGATTTGCCAAAAAGCGCTGGAGCAAGGCTTCAAGACCATCAAGCTGCATGAAGTGAGCATCGACGAAATCGCCCGTTGTCGTGACGCCATAGGTGCCGATACACCGTTGGCCACTGACGTGAACTGCGCCTGGAAGGAGGAGGATGTACACACTTGGTTGCCGCGCCTGGCAGGCCTGAAACTGGCGTGGCTGGAAGAGCCGATTTTCCCGCCGGAAGACTTCGCTACCCTGGCCAGCCTCCGCGGCGCCGGCGTGCCGATCTCAGCAGGCGAGAATTGGTGCACCGCGTACCAATTCGAACAGGCCCTCAAGAAGGGCGCAGTGGATTCGATCCAGCCAAGTGTGACCAAGGTCGGCGGCATTACCGAATGCCTGCGCATCGCCGAGTTGGCCAGCCTGCACGACACTGTGGTATTGCCGCATACCCCGTATTTCGGACCGGGCCTGATCGCCACTTTGCATCTGGCAGCAGTCCAGCCAACGGTACCCCAGGTGGAGTACCTGTATGTGCAACCACAAGGCTGGCTCTATGACGTGCCCGGCCTGCTGCATGACGGTGAACTGAGCGTGCCGCAGGGCCCCGGGCTTGGCCTGGACATGGACATGAACGTGTTCGAGCGCTTCCAGCGCAACTGACCCAACCCTTGACGCACTAGCCCTCTCCGGCGCCTTCGGGCCGCCGGCCAGGCTTCTGCATGCCTGAAAAATACGGAGCGACCATGCATACCCTGGCACTGCACAACGAAGTCTGGTCCCTGACTTTATTACCACAATGGGGCGGCCGCATAGCCAGCCTCAAGGTCGGCGAGCTGGATGTGTTCACTCCGCTCCATGCCGGCAGCTTTGATCCGCTGAATTGGCCGCGAGGTGGCGCCTACCCGCTTCTGCCCTACTCCAACCGCCTGCGCAATGCGCGTCTGAAGCACGCGGGCCTGGTCCATGCGTTGCCGGCACACCCCGCCGCTCGCCCGCACACGCTGCATGGTGTCAGCCACACCCTGACCTGGGATGTGATCGAACACAGCGCCACCTACGCCCTGCTGACAGTGGACTATAGCGGCGAACACTGGCCATGGCCGGTGCGTTTCCAACAACGCTTCGAACTCCACGGCGACGGTGTGCGGCTGCAACTGTCGGTCACCAACCTGGGTCACACCTCAATGCCGGCGGGTCTAGGCCTGCACCCATACTTCCAGCGCCACCCCGGCATGACCGTACGGTTCGCCCCCGCCCTGGCTTGGGACATCGACGCAGACTACCTGCCCTGCGGTAGCGTGCGCGAACTGATCGAGCCGCTACTGCTGCCAGCCGATGTCGCCCATGAAGTGGCGGTGTACGGCTCACGCTGGGACGGACGCCTGCAACTCGACTACCCCCAGGGCCAGGTGCTGCTGACGGCGGAGATGCCGTTGAGTCACCTGGTGGTTTTTGCCCCAGCCGGTGCGCCCTACCTGTGCCTGGAACCGGTATCGCACCTGGCGGACGCCTTCAACACGCCATCCGCGCAATGGCCCGAGCAAGGCACCCAAGTGCTTGAGGCTGGGCAAACACTGAGCGCTGCGCTTTCACTCACCTGGACCCCTGCCTGACCCGATCAGACCCACACCGAAGGACAACATTAACAATGAACTTCTATCGCTCCCTGCCTATTTTCAGCCTGGGTCTTGCTCCCGTCGTGGCCCATGCCGACCTCATCGATGACGGCAAAGCTTCGCTGACCCTGCGCAACTTCTACTACAACCACGACCTGCGCGACACCAAGGCGCCGGCGCAGTCGAAAATCGAAGAGTGGGCCCAAGGCTTTATCTTCAAGGCCCAATCAGGCTACACCGACACGCCCATCGGCGTTGGCGTGGACGTCTATGCCGGGCTTGGCCTCAAGCTCGACTCCTCGCCCGCCCGCAGCGGCAGCGAGCTACTACCCGGTTTTACCAAGCGACTGGGTGCCCCGCGCGACAGTGACCCGCGCTCGGTCAATGAGTATTCCGAAGGTACCGCTGCGCTGAAATTGAAGTATTCCAAGACCGAACTGAAGATCGGCGGGCTATTTCCCAAGACTCCACTGGTGTACGCCGGCGACTCACGCTTGCTACCGCAGTTCTTCGAAGGGGTGATGATCGACAGCCAGGAGGTCGAGCATTTCACTTTCAGCCTCGGGCAGATGCGCCAGACCAACTATCGCGGGTTCTCCCATTCCACCGACATGCAGACCGGTAACTACCTGAACGTCAGCAGTGACCGCTTCAACTACTTGGGCACTACCTGGGCCCCGGTGCAGTCGTTCAGCCTGGGCGTGTGGGCCGGCGAATTGGACGACGTTTATCAGCAGAAACTGATCACCGCCTCGAAGTTTGTGGATGTGGGCGCCTGGCGCCTGGCGGGCACCCTGAGCCATACGGATACGGGCGAAGCCGGATCAGCCCGCGCCGGTGCCCTTGACAGTCGCCTGACCTCGGCCCTGGCCAGCGCCGCCTACGGCATGCACAAAGTCACCGTGGGTTACCAGTACAACGCCGGCGACAGCGCGCTGCCGTTTCTGCAGGAAACCGATCTACCCGGCGTGGGCAACGCAATCCAGGTGATGCGATTCGACCGCGCCCAGGAACGGTCGTGGCAAGGGCGCTACGACATCAACTTCGCCGGCTGGGGCGTGCCGGGGCTGACCGCGTTTGCGCGTTATGTGTATGGAGACAACTTCGAGGTCAACGGCCAACCGGGCAAGGAGTGGGAGCGCAACATCGACCTGAGCTACGTGATCCAGTCGGGCACGTTCAAGGACCTGGCGCTGCGCTTTCGCAATGTCGAGATCCAGGGCGACGCCACCGGACGGCGCGATGAAAACCGCGTCATTCTGTCCTATACCTTCGCCTTGAAATAACCCTTAGGCCGGGCCACGGGTCAGCGGGGCCGGTGCGCCTTGGCTGCCGGCCGGCGTACTCATGACGGTCCCCGACCATGGGGCATTCTTGAGCGCCTGCCGGCTGACCGCCTGGCGCGATGAGGTGACAAACAGCGTACGCCCATCGACCGCCCCAAAGCACAGGTCGGTGGGCGACGCGACCGGTACACCGAGCATGCGCTCCAGATTGCCCTCGTGGTCGAACTTGACGATGCTCCAGCCGCCAGACAATGCCGTCCATACGCTGCCATCCGCATCCACTGCCAGGCCACTGAGTTGGCCCGAGCCTTTAGGCATGCTGGTAAAACGGCGCACTTCGCCGCCGGTACGCAGCCGATACACACTGCCCGACTCCGGCGCCAGCGCGAACAACTGTTGACGCGGCGAATCCCAGCATAATGCGCCGATGGCCTCACTGATCTGCCAATGGCTGGTGAGTGTCCCATCGCGGGAGACTTCGCCGACCTTCCACTGGCCGCTGCCCATTCGGATCGCCGCCCAGACCCGCCCGTCACGATCACAACACAGGCAGGTCGGTGTACCAAAACCCCAAGAGGTACGATGCCGCACCTCACCTTTGTCGAAGAAAAAGTATTCGTCCTCCAGCGCCACAAACAGCCCGTTCGGTGTGAGTTCCAGGCCCATGATCGGTTTTTCGGTGCGCAGGATCCGCTTGGTACCCTCGCCGCCGTGGCGAAAGACCGCCGGGCCGAGTTTATCCGCCCAGTACAAGCATTTTTCACTGGTACTCCAACGCGGGTGCCCACCTAAAAACGCCCATTGGCTACTCACCGGCTGCAATTCATCTGGACGCGCCTCAGCCTGCTTCACCGCCAGTTGGCTGCCCACCCGCTGTGCTGACGCCGTCACTTCCGGACCGAGCAACGTCAGGCGCTCAAGGGTCAGTCGATAGGCTGGGCCGGCGATGCTCAGCGCACCGCGTACCTGGCCCGCGCTGTCCACCACCGGCGCGGCTACGCAACGCACACCGAGCACAATTTCTTCGTCATCGACGGCATAGCCGCGCACGCGTGTGACATCCAATTCGGTCATCAAGCGGTTGCGGTCGGTGATAGTCAGCGGTGTCAGGGCAGTAAGGGCCATGTTCTTGACCAGCTCACGCCGCTCTTCATCCGCCAATGCACTGAGGATCGCCTTACCCTGCCCCGTGCAGTACATGGCCTTGCGCTGGCCCATCGAGGCGGCGGAACGTCGGCTGTGGGCGCCATCGCAACGCTCCAGTGATAGCACCTGGTCGCCGTCGCGAATCGCCAGATAGGTAGTTTCCCCAGTCAAGTCACGCAAGGCTCGTAGCTCAAAACTGGCAGCGGCGATCAGGTCCGGTTCCATCCAGGCCCCACGCACCAACTCCAGATAACGAAAGCCCAAGCGGTAGCATTTATTGTTGGCGTCACGGCGCACCATGCCGCGTTCAATCAAAAGGGCCAGTAGGCGATAAAGCGTGGCACGAGGGAGGTTCAACTGTGCGGCGAGTTGCTGATTATCCAGGCCGTCAGTGGAGAGTCCGATGGCTTCAAGAATGTCGAAGGTTTTGTCGAGAACGGCGGTTCCCTTGGCTCGGTCCATGCTGACCTCTTTGCAGTTTTCTCAGATGTATCACGTGCCAGGAAATTGCTGATGAAAAAAACGCCAATTATCCACACCCGGTCCCATGATGTGAGAATTCTGTCTGTTATGTATAAACATCGTCATCACTCCTTGCAGCGGTCTATCGACTATTTGGCCCCAGGACCAATCAGTGAGCTTTCGATCTGGACGCCTGGCATCATTTGCTGCAACCCTTCGATGAGTTTGTCCCCCGCTTCCGTCAAGGCTTCAAGCGGCATCGCCGGCAGACTCTCCAGAATGAACCACATGCTCTTCGCGTCAGCAGCGAGACGGGTCCTGACACCTTGCCGCCAATTCCAGCGACGGCAAGTCACGCCGTTGTCATCGCGCCAGACAACCTCGCCGGCATCCGGATACTCGAGAGCAGGAACACCCTCTTTCATCGTGTCAAAAGGCTCGGTGCCATCAGCGACTACGAGCTGTGGGGAGCCCACATAGGCTTCAATGTTTTCCCCGCCAACCGGGATGGCGTACTCAATGCTGATTGCGTTGTAGAGATCGACGATGGGATCCAGGCCAGGCAAGCTGCCGTCACGTAAAACTCGTTTACGCAGCGCTTCAGCTGAACAAGGCGTGCGCTGCGGCTTGGCCCCAAACTTTCGGAAGGTCTCAGCCCATGCGGCCAAATGGGCTTCTCCCCAGCTTGGCCCACCTTCCTGAACGGCCTTGCAAGCACGGTCCAGCGCGGCCTGAGCCACCTCAGGATGAGCCAGTGGCGCAGCTCCCACCACGATGCTCAGGGCCCTGAACTCCGGCGCCAGCTCGGCAACGGCTTGATCGATTAACGGCAGTACGGGCAGCATCAAAAACCTCCAGGAACCTAAATGTCATTTCATGCTAGTCAGCGGCGACCAATAAAGTCAATATAATGACCAATATCATCTACTATAACGGCTGATCCGATTGACGGAGCTACTGATAACAGTCGAGAATCCCAGCATATTTTTTCTCATGACCCTCATCAATGACCACCAATACCAGCCTGTCGACTACCCCTGGCGCTGATGCCCAAGCCGTCAGCCTGGCTGTTGCGCGCACGCTAAAACAGGCGCGTAAAGCCCAGAAGATCACGTTGGATGAGCTTTCCCGCCGCGCTGGCGTGAGCAAAGGAATGGTCGTCGAAATAGAGAAATGTACGGCGAATCCCAGCATCGGCATCCTTTGCAAAATCGCCGCCGCGCTGGGCCTGTCCGTTGCAGATATCGTCAATGTGACCGAAGCCCCATCTGCCCATATCATCGACAGCCAAGACATACCCACGCTCTGGACCGGTGAACTGGGAGGAACGGCGCGCCTTCTGGCTGGAACGTCCGGCCCAGATATGATTGAGCTGTGGCGTTGGGAAATGCACCCAGGCGAATCTTTCGCTTCACAGGGGCATCCTCAGGGCACGCTTGAACTGTTTCATGTGGAGAAAGGCACGCTGAAATGCGTGGTAGGGGAAACGGAGTTAGTCATCCCTGCGGGGAGCTCAGCAGTGGCCAAAACCGATGTCCCCCATTCCTATTCCAACGCTGGAAGATCCAAGCTGGTATTCACTATGTCTGTGACGGAGATGCACCAGTAGGTACCGGCAGACTGGCAGCCAGTGAGCATCTGCAAAGTGGACGAACCAGCCAATTTCAAAGGGTCTGTGCCGCCGAAAGCCATCAAGCCCTACGCAGGATCACCACCAGGGCGTGCGCTCGCCATTGCTCGAGCATCACATGCAGCTGGGGGCAAAACTGGGGGCATATTTGAAATTTTTCTACCTGAAAGCACCGCCCTAGAGCCTAGTAAAATGTTTTCGGCAACCCTGAGAGTCTCTGCATCAAACCGGAGCAGCGCAACGCGTCATGTGGAAGGCTGCGGATCACTACCCGCCCTCCTCCAGAAATCTTCGGCAGACTGACTGAGGATTGCTTTCGGGCGGGTCAGATGAATTTCCAGAGGTATATCCCAGCTTTCGTCGAGCGCTCTGACTAAGCGCCCATCTAGGATTTCTTGTTCGGTAAGGCTCTTAGGCAACCACGCCACTCCTTTGCTTTCCAGAGCCATGGACATGAGTACCGCTGCAAGGTGGCTGCTGAAGAGTGGCTTGAGGTGAAGGTAGTCTTCCTTGCCACGCAGTCTGTGGGCGACGATTCGCCCCAGTCCAGACTCATGGGTGTAGGCGAGGTATGGCAACGCTGCAGGCGAGGTACCGAAGTTAGTGGATGCACTCGCAAGCGGTACGAGGACGTCCTCCCCCACCTTTTTGCTGATGAATTGATCAGGCGCCAGTAAAGGCGGAACGTCGGGATGGCGGTGGCAGAGCAGAAACTGAACCTGACCATGTATCAGCATCTGCTCACAGACCGCCATGCTGTCAGAGTGTAGCTTCACGGCCTCAATGGGAGCACCGTTTTCTGAGCTTCGAAGCCACTTGGGAAAAAATGTAAACGACAGGGAATGAGTTGCCGCGAATTGCAGCGATTTGGCGGCTATTCCTGCTACCTCTTGAGCCTCGCTACGCATCCTGTACAAATGCCGGGCAGCTTCCTGAGCACTGGGCAAAATTTGCCTTCCTGCCTCGGTAAGGGTTGCTCCTTGTGGTGTGCGCACAAATAACTCGACGCCCATCCAATTCTCCAGAGATCGTACTCTTCGACTGAAGGCTGGCTGAGTAACATGGCGTGCCTCAGCAGCACGGACAAAACTGCCGTACTCCGCAAGCGCTGAAAGATCTTCGAGCCAAACGAGTTCCAAGGGGCCATGCCTCCTGTGCATAGGGTGCGGCATTAATAGCATTGGGAGGGTGACATCGCAAAGCATAACGTGGGGCCACAAACAACAAGAGGAACCCGTCATGCGTATCGTAGACATCCGTGAAAAAACAGTTTCTATTGCCTCCCCAATTGCCAACGCCTATATCGACTTTTCCAAAATGACCTGCTCGGTCGTCGCTGTCATCACGGATGTGATTCGCGATGGCAAACCTGTCATCGGCTACGGTTTCAACTCCAATGGTCGCTATGGTCAAGGCGCCCTGATGCGTGATCGTTTCCTGGCGCGTATCACCGAAGCGGATCCAGACACGCTGGTCGACCATGAAAACAACAACCTGGATCCGTTCGCCATCTGGAAAGCCCTGATGACCAACGAAAAGCCAGGCGGCCACGGCGAGCGCTCGGTCGCGGTTGGCACCATCGACATGGCTGTATGGGATGCCGTCGCCAAGATTGAAGGCAAACCACTCTATCGCTTGCTGGCTGATCGTTACCGTGACGGCGTGGCCGATGACAAGGTCTGGGTCTATGCAGCAGGTGGCTACTACTACCCTGGCAAAGACCAGACCAAGCTCAAAGCAGAAATGCAGAGCTATCTGGATCGTGGCTACGACGTCGTCAAGATGAAGATTGGTGCTGTACCGCTGGACGAAGATATCCGTCGCATCGAAGCGGTACTCGAAGTGGTGGGAGATGGCCGTCGACTGGCGGTCGATGCCAACGGTCGTTTCGACCTTCAGACCGGTATTGCTTACGCGGAAGCCATCAAGAAGTACAACCTCTTCTGGTATGAGGAGATCGGCGACCCGCTCGATTACGCACTCCAGGCTGAACTTGCCAATCACTATGAACTGCCCATGGCGACCGGTGAAAACCTGTTCTCCCACCAAGACGCCCGTAACCTGCTGCGTCACGGCGGCATGCGCCCGGATCGCGACTTCCTGCAGTTCGACTGTGCGCTGTCCTACGGGCTCGTGGAGTACATGCGCACCCTGAAAGTGATGGAAGAAATGGGTTGGTCTTCCCGTCGCGTAGTTCCGCACGGCGGTCACCAGATGTCCCTGAACATCGCAGCCGGTCTGCACCTGGGCGGCAATGAATCTTACCCCGACGTGTTCCAGCCTTTCGGCGGCTTCGCTGACGGGATCAAGGTGGAAAATGGTTATGTCGGTCTGCCAGATATTCCAGGTGTTGGCTTCGAAGCCAAGTCCGCCTTGTACGCAGTAATGCGTGAGTTGGGCGAAGGCTGATCAACCTCGATCTGCGGCCCCTTTGAAAGAGGCCGCAGATTCAGGCGTCACCCACTGACGCCAAGCCACATGCCCATCACAAAAATAAAATGAGGTGCTTCCGTGGAAATCTCCAAATCCCGTTGGTATAGCCAGCTGTATGTGCAAGTGCTGATCGGCATCGTGATCGGTGCAGCTATCGGTTACTTCGTACCCGATATCGGAGCCAAGCTCCAACCCTTTGCCGATGGTTTCATCAAACTGATCAAAATGCTGTTGGCGCCCATTATTTTCGGTACGGTCGTTGTAGGTATCGCGAAGATGGGCAGTATCAAAGAAGTCGGGCGGATTGGCGTAAAAGCGCTGATCTACTTTGAGATTCTATCTACCATCGCCCTAGTTGTCGGCCTTATCGTGGTCAACATCGTCAAGCCTGGTGTCGGTATGAACATTAACGTCAGTGCGCTTGATGGAAGTGCTATCAGCAAGTACAGCCAGGCTGCCAGCGAACAGGGCGGCACCATTGATTTCTTCCTCAATATCATCCCCCACACGTTCCTCGGCGCATTCTCCAATGGCGTCATGCTGCAGGTCATTCTGCTTTCGGTTTTGATGGGTGTTGCCTTGGTTCAGATGGGCGAAACCAGCAAGCCGCTGATCAACACCATTGATCTGTTCCTGCAAGGCTTGTTCAAGATCGTTGCAATGGTCATGCGCTTGGCGCCGATTGGTGCGGGTGCCGGGATGGCGTTCACTATCGGCAAGTACGGGATTGGCACCTTGCTGTCACTCGGTCAGTTGCTGATCGCGCTCTACATCACAACCTTGATTTTCATCGTGGTGGTGCTGGGTACGGTGGCCAGATGGTCGGGCATGCCGCTCATGCAATTCCTTCGTTACTTCAAAGATGAAATTCTCATCACGCTTGGCACCTGTTCAACCGAAGCCGTGCTGCCACGAATGATGGTGAAACTTGAAAAGCTTGGCTGCAAAAAGTCGGTAGTGGGCATGGTGTTGCCAACGGGGTACACCTTCAATGCGGACGGCACCTGCATCTATCTCACCATGGCCGCCATCTTCATCGCCCAGGCGACCAATACGCCACTGACGTTTGTGGATCAGATGATTCTGCTGGGCGTATTCCTGCTGACTTCCAAAGGCTCGGCTGGCGTGGCAGGTGCGGGGTTTGTGACGTTGGCCGCAACGCTCACAACTATCCACTCCATTCCTCTGGTTGGGCTCGTTTTGCTCTTGGGCATTGACCGGTTCCTGAACGAGGCGCGGGCCGTGACCAACCTGATCGGTAACGGCATCGGCACCATTGCCATTGCCAAGTGGGACAACTCGTTCGATGTCGAGGCCTGTGAGCGTGAAATTGCCGCCATGAAACATGAAAAGGCGGAAAGGAAGGCATTGCTGGCGCAGAAATAATCCGCAAAGCGATCCGGTCATTCCACGTCAGAAACGGTTATGACCGGTAGTGCTTTCTGAATAGCCCCGGGGTTCATAGACACCTCTTTACCTTAAATATAGGCCGTGCGCAGAACCGATACGAATTCCTGTGGCACTACGCGCACCTGAGCGCACGTGTTGTCAGCCGACTTGGTGGCCAATTGAAGCGGGAGGTTCTGGGGCCAACCTGGCTATCGAGACCCATGTCCAGAATCACTATGTTCAACATGGGACATGCGCAAATAAAAGCCGCTAGAACGCATGTTCCAGCGGCATCGGCAAATGCTCTTGGGGAATCCCGACAGGCTTTGATGCGCGCCATGTTTGATACCTGGCCTGGCCCACGCTGAAAAGGTCGGGCCAGGCCAGTCAATCACTGCGCACACCTGACGGTTGCAGGCGCCCTCTTCTAGGTACTGATCACTCTTTACTCAAGTCCACCAACGGCGTCTGCCGCACTTCTGTGGCACGTCCGTCCTGGATCGATTTGACCTGTTGCAACGCCTTGCTCACCGCCGGTTCATCGGTCAGCAAGGTGTAGCTGATGCGGAACTGGCGCTGTTGTTTAGGGCCAATGGTCGGCACCAGATTCAATGGTCTCTGGTAGCGGCGGTTGTAGGAAAAGCTGGTGCCTGGCTCAAGCCCGGTGACGTAGCCCTGGCCTCGTGTATCGGTGTTTTTCCACAGTGAGAACACCGGCAATTGCTGCACGTTGAAGCCAACCGCGACGCCGAGGCTGGCGGCTTTGTTATGCAGCACGGTCAAGGTGTTGCCTTTGGCGTCGCCGTAAGGCACCACGTTGTACACGGTTTCGTCGTAGTCCGGTGTCGGTGCCCGGTAAGTCTGCCAGTCGCCCAGGTCAGCCCTGGCTTTGTCGTTGAAAGGCGACACTTGTTTGACCGGTGCCGCAAAGCGGGCGCCCTCCTCCAGAAACGGCGTGCTGAAGTTGCTGTGGTACAGCGCCTGGTATTCTTTCGGGTAATCGCCGTTGTTGGTCAGCGTGTCATTAAGCACAAAGTGCGCCGCACCCGGTTCGGTGACCAGCTCGGTTTGCACGCTGAAGTCGACTTTTTTGAATGCCTGCTCTTTCAACTCGCCACGCACGTGGATGGCATACGGCGGAGTTTCGTCGATATGCACGGTCACCCGGCTGGCCGGGATGTTCGCCGCGCGACCATGCAAGGTCAGCAACTCGCCGTTGTCCATGCCCGGATGGCCGACCCACTCGTAACCACACCGGGTGACCAGTTCGTTGAAGCCTTCGAGCCAGCCCAGGCCGCCGCGACCGTTCAACTCGATGAACGCCGGGTTGACCACTTCCTTCACCGGCGAATCCCACCCCATCCGCACACTGCCGACCTGGGCACTGAGTACGTTCATGCCACGGGTCGGCACCACCGTCAGTTTCATCGTGCCGTTATCGATATCGATCAGACTCACGCCTTCCTGACGACCGCCGTGCAGGGTGCGCATGCTGACTGAAAAGGGTTTGTCGACTTTGAGCCCCAACTGCTCGCTGGTTATACGCAGGTTACTGGCGGGCTTGTCGCTGTCGAGCAACACAAAGTCCCAAGCGTAAGCGTGAGAGCCAAAGGACAACGCTGCAAGGGCGCAGGTGACGGGAAGCAGTTTCATGGCGGATCCTTTCTTGGAATTATGATTGGCCGACTAGATGAATCGTTTCAGCCAGAAAGCCAGTCTAGCTCCATTTTCTGCGGCGGAGTAGCCACCGAAAGCCAAGGATTCGTTCAATCCATCCAACAGGGCGTAGGGTTAATGCTGCCCTGGTGAAGTGTTCTTCGAGGCCCCGCCTCCCCTGAAGACCGAGTAACAGCGCAGCGGCTGTGACCCGGACAACCATTAGCCAACGGGCTGGCGATTCAACCTGTCCCCCCGGCAGCACGGACGCTGCCTGAACCGGGTAACTGGACGGATGGCAGGGCACACGGGCTGATGGATGCGAGAAAGGCGCTATTCTCGTATAGGGCAAGTGTAATGACGGTCAAACAACATCGGCTCACTGACCCGCAACACGGTTATTAGCCGCCCCTCTTGTAGTCATTACATCTTATAAGTCCATCTTTTTTGCCACCCACTCTTAGGCGACTCCATGGATACCCTAAGCAAGCGTGAAATCGAGACCGCTCTCTCGCAGCGGTTACCCCATTGCATCGTCACGTGCGGTATCAATCCTGATGCCAGCTTGTCGATCGAGATTCTGGCACCGGGCTCCAACCAGTTCACCATTGCAAACATTGACCGGACCCAATACCCCGGCACGTGCGGGATGAATAAGCTGATCCGGGAAATACTGGAGGAAATGGTCATCTCCAGACAGTCCTCTCACCTTCTACGTGCGCAAGGATAAAACCTCGAGATCTCTGCAAGGCATTGCCGAAGGGTTCAATGTTGAAAATTCAATGAAAAAAAATAAACCATTCGCTTCGCCTCGGCTCAACCGTTAAACGACGCCTTCGTCGTCTGAAATCGAGGAGAACGAAATGATCACCACACGCATGGCTCAGATAGGGTTGATGGTGTTGCTGACGGCAGGTTCCGTGTCTGCAGTGATGGCTGGCTCCCCCAATGACTTTGTCGAAAAAGCGGCGCAAGGCGGTATCGCAGAAATCGAAAGCAGTAAAGTGGCACTGGAAAAAAGCAGCGCTGCGGACGTCAAAGCCTTCGCCCAGCACATGATCGATGACCACACCCGGGCCAATCAGGACCTGATGGGGCTGGCCAAGAAGCTCGATATCGATCTACCCGATGTCGCCACATTGACGGCCCAGGCCAATACCGAGGCAAAAAAAATGGCTCTGGACGTACGCCCGGAGCTCTTCGATAAAACCTATGCGGACAAGCAGGTCAAAGCTCACGAAAAAGCCTTGCTCTTGTTCAAGGAAAAGGCCGCAGCAACCGTTGATACACCGCTCAAGGTCTTCGCCGAGAAGACGCTGCCTACGCTGGAAATGCACCTGGACATGGCCAAAAAACTTCAGAGCCAGCACGCACGCTAATCCTCCGGCTCTTTCCAAAAAGCCGGGACCAATGCGAAATCCGTTTGACCCCGGCCAGGCCGTCGCAGCACATGCTGATCCGAGCAGGCGGTCTTGCGCCACGGCAAGGCGATCGTTGGCCGACCACCCTCCTCGCGCTGTCATCTGGTCAAGCCCAACTGCTTGCGCATCGCAGTGGTAATGGACTGCCGGGTGGCTTCGACCATGGATTTCCACGGTCTGGCGGCGTGATTGTCGAACACGAAAGACCGACAAACGGCCCTGGCTGGTTAACATTCACCGTTGATGAATAGTGTTGTATCGGGACCTTGAATGTTTCACCCGGTGAACAATCTCCGCCGTGAGCTGGATCGATAACCCGCATTAGCTATTTCCGCTGACTTTCCACCGTTTGCTTAGATGGAAAAGTTTGAACAAACCCTATCAGCTCACAGCATTTGACCGCTGATCGCACGGGGTCGAACTTTGTAAAACTTCCAAAAGCCAACTCAACTCCTAATTAATGCTTGCTTCCATGGCGAGCAAAATTCAATGAACCAAGAGGTATCGAATCATGGCTAACACCGGACGTTCTAACCCCGGGAATTTTGCGAACGATCGAGAGAAAGCATCTGAAGCCGGGAAAAAGGGCGGTCATGCCTCAGGCGCTAATAATGACCGGAACAAAACGCCCTCTCAGGGCAAAAAAGGCGGACAACCCGGCGGCGCAGGCCGCAGCTGATTGTTGAGCAACAGGGCAAGGGCTTCGGCCCTTGTCCTCGACAGGAGGTGATTCAATGTCCGAGCACATCGTGCACTTTCATTGCCAGATCGATCAGGGCACCACGGAACGCTTCCGTGACAGCTGCCTTGAAGCCCTGGAGCAAGGCGCCAGCTCGCTGCTGCTGAACCTCTCTACCACAGGCGGCAGCACCAATTTCGGCTTTACCCTGTACACCTTTATCAAATCGTTACCGGTGCCGATTTGCGCGATTAACGCGGGGAATATCGAGTCCATGGGCATCATCATGTTTCTCGCGGCTCAACAGCGGATCACAACGCCTCACTCGCGCTTTCTTATCCATCCCATGAACTGGTATTTCAATCAAAGCTCTGTAGACCATCAGCGTCTGCGCGAGTACCTGTCGAGCCTGGACAACGACCTGGCGCGCTATGTCAAAATCTACGAGATCGAGACCGCTAATGCCGCGACCCGACTGGATATATTCAAATGCCTGTCAGCCGAAGAAAAAGTCATAGCCGCCCAGGACTCACTGGTCTACGGGATTGCCCACGAAGTGAAGCAAGTGGTCTTCGGCGATGACATCAAACACTGGAAAGTCAGCGGTGGTTGAGGGGCTGATTCCACACCCGAAACACTCGGGCGGCTGTATCAAACAGTGAATGGATTAAAGATATTTATATCTCTAGAGAAAATCCGCATAAGGATTCCTTTAAAAGGCTAGCCACTGTTCACGGCCTTCTGCACACTCTGCGCACGCGACACAAAAATTATAAAAAGTGATGAACTGATGAAACTGCAACCCTTGCCGCCGCTTAACAGCCTGGTGGTATTCGAGGCCGCTGCCCGTCATATGAGCTTCACTCTGGCCGCGCGCGAACTGAATGTCACTCAAGGTGCAATCAGCCGCCAGATTCGTGTGCTTGAAGACTATCTGGGCACTGCTCTGTTTGTACGAACCACTCGGGAAATCAACCTGACCGCCACTGGCAATCAGTATTGTGAAACCGTGCGTGAAACGCTCCAGCAACTGGCCCATGCCACCGCCGGAGTTCGCCACTGGCGTGGAGCCCAGCAGGTCACGGTGGTCACCAGTACCGCCATGGCATCTCTGTGGCTGCTGCCATTGGTCTCAGAATTCCAGCGCCAGAATGAAGAGATTGACCTGCGCATCATCGCCACGGACCAGGTCAATGACTTCTCGCGCCTGGATTGTGATCTGGCGCTTTATTACTGCAGTTCGCCCCCCAAAAACATGCAGGTCACGCCGCTGTTCAGCGAAGAAATGTTCCCGGTATGCAGTCCACAATACCTGGCGCAGAACCCGGGCATCACTGCGTTGGAGCGCCTTGGTGAATGCACGTGGCTATGGCTTGAGGACCCGCAACGGGACTGGATTGGCTGGCGGGAGTGGTTCGAGCGGCTGGGCCAGCGCCCTCCGGAGCCCCGGCGACGCATCAATATCAATAGCTATTCGATGCTGATCCAGTCAGCCCTCGCAGGCCAGGGGATCGCCCTGGCCTGGTCAAACCTGCTGAGCGACCACTTACAGACCGGCAAACTGGTGCGTCCGACCGGGACGTACTTGCGCACGGATGCCCAGTTCTGCCTGCTGGAACCCCAAGGCCGGGCCGCCAATCGACAAAGCGTCAACCGCTTTCGCCAATGGTTGTTAACCCATCTGGCGGAGACGATTGACGCTGAGTGAAGGCTATCGGCCAAGGAAGGCCGATGCCGGAGGCTGTGTCATCAGGCGAGTTCGCCGGGAGGCCTCAGCATTGCCATCCTTTCAGAGACGGCTTCCTCGGGATGATTCAGTGAGTCATTGGCGGTCGCGGGCATCATCCAACCCTCGGCGGTAGCCTGGGTATCGGCACGCAAACTGCGTAACAGGCTGAAGCAGGTCACCAGCAGAAAGAAGGCAATAGGCAGGCCGATGATGATGCTTGCCATCTGGATCGCCACCAGTCCGCCCGCCAGTAGTAAACCGGCGGCAATCGCGCCTTCCAGAAAGCACCAAAGCACCCGGATCCAGTTGGGCGGATTGATGCTGCCCACGGAGTTGAGCATGCACAGCACCTGCGTCCCGGCATCGGCGGCCGTCACAAAGTGCACGGCCAGCAGCAAACAGACAATGAGGCACAATACCCCACCGATGGCGGGACCATCCAGGCGCTGAAGCAAGGTAAACATGGCAGCCGTGGTTTCTTTCTGGGTGGCCTGAAGCACAGCTCCTCCCACAAACGGTGCGGCCACAACCTGTTCGGCGACAGGCAGTTGTGCATGGGCGTGACGGGCTTGCTGCTCGTCCTTGAGTGCCGCCCCGCCAAACACCGACATCCACAAGATGGTTACCAGCGTCGGCACGGCAAGGGCTCCGACGATCAGTTCACGAATGGTTCGACCGCGGGAAATGCGCGCAATGAACAAGCCCACGAAGGGGCCCCAGGTCATCCACCAGGGCCAGTAAAAGGCCGTCCAGCTATTTTGCCATTCACTGTCGCCCTGAGTGTCTGTCCAGAAACTCAGACCAACGATGTGCTGCACATAATCACCGGTGGCTTCGAAGAAAAAATTGAGTATGTAGCGGGTCGGTCCCAACCACAGCACCACCAGCATCAGTCCAAAAGACAGCCACATGTTCAGTGTCGAAAGCCGCTTCATGCCCTTGGACAACCCGGCCACCAGCGAAACCGCCGCAATAAGGCTGACGAAGGCGATGATCGATAGCTGCAGACCGATACTGACCGGTACCTGGAACACCTGATTCAGACCGGTATTGATCTGCACCACCCCCAACCCCAACGATTGTGATACGCCAAAGGCGGTAATCGCCACCCCAAGAATGTCTACCACATGGCCGATAGGCCCGTAGATACGATTACCGATCAGGGGATAGAGAATTGAACGCAAGGCCAGCGGCAGGCCTTTGCAATACGCGAAGTAGGCCAGGCTGACGCCGATCATGGTGAAAATGGCCCAGGGATGCAGGCCCCAATGAAACAGCGTGAGCCGCATCGCGACCGTGGCCGCCTCGTCCGTCAGGCCCGGTGCGAACGGGTTATTGGCATAGTGCAGGACCGGCTCGGCGACCGACCAGAAGATCAGGCCAATGCCCATGCCGGCACTGAACAACATAGCGATCCAGGCACCGAAACTGAATTCAGGTGTGTCCTGCGCCCGACCCAGCTTGAGCGCTCCGTAAGGGCTCCATGCCAGCATCAGCAGCACACACAACAGGCCGCTCACCAGGGCCAGGTAAAACCATTTGAAGTTATGCAGGATGGCGTCGGAAGCAGTCTTGAACACCAACGTGGCCTGGTCGCCCTTAAAGGCGCAGAGCAAGACGAAAGCGAGGACCAGGGCGACCGACACCACTGTCACGGTTGGATTGAGGCCTTTGAAAAGGCCACTTTTAGCACGCATCGGCTATCTCCCTTGTTGTTGTAGTACAGCGCTATACGGGATTTTTTTGTTATGCAATGCAGTGATTGCGCGGCTCACAATGAGTGAGCGCCCTGTTCTCAACAAACCATTTAATCTCATGAATTAATGAGTTAAAGGAATGTGTCCCCCCCGTAAAGACAGGGGAATTGCCTGCCGAGGGCGATGCACCTCATGAATGACTTTTTCTCATCAATCGACGTCGAAATATGGTTTGTCCCACCTCATCCCCACCCTGAAGAATCACTCCAGCCAAAGGCCAACAAGGCCGACCAACCGTGCGATCTGGAGACAACAATAATGGGCATCGCCAACCTTATCCCCGTACACATTCTGGAAACCGTGCTGGCTCCTATCGAGCAAGCCCATGGCCTGACCAATGATTTTTACACCGAGCAGCCCTACTTCGAGCTGGACCGCGACCAGATCATGGGCCGCAACTGGGCGTGCATTGGTTTTGCCTCCGACCTGCCCACCAACGCCTACGTCAAACCGGTGGACTTCATGGGGCTGCCGCTGTTGATCATGCGCAACCGTGAAGGCCAGGTGCAGGTGTTCCATAACGTGTGCAGCCATCGCGGGGTCAAGTTGGTGCAGGAAGCCGGCGCCATTCAGGGCATGATCCGTTGCCCTTACCATTCCTGGACTTACGACCTGAACGGTGCGCTGCGCGGCACGCCCCATGTCGGGGGTATCAACCAGCACAAAGACGAGCGCTTCGCCTGCGAAAAGCACGGTTTGAAACCACTGCGCAGTGCCATCTGGATGGACATGGTGTTCATCAACTTGTCGGGTGATGCCCCGGCACTGGAAGACGCTCTGGCTCCGTTAACCCAGCGCTGGACGCAATTTCTGGGACATGACGGCATGTCATTGCTGCGTCGTGAATCCAACAGCGGTGCGATGGCCATTGAGGTCAACTGCAACTGGAAGCTGGCGGTCGAGAACTACTGCGAGGCTTATCACCTGCCCTGGATTCACCCAAGCCTGAACAGTTATTCCAAGCTGGAAGACCACTACAACATTCTTTTTGACCAATTCGCCGGGCAAGGCAGTTACGCCTACAACCTGTCTGACGTTGCCGGCACCCATCTGCCGACATTCCCGTCCTGGCCGGCTGATCGCATGCGCACCGCTGAATATGTGTCGTTCTTCCCCAACGTGTTGCTGGGGATACAGGCCGACCATGCCTTCGCCATGATGCTGGAGCCGGTCGCACCTGGGAAAACCATTGAGCACCTGCGGTTGTTCTATGTCGGTGACGAAGCCCTCGACCCGCTCTACGATGCCGCTCGCAAGGCTGTCATGGAATCCTGGCGCGTGGTATTTGCCGAGGACATTGCCTCGGTGGAAGGCATGCAAAAAGGCCGCAGTTCACCAGGCTACAGAGGCGGCGCTTTTTCTCCGGAAATGGACTTGCCGACGCACTACTTCCACAAGTGGGCAGCCCGGGAGTTGCTCGACAGTGTCGATCAGGCCCACGGTGGAGAAACCGTATGAGCCTTGTTCATTGGCGAAACCACATAAATGGTCAATGGGTCGACAGTGATCAGCACCTGACCATCCTCAACCCGGCCAGCAATCAACCGGTGGCGACCATCGCGCAGGCCTGCATTGCCGATGCCGAATGCGCCCTGCAAGCCGCACGACGCTGTGCGGACAGCGGCGAATTGATCGCTGTACGCCCTGCCCGGCGCGTGACCTGGCTGCTGGAAATAGCACGACAGATCCGCCTGGTTGCCGATGACGGCGCCCACCTGCTCTGCGCGGAGAACGGTAAGACCTTCAACGATGCCCGAGACGAGTTCATCGAAGCGGCGAGGTATTTCGAGTACTACGCCGGCATGGCGGACAAGATTGAAGGCATTTCCGTGCCGCTGGGCAACGGTTACATGGACTTCACGCTGTATGAACCCATGGGCGTGTCCCTGCAGATAGTGCCCTGGAACTTCCCGGTCTCCATCTGCGCCCGCTCCCTGGCCCCGGCACTCGCTGCCGGCAACGCCGTCGTGATCAAGTCCCCGGAGTTGTCGCCGCTGGGTCTATGCATCCTGATGCAGGCCATCGAACGCGCTGGCCTGCCAACCGGTGCGGTCAATTTGCTGTGCGGCCGCGGGCGTGAGGTCGGCGCCTATCTGGCGGGCCATAAACACGTTGATCAGATTGTTTTCACCGGCTCTGTGCCAACCGGGCAAAGCATCTTGCGCGCTGCCGCCGAAAACGCCGTGCCCAGCGTGATGGAGCTTGGTGGCAAATCCGCGGCACTGGTCTTCGCTGATGCCGACCGGGAGCAACTGCTGTCCAGCGTGCGCAGCGGCATCTTTTTCAATGCCGGGCAAGTGTGTTCGGCGTTGTCGAGGCTGCTGGTAGAGCGCTCGATCTACGACGAAGTGGTCGAACAGGTGGCCAGCCTGGCGAACAGCCTGCACATCGGCCCCGGGGCGGAGAATGCCGAGTTGACCCCGGTGATATCTGCCGGCCAATTGCACGGTATCCAGGCGATGTGTCGACGAGCCCAGGAACAAGGTGCGCGCGTAGTCGCAGGTGGCGACGCCGTGAGCGGCCTGAGCGGCAATTACATGCAGCCGACAGTTTTCTGTGATGTGACCCCGGAGATGGAAATTGCCAGCCAGGAAGTATTTGGCCCGGTGCTGGCCATTTTGCCTTTCGACACGGAAGAACAGGCCATTGGCCTGGCCAATGGCACCGACTTCGGCCTGGTAGCGGGTGTCTTCACTCAGGATTTGAATCGCGCCCTGCGCTGTGCCCGCCGACTGCGGGCCGGCCAGGTCTTCGTCAACGAGTGGTTCGCCGGCGGGATCGAGACACCGTTTGGGGGAGTCGGCCTGTCTGGTTATGGCCGTGAAAAGGGTCAGGAAGCGCTGTACAGCTATGTGCGCACCAAAAACCTGGCTGTGCGAATTCAAGGCGAGTGAGGCTGACTCCATGAAAAAGTGGCTATGCATTATTTGTGGTTTGATCTACGACGAAGCCTTGGGCTGGCCCGACGACGGAATAGCCGCCGGCACCCGCTGGGAAGATGTACCACAGGATTGGTTGTGCCCGGAATGCAAGGTCGGCAAAGGGGATTTCGAAATGATCGAAATCAGCGAGCCGCAGACCGCCGCACCGGTGGTGTGCATCGTCAGCGTCGCTCCGACTGGAGCGGGTGTTCCGGTGGTTGCACCTGAGCCGACCAGTACAGCCGTCGGCCCGGTGGTGATTATTGGCAGCGGTCACGCTGGCTATGGCCTGGCCCAGGCACTGCGCAAACAGGATCCACTGCGCGAGATTTACGTGCTGACGCGAGAAAGCGGGCATGTCTACTCCAAACCTGCCCTGTCCATCGCCCTGGCCCAGGGGCGCAGCGCTGCGGTGCTGGTCAATGAAACCCCGCTGGCCATCGAGCAACGGTTGGGTATTCGGGTCTATCCGCATTGTCAGGTAGAGCGCATTGATGCCCAGAACCGGCGCCTCCACACCAGCCTCGGTGAAATGCCCTACGGTCAACTGGTGCTGGCCAGCGGTGCAACCCCGGTACGCGTACCCGTCGAGGGGTGTGCCGAGGCACTGGTGAGCGTTAACAACCTGTCGGACTACCAGGCCTTTCGCACCCAACTGGAAGGCAAGCGTCGCATCGCAATCCTGGGCGACGGCTTGATTGGCTGCGAATTTGCCAACGACCTGGCCAGCAGCGGTTACCAGGTTCAGGTTATCGGCCTGGGCGCCTGGCCTATGGAGCGACTGTTACCCGAGCCTGCCGGGCAGCACCTTCAAGCGGCTCTCACAGAGCTGGGAGTGAGCTGGAGCTTGCAAACTACTCTGCAGAGGATCGAGCGCAGCGCCGAGGGATTCGACTTGACGCTCGCCAACGGTGAACAGCATCAGGCCGATCTGGTGCTCTCGGCCATCGGCCTGCGCCCGGATCAGGTGCTGGCCCTGTCCTGCGGATTGGAGTGTGGCCGTGGCATCCAGGTCAATGAGTGCCTGCAGACGTCCATCCCCAGCATTTTTGCACTGGGTGACTGCATCGAAATCAATGGTCAACTGATGCCTTATCTGGCACCGATCAACCAGGGAATTGAAGCGTTGGCGCGCACGCTTTCGGGCTACCCGACGGCCGTGCAATACCCGCTGATGCCGATCACCGTCAAGACCCCGGCAGCCCCGTTATGCCTGTTGCCCGCGCCATTCGGGTGCAGTGGCCAGTGGCAGATCGAACCTACAGCCGACGGACTCTGCGCGGCGTTCAACGATACCTCCGGTGTCTTGCGCGGCTTCGCCCTGATCGGCCGTCAGGCCCAGCAAAAACGCGGCGTCTGGCTGCAGAACTGTCAGCCCCTTCAAACCCACGTGGCTTAAGAAGAACCTTATGAACAATCGCGCTATTCATTTGCCGCACGATGATCAGGACTGCGGCTGGTATGCCGCCCTGCCCCCCGCCGTAGCCCCTCGACGCCTGGTGGGCCGACACCAGGTTGACTATGCGGTGATTGGTGCCGGCTTTGCCGGTCTGGCAGCCGCCCGCCGCCTGGCCGAACATCATCCCCATGCACGCATCGCGCTGATCGATGCGCAAAGGGTTGGGGAAGGCGCCTCTGGCCGCAACTCGGGTTTTGTCATAGACCTGCCCCACAAAATGGCTCTTGAGCATCCTGATGCAGCACACAAACAACGCCTGCTCGGCTTGAATCGCTCAGCCATCGACCAACTGCAACGACTGATCGGTCAACACCGGATCGACTGCCAGTGGTCCCCTGCCGGGAAGTATCAGGGCGCAGTGGGGCCTCGGGGACTGGCGTATCTGGAACATTTTGAAGGGTTGCTGCGGGACTTGGGCGAACCTTTTCGCAGTGTCGAAGGCGACGAACTGGCCAACGTACTCGGAACCCGCCATTACAGCCGCGCCGTGTTCACTCAGGGCTCGTGGTTGATGCAGCCGGCGGCGCTGGTGCGCGGTCTGGCCGACTCGCTGCCGGAAAACGTCGAACTGCTCGAACAGTCGCCGATTCAAGGCCTGCAGCGCGACAGTCAGGGTCAATGGTTACTGCAAGGCACTGAAGGTCAGGTACGCACGCCACAGCTGCTGCTGGGCACCAGCATTTTTACCCAGGAATTCGGTTACCTGCGCAGCCGTCTGCTACCGGTAATGACCTTCGCCAGCTGGACCCGTCCATTGGCGCAGGCAGAAATGCAGACCCTCGGCATCCAGTCCGACTGGGGGCTGACCCCGGCAGACCATGCCGGCACCACCGTGCGCATGACCCAGGATAACCGCCTGATGATTCGCAACACCTACAAGCACGTGCCGCGCTATGGCAAGAGCGTCAACGACAACACACGCCGGGACATTCGCGCGGGTCATCGCAAGGCCCTCCTGGCACGCTATCCGCAACTGGAGAACGTTGAGTTCACCCACACCTGGGGTGGCGTTTATGCGATCTCGCGCAACTTCACCAATTTCTTTGGTGAGTTGGAGAGCGGTGTCTATGCCACCGCTTGCGACAATGGGGTCGGCGCAGCCTGGGGCACTGTGTCCGGGACATTGCTGGCCGACATGGCCACAGGTGCCGATTCACAGCACTTGCAGGATATCCGCGCCGTCACCGGTATGCCCTCACGCAACCCGCCCGAGCCGTTGCTGGGGCTCGGGGTGCGCACGCGGATTCGACTGGCGTCCTGGAACAGCAGAGGTGAATTATGAAGCGGATCTACGGCAAAGGACCGGTGCGTCTGGTCGACCACCGGGATCTTGAGTTTGTCCATCGAGGTGGCCCGCCCGGCGGAGCCTCTGTTGCCCGCGCGTTGAGCAATGAAGTATCACCCCATCTGGGTGTTGGCTTCGCTCGCTGGGAAGGTGCCGAAGTGAGCTGGACCCTGCTCTATGACGAAGTCATCTTCGTCATAGAGGGGTGTTTCGAGCTTAAGGCCAACGGTAACCTGTACAAGGTTGAACCTGGCCAGATGCTGTGGATTCCCGAAGGAACCGAACTGGTTTACGCCGGCCATGCATTGTTTGGCTATGTGGTCTACCCCGGTGACTGGAAGCAACGCCACGGCCTGGGCTGACACGCGAGCGTTCAAGCGCCACTCCCCTCCGCCCCCCTCACATGAAGTCCGGGCCCGGGCGTTCACGGCCTGAGCCCGGGCCAGCACATCGCTCATCCCTGCACCTGAAGTGTCGCGCCTCACCTGCCCTTCATCTCGCCAATCCCGCTGCAAGTTGTCCCCATAAGGGGACATCCCTTTGTCGCGGGCGCCTTAAAGTCGACCTCTGCGAACCGGCCCAGGCCAATAACCATAAAAACGTTTCCGGAGACGCCTTGCGATGCACACACCGCTCGCTGAACCCCGTCGCTCAATTTATTTCAACTATCAGGTCTACCCTGCCCATACCGCCAGCGTGGGGGCCAGCGCGGTCAAACGCCACCCGGTGGTGATTGTCGGCGCCGGCCCCATTGGCCTGACCACCGCTCTGGACCTGGCCCGATACGGCATCGCCTCTATCGTGCTTGAGTCCGAACGCCAGGTCAGCGAGGGCAGCCGCGCCATTGTCTTCACCCGGCGCTCGCTGGAAATCCTGCAGCAGGTCGGGGTGGCCGACCGCGTCACTGCGGCGGGTCTGAGTTGGCGCTTTGGCAACTCCTTCTACCGTAACCAACGGGTCTTTCGCATGGAGGCACCCCATGACCCGGATGACCGTTTTGCGCCGATGACCAATTTGCAGCAGCCGTGCCTGGAGCAATTCCTGGTAGATGCCTGCCAGGCCAATCCGCTGATCGAGCTGCGTTGGGGCAATAAGGTGGAACAACTGGCCCAGGCCGAGGATCACGCCACCCTGACCGTAGACACCCCTCAGGGTGACTATCAATTGCAAGCCAACTGGGTGGTGGCCGCAGACGGTGCACGCTCGGCAATTCGCAGCCTGCTGGAGCTGAAACTTGAAGGCGCCTCCTATGAGGGTCGCTTCGTGATTGCCGATATCAAGATCGATCTTGATTTGCCCACCGAGCGCCTGGCTTACTTCGACCCGCACTGGAACCCCGGCAATACCGTGCTGATGCATCGGGAACCGGGCAATATCTGGCGGATCGACTACCAGTTGCCACGGGATGAAACCCCCGAGCAGGCCCTGTCGGCCGAATCCTTGCGCGAGCGGATCAATGCGCAACTGGCGATTGTCGGGGTCGACAACCCCCAATGGCAGCTGGACTGGTGCTCGGTGTACTCGGCACGGGCCTTGACCCTGCCTGACTACATCCACGGTCGAGTGATTTTCACCGGCGACGCGGCTCACCTGCTGCCGATCTTTGGGGTGCGCGGGGCCAATACCGGCTTCCAGGACTGCCACGATCTGGGCTGGAAGCTGGCCCTGACCCTCAAGGGCGTGGCAGGCCCGGGCCTGCTCGGTTCGTATACTGCGGAGCGGGTGGCGGCAGCCCGTGAGATCATCGCCGAAGCCGGTAAAAGCACGCGGTTCATGACGCCGCCCACCCCCGGGCATTGCCTGGTGCGCGATGCGGTGCTGTCGCTGTCACTGACTCAGGCGTTCGTCCGCCCGCTCTATCACTGGCGCACGTCCCGGGCTCATGACTACGTCAACTCCTCCTTGAACTGCCCGGGCGACGACAACGCCCTCTTCACCTGCGGGCCGCGCCAGGGAGCGCCGTTGTTGAACATCAAGCTGGGCGAGGACCAATTTCTGTTCGACAGGCTGGGCGCATCGTTCTACCTGCTGTATTTCACCGATGCCGCTGAGGTGCCCGACGCAATCCAGGCCCGGGTACAGGCGTTGCATGAACGAGGTGTGCCGCTGCGTGTCCTGGCCATCAGCGCTCAGCCGCGAACCCGCATCAGCGGCGCAGACGAACTGATCGACGACAGCAACGGCCATTTGCACAGCAAATACGGCGCCGTCAGCGGCAGTGCCTACCTTGTGCGACCGGATCAGCATGTCTGTGCACGCTGGCAGCAACTCAGCGGCCCGGCTCTGGGCTGCGCCATCGAAACAGCCTTGGGCAATGAGTGAGGGCATGACCATGACACACAAGCAACTGACCACCTGCGAACTTGAGCAGGTCTACGACCGGCTGGCTGATGCCCTGGATCAGGCCATGGCGGACAAGCGCGAATTATTCCTGGTAAAACTGGCCCTGCTCTGCGCCCAGGAGCTAGGGGATCCCGGGCAATTCCACATGTTGAGCGACAACGCCTTAAAGGACCTGTAACGCCGTACCCTGCATGCAGCTTGCCGTCGGCCTGCGGTAACAGGCCGGCGAGCCTTCCTATAACAATAATCAGGAAGTCCCCGATGACTCCAAACACCCCTGCCAGTGCAACCATCACGGTGGCTGCATGGTCTCAGGACAGCTATCAGCGCGTGTGCAACAAAGTCTCCAGGCGACTGATCGGCTTCTTGTTCGTCTGCTTTGTGCTGTCGTTCCTTGATCGCATCAACATCGGTTTCGCCGGACTGACCATGATGGCCGACCTAGGCCTGAGCGGGACCCAGTTCGGCCTGGCGTCTACCTTCTTTTACATTGCCTACATCGCCTGCGGCATTCCCAGCAATATCGCCCTGGCGCGTGTCGGTGCCCGGCGCTGGATCGGCAGCCTGATGATTGCATGGGGGCTGGCCTCGACGTGCACCCTGTTCGCCACGGATGCCAATTCCCTGTACCTGCTGCGGATCCTGGTGGGGATTACCGAGGCGGGCTTCTTGCCCGGTGTGTTGTTGTACATGACCTTCTGGTTTCCCACGGCCTACCGTGCGCGGGCCAACGCCCTGTTCATGATCGCTATGCCCTTTACCGCCGGCTTCAGTTCGGCACTGTCCGGGCTTATTCTGGGGCTGGATGGCCTGTGGGGACTCAAGGGCTGGCAATGGCTGTTTCTGCTCGAAGGTCTGCCCTCGGTGCTCATGGGATTCGTGGTGTTCTATTACCTGGATGATCGCCCGCAACAGGCCAGGTGGCTGAACCACGATGAACAGGCCCTGCTCCAGCAGGCCCTCGATGCGGAAGCCGCGAGCGGCCAGGCGCCCGCCAGCGAGCAACGTCGCGGCCTGCTGACCGAGCTGGTCTCTCCGCGCATTCTGTTGTTCTGCCTGGTCTACTTTTGCCTGGTCAATACCCTGGCGATGATCGCGGTCTGGACCCCGCTGATCGTGAAAAGCTTCAACAGCACCGACAGTAACCAGTCCATCGGCTTGCTGGCCGCCATCCCGCAAGTCTGCACCATTGTCCTGATGATCGTCTGGGGCCTGCATTCGGATCGCACCCGCGAGCGGCGCTGGCATTTGGTGCTGCCCATGATGCTGGCCGCCTGCGGCTGGATACTCACGGCGCTCTCGAACCATGCCGCGCTGCAACTGATGGGCGTGTGCATGGCCGCAAGCGGCTCCTACAGCGCCATGTCGATATTCTGGACCCTGCCCGACCAGTCCTTGAGCTTTGGCGCCCGTGCCGTGGGCATTGCCGTCATCAACGCGGTGGGCAATATCGGTTCGGCGCTCAATCCGCTGGTCATCGGCTGGCTGAAAGACCTGACACACGGCTTCGGTTCCGGCTTTGCCTATGCCGCGGTCCTGATGATCGTCGGCGCGCTTCTGGCACTGCGCCTGCCCACTCCGGAGCGTTCTGTCGGCGCTGCCCCATAGTCCGCTCAGAGCCCGCCGATTGAATGCTGGAGTGGCGGGCTCCTGCCGTGGCATTCTCGACAAAACAACAACAGCCCGGCACCCAGAAGGAATTCGCCATGCAGTACTGGCCCTTGCGTTCCTGCCGTAGTGAACACAGCCTCAATATTGCCCACACCGCCAACCTGCTGGCCAGGATTGGTCATAATCGCAGCAAGTACCTGGCGGCCGACCTGTTGCAGGTTATCGGGCCCGGCGTGCCTCTGGCCCAATGCACCATCTTCGCCTACCCGCAACGGCGCAACCCGCAGGTTTTTTCCTTCGCGGACCGGGCCCGGGACGTCTCACTGCCGGCAATTTCCAACACCTATATCCAGCGTTTCCATGATCAGGACGGTAACCGGCAGGCCATGAACAAGGCCGCCGTTGGCGAAAGCACGATCGTCCATCGCCAGTCCATCGACGACATTACCCATAACGATTACCGGCGCATTTGCTATGAGCAGCCGCAAATTTCCGAACGTGTGGCGTTACTGACCCACTGCGAAAGCAATTGCTGGCTATCGGTGAATTTTTACCGTGGCCGAGAACACGGGCATTTTTCGGAAACAGAGATGAATTTCCTGGAAACCGTTGCCCCGCTGCTGATCCAGGCGGTGCGCCTGCACTACCACGCCTACTTGCAAGCCAACGAAATGCCCTTGCTGCTGACCGAGCGGGTTATCAGGCAACAACACATTGAGCTGACCCTGCGTGAGCAGGAACTGCTGCGCCTGATCATGACCGGTCACGGGGTGGAAGAGATTGCCGAACGGCTGGGGGTGCGTCCGCTGAGTGCGGCCACCTATGTCAAACGCCTGTACCGAAAGCTCGGTATCAACGGGCTGCGCGAGCTGTTCGGGCTGGCCACCCGGGCGGAATGGGCATGATCCGCTTCACCTTGCCAATCGCTCGCACCCTGAATGGCAGGGTGCGCGGCGTTATGGCAGCTACAACAGCGTACATTAAGCCCTTCTGCAGCAAGGTGCGCCCATGAGCGAAACCCATGATCCGGTCGTCATCCTCCTGACTGCCGGCCGCTCAAGCCGTTTTCTGGCCTCCGGAGGGCCGTGCCACAAGCTTGAAATGCCCCTTTGCGGGCTGCCGGTGCTCGAACATGTGATCCGTGCGGTCCAGGCCTGCGGGTTGCCGTGGCACGTGGTGCGCTCCGCGGAGGGCGATGGCATGGGCGACTCCATTGCCGCAGGCGTACGGGCCACTCCGAACGCTTCGGGCTGGCTGGTGCTACCCGGCGACCTGCCCCTCATCACGGCCGACAGCCTGCGCAAGGTGGCCCAGGCACTGGCCTGGGCAGCAATCGTGGTGCCCACCTGGCACCGGCAAAAAGGCCATCCGGTAGGCTTCGCTGCCCAGTGTTTCAATGACCTGCTGCAACTGACCGGAGAGCATGGCGCGGCGAGTATTGTCGCGGCGCAGGATGCGTGCGGCAATGTGCTCAGGCTGGCGCTCGATGACCAGGGCATTGTCCAGGATGTCGACACCCTCGACGACCTGAAATACGTCGAGACACTGATGTCGCAAAGGTGAAGGATTGGCTTCACCCGCGTGGGCCTTGCCCCAGCCGCAGGGGGATGCCGATGGCCTCAGGCTTGAACCGGACCACACCGCAAATAACCTGAACCCTGCGCCGCCCTCTCAGTCGGATCTAGTAGGCCCCTGGAATCGGGCCCTCTTTGTCTCCACCGATGCCGGCAATCATGATGACTGCCAGCCCGGGGTTCGACGGCAAGGTGCTCATTGATGGTGACTGTCCGCGATACCGATGCTCCCCCCACCGGGGCACCTGCAGTCCATTCGCTGCATGTGCTGACGGTGAACACCCACAAGGGGTTTACCGCGCTGAACCGGCGTTTCATTCTCCCTGAGCTGCGCGAAGCCGTGCGTGAGGCCAGCGCCGACGTGGTGTTTCTGCAGGAGGTGCTCGGTGCGCATAAAGGACATGCCCGACGCTTCAGTAATTGGCCGCAGGTTCCGCAGTATGAGTTTCTCGCCGAGAGCATGTGGCCGCAGTTCGCCTATGGCCGCAACGCGCTGTATCCCGAGGGCGAGCACGGCAATGCACTGCTGTCGAAGTACTCGATCCGCGAGCACGCCAATTACGATGTGTCCCTGAGCGGCACTGAAAAGCGCGGCCTGTTGTACGCCATCCTCGATGTGCCCGGCCCGCATGCAGTACACGTGATCTGCGTTCATCTGGGGTTGGCCGAAGACCATCGTCGACGCCAATTGCATCTGCTCTGCGAGCTGCTCGGAGGGATTGACGATGCAGCCCCGGTGATCGTCGCCGGGGACTTCAACGACTGGCGCCTGCGGGCCGATGCCAAGCTTCTGACTCAAGCCATGGGCGAAGTATTCACCGGTGCGTACGGAAAACCGGCGCGCAGCTTTCCGGCATTCTGGCCACTGTTGCGCCTGGACCGTATCTACCTGCGCAACGCAATGGCCAAGGCGCCACGGGTGCTGTCCATGCGTCCATGGTCGCACCTCTCCGACCATGTGCCGTTAGCCGTGGAGGTGCTGCTATGAACTACCCATGGCGTGACGGGAACCGCGTGAACTTGCTGATCAACGGCGAGGACTATTACCCCCGCGTGTTCAAGGCGGTGCGTGCAGCACGCAGGGAGATCCTGATCGAAACCTTCATCATTTTCGAGGACAAGGTGGGCCGCGCCTTCAAGAATGTACTGGTTGCCGCTGCCCGCCGTGGTGTGCATATCGAGCTGACCGTGGACGGTTACGGTACGGCAGAACTCAGCCCCCGGTACATCGGTGAACTGACCGAAGCCGGGATCAACATCCACGTCTTCGACCCGGCGCGGCGGGTGTTCGGCCTGCGCTCCAACCTGTTTCGCCGCATGCATCGCAAGATTCTGCTGATCGATGGCGAGTGCGCGTTCATCGGAGGCATCAACTACTCAGCCGACCACCTGGGCGACTACGGCCCCATGGCCAAACAGGATTACGCCCTTGAAGTACAGGGTCCGGTGGTTGCCGATATCCATCGCGACGTACTGCGCATGCTCAAGCCTGTGATCAAAGCGCCAAGCGATGTGTGTCCGGGCCGGTGCCGGGTCGGCGACGCTCGCCTGTTGCTGTCGATACGCGACAACGCAGACCACAGTACCGATATCGAAGAGCAATACCTGCTCGCCATCCGGGCCGCGGTCCATCGGCTGGTGATTGCCAATGCTTATTTCTTTCCCGGCTATCGCCTGCTGCGCGAGTTGCGCAATGCGTCCCGGCGCGGGGTCGAAGTGACCCTGATCCTTCAGGGTGAGCCGGATATGCCCTGGGTTCGCTCCGCGTCCCGGCTGTTGTACAACTACCTGCTGCGCGACGGGGTCAGGATTTTCGAGTATTGCCAGCGACCGTTCCACGGCAAAGTGGCATTGATGGACCATGAGTGGTCGACCGTGGGTTCGAGCAACCTTGACCCGTTGAGCCTGGCATTGAACCTGGAAGCCAACCTGTTCATCCGCGACCGCGCCCTCAACCGGCAATTGCATGATCACTTGCTGGGCCTGGCCACCGAGCACTGCACGCGCATCACCCTGGCCCGGGTGACCCGCGGTTACTGGTGGCGTGCGCCATTGATCTTCATCGGTTTTCACCTTACCCGCCGTTTTCCGGCGATTGCCGGTTTGTTGCCCGCCCATACCCCCCGTTTGAGATCGTTGCGCACACTGGATGACGGTGAGTTGAGCTATGACCAGGAGAACACCCCATGATCAATCGCCTGGTGACCCTGTTTTTCTTCATCCTGGTGTCGGTGCTGCTGTTCTTACTGGTCAAGAATCTGGACTGGCAGGACGTCAGCCACGCATTGCTCGCCTACAAAGGCACGACGCTTGCCCTTGGCGGTGGCGTGGCACTGGCCAGTTATGCCGTGTATGTCGGCTTCGACCTGCTCGGTCGGCGCTATACCGGGCATCAATTACCCGTGCGCCAGGTGGTGCCGGTGACCTTCGTCTGCTACGCCTTCACCCTTAACCTCAGCGCCTGGGTGGGGGGCATCGCCTTGCGTTTTCGCCTGTACTCGCGACTTGGCCTGGACCTGCCCACCATTACCCGCATCCTCACCCTGAGCCTGATCACCAATTGGCTGGGCTACATGCTGCTCGCCGGAGGGGTGTTCTCGTTGCGCCTGATCCGCTTGCCCCCAACCTGGGAAATCGGCACCACCACCTTGCAGTGGATCGGTTTCGGGCTGCTGGCAGCCGCGTGTACCTACCTGCTTGCCTGTCGTTTCTGCAAACGCCGCGAGTGGCGCTGGCGCGAGCAGGAAATCATCCTGCCCGGGCCGAAGATAGCCTTGGCGCAAGCCGTCCTGGGCGTCTTGAACTGGTCGCTGATGGCGTTGCTGATCTTCCTCCTGCTCCCGGAAAAAGCCTTTTACCCGTCAATCCTGGGCGTATTGCTGATTAGCGCAATCGCCGGTGTCATCACCCACATACCGGCCGGACTCGGTGTGCTCGAAGCGGTCTTCATCGCCCTGTTGCAGCACCAGTTCAGCCACGGCACTCTGGTGGCGGCGCTGATCAGCTACCGGGTCATCTACTTTCTGATTCCTCTGCTGCTGGCTTGCGCGGTCTATGTCGTGCTGGAAAAGCAGGCCAGGACATTGCGCCAAGGCACAGAAAAGGACGTTGCCAGGCAAAAGACCTGAGCCCAAAAAACCTCATGCGCAGTGGCGCGCGACCATTCATCAGCCAGCCTGAACCCGGCAAAGCACCCGTGACTCACACGTTCAAGAGCCACCAAACAGGAGTGCTTGTCATGACGCGAGGCAGCAAAGACAAATACACCCTCAAACAAAAACGCCAGGCCGAACACATAGAAGCCTCTTATGAGGAAAAAGGCCTGTCCCCCGAAGAAGCGGAAGCCCGTGCCTGGGCGACGGTGAACAAGCAATCGGGTGGCGGTGAGCGTGCTGGTGGCTCGGGACAGGATAAATCCCCCGCCGACAAGGCCAGTTCGCGCAGGAGTTCTGCCCGGCGAGCGGTGGCCAGCAAGCATGGCCTTGCGCGTTCATCACGCGAATCCCTGGCCACAGAAACCAAGGCCGAGCTGATGAAAATGGCCCGGGCGAACAATATCCCGGGGCGCTCGACCATGCACAAACATGAGCTGGTCGAAGCCTTGAGCAGCGTGTCCTGACCCAGACGGTTGCCCCTGACAGGAAGCCCTTGCCCGCATTCAAGGAGTTGCACATGCCCCCTAAAACCGGCGTTGTCTTGCTTCCGGCCACTCCCCCACCGCCCTCGCACGAGCAGGCCAGTCACAGGGTGATCGCAACGATGCTTGCCGAGGTGCTGGGTATCGGTTTTCTGGGTGATTACCCGCCTCAGGACCGCAGAGCGCTGTATTTCGTCCCCACCGATACCCTCATCGGTGATGAGTCAAAGGCGCTCGGCATCACGGGCATCAACGACTTGTTCGGCGGTGCAGTGGGTCATCCGTTCATGGCCACCAAAGCGATCACCCACGGCTTGCTCACGGCCGGTACCACTGCCCCTGCGGGATGGTGTTCGCTGTTCGCCGAACAGGTACACGGGGCGGTATTGACGGGCTTTACCGTGTTCGACGTCGAGGATGCGCTGAATGCCGGGTGCCTGTTGCTCGAGCTCGGAGATATCCGCCTGAAACCGGTGCGGGGCAAAGCCGGGCGCGGCCAGGTCATGATCCGCAACCGCAAGGCGCTGGAACGCTACCTCGCCGACGTTGATCGCGCTGAACTGGCTGTGTGGGGCCTGGTGCTGGAAGAAAACCTGACCTCGGTCGTCACCTGCAGTGTGGGCCAGGTCAGGGTGGCGGACCTGATTGTGAGTTACTACGGCACCCAGCGCCTGACACATGACAACAACGGCGAAGAGGTGTACGGCGGCTCTGACCTGACGCTGGTGCGCGGCGACTATGAGAGCCTCGACCGCCTGCCACTGGATGATCGGGCGCGCCTGGCCGTGAAGCAGGCGAAGAGTTACGAGTCGGCGGCCTGCTATGCCTACCCGTCGCTGTTCGCGTCGCGGCGCAACTACGATGTTGCCCAAGGCACCGATAGCCGCGGGCACTTCCGCTCTGGGGTACTGGAGCAGTCCTGGCGCATTGGCGGCGCCAGCGGTGCCGAAGTACTTGCCCTGCGTGCCTTTGCTGGTGACGCAGCGCTGCAATGTGTCGTCGCTTGCACCCTCGAAACCTATGGCGAAAGCGAATTGCCCCACGACGCCACCCTGCTCTTCCAAGGACACGATGAAGATGTCGGTTTTATCAATAAATGCGCGAGAATTTTGGCCTATGACTGCGCGCAGTGAACTGATCGAGATTGAGGTCAGCGAGGAGCGTTTGGCCGGGACCGTGCTGACACCGGGCGCGAAAATGCCGGGCATTCTGTTTGTCCATGGCTGGGGGGGCAGCCAGCACCGGGACCTTGCACGGGCCAAGGGCCTTGCCGGGCTGGGCTGTGTTTGTCTGACCTTTGACCTGCGCGGACATGAGAAAACCCTGTCCCAGCGTGATCACATCACCCGCAAGCACAACCTGGACGATATCATCGCCGCCTACGACCGGCTGGTGAGCCATCCCTCCACCGACACCGATGCCATCGCGGTGATCGGCAGCAGTTACGGGGGTTACCTTGCGACCATCCTGACCCAGCAGCGTGCCGTGCGCTGGTTGGCATTACGCGTGCCAGCGCTGTACTGGGACCAGGACTGGGAACTGCCCAAGACGCAACTCGACCGCAACCGCCTGAGCCAGTATCGCCACGCGCTGCAGAGCCCGGACAGCAACCGGGCGCTGGCGGCCTGCAGCACGTTTACAGGCGATGTACTGCTGGTCGAGTCAGAGCATGACGACTATGTCCCGCATACCACCATCATGAGTTACCGGCATGCCTTCATGCGCTCGCACTCCCTGAGCCATCGCATTATCGACGGCGCGGATCACGCGCTGTCGACGGACAGCCAGCAAGAGGCCTATACCGCCCTGATCAATGCCTGGGTGGGTGAAATGGTGATTGGCGCGCGGATTGGCGACTACCCCCATCACCCCATTCGACGCGCCTGACCAGGTTGAACGCCCTGCGCTTGCAAAGGCCAGTCCCAATGGTTTGAGTCCGGGTCCTGCAAACGCTCAAAGTGCCCGCCAATGTCCTCGATCAACTGCGCATCCTTGATCGGGTCCAGCCCCGGATACGGTTGGGCGTTGTAGCTCCCCGCATACGTCAGCACCTCTTCGATGCGGCCACCCTCCTGGTACAGCGTTCGGATCAGGCGTGATTCCTGGTCCTTGCTGTCTTTGGAGCGCAGCGCGTAGTGCAGTGCCAGGGCAATGCCGAACGCCAGGACGTCGCCGTCTATCCCGTGTTTTTGTGCCAGATCAATGCTGCGCAGAATGCGCTCATTGCGTTGCAGCTTGCGCAACGGATCACGCCCGACACGGGCACAAGGGTCCTTGAACGAGGTGTTGCAACGCTCCAGAAATGTCTTCGAAAAGTCGACGACGGCTTCTGCCATGTGCGGGTGCTCGGCTACCAGCGCCGGACCGACCGTCTGGCGGATCAAGCGTTCGGCCAGGGCACTGACCCGCGGATCGCCCATGCCCTGCCCCAACCAGGAATAACCCAACAGGCTGGCGTACCAGGCAATGATCGCGTGCGGGCCGTTCCACAGCAGGTTCTTCATCACTTGGGTCTGAGTGATGTCATCCACCGTTTTGACCTGGCGCAGACGCTCCAGAAGATGGCTGCTGCGTTCGGCATACAACGGCATGTCCGATTCGCTGTTGAACAGGATCAAGTGCAATTGACTCAGGGCGTTGCTGGACTGGGCAAAGGGCCGAAATCGGGAAATAAGGCGCTCATATTCGGGCGTCGGAATCCTGGGGGATCGGGGCGGTGCGACGATTTCATCGTCCAGACTGTTCTGGAAAATCTTCGACTTGATCCGCAACTGGCGCACCAGCGCTTCATTGGAAATCTTCGAGACAATACGGCTGACCACCGTTTCGACGAAGTGGGTATTGTCCAGGATTTTCTGGCACAGCGCTGGCGCTACCCTCTGTTCAAGCTGCGCCTGCACATGCCGCCGTACAAAGTCCGCACCGCCAACTTTGTTCAACACAATGAGAATCGTCAGCTCGCGACCGCGCCGCTGATAACGACGGATGAGGCCCTCGGCAATGACATCCGCCTGCTTGCGGATCGCTGGCTCCGGGAGGCTCAGCCCGACGATTTCGGCCACGTCATACATCTTGATGACCGCTTCAGCGTCGTCCATGTCGATCATTCTGAGGTTTTCAATGGTCTGATCGAACGAGATGGCCCCATAGCGCACGCTGAACCTGCCGAATGCTTCCACCGTGTCGCGCAGCATGCGCGAACGGGTCGCGGCAATAATCTCGCAGGGCCGGGTGTAGCCATCCCAGTGAGAAAAAATCTGCGTCAGGTACCCGCCGCCCATCGCACCAAACCCATGGATGCCCACGCTGAATTGATTGAGTGCCTGAGGAAAGCTCTCGGTCAGTTCAGGGGTGCCGAGGTCAGGCATGCACTCGTTCAGATCGCCCAGAAACTCATGCATGTTCTGGTAGGCTTTCAGTGCCCCGGCCTTGACCTCGGGCGCCGGAGCCTTGATGTCTTCAATCAGGATCGGCTGCCCCTCGGCGCGGATCGCCGACAGCAAACCGTTTTCCGAGTCTTCGAGCATCAGGCAATGCTGTGGCAGGCAGTTCAAGGCACTTGCCGCCGCGAGGAAGATTTCGGGATGCGGTTTGCCCTGAGTGACCTCGTCACCACAGACAGTGATGTCGAAATATTTGAGCACATTGGCGTTGATCAAATATTCCTCGGCAATGGCCCGGCGGCTCGAGGTCGCTACGGCCATGGTCAGACCGTACTTGCGCAAACGCTCCAGTACTTCCAGCAAGCCATCCTTGATCGGCACCCCATGATTGCGTACATGCAGCAGCTCCAGTTCGTCAGCCCGCTGCCTGACCTGGGCATAAGGGAAGTCTTCGCCGTGATTGGCCTTCGCCAGCGCCTCGGCTTTCTTGGCACTCAGCCCCAATGAGCCCATGAGCGTTTCTTCGCTCAGCGGTGTGCCGAAAATCTCGAGCGCAGCCTGCTTGAGGGTTTTAAAACGCAGGCGTTCGGTATCAAACATGGTGCCATCCATGTCGAAGATGGCACTGAGTATTCTTTTACCCTGGAAATAGATCATGGGTGCAGCTCCTTGTACCGCGAGCATCAGGTCGCACCATCGTGTTCAGGCGAGCTGACGCTATCGTAACTTGACGCTGATCGGCCGTTCGCGTGGTGCGAGGCCGCTCGGAGTGTGTCGAGTCAGAATGTGAAGAGATCAAATAAAAATACCGGGCAACACCAGCCACCGTTAAACACGGGAGCGGACAGGCCGGTTCGGCTAGAGATCAGAAAAAATCAGGCGGGGGGACGTAGCAATGGCGCCAGTCGGCGCAGCGGCCTGGCAAACAAAGTCGCAGGCGGGATAAAGCGAAGTGAACAAAAAAGCTGGCAACAAACCCTGTAGCTGCGTGATCGCAGTGTTTGACGTGAGGCCCACACTGCGCAATCAGGGATGCGAAGCGTGAGCCGACCGGGCGATTGATACGTGTGATTCCATCCATAGTGCGTTGGTATTTCCTGTGCAGTGACGGGTTTCCTTTTTAGCTATACCGCACACAAAGCGTCTGAATCAAGGCTTGGACGGGCACAAGGCCGACATAATCGACCGCCGGGCCCGCCCAAAGACCTTGCCGCTGGCAGTCGAAAGCCCTGCCCTGTACGCGTTTCAGAGCGGTTCTTCAGCCCCCGTTCAATTGCTCGATCAAGACCTTGTTGAAGCCTGGCGGATCTTCCATTTGCGGTGCGTGGCCCATGCCCGGAAACTCCACAAGGGTAGCCCCGGGAATCAGCTTGGCAGCCTGTTTGCCCAGTACCGTGTAATCGCCGATCCGGGCTTTGACTTCGGGAGAGGCAATATCGCTGCCGATGGCCGTGGTATCGGCATCACCAATCAGCAACACCGTCGGCACCTTGAGCGCCGGTAGCTCATAGAACACTGGCTGGGTAAAAATCATGTCGTAGATCAAGGCCGAGTTCCAGGCCACACGCTTGTGCCCGGGGCCCTTGTTCAGCCCGGCCAGCATATCGACCCAGCGATCGTATTCAGGCTTCCAGCGCCCGCCGTAATAGGTGCTCTGTTCGTACTTGCGAATGCCTTCGGCGCTCAACTTGAGCTCGCGTTCGTACCATTGATCGATCGTGCGCCAAGGTACGCCCAGGGCTTTCCAGTCCTCCAGGCCAATCGGGTTGACCAGCACCAGTTTTTCGGTCTCTGGCGCGTACATCAAGGCGTAACGGGTGGCCAGCATGCCGCCCGTGGAGTGACCCACGACACTGGCCTTGTCAATGCCAAGACTTGTCAGCAACGCGTGGGTATTGTCGGCCAATTGCTGGAAACTGTACTGATAATACTCAGGTTTGCTTGAGGTACAAAAACCGATCTGATCGGCCGCCACCACGCGATATCCCGCTGCACTCAAGGCCTTGATGCTGTCCCCCCATGTGGCGGCACAGAAATTTTTTCCGTGCATCAACACGGCCGTGCGGCCATTGGCCTTACCGCTGGGTGAAATGTCCATATAGCCCATCTGCACGGGTTGCCCCTGGGAGTTGAACTCAAACCGATGCAGCGGATACGGATACTCAAAGCCTTGAAGCTCCTCACCATAAACCGGGCCAGGGGCTGAAGGCGCGGCGACTGCCAGCAAGGGCAAGGTGCAGGCCAGGGCCATGCATGAACGCAGGCATCTAGAAAAAGCCATGAATCACTCCTCAATAGTCCGAGTGCTCATAGTGCACTATTCACTCAAGGTAAGCGGTCAGCATGCCCGGTCAACTGTATGATGGCGCACTTGAAAAACAGGCCACGGTTTAAAGCCAGCCCGGGTCGGCCATCGTTTAGGAGCTTTGCATGAACATGCTTTACCGGACTCTCAGCACGGGAACGTCCGCCCCGAGGTTCGCGCTCAATTCACTGACCCTCGGCCTGTTGCTGGCCAGCGCAGTACCCGATGCCCTGGCCGCCTCCACCGAGCTGCCCGCCACCGCCGTGACCGCCGACGACAGCACCGGCTACCGGGCTGACAGCGCCTGGGTGGGCGGCTTCGGCCCGGCCCCCTTACTCGACACGCCGGCCTCGGTGTCAGTGTTTACCGAAGCGCTGCTCAAGGACCAACAGGCCCGCCTGCTCAGCGAAGTGCTCAGAAACGACGCGTCGGTGGGTGAAAGTTATGCGCCAATTGGCTACTACGAAAACTTTGTGGTGCGCGGTTTTTCGCTGAACTCGGCCAGCAGCTACAAGATCAATGGCCGCACCGTGACCGGCGAGCAAAATGTCGGCCTCGAAAACAAACAGCAGGTAGAACTGCTCAAAGGTCTGTCGGGCCTGCAAAGCGGCGTCTCGGAGCCGGGCGGTGTGGTCAATTACGTGACCAAGCGCGCCGCCGATGTCCGCTCCGTCACGGTCTCCACCGATGACCGGGGCAGCGGCTACCTGGCCACCGATGTCGGAGGCTGGTTCGGCAGCGAACAACAGTTCGGGTTGCGCGCCAACTTCGCCCATGAAGACATTCACTCCTATGTCGAGCATGCCAATGGCCAGCGCGATTTCGCCGCGGTGGCCTTCGACTGGAACATCAGCCCCGATGCACTCCTGCAACTGGACGTTGAATACCAGAACAAGGAACAGCGCTCGGTGCCGGGCTATCAGTTGCTCGGCGGTACGCAGCTGCCACACCACGCTTCACCGAAAAAACTGTTGGCGCACCAGAGCGGCTCCAAACCGGTGACCATTGATGCACTGAATATCAACGGCAACTTCGAGTACCGGTTCAGCGACACCTGGAAAGGCAACCTCAGCGCTTCCCGCAGCCGGGTCGTGATCGATGATTACAGCTCGTTTGCCTGGGGCTGTTACGCTGCCTCCGGTTGCGCTGGCACCGCGGTGCCCAACTATTTCAGCCCTGACGGCGAGTACGACATCTATGACTTTCGCAGCCCTGACGACACCCGGCGCAACGACGAAGTGCAGGCTGCGCTCAACGGCCAGTTCGATACCGCCGGTCTTGGCCACGAACTGACGGTGGGCACCAGCGCCTTTCGCCGTGTGGTGGACCAGCGCGAGTTGATCAACGCGTGGATCGGCAGCGGCACTATCGACCGTGAGCCGCCAGACTTTACGCGCTACGACGGCCCGGTCAACGACAGCTATCGCCGACTCGACAGCCGTCAGTACGGGCTGTTTTTCAGCGACCGCATCACCTTCAACGAGCAGTGGCAAACCGTGCTCGGTGGCCGTGAAGTGCGGTTGGATGAAAAGACCTTCGACGATCAGCACGCCACCACCCGCCACACCCAGCGCTACGAGTTCCTGCCCCAGGCCGCGCTGATCTACAAACCGGTGCCCGACCTGACGCTCTACACCTCGTACAGCAAGGGCCTGTCCCTGGGCGGCGAGGCGCCGTGGTTTGCCGATAATGCCTTTGAGATCCTCGCGCCCACCGTGTCGCGCCAGATCGAGGCCGGGATCAAGTACGACTGGCAACGCATGACCTACAGCGCCACGCTGTTCCAGATTCGCCAGGCGTACCAGTACAGCCGCCCGAATGACGATGGCTCATTCACCTTCGCGCAACAGGGCGAGCAGAAAAACACCGGGCTCGAACTCGCGGCCAACGGCTGGGCCACCCAGCGCCTGCAGGTATCCGCCAGTGTCGCGGCGATCCGGGCGCGGGTCAGCGGCAGCGGCACGCCGGCCTATGAGGACCACCAGACCCTCAACGTGCCCACTGTGCGCGCCAGTCTCTATGGCGACTACGCCCTGCCCTGGTTCGACGGTCTGGCCGTGCTGGGCGGGGTGCAATACAGCGGTAAAAAGTATGCCAACCAGCAGGGCGAAGTTGAGGTCGGCTCATACGCCATCTTCAACATCGGCAGCCGCTATTCCACCCGTATCGATGGCTACGACACAGTGTTTCGCCTGAGCGTCGACAACCTGTTCGACAAGCGTTACTGGCGTGACGCGGGGGAATACATGGGCGACAACTACCTGTTCCAGGGCGCGCCGCTGACCGCACGACTGAGCGCTTCCATCAATTTTTGACCCTCCCCTGCCTGCAGGCGCCCGTGCGCTTGCAGGTACACACCTTCGATCCGGCCGAAGCAGAATTTAATTGATAGCTCCCTAACAAAGGTGCAGGCTAGAGGGCTTGGCCCGGCTTTCTATCATTCTTGATGATAATGACCTTCGCTGGGTTCGATTCGTGCGCCAGCACGCACGCCAGCATTATCCGCCCATCTCAATAGATTGGCGGACTCCCCCCATGGAACAGTCACTTAAACATTTGCGCTTCCCACTGGCGGCTTTGGCCATCGTGGTGATGAGTGCATGCGGCAAAACTCCAGAAGCGACTGCTCAGGCGCCCGCCGCAAAAGTCAGCGTTGCCAAAGTGCTTGAACAGCCGGTCAATGAATGGGACGAATTCACAGGGCGTCTCGAAGCGCCGGAAACCGTGGAGATCCGTCCTCGCGTGTCGGGCCAGATTGATCAGGTCGCCTTTACCGAGGGCGCCCTGGTGAAAAAGGGCGACATCCTGTTCCAGATCGACCCGCGTCCATTCCAGGCCGAGGTCCGACGCCTTGAGGCCCAGGTCCAACAAGCCCGCGCCAATGCGACCCGCAGCGAAAACGAAGCACGCCGTGGTGAGCGCCTGCGCCAGAGCAACGCCATTTCCGCTGAACTGGCCGATTCGCGCAGCACCGCCTCGCAGCAAGCCCGCGCTGCCGTGGCGGCGATGCAGGCCGAACTGGACCTGGCCAAGCTCAACCTGAGCTTTACCCGCGTGACCTCGCCCATCAGTGGTCGCGTCAGCCGTGCGGAAATCACCGCGGGCAACATCGTCACCGCCGATATCACGCCGCTGACCAGCGTGGTCTCGACCGACAAGGTTTATGCCTACTTCGATGCCGATGAACGGGTCTACCTCAAGTACACCCAACTGGCTCGCCAGGGCCAGCGCGGTCAAACCACACCGGTTTACCTCGGTCTGTCCAACGAAGACGGCAACCCGCACCTGGGGCACATGAACTTCGTCGACAACCAGGTCAATCCGAAAACCGGCACCATCCGTGGCCGCGCGGTCTTTGACAACGCCGATGGCAGCTTCACCCCGGGGCTTTACGCCCGCTTGAAGCTGGTGGGCAGCGGCACCTACTCCGCCGTGCTGATCAATGACGAAGCGGTCGGCACCGATCTGGGCAAGAAGTTCGTGCTGGTGATGGGCCCGGACAACACGTCGGTGTATCGCGCGGTGGATCTGGGGCCGAAAATCGAAGGCCTGCGCATTGTCCGCAAAGGCCTGAACAAGGACGACACCATTATCGTCAAGGGCTTGCAGCGGGTTCGTCCGGGTTCGCCGGTCACCCCTGAAGTGATCCCGATGGCCAGCGAACAAACGCTGGCCGCACTGGCACAACAACGACAAGCCCTCGAAGCCAACAACACGCCTCAGGACAAGCCTGCTGCCGGCGCGCCGAAACTGGCCAGCGTCGCGGCTCCGCGCGGTTAAGGGACGATAACTCCGATGAATTTTTCCCAGTTCTTCATTCAGCGGCCGATTTTCGCCGCCGTGCTTTCGTTATTGATCCTGATTGCGGGCAGCATTTCGCTGTTCCAATTGCCGATCAGCGAATACCCCGAAGTCGTGCCGCCCACCGTAGTGGTGCGTGCCAACTTCCCGGGTGCCAACCCCAAAGTGATCGGCGAAACCGTCGCCGCGCCGCTGGAACAGGCCATCACCGGTGTCGAAAACATGCTGTACATGTCTTCGCAGTCCACCGCTGACGGCAAAATCACCCTGACCATCACCTTTGCTCTGGGTACCGACCTGGACAACGCACAGGTTCAGGTGCAAAACCGTGTCACCCGGACCCAGCCCAAGCTGCCGGAAGAGGTGACGCGCATCGGCATTACCGTGGACAAGGCCTCCCCCGACCTGACCATGGTGGTGCACTTGACCTCGCCGGATCAGCGCTACGACATGCTGTACCTGTCGAACTACGCCATTCTCAACATCAAGGATGAACTGGCGCGACTCGGTGGCGTGGGCGACGTGCAGCTGTTCGGCATGGGCGACTACTCGCTGCGGGTATGGCTCGATCCAAACAAAACCGCTTCACGCAACCTGACCGCAACCGATGTGGTCACCGCCATTCGCGAGCAGAACCGTCAGGTGGCTGCCGGTGCCCTGGGCGCCCCGCCTGCCCCCAGCGCCACCAGCTTCCAGTTGTCAGTGAACACCCAAGGCCGCCTGGTTTCTGAAGAGGAATTTGAAAACATCATCATCCGCTCCGGGGATGATGGCCAGATCACTCGCCTCAAGGACATCGCCCGGGTGGAGCTGGGGTCCAGCCAATACGCACTGCGCTCCTTGCTCAACAATCAGCCGGCCGTGGCGATCCCGATCTTCCAGCGTCCGGGCTCCAATGCCATCGACATCTCCAACGATGTCCGGGCAAAAATGACCGAGCTTAAGCAGAGCTTCCCGGAAGGCATGGATTTCGAGATCGTCTATGACCCGACCATCTTTGTCCGGGGCTCGATCGAAGCGGTCATTCATACCCTGTTTGAAGCACTGATCCTGGTGGTACTGGTTGTCATCCTGTTCCTGCAGACCTGGCGTGCCTCGATCATTCCGTTGGTTGCGGTTCCGGTTTCGCTGATCGGTACGTTTGCCGTGATGCACATGTTCGGTTTCTCGCTCAATGCCCTGTCGTTGTTCGGCCTGGTGCTGGCCATCGGGATCGTGGTCGACGATGCGATCGTGGTGGTGGAAAACGTCGAGCGGAACATCGAACTGGGACTCAACCCGGTGGATGCCACCAAGCGGGCAATGCGGGAAGTGACCGGGCCGATCATCGCCACGGCGCTGGTGCTGTGCGCCGTATTTATTCCGGCGGCCTTCATCTCGGGCCTCACCGGGCAGTTCTATAAGCAGTTCGCGCTGACCATTGCCATTTCCACCGTGATTTCAGCGTTCAACTCGCTGACCTTGTCCCCGGCACTGGCAGCCGTCCTGCTCAAAGGCCATCATGCGCCCAAGGACCGTTTCACCCGCCTGCTCGATCGCTTGTTCGGCGGCTGGTTGTTCCGCCCGTTCAACCGCTTCTTCGAAAAGGCCAGCCACGGCTATGTCGGTGCAGTTCGCCGGATCATTCGCGGCAGCGGCATCGCCATGCTGCTGTACGCGGGCTTAATGGCCCTGACCTGGCTCGGCTTTGCCAACACCCCGACCGGTTTCGTGCCACCCCAGGACAAGCAATACCTGGTGGCCTTTGCCCAACTGCCGGACGCCGCAAGCCTGGACCGCAGCGAAGACGTGATCAAGCGCATGTCCGAGCTCGCCCTCAAGCAACCGGGGGTGGCCAACTCCATCGCTTTCCCGGGGCTGTCGATCAACGGTTTCACCAACAGCCCGAACAGCGGCATCGTGTTCGTGGCCCTCAAGGACTTCGATCAGCGTAAAGACCCGAGCCAGTCTGCCGCGGCGATTGCGGCCACGCTGAATGCCCAGTACGCGGACATTCAGGAAGCCTACATCGCGATCTTCCCGCCACCGCCGGTACAAGGCCTGGGCACCATTGGCGGTTTCCGCCTGCAGGTCGAAGACCGGGCCGGCCTGGGTTATGACGCCCTGTACAAAGAAGTGCAGAACGTCATCGCCAAGAGCCACAACGTGCCGGAACTGGCCGGGTTGTTCACCAGCTATCAGGTCAACGTGCCTCAGGTCGATGCCGCTATCGACCGTGAAAAGGCCAAGACCCACGGCGTCGCAATCAGTGACATCTTCGACACCCTGCAGATCTACCTGGGTTCGCTGTATGCCAACGATTTCAACCGCTTCGGGCGTACTTATCAGGTCAATGTTCAAGCCGAGCAGCAGTTCCGTCTGGAGCCTGAGCAGATTGGCCAACTGAAAGTGCGCAACAACAAGGGCGAGATGATCCCGCTGGCCACCTTTATCAAGATCAGCGACACCGCCGGTCCGGATCGGGTGATGCATTACAACGGCTTCGTGACCGCTGAAATCAACGGTGCCGCAGCACCGGGCTACAGCTCGGGCCAGGCAGAAGCCGCCATTGAAAAACTGCTGAAGGAAGAGCTGCCCAACGGCATGACCTACGAGTGGACGGAGCTGACGTACCAGCAAATCCTCTCGGGCAACACTGCGCTGTTCGTGTTCCCGCTGTGCGTGCTGCTGGCATTCCTGGTACTGGCGGCTCAATACGAGAGCTGGAGCCTGCCGCTGGCGGTCATCCTGATCGTACCGATGACTCTGTTGTCGGCGATTACCGGGGTCATCCTGTCGGGGGGAGACAACAACATCTTCACCCAGATCGGCTTGATCGTACTGGTGGGGTTGGCGTGCAAGAACGCGATTTTGATTGTCGAGTTCGCCAAGGATAAACAAGAGGAAGGCCTCGACCCGCTGGCAGCGGTGTTGGAAGCCTGCCGCCTGCGTCTGCGGCCGATCCTGATGACCTCCTTCGCCTTCATCATGGGCGTGGTCCCTCTGGTGTTCTCCAGCGGTGCCGGTGCTGAAATGCGCCATGCGATGGGTGTTGCGGTGTTCTCCGGGATGCTCGGGGTGACCTTTTTCGGCCTGATGCTGACCCCGGTGTTCTATGTATTGATCCGCCGCTACGTGGAGCGCAACGAAGCCCGCAAAGCGGCCAGGCACTTGAAGTTGGAGTCGCAGCAATGATCCCTAAAGTCTTCCTCCCGAGCCTGTTGGTGCTGGCCTTGAGTGCCTGCGTCGTCGGCCCGGACTACACAACGCCCAAGACGGAACCGGCGCAGATCAGTGCCGACAACCTCAAGGGCTTTGACCGGGCGCATTTTGAAGGGATCTGGTGGCAGCAGTTCGACGACCCGACCCTCAACCAGCTGGTGACCCGTTCGCTGACCGGTAACCGCGAATTGCGTGTGGCCTTTGCCCGTCTGCGGGCTGCCCGGGCAATTCGCGACGACGTCAGCAATGACCTCATGCCGACCATTACCAGCCGTGCCAGCAGCGATGTGGGCAAGGGCCAGATTCCGGGCCAGACCGAACAGCGTGTCAACAGTGAGCGCTACGATCTGGGCCTGGACATGGCATGGGAAATCGACCTGTTCGGCCGTATCCAGCGCCAACTGGAAGCCAGCGACGCCGATGAGCAGGTGGCTGCAGCGGATTTGTACCAACTGCAAGTCACGATGATTGCCGAACTGGTGGATGCCTACGGTGAACTGCGGGGTGCGCAATTGCGCGAGCAGATTGCCCTGGCCAACCTGAAAAACCAGCAAGACTCCAAAACCATCACCGAAAGCCTGCGTGATGCGGGCGTCGGCGATCAATTGGATGTGATGCGGGCGGATGCTCGCCTGGCTGCCGTTGAAGCCAGCGTGCCGCAACTGCAAGCGGTACAGGTCCGCCAGCGCAACCGCATCGCCACCTTACTCGGTGAGCGTCCCGAAAAACTGAGCGTGGACTTGAGCCCGGCTCAACTGCCGGCCATCGCCAAGGCATTGAATATCGGTAACCCGGGTGACTTGCTGCAACGGCGTCCGGACATCCTGAGCGCCGAACGCAAACTGGCTGCAGCCACCGCGCGCATCGGGGTGGCCAAAGCCGACTTGTTCCCTCGGGTCAGCCTCAGCGGCTTCCTTGGTTTCACTGCCGGACGCGGCTCACAAATCGGTTCGGCTGCGGCCAATGCCTGGGCTCTCGGCCCGCGCATCACCTGGCCGGCGTTCGACCTGGGCAGCGTTCGTGCACGTCTGCGTGGGGCTGATGCCGAGGCTGAAGGCGCATTGGCCAGTTACGAGCAGCAGGTATTGCTGGCCCTTGAAGAGTCGGAGAACGCCTTCAGTGACTATGGCAAACGCCAGCAACGACTGGTTTCGTTGATCCGCCAAAGTGAATCAAGCCGCACGGCGGCCGATTTGGCGGCTATCCGCTACCGCGAGGGCACGGTGGACTTTCTGGTCCTGCTTGATGCCCAGCGCGAGCGCCTGGCGGCCGAAGACAGTCAGGCCCAGGCCGAGGTCGAGCTGTATCGCGGCGTCGTCGCCATCTACAAAGCCTTGGGCGGCGGCTGGCAGCCTGAGGCGGTAGCCATCGCCCATTGATGTAAAGAGCTCCTTTGGTTGGCCGCAACCAACCATTTTTAGCCCCGCGCTCATTCGGTCGCGGGGCTTTTTTTATTGCGCTCACCCGCTCTTGCCCTGCCAACAGCGCGCATTGTTACCAATCCGGAAAGACTGCTTGGCGATCTTTTGACTTTAATCAATGTTTCAGAGGGGTATTCTATGTTCATCCCTCGCTACTGCATTGAAACAGGGCACGGTACTTCGTGTTGCACTACAGCACCCAACAGTGCAACAACTTCTCCCGCCCGTCCGGCAATTGAAGTCAGTGATTCGTGATTGTTTTAAGGTTATCCAAGATGAAATGTTTGATTGCACTTGCATTGATTGGTTTCTCAACACTGGCCGCTGCCGATGAACTTAAAGTTGCCCAGCAACTTGAAGTTGAACACTACACTTACGCCACTGACCTCGACATTGCCAAAGTCATCAGCGTGTCACCGGCTGCCGATGTATGCGACGTGGTACCAGCACAAATGACCTATGAAGACCACCAAGGCCAGCGCCACATACTCGAATACCGCGTCATGGGCAACGGCTGCTCCAACGGCTAAGACCCGACCCGGCAGCAACGCCCGCGCCAGGCCCTCGTTTAACGAGGGCTTTTTTATATAAACCCATGACGACGGTTCAAACAATCAAGGGGGTGCTGAGGTGATCGAGGTCAGTCTTGATATTGACGTTTAGAAAACTGCACTCGCGCTACTATCGTTCCCCCCCTGACTTCTCAATCCCCCCCAACAACCCCCTTAAATACGCCTGCGCTATAACCATCTTAAACTTGACTGACGCCGGGCGTTTGTCAACATCATGGATACTGAGTTTTCCGTTCTCGAGACAAGAACTTTGACTCTGTAAAGCCCCCTGAAATTCCGCCCATTCATGTATCTTTAAGACCCTTCCGGCAACGAAAAAGCCTTGTGTCTTTCGTGGAAAAACCCTAGCAAGGACAACCGCCAGAGACATGTTCTTCCCCCCTTTCATCAAATCTTCGAAGTCGAGATTGCCAGCGTGTTTTGCGGTAATCCATGAAGCGCTTTTATGGGGCGTGCTGTCTGTACCGCGTCAGGGGTGACACTCACCGCGTACATAGGGCTTGCTTCAACCTTCCCGCTGGTCGAAGCTTGCAGCCTTTAGGCTCGCCTGTTTCTGGATATTGCATGACCCAGCCTCGCCGCTATCTGGTTCTAAGTCTTCTGTCTGCGCTGGTCGCGGCTGGCCTGTGGTATGGGATGCGGCCAGCCCCTTCAGTCACCTCCCCGACCGTCAGCTACAACTATGCCCAGGCCCTGGAGCTCGCGCACAACGGCCAGCCAGGGGCTGCCCGCGTGCTGTATCAGCAACTGGCACGCACTGATCTTTCCGACAGTCGCCGGGCCGGCCTGCATGCAGAGCTGCCCAATTATCCGAGCCCGCAGGCGCTGAAACTGGCGGATGCCGATTTACTGCACCCCTCGCCGCTGGTACGTGAAGCCGCCATTCAGAGCATTGTCGGCCTGGTGCCCAACGCTCAGCGCACGCTGCTGCTGGGGCCATTGCTCGATGATGCCGAACAACGCGTACGCTTTGCCGCCGCCAACGCCTTGCTGGGGCTTTCCCCTGATGAACAAGGGCTTTATTTCGCCCCCTTGCAGCAGGTGATCGATGAATACGAACGCGCGCTGATCACCCAGCCGGACAACCCTCAGGCACAAGGTCAGCTCGCTCGCCTGTATCTGCATGAAGGTCAGCTGGACAAGGCCCAGGACGCCCTGGAGAAGGTCACGGCCCTGGAACCGGACAACCTCAAAGCGGTGGTGGCTCAGGTCGAACTGCTGGAAAAGCGCGGCCAGTCCGATCAAGCGCGCCAATTACTGGCCAGGCAACTGGAGAAACATCCGGACTCGGCTTATCTACAACACGCACTCGGTATCTGGCTGCTTAACCATGACCAAACAGAATATGCATTGCTGGGGTTGGCCAAAGCCGTCGAGCTGGAACCCGATAACAGTGACTATCGCTACAAACTGGCTGTCGCACTGCATGACCTCGAACAACTGGAAGCCGCTCAGCGCCAACTGGAAGAGCTGCTGCTGCGTCAGCCTGCCAATCGCAAGGCCCGGGTGTTGTTGATCAACTACTGGAAACAAGCCGGGCAGCTGCAAAATGTCCAGGTGTTGCTGGCGCAACTGGAACAACAGAATCCGGATGACCCTGCCTTGCAACAAGGGCTTTAGCCGGCCTTACGTACTCAAAAAAGTATTCAATAAGGCCTTTCACAGCCATTTGAATATTTTTCAGAACAGGTTGAACCGCTGCCTGGCCCCACGGTCAAGACCTATAACCACGTGTGCGTGGCTTCAGGTTATAAACCCGTGACAAAAGGCGGTAGATTCTGTGATTGCATGTGGCCCTATCGAAGAGCGCGCGCTGGTGTTTGCGCCTCCTGGCCCGGACAGTGCCGTTCATCTGCAATGGCTCGAAGCGGCCGGTGAGAGCAGCCATTGCGTGACGGGCATGGAGCCCTTGCTCCACGAACTCCGCATCGGCGCGGGCGTTCTGGTCATCGCCGTGATGCCGGCTCAGGCCTCCCTGCTTGACCCACTGCTCACCTTCCTCAATCAGCAGCCCCCTTGGTCAGATCTGCCTGTCATCGTGCTCGCCCCGCAACAAGGTCTAAGCCCCTCCCAAGTCCAGGCATTAAGTGAGCAACTGGGTAACCTGACCATCATTGAAGCGCCATGGTCCCGAACAACCTTCAGCAGTCTGGTGCAGAACGCAGTGCGCGCTCGTCGCAGGCAATATGCGTCCAGAGACTGTTCCATGGTGCTGACCGAACATCAAAACCAGCTTAACAATATGCTGCAAGCCATTGATAAAAAAGAAAGTACCCCATTAGATTTGACACAAAGGCAGGATGAAAATCTGCTGCATACCCATTTGGAAGCAGTCGGTCAGCTTGCAGGCGGCATCGCCCATGATTTCAATAACATGCTGGCAGGAATCATCGGCAGCCTTGAATTGTTGCGCAGACGCTTGGCCCGGGGGAAAACCGATGACCTCGACAAGTTGATCGATTTGGGCATCACTTCCGCCAACCGGGCGGCGGGTTTGACTCATCGCCTGCTGGCATTTGCTCGGAACCAGCCACTGGATTCCAAGCCAGTGGCCATGAATGACTGGCTGCAGGGCATGCGTGTGCCCCTGCAGAATCATCTGGCAGACAATATCGAGTTGTGTCTGGGGAGCACCGAGTGTCTGTGGACGGCCGAAATTGACCCGCTGCAACTTGAAAACGCGTTGCTGCACCTTGTGTCGAACGCCTGTGATGCGATGCCGCACGGTGGGCAATTCACGATCACAGCGTCCAATCAACACCTGGACCCTGCCTTTTGCGAGAGCCGCGCGCACCTCACCCCTGGCGACTACGTTGTGCTGAACGTGTCAGACAATGGTCATGGCATGCCACAGAATGTCCTCAAGCACGCTTTTGACCCCTTTTTCACCACAAAAGGCATCGGTCAGGGGACAGGGCTCGGGCTGTCGATGATTTACGGGTTCTGCAAGCAATCACGTGGCCATGTCAGCATCGAAAGCCAGGAATCGTTGGGGACGACGGTCATGCTGTATCTGCCAAGGCTCAAGACTGCTCCACAACACAGCGAGGCGGACAGTACGCTGCCAGCACCACCGGCCCTCGGTGCCGAAAAAACAGTGCTGCTGGTCGAAGACGATGCGGCCGTGCGAGAAGTGGTGACGCAAGTGCTGTGCGATCAGGGATTCAAGGTGTTCAGCGCCATGGATGCCGACAGCGCACTGCCTGTGATCGAGTCGGCTCAGCCGATTGACCTGATGATCAGCGATGTCGGCCTGCCCGGAATCAGCGGCCGACAGCTGGCCGATATGAGCCGCCAGGTTCGGCCGGATCTGACCATCCTTTTCATCACCGGCTACGCGCGGCAAGCCACCGTGCACAGCGGGTTCCTGGCGCCTGGCATGCATTTGCTGAGCAAGCCGTTCACCCTCGAGCGACTCACGGCCAAGGTCAACGAAATGCTCCCCCGCCAATGACCTCAGGCCAGTAGTTTGCGGATCTTCGCTTGCAGGGTATCGAGATCGAAAGGCTTGGCCAGAATAGGTGCGGTGAGGGTAATGGGGCTACCGGTGTCGCGAATTTCTGCGGGGTAGCCACTGATAAAAATCACCTTCAGATCGGGCCGCAGCTTCAGCGCGGGTTCAGCGATCTGCACCCCGGAAATACCTCCGGGCAATCGAAAATCAGTGATCATCAAGTCCAGATGCGGCTTGCTCGCCAGGATCTCGAACGCCTGCTCACCGTTTTCAGCCTGTAGAACCCTGTAGCCTTCACCTGCCAGGTAGGCGCTCAATACCATCAGGATCGAGGGGTCGTCTTCGACAATCAGAACAACATCTTGTGCATCTTCACTCATGGGAAAACCTTAATCGGTATCATTGCTGCCCATACGACCGCGGTCGTCGTCATAGGTTGCGCTCGTTTGTACCAGAGGCAGACACACTTTGAACAGCGCGCCCTCACCCAGGGCGCTCTGCACAGAAATCGTTCCGCTGTGAGCGGCAATGATCTGCTCGGAGATAAACAGCCCCAGCCCTAGCCCGGCGGTCACATGACTGGCTGAAACCCGCTCGAACTGCTGAAAGACCCGCTGCTGGTTCTCTTCGCTGATGCCGATGCCTTGGTCGCGGACAGTGATCACGGCGCAATCTCCTTCGGCATATACCGACACTTCGATTGGCTTGTTCGCACCATAACGCAAGGCATTGGTAAGCAGGTTCGACACCACCTGCTCGATGCGGAACTCGTCCCAGTGCCCGATCACCGGCTGTTCGGCCGTAAAGTTGACGCTGGAGTGCGCCGCACTGATCTGCGGGGCAAAGCTTTCCAGCAAGTTACCTATCGCACGCGACAAGTCAAATTCGACCGGGCGGATAGACAGTTTACCGGTACGAATGCGTGACACGTCGAGCATGTCTTCGATCAAGCGGATCAGGCTCTGGATCTGGCGTTCGTCGCGATCGACCATCGCCTGCATCTTGTCCAGGGTAAAAGCAGCCGCGTTGTCCCGCGCCAGGTGCATCTTGCGCAGCTGCGTTTCCAGGATCAGCCCGTTGAGCGGCGTGCGGACTTCATGGGAGACAATCGACATGAAGTCGTCGCGCATGCGGATTGCATGCTCGAGCTCACCCTGGGTCACCTGCAATTGCGCAAGCAGGGTTTCCTGCTCTCGGCGGCTTTGTTCCAGAGCCTCGAGCTGTTGCTTCAAGGCCTTGCTCTGCCGATAAAGGTCGACGAACACATTGACCTTGCTCTTGACCGCATGGATATCCAGGGGCTTGTGCAAAAAGTCGACGGCGCCGCTTTCATAGCCCTTGAAGGCATAGTTCATCTCACGCCCGGCAGCGCTGACAAAAACGATCGGGATGTTTTTGGTTTTTTCCGTGCCGCGCATCAGTTCGGCCAGCTCAAAGCCATTCATCCCCGGCATTTGCACGTCAAGAATGGCGATCGCGAACTCGTGTTGCAGCAGCAATGACAATGCCTCGTCCGCAGACAACGCCTTGTAGACCGTACGATCCTCGCGCTTGATCAACGCTTCGAGCGCCAGCAGGTTCTCTGGCAGATCATCAACGATCAATAGCTTGGCTTGAATATCACTTAGTAGCATTCGATTCGTTCCAGCTCGACTAGCAGACGGCCGATGCCGTGCAAAGGAAGGATGTAATCCGGCTTGAGGCGCGCCAGTGCCGCATTCGGCATGGTCGAAACCAGTGCTTCGTCAGGGTCCTGGACGATCGTCAGGCCGCCTTGCTGGCTGACCATTTCCAATCCGTGAGCCCCATCCTGATTGGCTCCTGTCAGCAAGATTGCGGCCAGGGCATGTTGGTACACATCAGCGGCAGACTCGAACAGGTAATCAATCGAGGGGCGTGAGTAATGCACGCGCTCCTCACGGCTTAACGAAAAACTGCGGTCCCGTTCCACCGATACATGATAGCCGGGTGCTGCGAAATACAAGGTGCCCTGCAATATCGGCTCCTTGTCGTCCACTTCTTTGACCGGGAGGCTGATTCGCCGGGAAAAGACCTCAGCCAATTGACTGCGGCGCTCATCCGGTACGTGCAAGACCACGATGATCGGCAGCCTGAAGCCCGTCTTCAATCCGGTAAATATGCTCAGCAGCGCCTCAACGCCCCCCGCAGAAGCGCCAACAACAATGGCCTGCACTGGACGCAGACTAGCGGTATCTGCCTTCATAGTTTGCGGTAGATCCGTTCATGTTTGAGTAAGGGCGTGAACTGCTTGCTGTAGTCCGAGAAATCCAGGGTTTCCTTACTGCCCAGCATCAGGAAACCGCGGTGGCACAGCGACTCGTGAAACAAGCCAAAGGTCCTGTTTTGCAGGTTTTTATTGAAATAAATCAATACGTTACGACATGAAATTAAATGAGTCTCTGAAAATACGCTGTCCGTCGCCAGGCTGTGATCGGCGAAGGTCACGTTCTCGCACAGGGACTTGTCAAAAATCGCGTAATCGTAGGCCGCCGTGTAGTAATCCGAGAAAGCGCGTTGCCCGCCTGATTTCTGGTAGTTCAGGGTATAGGCCCGGATATTCTCCATCGAGAAAATGCCTTGCTTGGCTTTTTCCAGTGAGCGCGGGTTGATATCAGTGGCGTAGATGATGGTGCGATCCAGCAAGCCCTCTTCGCGCAGGAGGATAGCCATCGAATAGACTTCCTCGCCGGTGCTGCAGCCCGCGATCCAGATCTTGAGCGACGGATAGGTCTTGAGAAACGGCACCACCTCCTGGCGGATCGCCAGAAAGTGCTCAGGATCACGAAACATCTCACTGACCGGAATCGTCAGGTACTGCAGCAACTGCATGAAGGCTGTCGGGTCATGCAGCACCCGCTCCTGGAGGGCCGAGATGGTGCTGCACTCGAACTGGCGCATGGCATGGTGTACCCGGCGCTTCACCGACGCGCCGGAGTAGTCACGAAAGTCGTAGCTGTATTTGAGGTAAATCGCCTCGATCAACAGCCGCAACTCGATGTCTGTGCTTCGTTGCACTTATATACGTTCCATTTTCGGTAGCCACACCCGGATCAACGAAAACAACCGATCCAGATCAATGGGTTTTGCCAGGTAATCGTTAGTGCCTGCCTGCAGGCACCGCTCCTGGTCGTCCTTCATGGCCTTGGCCGTGACCGCAATGATCGGTAGCTTGCGCCAGCGCGGGTTCTTGCGGATTTCAATGGTGGCTTCATAGCCATCCATTTCCGGCATCATCACATCCATCAGCACCAGATCGATGTCCTCGACCTCGTTCAGCCGTTCAATGGCCTCACGGCCGTTGCGCCCGATCACGACAATCGCGCCCTTTTGCTCAAGGGCACTGGTGAGGGCGAAGATATTGCGAACGTCGTCGTCCACCAACAGAATCTTGCGCCCTTCAAACACCTTGTCGCGGCTGCGGGCGGTCTTGAGCATCGTTTGCCGCTCATGGGACAGCTGAGATTCGACTTTGTGCAGAAATAATGTCACTTCATCCAGCAAGCGCTCAGGCGAGCGGGCGCCCTTGATAATGATCGAGCGCGAGTACTTGCGCAGCTCGGCCTCTTCATCGCGGGTCAGGTTGCGCCCGGTATAGACGATCACCGGCGGGAACGAGCAGATGTCCTCGGTGGACATGCGCTTGAGCAAGTCATTGCCCAGCATGTCCGGCAACTTGAGGTCGATGATCATGCAGTCGTAAATATTCGTGCGCAGCAGTTCGAGTGCCTCATGGGCAAAGCCCACGGCGGTAATCTCGATGTCTTCATCGCCGATCAGGCGCGCAATGCTATCGCGCTGCAGGTCATCATCCTCGACCAGCAACACGCGTTTGACCTTCTGCGCAAGCTTGGCCTCGAGGCGTGCGAACACGGTTTTCAATTCTTCACGGGATGTCGGTTTGATTGCGTAACCGATGGCGCCCATGTGCATTGCGGCTTCGATGCGGTCTTCCACCGAGATCACGTGCACCGGGATGTGCCGGGTGGGGGCCAATGCCTTGAGCCGCTGCAACACGGTCAGGCCGGATTGGTCCGGCAGGCGCATGTCGAGCAGAATGGCATCAGGCAGGAATTGCGCCGCGAGGTTGAAACCTTCGTCCGCCCCATGGGCCACCAGGCAGTGATATCCCAGTTCATGCGCCAGATCGAAGAGGATGTGCGCAAAGTTGGGCTCATCTTCGATCACCAGAATGCAACGCGTGGCGAACGGGGCCTTTTCCCGGTCATCCATGAATCGCGGTATCTCGACCACCGGCACGGCTATCGGCGCAGGCACGGGCCTTGGCATCACCGGAGCCACCCGCACCGGCGCACTGAGCGGAATCGGTGGCTGTTGGTCATCGTGCTCAACGAATTGTTCAGGCAACACCAGGGTAAACGTACTGCCCTGCCCCGGCTCGCTGACAACGCTGATGTTCCCACCGAGCAAGTTCGCCAGATCACGGGAAATCGACAACCCCAGGCCAGTACCGCCATAGCGCCGGTTGGTGGTGCCATCCGCCTGACGGAAGGCCTCGAAGATGCTTTCCTGTTGCTCTGGAGCGATGCCGATACCCGAGTCGCGCACGGCAAAGACAATGCCGTGGCCCGGCTGGCTCGCTACGGTCAGGCTGACCTGACCTTTCTCGGTGAATTTGATCGCATTCGACAGCAGGTTTTTCAGGATCTGCTCCAGTCGCTGGCTGTCGGTATAAATCATCGCCGGCGTGCCGGGCTGCAACTCAACCCGCAAGTTCAGGGATTTGTCCGCGGCCAGCGGCTCGAACATACCGCGCAGACCTTCCACCACCCGTGCCACACCGGTATTTTCGGGGCGGACTTCGAGCTTGCCCGCTTCCACTTTGGAAATATCCAGGATGTCGTTGATCAGGTTGAGCAAGTCATTACCGGCGGAGTAGATCGATTCGGAAAACTTGACCTGCTCGGGCGAAAGGTTGCCCTGCGGGTTTTCCGACAGGAGTTTGGCCAGGATCAATGAGCTATTGAGCGGCGTCCTCAGCTCGTGAGACATGTTGGCCAGGAATTCGGACTTGTACTTGCTGGAGCGCAGCAACTCGTCGGCCCGCTCCTCGAGCTGGATCTGGGCCCGATTCAGTTCATTGTTCTTCTGGTCCATCGCATCACGCTGACCGGCCAGCGCAAGTGCCTGGTCTGCCAGTTGCTCGTTGGTCTGTTCCAGCTCTGCCTGCTGGGTTTCGAGGTGGGTCTGCGACTCCTTGAGGATGCGCGACTGCTCTTCCAGCTCTTCATTGGCGGTCTTGAGCTCTTCCTGCTGCACTTGCAGCTCTTCATTCAACTGCTGGGTCTCGGCCAGCACTTCCTGCAGGCGCTGGCGATAGCGCGCGGCTTCGATGGACATGCCGATATTGTCGGCAATCAACTCGAACAGTTCGATATCGCGCTGAACCAGCGGCCGCAGAAAACCCAGTTCGACAACCCCGTTAACCCGGTCATCGTCACTGGTCGGCACGATAATCACGCTACCCGGCGTGCCTTCGCCCAGCCCTGAACTGACCTTGAAATAATCCGCCGGAACATTGTCCAGACGGATCAGTTGATCCTGTTGCGCGGCCTGACCGACCAGGCCTTCATCGTTATGGATCAACTGGTCCCGGGCTTCCTGCTCCCTGGAAAACCCGTAGCTGGCCACACGCTTCAGACCGCCATGGTCTTCACGCACATAAATGGCGCCGACCACCGCGCCCAGGTACTGGGCGCAAAACTGCAGAATGTTGCGCCCCAGCATGTTGAGGGTCAGGCGGCCCAGCACCTGTTCCGCCAGTTCGGTTTGCCCGTTACGCAGCCAGCCCTGATGCTCCAGGCGTTTGGCCGTCTGCAGCTGCGACGCCAACGTCGCGCTGTAACTGCTTGATAGATTGAGCAAATCACGGCGACCAATGTAGGCGAGAAGACCACTGACACCCAGGACAAAGATCAAATACAGACCGATGCTGATAAACGTCGTGCGGCTCACGTCCGTGCTGCGCGCCACACGCAACTGCTGCTCCATCGCAATGAAGTTGTCGAATTCCTTACGCACCTGATCACTCAGTTGCTTGCCGCGCCCGGCCTGAACGGCAGCGCTGTAGTCACCGTGATTACGGCGCATGTCAATCATCGACTGGGCGTACTCACTCCAGTCCAACTGCAAGGTTTCCAGGCGCTTGAGGCGATCGACCTGCTGCGGGTTATCACTGACCATGTTTTGCAGAGTCAGCAGTTGAGCCTTGATTTGCGGTTTGGCCACTTCATACGGGTCAAGGAAATGCTCATCACCGGTAATCAGATAACCGCGCATGCCGGTTTCCAGATCGACTGCCAGTCTGACGGCCTCATTGGCATTGCTGATCACCCGGTCGGTGTGCTCGAGCCACTGCATCACGGTCAACAAGTAGCTGATCATCGCCACAAACAGCACGGCGCTAAGCACGCCCACACCCAAGGGCAAACCGACGTTGCGACTCAGGAGCTTGCGGAAGCTTTTCTCATCAACTGCTGCAGGTGATTTCATTTTTTCTGGCCCGTGGACAGTCATAAAAAACCGCAAGTTTGCCGGATAACCCCCGGTACAAGCTATTTTCTTACGCGAAATCGCTAAATTTCTTACATAAATCTGCCTACACCTATCGCTAAGCGCTATTCTGGCAGAACTTGTACAGACGTAATTTTTGTACAGGCGCGGATACATGTCCGGGCTACATCTTGGCACTGCCTGCCAGCACTCCCTGGCCCCTTCACCCGCGCTCAATATTTTCTTGGGGTAACCACTATGCCTGCAACACCCTCCACCATCCTGGTGGTCGAAGACGACGACATCGTGCGCATGCTGATTGTCGACGTACTACAAGAGCTGGGTTTCAGCGTGCTTGAGGCTGACGGCAGCGCGCGGGCAATTGAATTGCTTGAAGATACAAATCAGCGTATTGATCTGCTGATGACCGACGTCGGACTACCAGGCATGGACGGTCGGGCGCTGGCACAAAAAGCCCGTGAGCTGCGCCAGTCACTGCCCATCCTGTTTGCCAGTGGCTACGCGGATACCGTTGAGGTTGAGGAAGGCATGGCGATAATTGGCAAACCGTTCTCGATTGATCAGTTACGGGACAAGGTCAAAAGCATGCTGGGGATCTGACCCGGCTTTTTGCAGGCCATGGCGAATTGACGGTGGCTTGCCGCTGTGCTCTCCTACACATCTTGTATCAGGTGCCCTTCACTGGGTGAAACGGGAAACCGGTGCGTCAGGCGTTAATCGCCCTGACAAGTCCGGCGCTGCCCCCGCAACGGTAAGCGAGAGAAACATCTAATCCACTGTGCTCAGGCATGGGAAGGTGATGTTGCAGGCTCAGATGGCATGAGCCCCTCGCAAGCCCGGAGACCGGCCTGGTCACGTAAATAACAAACCCGCGGTGGGCGGGCGCTGTTGAACCCTGCGAGCTTCGTTCGCGGGTTTGTTGCGCTCTGATGCCCGCTGCCTGACCCGAGGCCAGCGCCATGTCCATCAGCACCCGCCACACGCACTCAGCCACCGCCGCCACGTCCACCCGTAGCCAGCGCCTTGCCGTCGCCATCGGTGCCACGGTGCTGGGAGCTTTCCTCGTCTACTTTGCAGGCTTCTCGCATATCGAGGCCGTTCACAACGCAGCGCATGACACCCGTCACAGCGCGGCCTTTCCGTGCCATTGAGACTGCCTGCCATGATCAAGCGTATTGCTCAAACCGCCGGGTTCACCGGCTTGCTGGCCGCGTTGTTGCTGACGGTGCTGCAAAGCCTGTGGGTCTCCCCGCTGATTCTCCAGGCAGAAACCTACGAAACACCGGCTGCCAGCGAAGTACATGAACATGCAAACAGCAGCGTAGCCGGCCATGCCCACGACGCTGAAGCCTGGGAACCGGAAGATGGCTGGCAGCGCGTGCTGTCGACCACAGGTGGCAATCTGGTGGTTGCGGTGGGTTTTGCCCTGATGCTCGCCGGCCTGTACACCTTGCGCAGACCCACGCGCACCTCTCAGGGTTTGCTCTGGGGCCTGGCCGGTTATGCCACGTTCTGCCTGGCGCCAACCCTGGGCCTACCACCCGAGTTGCCAGGCACGGCGGCGGCTGACTTGCTGCAACGGCAGATCTGGTGGATCACTACGGCCGCCTCGACCGCTGTCGGCATTGCACTGCTGGCCTTTGGCAAACATTGGGCGTTGAAGCTACTGGCGGTGGCCATCGTGCTGGTACCCCACGTCTTTGGCGCGCCTCAACCGCTGGTGCATTCCAGTCTGGCCCCGCAAGAACTGGAATCACAGTTCAAGATCGCCTCGCAATTGACCAACCTGGCGTTCTGGCTGGCCCTGGGTGTTATCAGCACCTGGTTGTTCCGGCGTAATCCGCAGGATCAATACCCGGCATGATGAGGCCCGCCTCGGCGCCCGTCCTGGTGATGGGCCTAGGCTGCCGCCAGGGTTGCAGTGCTGATGATTTATGGGCACTGATCGAAGCGTCACTCAGGGAGGCCGGGATTGCCCTGAGCGCGATCTGCGGCCTGGCCAGTATCGAACACAAACGCGGGGAGCCGGGGCTGATCGAGCTGGAGGCACGGCTCGCCTTGCCATTGACCTTGTTCAATGCCGAGCGGCTAGCGCCTTATGCATCACAGCTCAGCCAGCGCTCGGCCATTGCATTCGAGCAAACCGGTTGCTTTGGCGTTGCGGAAAGTTCAGCCCTGGCGCTGGCCGGGCAACTGGCTGGCACCCCGGCACGCCTGTTGATCACCCGCAAGCATTCGCCGGTGGCAACCTTTGCATTGGCCTGCGCCGGGTAAAAACCGGGATAATCCCCTGCCTCACTATGAGCGTTGTTCAAGAACAGCTCTATCTCGACCTTTTCCAGAGACTGCCATGACTGTTTATTTCATCGGTGCCGGGCCCGGCGATCCAGAGCTGATTACCGTCAAGGGCCAGCGCCTGATCCGCAGCTGCCCGGTGATCATTTACGCGGGCTCGCTGGTGCCGGCCGCAGTACTTGAAGGCCATCAGGCTGAACAGGTGATCAATAGCGCCGAGTTGCACCTTGAGCAAATCATCGCCCTGATCAAGGCCGCAGACGCCAAGGGCCAGGATGTAGCCCGGGTACACTCCGGCGATCCTTCGCTGTATGGCGCGATTGGCGAGCAGATTCGCTGCCTGCGTGAGCTGGGTATCGCCTTCGAGATCATTCCCGGGGTCACCGCCACCGCCGCCTGCGCCGCGATACTCGGCGCAGAATTGACTCTTCCGGATATCTCGCAGACTGTGATCCTGACCCGCTACGCGGAAAAAACCGTGATGCCGGCAGGCGAAGAACTGGCCAGCCTGGCACAGCACAAGGCAACCATGGCGATTCATCTGGGGGTGAAGAACCTTGAGGCGATCGTCGCCGAACTGACGCCACACTACGGCAGCGACTGCCCGATTGCCGTCATCCACCGTGCCAGCTGGCCCGATCAGGACTGGGTACAAGGCACTCTGGTAGACATTCTGGCGAAGGTTCAAGCCAAGGGTTTCAAACGTACAGCGTTGATTCTGGTGGGACGGGTACTGGCCAACGACAGCTTCTCGGCTTCTTCGCTGTACCGCGCAGGCCATGCGCATCTGTACCGGCCCTGAATCACCCCACACGACACAGCCGCCCTGTGTCGTGGGCATAAAAAAACGGTGCTCACGGGGCACCGTTTTTTCATCTGCCTTGCAGCGAACACCCTGTTACCGATGACTCAGTAGTAGGCGTTTTCTTTCTGCGAGTGGTCGGTCACATCACGTACACCCTTGAGCTCCGGGACTCGCTCAAGCAGGGTACGCTCGATGCCTTCACGCAGGGTAACGTCCGCCTGGCCGCAGCCCTGGCAACCGCCACCGAACTTGAGCACCGCAATACCGTCTTCAACCACTTCGATCAGGCTGACCTGACCGCCGTGACTGGCCAGGCCCGGGTTGATCTCGGTTTGCAGGTAGTAGTTGATGCGCTCGTTGATCGGGCTGTCGGCATTGACCATCGGCACTTTGGCGTTTGGTGCCTTGATGGTCAGCTGGCCACCCATGCGATCGGTGGCGTAATCCACCACGGCATCGTCAAGGAACGGTTCGCTGAACGAATCGATCCAGGCCGTAAAGGTTTTCAGGCCAATGGCCGTATCTTCAGGTTTGACTTCAGCCGGCTTGCAGTAGGCAATACAGGTTTCAGCGTACTGGGTGCCGGGCTGGGTGATAAAGACGCGGATGCCGATGCCCGGGGTGTTCTGCTTGGACAGCAGATCAGCCAGGTAATCGTGGGCGGCGTCGGTAATCGTTATGGCGCTCATGGAATCTCCTCGCAGACATGGGGCGCAGTTTACGCCAATCGGCGCGCCTGACAAAGTCCTAGTATTTTTGTCAGGAAAGCAGCACCCCAGGTATTCAAAATAACCGGGCCTTTACAGGTTCTCGTAGCGGTTCATGTCCAGCACGCCCGCCTCGACCGGGTCGGTTTCATTAATGTACTCGCCAATATCATGGAAGTACTGCCAGAACTGCGGGTGGCTGCGGCGAACGCCCCAGCGCTCGACGATGGCGTCGAAGCTTGCCTGATCACGGGATTTCTCCATCGCCTCAACGAACGCTTCAACCTCTGCCGCCGGAATGTTGAACATGAAGTTCGGGTAACTGCTGAGCACGCCCGGATACAGGGTCAAGGTGTCCAGCCCGGGTTGCAGACGGTACTCCTCGCCCATCATGAAGGCCACGTTGGTGTGCGCCCGATTGCGCAGCGCGCTGTAAAACATCCGTTTGCCGCTGGCACCTTCGACCCTCAACATGCTCGCTTCAGGCATGCGGTTGATCACTGCCAGCCCGGCCGCAGGACGTGATGCCAGACGGCTCAGGGCCTGCTCGGCGTACTGGAACTCCTGATCAATGCCCGGGCGAGAACAATACGCTCCCGTGCAACGGTTGATCGGATCGGGACGCGCATTCAAGGTACCGGTACGCTCGATCAGCTTGAGCGCAAAGTCACGCTTCGGATCGGCTGGATCGAGCTTGATCCCGGTCGGGGTATCGGCATCGATTTTCTGGTAGTCCATCCACATTTTCAGCTTGCCGCTGTTCTGGTACCAGTCCCCCAGAATCCCGGCTCTCTGCCCGGCAGGCATCAGGCGCAAGAAGTTGACCTCGGCGCCGTTGCGGATCAAGTCAAAGTACAGGCGGGTCTGGGCCTGATGGGCAACGTTGCCGTACACATCGAAATTGACCGCCAGCTGATAATAGGTCCGCTCCAGCAACGGGTAATCGAACAACCACATCGTCTGCGGTACATCTCCGATCAGGCCCTTGCTGACGCTGGCGCTGTCGAAGTGACGGAAGATCGTCAACAAGGCGTTGTCGTTGCCCGCCCACAGGGTTGACCAACTGGGCGGCGGCATGTCGGCATAGGCGTCCTGACGCAACTGTTCGTAGTCATTACGCTTGTCCCGGTAGTTGTGCCACAGGGAAATGATGCTGCCCACATTGTCGATCTGCCCGGGCATTGCCAGCAATGGGGTGGCTTCGCCGCGGTAAGCCGCATCGGTCACGTAACGGTCGTGCGCCGGCTCCTGGAACACGGCCCAGAAGTTATCGCGAATCACGTCAGTAGCAATCTGCCCACGGCAGACGGGGCCGCGAATAAAGGTGCGCACGAAGTATTCGGCGTTGTCGAGCATGAACTGATAACGCGCCACTGCCGGGATGGCTTCGAACGTCTCGAACGGATTGGCCCGGCTACGCGGGCCATAACCCGGCAACCGCGTGGCGTGCCAGTCCCCGCTGTAAAACAATTGTTTGACCCGGGCCAGCTTGCGCGCGCCCATCGGATAGGTGATGTGGGTTTTATGCACGATCACGCCTTGCACCGGCATCATCCGGTAGTAAACCTCGGTACCCGGGTCATCGTTCGGACGCCGGGTTGCGATCAGGTCGATGGGCTGCCCGCTGGGCGTGCGCGAACGCACCCATTGAAAGAAATGCCCCGGCACGCCATTGTCGAAATAGGCGTGAGCCAGGAACAGATGCTCATACAACCAGCGGCCGACAAGCGCCTCGGTGGAGCCCGGGCGGTTGAGCAGCGCCTCCCACTCTGCAATCTGCGCGGCTTCGACAGGGCTGGGCTTGATTGCGTTTTGATCCACCGGCGCGCCTTGCGCCAGCCAGGTTTGCACCGTCAGGTATTGCTCGTCGGTCAGCCCGGTGACCGCCAGCGGCATGCCTTCCTTGGGGTGGCGCTGGGCGTAGGCGTTGAATTCGCCAGGGGCCGGGCAGGAATTCTCACGGTTGAGCCCCAACACAATCTCTTCCGGCAACTTGGCGTTGGGGGTCAGCGGGGCGCTGTGCCCCAGCTCCAGCATCCGTGCCATCAAGGCCGCTTGACCACCCTGAGCATCGAGCACCGAATAAAACCCTTTGCGCTGCCATGCCTGTGGACCGCTGGCATCGTAGAAGATCCGTGTCGGTTGCACTGCCGTAGTGCGGTCGCCCTTGTAGACAGGCACTTTGCTGGCACCGCGGGTTGCACCTTCGGCGCTACCGAGATTGAGCTGGCAGGCCGCATCGTTGCACGCATGGCAAGCAACACACTTTTCGGTAAGGATCGGCTGGATGTCCCGCGTGTAAGAGATCGCGGAACTGACCAGCGGAGTTTGACCCTGTGCTGTACTGCACACCACCAGCGTCACGGCGCTGGCGAGGAGGCGAAAAAACATGTGCCATTGTCCTGATATTAAATATGTCGCAATTCTACCCATGGAACGACTGCCAGAACATGAATGAAATTCATGTAAAACGACAAACGATCAAATCCCACGCAGGTTTGTTATGATTTGCCATCTTTTGCATGGCTCTAACAGGTAGTCCTATGTCTGACCGCAGCGCTCGTCTCCAAGCACTTCAGCACGCCCTCAAAGAGCGCATTCTGATTCTCGATGGCGGCATGGGCACTATGATCCAAAGCTACCGCCTAGAGGAACACGACTATCGTGGCACACGCTTCGCCGACTGGCCGAGCGATGTCAAAGGCAACAACGACCTTTTGATCCTCAGCCGCCCCGATGTCATCGGTGCCATTGAGAAGGCGTATCTGGATGCCGGTGCCGATATTCTCGAAACCAACACCTTCAACGCCACCCAGGTTTCCCAGGCCGACTACGGCATGCAATCGCTTGCCTACGAACTCAACGTAGAAGGCGCACGCCTGGCCCGCAAGGTGGCCGACGCCAAAACCCTGGAAACCCCGGACAAGCCGCGTTTTGTCGCCGGCGTGCTCGGCCCGACCAGCCGCACCTGCTCGTTGTCACCGGATGTGAACAACCCGGGCTATCGCAACGTCACGTTCGATGAACTGGTGGACAACTACACCGAAGCCACCAAAGGCCTCATCGAAGGCGGCGCCGACCTGATCCTGATCGAAACCATTTTCGATACGCTCAACGCCAAGGCCGCCATTTTCGCGGTGCAGGGCGTATTTGAAGCGCTGGGTGTCGAGTTGCCGATCATGATCTCCGGCACCATTACCGATGCTTCCGGCCGCACACTGTCGGGCCAGACCACCGAAGCCTTCTGGAACTCCATCGCCCACGCCAAACCGATCTCGGTCGGCCTGAACTGCGCCCTCGGTGCCCGGGAGTTGCGTCCCTACCTCGAAGAGCTGTCGAACAAGGCCAGCACCTACGTGTCGGCTCACCCCAACGCGGGCCTGCCGAACGAGTTTGGCGAATACGACGAACTGCCTGCCGAAACCGCCAAGGTCATTGAAGAGTTCGCCCAAAGCGGCTTCCTGAATATCGTCGGTGGCTGCTGCGGCACCACGCCAGGCCACATCGAGGCCATTGCCAAGGCCGTGGCCGGTTATGCACCGCGCCAGATCCCGGATATCCCCAAGGCCTGCCGTCTTTCGGGCCTGGAACCGTTCACCATCGATCGTTCGTCACTGTTCGTTAACGTCGGTGAACGTACCAACATCACAGGTTCGGCGCGTTTTGCCCGCCTGATCCGTGAGGACAACTACACCGAAGCCCTTGAAGTCGCGTTGCAACAGGTTGAAGCCGGTGCGCAAATCATCGACATCAACATGGACGAGGGCATGCTCGACTCGAAGAAGGCCATGGTCACCTTCCTCAACCTGATTGCCGGCGAACCGGACATCTCCCGGGTGCCGATCATGATCGACTCCTCCAAGTGGGAAGTGATCGAAGCCGGCCTCAAGTGCATTCAGGGCAAGGGCATCGTCAACTCGATCAGCATGAAAGAAGGCGTCGAGCAGTTCATCTATCACGCCAAACTGTGCAAGCGCTATGGCGCTGCGGTGGTGGTGATGGCCTTCGACGAAGCCGGCCAGGCCGACACCGAAGCGCGCAAAAAAGAAATCTGCAAACGCTCGTACGACATTCTGGTCAACGAAGTGGGCTTCCCCCCGGAAGACATCATCTTCGACCCGAACATCTTCGCCGTGGCCACCGGCATTGAAGAGCACAACAACTACGCTGTGGACTTCATCAACGCGTGTGCCTACATCCGCAAAGAGCTGCCGTATGCCCTGACGTCGGGTGGCGTGTCCAACGTGTCGTTCTCGTTCCGCGGCAACAACCCGGTGCGCGAAGCGATCCACTCGGTGTTTTTGCTGTATGCGATCCGCAATGGCCTGACCATGGGTATCGTTAACGCCGGCCAGCTGGAAATTTACGACCAGATCCCCGCCGAACTGCGCGATGCCGTGGAAGACGTGGTGCTCAACCGCACCCCGGACGCCACCGACAACCTGCTGGCCATTGCCGACAAGTACAAGGGCGACGGCAGCGTCAAGGAAGCGGAGACCGAAGAGTGGCGTGGCTGGGAAGTCAACAAACGCCTGGAGCATGCTCTGGTCAAGGGCATCACCACCCATATCGTTGAAGACACCGAAGAATCGCGCCTGTCTTTCGCCCGCCCGATCGAAGTGATCGAAGGGCCGCTGATGGCGGGCATGAACATCGTCGGCGACCTGTTTGGTGCCGGCAAAATGTTCCTGCCGCAGGTGGTGAAATCCGCCCGCGTGATGAAACAGGCCGTGGCCCACCTGATTCCGTTCATCGAACTGGAAAAAGGCGACAAGCCGGAAGCTAAAGGCAAGATCCTGATGGCCACGGTCAAAGGCGACGTGCACGACATCGGCAAGAACATCGTCGGCGTGGTGCTCGGCTGTAATGGCTACGACATCGTTGACCTCGGCGTGATGGTCCCGGCGGAAAAAATCCTCCAGGTCGCCAAGGAGCAAAAGTGCGACATCATCGGCCTGTCAGGCCTGATTACACCCTCGCTGGATGAAATGGTGCATGTCGCCCGCGAAATGCAGCGTCAGGACTTCCACCTGCCCTTGATGATCGGTGGCGCAACCACGTCCAAGGCCCACACGGCGGTCAAGATCGAACCCAAGTACCAGAACGATGCCGTGATCTACGTCACCGACGCCTCGCGCGCCGTGGGGGTTGCCACGCAGTTGCTGTCCAAAGAGCTGAAGGCCGGCTTCGTCGAGAAAACCCGCCTTGAGTACATTGAAGTCCGCGAGCGTACCGCCAACCGCAGCGCCCGCACCGAGCGCTTGAGCTACGCGGCTGCGGTAGCGAAAAAACCGCAGTTCGACTGGAACACCTACCAGCCGGTCAAGCCGACCTTCACTGGGGCCAAGGTGCTGGACAATATCGACCTCAAGGTATTGGCCGAATACATCGACTGGACGCCGTTCTTCATCTCGTGGGACCTGGCGGGCAAATTCCCGCGCATTCTCACCGACGAAGTGGTGGGTGAAGCCGCCACGGCGCTGTATGCCGATGCCCGGGAAATGCTCGCCAAACTGATCGACGAGAAGCTGATCAGTGCCCGCGCAGTCTTCGGTTTCTGGCCGGCCAATCAGGTCAACCATGACGATCTGGAGCTGTACGGGGATGATGGCCAACCATTGGCCAAACTGCATCACCTGCGCCAGCAAATCATCAAGACCGATGGCAAGCCGAACTTCTCGCTGGCCGACTTTGTGGCACCAAAAGACAGCGGCGTGACCGATTACGTGGGGGGCTTTATCACCACCGCCGGGATCGGTGCCGAAGAAGTGGCCAAGGCCTATCAGGATGCCGGCGACGATTACAACTCGATCATGGTCAAGGCCCTGGCCGACCGTCTGGCTGAAGCCTGTGCCGAGTGGCTGCACCAGCAAGTCCGTACGCAGTACTGGGGCTACGCCAAAGACGAGCAGTTGGGCAATGAAGAACTGATCAAGGAGCAATACAGCGGTATCCGCCCTGCCCCGGGCTACCCGGCCTGTCCGGATCACACCGAAAAGGGCACGCTGTTCAAGCTGCTCGACCCCGAAGCCGAAGAAATGCGTGCCGGCAAAAGCGGCGTGTTCCTGACCGAACACTACGCCATGTTCCCGGCCGCAGCCGTCAGCGGCTGGTACTTTGCTCACCCGCAAGCGCAATACTTTGCAGTGGGCAAGGTCGACAAGGACCAGATCGACAGCTACACGGCACGCAAGGGCCAGGACCTGAGCGTCACCGAACGCTGGCTGGCCCCGAATCTGGGTTACGACAACTAAACCGCGGACTGCGGGTTTGTGTGCACGCGCACACAAACCCGCGCTTCGTTTCAGTCTTTAGATACCAATCTCGGCGCGCTCCCTCTGTGAAAGCGTCAGCACCAGTTGCCCTTCCTCGGCAGTGGTTTCTTGCTTGAGCGCTGTCAGCGCATTGAAATGCCCTTCATCGAACTCCGGATGCCGTGCTTCCAGGGCTTCGAACTTCACATCCCGACGCCGCTGCACCGCTTCAAACTGCGCGGGGTATTTTCGCTTCAGGTACCTCACCCAATACTCCCGGTCCAGCAGCTGAGTCATGAAATCGGGCGCGTGCTCGGCTTCGATCACTTCAGCATAAGCCGCGTTGATGTCTTCCGGCATGACCCGCGACAGGTTCTGGTACAGCATGTCGGCGGGCTGACCGGGCAATTCAAGGCGCTCGGTCAAGCCGATGCGATACGCCAGACGAATCTCCGCCGGGTCAACCCTCGGGTTGCGCCGGCTCGCAGCCAAGGCAATCTCTTCGACCTTGCCCAGACGAAACATGCCGCGCGCCAGTTTCAACAGTTCTCGACCTTGCTCCTCCTTCGGGGCTGCCTTCAAGGCGTTGAACTCAAGCACCTTGACCTCCAGATCACTGAACAACAGGATGCGCCCGTCGCCGCAGGTGTAGCCCGAACGGGCGCGGATAAACAGCTCTTTGCGCAGTTGTTCATCGCTACCAGCAGCTTCGATCACTTTCCAGACACGTCGTGTCAGGTCATCCCGCGCCACGGCAAAGTCCTGGGTGACTTGCAGTTGCGAGAGCAAGTGGAAAAATGCCCGGCTGTCGTCCTGTGCCTTGAGCGCATTCCACTGGGCCGTTTTTTCAGCCAGGTCCACTTCCTTGCCGGACAACCACAGGCCGGGGTGTTCTTCACTGAGCCCTTCTTCGTCGCCCGAAGTATCGAGGTCTTCATCAGAGGAAATCTCCCCTTCGGACGACGTCCAGACATTCAGGTCCAGTTCATCCTGCCGATAACCCAGGTTGATGTCGGCGTCGATCAATACGTTGCGCATTGCCACAAACGACGCTTGGGTCAAAGGGTTATCGGACAGATCAATGGCCTGCGCCCGGATCCGGGTTTCATTGGCCCATAGGATTTCTTCGTGGATCGTGGTGAAGCGGTTCCCCGACAGGTTCAGGGTCTTGAGGGTCGTCGACTGCAAGGCACCGACGGGCCAGTCAGTCAGGTTGTTGCTCTTCAGGTCAAGGCTCTCGAGCCGGGACAGGGCGCGCACATCCAGTGCGTTCAAGGCGTTGTCCGACAAATTGAGGGAGATAAGACCGGACAGGCTGTCGAGCTGCTGCTGCAAGGCCTCGCTCATCAGCAGCTCATTGCCGCTGGCTTCGAGTTGCTCAAGGCGCTGCATACCATTAATGGCGGCAGGCAAGCTGTCGAGATTGTTCTTGTCGAGCACCAGCCGCCGCACTGCCGGAAACGCACTGATAAACCCATCGGAGCCCTGCTCGCTCAGTTTCACTGCGCGCAGGTTCAAGGTGCCTACCTGATTGAACACCCAGGGCAAGGCTGGCAAGTCCCCCAACGGCATATCGGCCAGATCGAGCACATCCCCGGCCTCGGGCAGCCCGGCGCGAATGTCCTGCCGCCAACAACCCAGAATGGCGTCTGCGGCACGTCGGCGACTCAGCGCCGAAACCCTGACGCCCGCGACGTCGTGGGCATTGGTCAGGATCCATTGATTGAGCGTACCGGTCAGGGCCTCATGCGCTTCGCGCCAGGCGCTGAGCTGTGCCTCGATACCTGCCGCGTCCAGGCCCTGCCCCCGCAACCTGTCGATGATACCGGTCGCCTCCTCCCGGCCCATGACGGGGTCAAGTTCGCTCAAACGCTCAATGGCCGTCAGGGCTTGCCCCGGCTCCGGCTTGGGCAATGCCGGCAGCAGATGCGACTCGATCATCGACTCGCTGTCGACGGGGGCGTAATACTGTGGCGTTCCCCAGTTGCTTCGATCGGACGCAAGCGACCTGCCATAGTAACGCTCAAGGATTTGCTGGCGGTGCATGAACGCGTCCTCTGTCAGCGGGCAGCCGCGCAGACTGGTCATGGCCACCAAAGCGTCATGCCCGCTGCGCAGCGCCGGCGGAATCGAGGTAATCGAACTGCGCTCCAGGTCGAGCCGGCGCAGCGATGACAGCCCTTCAACACCCGCAGGCCATTCGTGCAAGGCCGTGGCCCCGAGATCCAGTACCCGCAGGCGGGTCATCGTACTGACGTCGAGTTGTTCAAGCGGATTGCCGCGCAAGCCCAGTACTTCAAGCGAGTTCAGCTGGCTCAAGCGTGCCTGCAGGACCGGGGTGTAGCGCAACTCATTGACGTTCACGAACAGCTCGGTCAGTTGGGGCAACTCATCGATGACCGACGGCAGCTCAACCAGCCCGTTAAAGTCCAGATTCAGCTGCCGAAGCTGTGGGAAGTTACGCAAAAAGGCGCTGAGTACGGGCTCCGCTACCCGCGCACCGGACAGTTCCAGGTGCCGGATATGCGAATACGTCGCCACGGACAGCTCGGGCAGATCTCCCAGCCGCCCTCCTGACAGGTACAGCCTGCTCCGTAACGCAGTCTGCGTCGACAGCTCCTGCTCCGGACCAAAGCGCAGGCGGATGCCATCACGCCAAGCGCCCAGAAGACGATTGGCAACTTCAAGACGGTGCTCAATGTCGACTCGCTGGCGATCAACCCGAACCTCTCGAGGCCACCACTCGGTCAGCTGCCGTATCAATGCCTGTTTTTCCTCACGCAGCTGCCGGACGCGCTCGAGCATCGCCTCTGTGGATACCCCCTCGTCCAGAGCACGCGGGGCAAACCCTTCTACTACTCGGGTTCTGGGACGACTGAAAAACACTTGATCGAGCTGGTCGGGTTCCAGTACCAGATTTTTCAATACATTTTGCCAATAAGTCTGCGCCACCTGCTCAATGTCAGCCAGGTGCGCAGGATTACCGCGCAAGAAGCGATAAGCCGACAGGAACGATTGGTGATCCAGCCTTGCCCAGTCCATCGTCAGCCCCCGCCAGACACGCTCGTGACCGCCGAGCAAGGGTTCCGGCAGCGTGCTGATCGGGCTGCCGCGCAGATCCAGATTTTGCAGGTGCTCCAATTGCAGAACCCCGTCCGGCCACTGCATCAGATGCTTGAGCGTCAGGCTACGCAGTTGAGGTAGAGCGCTCACATCGAGGGCCTCCATCCGAGCGCTGATGCTGAGCGTTTCCAGGTGCGGCATGGCACTCAATGAAGCCTGCAACGCTGGCGAGAACATGCCTTCGAGCCGCAGCTCGGTGATATGGCGCTGGCCCGTGATCGATTCGGACAACGCCATGTCAGGGCCCATCCACAGATCGAGGCGGCTGGCCTCGGGAAATTGTCGTAGCAGCCCGGCCACTGAAGGTTCGGTCAGTTCGGCGAGGTTCAGCTTAAGGGCCCTGACATGGGAAAAGTCTGCCGCCAGCGGCGTCAGGCCCTCGGCGCCGGACAGATCAAGAGATGTTGCAGATGGCCGCCCTCGCCACGGAGTCGAACGCCAGCAGTCGATCAGCCTGCTGGCCAGTGCGCGACGCGATGCCTGCGACCGTCCCGAGGCGGCCACCCATGTATCGAGTGTGTCGCTCAGCGCCTGCAGTTCACGGGCCCGGTTGTTTAAAAGGGTGTACACCTGCTGATCGGTTTTGCCTGAAAGAAACTGATCATGCACAAATTCGGTGGCCACCGCGTCACTCAGGTTCGGGTAAGTGTCCCGTACCCTGGCAACCAGCGATGCATCCAGTCGCGGCACCCCACTGCCCCGACCGCTGAGCAAGTAGCCCGTATACCCCGGCTGTGGCGCCCTGAAGCGGGGCTTGATCGGTTGCTGGCCCAACACCCGTGACATTTCAGTACGGTGCCCGATGGCATAATCGCCCACGGCGACCTGCAACTCCGCCGCCTGGCCCACATGAGGAAACGCCAAACCCTGGCGGACATCATCGGGCAAGGCGTGCATCACCGATGCGAACAGATTTCGACCTGTGCGTGGCACGCTGTTCAGTGTGTTGCCGTCATCATCATAAGCCTGGAACTGATTGCCGCGCCTGACCAGGTATTTGCGGGCAGGCGCGGTTTCGCTGCCGATGCTGTCAAGCAAACGTCCGCCCACATGCCCTTCACGCACCTCAACACGCAGACTGCCTGACCAGCCCGGCAGTTTTTCCAGAGCATGCAGCACCAATCGGTCGCTATCGGCCGAGCCCAGGCTGTCCAGGTACAAGCCCGCACAGGCCCGGCTCAATCGCCCCTGCTGCACCAGCACACGGGCCTCTTCAGCCAGACGCAACGGTATGCGCCGGTGATCGCGCAGGCTCGCCCGCTCGATGTCCGAAGCGTCGTTCAGCAGTGTCTGGGCAGCGTCGACGCACAGCCCGGGCATGTTGCGACGCAGTACGCTCATCTCCGGTATTGAAGGCTCCGTACCCAAATGAATACTGTCGAAAATCGAAGCTTTTTGAGTCTGCAGGAAATCCGCGATGTGCGCCCTGAAAACTGCAACACGCTCGCTGTCGACCCGAGCCCCCTCGTCCCCGAGCAAACGGATGATTTCCTGCTCGTCCAGCGCCGTCAAAATCAGCTGGGGCAACTGGCTGCTGGCAACCTGGGCCCTTGTCACCCTGATGGCAGGCCTGACCAGGCCTGGTGCCACGCCGTACTGATCGAGCTTGACCGTCAGGGCCGCGTCCTCGAAGACCTCGATGACCCGCCCGAAGGGCCAGCCCGGCATGTCGATCACCATGGGCAGGACATAGTTGTAACGGTTATCCGGTACCGGCTCTCCAGCTCGAGCCTGCTCGATCAACTGGTTGACCTGCCGATCGGTCTTGAACAAGCGGAACGCTTCCGCCAGCAATGGCGGCGGCGCCTCATGGTCAACGTGCATCTTGCGCAGAGCGTCCTCATCGATCCCGCTGATATCGGCGATTTGCTCCAGCTCCGGGTCGGTAAAAGGCTCTGCCACAGGCCCCATACGCCGCAGCAAGGTCGGACGATCCCATTCCAGAGGGCGCTCGAACGCATGACGCCAGGCACCGGCCTGATTGTGCTTCAGCACCGGCTGGTATGCAGTCGGATCGGTCGGGTGTTTGATCCGCCACGCTTCAATGCTCGGATCCCAAGTCTTTTCGTAAACCTGACCCTCCTGGCGGATAAACACCCTGCCCTCGATTTCGTACTGCCCCTGGGCATTGGGGACGCGACTTTCGTCCAGCACCACATCGCTGCGATAAGGCGTCAGGTCTGGCTTCCAGAGCCGTGACTGGCCGTTGGGCAGTTCAACCCGGACAAAACGGTTGACCAGGCTGTCGGGCTTGATTGCCGGTGCTCTTGTCGCGGCCCCCGCCCCGGCCAACGCAGCCATAAAGGCCGCGTTGAGCATGAACGATTCCAGGTAGCCCCAGGCCTGTGCGGCATCCCCGACCTGCCAGGCCTGAATGCCGTGATAGACCTCAAGCGACAGCTGCACTGCCGTCACTCCCAGCATCACCTCCCCTAGCCCCGGGACGAAGAAGGCCGCTACATTCAGCACGTTCAGGCCCCACTGGGCAAAATGTTCAAGCCGTGCGATCCAGGCCTTGTGGTCGACTTCAGCCACAGGCACCGCCAGCAAGCGCGCATTGGCTTTCATTCGGGACAGGTGGCGGTCGTAGACTTCATGGAAGGCTTCGGTGCTCAGAAAGTTCTCAACGGCCCGCAAATCGACCTGAGGGTTCCAGACCTCTTCATAGATCCCGCCCGCAAACGCGTCCGGGTTGTAGGGCGGGCCGGGATACACCGGGCTGGGGTTCCATTGCCGGACCTTGAGCTGCCCCTTGAGCCGACGAAAAAAGTCAGCCGATTGATCGTGCGCTACAAACCCGGAGAAAAACCGCTGATAGTCCGCAGTGCGCAAATTACGCGACAGGTCCGCGACAAAGGCACTGAGTGAGGCATGCTCCTTGACCGGGCTCACGGGATCGCCCGGGATATAGACGATGATCCGCGTATCAAAGCCGTTTTGCCCGACAAAGGGCGCAGGCAACGGCAGCGCCAGGGTTCCCAGGTCATACCACAGCGTTTCCAGATTGCGCACCGACGGACCGATGATCAGGATCTCGCTCAAGTCCGATCCCAATAGTTGCAACTGGCTGTAGACCACCGGGTGACCATCGAGCGTGGGCGCCGGAGTGCCATCGAGAATAGACAGCAAGGTGGCGCAAGCCGAATCGCTGATGTTCGACTTGATGTGCGCCAAGTGTGTCTGGACCCGCAGATTGTCCTTGTATGCCGCCACCATCTGCTCGCGCACACGGTCGGCAGTGTCGGGAGCCTCGAACACACTGCGCAAATGATCCTGGTACTGGCGCCCCAGATCCAGCTCGCGGCACAGCTGCGCAAAGGCGCCGGGATCGATTGGCAGCTTGTCGCGAATGCGGTAGCGCACCGGCCCGGTACCGGAGCGGTCAGGTTCACCGAGGTAATGTTTTTCCAGGGCACCGGCAGGTGCCAACGCACTGGTTTCCTGCAGGGCGACTTCATCGAAGCGCTCACCGGCCTCAAAATTACGCAATGCGGCCTGCAGCAGGGTCTGCTCTTCTTTACGGTTGGGCGCATGCAGGTGATACAGCCGGGTCTGATTGACATCCACATCCAGGCCGAACTTTTTTCGCAAGGCCTCGATCAGCAATGGTCTTGCAAACTCGCTTATCCCCTTGAACGCCTGGAGTGTCGCTGCCAGCGTGTGATGGGAAGCCTGACGGCGGGCCTGACTGTCGAGCAAGGCCTGGCGCAACTCGGGTGCGGCCCGGGCAAACAGCTCGGGATTGGCTGCCGTGAAGCTCTGCACAGGATCACGTCCGCGGCTCATCGCCTTGATATGCGGTGCCGCAAGGTGTTCCACCCAGCCGGGCAACCGCTGCTTGATAAAGGTGGCATGGAGCCCCTGGTGAGAGGCTCGGGAGGGTTCCGACATGATGCATGTTCCTTATGACATGAGAAGGAACACCAATTCATCATGATTGGAGGTGCGAAAAGAGGTACTGGGTTATCGCAGACAGAGGATGCGGCAGCACCGCCCGAAAAATTGACTATCCTGAGGAGACCCTCGTTCCGGCACAAGGCTCAAGCGCTCCATGGACGATCCAGAGAACAAGCCGCCTACGTTCTGGCAAATGCTCCACAGCGTGGTGGCCGCTGCGTTTGGTGTGCAAAGCGCGAAAAACCGTACCCGCGATTTTACACACGGAAAACCCGGCCACTTCCTGATCCTGGGGCTTGTGTTCACGACCATTTTCGCGTTGACACTGTTCGCCATCGTCAAGCTGATCCTGCACCTGGCGGGCGTATAAACGCTTTGCTGCGGGCACGCGAAACAACCCGCAGGATGCAGGTCAGTGCCTGATTCCCCGGGAAACCCGGTTATCTGTGAATCAGGCGGTCATGAGAGAGTTATTGATGGCTGACCCAAAACACCGCAGTCGACACCACCAGAATGATCAGTAAAAGGATGGCCCATGCATCGACCTTGCTGTCGCTTTTACGCGCCTTGACGGGAGTACTCATCGCATCGCCTCTTTTCGGTTTTATGGGTGATTGCTTGAAGACTTCAAACCAGTAAAGTCCAGCAATGACCTTTCGACAAGTAAGTGTTTGAGTCACCTGGTTTTTTAGTCGTTTTTGTTCTTTGCATATGCTTAAACATCACTTTTGCGCATAACTACAAACTGGTATCGTGCCTTGCTCCGTGGGGAGTGCGCGGCCGTGCGCGCAGATAAGCTGTTAGCAGCCTGAGAACAGGACCTATATGTACGTATATGACGAGTACGATCAGCGGATCATCGAGGACCGCGTCAAGCAGTTCCGGGATCAGACCCGACGCTATCTGGCCGGTGAGCTGAGCGAAGAAGAGTTCCGCCCCCTGCGCCTGCAAAATGGCCTTTATGTCCAGCGCTTTGCGCCCATGCTGCGCGTGGCTGTGCCTTATGGTCAGTTGACCTCGCGCCAGGCGCGAATGATGGCAAAGATCGCTCGCGATTATGACAAGGGCTATGCCCACATCAGTACCCGCCAGAACGTGCAATTCAACTGGCCGGCACTGGAAGACATTCCGGACATCCTGGAAGAATTGGCGACCGTGCAGATGCACGCCATTCAAACCAGCGGCAACTGCCTGCGCAACGTCACCACCGACCAGTTCGCGGGCGTTGCAGCCGATGAAGCGATCGACTCGCGCCCTTGGTGCGAAATCGTCCGTCAATGGACTACCTTCCACCCCGAGTTCGCCTACCTGCCTCGCAAATTCAAAATCGCGATCAACGGTTCTTCCTCTGACCGCGCCGCCATTGAAGTGCATGACATCGGCCTGGAGCCGGTGCACAACGAAGCCGGCGAGCTGGGCTTCCGCGTCCTGGTCGGTGGCGGTCTGGGCCGTACCCCGGTCATCGGCGCTTTCATCAATGAATTCCTGCCGTGGCAAGACTTGCTGAGCTACCTCGAAGCCATCCTGCGGGTTTACAACCGCTACGGCCGCCGGGACAACAAGTACAAGGCGCGGATCAAGATTCTGGTCAAGGCATTGACGCCTGAAGTGTTCGCCGAGCGTGTCGAATCCGAGATGGTTCACTTGCGCGGCGGCTCGAACACACTGACCGAAGCCGAAGTCCAGCGTATTGCCCGGCACTTCGTCGACCCGGACTACAAGACCCTGCCGGATTTCAGCGCTGAACTGGCTGAGCTCGACCAGCAGCACCCGGGCTTTGCCCGCTGGCGCACGCGCAATACCCTGGCCCACAAAAAGCCGGGCTATGTCGCTGTTACCCTGTCGCTCAAGCCGACTGGCGTAGCGCCAGGCGATGTGACCGACAAGCAATGGGACGGCATCGCCGACATGGCCGATCGCTACAGTTTTGGCCAGTTACGCACCTCCCACGAGCAAAACATCATCCTGGCCGATGTTGAGCAAAGCCAGCTGTTCGCCATGTGGGGCGAGCTGCGCGAGCAAGGATTTGCCACGCCCAACATCGGTTTGCTGACGGACATCATCTGCTGCCCCGGCGGCGACTTCTGCTCCCTGGCCAACGCCAAGTCGATTCCGATTGCCGAATCGATCCAGCGCCGCTTCGACGACCTCGACTACCTGTTCGACATCGGCGAACTGGACCTGAACATTTCCGGTTGCATGAACGCCTGTGGTCACCACCACGTCGGGCATATCGGTATTCTGGGCGTCGACAAAAAAGGCGCCGAGTTCTATCAGGTTTCCCTGGGCGGCAGCGCCAGTCGCGATGCCAGCCTGGGCAAGATTCTCGGTCCTTCGTTCGCACAGGATGCGATGCCGGATGTGATTGAAAAGCTGATTGATGTCTACGTTGAAAAACGTATCGAAAACGAGCGTTTCATCGACACCTATCAACGTATTGGCATCGATCCCTTCAAGGAGCGCGTCTATGCAGCGAATAATTAAGAACAACGAAGTCATCGACGAAACCTGGCACTTGCTGCCAAAAGACGCGAGCTTTGACGAAATCTCCAACTGCGACGACCTGATCGTGCCGCTGGTACTGTGGCGTGAACACGGGCATGCACTCAAAGCCCGTGATGGTGGCCTTGGCGTATGGCTGGACAGCGATGAAGAAGCCGAAGAAATTGGCGACGACGTGGCCAGTTTCCAGGTGATCGCCTTGAATTTCCCGGCCTTCACCGACGGCCGCAGCTACTCCAATGCCCGCCTGCTGCGTGACCGCTACGGTTACAAAGGCGAACTGCGGGCCATTGGCGACGTCCTGCGCGATCAACTGTTCTACCTGCACCGCTGTGGCTTCGATGCATTTGCCATTCGTCCCGACAAGGACCCGTATGAGGCCTTGCAGGGTCTGAAAGACTTTTCAGTGACCTATCAATCGTCATCTGACGAGCCTATGCCACTGTTCCGTCGGCGATAAGCCGGTGCTCTGAGTCCTGGGCCGCACCGTTGTGCGTGACTCAGGGCTCAGCCCGGTGCTACGGGGATCAGGTGTCCCTTGACGTAGACGGCCTGGGTTCGGCCAGGGCAAAAGGATGCTGCTCGAGCTCCTGTCGTGTCAGTTCACTCACGACCAGATCCATCGCGCGTTCGCGACTCTCGACAACCGTACTGATTTTCTCCATGTACTCCTCATCGGTCCCCTCGCCGCGCTCCGAATACACCGTGTCCATGCGGTTCTGGTGATTGGTCGACATGCCGTTAAAAGCTTCCGGGTATTTCTTTCGCAAGTACTCTCCCCAAAACACTTGCTTCTCAATGAAGGCCTGCAACGCCGGCTGTGTTTCTTGCTGCAGCACATACTGCCTGGCCACTGACAACTCCTGCGGGGTCACTTCGGCCACGTTCCCGAATTGCATGCTCTTGGGCCGCGCGGGCAACTCAAGCACACGCGCCAGGTTGACCTGATAAAACATTTGCACCTCCAGCGGATCAAGCCGTGCAACCTCTTGCTGCACCCAGAGCGGGCTCAGGTAACTCGCCAGTCGCGTGGCCTCCGGCGAGCCCAGACGATAAGCCACGCCCTGTTGGTCCACAGGCGCCATTTCACTTACAGGCCTGGTCGCGACACCGGGGTGCTCGTCGGCCAGTACCTGCAGCCGCTGCACATAATCCTGTTGTTTGCTCATGATGCGGATGATCCGGTCATCGAGCACCCTCGACACATACGCATTGAGCTTTTCGATGCGGAACAACCCTCGGGCCAGATTCAGCAGTTGCTGCTCGGTGTTGAGCGAAGATTCGGCCTGGAAAATGCTGTAGTTCAACTCCATGTCGGCAAACACCATGGCAATGCCATCGGCGCAGGTACGCTGATGTCCGGCCATGGCGAACAGTCGCTCGCGCACCTCCTGGTTGTCATGTGCAGCGCCTATCAACTTCCAGACGCGTTGCGTCAGGTCTTGTCGGGTATGGGTGAACTGTGACGAAGCGCTCAGGTCTTCCAGGACCCGGAAGAAGTCACCGGACTCTCCATGCTCGCTAAGGGCCTGCCATTGACGTGTTTGCTCGCGGCTGGGGGACACCGCCCAGTGGTAAATGCCGCCTTCCTCGGCAACATGCTGGCGCTGGGCAGAGATACCGAAGTTAATCCCGTGCTCGCGACGATACAGCTCAAGGCGGCGTAACGAGTCAGGATCCAGCGGGTTGTCATGCAATGACGTCACCCGGTTGATTGCGTACCGCTCCGGCGTCAGGACCTGTGCCGGTACCTGGGTGATCGCGTTGTTGCGAAGATCCATCAGGCGCATTTGCGTAAGCCTCTCCACCCCTTCGGGCCATGCGCTGAGCCCCGTGTACCGCAGCATCAAGTGCTGAAGATTACCCATTTGGCGGACTGAAAACGTACGCCCCAGAGGATTACCGGTCAGGTTCAAGGACCTGAGACGGGTCAAGCCCGACAGAATCCCGCTCGTTGTACCACTCAGCACGATCTGATTGCCTTGCAGGTTCAGGTCGATCAGATCGGGCATCGCTGACAGTGCAGCGGGTACTTCGGTCAGGCCATTATCGATCAGTGACAACACCCGCAGGCCCGGAAAATTTTCCAGAAATGTCGATGAGATACCACCGGTGGCATGGGCCAAATGCAAGGCACTGACATGGCTGAAGTCGGCGTTCAGGGTCGGCAGGCTGTCCACCGGCCAGCCATTGAGATTGAGCTCATGGCCGATGTGATTGTCCACGGTCAGCGTCGGCGTCTGTCTGCGCCAGGCGCTGATGATGGCCTGTTTCATCTGCTGTTTGTGGGCGGTTGATACCTTGACCCGTGCACCGGACAGTGACTGAGTCCATGACGGCGACGCCTCCCAGTCGTCCAGCACGCGACGCAACTTATCCAGCTCGGCCTTGCGCCTGACAAGCTCACGCGTCGCCTGCGCCGACGGCTGTCGAAAGCTCAGCAATAAACGCTCTGTTTCAGCCTCGGACAGCAATGGATACAGTTCGTGTACCAAATCTTTGAGCAGACGCGGGTCATTTTCACTGGGCAAACGCCCGACACGCCCTCCCATGGGATACCCCAGACGCCCCTCAGCCAGGCGCATCGGTGATTTGAACCAGGGCTTTATCTTTTGCATCCCCAACCCTTGGGCGGACGCGGCGCGTTGCTGTGCCGCGAGGCGGCACAGGCGACTGCGCAACACCGACACGCCCTCGTCCAAAGGCAGGTCCAGTGCGTAGCGCTGAGTCAAATTCAATGCCTTGTACAGCACGGGCAAGAGATCGGGGTCAGTGACCGCTTCACCACTGCGGCCATCCACCGCCTCATACGCGTTTTCCGTTTTGTACAGCTTGGCGCTGTACCCCGACGGGTCACCGATGACGCCGCCCAGCTTCTTGCCCGTGACGGTGCTGTACAACTCAAGGTTGGACTGGGCCGACCATCCACGCAGCAAAGGCAATGTGTGCCACACCAGGCTGTGGCTGTCCGCATTGCTCAATACGGGATAGAACAACCCTTCCAGTGCGCGATTCAAGCGCAGCATTTGCCTGTAGACCCGTCCCTCCTCCAGGATGCGCAGCGGCAATCGTCCGTTTTCGGCTAATGTCTGCGCTTCCCGGGGTGTCAGGTGACTGGAAAGTTCTTCGAGCACCCTCACCGGCAAGCTTGGCAAAGCATGCTGGATGCCCATCAGTTCCGGCCGGGCCTTTTCACTCAGGGTGTAGAGCCGTGAGACAAGCTGCGCCTGCTCTGCCTCGGCCGCCTCGCCTATCAGGCGTGCCAACGCCTGCCGCTGCGGCACAAGCCCGGTCACCGGCTCGCCGAGCAAGTGTTCGATTTGAGCCTGGGACAAGCTCTCAAGCGTGACCTTGAGCAGATCGCCCTTCCTGATTTGCGCTTCGGCAATTTGCAAGCGAGGCCCGGATGCAATCTGCAGGTACCCATACTCCCGGACTATCCCACCCCGCTTGTCCACCACGCGCAACACCCGGTCGGCAGGCCAGCTGGGCAATCGTGTCAACACTTCCAGTTGCAGGGGCGCAAACTCCGCACGTCCATCCATCCCGGCTTTCATGTGGGCGACAAAGGATTCGACCTGATCGACCAGACTCACCCGTGTGAGACAGTCAGCCAGCAACGCGGGCATCGGCAGAAGGTCCATGTGCACTTTGCGCAAAATGTCGTCGGAGGTGCCGGTGATCTGCAGCACGTGTTCTGCGTTCACATCGGACAACGCCTCGGCAGCCGGCCCCAGCCGCCGGAACAATTGCAGCCGCGGCCAGCGCAGGGGATCTTCAAGTTCGTGAGCCCATTGCCCGCCTGAATTGCCACGCACTTTGGGGGTATAGGCCGACGGATCGTCAGGGTGCAAAATGACACCTTGCCCGGTGCTCCGGTCCGCCTTGATCCGGTACACCGCAGAATCGAGACGTATGTACGCTTTGTCATCACGGCTGTAGATACCCTGCGCATCGGGCTCAAGCCCCCACAAACGTGCGGGGTCTTCCTGGTACGGGGTGAGGTCGGGTTTCCATAAACGCTTTTCGCCGTTGCTCAGAGTCACCCTGACCAGCTTGTCGACCACCGGTTCGGGGGATGAGCGCAAGCCCTTGGCTGCTGCCGGTACAGCCACCAGAGCAAGGTTCTGGGCCACATCGAACAAATAGTCGAGGGCTTTCAGGCGATCATTGCGTTGCCAGGCCTGAATGCCCTTGAACACATTCAGTCCCACCTGGATCAGGCTGAAGGCCAGCAGGATCTCACCCAGCACGGGTACAAAACCCAGCACCAGTGTCAGCACACTCAAACCGGCATTCAAATATTCGACCTGGCGCTTTAGCCGGCTCTTCGAGTCTTCATCGGCGGTCGGCACGGCCAATAGCCGTGCATCGTCCATGATCTGCGCTCGCTGCAATTGCCAGGCAACTTCGAAGGGATTGCCGGACTGATCGACATGGCGCGTCTCGACCATAATGACCGACTCGGTAATGACTTGCGGGCTCAACAGCAGCAGCGAATCCCAGGCGACATGTCTTATATCGCTGCGTTGCATGAACTGAGCACGATGGCGCAACGGCACACGCTGGACAAAATACCGGGAAAATTCCGGCGTCTTCAACCAGTCGCGCAACTGCTCCTTGAACAGGTCGAAACGCTGAAACTCGTTGAACACCTTGTAGGGCGACTGCGGCAAATACACCACGCAAGGCGAATGCGTCCTGGAGGTTGTTCGCTCGGGCCAAAGCACCATGATTCCTGGTACTTCAAAGCCCATCACTTCGAGCGTGCTGTGGCCTGCTGTCACGTCCTGCCCTGCCTTGCCAGGCCAGACCCCTTGCAGAATGGCGTGGTAGTTCGCATAGGAGAGTTGCCCTTTCATGTATGCCATGTGCAATTCAGCGATGAACTCATGCTGTTTGTTCGCAATGAAACTGGCGTTGATCTGGTATGCCCTGGAGCGGGGATCTTCAGGTTCATAAACATCGTCGGGAGGGTTGAACAGGTTACTGAGATGCGCCTGGTACTGTTCACCCAGATTCAGGTTACGGCTGATGGCGGCAAACGTTTCCGGGGGTAACTCCGGGTGCTCGATCAGCCGGTTGTTCTGCAGACTGAAAATGGCCGTGCCCGTCTCGAAGCCTCCTGGTTGTGTTTCGGCGCCCTCAAAGTTCTGCAGTGCGGCATGCAACAGGCTGTGTTGACTGATACTGGAAATCAGATCTATTTCAAAAGATTCCGGAACCACAATATCGGGCAACGTTTGACGCACCAAGGTATCGACAATCTTGAGTTGCTGATTGGTGATGAATATCAATGCATTCTGTAACAGACGAATCTGTTTCAAACCATAAGCGTGGGGGTCAACATGACCCCAGCCGTATGCGGCCAGGGCAGCCTGCAAGCGCTGTTCGGCAAATTGCCTGATCGGCTGCATACGGGCAAAAACATCAGCGACTACGGTTTGTGTGCGGTGCCACTGATCAAGGGTTTCGCGCAACGCGTCGCGCACACCGAGAGGCGCCTCTTTGAACCAGGCGGGCAACTGTGTGGCAATCAGATCATCGTGAAGGTACTCGGCCGCTGTCGTAGGCAACAACGGTGGGTGTTCGGTCGACACCTGCCCATTAACAGGAGTCGGTAAGTCCGTGAAAAGTGTCATGACTAAAACCTGAATAATGTCGAGGCTTTAGCGTATACGCAGCGTTCAAAGAGATTTAATTGAATACCCGATCAAGTCAGCGTGCAACTCACCTGTAATCAAAGGCAATCGCATATATAAGTAACACCAGACTTTAAACATGCCATCCGAACAACTTTTAATCGCCGTTATCCATTAGCAAGTTGCCTCGATAACAACGTCAATCGGCGCCCTTGCGTCAAGTGTCGCAAGGGCGCCGATCATGGATCACCAGAAGCGCTGTTGGGTCAAACGGCTCCACAACGAGTCCGCCACCCGTTCGGCAGACTGGCTGGCAGCCAGCCCTACCCGCTCCTGCAGGCTTTTACGCTGGGCATAGTGCAAGTGGAACAGTTGAGCGTCCCTGGCCCGTTCAGCCAGATACTCGTCGCTGGTTTTCAACTCATCAACCAGTTTCATGTCAACGGCAGCAACCCCCAGCCAGACTTCTCCGGTGGCCACTTCATCAATGGCTAGCTGGGGACGGTACTTGGCCACGAAGTTTTTGAACAACTGGTGAGTGATGTCCAGATCCTGTTGAAACTTCTCGCGGCCTTTCTCGGTGTTTTCGCCAAACACCGTCAAGGTGCGTTTGTATTCACCCGCCGTGAGCACTTCGTAATCGATGTCGTGTTTCTTCAGCAAGCGGTTAACGTTGGGCAACTGCGCCACGACCCCGATAGAACCCAGAATGGCAAAAGGTGCGCTGATAATCTTTTGGCCGATGCACGCCATCATGTAACCGCCGCTGGCAGCCACTTTATCGATGCACACCGTCAGCGGGATACCGGCCTGGCGAATACGTGCCAGTTGTGACGACGCGAGGCCGTAGCTGTGGACCATGCCGCCACCGCTTTCGAGACGCAGCACCACTTCATCCGCCGGGGTGGCCAGGGTCAGCAGGCTGGTGATTTCGTGCCGCAGGCTCTCGGTCGCCGAAGCCTTGATATCACCGTCGAAGTCCAGCACGAATACCCGTGGCTTTTCTTCGGGTTGTTTCTTCAGCTTCTTGTCAGCCTTGGCGGTTTGCTTGCGCAGTGTCTTGAGCTGATCCTTGCTCAGCAGTGATTGCTCCAGACGTTCGCGCAGGCCTTTGTAGAAGTCATTCAGGTTGCTGATCTGCAATTGCCCCGCAGAGCGGCGACGCCCTTTGCCGCGCAAGGCCGCAAGGGTCACCAGCACCACCAGGATAGCGACCACAAGGGTCACGGTTTTGGCCAAAAAACTGGCGTACTCGGCAAGAAATTCCACACCCTCTCCTTCGAACGTAAGCAACCCCCGGGACAGGGCTGCGCAATGGCCTCAAGCATACCGGCGCGACCCGCTGCCGGCCAGCCGGCAAACACCTGCGCACAAGGGCATCGGCACAATTCAAACAAGCGTATGTTTTTTCATTGACAGTACCTTGCCATCCTCCTAACCTCGCCAGACTTTCAACGTACCGGGATGAAGCGGACGTGGGTAGCATCTATCTGATAAGACATGGCCAGGCCTCCTTCGGTGCAGACGACTACGATGTGTTGTCGCCGCTGGGTGTGCGCCAGGCGCAAGTCGTGGGCCAGCATCTGCTGGATCTTGGCCTGAACTTCGATCGCTGCCTGTCCGGCGACCTGTCGCGCCAACAGGACACCGCGCGACATGCCATGGCCCGATTCAGTGCCGCAGGCCTGGCCACTCCCGGGCTGGAAGTCGATGCAGCCTTCAATGAATTTGACGCCTATGGCGTGCTTGAAGGACTGCTGCCGGGGTTGTTGCCGGATGAGCCCGAAGCCCTGACGGCCATGAGCAATGCCGTTCACAATCCGGTGGAGTTCCAGCGCATCTTTGAACTGATCATCGCTCGCTGGATCAGCGGCAACTGGGACACGCCCGGGCTGGAAAGCTGGGCAGGATTTGTCGAGCGGGTACAGGCCGGGCTCACACGTCTTCTCAAGCAGGCTGATACCGGGCAATCCATCGCTGTATTCACCTCCGGCGGCACCATCACTGCCCTGCTTCATCTGTTGACCCGAATTCCCGCCAGCGAAGCCTTCAAGCTGACCTGGCAGATCGCAAACACCTCGCTCAGCCACCTCAAGTACCACGGCGACGAGGTCACCCTGGCTTCCTTCAACAGTCATTTGCATCTGCAGCTGTTGAAGACGCCATCACTGATCACCTACCGATAAGCGATGGCAAACGCGCCCTTCGGGTCGCTGTAACTCACCCTATAAAGGATCGAACCATGACTTCTGTAGCTGATGCCGTTCAAGCAATGAAAGCCAAATTCAACCCAGCCGCTGCTGCGGGCCTGGACCTGGTATTCGGTTTTCGCATCGATGACTCCAAGCACTTCTCGCTGATCGTCAAAGACAACACCTGCGAACTGCAAGAAGGTGAAAACCCGGACGCTCAAGTGACTCTGGTCATGGACGGCGACACCCTGAAAGACATCGTCAGCGGCGAGACTGACGGCATGCAGGCCTTCATGGGCGGCAAACTGCGCGCTGAAGGCGACATGATGCTGGCAATGAAGCTGAGCGACCTGTTCCCGGCCTAAGCCACACGCGGCACCCAAAACCGAGGCCCACGCGCTTCGGTTTTTTTTTGCCTGCGCTTCACTGAGGGGCTATCAAGGAGGTTGATCGACCACTAACACCCCGGCCTATTAAGGCCGTCGCCGGCTTGTCGAGGTTCGGGAGGCCCATTAGATTAGCGAATGTTCTCAGGCCCCAAGAATAAGCAGAAGAGATAGACATGGCGCTTACCGATTCGTCCACCCACATCCGCACAGGTGAAGAGCTTGACGCCGCCCGGATAGATGCATACCTCAAGGCCCACATCCCGATGCTGGCGGGCAAGCCCGTGATCAGCCAGTTCCCCGGCGGTGCATCCAACCTGACCTACCTGCTTGAATACCCGGATCGTGAACTGGTGCTGCGCCGCCCGCCCTTTGGCCATAAAGCCAGGTCGGCCCACGACATGGGCCGCGAGTTCCGCATTCTCAATCAACTCAAGCAGGCGTTCCCCTACTGCCCGCAGGCCTACCTCCATTGCACCGATGACACCCTGATCGGCAGCGAGTTCTATGTCATGGAGCGGGTCAAAGGCATTATCTTGCGCGCCGACCTGCCGCCCGAACTTGACCTCGGGCCCGCAGCTACCCGCGATCTGTGCCGGGGATTTATCGACACCCTGGTTGAGCTGCATCAAGTTGACTACCACGCCTGCGGCCTGGGCGACCTGGGCAAGCCCCAAGGCTATGTGCAACGCCAGATCAATGGCTGGTGCGAGCGCTATGAACAGGCCCGGACTCCGGATGCGCCTCATTGGGAAGCCGTTAAGGACTGGCTCAGGTCGAATATGCCGGCCGACCACCCGAAATCCGCCCTGGTGCACAACGATTACCGCTTCGATAACGTGATCCTGGACCCGCAGGACCCGATGCGCATCATCGGGGTCCTGGACTGGGAGCTGACCACCCTGGGCGACCCGCTGATGGATCTGGGCAACACCCTCGCCTACTGGGTCGAGGCAGACGACCCGGCTCCGTTCCAGCAATTGCGGCGTCAACCGAGCAATGCTCCGGGCATGTTGACCCGCCGTGAATTCGTCGACTATTACGCCGAACGTTCAGGCAACAGGATCGACAACTACGACTTTTATTACACCTACGGCCTGTTCCGCCTGGCCGGTATCGTTCAGCAAATCTACTACCGCTTCTACCACGGCCAGACCCGGGATCCGCGCTTCGCATCGTTCGTGCAGATGAACGCGCTGCTGGAGCAGATGAGCCTCAAGGTCATTCGCCGTTAAACCCGTTCACCCAGGAGTCAGCATGTCCAAGACCCAACTGTTCGATCTGGAAGGCAAAATTGCCTTGGTTTCCGGTGCCAGTCGCGGTATCGGCGAAGCCATCGCCAAACTGCTGGCCCAGCAAGGTGCCCATGTCATTGTCTCCAGCCGCAAGCTCGAAGGCTGCCAGGCCGTGGCCGACGCCATCATCGCCGAAGGTGGAAAAGCCACGGCCATTGCTTGCCATATCGGCGAAATGGAACACATCACCCAGGCCTTTTCGCGGATTCGCCAGGACTTCGGCCGCCTCGATATTCTGGTCAATAACGCCGCCACCAACCCGCAGTTCTGTAACGTACTGGACACTGATCCCGGCGCATTCCAGAAGACCGTGGATGTGAACATTCGCGGCTATTTCTTTATGTCCGTCGAAGCCGGCAAGCTGATGCGTGAACATCAGGGCGGCAGCATCATCAACGTGGCCTCGATCAACGGCGTTTCACCCGGGGAGTTTCAGGGCGTGTACTCGATGACCAAGGCTGCGGTCATCAACATGACCAAAGTGTTTGCCAAGGAATGCGCGCCCTTCGGTATCCGCTGCAACGCTTTGCTTCCGGGCCTGACCGACACCCGATTCGCCTCGGCGCTGGTCAAGAATGACGCCATCCTCAATGCCGCGCTGCAACACATCCCGCTGAAACGCGTCGCCGCCCCCGAAGAAATGGCCGGTGCGGTGTTGTACCTGGCCAGCGATGCGTCAAGCTATACCACTGGCGTTTCGTTGAATGTGGACGGCGGATACCTCTCCTGATCCGGCAATCTGCGGCAGTGACCCGGCCCCGATGAATATTAATTTCCAGGCATTGCAAATACGGAATATTTATTCCATAAATAGCCTTCCTGAAAATAATAATCCAAAGGATCCTGGCGATGCGTCAACTTGGAATAGGCTTGATTGGCACCGGCTTTATGGGCCGTGCCCACGCGCTGGCGTTTCGCAACGTCAGCGCGGCATTCGAACTCCCGGTGCAGTTGCATCTGGCGGCGGTGTCCGATGCCGATGCTGAACGTGCCCGGCACTGCGCGACCGCCTGGGGTTTTGAGCGCGCCCACAATGACTGGCAACAGCTGATTACCGACCCCAAGGTTGATCTGGTCGCCATCACCACCCCCAATCACCTGCACTTCCCCATGGCCATGGCGGCCATCGCGGCGGGCAAGGCCGTGTACTGTGAAAAACCCCTGGCCGTAAGCCTTGAGCAGGCCGATCAGATGCGTCTGGCGGCCCGAACCGCAGGCGTGGTCACCCGGGTCGGCTACAACTACCAGCACAACCCGATGCTGGTACTGGCGCAGCAGATGATCGAACGCGGCGATCTGGGTCGCATCATCAGCTTTCAGGGTGAGTTCAGCGAAGACTTCATGGCCGATGCGAACCTGCCCTGGTCATGGCGCTGCGAGCCCGGTCACGCCGGGGGAGCATTGGCGGATCTGGGCAGCCACTTGCTGGCCATGGCGCGTTATCTGGTGGGCGATATTGAAGCCGTGTGCGCCGATAGCCAGACCGTTCACCCGCAACGCCCAGCCACCCTCAACAGCAGCGAGCTGCGCGACATTGCAGTGGATGATCAGACCCACGCCCTGTTGCGTTTTAGCAATGGCGCACGCGGCACGTTCAGCAGCAGCTGGCTCAAGCACGGCTACAAAAATCATTTGAGCTTTGAAATCAGCGGCACCCTGGGCACCCTGAAATTCGACCAGGAACGCTTGAATGAGCTGCAACTGTGCAAACAGGGGCAAGGCGGATTCGAGCGGCTGCTGGCGGGGCCGGCATTGCCCGGTTATGCCGCTTTCAGTCCGGCCGCAGGCCATCAACTGGGCTACAACGAACTGAAAACCCTGGAAGTCCATGCGGTAATCCAGGCCTGTACCGGTCAACCGGCTCCAGGCCCTGACTTTGAAGAGGCCTGGCAGGTCGAACGCCTGGCCAGCGCCATTCGCGTAGCGGCGCAGGAGCAGCGCTGGGTAACGCTGTAACCTGGCCTTGGCTCGCGGTGACGGCGCGTCATCGCGAGCATGCTGAGGGCGCTACACGGCGTGGCGGGCAGCGACCGCCCGCAAACACCGTTCAGCCTCTTGCACCATGTCTTCGATCAGTGCCTGGCAGCTTTTCAGTTCGCCAATCGCCGCCGCCACCTGGCCGCAAGGCAAAATCCCTTCGTCAGGGACACCGTCCACCATCGAACGCTGTAATAACACCGGCTGGTTGGCCGCCATTACGGTCTGCGACAACGCCCCCGGATCTTCCTTCACCGACTGCGCAAACACGCTGAGCATGTGGCCCAGGCTCATGCCGGTCTGTTGCTTCCATTGCCAGGCACTCCCCAGGGCGATGCGCAGGCGGCCAAAGGCGCTGGCTTTTTCCAGGCGATTGATAAACGCGTTCTCGATCATTCGGTGGCGCATGCCATCCACCGCTGTGGTCACCCGGATCTGCTGCGGGTCGGCGACCTTTACGTAACGCTCCAGTGTCGCAAGGGGCGTGGGCGATTCGCGGGTCATCAAGAACCGCGTCCCCATGGCAATCCCGGCAGCCCCCGTGGCCAACGCCCCGGCCAGACCACGGCCAGTGGAATAACCACCGGCCGCGATCACCGGGACGCCTACGGCATCCAGCACCTGCGGCAGCAAAATGGTGCTCGGTACGCCGCCGGTATGGCCGCCCCCTTCGCCCCCCTGCACGGTGATCATGTCGGCCCCCAGCTCAACCGCCTTGACCGCATGCTTGACCGCGCCCACGGTCGGAATACACAGCACCCCGGCCTTTTTAAAGCGGTCGATGGTCTGACGATCCGGGCCGCGGCCATAACTCACGGCACGCAAACGGTATTCAATGGCCAGGTCGACGCATTGCGCCGCGTTCTCCTGAAACATATGAAAATTCAGGCCGAAGTTGCTGCCGCCGGTGGCTTCAATCACGCGCTGGATTTCTGCCTCCAGCGCATCGGTAGCAATCGTGGCTCCGGCCAAAAAGCCAAAGGCTCCGGCCCGCGTGCTGGCGACCACCAGATTGGCATCCGCCACCCAACCCATCGCGGTTTGCACGATGGGATAGCGGCAACCCAGCGCCTCGGTCAGCGCTGTTTGTAAATATTCGCTCATCCACGTTCTCCCGCAGCCGCCTTGTTGGCCTCGGCCATGCCCTTGGCGTCATAGCCGCCAAGCTTGTCACCCGAGAGCAACTCGTTATGGCTATGGGCAAAGTGATGCCAGGCAAATACCGCGTCCATCGCTGTCCGCTTGCCCTGCAAGTCCTCGACATGATTGATCGCCTGCTTGGTCAGGGCCAACCCCATGCGTGGCTGTTTGGCAATCGCTGCCGCCAGCGCATAGGTCCCCGCCTCCAGCTCGTCCCGGGCAAACAGACGGTTGACCATGCCCATTTGATAAGCGCGCCCAGCGCTCATCCGGTCTCCGGTGAACAGGAATTCCTTGGCAATGCGCGGGTTGAGTTCGTAGGGGTGAGCAAAGTACTCAACCCCCGGTATCCCCATGCGCACCACCGGGTCCTGGAAAAACGCATCGTCGCTGGCGACGATCAGATCGCACACCCAGGCCAGCATCAGCCCCCCGGCAATACAGGCACCCTGAACCATGGCGATGGTCGGCTTGGGCACTTCGCGCCAGCGCCGGCACATGCCCAGGTACACCTCTTGCTCACGGGCATACAGGTATTCCCCCCCCGGCTTGTTGGTGTGATCCCACCACAAATGCGCCCGGTCGAACGACTTGTTGATGTCGCGTCCCGGTGTGCCGATGTCATGCCCTGCCGAAAAGTGCTTGCCATTGCCGCGCAACACGATGACTTTCACCTCATCGTCATTCACCGCCCGGCGAAAGGCATCATCCAGCGCATAGGTCATTTGCGAGTTCTGGGCATTGTTGACCGTGGGCCGATTGAGGGTCAGCGAGGCAATGCCATCGGCCACCGCATACAGCACCGGTTCTTCGGTTTCGTACACAGCGGTATCAGCCCGCTGCACAAATTCGCTGTCGCTGTTCATCTGGAGTCCTTGCCTTAGGCCTGACGAATGCCGGGCGGGTTGCCCTTGAGCGCGGCGGCGCGGTAGTCATGCGGATCCAGCCGGCGAATGAGTGCCAGTTGCTCCAGTGTGGGCGCCACGGTTTGCTTGAGGTCAGCGGCCTTGAGCAGCTCAAAGCCGGTCTTTTCCTGCACCTCTTCAAACGTCACACCCGGGTGCAACGAACGCACCTGCGGCGCACGGTCCGGGCCACCGAAGTCCATGACGCACAAGTCGGTGACGACCAGTCGAATGTCCATCAGGTCACGACGCATGCCCTCTTTCCAGCGCTCAGCGTTGAAACCGACTCCCGAGACCATGTCCACTTCCCCCGCGACAAACGCACGGGTGTTATGGGACGGGACGAACAGCGAGTTGATGTGGTTGATGCTGTTGCCCGGCAAGCCACGCACGCCGAGCATCGCGACCTTGGGCTTTTGGTAATCGCCAATGCATGAGAGGTTGGTCTGGCCCCAGCGATCGACCTGGGTCGGCCCGATCATCGCGTGGCGGCGTCCGCCCCAGACACACTCGAATACCCGCTCAAACGACAGGTAGCCCGAGTAGCGCGGCACATAATCGCCACGCGGGCCCAACGGAATCGGCTCTTCCACCAGAAACGCTTCGCTGTCGGTCATCAACAGTTCAGGGCTATGGGTCATCTTGGCCAGGCTTGCACCCAGGCGCGGGATGACACCCAGGCCGGAGGCGATGACTTCGCCGTTATCGCGCCAGGCTTCGCTGGCGGCCACGATCAACAGTTCAGCCAGGGTGAATTCACAAGTAGCAGTCATGCTCATACTCCTTAAAACACTGGCAGCGGCAAAGCGCCCAGGCGTTCGGTACCGCCATTGCTGGCCTGATAGGCGGTTTCGCCAGGGGTCACAAATTCCGCGACGTAGGCATCCCAGCCGCCGTCTTCTGCAGCACTGGCGCTGTAGCGCTTGAGGTGGCTCATGTCCCAGCCGTAATCGGACGGGCACGATGTCGGATGCGCACCAAACGGCGCATGCACCACACCGCTAACCAGATAGCGCTCGAAAGTGTTGAAGCGGGCCTGGGTGGCATCGAGATTCAAACGCTCTTCAATGCGCTCGCATGACACGAAGCACTGCTTCGCCGCACGAGCGTAAAGATGATCAAAATACGGATCCGGCCCGGTCACCAACGTATTGCCCAGACGATCGGCGACGTTGACGTGCAAAAAGGCGATGTCCAGGTTCAGCGCGGGCATGGCCAGCAGCACCTCGCCATCGGCATAAGGCGATTGCACCTGCTTGATCTCGGGGTTCAGGCGGCTGACATCTGTCGCCAGACCGCAGCGTGTCGGCAAAAACGGCAACCGCATGCCTGCGGCACGCAGGCCCCACTGCAGCATGCCCTCGTCCAGTTCCATAAGCTCCAGCCCGCCGGCTTCACGTGCCTTGCGAAAGTGGGCTTCCAGCGGGATCGCATCCAGAGTGGCAAAGCCGAATATCAGCTTTTTGACCTTGCCGGCCGCGCACAGCATGCCGACTTCCGGGCCGCCATACGCGACCACCGTCAGGTCCTTGACGTCCGAACGCAGGATCTCGCGCACAATTGCCATCGGCTTGCGCCGAGGCCCCCAGCCGCCGAAGCCGATGGTCATGCCGTCACGCAATTGGCCGACCACGTCCGCCGCTGTCATTTGCTTGTTCATGTGTTGCTCCTTACTGCTGAACCATCGAGGCTGAGCCCTATGGCTGGCCAACGGAAAAGTCGTGTCCCCACAGGCTCACCCGGGTGAACTCAAATGCGCTGTGCGCTTGCCAGTCCACCAGCAAGCCGCCATAGCCGTACTCCAGGTCGAAGCCCGAAGGGGTTTTCATGTAGAACGAAGTCATGCGGTCGTTCAGGTGCTGGCCGAGCGTGGCGGACAGCTGGACGTTATGGGCAATGTGACGATCGTGGGCGCGGCCCACTTCGGTCATGGACTCGACCTCGACCATTACGTGAACGCAGCCTGACGGCACCGGATACTCGGCCAGCGCCAGGCTGTGATGGCGACTGTTTTTGCAATGCAAAAAGTGGATGCGGATTGGCGGTGCCGAGGGGTCGGGGCGGAAGTTGAAAATGTCCGACAGCTCAAACCCGAGTACGTCTTTGGCAAAGGCCAGGGTGGCATCAAAGTTCGGCGCAGGCAGCACGGTGTGCCCCAACCCCATGTCACCGGTGACAAACCCCGGCACGCCTTGTGGCGACACAAATGGCTGGCAATCGGAACGATGGCCCCAGCTCAGCTCATGGCGATTGCCCGACGGATCGGTCACGTGCACCAGTGCTTGTACCCCGCGCTGATCACATTGTTCGGGCGTGCCCGGACGCCAACTGACATCAGCCTGCTCCAGGGTTTCGATGGCCGCGTTGAAAGCACCTTCGCTGGCCAGCTCCCAGCCGGAAGCCAGATAACGCGACTCACCGCCAGGCACGATCAACATCCGGAACGGACGCTCATCCATCTTCACGTACAAACCGCCAGCGGGTGCCTCACAGACCATCATTCCGAGCACGTCTTCGGCATAACGCTGCCATTGAACCGGATCGGCGGACTCTGCAACGAAGTAGCTCAAACCACGAATGTCGATCATGTGCCTGCTCCTCTAATGCCTGTATTTATTGGCTGAGGGCAGTATGGGAAGGTTGGTTGCGGGACTCATCGTCCGTTGAGACTAAGACCGTGGGGCACTGCGCATCCGTAGCAACTGTCGAGTGCAACGAGGCGACGTCCAGCGATAGATGGGGTCACCGACTTTACGACGGCTCCACCGCCGGACGCGGCCTCGCTCCGCTCGACAGCTGCTACGGGTTGCAGAAAACCGGGGCGGCTGCGGCTACAGAATCCCCACGACCTGCAGCCTTTGTAGCCGCTGCCGCAGGCTGCGATAAGGCCCGAAGGGCCTTCAAAACCAGGCAATGCAGCTACGCCCTGGGGTTGCTTGACCCGCGCACGGGGATGGATCTAAGACGGCTGCACCGCCGGACGCGGCCTCGTTCCGCTCGACGGCTGCTACGGGTTGCGGAAAACCGGGGCGGCTGCGGCTACAGAATCCCCACGACCTGCAGCCTTTGTAGCCGCTGCCGCAGGCTGCGATAAGGCCCGAAGGGCCTTCAAAGCCAGGAAATGCAGCTACGCCCTGGGGTTACATATACAAAATCACCAGTTCATTGATCACGGACGGCCGTTCGCTGCCCAGCACGTGGGTGTTGAGCTCCAGGGTCAGTTGAGTGCCGCTTTTGACCCGCTCTACACGCTTGACCCGGGCCCGGGCATGGATCGTGGCGCCGGCGGGCACCGCCGAGGGGAAGCGCAGGCGGTCCGAACCGTAGTTGATCATGTTGCTGAAACCGGTGATCTCATACCCCAGGTTGAGCTTCATGCGTGATTGCAGAATCTGCACCAGCGCACCGTGGGCGATGGTGCCGCCAAACGGGCTTTGCTTTCGTGCACGCTCAGGATCGGTGTGAATCCAGTAATCGTCCCCTGACAACTGGGCAAAACTGTCGATCAGCGCCTGATCCACCACCACCTGGTTGCTCCATGGGCTGAAGGTTTCGCTCACCAGAGACTGCAGCGCCGCTTCGTCGTCCAGTGCGACCTGACGTACCGCGGCAACCTCAGCCACCGGCACCGCAGGTTGCTGCTCGGTACGCAGGGTTTTCAGCCGGGCCGGGTCTTTATCCAGCCCGGTAAAGCGCAATAGCCGGTTCCCCTTGGCGTCGACCTCGGCAAACACCGGTTGCAGACGCATGCCGATCTTCACTTCGGACTCATCCAGCCCCACCAGATTGCTGTTGATGCGCACCCCTTGATCGAGCTCGATCACGGCCAGCATTTGCGGCATTTCATCGGCGAAGTCCGGCAAGGTGGCGATGCGTGTGACAGTAAAGCTGTACAGCGTCGCCCCGCCGCTGACTTCGTGCCAGCTCAGGTCATGGGCAAAACATTGCGGGCAGTGGCGACGCGGGTAGAACACCCAGTCGTTGCATTGATTGCACTGCTGGATCAGCAGCCGCTCAGCCTTCAGGCCTTCCCAGAACGGTGCTGAAATCTCGGTCGGAACCGGCATTGGTTTGTTATTCGACATTGGATTCATGCTCCCTGAAGTATCAACGCGCCCTGCTCACTCATCACGCCACCCGTGCCTGAAACGTACACGGTGTCGCAACGCTTGAGCTGACGTTCACCGGCCTCTCCGGCAATTTGCGTCACGGCCTCGATCACCTGGGACATCCCGCCCGCCGAGCCGGCCTGGCCGAAACTGAGCTGGCCGCCGTGGGTGTTCATCGGGAAGTCGCCACGCCAGGTAAGGTCGTGCTCGCGGACAAAGCTCATGCCCTCGCCTTTGGCGCAGAAGCCTGCGTCTTCCAGGGTCAGCAATGCCGTGATGGTGTAGCAGTCGTAAATCTGGGCGGCATCGACATCGGCCGGTTTGAGCCCGGCCATGTCGAACGCCCGGCTGGAGGCAGGGCCAATCGGGGTGTGCAGCATGTCGGCGGCATACGACGGCGACTTGAAGGCCAGGTGTTCGCCAAACCCGGTGATCCATGACGGGCGCTTGCGGGCCCTGGCTGCGACCTCTTTGGAAGCGATGATCATCGCCGCGCCCCCGGCCACAGGCATCACGATTTCCAGCACATGCAGCGGGTCGGCGACTTTTTTACTCGCCAGCACTTGCTCGATGGTCAACGGCTGACCGTAAAACATCGCCTGCGGGTTGTATTGCGCGTTGGTGCGCTGATCCACGGCAATCTTGGCCATCGCTCGCGGGTCGTAGCCATATTGCGCGGCATAGCGCTGGGCAATCATCGCGTAACCGGTGTTCTGGCCCATGTGACCGTACGGCAGGTCGAACTCGGCTTCCGGGGCGCCGAAGGCGGTGCTGTGCCCGCCAAAACGCATGGCGCGCGCCATCCAGCTCTGGTCTTCGTCCGGTCCAAATGGCGCCATCCGCGCCGGCAGTACACACAGCACGGCCTGGCACAGTCCCAATTCGATGGCCGCGGCAGCCCGCCAGACCATCCCCACCGAGGTGCAGCCACCGAGGTCGACCACCTCGGCAAAGTTCAGGCGCAAGCCCAGGTATTCGGCCGCCATCGCGGGCACGAATACCGAAGCCTCATGAAACTGCGGGCCATTGATCACCAGCCCATCGAGATCCGAAGCCTGCAAGCCTGCATCACGCAACGCCTGGGCAGCCAGGTCCGCGACTTGTTCCAGGTGGAACATGCGCGGGGCCGTGGCATATTTTTCCGGTTTGTACTGCGCGCTGCCAACAATGGCCGCATGACCTTTAAGACCCATAGCTATCTCTCTTTAATCAGTTGCACCGTTAAGGCGTGTTGCGCCGGCCCCGGCGACCTCGGCATCAGGTCACAGCAGCGGCCGGCGGCGACAGCCTTCACTCAGAAGGTGTATTTCATGGAGAACGTGGCGTAGTCACGGTCTGCCAGCGGACGCTTGATCGGATCAGCCGAGCCCAGGTAACCGATGTACTTGAGCGACACTTCAAAGTTGCTCAGGTACTTGAAGGTGGTCCCGGCACTCAGGCGCCGGTCACCGGCAACCCCGGCAATGCTCCCGGCCATGGGCGCGGCACCGCTGAACACGTTGGAGAAGGTAAACGGAACCTCCAGGTCCCAGCCCTGGAACACGCCCGGGTAACTGAACGACGCGCCGAGGGTGTAAGCGCTGGAGGAGCGCGTACGCCATGCAGACGAAGTTTTGTAAGCGTAATCGTTGGACGGCTCGACGGACGGCGCCAGCGACGGCAACAACGGCAAGCCCTGCAGGTTCGGCGCACCGGAGGTTTCATCCGCGTGGTCGGCCCGTACGGTGACAATTTCACCGGTCAACGTGGTCTGGCTGGCCCACGGGCGGTCACCCAGAATGCGCATCGCCGACAATTGGAACTGCTGCCCGCGACCTTTGGCCGGCACCGCGCCCAGTCCGGTATTGACCATGACCGGAGCACCGTCACGGTACGACCATTCAGCCCCGATCTGGGTCTCGCCCAGCTTGGTGGTGGCGCTGATCCCCGTCAGTTTGATGTCTTCAAAATACTTGATGCGGTAACCATTGCTCTTGAATGCATACTGACCATTGCCCACGGGCAGCGGGTCGTAGCCCACCAGGCCGGTGGCCGGGTTTTTGTCGTGGTAAACCACATGGAACAGCGACATTTCCAGCTCAGGCATTGGGCGGAAGCGGATCTGGGCGCCCCACTGCCCGCTGTCGCGTGGCTCGTCGGTGCCGCGATACGGAATGTTTCCCGTCGGACTGATGATGAAGTCGCGGCCCGGGCCGATCACGTCAGTGGTTGACAGGTAGCTGCCTACTGGCGGCAACTCGGTGCCTTTCCACTCGTACTGTACGTATGCACCCAGGGTGATTTGCGGGTTGATACGGTAAGACGCCGAGAACTGTCCTACCGGCAGCAGCACTTCCTTGACCTCTACCCCTGGCTGCGCAGCCTTTACCGCATCGGACGGGTTCTGCACGCCGTTAACACCGGGGTAATACAGGCTCTCGCCCCATGACTCGATGTGACGTCCGGCCTTGACGTCGAGCATGGTGTTGTTGTCAAAGCGCCAGCCGCCAAAGACATAGGCGTCCAGCAAGCGCGTGCGGCCACCGCTGAATTTGCGGGTGTCGCTGGTGAACTCGTCATTGCTCCCGTACTTGTTGACGGTTGAAGGGGAGTCGTTGTCGTTGGAACGGTGGTAAATGTCGTCATAGAAGGTACTGGCGCGTACCACGGCGCCGTAGTTGTCCTTGCGCAAAATCATCTCGCCCAGCGCACCCACACGGTTTGTGGTGAGGCTGTGGCGGTCAAAGTTGCGGTTGGCATCGTCGGCGTTTACCTCCATTAACTTATCGCTGGGATCGCCCAGGCGCATGCCGATGCCGTAGCTGGTGGTGACCGACCAATCGATGGTCGCTCCGTTATCGAACTCGATGGTTTCCCCCGCCCACACCGGGCTGGACATCAGCGCGACGGCAGCGGCCAGGCCGGTGACCTGAAAGTTGTGCGGTCGTGGTCCCAGACATTTATTGTTGTTTTTATTGATCACTCTGCCTCTCCTGGTTCGCGACCCTTTGGCCGCATCGATGGGTTCAAGCGTCATTGCGTTCTACCGGCTGCGCGCAGGGCTGCGCTCAGAACTGCTCGAGCGGATTGAACTTCGAGACTCCTGTCCGGGGCCGTCGATAACGGTGCAGCCCTCCTTGTTCCTCACGAACGAGCGCCCCCTCGGCCATGAGGTAATTGGCGTGAGCCAACGTTTCGCCAACGGCCATCAGCTCGTCAAAACGACCTGACAGTTTCTTGAACAGCACCGCCATCATTTCCAGCGCCGTGCGCGGTTCCTCGCAAGCCTCCAGCAGTTGCTGCAAGTGGGCCCGGTGGTGGTCGCGCAATTGATCGAGGCGCAGGTGCAAATTGAAAAACGGTCGCTCGTGCGCCGGCAGCACCAGCACGCTGTCGGGGATCACCCGCAGGCGTTCGATGGAGTCCAGCCAGTCGCGCAACGGGTTGGCTTCAGGCTCGATGACGTACACCGCAATGGTCGACGTGATACGCGGCAACACCTGATCGCCCGAAATCAGCAGGCCATCGTCGGCGGCATACAAGCATGCATGCTCCGGCGAATGCCCGTTGCCGGTCACGACCTGCCAGTGGCGGCCGCCAATGATCAGTTCGCTGCCGTTTGCCAACCGGGTGAAGCCCGCCGCGGTCTGCGGCCGAAAGTGTTCACCCTGGATCAACGGCAGCAAGGACGTGGCACGCTCCACGCTGAAGCCGGCCTTTTGATAAAAATCGAGAAAGGCCCAATCCGGTGATGCAGCCCTCGGCGGTCCATGATGCAGCGCGTCGAACTCGCCGAGCGTCATCAGCACCGGACACCGAAAACGCTCGGCCAGCCACCCCACCACACCGGTATGGTCACTGTGAAAATGCGTGCAAATCACCGCTTTCAGCGGCAAGCCGGCCATGACCTCGACAAAAACCTGCTCCCATACGTCCCGGCATTGGTCGCTGTTGAGGCCGGTATCGACCGCCACCCAACCGTCGCCATGGCGCAACAGATACAGATTGATATGATCCAGACCGAACGGCAGCGGCATCCGCAGCCATAACACGCCCTCGGCCACTTCCTGCACCTGACCATTAGCCGGAGCCAGCGGCCAGGGATATCGCAGACCGTCACGCCATTCGTGACCCCGGGCGTCGAATTCACTCATGGCCGGGGCTCACAAAGGGCGGCAAACCGGCACGGGCCAACACCTGCAACGAATACGGCTGATAGGTGCGCGTGCTTTCGTCCCGCACAAACAGCGGATCGGCAAACAGCCCCGGCGCGTAGCCCTGGCGCTGTAAATCAACCTTGCGCAGCTTGAACGTACTGGTCAGGTCTGCTGCTGCCGAGACCCGGACAAACATCGGCGCCGCATATCGCGGCAAGCGGGCTTCGGTCAGGTCATAGAACGCCTTGGGATCAAAGTTCTGCCCCGGCTGCATCAGTATGGCCGCCATACCGGCCCGGCCTTCGTGTTCCGGCACTTGCACGCCGTAGACGTTGATCAGTTCAAGCCCCGGCAAATCACTCAGGGTGTCCGCCACTTCCAGGGTGGAGACGTTTTCGCTTTTCCAGCGGAAGGTGTCACCGATACGGTCTACGAAATAGAAATAGCCATCGTCGTCATAGCGCAGCAGGTCACCCGAACTCCAGTAGGCATCGCCGGGCTGGAAGACATCGCGGCGGATCTTGCTTTCAGTCGCGGCGTCGCTGGTATAGCCCTCAAAACGCCCGCCACCCATCTGCGGATGATTGACGATAAAGCCCATGGCTTCCCCCACTTCCCCCGGTTGGCAGAGCTGGTAAAAGCCCTGTTCATCCCGTGGATGGGTGTCGCTCTCGACGTCGTAACGCACCAGCCGCAGGTTGGTGCGGCTCCAGTCCGGTACACGCCCGCACGAGCCAACATAATTGTCGACGTTGATCAGGTTGGCATTGGCCTCGGTCGCTCCCCATCCCTCGAACACCTGGATCGGCCCGAAACGTTCCAGCCAGCGTTGCCAGGACTCGGGCGTCAACCCGGCCCCGAGCATGTAGCGCAAGCTGTGCTCGCGCTCCCCGGCCACCGGCGGCTGATTAAGCAAGTAACGGCAGATTTCACCGATGTACTGAAAAACCGTGATCTGGTTGCGCCGCACGTCCTGCCAGAACTCGCGCACGCTGAACTTGCGGCGCACCACAATACTGGCCCCGACGCGCAAGGCGGTGGACGTCACCGAGGTGGCCGCGGCACCGTGATACAGCGGCAGACAGCAATAAAACACGTCGTCGCAGGTGGCCCCCAGGGTGACTTCCATCACGTCACCCGACGACATCCAGCGCATATGGCTGTAGCGGGCAGCCTTGGGCAGGCCGGTTGTACCCGAGGTAAAAATCAGCAAGGTCGTGCTTTCTGCCGTGACCGCTGCCCGGACCTCCCGCGGGAACGGCGTGGCCGGGGCCTGGGCAAGCTGCGCAGCAAAGCCGCCATCGACGCAGGTCGGCAGTTCACCATCCCAGGGGTTTTCAAGGTCTGGAATCAGCCACCACGGCACGTCCGGCACGTCGTCGGTGGCCCGCAGATTAGCCAGGCACTCTTCGCCGACCACCACGGCTTTGGCGGCAGTGGATTCCAGGGCATGCACCAGCGGCTTGCCGCTGACCTGGGTATTGATAAACGCCACCACGACACCCAGCTTCACCAGGCCGAACCAACTGAAGAAAAACCCCGGGCGGTTCTCCATGGCGATCGCACAAACATCACCGGGTCGCAAGCCCTTGCTGTAAAACACGTGGGCCATGCGGTGAGCCTGGGCATCCACTTCGCCATAGCTGAACGTCTGCGTGCCATAGATCAAGAACGTACGTTCGGGGGCGCTTTGCGCCTGAGCCTCAAGGCGATCCGCCAAGGTGTACAAGTCAGCCGGTTTGATCTGGGCACTGGCCGCAGAACGCAGGTCCAGCAAGGCCTGGGTCTGCTCGCGCGGCACCGGCTGTTGTCGAGACGCCACTGGGACGTTGATCCGGGACATATCGTTCATTGCGCCACCGCCTCGCACAGCGGGTAATCGCTGTAGCCTTCCGGACCAGGGGAATACAGGGTTTTGCGGTCAAAGCGTGCCAGTGGCAAGCCGCGTCGCAGACGCTCGACCAGATCCGGGTTGGCGATAAAGTGCCGCGCAAACGACACTGCCTCGCCCTGCCCGGCCTGCAGCGCGGCTTCAGCACCGGCACCGTCAAAACCGTCATTGAGGATCAGGCCGCTGCTGCAATGACGCTGCGCCAGAGCAAACGCATCGAGCTCGGCCAGCGGCGAACGCATGATGTGCACATAGGCCAGATCCAGCGGCTCGGCCGCCTTGCACAAGGCCTCGGCCGTTGCCAGCGGATCGTCATCCTGAATGTCGTTGAACGGGTTGCCCGGGCACAGGCGCATCCCGACCCGACCGGCGCCAATGGCCTGCGCCATGGCGCTGAGAACCTCCACCGGGAAGCGCACGCGGTTCTCGACACTGCCGCCATAACGGTCAGTGCGCAGGTTGCTGCCCGAGGCCATGAACTGCATGGGCAAATAGCCGCTGGTGCAGTGCAACTCCACGCCGTCGAATCCTGCCTCGCGGGCATTCAACGCCGCTTGGCGATACTCTTCGATCACCTGCGCAATGTCGTCCAGCGACAGGGCCTGCGGCTCATCGGTGTCGACCATGCCGGCGGCATCGGTAAACAGTTGGGTGCGCGCGCGCAAGGCTGACGGGGCGACCGTTGCCGCACCTGCCGGCTTGTTAAAGACACTCGATGCCCGACCCACGTGCATCAGTTGCAGCACGATCAGGCCGCCTTCGGCATGCACGGCATCGGTTACGGCTTTCCAGGCAGTGATCTGTTCGGCGCTATAGATGGCCGGGGTGCGGCAATAACCGAGGCCATCGGCCGAGGGCGCCGTGCCTTCCGCGACGATCAACCCCGCTGACGCCCGTTGCCGGTAATACTCAACCATTTCGGTGGTCGGCACGCCCTGCTGATCGGCCCGGCTACGGGTCATGGGTGCCATGACAATACGGTTGGCCAGTTCCAGCTCGCCCAACCGCACAGGTTCAAACAAAATGCTCATAGTGGCTCCTCAGCGCACGCGAATTTTCGGAGCGCCGGCCCCGCGGCGCAGGGTGGCCAGAAAGCGTTCGACCGGTGCAGCTGCCGCGACCTGTGGCAAGTGCTCTTTATCCGGACGACTTGCCCAAAACTCGGCCCAGGACGGAAACAAATCGTGGAAGGTGCCTGCGTAGGGTTCGCGTCCCGGCCAGCGCATCTTTTGCGTGCCGATCGGCGGTTTGTTGAGATCACTGGCGTACCAGTAGCACGGCAGGCGACGGCGGAAATACCAGCGGCCCTGCATGCGCTCATAGTCATCCCAATAGAGCATTTGCATGTTCACCCACTCAGGGCCGGTTTCATGCTCGTTCTTGGAATACACCACCCCGACCGCATGATCCGGGTCGGTGAACTCGATCAAGTGCTGGCCCAGGTGATGCGAGGTGCCATGAAACTGATCGCGCAGGGTGTCATCGACCCAGGCCTTAAGGTGTGCACGCCCGACTTTTTCACGCCCGACACGAATATCTTCAGCAAACAAATTGACGTGGGCATCCAGGTCGCGCATGTCCAGCGACAATGAGTATTTGCCGGCCAGTTGACGAATTTCTTCAATCGACTCCAGCCGATCAAGACGGGCAAGCAAGGCGTTCTGTTCCATAAGCGGTGTCCTTAAACAATCTCTGACGGTCTGTTCCCGAGCGGCCACAGCCGCCCCGGCCCCTGCGATACGTGGGGTTATTCCAGTACGGTGTACAGTTCGCTGCTGCGGCCACCGTCGACCGGCAAGCTCGCACCGGTGATGTAAGACGCTTCGTCGCTGGCCAGGAACAGAATGGCGTTGGCCACTTCTACCGGCAGGCCCACGCGTTTGAGGGGAATCAGTTTTTCGGTGTTGAGACGGGTCTTGTCGTCAGTCAGCATGCCCGCGGTGGCCGGGGTCGCTACCACGCCCGGGATCACCACGTTGCAGCGGATGTTATGGCTCGCCCCTTCGCTGGCCGCTGCACGACTGAAGTTGATGACTGCCGCCTTGGCCGCTGAGTAGCCGGCCATCCACGGTGTGCCGAACAGGCCGCAGATCGAGGCGATATTGATGATCGAGCCGCTGCCCTGTGCACGCATCAGGCTCATGGCCGTGCGCGTGCCCCAGAACGTACCGTCCACCGTAGTGGCGAAGTTCGAGTGCCAGTCAGCTGTCGAGGTGCTGTCAATCGCGCCCCAGCTGTAGGCCATGGCGTTGTTCACCAGAATGTCCAGTCGCCCGTTGCGCTTGGCAGCCGCTTCAATGGCGCCGACATAAGCCGCTTCATTGCTGACATCGGCCACCGCACATTCGGCACGCCCCCCGACATCACGAATCTGTGCCGCCACCGCTTCCAGCGGTTCGATACGGCGACCGCACAGCACCACCAGCGCGCCCTCCTCAGCAAACCGCAGCGCCGTGGCGGCACCGATGCCCGATCCGGCGCCGGTGATGAATGCGACTTTGCCCTGTAAACGAATGCTCATATTCTGTTCCCCCATCCAGTGCCCAACGATTAGATAAACGCCATGCCGCCGTTGACCGCGAGGTTTTGCCCGGTGATAAACGCCGCGTCATCACTGGCCAGGAAGGCCGCGACCCGTGCAATTTCATCGGTTTCGCCCATGCGGCCCAGTGGGATGGCCTTGAGCATGCTTTGCATCCAGTCGTCGGGGATGTCAGCCATCATTGGTGTGTTGGTCGGGCCAGGGACGATGGTGTTGACGCGAATGCCATTGGCCGCCAATTCGCGCGCCATGCTGCGGGTCAGTCCCATCACGCCGGCTTTGGCGGCGCAGTAATGGCTTGGACCTTCACCGGTCAGAGCTGAAGTACTGGAGATATTGATCACCACACCCGGGGTGCCGGCAGCGAGCATCAACTTCACGGCCTCGCGGCTGCAGAAGAAAGTGCCGGTCAGGTTGACGCCGATCACCCGTTGCCAGTGTTCGTCCGGGGTTTGTGCGAAAGCATCGATCGAGCCGATCCCGGCGTTATTGACCAGCACATCGAAACGACCGAAGCGTGCTTGCACGGCTGCCATTGCCGTCGCTACAGAGTCGCTGTCGGCCACGTTGCAACTGACGGCCAACGCCTTGTCACCCAGACCCTCAATCGTTTCCCGAGCTGCCTCAAGGTTGATGTCAGCCGCCACCACCCATGCACCTTGCTCGGCGAAATGACGAACGATTGCCCGTCCCATGCCTTGGCCTGCACCCGTTACAAACGCAACCTTGTTCATCAATTTCATAGAGCCTCCCGCCTGCCAGAATGACGCCCGACTGCAGCACTGAAGGCTGACGGCGGGATACGGGAACCATCATTGACTGCACGAAAAAGCAGAACATCGTCCGATGGGACTAAGCCCTCTCGCGACTGAAGACAATCATCAGGGCACACCGGAAAACAGCTCGGCCAGCGCAAAACTCGACATCCACAAAAAATGCTGTAGATACCTCTATCCCTGGCTGAAGGTTATCGATGGAGTGCTGACCTGCTGGTCTAAACGGACGATGTAGACCCTGCGCGCCTATGGAATAACACTCTCACTAGAACAAAACCGGGAGAACCCGTCGTGTCCATACCCTCGCGTCCCACCTGGCGAACCCATTACGCATTGGGCGTACTGGCAGCCATTTATGTCTTCAACTACATCGACCGTCTGTTGATGGCGATTCTGATCGAACCGGTGAAGGCCGAATTCGGAATTTCCGACACCGGCATCGGCCTGCTTTCAGGCGTGACCTTCGCGGTGTTTTACACCCTGTTCGGCTTTCCACTGGGTCGCCTGTCCGACCGTATAGGACGCAAGACCGTCATCGGTCTGAGTTGTATCGCCTGGAGCGTGATGACCATGTTCTGCGGGCTTGCGGCCAGCTTCTCGATGCTGGTGGTGGCTCGTATCGGGGTGGCCATTGGTGAGGCCGGCGGCACCGCGCCATCCATGGCGATGGTGTCTGACCTGTATCCACCGGAGCGCCGCTCGACCGCCCTCTCGGTACTGATGCTCGGCTCAAGCCTGGGGGCGATATTCGGCCTGGGCCTGGGTGGCTGGATCGCCCAGCATTACGGCTGGCGTTTCGCCTTTTTGATCATCGGCGCCCCCGGGATTTTTCTCGGTCTGTTGCTGATGCTGACCGTGCGCGCACCGAAGCCCGCGCAGTTGGTCAAAGCCGCTGACCTGATCCAGGACCATTGGGCGGTCACTGTGCGCCAGCTGTTTCAAACACCGTCCTTTCTGTGGCTGGTGCTGACCGGCGGTTCCGCCGCGATTGCCGGGTACGCCATCGGAACCTGGAGCCCAAGCTTCCTGATCCGCTCCCATGGCCTGAGCCTGCAGGACGCGGGGCTGCTGGCAGGTGTGGCCGGAGGTGTCGGCGCAACCCTGGGCACCCTCACCTGCGGCATGTTGTGTGATCGCATGGTGCGTCGTGACAAGGGCTGGCAAATTGGCGTGCCACTGCTGGGGACGCTTATCAGCATCCCTTTTGCACTCGCCTACTTCCTGATGCCCACCGGCACCGCGTTTTACGTCGGCAGCACGCCGGTGCCCACCGCGTTCCTGTTTTATTCGGTGTTCAGTTTCTTCGGCACCTGGTGGGCAACACCGTGCCTGGGCGCTATCTCGCACCTGTTCCCGGCCACACGCCTGGCCCAGGCCACAGCGATATTCGTGATGTCCATGACCTTGCTCGGTGTCGGTGTCGGCCCCTTGCTCATCGGCATGCTCAGTGACGGTTTTGCTCATAGCCTGGGCAACGAGGGGCTGCGCTATGCCCTGGCCTCCTGCGTATCGCTGCTGGTGCTGGCATCGGTGTTCCTGGCCATGGCCTTGCCGCGCTACCGCCACTACCTCACCCAACCAACCCTAGCCGCAACGCCTTCGGCCAAAGCGGTCACTGCCTGATTTTCGGAGACTGAGTGATGACAGAACAAGACCTTCCGCTGCCTATCGGCCATTTCGTGACCCTGGACAGCGGACTGCGCCTGCACTTTCTCGACGAGGGCAGCGGCCCGGTGGTGCTGTGGCTGCACGGCAGTGGGCCGGGCGCCAGCGGCTTCAGCAACTTCAAGGGCAACTACCCACAGTTTGCAGCCTCCGGGTTCCGTAACCTGGTGGTGGATTTGCCGGGGTTCGGCCGCTCCGACAAGCCCGAAGACGCGCAGTACAACCTGGACTTCTTCGTCAGCGCCATGTCGGGTTTCCTCAAGGCCGTGGGCGTCAAGCGCGTCACCCTGCTGGGCAACTCGCTGGGGGGCGCCATTGCGCTGGGCATGGCGCTGGCCGAACCCGAGCGTGTCGAAAAACTGATCCTGATGGCACCCGGCGGCGTTGAAGATCGCGAAACCTATTTCAAGATGATCGGCATTCAGCGCATGGTCGAGCTGTACAACGCAGGCCCGCTGGGTATCGAACAAATGCGCCGGATCATGAGCCTGCAACTGTTCGACAGCTCACAACTGGATGACAAGCTGCTGGCCGAACGTGTGGCCGTGGCCGTGCATCAACCGCGAAATCTGTTTACCACCATGATGGTCCCGAACATGACCGAGCGCCTTGAAGAACTGCGGGCGCCGATCCTTGGTTTTTGGGGTACCGACGACAACTTCAACCCGGCCAGCGGCGCACTGAAAGTGCTGACCCATGCACCCGATGCACGCTTCATCATGCTCAACCGCTGCGGCCATTGGGTTCAGGTGGAACACCGCGAGCTGTTCAACAAGGCGTGCCTGGAGTTCTTGAAAGCCTGAGTCCGCCACGCGTCAACGCATGACCGACGGCTGCCTGCGGGCGGCCGTTTCCCCTTCTGAATTCCCGCTCGGGCTGAAATAACAATGACAAAATTTCCTCAATTACTGGCCCCCGGCCGTATCGGCTCACTTGAGCTGCGCAACCGCATCGTCATGGCGCCCATGGGCTCTAACTTCGCAGAAGCGGACGGCCAGTGCGGCGAACGGATTCAAGCCTATTACGAAGCCCGCGCCCGGGGTGGCGCCGGCCTGCTGATCATGGGTGTGTGCTCGATTGCCTTTCCCGCCGGTACCGCCGAACCGTTCCAGGTCGGTGTGTCCAGCGATGACTTTATTCCCGGCCTGAGCCGCCTCGCCGAACGCGTCCACCGCCATGGCGCCAAAATCGCCATGCAATTGCAGCATGCCGGCAAGACCTCCGTGCGGGACATGGCCGAAGGTCGGCAACTCTGGGTGCCCTCCGTACCACCTGTGCTGCAGAGCGACATGATGAGCGCGCTGACGCCCGAGGAACTGTCCAACTTCGTCAGTTCCATGAAGCGCCGTGCCGAAGGGGCGCCGATCCGGGTGATGGACAGCGCAGACATCGCACAGATGACCGACTGGTTCGCCTGCGCCGCCGACCGCGCCAAACGCGCCGGTTTCGACGGGGTGGAACTGCACGCGGCCCACGGCTACATCATCGCCGGTTTCCTGTCGTCCTATTACAACCACCGCGAAGACGCCTATGGGGGCAACCTGGAAAACCGGGCCCGGCTGCTGCTGGAGATTATCGCCGCGGTACGGGCCAGGGTCGGCCGCGAGTTTCCTGTATGGCTGCGCCTTGACGCCGAAGAGCTGCACACCCCGGGCGGCATCAGCCTTGACGATGCCATCGCCGTGGCGCGCATGGCCGAGGCGGCCGGAGTCGACGCCGTCAGTGTTTCGGCCAGTGCCCGCATCATCAGCGGCGTGGTGTTTACCGAGGCGCCCCTGGTGCACAAACCCGGTGGATTTATGGAGTGGACCGCCGCATTCAAACGCAGCGTGAATCTGCCCGTGATCGCGGTGGGTCGCATCGAGCCCGACGTCGGTGAAAACGCCTTGAAACGCGGCGACTGCGATTTCATTGCCATGGGCCGCAAGCTTCTGGCCGATCCGGATCTGCCGAATAAACTGCTCAACGAGCAGGAGTCGAGTATTCGGCCCTGCATCTACTGCTACGTCTGTGTCAGTCAGATCTTCGTCAACGAGCGCGTCAAATGCGCGGTCAACCCCATGACCGGCCACGAGTTCGAATACGTCATCACCCCGGCCGTCACCGCGAAACACATCGTGGTGGTCGGCGCAGGCCCTGCCGGCATGGAAGCGGCCCGGGTGGCTGCCCTGCGCGGGCATCGCGTCACCCTGCTGGAACGCAGCGACCGCCTCGGCGGCACGTTGTTCTTCGCCGGTTTGGCCTATGCCGAAAACGCCCGCCTGCTGGACAATCTGCGGGTACAGGTGCAGCAATCGGCAATTGATATTCGCTTGAACACCGAGGCCAGCCCTGCCCTGCTGCGTGACCTGGGTGCCGATCAAGTGCTGGTGGCCGTCGGCGCCGAGCGCGCAGCGCCAGCCATCCCTGGTGCGGATCAGGATCATGTCTGGAGCGGCGACGAACTGCGCCGCCTGATGACCGGCGACCGCGCCGACGAAGTCGCCAAGCGCAAGTTGTCATTCACCCAGCGCACATTGATGAAAGCCGGCAGCCTGGCGGGCATCACGGACAGCAGCGAAGCCATGCAAAAACTGTCGCGGGTCTGGATGCCCCTGGGCAAGCGCGTCACCATCATCGGAGGGGGACTGGTAGGCCTGGAGCTGGCGGAATTCCTCATCGCCCGTGGCCGCCAGGTATGCGTCCTGGAAAGCGGCACCCATCTGGGCCGCGAACTGGCCATCGTGCGCCGCTGGCGCGTGCTGCATGAGATTCGCGTACTCGGAGGCGAGTTGATCACCGGTGCCAGCGTGACCGCCATTGACGGCCAGCGCGTGCACTACCAACTGGCCGACGGCCAGGTGGGTGAAAGCCAGGCGGACTCGGTGGTCCTGGCCATCGGCGCCCAGCCCAACACCGACCTGCTCGACGCCTTGACCCTTGCCGGCGTCAACGCCATCAGCCTGGGTGATTGCCACAGCATCGGTTACATCGAAGGCGCCATCAGTGCAGGGCACAAGGCCGGGCGCGAAGCCTGACACTCCCTTGAAAACAGGGCGTGGCCTGCAACGGCACGCCCTGTGAAGCTGGTGCATTGGCGATCACGGAGCCGCTTGACTATATTTCACGCACATCAGGAGATCCTCGTGAAAACAGACCAGCGCCACTTCAAAATCGACAACATCGAATTCAACGTCAGCGACATCGGCCGCAGCAAGGCTTTCTTCGGCGCTGTATTTGGCTGGACATTCACTGACTATGGCCCGACCTACAGCGAGTTCAGCGACGGCCAACTGACCGGCGGTTTCACCACCTGCGAACCGGTCCGTTCCGGCGGGCCACTGATCATCATCTACGCCAACAACCTGAAACCGGTAGCACACGCGATTACCAACGCTGGCGGACAGATCATCCGCCCGGAATTCTCCTTCCCCGGCGGAACACGCTTTCACTTTACCGACCTCGACGGATACGAATGGGCCGTCTGGACCGAACCGCAGACCTCCGACTAACCCCCATCGCCCACACACACCTTCAAAACCCGTAGCAGCTGACGAGCGGAGCGAGGCTGCGTCAGCCGCCGGACGCGGCCTCGTGCTACTCGACCGCTGCTACAGAAACACCCCCAAACCCGTAGCCGCTGCCGCAGGCTGCGAAAAGGCAACCACCCCAACCCCGTAGCAGCTGACGAGCGAAGCGAGGCTGCGTCAGCCGCCGGACGCGGCCTCGTGCTACTCGACCGCTGCTACAGAAACACCCCAAACCTGTAGCCGCTGCCGCAGGCTGCGAAAAGGCAACCACCCCCCCCCCGTAGCAGCTGACGAGCGGAGCGAGGCTGCGTCAGCCGCCGGACGCGGCCTCGTGCTACTCGACCGCTGCTACAGGAAAACCCAACCTGTAACCGCTGCCGCAGGCTGCGATAAGACAACCACCCCAACCCCGTAGCAGCTGACGAGCGGAGCGAGGCTGCGTCAGCCGCAGGACGCGGCCTCGTGCTACTCGACCGCTGCTACAGAAACACCCCAAACCTGTAACCGCTGCCGCAGGCTGCGATAAGGCAACCACCCCACCCCCCGTAGCAGCTGACGAGCGGAGCGAGGCTGCGTCCGCCGCTGCTGCACCCATCGCAGCCTTCACCAGTGGCGACAAAAAAAGCCCCGTCGTTGGCCGACGGGGCTTCGGGTCAAACTCGGTTTGAAACGCTTAGCGCCCCTTCGCCCTTGCAGCATCGGCGGTGTACTGATCCGGGGTGAATGTGCCTTCGTTCAGGATCGGGCCTTTTTTCGCTTCGTTGGTCATGCCGTAACCGGTGTATTGCCCCGAGTTCAAGTCCATGAAGAACTGGGAACCCGCTTGCCAGGCACTCATGTCCGGGTGGTAGTAATAGTTGACCATCGCGTGCTTCCACAACTGCCCACGGGCATCGTAGTTGTCCGCCATCACGGTGTGCCAGGTGTCTTCGTCAATGAACATTACGCGTTTGCCGTAGACGTGGCGGTAGCCTTCCTTGAGATCAGCTTCCAGCACCCACACCCGACGCAGTTCATAACGCATCAAATCCGGGTTCGGGTGGTTCGGGGTCAGCATGTCGGCATATTTGACCGTGCCGGCGTTCGCCTTGTAGGTGTTGGCCGGAATGTAGATTTCACGCTTGCCCACCAGTTTCCAGGAAAACCGTTCCGGTGAACCGTTGAACAAACGGTCTTCGTCCACGGTCATGGTGCCGTTGGTACCGATCATCGGCTGGTCATAGCCGTACCCCGGCAACAGCCGCACACGACGGGTCGAAGGGCTGTAGCTCCAGGCCTGACGCGGGTTGGTCAGGAAGTTGTAGGGTTCGTGCGAAATGCTGATCACACCGTTGTCACGGGCCGGTTTAAGCGTGGTGTTGTTGCCCATGGCCTGGATTTTGTCTTCGGTTTTTGGCTCGACCGTCGGCGAGTTGGCTTGTGACAGGCCTCGCCCATAAGCGCGGCCCCAGCCAATGCTGCCATTGGGCAGTACCGACGCCAGATCGCTGGTTTTCTCTTCGGTCCAGGCGCGTGCCGGCAACTGGTGGTTCCACAGCAGTTCCATACCGTTTTTCGGAATCGGGAACGGCACCTGGCCCAACCCTTCAACGCCCATGCCATCGTCGACCAATTTGGCGTTCAAGGCGTTGCTCATCGCCCGTTTGCACACGTAATCGGGGTAGCGGTAATCACGGTGCCCCGGATAGATGTTCATCTTGTAGGTGGTTGGATAGCGCTTGAGCAGCGCTTTCTGCCCTTCTGTGAGTTTATCTGCGTGCTCAGCCATGTTTTGCGCGGTGATGACCAGAATCGGCTTTTCAGCGGCGTAAGGATCCACCGGCTGATCGCCCGAGAACTTGACGTGATTCCAGCCCGGGACTTCGCCGAGGTATTTGCCGGTGTACGGCGGGATGGTGCCCGCGGCGTTACCCGCCTGTTCAGCGCCCACACAGGTCAGCTCTTTGCCCAGTTTGGCCGCTTCTGCGGGAGATACCTGAGCGGATACCGTACTGACTGCAACGACATTGACGGCCAGAGCGGTGACGAGCATTACGCCTGTTCTTGTTATTTTCATGTATTGCCTCCTACGCGAATAAGGCTAGCTGGGGGATGTGTCCATTCTTCGCCATCTACCGGCGAGTACATCGTCCACAAAGACTAATCAGGCCGTTAGCAACACGTCCTTGAGCACATTTTTAAGCATCTTGCCGGAGGCATTGCGCACGAAAGGCGTGTGCTGGACATGGATCTGCGCCGGCACCTTGAAGCTCGCCAGGCGCTGGCCAATAAAGGTGCGCACCGCCTCGCTGTCCGGGGTATCGCCCGGGTTGCCGCGGACCACGAGATACACCACCTCGCCCAGTACGTCGTCAGGCATGGCGAAGGCCGCGGCCTCGATCACGCCCGGCATTTCACAGGCACAGGATTCAACTTCGGCAGCGGAAATTTTTTCGCCACCCCGGTTGATCAGGTCCTTGGCCCGGTCAGTGATGTAGAGAAAGCCTTCTTCATCCAGATGACCAATGTCACCGGTGTCGAGCCAACCGTCGCGCAAGGTCTGGCTGCTGGCTTCAGGCAGGTTCCAGTAGCCACTCATCAGGGTCGGCGAACGCAACCAGATCAGCCCGCTGACACCGCTGGCCACCGGCCGATGGGGATCATCGCCAATGCGCACATCAACGATGGGCAAGGGCCAACCGGCCGATGCCGGTTTGTAGACGAACTGGTCACCGCCGATGGCCGCGCAAATGCCGTTGCTTTCGGTCAGGCCATAACCGCTGCCACCGATGGCTTCCGGTTTGCGTTGCGTCAGGTGCGCCAGCAAGCTGCTGGAGGGCGCCGCCCCGCCAAGCCCCAAGCCGAACAGGCTTACGGTGTCGGCCGTACCAAAGCGCGGTGAAGTCAGCAGTTGCTGCATCATCACGGGCGCGCCGTTGAATTGCGTGCACTGCTCGTCGCGGATCATGTCGAAGGCTTTTTCAACATCCCACTTGTACATCAGCAACAAGCGGCGGCCGCTGCGCAGGGCCAGCAAGAATTGCGCATGCAAACCGCTGACATGGAACAGCGGCACCGCCATCAAGGTGGTCGGTGCATAGCCGCTGTTGATCACCACGCTGATGCGCTCCGGTGAGCTGACCGCGCAAAATGCGCCTTGAAACTCCAGGGCCGCCAGGGCCTGACACACCGCACCATGGGTCGACAGCACGCCTTTGGCCAGGTTGGTGGTGCCAGAGGTGTAGAGAATCATCGCCGGGTCGTCTGCGCTGACGTTCAATTGCGGGGCACTCAGCGCAGGCGCGGCCAGCAGGTCTTCCAGGCGCTGGCAATGCTCATCCAGCGGCTGATCCGCAGCCATGCCGACGACGATGGTTGCCAGGCCTTTGGCGTGCAGGTCATTGCTCAGCAATTGCAGGCGCGGTTCGTCACACAGCAACAAGCGCGCACCGCTGTCCTGCAGGCCGTGGAACAACTCGTCGCGCAGCCCCCAGCTGTTCAGCGGTACACACACACCGGCGCAACGCTGAATGGCCGCAAATGCCACCAGCCAGGACGGCTGGTTGCGCATGGCAATGGCCACGCGATCACCTTTGCGCACACCGAAACGCTGTACCAGTTGCCCGGCCAGGCGATCCACCTGGTCAAAAAACTCGGTGAAGGTGAGACGCTGCTGCTCCCAGACCAGAAACTCCCGATCGCCGTGTACGCGACCACTGTCAATTGCCGCCCACACACTCGGCGCACAATGCCGGAAGTGCTTCGGCCCGCCATCGGCTGGCGTCAGCACTTCAAAAGGCGAACCGGCACCAATCAGTTGTTGCCAGGCACTCTGCCATTGCTCAAGTTTCATCTTGTTATTCTCCTGACCCAAACCATTCGCAACAGGCTCAAGCGTGCGCGAGCTCAAGGGCGCCATAGCGCTCGCAGTGGTAATCGGTATCGCCGAGACACGCTTGCGCCACCCGAATACGCTTGAGATACAGGCCGACATCCAGCTCGTCGGTGACGCCGATGCCGCCGTGCATTTGCACCGCTTCGTTGGCCACTTTGAGCGCCATGCCGCCCGCCTTCCATTTCGCCAGACTGGCCAGGCGCTGACGCTCAGCCTCACTCAGGCTGGCATCGTCGAGCGCCGCCAACCCGGCCATGACTGCACTGCGCGCCAGAGCCAGCTCCACATAGAGCTGGGCCGCCCGGTGTTGCAGTGACTGAAAGGTGCCGATGGCCACATCGAACTGGACACGGGTCTTGAGGTAGTCGAGGGTCATGTCGAACAGTCTTTCAGCCATGCCCAGCATTTCTGCCGCCAGGCACACGCGCGCGCGATCCAGCGCCGTATTCAAGGCAGGCCAGGCAGAACCGGCCTCTCCCAGCAACGCGTCGGAACCGACCTGCACCTGGTCCAGTTTCAAGCGCGCATGATTGCGCGAGTCAATCAGCGGCAAATCACTGACAGTCAGGCCTTGGGCATCGGCGGGTATCAGGAACAGGCTGATGCCCGTTTCGGATTGCTGGGTCGACGAGGTGCGCGCAGCCACCAGATAAGCGTCGGCCCCCATGCCGTCGATGACAAAAAACTTCTCTCCGCTCAGGCTGTAGCCCGAGGCATTGGGTACGGCCTGCAAGGCCAGATTCGTCGGCGCATGCCGGGGCTGCTCGTCAAGGGCCAATGCCAGCCGCTGTTCGCCACTGATGGTGGCCGACAACCAGCGGTCCTGTTGCTGTGCGTTGCCTTGCAGGTGCAACAGCGACCCGCTGAGAACCACGCTCGACAACAACGGCGAGGCGCTCAGGTTGCTGCCGATGGACTCAAAAACAGGGCCCAGGCCCATGCAGCCGAAGTCCAGCCCGCCAAGGTTCTCCGGAAATGGAATCGCGCTCCAGCCCAACGCCACCGCGTCTTGCCACAGCTGGCGGTCAAAACCGTTCGCCGCGTGCTCATCACGCAAAGCGCGTTGACGGGACACCGGGCTGCGCGCCGCCAGGAACTCGCGGGCGCTGTCGGCCAACAGCCGTTGTTCTTCGCTATAAAGCAGGTTCATGGTGAGGTTCCTTACTTCGCTTCAGGCAGGCCGAGGACCCGCTTGGCGATGACATTGAGCTGGATTTCCGACGCGCCGCCGGAAATCGTCAGGGCAAAACTGTTCAGCCAGCCACGGGTAATGGCTTGCTCCCGGGAGCTGAAAGCTTCCTTGCCCCAGCCCAGCGCGTGGTAACCCATGACGTCCAGCAGCACTTCGAACTTGTCGCGTTCCTGTTCGGTATGCACCAGTTTCATGATCGACATCAGCCCGCTGACGTCCTGCCCGGCACGGGCTTCTTCGCCCATGCGCTGCACGGTCAGGTTGTAGGCCTGCTCATTCATTGCGCTGGCCACGGCACGCGCCACCAGCGCCGATTCACCCGCACCGGCCGGTTCAGGCAAGAACTCTTGAACCAGCGGCAACAGATGGAAGTGCGTCGGCAAACTGAACTCACCGAACTTGGACATGGCTTTGCGTTCGTGCTGCAACAGGCGCTTGGCCAGGTTCCAGCCGCCATGCAGCGGGCCGATCAACTGGCTTTTCGGCACTTTGACGCCATCAAAAAACACCTGGCAAAAGGCCGATTTTCCGCTGATCAAATCAATCGGTGCCACGCTCACACCCGGGCTGTTCATGTCGAGCACAATCAGGCTGATACCTGCGTGTTTGCTGGCCTTGGGATCGGTGCGCACCAGCGCGTACATCCAGTCGGACTTGTCGCCGTAGGAGGTCCAGATCTTGCTGCCGTCCACGACAAAATGATCGCCGGCATCGCGGGCTGAGGTTTTCAGGCTGGCCAGGTCAGAACCGGCATTGGGCTCGGAGAACCCCTGGCACCAGCGCACTTCGCCACGGGTCATGGGGGTCAGCAGGTTTTTTTTCTGCTCTTCGGTGCCGAATTCCAGCAGAACCGGGCCCAGCATCCAGATTCCCAGGTTGATTTGTGGCGGACGGCATTTGAGGCGACGCAGCTCGCTTTCCAGCACCGCGTTGTGCTCCGCGCTCAACCCTGCACCGCCATAGGCTTGCGGCCAGTCCGGGCAAAACCAGCCCTTGTCACGCATACGCTCGAACCACAGCCGGGCGTCCGCACTTGGAAACTCAACAGCGCTCGCTCCCCAGACCAACTCGCCTTCCGGAATGGCCTTGCGCTGCGACGGCGGGCAGTTGGCCTCGAGCCAGCTGCGGGTTTGCTCTCTGAACGAATCAGTCGTGCTCATGTTCTTTCACCTGTCGGTTCGTGTAGCCGCTGCCGAGGCACGAGGCTGCGATGGGCTGCGAAGCGGCCCCCGGGTTTGAAGGGCCTGCGGCCCTTATCGCAGACTCGTACCTCGGCAGCGGCGACCGTATTCAGCGTTATCAGCGTTGTGTACGGGGCATACCCAGGCCGAACTGGGCAATCAGCTCGCGCTGGATTTCGTTGGTCCCGCCACCAAAGGTCAATGTCACCGAAGCGCGCACTTCGTACTCCAGATCGCCTTGCAGCAATGACGCCGCCGAACCGCCGCGTACCAGCCCGTTGGCACCGACAATAGTGCTCAGTACCCGCAGGATCTCGATCGCCGACTCAGAGCCGTAAACCTTGGTGGTCGAGGCCAGCGCCACGTCCATGCGCTCGCGCTCCAGGTCGGCGGCGATGCGCAAGTTGATCAGGCGCATGGCTTCCAGCCGGGCGTAACACTGCGCCAGACCTGCACGCACCCAGGCTTTGTCAGTGGCACGAACCCCGTGTTCATCCGCTTCACGGGCCCACAGCAAAACCCGCCGGAACAGCCCGACCACTTTGTCCGACCAGGCACCCAGGCCCAGCCGCTCATGGTTGAGTTGCGCGGTGATCAGCTTCCAGCCAGCGTTCAACTCACCCACCAGCATCTCTGCAGGTACGCGCACGTTGTCGTAGTAAGTGGCCGCTGTCGGGTTGCTGGTGGTCGGGATGACCGTGGTCGAGAAACCTTCGGAGCGGGTATCCAGAATCAGGATCGACACGCCCTTGTGCCGAGGTCGCTCCTGATCGGTACGCGCGGCCAGCCAGATGTAATCGGCGGACTCCGCGCCGGAGGTCCAGAGTTTGTTGCCATTGACCACAAAGTGATCGCCTTCGGGCCGGGCTGTGGTTTTCAGAACCGCCAGGTCGCTACCGGCATCAGGCTCGGAATAGCCAATGGCGAAGATGATTTCACCGGCAGCAATGCCTGGCAGGAACTTGGCCTTTTGCAGTTCGGTGCCGTAGGCCATCAGAGCCGGCCCCACGGTGCTGATCGTCACAAATGGCAGCGGAGCACCGGCAATATTGGCCTCTTCAAAGAAGATGAACTGCTCGGTCGGGCCGTAACCCTGGCCCCCGTACTCCTTGGGCCAACCCACGGCCAGCCAGCCATCGCGTCCCATCTGGCGAATGGTGTCGCGATAGAGTTCGCCGCCCTCTTTACCGCGCAATTGTTCACGCAGCTGCGGGGTCATCAGGTTTTGGAAATAGTCCCGCACCTTATGGCGCAGGGCATGTTGTTCGGGTGTGAGGTCGACGAACATGGGAATCCCCTCAGGCTGTGCCAAGAATCAGGCCGCTGGTAGGTACACCAGTGCCGGCGGTTACCAGAACGTTTTCCACGTTGTCGACCTGGTTGACCGCCGTGCCACGTACCTGGCGCACCGCTTCAGCCACACCGTTCATGCCGTGGATATAGGCCTCGCCCAATTGCCCGCCGTGGGTATTGATCGGGAACTTGCCGCCCCGCGCGTGATGCCCGGCGCGAATGAATTCCTTGGCTTCTCCGCGCTCGCACAAGCCGAACTCTTCCAGTTGCGGCAGGACAAACGGTGTGAAGTGGTCATAGATGATCGCCGTCTGCAGGGCTTGCGGGCCCAGGCCCGACTGGCGATACAGTTCTTTGGCCACCACGCCCATCTCCGGCAAGCCGGTGATATCGTCGCGGTAGAACGAGGTCATGATTTGCTGACCCGAGGTGATGCCCTGGGAACCGGCCTTGATCGTCACCGGCTTTTGGCGCAGGTCCTTGGCGCGTTCGGCCGAGGTAATCACCATGGCCACTGCGCCGTCGGATTCCTGGCAGCAATCGAGCAGGTGCAAGGGCTCACAGATCCAGCGCGAAGCCTGATGTTCTTCCAGAGTGATCGGCTTGCCGTAGAAGAACGCCGCCGGGTTGGTGGCGGCAAAGTCCCGCACGGCCACGGCAACACGGCCGAAGTCTTCGGACGTAGCGCCGTAGGTGTGCATGTAGCGCTGGGCGAACATGCCGACCCAGGATGCCGGTGTATGCAGGCCGTGCGGCATGTACCAGCCGTAGTTGACGTTCTCGAAAATCGGCGTGGAGGCAAAGCCATAGCTGCCGCTGCCGAAGCGATACCACGAGCGTTCGTTCATGGCGCGGTACACCACCACGACTTTGGCCACGCCCGTGGCGACGGCCATTGCCGCATGCATGATCGGAGCACAGGCAGCACCGCCGCCGTGGGGCACCTGGGAGAAGAACTTGACGTCCTTGCAGCCCAGCAAGCGAGCGATCTCATACTCCGGGACTTTGTCCACGGAGTAAGAGCTGAAGCCTTCGACTTCGGACGGATCGATGCCGGCATCCTTGAGAGCCGCCAGCGTAGCTTCCAGCGCCAGGCGAAGTTCGGTGCGCCCGGAGTTTTTCGAAAATTCGGTCGCGCCCAGGCCAACAATGGCGGCACTGCCGGAAAGTGACGATTGCGTCATGTGTGCTGTCTCCCGCTATCAGGGCAGAACCAGCGCGACCGTACCGGTCACGTGGTTGCCCATCGAATTTTTGCCGCTGAGGGTTATTTCCACCGTGCGGGTGGCAGGATCCTGATGGGTGACGGCGCCATTGAACGTCATGCAGTCACCCGGGTAGTTCGGTGCGCCGAGCTTGATCTTCAGCGAAGCAAATCGCGCTTCAGGGCCGGCCCATGCTTCGACATACCGTTGCACCAGCCCGTTGGTGGTGAGGATGTTCATGAAGATGTGCGGCGAGCCGAGGGCCTGGGCAGCGTTCAGATCATGGTGGCCCGGAAAATAATCACGGGTGGCAATCGCCCCGCCTGTCACCAGGCCCACGGTAATCGGGATCGCAAGCGCCGGCAGGGTTTCGCCGGGGCGCACGTCATCAAAGCGCTTGGTGTTCTTCGAGGTCATATTTCCATCCCAGCTTGTCGTTGTCGCTCAGCCAATCGCCGAGGCGTTCCAGGCTTGCTGCCGAACCGCCCAAGGCACTGCCCAGGGCGCGGCTCCAATAGAGATAGCGATGCATCGGGTATGTCAGGTCGACACCGATACCGCCGTGTACGTGCTGGGCGTTATGCCCGATCAAGTGGCCCGCTTCACAGGCCTGCCACGCCGTGGCCAATGCCTCGGAGGGCGCAGGCAATCCGGCATCCAGGCGATAGCACAACTGCCACAGGCAACTGCGCAAGGCTTCGAGCGCGATATGGGCGTTGGCCATGCTCATCTGCACCGCCTGGAAACTGCCGATGCTGCGATCGAACTGGCGGCGGTCGGTGACGTATTCCACGGTGCGGCGAATCTGCTCGGTGCTGACGCCCAGTTGCAGGGCGGCCAGGGCCGCGATGCTGCGCGGCTCAAGCCAGCTCAGGGCCGTTGGCGCCAGCAAATGGCTGGAGGGAACGTGCAGGCCATCAATGTGCACATCAGCGATCGCTTCGCCGTGAGTCATCCTTCCTGGCACGCAAGTGATCGCTTTTGCCGCCAGTTCGACCAGCGCCAAACGCGGCTGACCGTCAACGCTGACCAACAGCAAGGCCGCTTGCGATTCCTCGGCCAGCGCCAATGCCGCCACCCGCCCGTCCAGTTGCCAGCCGCCCTCGTGGGCCGTGGCGTGCAGCTCGATACCCCGGGCGCTGCTCAAACCATTGAGGTCCAGGGTCAACAGCGCATTCCCTGCCGCCGCCTCGCTCGCCCACGCCAGCAATGCCGGGTCGGCACCGTGCGCCAAAGTGGCCGCTGCCAGTTGATGCCGCCACAGCGGCACCTGACCCAGCGCCCCGCCCTGTGCCTGCAATACCTGCATCAGCTCAGTCATGCCCAGCCCGCTGCCACCCTGTGCTTGCGGGATGGCCAGGGCTTGCAGACCAGTCTCCACGCACAGTTGCCACAGCGGCTGCATAAATGCCGCATCGCTGGTATCAAACTGGCGCAGGCGATCATCCGTGCAATAGTCGGCAAACACGCTGCCGGCCATTTGCGCGATGGCGCTCTGATCCTCGGTCAATTCAAAGTCCATGCTGCCCCCTTACTCGGCTGCAGGCCGGAACATTGGCAAGGTCAACTCACCGTCGAAAGTCTGGAACTCAAGCTGCAGGGGCTGACCGATACTCAACGCCTCGCGCTCGATCCCCACTAGCCCGGCCACCAGACGTACGCCCTCCTCCAGCTCGATCAGGCCGATCGGGTTGGGGTGATCGAACGGTGCCACTTCGGGGTAATGCATGATCACGAACGAATACAAACTGGCACGCCCGCTGGCCTCGACCGTGTCCCAATCGAAGGAATGGCAGTCGATGCAGACCGGCGCCGGAGGATGGCGCAGGGTCTGGCATTGCGTGCAGCGCTGGATCAGCAACTTGCCGGCATCGCAGCCATCCCAGAAGAAACGGGTGTCATCGCTGATGCCCGGCTTGGGCCGCTTGACGACAGGTGCTGCCTCGACCTTGGCCGGCGCCGCTTCCACCCCGTGCCGAGTAGCCGGACGGAACTTGAACACGCGAAACAACAGTTCCCCGACCGCTTCGTCGCCACTTTTGTGCTCGACGAAGTAGCTCATCACCAGCGTGACAAAGAACCCGGTGCCGAGCCCCGTGGTTTTCTCGTCGCCCACCGAGTCCAGGCGCGTGGTGTAGTAGAGCTTTTCACCGGGACGCAGGTTGCGGTTGAAAGTCAGCTCGGAGTTGACCGCGACCACTGAGGCATAGCCGTACGACTCAATCAGCTTGAGCACTTCGTAAGGGTTTTCGGCGGTTGAGCCCGGCGGGTAGTTGTTCGCGTGGAAACCTTCCATGCACCACACCTGCAACATCGATGCGGGTGCGACCAGACCGTCCTGCGGGCTGTTGGCGGCAAAAGCCGGATCTGTGTACAGCGGATTGTCCACGCCCATGATCTCGCACCACTGGCGAATCATCGGGGCGTTGACTTCGTCCCAGGCGTACACGCGACCATATTCACGCCCCACCAGGGCGCGTACGTCGGTTAGCAATTGAGAATCAGCCAAGTTCGTCTCCTGCGTCTTGAGAGCGGCAACCCACTGGTCGCCGCTGAAGGTCGATCAGTGCCCTGCGCTCTGCGCCGCACCCAGAAATGCCGGGCGTTCACCGCCACCGTGTAACAACAAATTGCAGCCGCTGGCATAACCCGCCATCGGTGAAGCGATAAACAGGCAGGCGTTGCCGATGTCCTCCGGCAGCGCCATACGGCCAGCCGGAATCCCTGCGCTGACCGCCGCAACCCCGTGTTCGTCGCCGTAATGCAGGTGCGACTGTTCGGTACGGACCAACCCGGGGCTGACCGCAACCACACGCACCTTGGGTGCCCACTCAACGGCCAGTGATTGCACCAGCGCCAGCACGCCGGCCTTGGCCGCGCCGTACGCCGCCGTACCGGGCGATGCACGCAAGGCGCTGATGCTGCCGATAAACACAATGCAGCCGCCTTCGACCTGTTGCTGCATCAAGGCGTTGGCCTGCTGCGCGACGTTCAAGGGGGCAATCAGATTGAGGCGGATAATGCCTTCATGAAACCGGGGTGAAGCGCTGCCAGCCTCGGCCGCAGGGCTGCCTCCCGCATTGTTGATCAGCACATCGAGGCGACCGAAGTCAGCACGAATGCCATCGAACAACGCCTTGAGCGAATCCAGGTCACGCACATCCGCAGCCATGAACACGGCCTGCGCCGAACCCGCCCGGGGTAATACTTCAGGTGCCGTCCTGCCGCACACGATCACCTGTGCCCCGGCTTCCAGAAAACTGCAGGCAATACCTGCACCGATGCCTTTGGTACCGCCGGTGACCAGCACCACCTTGCCGCTGTAGTCCAGCCCTGAGAGTTGCCCCATGACGTGCTCCTTTTCTACTGATGGAGCCACTCTAGGGACATTCCCGGGGCTGCTCGTCGTCTGAATGGACGATGAAGCACTGACGTACCAACGCAACAATCCAGCGCACGCTGTGGTGACAGCCCCTGTTAATGAGGAACCCCATGTCAGACCCATCTGCCGCGCCGGTATTGCTTGAATTCCCGACCCCGGGCGTGGCCCTGCTGCGCCTTAACCGCCCCCAGGCGACCAATGCCCTGAGCCTTGAATTACAGGCGCTGTTGTCGCGCTATTTCGTTGAACTGGCGCAAAACCCCGAGGTTCGTTGCATCCTGCTTACGGGCGGCGACAAGGTGTTTGCCGCCGGGGGAGACATCAACAGCATGGCGGGGGTCGGCCCGATCGACATCTACCAGCGGCATACCGAGCGGGTCTGGGCACCGATCCAGCATTGCCCCAAGCCAGTGATTGCCGCAGTGTGCGGTTACGCCTATGGCGGTGGCTGTGAGCTCGCGATGCTGGCCGACATCATCGTGGCCGGGCACAGCGCCAAATTTTGCCAGCCGGAGATCCGGATCGGGATCATGCCCGGCATCGGCGGCACCCAACGTCTGGTCCGCGCCGTCGGCAAGGCCAAGGCCATGCGCATGGCCCTGACCGGGCAGCCGATTACCGCTGAAGAAGCGTGGGTGGCCGGGCTGGTGAGCGACGTTGTGGCCGATGAAAAAGTCCAGGCGCACGCCCTGGAAATGGCCAGCCTGATTGCCGCCATGCCACCGCTCGCCGCTGAGCAGATCAAGGAAGTGATACTGGCCGGGGTGGACGCCCCCCTCGAAACGGGCCTGGCCCTGGAACGCAAAGCCAATGCCCTGTTGTTTGCGTCCCGCGATCAGAAAGAAGGGATGCTGGCATTCATCGAAAAACGCCCGGCCGTGTTTGAAGGGCACTGAGCCCCAGCAAGTAAAAGCCCCTCACCGTCCGGGAGGGGCTTTTCGGGTGGGTTACACCACGCTCGCGCGCAGTTCGTTCTTCGCCACTTTGTTTGAGGCATTCACCGGCAAAGCGTCATAGAACCGCACCCGACGCGGCACTTTGTAGTTGGCCATGTGCTCGCGTGCCCATTGAATCAATCCGGCTTCGTCCAGTTGCTGGTCATGACGCAAGACCACGCACGCACACCCCACCTCACCCATGCGCTCGTCAGGCACACCGATCACGGCCACTTGGGCAATGGCCGGGTGCTCGATCAAGCCGGCTTCAATTTCGGCCGGATAGCAATTGAAGCCCCCGACGATGAACATGTCTTTCAGGCGATCCGTGATCCGCAGGTTTCCCGCTGCGTCCAGTTCGCCAATGTCGCCGGTGTGCAGCCAGCCATCACTGTCGATGGTTTCAGCAGTGGCGGCGGGATCTTCGAAGTACCCTTTCATCACATGAAAACCGCGCAGGCAGATCTCGCCGGTCATGCCCGCTGCCAACGCGCGGTTTTGCGGATCGCGAATGCTCACTTCTGTACCCGGGATCGCTCGTCCACTGGTACCGGCGATGGTGGTGGCCGGGTCGGCCGGGTCGCAGATAGTCGCCAGGCCACCGCATTCGGTCAGGCCGTAGGCGGTTGTCACCACCGAGAACCCCAGTTCCTGGCGCATGCGCTCGATCAGGATCGGCGGAATGGTCGCCGCCCCCGTGACCGCAATCCGCAGGCTCGACAGGTCGGTTTCAGCCAGTTTCGGGTGAGCCAGCATCGACAGGTAAAGGGTCGGCGGCCCCGGCAGCACATTGATGCGCTCGGCAGCAATGCGCTGGAACACAGCTTCGGCATCGAACACCGGATGCGGCAAGATCGTCGCGCCGGCCAACAGGCAGGTCAGCCAGCCGGCCTTGTAGCCGAAGGCATGAAAAAACGGGTTGATCACCAGATAGCGATCGCCAGCCTCCAGCCCGATGACATTGACGTACTCGCTGAAGGCCCGGATGTTTTGCCCGTGAGCGCTCATCACGCCTTTAGGCTTGCCCGTGGTGCCGGAGGTAAACAGCAGATCACTGAGGTCATCAGCGCCCACACCGGCGGCACGTTGGCGGGCAGCCGCTTCACTGATAACGCTGCCCTGGGCCAGAAATTCATCCCAGACCATGTCCGCCGAGTCGTGGCCTGACACCCCGCCCAGCAGCACCTGATGCTCAAGGCTGGCCGGGCGATGCGGCGCCAGTAACGCCAGGTAGTCGGTCCCCAGGAATGTCGGCTGCACGAACAGTAAACGCGCGCCGCTACGCAGCAGGATGTCTGCCGCCTCGATGCCCTTCATGCGGGTATTGATCGGAACCATCACCGCCCCTGCACAGTGGATACCCAGGGCGGCGATGATCCATGCCCGGCCATTGGGTGCCCAGATTGCCACCCGGTCACCCTTGCCAATGCCCCGGGCCATCAGGCTACGGGTCACGGCCAGCGCCAGTAGCGGCAAATCCCGGTAGTCGGTGCACTCGCCATTTTCTTCAATCGCTGTACGCCCGGCATGTTGCTGCGCGGCGCTGAGCAGCAGGTCGGGAATCGAACGCGGCAGGTTGAGGGCCGCGCGGGGCATTGCTTGCAGGCTGGAAGTCATCGGTCGCTCGTCTGGCTGATTATTCGGGAAAACACACGCGCAGGTGTTCACTGTTGGGCACCGATTGGCACGCCAGCACCCAGCCGTCATTCAGTTCCTGCTGGTCCAGGGCATCGTTGCGCAGCATCTCGACACTGCCCCGCTCCACGGTACACATGCAGGTGGCGCAAGAGCCCACCAGGCATGAACTGGGCGGTTTCAGACCGGCACGCTGCATGGCGTTGAGCAGGGTTTCACCTTCGGCGCACGGCACTTCGAACTCCTCGCCATCGAGACGTACCGACAGCTGGCTGCCGATGACATCTGTATCGACGGCGGCAGGCGCTGCCACGCTGCCTTCTTCGGGCAACGAGACGAAACGCTCGACGTGGATCCGTCCATGTTCCATGCCGATCAGATGCAAGGCGCTGACGGCCGCGTCCATGAACGGCCCGGGGCCACAGATGAACGCCTGGGCCCGGGTAAACGGCCGGGCCAGCTCCGCCAGTTGTGCAACGGCCGGAATCCCCTGTACCGAATCCAGCCAGTGAATGATTTGCAGGCGTTGCGGGTAGGCGCTGGCCAGGGTTTTAAGCTCGCTGGCAAAGATCACCGAAGCCTCATCGCGGTTGGCGTAAATCAACAGGATGCGGCCAGTGCCGGCGATCAAGGCCGAGCGCAGGATCGACAGCACCGGCGTCACCCCGCTGCCACCGCCAAACAACACGAAATCATCGTCAAAATGCCGGGGCACAAACACCCCAGCCGGGGCCAGCACCTCAAGCCGGTCACCCTCGCGCAACTGCTCGCACAACCAATTGGAAGCACGACCGTCGCGTACCTGCTTGATCGTGACCCGTAGTGGCTCGTTCTCCAGCGGGGTGCTGGACAGCGAGTAACACCGCGGCAACCAGCCACTCTCAAAGGGCACGCGCAAGGTCAGGAATTGACCGCTCTTGTAAGAAAACTGTTCGCGCAATGCCTCGGGAACCTCGAACACCAGGGATTTGGCATCCGCGGTTTCCGTGACGATCTGCGCCACTCGCAGAGAAATATAGGCCGGTTGGTTCATCTCAAATACTCATCACAAACTGACCACTGTCGATCCGCAATTCGATGCCGTTGATGGCCCGTGACTCGTCACTGGCCAAAAACAACACGCTGGCGGCCACATCTTCGGGCAAGCACATGCGCCCCATGGGGTCGGCATCGATGCTCAGGCTCCAGGGATCGACCCCGGCCGGTAACGTCGATGTGGTCATGGGGGTGAGGATGCCGTCCGGGTGCAAGGAGTTGCAGCGGATCCGGTATTTGCGTCGACGGCACAACGCCGCCACCGAACGGGTCAATGCCGCAACCGCCCCTTTCGAGGCGCTGTAGGCCACGTAATCGTCACGGCCGGCAACCCCGGCAATGGAAGACATATTGATGATCGAACCGCCCTCGCCCTCTTTCATCAGGCTGATGGCGGCGCGACACCCCAGGAACACGCTGTCGGAGTTGACCCGTTGCACCCGCTGCCAGTCGGCATAGTCCGTGTCTTCAATGCCGCCCTTGAGCAAGATCCCGGCGTTGTTGAACACGATGTCCAGGCGCCCGTAGTCCTGACGGATGCGCTCGATGACCCGCGCCCAATCTGCTTCGCTGGCGGCATCGTGCTCAATGAACAGCGCCTGGGAACCGATCTCCTCGACCAGGGCCAACCCGGCGGCCACATCAATGTCGCTGATGACCACCCGGGCACCTTCTCGCGCCAGCAGCATGGCGCTGGCCCGGCCGACACCACTGGCGCCACCAGTGATCAAAGCCACTTTGCCTGCAACCCGTGCACTCATGTCGTCGTCCTTTTAAAGAGGCTCAAGGGCCAGGTTTTCAGAAACCGGTGCTGTCGCCGCACTCACCGCATACCCGGCACGGCGTCCGGAAAACACGCAGTCAGCCAGTGACAGACCGCTGATGTAGAGATGGGAAGCCACGCCAATGGCGGTACGCCCGGCACTGAACAGACCGGCAACGGGTTCGCCGTTGTCATCCAGTACGGCACCGTCGTCTTCATTCACCTTAAGGCCACCCAGGGTCAGTGCCCCCAGCGGAAAGACCGGATTGCCGACGCTGATGTCACAGGCGTAGAACGGACCCTGATCAAGCACCTGGCGACTGCCTGTAGATTTGCCAAAGGCATCTTCCGCGACGCCACGGGCCCCGGCGTTGTATGCCTGCAACGCCGCACTCAGCTCGGCAGGTTGCATGCCGCAGGTACTCGCCAATTGTTCAGGTGTTTGTCCCTTGCGAACCTTGAGCAGCATCAGCGCCAAGGCCGGCACGCTCTGGAACCACCAGTAGCCACCAAACAGCGCCTGGCGAATGGCCTGCTTGCGCAGCCGCGCATCCAGGATCAGCCAGGCCTTGCCGCCCTGCTCTTCACACAAAGGCTGCCCCAGGGTGGCCCCGTAGACTTCTTCATTGCAAAACCGCTGGCCATCGGTGTTGACCACAATGCCTTTGGGCCAGCAATACGGTGGATTGATAAAACGCCAGGCCGACACCCGGCTCAGCCGTTCGCTGCAGGCCCCGACCGACTGCCCCAGGCGCAGGCCGCTACCGTCACAACCGGTGGCACCGACCTTGAAATTACGGCGGAATTTCGGCGCGTGATCCTGGATCAGCTCGCGGTTGAAGATGAAACCGCCCGTACTGAGAATGACCCCGCGTCGCGCCCGCACCAGGGTCGGCCGGGCGTGGTCATGTTCCAGTTGAGTGATTTTCTGGCGCAAGCGGTCGCAGTAACCCGGCGCAAAATTTTGCAGGCGCTCTGCCCGGGCGGCCAGGCGCGCATGCAGGATCGCCTCGCGACTGCCCGCGGGCAGGCACCAGAGTTCGGCGCCAATCACCCGTCCGCTGGCATCGATCACCAGGCGCCGGGCGGCAGATTGCAATAACGGCTGAACCCCGGCCTTCAGGCAGGCGTCCTTCAAATGACGGTAAAGCACTGCGCCGCACTGGCCCTTGCCCACGGTGCGATGCCCTCGCGGGGCCGGCGCCTGCTCACCGGCATGGGAAGGCACCAGCTCGTTACCCGAGTAATACAGAAAGTAGCCATCAGATGGATAAGAGGTTTTGCCCCCGGGCGGCACACTGTGGGCGTAACGCGCACCGTGGCCTTCCAGCCAGCTCAGGTTGCTCACGCTGTCAGCACAAAACTTGCGCAAAGTCGCATCGCTGACCACGCCCTGGGTTTCGTGCTTGAGGTAGTCAAACATAGCCTGCGGACTGTCACTGAAACCGGCCGCCTGCTGCTGCCGTGTGCCGCCACCGGCATACACCACGCCGCCACTTCTGGCACTGGCGCCACCGCCGTTGAAACGGTCGGCAATGATCACCTGTGCGCCATGACTGCGGGCTTCCAGAGCCGCACAGGCACCCGCCGCCCCCCAGCCAATCACCAGCACGTCACAAGTGTCACTCCACGTCCGGTCGCCCAGTTGTTCTTCTACCAACGGCGCAAGAATCGGTGTGTTGCTGTCGCGACGGGGCCGGCTCATACCAAGGCCTCCTGCTGGACGCTGGACGCTACCGGCGCTTGAGTCGCAATGTGATTGGCCGCGATGTAACCAAAGGTCATCGCAGGCCCCAGTGTGCCGCCCGCGCCCGGGTAGCTGGTGCCCATCACCGACGCCGAGCAATTGCCGATGGCATACAGGCCGCTGATGGGCTGCCCGTCCTCGCGAACCACTTGCGCATGCTGGTTGGTCAGCAGACCGCCTTTGGTGCCGATGTCGCCGGCATCCAGGCGCATGGCGTAGTACGGCCCTTTGCGCAGCGGGGCCAGGCAGGGGTTGGGCTTGATATTGCAGTCGCCGTAATAGCGGTCAAACACGTTGCCGCCACGATCAAACTCCAGATCGACACCGGTCTGCGCATACTCATTCATTTTCTGCACGGTGCCGTTCAGCCCCTGGGCATCAACGCCGATTTGCGCCGCCAGAGCGTCAAGGCTGTCAGCCTTCCAGTACACGGTGTTGAGCCATTCCTTGCGCAAACGGCTGTCAGGGGCGACCTGCGCCGGCATGAGCGGGCCCATGGCGTAATGGAAGCGGAAATGACCGTCGAAGATCACCCACGATGGCACCGACTGACCGCCGGTTTTCTGGTTGTCACGGTACATGGCGTCGACGAACTCCAGGTACGGCGCCGCCTCGTTGACGAAACGCCGGCCCTGGCCATTCACCACGATGGCGCCCGGAAACGCCCGTTCGGCAAAGACACCGCGGGGTTTTTCTTCACCAGGCACGGCTATGGTCGGTGCCCACCACGCCCAGTCCATCAGCGCCGTGGCGGCGCCGATTTTGAGCCCGGCTTCCAGCGCAGCTCCGGTGTTGTTGCCCGGTGGAGTCGCGCTCCAACTGGCGCGGGTCGGTTGCGGCAGGAATTTTTCACGCAGAGTCTGGTTCTGCTCAAAGCCGCCAGCGCTAAAAATCACCCCGCGCCGGGCCTTGAGTTCGAGCACTTTGCCGCCGGTGGCGACCTTGATCCCGCACACCCGATCATCGTCGAGCAGCACGTCCTGAAAATCGGTGTTGAGCCACAGCGGCACATTGCGGTCCATCAACGAGCGGCGCAAGGACGCCACCAGCGAGCTGCCGAGGGCGGCCCGGCGGTCGTACTTGCTTTTGCGCCGCCATTTGAAGTCCAGTTTGTAGCGGGCCATCAGTTTGAAAATCAGCCATTGCCAGCCGAAACTGCGGGCCATGGCCTTATGCGCATCGCGGGCAGTCCACGCAATGCGCCCCATGAGCAAGGTCGAAGGTGACGGCTTGCGCAGGTTGGGCAATTCTTCAGCCAGCAGGCTGGTGTCGAACAATTCGGGGTCGAGGGTGCGACCTCCGGCCAGTGCACCTGGCAGTTGCGGGTAGTAATCCGGGTATTTGGCGGCCACGGCATAGCGCACACGACTGCTGTCGGTCAGCTTTTTGATCATCGGTGCAGCATTGTCCAGATAGGCTTGCAAGCGCACCGGATCACCGTGCTCGCCCGTGGCGGCCTTGAGGTACTGCATCGACAACTCAGGGCTGTCCTGCCCACCCATGGCCGCGAAGTAATGGTTGTTCGGGATCCAGATCCCGCCGCCGGAAATCGCCGAGGTACCGCCGTACTTGTCGCTTTTTTCGACGATAAGCACCGACAGGCCCTGATCGGCAGCAAACAGGGCCGAGGTCATGGCTCCGGCACCGGAGCCGACCACGATAACGTCATAGCTGGACTGAGACTGAACGTGAGTTGTCATTATTGTTATGCCATCCGTTGAGGTCAGAAATTTGGCCCGACAGAACGGCCAACGGTGCGCGCAGCCTTCTGTCGTTAAACAGCTGCGAACACCGTGTGGCGCTATTCGATCAACGCCGCTTGATCACTGTTACCTGATCAAACAAAAGGGTCTGCGTTGGGCAGGCCCAGCTGTACGAGCCCGTAGCTGCGGCGGTAGGCCGCTTCGTTGTTGGCGATGTGTCCGCGTGCCTGGTGCAGGTCACGGAAGTAACGCGCCACCGGATTGGTGTTGTACAAGCCCGAGGCCGCCATGCAGCGCAACAGGTCGCTGACCCGGTCCGCGCAGACATTGGTCACGTGGGATGACTGGTAGCGATACAGCAAGCGGGTTTCGACATCCGGGTATTCACCGGCGCTGGCCAGGGCCAGCAGGTTCCCGTAGTTGCGCATCAACACCAGCTTGAGGGCATCGACGGTGATGATGGCTTCGGCAACGGCTGCCTGGGCCGCCGGGTCTTCGGCAGTTTTGGCACCGTGCTTGCCAATGTGCTTGGCAGCGTTGTCGCAGAACTCATTGATCGCCCCTTGCAACGCACCGATGGCCGACGTCGACACGGCACGGGCAAACACCTGGGCAAACGGGATCGAATACATCGGGTTGGTGTTGGTCAGGCGCCCCGGCGTGGCTTCGATGCTGTAGTTGTTGGTGCGCTGTACGCGATGCGCCGGCACAAACACATCCTCGACAATGATGTCGTGGCTACCGCTGCCGCGAAGGCCCAATACGTCCCAGTTCTGTTCGATCCGGTAATCACTGGCCGGGATCAGGAAGGTGCCGTGCTCGGTCGGGCCCATTTCGTCCTGCGGCACAATACCGCCGAGCAGGCACCATTGCGCATGCTGGCTGCCACTGGAGAAGCCCCAGCGACCGCTGACCTGATAGCCGCCCTTGACCGGCGTAACCCTGGCCACCGGCATGTACGTCGAGGCCACCAGCACCGAGCTGTCCTCTCCCCATACATCACGCTGGGCTTCAACCGGATAGCGCGCCAATTGCCAGGGGTGAACCCCGACCACGCCGAACACCCAGGCGGTGGACATGCAGCCTTCGGCCAGGGTCATCTGAATTTCAAAGAAAGTCCGCAGGTCGACTTCATGCCCGCCCCACATCTTGGGTTGCAAGGCGCGCAGCAAGCCGGCTTGCTGCAGGTCGCGAACTGTTTCATCGGGGAGTTTGCAGTCTTTGTCCGCCTGCGCCGAGCGGCTTTTCAGCGCCGGTATCAGGTCCCGTGCGCGCTGCAGCAGCTCAAGTTCTATCGGACTTTTCTCTCGTATCTGATCCATCCGTCTGTTCTCCGTCAGTCTCTCGCTGCGCGAATGCGCGGGCGGTGTATGACGAATAATCCCGTCTGGAAGGCTGCGTATCATCGTCAAAGCGGACTAGTCGGTGTCCGGCAATCAACCCCACAGAGGCGGATCAAGCCCGCGATCTTCAGCACCTGCCGAAGATCGCGGCTTGCGCGGGACCTACACCGTTGGCAGGCCGGCCCACGCACGGTCTTGCTCGAGTTGCGCAGCCAGTCGCAGCAACACGTCCTCGCCCCCCAGCGGGCCGGTGAACATCATGCCGATCGGCAGGCCGCTATCGCTCATGCCAATCGGCAACGAAATGGCCGGCTGCCCGCTGACGTTGGCCAGCACGGTAAACCCAGCACTGCCCATGGCGTTGTGGGCATAGCTTTCCCAAGGCTGGTTCAGGGTCAGCAGCCCCAGCTCAGGCGTGACGTTGGCGGTGACCGGAGACAGGATCACGTCATAGTTGTCGAACTGCTGCTCCATGTAGCCACCAATGCTTTCAAACGATTGTCGCGCCCGGTACAAGCCCTCCCCCGTGACTTTCCGGGCATTGCCCAGCACCACCTGGGTGATGCGCTCGAAGTCTTCAGGGGTGCCGCTGCGACCCAGGACTTGTTCACGGTCGTGCACCAGAGTCAGCAAAGCGTCGCCAATCACCGCGCCGTGGGCACCAAACAGTTGGCGCGGATCAATATTCAGGCGCAGCTCTTCAACGTTATGCCCCAGCCCGCTCAAACGCCTGGCCGTCTCGTCCAGCACCTTGGCCACCGCCGGATCCAGTGGCGAGCCGGTCAGCGAATCTCGCACCAGGCCGATCCGCAAGCGTCCGGGGGCCGCATTCAACTCGTCCACATACGGGCGCACCAGTGGCTTGGTCCAGTACGGACTGCCAGCCTCATGCCCCTGGCCCACATCCATGAACAACGCCATGTCCCGCACATTGCGCGACACCACATTGCCCACGCTGGCACCAAACCAGCCCTCGTATTTTCCAGGTCCGCTCGGGGTGCGATAGCGGCTGGGCTTGAGCCCGACCAGACCGCAATAGGACGCCGGGATCCGGATGGAACCGCCACCGTCCGTGGCATGCGCCACCGGTACGATCCCCGCCGCCACCGCTGCAGCGGCCCCGCCGGACGATCCTCCAGCGCTCATCGCCAGGTTCCACGGGTTGCGGGTCTGGCCCCACAACAGGGACTCGGTGGTTGTGGTCAGACCGAATTCCGGGCAGGTGGTTTTGCCGAACGGCACGGCACCTGCCGCCTGATAACGGGCAATCAAGGTGCTGGTGTGAGGCGCTGGCGGTGCATCTTTGAACAGGCGGCAGCCATTGGAGGTCGGCGTGCCTTCAAGGTAGGTGTTGAGGTCCTTGATCAGGATCGGCACCCCGGCCAATACACCGGACGCCGATGCCCCCTGCGCCCGGCGGGCCTTGAGCAGCGCATCGGCATACGCGTCATGGCGCATGTTGACCGCCTTGACCTTGGGGTTGACTGCATCACAGCGGGCCATGGCAGCCGCCAGCAGGTTTTCCGGGCTGAGTTCGCCTTTGCGCACGGCCGTGGCCATGTCCCAGGCATCCATTTTCAGGTACTCGTCAGGCGTTACGCCATTAACGCTCGCCGCACTGGCAAAGCGCCCCAGCAAGCCGGCACCGACCGCCAGGGCGCCTGCCTTGAGGACATGGCGACGCGGCCAGCCAGCCGGGGTTTGCGATTCTTCAGGTGTAACGACAGGGCTTTGCAAAATCAATCTCCAGTCAAATCTTGTTTTTATTGACGCAACGCCCTCTACAACAACTCGCGCCTACGGAGGGCGGGCGAAGATCAGTCGGCGGTGACCATGGCCTGCATGGCGGGCAGGAAATGCTCGCCATAAGGCGGTAGCAGGCCCCATTCGCGGCGCGGATCATGGGCAGGCGCCTTGAATACAGTGCGCAGATGACTGAATTCAAGGAAGCCTTCGCGGCCGTGATAATGCCCCATGCCGGATGCCCCGACACCACCGAACGGCGCGTCGTGCAAAGCGGCATGCATCATCACGTCGTTGATGGTCACCCCGCCGGAAATCGTGTGTTGCAGCACATGGCGCTGCTCTTCTTCATTCTGGCCAAAGTAGTACAGCGCCAGTGGCCGCTCACGGGAATGGATATCGGCCAGCGCCTGATCCAGCGCATCATAAGGCAGCAGCACCAGCGCCGGCCCAAAGATTTCCTCGTGCAGAATCTGGCTTTCGCGAGGCGGGTTGACCACCACCTGCAGCGGACGGCGGCGCGCCTGGTCGTCGGCCGGCAGCGCCTGAGGAAAGCTCTCGACCCGGGCCCCGCGGGCGCGGGCGTCCTGCACATAACCTTCAATGCGCTGCAAGTGCCGGGCATTGACTACGGCCACCACATCCGGGTTGCCCTCAATGCTCGGGAACAGCTCGCCATAGGCCGCCCCCAATACCCCGATAAAGTCTTCAAGTTGTTCGCGAGGCACGTACACCACGTCCGGGTTAATACAAATCTGCCCGCCGTTATTGCCTTTGGCCGCGGCAATGCTGAATGCCGTCTTGGCCAGGTCTGCGCTGCGGGAAACAATCACCGGCGACTTGCCGCCCAGCTCCAGGGTCAACGGCACCAGGTTTTCGGCGGCATTGCGCATCACCGAGCGGGCGACTGCGGTGCTGCCGGTGAATACCAGGTGGTCAAACGGTTGCGCGGTAAAGACCTGGGCCAGGTCAGCCTCACCGGTGACCACCGCCACTTCCAGTGGATCGAACAGTTCGGCAAAGGCTTGCGCCACGACCTGTGCGGTACGCGGCACCACCTCCGAAGGCTTGAGAATTGCCCGGTTGCCGGCAGCCAGCGCACAGGCCAATGGGCTCAGCAGGGTAAACAGCGGCGCATTCCAGGTACCGATGATGCCGATCGAGCCTTTGGGCTGATACATGATCCAGGCCTTGCCACCCAACTGGTCATAAGGCGCGAATACTTCACGGGGTTCGTCCGCGACCCAGTGCGCCAGGTGATCACGTGCATATTTGAGCGATGCCAGCGAACCCAGTACATCGTTCATCAGCGAGAAACCCTGCGGCCTGCCGCCAAAGTCCGCATCCATCGCCTCCACCAACGGTTGCTGGTAGCGCACCAACAGCTCAATCACACGCTGGATGCGCTCGCGGCGCTGCTCGGCACTCACCGGGCCAGCTTCGATGAAAGCTTGTTTTTGCGCCTGCAACAGGCTGGACAACTGTTCTGGAGCAGTGCTGCTGAACGTCATGGATGAGTCCTCTGATACACCGGTTCGATGAGCCGACGCTAGCGAATAGCACAGCCGATTACCTCGTCCAATCGGACGATAATCGGCCGAATCCGTTAGTCCATTAAGACGATGTAGCGCGCTTTGCGGAGGCGAATACTGCCAGCACGAAAATTCAATCCATGAGGTTCGTCATGGCAATGCAAAGCAGTTTTGATCCGCAGGCATTCCGTACCGCGCTGGGCACCTTCACCACCGGGGTGACGATCATCACCACCCAGGCTGAAGACGGCTCGCCGATCGGGATCACCGCCAACAGTTTCAACTCAGTGTCGCTCAACCCGCCACTGGTACTCTGGAGTCTGGCCAAGTCGGCCCGCAGCCTGCCTGTGTTCAGCTCGGGCAAGCACTGGAACGTGCACGTGCTGTCGACCGAACAGGAGCCTCTGTCCGGCCGCTTTGCCATGCAGGGCGAAAATAAGTTCGCCGAAATCGAGCTCGACAACGGCATCAGTGAAGCCCCGCTGTTGCAGGACTGCACCGCTCGGTTCCAGTGCCGCACGGCGTTCCAGTATGAAGGGGGCGATCACGTCATTTTTGTCGGTGAGGTGCTCGCATTCGATCACAGCGACCGGGCGCCGCTGGCGTTCCAGAGCGGGCAATACGCACTGGCCACCCGCAAGCCGCGCAGTGAACTGCGCCTGGCAACCACCCCGCCACCACCCGAGTGCAGCTACACCGAAGACCTGCTCGGGTATTTGCTGGGCCGGGCCCATTACCAGCTGCTGGATGCCTTGCATCGCCTGCTGAGCAATCAGCAATTGGACGAGCACGCGTTTTTCATCCTGTCCGTGCTGTGTATCCGCGACAACATGACCCTCAACGAAATCAACACGTTCGTGAGCTACACCGGGCATGTGGTGACGGTCGCCAGCATGCGCTTTCTGGAAAAACAGAACCTGGTGGCACTGGAAGGCAACAGCCATGCACCGCGCTATGTGCTGACCGCAACCGGCCGCGAAGCATCCTTGCAGCAGCTGGCCCTGGCCAAGGCTGTGGAAGAGAACGTGTCGGCCAAACTGGGGCCGGGCGATGCCCAGGCCCTTAAAGTCCTGCTCAAGCGCCTGATTGCCGCCAGCGATCCGGGCCTGCCTGATCTGTGGGCGCCGCGCTAACGCTGCGCTAAAGCCCGAGGTTATTAACGACTACAAGGAACAGTCTGTTTATGAACATTATTCAGCGCTTCAATCTGACCGGCAGCGTGGCGGTGATCACCGGCGGTGGCCGGGGCATCGGTCGCGGCATTGCGTTGGCCTATGCCGAAGCGGGCGCCGACGTGGTGCTGGCTGCACGCACCCTCAGCGATGTCGAAGCGGTGGCTGTAGAAGTGCGTGGCCTGGGGCGTCGTGCGCTCGCCGTGACCTGTGACGTGAATGATGCCGAACAGCGTACAGCGCTGATCACCCAGGCCCGTGAGCACATGGGCCGCATCACCCACCTGGTGAACAACGCCGGTGGCGCGGGGCCGAATGATCCCTTGACCCTGAGCGTCGAACGCTTTGAAGAAATCCTGCGTTTCAACGTGTCTTCGGCCTACCACTTGTGCCAGCTGAGTGTGCCGCACATGCGTGAAGCCGGGACAGGCAACATCATGAATATCACCTCGGGCGCCGCACGCTACGCACAAACCCAGTTCAGCGCCTATGGCAGCGCCAAAGCTGCGTTGAGCCACCTGACCCGGCTGCTGGCCCAGGACTTTGCCCCGCTGGTGCGCGTCAACGCGATTGCTCCCGGCCCGATCCTCACCGATGCCCTGAACCGGGTGCTGCCGGTGGCCATGCGCGAGGGCATGATCAAGGCCACACCGCTGCAAAGCCTGGGCGAGACCGAGGACATTGCGGCGGCAGCGCTGTACCTCGCCACCCCCGCCTCGCGTTGGGTCACCGGCAAGATCCTCGAAGTCGACGGCGGCGCTGAATCCAGCGTGTGGCCGGGCTGATCCGGCACACGCAAAGGCTGTAGCCGCTGCCAGTAACCGCGGCTACAACGGTATTTCTGGCTTATGGAGTTGTTTATGGACACACAGTTGATTGAAGCCCTGGGCGACGAGCTGTTTCATGCCCTGCTTGAGCGCCGCAGCCTGCAACCGCTGACCCAGCGTTATCCGGACTTGACCCTGGATATGGCCTATCAGATCTCGCTGCGTTTTTTGCAGCGGCGCCAGGCGCTGGGCGAACAGGTAATCGGTAAGAAAATCGGCGTTACCAGCCGTGCCGTTCAAGACATGCTCGATGTGCATCAACCGGATTTCGGTTTTCTGACCAACCGCATGCAAGTGGCCGATAACAGCGATGTGAGCTTTAGCGCCCATCATCTGGTTCAGCCCCGGGCCGAAGGCGAAATTGCCTTTATTCTCGGCGAGGATCTGCATGGACCGGGCATCACGGCCGAAGACGTCATGGCCGCCAGCCAATGGGTGGTGCCGTGCTTCGAGATTGTCGATTCGCGCATCGCCGACTGGCAAATCCGCATTCAGGACACCGTAGCCGACAACGCCTCATGCGGAGTGTTCGCCCTCGGCGAGCAGCGCATCGACCCGCGCACACTGGACCTGGCCAAGGTGGAGTTGCACCTGCAGAAAAACGGCCAGCCCGCCGGCCATGGTTTCGGCTCGGCCGTTCAGGGCCATCCGTGTGAAGCGGTGGCATGGCTGGCCAACACCCTGGGCAAGTTCGACATTCCGTTTCGCAAGGGCGAAATCATTCTTTCCGGAGCGCTGGCGCCGCTGGTGCCGGTACAACCTGGCGATGAAGTCAGCCTGAGCCTCAGCGGCCTGGGTACTGCCCGCCTGCGCTTTGTGTCCTAACCCCCCGTTCGAGAACCTACCCATGAGCAAAAAGATTAAATGCGCCCTGATCGGGCCGGGCAATATCGGCACCGACCTGCTCTACAAACTGTTGCGCAGCGAAGTGCTGGAGCCGGTCTGGATGGTGGGGATCGATGCCACTTCCGAAGGCCTGAGCCGCGCCCGCGAGATGGGCCTGAAAACCACCAGTGACGGCGTCGACGGGCTGCTGGAGCACGTGCTGGCCGACAACATCCAGATCGCTTTCGATGCCACCTCGGCCTACGTACACGCCGAAAACAGCCGCAAACTCAATGCGCTCGGCGTGCTGATGATCGACCTGACCCCGGCCGCCATCGGCCCGTATTGCGTGCCTCCGGTCAACCTCAAGGCCAACCTCAAGCGCGGCGCCATGAACGTCAATATGGTCACCTGCGGTGGCCAGGCGACCATCCCGCTGGTCGCGGCCGTGTCCAGCGTGCAGCCCGTGGCCTACGCCGAGATCGTGGCGACGGCAGCGTCCAAGTCAGTCGGCCCCGGCACGCGCAAGAACATCGATGAATTCACCCGCACCACAGCCAGTGCCATCGAGCAGGTGGGCGGCGCGAAAAAGGGCAAGGCGATCATCATCGTCAACCCGGCCGAGCCACCGCTGATCATGCGCGACACCGTGCACTGCCTGACGGAAACCGAGCCGGATCAAGCGGCGATCAGCCTGGCCATCGCCAACATGATCGAGCAGGTACAGCAGTACGTACCGGGCTACAAGCTGGTCAACGGCCCGGTGTTCGATGGCAACCGGGTGTCGATTTTCATGGAAGTCGAAGGCCTGGGCGACTACTTGCCCAAGTATGCCGGCAACCTCGACATCATGACCGCCGCGGCAGCACGCACGGCGGAAATGTTTGCCGAGGAAATCCTCAAGGGCGAGCTGCAACTCAAGGCCAGCACCCCACAACCTGCCCTCGCTTAAGCCTTGCCTTTCATTTAGGAGCTATCCATGGACCTTCGCGGCAAAAAAATTACCGTGCATGACATGTGCCTGCGCGACGGCATGCACCCCAAGCGTCACCAGATCAGCCTGCAACAGATGAAAGACATCGCCTGCGGCCTGGATGCAGCCGGCGTACCACTGATTGAAGTGACCCACGGTGATGGCCTGGGCGGCAGCTCGGTGAACTATGGCTTCCCGGCACACACCGACGAGCAGTACCTGTCGGCGGTCATTCCGATGATGAAACAGGCCAGGGTGTCTGCCCTGCTATTGCCTGGCATCGGCACCGTGGATCATCTGCAGATGGCCCACGAACTGGGGGTCAACACCATTCGCGTCGCCACCCATTGCACTGAAGCCGACGTCTCGGAACAGCACATTTCCTATGCCCGCAAGCTGGGCATGGACACCGTGGGCTTCCTGATGATGGCGCACATGAACAGCCCTGAAGGGCTGGTCAAGCAAGGCAAGCTGATGGAGAGCTACGGCGCGAATTGCATCTACCTCACCGATTCGGCGGGCTACATGCTGCCCCACGATATCAAGGCGCGGGTGGCGGCGATGCGTGCGGCGCTGCATCCGGACACCGAAATCGGTTTTCACGGTCACCACAACCTGTCGATGGGCGTGTCCAACTCCATCGCCGCCATCGAAGCCGGCGCCACCCGGATTGATGCGGCAGCCGCGGGCCTGGGTGCGGGCGCGGGCAATACACCGATGGAAATCCTGGTGGCGGTGTGTGACCGCATGGGCATCGACACCGGGGTCAGCGTATTCGGGATTCAGGACGTGGCCGAAGACCTGGTCGTGCCGATCATGGACTTCCCGATCCGCAGCGACCGCGATGCCCTGACCATGGGTTACGCCGGGGTGTATGGCTCGTTCCTGCTGTTCGCCAAGCGCGCCGAGAAGAAATACGGCGTACCGGCACGGGAAATCCTCGTGGAAATGGGTCGCCGCGGCATGGTCGGCGGCCAGGAAGACATGATTGAAGACACCGCCATGACCCTGGCCCGCCAGCGGGCCTGAGGCGTGTACTGATCAAAGGCGCGGTCGCGTGATGCGTTCGCGTCTTTGTCGTTCTTACCGGATTGGGAATCGACTATGTCCAACACTCACGTCGGCTGGCGCAGCCACGGTTTGCTGTTATTGCTGGCTGCAGTGTTTGCCGACAACTTTGTCGGGCGTCAGATCCTGGCGGTGATGATCGAGCCGATCAAACGCGAATTCGGGGTCGGCGATACCGCCATGGGACTGATTTCCGGTCTGGCGTTTGCCGGGGTCTACGCCCTGCTCGCCCTGCCTGCCGGACGCCTGGCCGATCGCATGTCACGCACCCGTTTACTGGCGATGGCCTGCCTGCTGTGGGCCGTCGCCACCATGCTGTGCGGCCTGGCCACCAGCTTCTGGATACTGGCGGTCGCACGCATGGCCGTCGCGGTGAGTGAATCACCCACCACCTCGGCTTCGATGTCGATCATTGCCGATCTGTATCCGCCCCATCGCCGCTCGTTTGCCATCAGTTGCTTCACCGCTGCCCCGACCTTCTCCGCCGTCATCGGCCTGAGCCTCGGCGCCTGGGTGGTTGAGCAGTATGGCTGGCGCAGCGCATTTATCCTGATCGGTATGCCGGCCTTGCTGTTTTCTACACTCCTGGCCTTCCTGGTCAAGGACCCGGTCCGCGGCCGATGGGACCTGGCCCCTGCGCATGCCGCGCATCCCCTGCAAAGCCTGGGCAGTGAAGCACGCAAACTCTGGGCGCTCCCGGCCTATCGCTGCTTGATATTGGCCGGTGGCCTGACCACGCTCAGCTCCTATGCCATCGCGATGTGGAACACCAGTTTTCTGGTGCGCTCCCATGGCATGTCACTGCAACATGCCGGGCTGCTGGCCGGTTTTATCTGTGGCGGTGTGGCCGGGATCGGCGCGTTGTTCAGCGGCTGGCTCAGCGACCACCTGACTCCGCGCAACCCGCACTGGCAAGTGGGCATTCCGGTCATCGGCCACCTGGCAGCCCTCTGTGCGCTGTTCGCCTATCTGTTATGGCCGCAAACCGTGTGGATGCACCTGGGCGATGTGCCGGTCCCCAGCGCGATGCTGTGGTGCGCGCTCTACAGTTTTTTTGCGGTGTGGTGGGTGGCGCCATCGTATAACCTGGTCACGCAGTTGGTGCCGGCCAACCGTCGCGGAACCGCGATGGCCTTGCAGACCATCCTGTCGACCCTGCTGGGTGTCGGTGCCGGGCCCTTGCTGGCCGGTCTGTTCAGCGATGCCCTGCAACCGGCCTATGGTATTGAGTCTTTGCGCTATGCGTTGCTGCTGGTGAGCTTGCCGGTGGCAGGTGCGGTCATCTTACTGATCCGCACCTCAGGCTATGCCGCGCAAACACGCTATGCGCATGTGGAACGGGCGATGTAATCATCGATCCAGTGCCGGGTCAGCGCATAGGCCGACAGTTCGGCCGTGCGCCCCGGACTCAGGGCAAACCCCTGCCCCGCCCACAGGTTGATGAAGTCACCGGAGCCGGCGGGCTCGGTCAGGGCCTTCAGCGGTAACAGCACGCCGCCGGCCAACGGGAAGGCCGGCGCCTGGGGGTTGATCGGTCCCAGCTCGCGCATCACCCGATTGACGATGCCCCGGGCCGGGCGGCCGGTAAACAGGTTGGTCAGCGCGGTGTCACTGGAACTGGCCTCACGCAATGCCTGGCGGTGGGCCTGTGCCAGCTTTGCCTGCGGGCAAAACAGATACGCGGTGCCGATTTGCACCGCGCTCGCGCCTAACGCAAACGCTGCGGCGATACCCCGCGCATCGGCAATGCCGCCTGCGGCAATCACCGGCACCGACACCGCATCGACTATTTGCGGCACCAGGGCAAACGTACCGATCTGGGTGGTCAGTTCACGGCTCAAAAACATCGCCCGATGACCACCGGCCTCATAGCCCATGGCAATGATCGCATCGCAGCCGTGGCGTTCCAGCCACTGCGCTTCTTCTACCGTCGTGGCCGAGCTGAGTACCTTGGCACCACAGGCCTTGACTCGGGCCAGCAACGCAGCGTCGGGCAAACCGAAATGAAAACTGACCACCTGTGGGCGCAGTTCCTCAACCAGCGCGCAGGTCGCCTCGTCAAACGGCGCACGGCTGGAGACCGGCGTCGGTGCATCGTAGTCGGCACCCAGCTCGTCGTAGTAAGGCTTGAACAGGGCCTTCCACTGCTGCGCACGGGCCTCGTCGGGCTCGGCGGGCTGATGGCAGAAAAAATTCAGGTTCAATGGCTGATCGCACTGGGCACGAAAGGCCGCCACTTCGCTGCGGATCGACGCCAGACTCAGCGTGGCGCAAGCCAGCGAGCCGAGTCCGCCTGCCCTGGCAACGCCCACCATCATCTCCGCCCCCGCGCCAAGCATCGGCGCCTGGATGATGGGAGCGGTGATACCCAACAGATCAATAATGCGTGAATCCGGCCAATGGTTCATTCAGGGCTCTCTCGACAGTCAATAATCGGAGTGAATCGTAAATCGTCCCCACCTCACGCCGGCTTCAGCGTTTGCCGGTCAATGCCGCGATCAGGGCGGGGTCGAAGTTGTAAATATCCGGGGCATACACCACCCGCCCTTCTTTGTCTGCTTGTGCAGTCCAGTAAGTGAGCAGGATCGGCATGGGCGAGGACAATCTGAATTCGTGGGTCAATCCTGTACTCAGCAGCTCTTCGGTGCGCGCTTTCTCGGCGGGAGTCACCAGCAGGTCGCGCAACTGAAAGACTGCCTCGACCCTTACGCAACCCGAACTGAACGCCCGCGGCCCCTTGCTGAACAGCGCCTGGCTGGGCGTGTCGTGCAGGTACACGGCGAAGGGGTTGGCAAAGCGGATGACGATGCGGCCCAGCGGGTTTCTCGGCCCGGCACCCTGACGCAGGAGAATGTTGCCCGGGCGATCCCAGTCGATGTCCTGCGCCGCCAGCGGATGTCCGCTGCTGTCGAGTACCTGCAGGTCATGGCGGCTCAGGAACGACTGATCGCGACGGATCTGCGGCAGTTTGTCTTCTTTGAAGATGGTCGGCGGGATGGTCCAGGTCGGATTGAGTGTCAGGCGCGTCACTCGGGATTTCAGCAACGGCGTCTGGCGCTCGGCACGCCCTACCTGGGTGCGGGTCTGCCACACCGGCTCGCCATTTTGATAAACGATCAGCAAGGCCGCCGGTACGTTGATCAACAGGCTGGTGGGCTCGAAATCCCGGGCCATCCAGCGAAAACGTTCGAGGTTGATCCGCAGTTGCTCACGGCGCGTCGCCGGGCTGACGTTGAACTCCTTCAAGGTGCCTGCACCCACCACCCCGTCGCTTTGCAACGAGTGATCAAGCTGGAAGCTCTTGACGGCCGCCACCAGGGCGTCGTTGTAGGTGTTGTCAGGGGTCACCGGAAGCTGGCTCAGGTAGCCCTCACTGAGCAGACGCTGCGCCAGAGCGGGCACCCGCGCATCCTGCATGCCAGGTCGCAGCAGCGGCCCTTCGACAATGGGCTGCCACTGCGGCAATGGCAACAGGCGCTGACGGGCGTATACCCGGCGCAGGTTCTGGTAGGGCTCGAACGCGGGACGCGCGCGGGCAAAGGCCTCTTCGATGTTGTGCAGGCCGGGGCCGGCGATCGCCAGCAATGGGGCCTGGCGGTCAGGGGCGACCGAGTCGGCATGCCACACCGGTTCGAAGCGCTCCTGCGACAGCCGGCCGTCGTGCAGATCGTGCAGGGCCTGCAGGTACTGATGGCTGATCTCGATGTCGGCACACAGCCCTTCAGCGGCCGGTAACGGATAATTCTGCGGATCCAGCCCGTCATCGGCCAGCGTGGGCAATACACCCTGCAGTTGGCGCAAACGCGCGTGATCGGCCCACACCGGCTGGTAAGCCTGGCCCTGATAAAACGCCTGCAAAAGCGTCTGGGCCGGGGCGCTCAAGTGAGCGGCCAGCGCCGGGCACGCCTGCGGCAACTGGGCCAGGGTCACCTGCAAGGGCGGTATAGCGTCGACCAAAGGCTCATCAGCCAGCACGACCAATGGCGCTGCGAACAAGGCCATGCTCAAGTAATATGCGTGTTTTTTGATCAACTGCTTTACTCCAATCCATGGTCGTCGCGTTGAAGGGCACCCTATCACCCCTCAGCCAACATCTAAACAGGACCGCCATGGATCGACGGAACGTCTGGAGCCAACTCAATTAGTGGAAACTCTTTATCTATGCTGAAATTCTTGCGACGGCTTTGTCTGGCCGCCGCGACCCTGGGCACACTGTGCAGCCCTGCGTTCGCCGCCAGCTCTTCCCAACCGGTGCTGTTCAACAGCCTCGCCCACGCGGCCCCGGAACTCAATCCCCAAGCGTTAAAAAGTGCCCTGAGTGCCATGCAATGCGCCGTCAACAATGGCGCCAGTCAAGCCCGGCACCTGGCCGTCATCGACTACTCGCAACCCTCGACGGCCCGACGCCTGTGGATTTTCGACCTGCGTAAAAAGTCCCTGGTACTGCGCGACCTGGTCGCCCACGGGCAAAAGTCCGGTGAAAATTTCGCCACCCAATTCTCCAACACTGAAGGCAGTCATCAGTCCAGCCTGGGCCTGTTCCGTACCCAGGAAAGCTATCAGGGCGCCCACGGTTACTCGTTGCGCATGGATGGCCTGGAGCCGGGCATCAATGACAGTGCCCGTGACCGGGCCATCGTGATTCATGCGGCCAGCTATGTGAATCCGTTGTGGAGCGAGCGTCAGGGTCGCATCGGCAGAAGCCAGGGTTGCCCTGCCGTCCGCCCGCAGGTGGCACGTCAGGTGGTCGACAAACTCAAGGATGGGCAATTCATGTTCGCCTGGTACCCCGACCAGCGCTGGCTGCAATCTTCGGCCTACCTCAACTGCCAGCCACGCCAGGTGGCGAGCATCGTGTCGGCCAAGGCTGGCTGAACAGGAGCAGGGGTTTACCCGGCAGTGTGCGCGGAAATGCAGAGGTGTCTGGAAGCTGGCGACTGACGCAGGAAGCGTCAGGCCGGACGGGCCAGAGCAGGCGCTCTGACCAAATCACTCATCCATGACAACGGCCGCTTGCGGCTTTATATCAACGGGATGAGATCTGGAAAATGGCAGGGGCGGCTGGATTCGAACCAACGCATGGCAGGATCAAAACCTGCTGCCTTACCGCTTGGCGACGCCCCTGTAGCTGTTGCGATCCTGCTGACTTCGAATAGGTTGATTCGTAGCGGCCAACGGGGTGGCCTGTGCAGGAATGCGCGGAAATATATCAACATTATTTCAACTTGGGAACCCCGAGTCTGAAATAAATTTATTTAAAAACAGCGAGTTAGTGATTGACTGCAACAACCCGTGGTTGATTCCCCGGCGCCCTTCCCGCCCTCACCGCTGAACAGCGCTTCCTTGCCGCTCGAAAATGCGCCACCGAAAAATGAATGAATTTTGCCAACCACGGTTTGTCTGACGTTTTGAGAGCCTTCAATAAACATCTGCCTTGAAAGGCAGCAAGGAGCCATAACAGACATGAGTCAGCAAAACCTCTTTACCATCGAGTACAAACTGCATGGTGCTCCGAAGAAACTCACGGTTCGAGCGGCACGGATGAGCACTGAGGACGCCTGGCAGTGGGCGGGCTGTGACGCGGGGGCGACCCCCATTCCAAAACCCGGCAAACCGCCACTCAAATTGTTCTCCAGGCCAATGGCTGAAAAATACGGCATCACCGACGTTCAGTGGCGCTGAAATGGCTATGCCGAGGAGCGGCACGAGTCAATCATCATGAACATTTCACGCTGTAGATCCGCTGGCAACGAATACTGGAATGCACAACTCATCCTGAACGCGGGCCTGTTCTTCGAAGCAGACCGACTCGATGCAGCAGCCTGCATAATCATCGCCAATGGCTTTGATGATCCGGGTGTATGGCGACGTTTTACCCAACTCAAACGCTCTGCAGATGCTCAGCGCGAGGTTGCCTGCCTGGATTGGCTATGCATTCGGCACGCCCGGGCTTTATCTGCTGCGCACAAAAAAGCCCGATACGGTGGCCGGGCTTTTTGACTGCCAGTCGCTCGCCTCATGATTCAGGATGCTCACTCGCTACCGAGTCGGCTGCCCCCACGTCCGTCATGTCTTCTTCATGAGGCGCCTTGTTTTTCCCGGGCACTGGAACTTCACGCTTCCCCGGCCTCGGATCGAGCCCTGCTTCGTTGTCCGTACCACTCGTTACCCCCTGCTGAGAGAGGTTCCCGGGCGCGCTTTTGTCGATGTCCATGCTGACTCTCCATTGCTGAAGCGCGGGATATCCGTGCCTGTCTGTAAGAGTTTAATTTCAGCGGCAAGTGCCGAACTTTGGACGAACGGATGCCCCGCAGCCATTCCGGACGTGCCGGAGGACAACATTGCGGTATTGCCGTGCTGAATATCGAGGGTGCAATAAAAAGCCCCGGTACACTGAAGTGCCCGGGGCCGTTGCCGTCATGTGCGATGCGTTATTTTTTCAAGGTGTCGTATGCTTCAAGTGCACGCAGCGAGTAGATATAGGCTGCGCCGGCATTCAGCGAAATCGCGGTGGCCAGAGTCGCGGCAACCTCTTCACGGCTCGCACCAGCCTTGATCGCGGCATCAGTGTGAGCGGCAATACACCCGTCGCAGCGGGTGGTGACGGCAACAGCTATCGAAATCAATTCGCGGGTCTTGGCATCCAGTACATCGTTTTCGGCAGAGGCTTCACCAAGGGCCATATAAGCCTTGACCATTTTGGGGTTGCTCTTGCCCAGCGCACCGAAAGCTTTCTGAATATTGGGCAGCAGTTCGGACCAGTTTTTGAACATTACGTTAACTCCTGAGCAGGTGGTGATCATGTTTCGACTCATTGAGTGTATGCAATGTCCCGCAACGGGCTTGTTCGATAGGCTGAGTTTTTTCTCCGATACGCTCAAATGAACCCGATCGATAAACTCATCAGCCTTGCCAACGTTCGCGGCAGCCTGGATGTACGCTGTCAATTTCAGGGTGACTGGGCGCTGCAACATGAACAGGAAGCCTTGGGTACCGCGCCTTACCACATCGTACTGGCCGGTGAGTGCCAAGTAGAGCTCCCGGGCGGCCAGCGTCTGCCCATGCGTGCCGGAGACATCCTGTTGCTGGCTGGTGGCTTGCCACATGTCATGCATAGCCTCGGCAAAATCGTTGCCCCCACATCGCCGAAACCTGTCTCGGATGGAGGTTTACCCGTTCAGCGCATTGGCGGTTCGAGTGTGGATCTGGACATGCTCTGCGGCAGCTTTTACTACAACCGGGCTTCACTGCTGTTTGCTTCGTTGCCGGAATATCTGGTGATCCCCCGAGGTGCTTTTGCGGCAAACGGCTCTTTGCCTGCCCTGATCGAAATACTCCGCGCAGAGGCCGACTCCGATCAGGCAGGTGCCCGTTTTTTGCTCGACGCCCTGTCTCAGGCGCTATTCACCCTCATCCTTCGCGCCCATTTAGCCACCCACGGCCAAGAGACCGGCATGCTCGCCTTGCTCAGCGATAAGCGCCTGGGGCCCGTTTGGCAGGCGATGCTGGCTGACCCTGCCCAGCCATGGACGATTGAAACCCTGGCCAAAACCGCCAACATGTCCCGTGCGACCTTTATGCGGACCTTCGTTCGCGTGTCGGGTGTGTCTCCCTGGGTATTGCTCACGCAAGTCCGGATGGAATTGGCATTCAGCCTGCTTAGCCATTCTCACCTGGGATTGAGCGATATTGCGTTGCAGGCGGGTTACCAATCCCAGGCGGCATTCAGCAAAAAATTCAAGGAAGTCTATGGCGCGCCACCGGGGAAAGTGCGGCGTGGCATCTGGCGCTGACGCAACAGACCTGCAGCGGCTGTTGAGCGCAATTACCGCCAGGGTCATTGCACTTCAATCGAGCCCTGCCAGGTCGATGAGTGTCAGATTGGCCATGCGCGATCAATGCGCCCAATGATCAGCGACGAAGGTTCCACAATGCCCATCCGCCCTGCTCTCTCCGACCCGGTCCATGTGTATCCCGCACACCTACGCGCTCAGGTCGAGGCAGCTCCCCGCGCTCCCGGGGTGTACATGTTTTACGCCGAGGGCGACTCGATACCGCCCTACATCGGAAAAAGTATCGATATTCGCAGCCGACTGCTGGCGCACCTCCGAACACCTGAAGAAGCCCGGATGCTGCGCCAGGCACAACGCATCGAATACCAGCAAACTGCCGGGGAAATCGGCGCCTTATTGCTGGAGTCGCGGCTGATCAAAGAGCTGCAACCGTTGAAGAACAAGCGGCTGCGGCGCCAGCAACGACTGTGCTCCCTGCGCATCCGCGACGGCCTGCTGGGCCTCGAACAATCGACAGGCCGCAGCTGCTTCAGGGCTCAAATTGGAAAATGCGCCGGCACCTACAGGGGCGAAAATTGCGGCGGATGAATACGTCATTCCGTCCGTGAAGCAGGACCTGGCGATTTACCCGCCTAAAAGTGTAATGGACAAGTTATTCACCGTTGAGGATCTCCCGGCTGCCATCGCACGGCTTGGTACTCGCTTGTGGACGAAGTTGAAAACCAATACATAACGACATTTGCACAGGCCGTGGTAGGCGTTTCAGTGGGCACGGCCCAAAGGAAGGGTTTCTAGCTACAGCGTAGCGTGTGGTTCTTGATCAGTGACCGATTCTGGCCGATAGCAGCCTGTCACAAAGGGCAGCTTTCGGCTAAAACCGGTCGCTCAACGCTGCTTACTGGAGCGTTGGTGTGAAAAAAGGGATAGATCTATTTTCATCGAAAACAAATCGGTCCCCATATCTTGTGCAGCCGCCGTCACGGCGCATTGCTCAACCGCGAATAAACGCCAACAAATCAGCATTGATCTGATCCGCGTTGGTCGTCGGCATTCCGTGAGGAAAGCCCGGGTACGTCTTGAGCGTGGAATGCTTCAAGAGTTTGGCCGAAAGCGGCGCAGAATCTGCAAACGGCACGATCTGATCGTCCTCGCCATGCATAACCAGCGTCGGCACCTGAATCGCCTTTAAATCTTCGGTAAAATCGGTTTCAGAAAACGCCTTGATGCAGTCGTAATGAGCTTTTGCGCCGCCCATCATGCCTTGACGCCACCAGTTGTCGATGACGCCTTGCGAGACCTTGGCCCCGGGTCGATTAAAGCCGTAGAACGGCCCCGCCGGCACGTCCACGTAAAACTGCGCACGACTGGCAACCAATGCCGAACGGAACCCGTCGAAAACTTCCAGAGGTAAGCCTCCAGGATTCTTTTCCGACTTGACCATGATGGGTGGAACCGCGCTGATCAGTACGGCCTTGGCAACACGTCCCGGTTTGGCTCGCGCGGCGTAGCGTGCGACTTCACCACCCCCGGTCGAGTGGCCGACATGGATCGCCCCCTTGAGGTCGAGCACATCGGTCAGCTCGATGACATCGGCGGTGTAGGTATCCATTTCGTTGCCCTCCCACGTCTGGGTCGAGCGCCCGTGTCCGCGGCGGTCATGCGCGATCACCCGGTAGCCTTTGAGCAAGAAGAACATCATCTGGTTGTCCCAGTCATCAGCGCTCAACGGCCAACCGTGGTGAAACACGATGGGCGACGCGTCTTTCGGCCCCCAATCCTTGTAGAAAATCCTGGTGCCGTCTTTGGTCGTAATTGCGTTCATGGCGTGTGTCCCCTCGCGATCTGGTTGGTGTGGGGTTGCAGGGTGATTATCAGCGCCTGCGTCAACCCACAAAGGCTGGAAAGCGTTACCGGCAACGTGCAAAGACAGTGGACCCGATGTCGTGACCAACGGGTCACTTGCGAGCTTCGTCAGTGTAGAAGACGCACAGGAAGCAACACTTTCAAACGATAGATGGAGCTTGCCAGTTACAAACCGGCCATTAATGACAGGCAACTATCGGCCATAAGCTGCCTCTCGAAAGTTTCTACGAAACTTGGGGCTATTCACATTCATATGAAACTTCTGAATTGCCCACCAACTCTCATGTTTATGCTAGCGAGTCATTGTGCGTCGTCACAATCCACTTCATCGGCAGTTAATTGCTTACCGTCTAAGAGTTCGCTCTCTCAAAAATCGCTCATACAATTCAGGAGTCAACTATGAAAAACTCACTGTGGTTTGGTTTGATCGGTACCCTCGCAATAGGCACGTCCCACGCAGCTTCCCAAGATATACCCATAAATATGGTGAGCGCCGACGGTGCGCCACAAGCTATCGGCGCGATAACGATTACTGAGACGCCCTATGGCCTGCTGTTCACGCCGAATCTCAAATCACTGCCGGTGGGTGTGCATGGTTTCCATCTGCACGAAAACGGCAGTTGCGAAGCGGGTGAGAAGGATGGTGTCAAAGGTGCTGCGCTGGCGGCAGGTGGGCATTTCGATCCGCAGAAAACCGGCAAGCATCTTGGGCCGTATGCCGACGGGCACCTGGGGGATTTGCCGGCGGTGTACGTGACCGCCGACGGCATGGCCACCTACCCGGTGCTAGCTCCGCGACTAAAGAGCATCTCAGAGATCAAAGGCCACGCGCTGATGATCCATGCCGGTGGCGATAACCATTCGGATATGCCCAAGCCGTTGGGTGGTGGTGGTGACCGCGTGGCATGCGGCGTGATCTGATTCCCACACGGTCAATGTAGGCGCTGATGCAACTTGCTATTTTTTAGCGCCTATCGCCTGAACCGATCCACCTTTCTGTTCGTTATTCGTAACGCGGCGGGCTTACTGGCTGTCGCAGTTCCACACGTAGCGGCCCGCCTGCAACCGCTGCAAGCGGTATTCGGTGCGCCCGGTGCCACCCTAATATCTACGAAAATCAGCTTGCCCTTGAAGCTGCCATCATGGAGCTCACGAACTGGGTGAAGATGCGCGGGTCGGTCGATGTTGCCTGAGTGAACAGAAAAGGACAGCAATCGACCAGGCGCGGTTGATCAAACTGCATGCAAAAACTCATTCTGCCACTGTAATTGATATCAATTGCAATGCTGCGTTCGATTGAAGCTCGATAGATAGCCATAGGGTGTACCATCAAGCTCTGTCCATCAGATACCAGTCAGTCATGTCCACGCTTAGCGAAGAGAGCAGCCAGATCGTAGCTTCTCTGGCGCACCTTGTTGGTTCCAATGCTGATGCTGAAAGGATCGCCCAAGCGATCATTTCAACCTTGCAGGATATGGACGAAGCCCTCACGCCCATCATCGGCCAGCAAGGCGTTGCCGCGCTTTATCGCCGCAGCCTCCACCTGTGCACCTCCACTAATCCACGTTTGGCCAACACCTTTGACAGAGTGCAGCCCGGCATGGATCTGACTGCCCTCAAGTCCGTAATCGCTGAGCAAAGCGAAACCGATGCGCTGTTTTTCGGTGAAGTGTTGCTGACTACCTTTTACGAGCTGCTGACCACGCTGATCGGGCCCTCGCTCACCGCACGTTTGCTTCGTGGCGTGTGGAAACCTTCTTTGAGCGACACCCTTTCGCAGGAAACTTCACCATGAACACCAAAGTGACTATCAACCGCTTGGCCACCGGCGTGCCAGGACTTGACGAGGTGCTGGGTGGAGGACTGCCGGAATTTTCGTTCAACCTGATCGCAGGCCCGCCTGGCTGCGGCAAAACCACCTTGGCGCATCAGATGATGTTTGCCCTGGCGACGCCCGAACGCCCTGCTCTGTTTTTTACAGTACTCGGCGAGCCACCGCTGAAGATGCTGCGTTATCAGCAGCAATTCGATTTTTTCGACAGCGAAGCGATCAACCAGTCAATCCGCTACATTAACTTGGCCGACGACACCCTGGCCGGGGATCTGGACGAGGTGCTACGGCGAATCGTAAGCGAGGTAGAGGCTTACTCTCCGTCGCTGGTATTTGTCGACTCGTTCCGCTCCGTGGTACTGGCGAGCCAGACTCAAGACAATCCCAACAACAACCTGCCGCAATTTGTTCAGCAATTAGGCATGTTGATGACCACCTGGCAAGCAACGACCTTCCTAATTGGTGAATATTTCACCGAAACCGACACCAATCCGATTTTCACCGTAGCCGACGGCCTGATCTGGCTGCGTCAGAGCGTTCAGCGCAACTCGATGGTGCGCAAAATGGAAATCATGAAGATGCGCGGACAACCGACATTGCCGGGGCTGCACACCTTTCGTATCGCCACATCCGGGATCAAGGTCTTTGCACCCGCCGCCCTCAATCAGGTTGAAGTTGAAGCACCGCTAGAATTTCCCATCAAACGCCTGACAATGGGCGTGCCACAGCTCGACGAGATGCTCGGCGGGGGGCTGCCTCGCGGTTATTCCTTGCTAGTGGCCGGGCCGTCGGGTTCGGGCAAAAGCATTCTGGCGGCGACCTTCTTGGCCGAAGGCGCGCGCAATGGCGAAACCGGTGTGATCGCTGTGTTCGAACAACGCCCCAACCACTCGCAAAATGCCACGTTGGCAAGCCTGATCCAAAGCGGTCAGGTCGGTTTGGTGGATAGCCGTGCGCCAGACCTATCTATCGACGAAATCGTCCATTTGCTGCTCAGCGAGATCCGCCGACTAAAAGCCACGAGGGTGGTCATCGATTCGTTGTCCGGCTTCGAGCTGGCGCTGGCTCCGACCTTTCGCGAAGACTTCCGCGAGTCGCTGTCGCGCATGGTCACCGCGTTGACCCGTGCTGGGGTCAGCGTCTTGATGACCTCGGAGTTGGAAGACCGCTACACCGATCTGCGTTTTAGTCCTTATGGCACGGCGTTTCTGACCGACGCAATCATCGTTCAACGCTATATTGAAGTAGAGAGTCGCTTGTTGCGTATCATGGCCGTGGTCAAGGTGCGAGCCAGCGCCCATTCCGATGAGTTGCGTCAATACCACATCGACGATAACGGCCTTCATATTGGCGAAATGCTGCCAGATCAGGAAGGCTTGCTCGGTGGGCGACCGACAAAACAGAATTCAGGAGCCTTACGCGCAGGAGAGAAAAATGTTTGAGTTCGACTCATGAGTATTGCCGGTGGCAAGAATGAGCGAGAGATAGCCAATGCTGCTCACGAACTCTTCCTGCTTGGTCAAAAAACTGTTGAAGCTCGCGCCGTATTAGCAGCACTACAAAAACAATTGAGCGACGCAAGTAGCCGGCTGGTGGATACCCAGCAGGTCGAACAAGTAATTGAGGCCAATCAACAGTTAGTGTTGGCGATTCTATTGGCACAATCAGATGCTGCAGCCCCCCCCTCACTTGGAGGAGCAGAGTTTGTTTCAAGAGCTGCGCGAGGCTAACGCGCAGTTGGTCATAGCTGCGCTCAGTGCTCAAGACCTTCAGGCTGCCGCCGAGCGCGCGCTGAGTCAGCAGAAAAGCGTACTTGCATTGGTGGCCCATGAGCTGCGAAATCCATTAACACCCATTAGCATGATTGCAGAGCGTATGGTCCGGCTGCCTAGTGATCAGCTACCGCGAATGTGTGAGTTGATTGAGAGCCAAGTACAGCGTATTTCACGACTGGTTGACGATCTGCTTGATGTCTCCCGCATGAGCACGGGCAAATTGCGAATCGATCGCCGCGATGTAGATATGCTGCAAGTTCTGAATGACGCTGTTGACGCGTGCGCACCTGTGATGACCAAGCGAAATCAGCATTTTGACGCCACTCTTCCCGTTGGTATCTTGATGGTGAGCGGAGACCCGGGACGTCTCGCTCAGATTCTCAATAATCTACTGGCAAATGCTGCCAAATACACTCCGGCCGACGGTTGTATCAAGCTGTCTGTGACAGTAGATACTGATGTTTTGAAGATAAGTGTTTCCGACAATGGAATTGGTGTTTCAGCCAAAGCATTGCCTTTTATTTTTGATCCTTACGTTCAGGACGAACATGCGATAGGTTTCAACGGAGCTGGCTTGGGCATTGGGTTGACTGTAGTTCGGGAGCTGGTGGAAGCACACGGCGGCAAGGTTGTCGCTACAAGCGAGGGAAATGGGAAGGGAAGTGAGTTCGTGGTGACGCTACCGTTGGTAAATCATTAGCTTCTTATTAGCGTAACTGGTTGAGATCCGAAAACTGGAGTTCGAGTTTTCGGTGAGTGATTTCCAGAAGCATTTGCCTGTGTTCGAAGAGCAAGGACTATCTCGGAAAGCTTAATGGGTAGAACTCATCGTGTAAGTGAGAGCCCTTTGCTCGAGATCCTGAATTATTATCCACTCAGGCCTTACAGTTCAGTCATGAAAGAAAACCTCTTTGTCGTCTTGTATATATGTCTTTGTATTACATGGATCGCGACAGTCATTTCGGTGATCTATTGGTACATCCCTGTAATAAATTGATCGAAACTATCTAGCGTCCTTAGTTGACTTCCTCCCCCTGCTGCAAACGACGGCTAATGGCCGAAAGCGGAAATAACCTGTGCACACGAACAGGCCATGATCATTCAGTCTCCGCAATCGATAACGCCTAGAAAACCAGGCACTGACGATGCCTAAAGTGACTTAGCCGACATCCTGCTCTTATCTAGTAAGTTTGAGTTTTACTTACTCAAACCGCGCAGATCAGGTGTCACAGGATATTCTGGCGCAAATGCTCGAGCAAGCGTTCTGCCCTGGCCGAAAGCGCCCATTCAGCGCGATGTAGCAGCCAAAGGGTATCAACTACCCTCGCTCCGCTTTCAATCACCTGAATGGCTTCCGGCCTAGCGAACGCCAGCCGCGCATAGCGTGGAATAACGGTGAAACCTATTCCACGTGCGACAGATTCGAGGATCAGGGTGATTTGGTTAGTGTAACCACTGACGGATAGACTGCCCACACCGGGCGCATCTGGAAAGTATCTGCTGAGCAGTCGTCCCGCCATGGCCTGGCCGTCGGGATGGTCCATAAAGCCGAGGCGTTCCAAGTCTGACCAATCATTGACACCCGCTCCTGCAGGCGCAACTAATTCAAGTGGTTCTTCGGCGAAAAGGCTGACTCTCAATCGCCGGTCATCAGGCCGCAAGGTAACTAGGCCGAGTTCGAAGCGGTTCTCTAGTACCGCACTCAGCACCTCACTGTCTGGGGCAAAACGGTGCCGAACACTGAGACCAGGGTACACCTGCTGCCAATCCAAGATATGTGGATACAAAGCCAATCCGATACTCCCAGGGCTGATCAGGCTGATTTCACCGTGCTCATCATCCTTTGCGGATAAGCGTTGGTGCAGGCGCTGGTCGGCAGCCAGCAGTTCAGCGCAATAGATCAATAGCGCATCGCCGGCTGGCGTAAGCTCAACGCGGCGCGGACGTCTAATGAGCAGTGGGCCGAGTTGCGCTTCAAGACGCTGAACATGTTGGCTGACTGCGGCTTGAGTCAAGTCCAGACATTCGGCAGCACGGGTAAAAGTACCTTCCCTAGAAAGCATGACGAAAGTGCGAAGCCATTGCGGGTTTAGCATAAATATCTCTTATCGAAACCATAATCCGGCCGTTATTTTAATTATAGTTTCACCCGCCTATATTTACTTTATGGATGTATCCCTGTCAGTAATTTACTCAATCGACGTCCCTTAGCTCGCTCTGGAGAAAATCGTGAATAACGATCCCCTGCCGACACCCGTCCCAATGCGCGCCATCGTCTGCGACGCCGTGGATATAACGCTGTCTTCTCTGCATCTTCGAGACGTCCCCGCGCCAATACCGCTGATGGGACAAGTGCGGGTAAGCGTTCATGCGGCGTCGTTGAATCCTGTGGACTGGAAGCTGGCCGACGGCACCGTACCGTGGCTGAATGCACCGCAGATCTTGGGTCTAGATGGCGCGGGCGTCATCGATCAGATCGGTGAAGGAGTCGAAGGATGGGCAATTGGAGATCGCGTGGCATGGCACGGTAATCTGCGCGAACAAGGCGTGTTTGCCGAATACGCACTGGTACCCGTTCACGTGCTGGCACGCGTGCCTGAGTCGGTGAGTTTTCAGAGTGCCGCCGCCCTTCCCTGCGCAGGTATGACTGCGTATCAAGCGCTCATTCGCAAAGCACATCTGCAACCGGGTCAAACAGTATTGGTACAAGGGGCGAGCGGCGCGGTTGGCGGATTCGCAGTGCAGATCGCAAATGCAGTAGGTGCAACAGTTATTGCTCTAGCTCGCACCTCTCAGGCCCGCCGTGTACGCGCGCTGGGTGCTGACCATATCTTCGAACGGGATGATCCTGAGCTGAAAGAGAAAGTGCATGCCCTTACCGGCGGCTATGGGGTAGATATATTCTTGGAGGTTTCTAACCCGCAGGATGCCCGGAAGTCCCTCGATCTGATTCGCTACAACGGCCAGTTGCTGTGCATTGATCCAATGCCTGATCTGAGCCGTGTACCGCCGTACACGTATGCAGCGTCGTTTCATGAGGTCGCCTTGGGCGGAGCCTATTCTTCTGGTCACCTGCCGACCCAGGAGGATTTCGCGAAGATGCTCAACTCATTGCTCTCGCTGGTGGCCGAAGGACAACTGAATCCGATGATGGAAACGATAATTGGTCTTGAGCAGGTGCCTGAACATCTTGTCGCGCTGAGAGAAGGTCGCTTGCCAGGTAAAACTATTGTCACTATCCGCGAAGGCTAACGACCGTGCGTTGGATACGCCACTGGAGTGCCCACGATGAGAGCATCCGACTTGCCTTTGGCTCTGTTGAAGAAAATCGCTTGGCGTCAGTGTCGAAGGTGAGCCAGCCCTTTTTCTAACCCTCGCGTAGATGAACTTTGCCCGTTCAACTAGCTCGGCTTCACGCTTGCTTACTCACGGTTGAACCACCTGTTTCCAGGCGAAACCCCGGCGCTCTTGGTAGACTTGCGCCCTTTCACGATTAATCCGGATTTGAGCAGTGCCGCTGGCCGGGCCACGCGCTCTTTGGGCTCTGATCGTCGCCATCAGTGGTACACACCAGATTTCGATTGGTACAGTGTGCTGACGACCGGGTACAAACGCCCAAACATGCCTGAAAACGGTACAAAACACGCAGATCAAAATGTCATTAAATACAGCTTCAAACCCGCTATATATCAAGCCTGAGCCCTCCCGCCGCTTTAGCGTCGCGCCGATGATGGACTGGACTGACCGGCATTGCCGGTTTTTCCTGCGGCTGTTGTCCCGTCATACGTTGCTTTACACCGAGATGGTGACGACCGGGGCGTTGCTGAATGGCGATGCCGAGCGTTTTTTACGGCATGACGAGGCTGAGCATCCTTTGGCGTTGCAGCTGGGCGGCAGTACGCCGGCTGATTTGGCGGCATGCGCGCGGATGGCGGAGGCGGCTGGCTATGATGAGGTGAATCTTAATGTCGGTTGCCCGAGTGATCGGGTGCAGAACAATATGATTGGCGCCTGCCTCATGGCGCATCCGGCGTTAGTGGCCGAGTGCGTGAAGGCGATGCGCGATGCGGTGTCGATTCCGGTCACGGTCAAGCACCGGATCGGGATTAACGGCCGCGACAGTTATGCCGAGCTCTGCGATTTTGTGGGGACGGTGAAGGATGCGGGATGCCAGAGCTTTACGGTGCATGCGCGCATTGCGATTCTTGAGGGGCTGTCGCCGAAGGAGAATCGCGATATTCCTCCGTTGCGCTATGACGTCGCCGCGCAGTTGAAAGCCGACTTCCCGGAGCTGGAGATCATTCTCAATGGCGGGATCAAGACGCTGGAGCAATGCCAGGCGCATTTGCAGGTGTTTGACGGTGTGATGCTGGGCCGCGAGGCGTACCACAATCCGTATGTGCTGGCCGAGGTGGATCAGCAGCTGTTCGGCAGCACCGCGCCGGTGATTTCCCGTGCGCAGGCGCTTGCAGCGCTGCGCCCTTATATTGCGGCGCATATTGCTGCTGGCGGCGCGATGCATCACATCACGCGTCACATTTTGGGCTTGGGTCAGGGTTTTCCGGGCGCCCGTCGCTTCCGTCAGTTGCTGTCGGTGGATATTCACAAGGCCAAGGATCCCCTGGCCTTGCTGGATCAAGCCGGTGAGCTGCTGGAAGGTCGCTGAGCGCGCATGGATGGCTGCAGGGCCGTATCAGACTGCGCCCGACGACGCAGCCGTGGTTACGTCAGGCCCTGCGGTGCATCTGTGAAGACTGACAACCCGCAATCACGTTGGCGGCGCAATCGGGCGTAGCCAACGGCTACGAGACCTGATTGCGCTGCCGGGGCTCAGTGACGCTCGAGGGCGTTCACCAGATCATGGAAGGCTTCGCGGTTGGAGTCGTTGAGGCCCATCAGGATCTTGTGCGCTTCGAGCACCTTGACCCGCACCACTTCTTCCGACTGGTCCTGGGACGGCAAGTCTGTCAGGCACTCAGGGCACGGGATTGGCGTGCCGATAATGTTGAACACCTGATCGAAGCCCATCGACTGCAATAACCGTGTGATGTCTTCATGGGTGGTGACCACCGTCGGTAACAGGCCGACTTTCTGACGCGACAGGATCGACAACTTGGCCAGCAGGCCCAAGGTGGTGCTGTCGATGCTGCAGGTTTCGGTCAGGTCAATCACAATCGCCGAGAAATTAAGCGCCGTGAAGATCCTGTCGATGGTTGCATCCAGTGATGAACACAACGTCAGGCGCACCTCACCCACAAACTTCAGGACGAACGTGCCGTCCTGTTCGGCGAACTGAATTCTACCGGTAGTCATTTAAGATTCCTGCTCAACACCAACAAGGCGATATCATCCGGCATCTCCCCAAGCGTGGCCAATCCAAAAACCCGACGCAGGCCATCCAGGCTGCCGCCCGCTGCTTTTACCCGTTGTGGCAAGGCAGCCTCTTTCTCTTTGAGTGTCTGCTCGGCCAAAAGATCCAATATTCCATCGGACATCAGTGTGAGACTGAAGGTGCTCGGCAGTTTTATGACGTGGTCTTCATAGGTGGCTTCGTTGAACAACCCTACTGGCAGGCCGCGACCTTCCAGGTAGCCAACGCTGTCGGGGGTATAAAGCACCGGAAGCGGCAAATGGCCACCGATGCTATAGGTCAACAGACCGGTTTCTTCATCTATTACGCCGCCGACCATGGTCACATGCTTGCCCAGCTTGCAGTTGATCAGGCCACGGTTGATATGCCCCAGCACTTCGGACGGCTTGAACTCTGGCAAGGTGCCATTGCGCTTGGACTCAAACAGCAAGCGCGTGGTCATGAACTTCAGCAGCACCGTGACGAACGCGGACGATGCTCCATGACCCGAAACGTCGGCCAGGTAGAACGCGACCCGGCGCTCATCCACCCTGAAGTAGTCGACGAAGTCGCCGGACAAGTACAGGGATGGAATGATCTGGTGCGCAAAGTTGAAGTCATCGATCGACCAGGGGCTGACCGGGAGCATGTTCATCTGAACCTGCCGGCCTGCGTTCTGGTCTTCCTGCAGGAGGTGCAGGCTGGCCTCAAGCTCGCGGTTGGCAGATTCCAGCTTGTCCCGGTAGCGCTGGTTATCATGCACCAGGCGCGCACGGTCCAGCGCCCGATGAACGGAATGCTCCAGAACGGCGAGATCTTCAAGAGGCTTGATGAGGTAGTCGGCAGCGCCCAGGCGCAAGGCTTCGACCACGTCACTCATCACGCCCGCACCCGAGATGACGATCACCGGTGTCTGCAGCGAGCGCAGCGAGAGCTGGCGGATGAGCTCCAGACCACTCATTTGCGGCATACGCAGGTCGCAGATCACTAAGTCTGGCTGCTCTTGCTCGAACACCTGAAGACCTTGCACGCCATTGCTGGCCTGCAGGACCCTGAAACCGCTGTCTTCCAAGTAGGCCGCCAGACTGGCGCGTACTACTTCGTCGTCATCAATGATCAGCAGCGTGGCACTGGTTTTTTGCATGTGGGCAAACGGCGCCAGAATTAGGTTGTCGCATGCGTCCGAACAGCTCGGGCTTAACGACGGAATTGGCTTATGAACATCCCTGATTCAAATCGATTGTATGACTCGATCCTACAAAGGTGCCCGTGTAAGGCGCAGACGGTACTCCCATCCGCGGGGGGTTTCAAGCTCAGGCCGATGGCGGCGCCAGACGTACGCAAGGATAAATTCCTGCGGGTTATAAGAACCTCGCCAACGGCAACTAAAACCAAGGGTCAGGGGGCTTCACACCCTGCCATTTTCGTGCCTGACAATATAAAAAACGGCCACTCGGGCCGTTTTTTGCGGGAGGGGTGTCGAACGGCTTAAAAGTCGTCTTCAACCTGCCCGTCTTTAACCTTGAACTCACGGTTTTGCAGATACGCATTGCGAATGAAGACGTAGCGGTCACCGGTGATCAGCTTTTCAGCAGACAACAGGCTGGCACGGGTATCGATGATATCGAGGCCCATGGTCGTGTTGCGTGCGGGGACATCGTGCATGTAACGGTACGGCTGGGTGAACGAGTCCGGGTAGATGCCGGCGGTGTCACGAACGGTGCTTGGCCCCAAGAGCGGCAGTACGACGTAAGGACCGCTTGGTACGCCCCAGCGACCCAGGGTCTGGCCGAAGTCTTCCTGATTGCGCTGCAGGCCCATTTTGGTGCCGACATCAAAAAAGCCTGCCAGGCCAAGGGTGGTGTTCAACAGCACGCGGGCGGTGTCTACACCGGCAGCGTGGGGCTTGGCTTGCAGCACGTCGTTGGCCAGGTTGCGGACATCACCGAAGTTTCGGTACATGTTGTGGATGCCGTCTTCCAGGAATTGCGGCGTGATGAACTGGTAGCCTTGTGCGAGTGGCTTCAGGGCATATTTGTCAACGGTGTCGTTGAATGAGAAAACGGCCCGGTTAACCCCTTCCCACGGATCATCTTCCGTTGCCGCACTGGCCGCATACGGGACCATCGCCACACCGGCACAGACACAAAGTTGAGCGAGACGATCAGTCCAGCGCATAGCAAACACTCCTGGTAAGTACTTAACACTTGGGCGCTGCGCCCCGAGTCAGGCGCTGAGTATAACGGGATTTATCTCTTTGGTAGCCCCAAGAAACATCCTACACAGACTTCCTCAGTTGCAGGATGTTCCACAATCGGCTGCACCCGTTGCACTATGAGGCTGCCGCGAACAAGCGCCGCGGCACAATTCCCGGCCTCGAACGTGATAGAGATCATGCACGCGCAACCCGGGTGGATTAATCTAAGCGTCCGTTCATAGACCTTTTGCCCGTACGGGCGGTCTATACCAGAGCCTATCAATAAAGGATGAATGCTATGCCTGCCCGCGACCTGCAAGAACAACTCGACTCCCTGCGCGAGCAACTCGACAAAAATCCGCCGCTGTCCCTTGAGCAGCGTGCTGAACTGAATGCCCTGGCCGAGCGAATCGAGGCCCAGATCAAGGTTGAGCAAGCCACTCAAAACACCAGTCTCTCGGACGACGTGAACCTTGCCATAGAGCGTTTTGAGATCGACCACCCGACCCTCGCCGGTACGCTGCGCAATATCGTGCAAACCCTGGGCAACATGGGAATCTGACCAGAAACGACAAAGCCCCGGAATCCGGGGCTTTGTTGTGTTGCTCAGGCTATCAGAGCCCTGATTGACCGCTCATAGCGAGGTCAAGCAACTCACGGTTGGCCACCGCATACATCGCGTAGTCCGTACCACCGGCAGCACGCAAGTCCACCAGCATGGCGCGCCAGCGCTCTACCATCACCTGATTCTGCTCAAGCCACAACGCCAGACGTGCTTCGATATTGTCCGGGGCATCTGCCATTTGCAGAACCGATACCGTAATCGCTCGCTGCTGCCAGTCGATGTCGTCACGGAACGCCTCGCGGGCCAGCGCCTGCCAGTTGTTCTCCACTGGCAGATTGCTGATTTGCTGCAAGTACCAGGTCAGGTCCAGCTCACTGCCCACGGCGAAGTACGCCTTGGCCACGTCTGCTGCATTCTGGCCGGTCACATCCGATGCTTCGATGATCGGCAGCAAGGTGTACAGATGCGTGGTACCGGCCACCATGCGTGCCAGCAGTTCCGGTACGCCAGCCTTGACGTAGGCCTGGTAGCGGGTCTGCCAGCCTTCGCGGGTCTGACCTTCCAGCAGTTCGTCGAGCTTGAGCCCGAGCGCCGCCAGATGCGGACCGAAATGCGCCACATCGCGTGCCGCGTCCAGTTCGTTGCGACGGCTGCGCAGGAACCAGCGCGTGGCACGGCGTCCCAGGCGCATCAGCTCGTCCATCAACGCCATCTGAATCTCGGCCGGAACCTGGTAGTCCAGGGCTTCGATCTGACGGAACCAGTGCGGGAGGTGGAAGATGTCGCGCACGATCACATAAGCACCCGCCACGTTGGCGGCACTCATGCCAGTCGACTCTTTCAGGCGCTCCACAAAGGTGATGCCCATGTGGTTGACCAGATCGTTGGCGATCTGAGTGCTGACGATTTCGCGCTTGAGGCGGTGACGGCGCATGGCTTCCGCGAACTTGTTGACCAGCATCGGTGGAAACGCGGTTTCCATGTCGCGGGTCAGGTAGGCGTCATCCGGCACCTGGGAGTTGAGCAAGGCTTCCTTGAGGTCGATCTTGCTGTACGAGATCAGAACCGACAGTTCGGCACGGGTCAGGCCATGGCCAGCGGCAATGCGTTCGTTAAGCTGCTCTTCGGTCGGCAGGAACTCAATGGCACGGTCCAGCTTGCCACGGGCTTCCAGGTCGCTCATCAGGCGCTTGTATTCCGCAATACGCTCATAAGCGCGACGGGCAGCCAACGAGATAGCCTGCGTCTGTTTATAGTTGTTGCCCAGCACCAGCGCGCCGACCTCATTGGTCATGCTGCCCAGCAACTGGTTGCGCTGCTTCTCGGTCATGTCACCGGCCTGCACCACTTCGTTGAGCAGGATCTTGATGTTCACTTCGTGGTCGGAGCAGTCCACACCACCGGCGTTGTCGATGAAGTCGGTGTTGGAACCGCCGCCGTTGAGGCCAAACTCCACGCGACCCAGCTGGGTCATGCCCAGGTTACCGCCCTCGCCCACGACTTTGCAGCGCAGTTCGTTGCCATTGACGCGCAACGCATCGTTGGCTTTGTCGCCTACGTCGGCGTGGCTTTCGCTGCTGGCCTTGACGTAAGTACCGATACCGCCGTTCCACAGCAGGTCCACCGGTGCCTTGAGCAAGGCATTCAGCAGCTCGGTCGGGGTCAGCTTGTCCGCGGTGATCGCAAAGCGTTCTTTCATTTGCTCAGAGATGGCGATGCTTTTCGCGCTACGGGAGAAGATCCCGCCGCCGGCAGACATCAGGTCGGTGTTGTAGTCCGACCACGCCGAGCGTGGCAGATCGAACAGACGCTGACGTTCGGCAAAGCTGCTGGCCGGTTCAGGGTTAGGGTCGATAAAGATGTGCAGGTGGTTAAAGGCAGCGACCAGTTGCAGCTTGTCGGACATCAACAAGCCGTTACCGAACACGTCACCGGCCATGTCGCCCACGCCGACCACACTGATGCTGTCTTGCTGAACGTTGATTCCGCGCTCTTTAAAGTGGCGCTGCACGCCGACCCAGGCGCCTTTGGCGGTAATGCCCATTTTTTTGTGGTCATAACCGGCCGAGCCGCCCGAAGCGAACGCATCGCCCAGCCAGAAGCCGTAATCGATGGCAATGCCGTTGGCGATATCGGAGAAGGTTGCGGTGCCTTTGTCGGCCGCCACTACCAGGTACGGGTCATCCTCATCGTGGCGCACCACGTTCTGCGGAGGCACCAGCGCACCGTCTTTCAGGTTGTCGGTGATGTCCAGCAGGCCGGAAATAAAGATCCGGTAGCAGGCAATCGCTTCTGCCTGGATCTCGTCACGCCCCCCGCCCAGCGGCAACCGGCGCGGTACGAAGCCGCCCTTGGCGCCTACCGGTACGATGACCGAGTTCTTCACTTGCTGGGCTTTTACCAGGCCCAGCACTTCGGTACGGAAGTCTTCTTCACGGTCCGACCAGCGCAAGCCGCCACGGGCCACGTTGCCAAAGCGCAAGTGCACGCCTTCAACCCGCGGCGAATAGACGAAGATTTCAAACTTCGGCACCGGTTTTGGCAGTTCGGGAATCAGGTGCGGGTCGAACTTGAAGCTGAAGTACGAACGGTTGTGGCCGTGAGCATCCGGCTGGTAGAAGTTGGTACGCAGGGTGGCCTTGATCAGGTCCAGGTAGCGACGCAGGATGCGGTCTTCGTTGAGCACCTGAACATCGTCAAGGGCCGTCAGGATCGCCTGTTCCAGACGCAACTGCTTGTCGTCGAGGTCTTCTGCGGTCAACTTGCGGGCCAGGTAGAAGCGAGTCTTGAACAACCGGGTCAACTCGCGGGCGATGTCGGTGTGGTTGTTCAGGGTGCTGGCGATATACCCCAGGTCGAAGCCCAGGCGGATCTGTTTCAGGTAACGGGCATAAGCACGCAGCAATGCCACATCGCGCCACGGCAGCCCGGCAGTCAGCACCAGGCGGTTGAAGGCGTCGTTTTCTGCATCGCCGCGCACGATATGCACGAAGGCATCCTGCAGGGTGTCGTTCAGTTGCTGGATGTCCAGGTTCAGACCTTCGCCGGCGGTAAAGGCGAAGTCATGGATCCAGAACTCACGGCCATTGGCGTGGCGCAGGCGATACGGGAACTCACCCAGCACTCGCAGACCGAGGTTTTCCAGGATTGGCAGCACGTCGGACAACGCCAGCGGCGTGTCGGCGTGATAAAGCTTGCAGTGCAGCTCCTGACCGGCGCTCTGCCCCAGCGGCTGATAGAAGCTCATCACCAGCGGATTTTTGTCGCTCAGGCTCATCAGGTGCTGCATGTCGACCACGGCCGAGTGCGCCGCGAAACGCTCGCGGTAGCCGGCGGGAAAACCTTTCGGGAAGTCAGCCAGCACTTTGGTGCCGTTGGCCTCGCCGAAGCTTTCGACCACCAGGTTGCTGTAGTCGTCCTGCCAGCTGCGGCAGGCCTGAACCACTTCTTTTTCCAGCAGCAGCGGGTCGATGTCGATCCGGTTTTTTGGATCGACCCGCAGAATCAACTGCACGCGGGCCAGTACCGATTCCGAGAAGAACGTCCAGAACTCACAGTCCGAAGCCTGCAGGCGCTCCATCAGGACCTGCTGGATTTTCTGCCGGACTTCGGTGGAGTACACATCGCGCGGCACATAGGCCAGGCAATAGCAGAAGCGGCCATACGGATCTTTGCGCAGGAACACGCGGATCTTGTTGCGCTCCTGGATTTGCACGATCGACATCACGGTGGTGAACAGCTCGTCCACCGGGGTCTGGAACAGGTCGTCGCGGGGCAGAACCTCAACGACCTGGGCCAGTTCCTTGCCCAAGTGCGCCTTGGGCTGGAAGCCGGAACGGCGTTCGATTTCCGCCACCTTGCGGCGAATGTATGGGATGACCCGTACGCTTTCGCCATACACCGAAGAGGTGTACAGGCCCATGAAGCGGCATTCCTTGATGACCTTGCCGTCGGCATCGATCTGGCGGATCGATACGTAGTCAGGGTAAGCCGGGCGATGTACGCGGCTTGGGTGAGCGGCCTTGGCAAACGACAGCAGGGTCGGTTCGCGCAGGTAGCTGACGGCGTAGTCTTCGATCCGCAGGTCTTCAGCAGTCAGGCCGGCGCGCAGCAGCTTGGTCAGACCGAGGAACGACTGCGGGTCATATTCGATATGACCGCCATCTGCCTCGTCACGTACCACAAACTCTTCGTAGCCCAGGAACGTGAAGTGGTTGCCCACCAGCCACTCCAGAAAGTTCTTGATCTCGGCTTTTTCGTCAGCATCGACGGCATACTGGCAACTGTCGATGCTCTCCAGCAGTTCCTGAACCTTGGCCTTCATCGGCTCAAAGTCAGCCACAGCAACCCGCACTTCACCAAGAACCTGTTCCAGTTCCTTGCTCAGCACATTCAGTTCGGCGGCATTCGCGCAGCGATCGATTTCCAGGTACATGAGCGACTCTTGCGAGACGCCTTCACCGCTCGTGCCCTTGGGCAGGATTTCCAGCAACTCGCCCTTGGCCCCGCGGCGAACGCTCAATACCGTGGTTTGCAGGGTGTGGATGCTGTAACCACGGCGGTTCAGCTCGGTACGCACCGAGTCCACCAGGAACGGCAAATCATGGTGCAGCACTTCAACGGCAGTGTGCGTCGACTGCCAGCCATGGCGTTCGTAATCCGGGTTGTAGACCCGTACTTGCGGGTGGGCCGGGTCAAAGCGATCGAGCAGGCGCCAGGCCGACAGCGTACAGCCGGCGAGATCGGACATGCGCCGTTGCGTGAGTTCATCCAGAGAAATGATGCCGAAGAATTGTTCAGCGAACAGCGCCACTTGTGGCAGTGCCTGTTCACTGATGTGCTGGGCCAGTGCCGCTTGCAGTTGATGCTGGAAGTCGGCTTTGCTGGCTGCGGTGAAGAACGCCATCTGTGGTACTCCGCTTGGGCTTGTTATTGAGAGAAGCGTCGCATGTTATTCCCGCGTAGGGAGCCGTCACTACTGCGCAGGTTATACCCTCAAAACGCAGCATGACCGGGAGGTGAAGCTGGCCACGAGCCAAGAGTCACATTCACACTCCCGGACCGGTATCTACAAAAACGACTGCCCGATAAACGGGCTGTGTCTTTAGAGATAACAGTCCGGGATGCAGCTTAACGATTGATCTACCCGGCCTGCTTGCGGTGCAGCGACATATTCGGTCATGGGCACGCAACCCCGGAGCCTGACCATGAACAACCCTAGCATCCAAAAGCAGTCTGCATTCTTGAATGCGCTCATTTGTCCGTCACTCGTTTCGGAAATGACTGACATTCAAGGGTTGATCGTTTTTCAGGAAAGCGCATTCAAACCAGCATAAATCTGCCCGGGCTGGCAAAATCGGCCTTTGTTCGACCGACCCGCGCCCAGAGCGCCAGGAATTACCCATGCAAATGACCACCTCCCTGCTGATCGTCAACCCGTGCGATGACGAAGAAGACAACATGGCCATGCTGTGTTGCCACAGCGATAAAGGCGAAATGTTCCTGATGACCCGCTACCCCGACGAGGACGAGCTGGAGATCACCCTCGATGACGAGCCTTCGACGCTGGACGGGATCAAAGTCACCTTGAGCCCTACCCGGCTGCTGATCGAAATCGGCGCCGGCGATACCGACGTGCTCAAGGGCGATGACCACCTGGAAATCCTGCACAACTCGGATGCAGCAGACCTGGCTGAAATCGAACAGACCTTGCAGAACATCCTCGACGGTACCGGCACTTACATCCGCGAACCGGCCTGATCGCCCCCAGGAGTCTGCCATGCGCCCGATCTTCGACGCCCACTGCCATATCATCGACAGCGCTTTCCCTCTGATTGCCAATAATGTCTATCTGCCGCAGCCTTTTACGGTTGATGATTACCAGAGACGCACCCAGCCTTTGGGCATTGCAGGTGGCGCAGTGGTGTCGGGATCCTTTCAGGGGTTTGACCAGACTTACCTGATTGCCGCGCTAAAGCGCCTTGGTCCCGGCTTTGTGGGCGTCACCCAATTGCCGGCCAGTGTCACCGATGCCGAACTGCAAACCCTGCACCGGCACCGGGTACGTGCTCTGCGCTTTAACCTGCGACGCGGCGGTTCGGAGCAACTCGACCAGCTCGAATTCCTGGCCAAACGCGTCCATGAGCAACTGGGCTGGCATTCAGAGCTGTACATCGATGCACGGGAACTGCCCTCGCTGGAGGCCCGCCTGTTGCGCTTGCCCGCCCTGAGCATCGACCACCTGGGCTTGCACCAGGACGGTCTGCCCAGCCTGCTGCGCCTGGCCGGGCACGGCGTCCGGATCAAGGCCTGCGGCTTTGGCCGGGTCGACTTTGACGTGCCTCAAGCCTTGCGGCACATCCACAGTGCCAATCCTCAGGCGTTGATGTTTGGCACGGACTTGCCCTCCACCCGAGCCCCCCGGGCATTTGCCGACAGCGACATTCACCTGCTGATCGATGCGCTGGGTGAAAACGCGGCTGAAAACGCGCTGTGGCATAACGCCCGGACGTTTTATCGCCTTGTTCAACCCTGAAACGGCGTTTTGAGCCCGCCGCAGATAAGCACCATTCTCAACAACCGCTGAGTTTTCGGATTTTTCCATAAAAAGCCGCCCCGCCATTAGTCCGCAGCACCTTCAATGGATTAAAGTAATGCCCCCAGCCCCGGCGTAACTCTTGCGCCGTCGGTGTCCTTTTCAGGAACAGTCATCGATGGAACATCGTGAAGCGCTGCTAGCGCTGCGAACCTTTCTCTCAACGCAGATTCTCGGTCAGGAAAAACTCATTGACCGCCTGCTGATCGCATTACTGGCCGACGGCCACATGCTGGTCGAGGGTGCGCCCGGCCTTGCCAAAACCAAGGCGATCAAAGAGCTGGCCGAAGGTATCGAGGCACAGTTCCATCGAATTCAGTTCACCCCGGACCTGCTGCCGGCCGACATCACCGGCACCGAGATCTACCGCCCTGAAACCGGCAGTTTTGTGTTCCAGCAAGGCCCGATCTTCCACAACCTGGTGTTGGCGGATGAAATCAACCGGGCTCCGGCCAAGGTTCAATCGGCCCTGCTCGAAGCCATGGCCGAGCGTCAGGTCAGCGTCGGGCGCAGCACCTACGAGCTGTCACCGCTGTTTCTGGTGATGGCCACGCAGAACCCCATCGAGCAGGAAGGTACGTACCCGTTGCCCGAAGCCCAGCTCGACCGTTTTCTGATGCATGTCAAAATCGGCTTCCCGGACGCAGCCGTCGAACGCCGCATCCTCCAGCAGGCCCGTGGCGAAGCCCTGAATGGCGAGACCAAGCCCGAGCGCCGGGTCAGCCAGCAGGCGATTTTCGCAGCACGCAAGGAGATCCTCGGCCTGTACATGGCCGACGCCGTAGAGGAATACCTGGTGCAACTGGTAATGGCGACCCGAACCCCCGGCAAGTTCGACCCCGAGATGGCCGACTGGATCGCTTACGGCGCCAGCCCGCGTGGCTCGATTGCCCTGGATCGCTGCGCACGGGCTCACGCCTGGCTGGCCGGGCGCGACTTCGTCAGCCCTGAAGACATCCAGGCCGTCCTGTTCGACGTGCTGCGCCATCGCATCATCCTGTCGTTCGAAGCCGAGGCCGCAGGGATTGACCAGGACCGTGTGGTGCAGCGCATTCTCGACGTCGTTGCCGTTGCCTGACCGATGAACAACCCTCTGCCCGCCGAACCCGGCATTCGCGTCACCCTTGCCGAGCTGATCGAGATGCGGCATCGGGTGCGTGAAGTGCAATTGTTCTCCTCCCCCAGCCAGCGCAGCCCGCTGGTGGGCTTGCACCACTCGAAATTGCGCGGGCGCGGGGTCGATTTCGATCAGGTCCGGGTGTACCAGGCCGGGGACGATGTGCGCACCATTGACTGGCGTGTCACGGCCCGGACCCAGGAACCGCACACCAAGATGTTCCATGAGGAGCGCGAGCGGCCGATCTTCATCCTGGCTGAACAAAGCCGCCGACTGTTTTTCGGTTCCGGGCGCATGTTCAAATCGGTGCTCGCCGCCCAGGCGGCCAGCCTGATTGGCTGGGCCGCCCTCGGCCACAACGACCGGGTCGGCGGACTGGTGTTTGGCGATCACGAGCATTACGAAATCAAACCCCGGCGCAGCAAGCAGAGCCTGCTGCAATTGCTCAACCGGTTGGTGCGAGTCAATCAATCGCTGCACACCGAGGTGCAATCCGACCGTGATGCCCTGGGCATGGCGCTGATTCGGGCCCGCGAAGTGCTGCGCCCCGGCAGTCTGGTGATCGTGATCTGCGATGAGCGGGCCCTGACTGACGCCGCTGAACAACAGCTGAGCCTGCTGGCCCGTCATTGCGACCTGATGCTGCTGCCCTTGTCCGATCCGCTGGACCACGCGCTGCCCGCCGCCGGGCTGCTGCGCTTTGCCGAACGGGGCGCCCGGATCGAGCTCGACACGCTCAATTACGACCTGCGCCAGGCCTACCGGGCCCAGGCCGAAGCACGTATCGCCCGCTGGGAGCTGCTGGCGCAAAAGCTGCGCGTGCTGTTGATGCCGCTGAGTACCCAAAGCGAAATGGTCGAGCAGTTGCGTGAATACCTGAACGCCAAACGCCCTGGCAAAGCCTCATGAAAGAACTTGAGCAACTGCAGCCCCTGATCCCGCCACCGGCCATTGGCTATTGGCCGCCTGCGCCCGGCTGGTGGCTGCTGCTGATCGTACTGGCAGCGCTTGCCTGGGGTGCGTGGCGTTTGCGCCATTACTTGCCCGCCAAACGCCAGGCGCGCGCAGTCGAGCAGCCGCTGGACCCGGTACGACTGGCGGCCCTCGAAGAGCTGGCGAACTTTCCCAAACCTTACGACGGTGCACCCGCCGGCGCCTGGCTGCAGCAGCTTAACGGCCTGCTTAAACGCCTGTGCCGCAACCACTACCCGTACAGCCAGAGCCACACCCTCAATGGCCGAAAATGGCTGGCCTTCCTCGACAACCGCTGCCCGGCTGCCGGCCTGACGCGCTGGATGGTACTGGTCGAAGGCGCCTACAAACCTGAATGCAAGCTCGATGACAAAGCCATCGCCGGGCTCAATCAAGCGGTTGAAACCTGGATTCGCAAACATGTTTGAGTTCGCCTGGCCGTGGCTTTTCGCCTTGCTTCCGCTGCCGTGGTTGATGCGGCGCCTGTTGCCGGCCGCCGACAGTGGCGAGCCGGTACTTGAAGTCAGCTTCCTGGCCGACCTCGAAGAACTGGCACGCCGCAAGGCACGAACCAGAATGCCGTCCTGGCGTCAGCAAACACCCTACTGGCTGCTGTGGCTGTTGCTGCTGACTGCCGCCGCCCGCCCGCAATGGCTGGGCGAGCCGTTACCGATTGCCGCCAGCGGACGCGATCTGCTGGTGGCGGTGGACGTGTCGGGGTCGATGGACTTCCCGGACATGCAATGGCAAAACGAAGACCTTACCCGCCTTGACCTGGTTAAAAGCCTGCTGGGGGATTTTCTGGAGAACCGTGAAGGTGACCGGGTTGGTTTGATCCTCTTTGGCAGCCAGGCCTATCTGCAGGCACCGCTGACGTTCGACCGCCATACCGTGCGCACCTGGCTCGACGAAGCACGGATCGGCATCGCCGGTAAAAACACCGCCATCGGCGATGCCATCGGCCTCGCGCTCAAGCGCCTGCGCCAGCGTCCTGCCCAAAGCCGGGTACTGATACTGGTCACCGACGGTGCCAACAACGGTGGCCAGATCGATCCGCTGACCGCTGCGCGCCTGGCCGCCGAGGAAGGCGTAAAAATCTACCCGATCGGTATTGGCGCCGACCCTGAAGACACCAGCAGCAAAGGCACCTTCGGTATCAACCCGGGGGTCGACCTCGATGAGCCTGCATTGAAAGAAATCGCGGCCGTCACCGGCGGCCAGTATTTCCGTGCCCGCGACGGACGCGAGCTGAGCGCAATCAAGGACTCCCTTGATCAACTCGAACCCGTCACCCAGCAGCCGACCCAGGCGCGACCGGCGCAGGCGCTTTATAGCTGGCCGTTGGCGGGTGCCCTGCTGCTGAGCGTATTGCTGGTCATCCGTGAACTATGGCCAAACAACCCGCTGCAGCGTTTACTGAGTAAGGAACATTTTCTGCAACAACAGGCTGAATGGCGTCAACGGCTCAAACGCCTGCGCCTGCGGAGACGCCGATGAGCGCACTCTGGCCACACTGGTTGCGCCCTGACTGGCTGCTGATAGTGCCCCTGCTCTGCTGGCTGCTATGGAAACTCTGGCATCGGCAGAAACGCGTCGGGCGCTGGCAAATGATCCTGCCTGTGGCCTTTCACCGGGTGCTGCTCAGCGGGGGCAATGGCCGCAACAGCAAACTGCCGTGGATTGCCCTTGGGCTGGCCTGGCTGCTGGCGCTCCTGGCGCTGCTGGGCCCTGGCTGGCAACGTGTCGAGCATTCGACTCAGAAACCTGCGGATCCGCTGGTGGTGATGCTCGAACTCACGCCCGAGATGCTCGCCACCGACAAATCGCCCAACCGGCTGGAACAGGCTCGGCGCAAGCTGTATGACCTGCTGCAGAGCCGCAGCGATGCGCAAACCGCAGTCATTGTCTACGCCGGCAGCGCCCACACCCTGGTGCCGCTGTCCGACGATCTGGCCACCAGCCATAACCTGCTCGACGCTCTCAAGCCTTCGCTCATGCCGCAACCCGGGCATCGGGCTGACCTGGCCGTTGTCAAAGCCCTGAAACTGCTCGATCAGGGCGCATTGGGCCAGGGCCGCCTGCTGCTGATCACCTCCTCCCTCAGTGAGGAGGAACGCTTCGGTATTCGCCAGGCCCTGGACGGCCACACCCCGCAGTTGCTGATGCTCGGTGTCGGCAGTCGCGAGGGGGCACCGGTGGTGGATGAAAGCGGCCAGTTCCTCAAGGATGATCAGGGCGCGATTCTCATGCCGCGCCTCGACAGCCAGAGCCTGCGGGCGTTCGCCCTGGATGTGGGCGGCCGCTACCGTCAGGCGCGACTGGACGACAACGACCTGCGCGGTCTGGGCCTGCTGGACGGCCCTCAACACCTGCGTGAGGACGGGCAAACGCTGCACCTGGATACCTGGGCCGACCAGGGTTACTGGCTGTTGTTGCCGCTGTTGCTGCTGGCCGCCTGTGCCGGGCGTCGTGGCTGGCTGTTCTGCTTGCCCCTGTTGCTCATGGTGCCCCAGCCCGGCTATGCCATGAGTTTCACTGACCTCTGGTTGCGCCCCGATCAGCAAGGTCAGCGGCTGCTGGAGAAAAACCGGCCGATGCAAGCCGTCGAGCACTTCAAGGACCCGCAGTGGCAGGGCCTGGCGCTGTATCAGGCCGGTGATTATGCCGGCGCGGCTCTGCGATTCGCCGAGCTCAATAGCGCCAGCGCGCACTATAATCGCGGCAATGCACTGGCCATGGACGGTGCGCTCGAAGCCGCCATCGATGCTTATGAGCAGGCGCTGGAATTGCAGCCGGACCTGCAAGCCGCCGAGCACAATAAAGCGGTGATCGAACGACTGCTCGAGCAAAAAAATGCCGAGCCTCCAGCGCCCGAAAAGCCGCCCGAGACCGCCGCCGAATCACCTGAACCCGAAACGCCGATCAGCTCCAGTTCGCCCGGTACTTCCGGAGCCAGCGCGACACATCAGGAAAACAGCTCGACCGCGACGCCCTCCAGTGAGGCCAACCCGGATGAGTCGCTCGATGCCGAACCCGATCCGGACACCGGTACTGACGCCGAAGCTGGCGATGAGCAGACCACGCGCCCGCCGGCCCCGGCCAGTAGCCAGCTTGACGAAGAACATCGCCAGGCCCTGGAGCAATGGCTCAAGCAGATCCCCGACAACCCCGGAGAACTGTTGCGACGAAAGTTTTGGTACGAACAGCAGCAACATCAGGACACGCCTCAATGAACCGCTTTGCCTTGCTTCTCTTGCTGTGTTGCTGGATCTTGCCGGCCCATGCGCTGGGACTGGTGGCCAGTGTCGACCGCGACCAGCTCAATTCCGGCGAAACCGTGGAGCTGACCCTTGAGTCCGACGACGCCACGCTGTTCGGCAAACCCGACCTGACGCCGCTGGAGGCGTTGTTTGACGTGCGCGGTACGCGCCAGGTCAACCAGCTCACCACCCTCAGTGACGATGAGAAAGCCTCGACCCGCTGGATCGTCACCTTGCAGCCCAGGCACACCGGCACTGTGATCATTCCGTCACTGCAAGTCGGCCAGTATCACAGCCAGCCCATTAGCCTGACCGTCACCCCGAGCGTCGCCAGCGACAGTCAGCTGGCTCCGGTGTTTATCGAGGCCAGCCTCGATCAGTCCAGCGTTTACGTGCAGGCCCAGGCGATATTGACCCTGCGCATCTACCACTCGGTGCCGCTGTATGACGACAGCAGCCTGACCCCCCTGCACCTGGCAGACGCCATCGTCGAACAGCTGGGTGAATCACGCACTTATGAGAAGTTGATCAATGGCGTACGCCATGGCGTGATCGAGGTGCGTTACGGCCTTTACCCCCAGCACAGTGGTCAACTGCTGATCCCGGCCCTGACCTTCAGTGCCACTCTGGTCGACAACCAACAGGCCAGCGCGCCTGCACCCTTGGGCCCAAAACCCGGAAAACTGGTGCATGTGCGCTCCACCGACATTTCGCTGGCGGTCAAATCCAAGCCAGCGGACTACCCCGCCATCGCCCCCTGGCTGCCTGCCCGCAGCTTGAGCATGAGCGAAACCTGGCACCCGGAGCCTGATCACGCTCAGGTCGGCGACTCCCTGACCCGGATCCTGACGCTCAAGGCCGAGGGCCTGTCCAGCGCCCAGTTGCCCGCCTTGCCCATGACGGATGTCAGCGGCTTGCGCGGCTACCCGGATCAACCGCAACTCAACAATCAAATCACCGAACACGGCCTGATCGGCAGCCGCGAAGAGCGTGAGGCCCTGGTCCCGACCCGGGCCGGCCAAATTGACCTGCCCGCCGTTGAAGTCGTGTGGTGGAACACTCACGAAGACCGCCTTGAACGCAGCTATCTGCCCGCACGAGCCTTGCAGGTGGTCGCCAATCCGAACCTGGTCGTCGACACGCCCGCCAGCCTCCCCAGCGAGCTGAACGAAAGCTCCTCGTTGTGGATCTGGCAACTCGCCACGCTCTTGCTGGCCTGTAGCACCCTCGCCGGTTTTGGCCTGTGGTGGCACGCGCGCTCGCAGCCGGCCGTGCTACGTGCCGCGCAAACCGGGCCCAGCCCGCGCACACTGCTCGATGACCTCAAGCGCGCCTGCCTGGCCAACGACCCGCAGGCCACGCGCCAGGCACTGGATGCCTGGGCACGGCAACAACCGGAAACCCTGGCCGAAATGGCCGCCCGCTTTGTGCTGTTGTCGGATGCGCTGGACGGCCTCAACGGCGCGCTTTACAGCGAAACCGGTCAATACTGGCAGGGTGATGAACTGTGGAAGGCGATTCGCAGCATTCCTGCCGCCGAGCGCGAGCAGGACGCGAGTACCGAACCCAGCAGCCTGCCACCGCTCTACCCCAAATAATTTCAGCACCTCCCCCTGTAGGAGCGAGCTTGCTCGCGATGCACACAACGCGGCGTAATGCTTACGCCGCAGCGAGCCTTTTTAAACGGATTCTGTTATGCGCCTGTTTCACACTTCCGATTGGCACCTGGGGCAAAACCTCCACGGCCAGGAACGCGATTTTGAACACGCTTGCTTTTTAACCTGGCTGCTCGCCCGACTGGCCAGCGACCACCCTGACGTTCTATTGATTGCCGGTGACATCTTCGACACCGTCAACCCGCCGGTCAAAGCCCAGGAACGGCTCTACGACTTCATCGTCAGCGCCCATGAACAACACCCCGAACTGACCATCGTCATGATCGCCGGCAATCACGACTCCGGCTCGCGGATTGAACTCCCCGCGCCGTTGATGCGCCGTCTGCGAACCCACGCCCTGGGCCGGGTCCTGTGGCTCGACGATGGCCAGCTGGATGCCGAGCGGCTGCTGATCCCGTTGCCCGATGCGACCGGCAATATCGCGGCCTGGTGCCTGGCGCTGCCTTTTCTGCGGCCGGCAGAAGTGACCGGTGCCCACCTGGGCGACGACTACCTGCGGGGCATCGGCCACGTGCATGAACGGCTGATCGAAGCCGCCAATGCCAAGCGCAAGCCCGGACAAGCCCTGGTCGCCATCAGCCATGCGCACATGGCCGGCGGTTCGGTCTCGGAAGACTCCGAGCGCAGCCTGATCATCGGTAACGCCGAAGCCCTGCCCGCCAGCCTGTTTGGCCCAAGCCTCAGCTATGTTGCGCTGGGCCATCTGCACAAGCCGCAACGGGTCAACAGCGAAGACCGGATCCGTTACTGCGGCTCCCCTATCCCGCTGTCATTTTCGGAAATCAGCTACCCGCATCAGATCCTCGATGTGCAGCTCGAAGGGGAAACCCTGGTCAGCGTCACTCCCCGACTGATCCCGCGCGCCGTCAACCTGCAGCGCGTGGGCCCGGCGCCGCTGGCCGAGATCCTCGCCCAACTGGCCGATCTGCCGAATATCGACTTGCTGGCCGATATTCAGCGCCAGCCCTGGCTCGAAGTACGGGTCACGCTTGACGAGCCGCAGCCCGACTTGCGCCAGCAGATCGAAACCGCCTTGCAGGGCAAGTCGGTGCGTCTGGTGCGCATCTCCGCCGAGTATGCCGGTAACGGCAGCCGGGCCGGCGATGAGGACGCCAGCCGTCTGATCGAGCTCGACCAGCTCACCCCCCAGGAGCTGTTCAGCCGCGCCTGGCAGGAAAACTACGGCAGCGAAGCCGACGAGCAAACTCTCAAAGACTTTGCGGTGTTGCTGCAAGAAGTACAGCAGGAAGGTGAACAGCCATGAAAATCCTCGCCATTCGCCTGAAAAACCTGGCATCGCTGGCCGGACCTTTTGAGCTGGACTTCACCGCCGAACCCTTGGCCAGCGCCGGCCTGTTTGCGATTACCGGGCCCACCGGCGCTGGCAAAAGCACCTTGCTCGATGCGCTGTGCCTGGCGCTGTTTGGTGCCGTGCCACGCCTCAACAACACCGGGCGCGATGCCAAGGTGCCGGATGCCGACGGTGAAATCGCCACCGGCGACCCGCGCACCCTGCTGCGTCGGGGGACGGGCGAGGGTTATGCCGAGGTCGACTTTCTGGGCATCGATGGCCGTCGTTACCGTGCCCGCTGGGAAACCAACCGCGCCCGCGAAAAAGCCACCGGCAAACTGCAGGCCAGCCGCCAGAGCCTGCGCGACCTGGACAGCGATCAACTGCTGGCCAGCCAGAAAGGCGATTACAAGCTCCAGCTGGAGGCGCGCCTGGGCTTGAACTTCGAGCAGTTCACCCGCGCCGTGATGCTGGCCCAAAGCGAATTCAGTGCGTTCCTCAAGGCCGATGACAACGAGCGCAGCGAGCTGCTGGAAAAGCTCACCGATACCGCGCTCTACACACGCCTGGGCAAGCGTGCCTTCGACAAGGCCAAAGAGGCCCGCGACGCCCATAAACAGCTGCAAGACCAGGCCGTCGGCGTCACCCCGCTGACGCCCAAGGCCAGAGCCGAGCTGGATCAGGCGTTTGAAGCGGCCCAGCAGCAACTCAAGACCCAACAGGGCCAGCTCAAACAGCTGGAGCAGCAACACACCTGGCTCAAAACCCTGCGCGAACTGCAAGAACAGCAACACAGTGCCGCCGAGCAGTTGCAACAGGCCCAGGCCCACTGGGAAGCGCAGGCCGCCCAGCGCCAGACCCTGCACTGGCTGGAACAACTAGCTCCGCAACGCCATCAGTTTGCCCGACTGGCTGAACTGCACAGCCAATTGACGCCACTGGCCGAGCAGATCGCTGCGCACCTGCAGCAGCAAACCGGGCTCAGCCAGCAACAGGCCGTGCTGCAGCAAACCCTGCAAGCGGCGCAAGAAGCGGCAACCCGGGCGCAGACCGAACAACGCGAGAACACCCCCCGCTTGCAACAGGCCCATCTTGAGCAGGCCAACCTGCTGCGCCTGAGCCAGGCCCTTGGCGAGCAGCAAGCCCTGCAGCAACAAGCCGAGCAGGCGTGCGCCGAAGGCCGGCAGGCGCTGAATACACTGCTTGAACGCCAGCAACACAGTGCAGAACACCTGGCGCACATTGCCACCCGCCTCGAACACAGCAACGAACTCGCTCCCCTGGCCAGCGCCTGGGAGGGCTACCGCCCACAGCTACAAAAACTGGTTCAGTTGAGCAACACCCTGAGCAAGGGCCGTGACGAGCTACCCGTTCTTGAGCAACGTGCCCAGCTTGCCGCACAGCAGCTGACCGACGTGCGCAACAGCCTGGAAATCCTGTTCCAGGAAGCCGGGGCCGAGCCACAGGCGGTCAACGAGCAAATCCAGACCCTGGGCAGCCTGCTCGATGAAAGCCGCAAGCAGCAGCGCGACTTCGAAGATTTGCAGCGCTTGTGCCACAGCCAGCAGGCGCTCGATACCCGCCTGCATGAACTGCAAGCCAAGCAGCACAGCGTACAGCTCGAACGCGACCGTCTCAGCCAGCAAGGGATTCAGACCAAAACCGAACTGGCCCAGGCCGAACAAACCCTGGACGTCACCCGCCAACTGCTGGAACGCCAGCGTCTGGCACGCAGCGCCAGTGTCGAAGAACTGCGCGGGCAATTGCAGGATGACCAGCCGTGCCCGGTGTGTGGCAGCCACGAGCATCCTTATCATCAGCCCGAGGCGTTGTTGCAGAGCCTGAGCCGCCACGACGAGCAGGAAGAAGCCAACGCCCGCAGCATGGTTGAAGGGCTCAAGGAAACCCTGGTCCAGCTGCGTGAAAAAGTCGGTGGCCTGATCGCCCGGCAGAAGGAGTTTTTGCTCCAGCAAGAACGTATCCATCAAGAGCAAGAGGCCCTGACCCCAAGCCTTGAAGCTCACCCGCACTGCCCGCAATGGCAGGCACAAGAGCCGGCCAGGCGCGAACAGTGGCTGAGCCAACGCCTCAGCCAGCTGCAACAGAGCATCAACCAGGATCAGCAGCGCCAGAACACCCTGCTCGCCCTGCAAAAAGAAGCGGCCCACCTGCAGCAGCACCTGCAGCGCTGCACCGAAGCCAGCCAGCTCGCCAGTCAGCAACTAAACGCGCAGCTAGAACACATCAACGCCGACACCTTGCGCCTTGAGGGTGAGCTGGCCGACTTTGCCAGCCTGCTGCCCGCTGCAACCCTGATGGCGCTGCGCGACAACCCGTCGGCCTGCTTTATGGCCCTCGACCAGCAAGTGGCTGATCGCCTGGCGCAACTCGATCAGCAGCGCGACGAACAGACCGAGCAGACTGAACGCGCTGGCAACATCGAGCGTGAACAGTATCAACACGCCAATCGCAGCAAAGAACTGGAAGCCCTGCAACGCAGCGTTGAGGCCCTGACCGTGCAACAACAGGCCAGCGAGCACAGCCTGCGGGACTTGTTGGGTGACCATGTCAGCGCCGAGGCGTGGCAGCAACAGCTGGAACAGGCGCTGGAGCAGGCCCGGAGCGCGCAGCTTCAGGCCAGCGAAGCCTTGCAAGCCACCGGCAACCAGTTGATTGAGCTGGCCGCCGAACTCAAGGCACAACAGGCGCGCCTGCAGGCAGTGCAGCACGAGCACGGCACCCTGAGTGCCCAGCTCGAACACTGGCGTGAACAGCATCGCGAGCTGGATGAAGCGCGGCTGCAGCAACTGCTGGCGTATGACGACGCACATCTGCGCGACCTGCGCCAGCAATTGCAAAGCAGCGAAAAAGCCGTGGAGCAGGCCCGGGTTCTGGTGCAGGAGCGCGAGCAGCGCCTGGGCCAGCATCAGGCGCAAGCCAATGGCAATCTCGACGCTGTTGCACTGGACACCGCCCTCGACGAGCTGCACACACAGCTGGAGGCCAGTGAACAGCGCTGCGCCGAGCTGCGCGCGCAACAGAGTGAAGATCAGCGGCGCCAGGAAGCCAATCAGGCACTGGCGCAGCGTATCGCCCAGGCATACGAACAATGGCAGCGCTGGGCCCGGCTCAATGCATTGATCGGCTCGGCCACCGGCGACACGTTCCGCAAGATTGCCCAGGCTTACAACCTCGACCTGCTGGTGCATCACGCCAACGCACAGCTGCGCCAGCTGGTCCGGCGTTATCGCCTCAAACGTGGCGGCAGCATGCTCGGTTTGCTGGTCATGGACACCGAGATGGGCGATGAGCTGCGTTCGGTGCACTCTTTGTCAGGCGGGGAAACCTTCCTCGTGTCACTGGCGCTGGCCCTCGGCCTGGCCTCAATGGCGTCCAGTACACTGAAAATCGAATCGCTGTTCATTGATGAAGGCTTTGGCAGCCTTGATCCCGAATCGCTGCAATTGGCGATGGACGCTCTGGACGGATTGCAGGCCCAGGGCCGCAAGGTCGGGGTCATCTCCCACGTCCAGGAAATGCACGAACGCATACCGGTGCAGATCCAGGTCCGGCGTCAGGGCAATGGCTTGAGCACCGTGGAGGTTAAATGACCGGGCATGTGCTGTATTCCTTCCGCCGCTGCCCGTACGCGATGCGGGCGCGCATGGCCTTGCGCTACAGCGGGGTGCCGCTGTCGATCATCGAGGTCAGCCTTAAAGCCAAGCCGGCCGAGATGCTCGCCTGCTCCCCCAAAGGCACCGTACCGGTACTGGTCTGCGCTGATGGCCAGGTAATTGAGCAAAGCCTGGAGATCATGCACTGGGCGCTCGACCACGCTGATCCGGATAACTGGCAACAGACGGGTAACATGGCCAACCGGCAATTGATCGCAGCGCTGATCGAGGAGAACGACACCGTTTTCAAGGCCCGGCTGGATCGCTACAAGTACGCCATACGCTACCCGGAGCGCCCGATGGAAGCTTATCGGGCCGAAGGGGCGGAGTTTCTGCAGCGACTGGAAAGCCTGCTGGAACAGAACGCCTGCCTGGTAGCGTCGAACCTCAGTCTGGCCGACATGGCATTGGCGCCGTTCGTGCGCCAGTTTGCCCATGTTGACCGGCAATGGTTTGAACAGACGCCCTATCCATTACTCAAGCAGTGGCTCGAACGTTTTCTTAACTCTGCATTGTTTATCGGGGTGATGGCTAAAGGCTGATCCGCCGCCCCGCCAGCGCGTGCGCGCGTCGGCGGGGCAGATGTTGCGGCCTCAGTCCTTGCCCCGCAGCATGCTTTCCAGTACGCCGTCGCGGCGAACCCAGCCGTGCAGCAATGCCGCAGCGATGTGCAGCAACACCGTAAAGAACAGCAAATAGGCCAAGTAGGTATGGGCCTTGCGCAGGAAGGCGAAGAGCTCGGGATTGGCCGGCATGATCCCGGGCAATTGCAATGAACGGCCAAGCATCACCGGATCCCCTGCCGCCGAAATCATTGCCCAGCCCACGATTGGCATCAGCAACATCAAGGCGTACAGCAACACGTGCGACATCCTGGCCGCCAGCACCTGTACAGCAGGCAAGTCAGCCGGCAACGGCGGTTGCCGGGTCGAGAAACGCACAACGAGCCGGATCACCACCAGCAGCAAAATGGCGATGCCCAAGGGTTTGTGCAGGTTCAACAGCCAGGCATGCCGTTCGGATACGGAAGCAACCATCCCCGCCCCCACAAACAGCATCGTCATGATCATCAAGGCCATCAGCCAGTGCAGCAGGCGCGCCAAAGGTGCGAAATGCGAAGTGGGTGTATTCATGGCCGTGTCTCCCGGGGCAATTGATCGACTTCAGCGGTACGCCGTTGGTAAGAGCTGGCGTAAGCCGCCGAACGGGCAGCGATCAAAGGATCGTCCGAGGCCTCGATGCCGCTGGGCAAGATCAGCGGGTCGTAGTTGATGTCACGGCATTCGCCGCTGTCCTGCGACTCGGCCTGTTGCAGCACCAGGGTCCCCGCAGTGACCACTTTGCGCCCCGCGGGCCAGGTTTTACTGGCGTCACCGATCGGGTCGCCCGCCTCAGCCAGCGTCAGCTTCAGTTGCCATTTCAACGGCCCGCTGGACAAGCGTTGAGTCAAATCCTGCGCGAGGTAATTCCCATCGTTCGCTGCCGTGGCCGGGCCAGTGTCCGTTGCCTCGGGGACAACGCCCCAGCGCACCGCCTGACGTTGCCCCGCAGCATTGACCAGATAGAACGCGTTGATCCCGTTGTAGCCTTCGGTGGCAAAGCTGGCCGAGGGTTTCGCGGTTTTGACCCATTGCAGGAACGCTGCCGTTTCCGGATGAGCGGCAAAAAAATCGGCCATGGCACCGGGTTTGGGTTTCCCTGTCGCCGGGTCGGGAGCCCCCGCTTGCAGCATTTGATAGAACGCTTGAGGCGTGGCCACCGGAAAAACCGGCATGCTGTTCATGCCAGTTCGCCATTGCTGGCCATTGCCCTGGGTAAAGCGCAAGGCCAGGCTGCGGATCGGCACGCTGCTGTCAGGCGCGTAAGGATTACCGCCGGGCAAGGCAAAGCGCCCCACCACCGGCGTCCGCCCGGCCTCGAACAGCTGTGCCCGTGACAGACCTTGTGCCTCACCGTTACTCTCGAAATAACCTACGACACAGATGCCCTTGGCGTGATTACGCCGAAAACCCGGGTGTACGCCACTGTTCTGCTCCAGCGCATTCACCAGGTTGTCAGGGCGCAAGCGCTGTGAATCCAGGGTGCCGTTGACGTAATAAAACGCCCCGGCGATGGCGGCGACTACGCCCCCGATGCCAGCCAGGCGCAGCAGCACACTGGACTTACTCAACGGGGGTGCACCGGGCCGTACAGGCGGCAATTGATCTACCATGCATAACTCCGAGGCCACGGGGCCATCAGGTGGGTGGTCTATGAGACGCAGGCCAATCAGGCTTATTCCCGTGAGCGGAGAATTATTTATCAAACTTTTATTTTCATCTGCGTGGGAATAACTCTTGATCCCGGACGTCCTCCTCGCACTCCCCCGATTGATGGGTCACTGTGTGCAGGTCCCCGATGAACTCATTTGACGCGCAACTGCGCGAACTGATGCCGCGCCTGCGACGGTTTGCGCTCTCATTGACGCGTCATTCCAGTAACGCCGACGATCTGGTGCAAGCCTGTCTGGAACGTGCGCTGGGCACCGCTGCCGGCAAGCGGCCCGAAGGCGACTTGCGGGCCTGGCTGTTTACCATTCTGTATCGACAGTTCATCGACACCCATCGCCGGTCCCGGCGTTATGCACGCATGCTTGAATTCTTTACCGGCCGCGAAGACACCGCCCAGCCATCCACCGAGCGCACGGTGATTGCGCAATCGACGCTGGCCGCGTTCGAACAACTGAGCCCTGAACAACGGGCGTTGATGCTATGGGTCAGCGTCGAGGGTTTGAGCTACCAGGAAGTGGCCGAGATTCTCGAGGTGCCCATTGGCACTGTCATGTCGCGCTTGTCCCGTGCCCGCCAAGCCTTGCGCCTGCTCAGCGAAGGTGAAATCACCCGCCCTGCCCTGCGGAGACTTAAATGATCACCACCCCACCCAGCGAACGCGATCTGCATGCCTATGTCGATCATGCGCTGAACGAAACCGAGCGTCAGCAGATCGACCTTTACCTGCAGGCCCACCCCGAAGTAGCCGCACGGGTTCACGCCTGGCAGCAAGATGCCCAGGCATTGCGCACCGCGTTGCAGGCCTCCCTGCAGCAGCCCTCCAACCCGGCACTCGACCCGGCGGCCATACGCCAACGGATCCAGCACCGGACACGCCAGCACTGGGCCAGCGTTGCATTATTGGTCCTGGCGGTGGGTATTGGTGGGCTGGGCGGCTGGCAGGCGCGGCAAATGACGCTGGGGGCTGAACCCTTGGCCAGCAGCGCCTTGCCCATGACCGATGCCCTGGTGGCGCATCGCATGTTTGCTCAAGAGGGCTTTTTACCGGCCGACTACAGTGGGCAACAGAAAAATGATGTGCAGGACTGGGTTGATCGTTATTTCAGGCAGGCCGAACGCTTGCCGGACTTGAGCGCAGCCGGGTTTCAGCCCGTCAGTTGCCGTTTGCTCGCAACCGATCAGGGGGCAGCCGCCATGGTGATGTACGAAGATGGGCAAGGACAGCGCATCAGTTTCTATATCCGCCCGCCCGGCCCCCACAACACGCTCCTGGCGAAAGGCAGTCGTCGGCAGGGGGATTTGCAAGCGCTCTACTGGTCGGGCCCGGGCTACAACTACGCGATGGTCGGTACTACGGACGCCCCGACCACCCGGTTGCTGAACACCCTCAGGTTCTGAGCCGCTCCGGCATCAGGTCCGGGACTTGTGATCCAGCGCGGCATAGAAGTTCGCGCTTTGTTGCAGGTATTTGGGGGTGTAGCTGTGGCTGACGGTTTTAGTGTCTCTGACGACCCCGCTGGCATTGGCCGGAAGGGCTACAGTGGCGGAGATGGCGGAAGCGGCAATCACGGAGAAAAGATTGAAGTTCATGCGCGTAACCCTCGACGATTCAGTTGGCTTGCCTGCCTTTGCAGGCCGTGAAACCAACTTAACGCCAAGGGTCATCGCACAAAAATTCATTGCAGCACTAGCGTCTATCAGCGCCATTGATAGACGGCTGCACGCCCGGTGTTACGGGCGATTGATGAATTTCACATCCGACGGTGCGTCCATCGGCAGCTTTTGCAGGGTCTTGCCCAGCTTGCCAGTGCTGCGGTCGCGCTCCAGTACCACGATCTCATTGCTCATCTGGTTGGCAATCAGCAGGAACTTGCCATTGGGGCTCAAGGCAAACTCACGCGGGTGATCACCTTCAACCGAACGGCGCTGGACCTCGGTCAGCTCGCCATTACCGGGATTGATCGCGAACACCAGAATTTCATTGGCCTTGCCGCGGTTGCTGACATACAGGAACTTACCATCCGGCGCCGCATGCACGGCGCCGGCTGCACGATGTGGCGCAGGCTTGCCCTGCGCCAGTTCAACTACCTGGCGCTGTTTGAGCTGCCCGTCGGCATAATCGAACACAAACACCTGAGCACTCATTTCAGTGGTCAGGTAAGCGTGCTTGCCGTCTGCCGAGAACAACAGATGGCGCGGACCGCTGCCCGCAGGCAGTTCGACTGCCGCGGGCTCCGCGGCTACCAGCGGGTGCTCGGGGTTGGCCGCCGGGTCATAGCGATAGGCGAAAACCTTGTCTGCACCCAGGTCGCTGGCAAAGACAAACTTGCCGTCTGGCGCCGGGACGACCGAGTGCACATGGGCCGATGCCTGGCGCTCCGGGTTGACCCGACTCGCTGAATGGCTGCTCATCTGGGTCACGGGTTGCAACTGGCCTTCGGCATTGATCGGCAACACCGCAAGGCTGCCGCCCGGATCGGCGTGCACACTGTAGTTGGCCACGAACAGGTAGCGTTCGTCAGTGCTCAGGCTGGAGTGTGTGGGCTCTTCGCCCAGGGTTTTGACCTGATTGACCAGAGTCAGCTGATTGGATTTGGGATCGATGGCAATACTGCTGACACGACCGACAACATCCGCCTGCCCCTTGCCGTTCTCATTGACCACAAACAACCGCTGCTGGTCTTTGGAAAGCGTCAGCCACGACGGGTTGGCCGCCTTGAACACCTGCAACGGTTCAGGGGTGAGCTTGCCGCTGTCGCTGTCAAACTGCAGGCGGTAAATACCCTGGCTCTTGCCTTGGGTGTACGAGCCGACCAGCAGTTCGACTTCGTCATTGGACGCGGCCTGCGCCGACATTGCGCCGACGCTCGAGGCCATCAGCAGGGGCAACCATTTAAGCTTCATCAGCGACCTCGGATTCATCGTCATCATTGTTTGCGCTCACGGCGCTGAGGCAAACCAGGCGATGTTCACCCGAGTCACCGGTGAGGGTCCAGCTTTGCAACGTCTCATCAAACACCGCGGCATCGACCTGTGCCGCGGTGAACTGCCAGCGTTTTTCGGCACGTCCGTCCATGCACTTGATGAGCAATTGCACATCATCCAGAGAAAAGTCCCAGGCGTGCAGCCCGTCAATCACCAGCATGTCACTGGTTTCAAGGGCTGCGCGCAGGGTCTGGTTTGAATCGCTCATTAATCAATCACCTGTTGGAAAGGTGCAATGATAGGTCAATTTCATGTTTGAACCCATGTCCGGCGATGAGGGATCAGTCGCTCAAGGACAAAAAGCGCCTGGCCAGCATCCTGGCGCTGATTTTGCCGTAATGCACCCGCTCGGCTTTCACCCCCGGCCTGGCCTTGGCATCCAGGCTGGCCTGGCTGACCCTGCGCTGGGACTTGAGTTTGAAATGCGCGACGTTCGGGGTGTCTGCCGGGTCCGTCAGGCTGTGGTAATGCACATGGGCGTACCACTGAACCTGCCCGAGCCGGTTACGAATCTCATATTCCTGGACAAAGTCCTGACGCTCCCCTTGCATCTGGATCCTGGGCCCCGTCTTGACGATATGCACCTCGCCCTTTTCCAGCAGATACTCGACCACAGGCTCGGTGGGCGGCAACGACTTGAGAATCCACAGCGCCTGTTCACGCAGTTTGCGCGCCCCCTCGCGCAAGCGCTTGTGCAACGATTGAGGCGTGCCGGGCCGGGGTTTGTCCTGCACCGGTTCGAGTTCAAAGCCGGCCTCGATTTCGCGGCTCAGCGCATCCAGCTTCAGCGCTTCGCGCTCAAGGATTTCTTCCAGCTCCAAGGCAAACCTGGAGTGCCTGGCGTAACCCCTGACCCGCTGAATCTTCTCGTCGACCTTGCCCAGCAGCTCATTGCAGCGGTTTCTGATGGTGGCCAGCGGCCGCGCCGTACCCGCCTCGACGGGACGCTCTACAGCCTCCCAACGGTCAGCTTCCGACTGCCTGAAGGTCAGGGTCGGCAAGCCTGACTCCGCAGTCCCGGGCTGCGTCTGCGTGCTGCCGGCCGCCGGCTCGCCCACATCGACAATCAACGGCTCACGTTCTGAGGCTCGCGCCCTGGCGACACCAATCAAAATCCCTTGCTTGCGCGTGCGGATGATCCTTTTTGAACCCTGGCTTTTGCGCGATGGCCGAGGTTGCTCGGGCAGCCATTGGTTTTCCAGGCGGGCTTCTTCTGCCAGTTGCTGTTCGAGCCGGGTAACGAGTTGCTCCAGCACCCCCATGAGACGCTGGTAATCGGCCGGATTCAGCTGATCGCCCAGCTCCATGTTCAAAATGCTCAACGCGTCCTGGGCCCCGGCGTATCGCTGGCCAATGTCTTCGAGTACCTCCATGCGCTCGTCGTGGCTGAACAGTTCTGTGTCGACCAGTTCAGCGTGGGCACTGGCCGTGTAGGTCAACGGGGAAATGATATCGGCCAGGTTGTGCCAGGTTTCGCTGAACACGGTCTTGGGGGTGAGGTCCAGCAGCAGCCCGAGCTGCAGGTTGAGGAAGTCGATGTCCGAAGTACGTCGCACGGCACCATCATCGCGCGAGCTGGTGGCGGCGGATGTTTCCAGTTCGCGGGCCAGCCGGTGCCCTACCCGCGGCACCCCGCGCATGGCTTCGAGGTTGCGGGTTTGCGCCTGAAAATCGTTGAAGAAGGTCTGCTGGTGAGCCAGCAACGCACGTTTGAAGGTGATATAGCGTTCGGCATCCACCGTACTCATCTCTTTATGCTCGACTACGGCAAACTCCGGGTACAGGCTCTTGATGCCTTGTATCAACTGGGTCTGCACATACAACAGGTCGACCGAATGCCTGAACAGCAGGTTATAGAAGCGGCTGAGCACCACATGATCATTGGGGCGTGGCTGCAAGGCATGGCGCTCGATGAAATGATCGAGCTCCACCTGGTATTCGGCACTGGCCTTTTCCACCAGGGTGCGTAAACGCTTGAGCCGCAGGGTTTTCTCCAGGTAGGAAAAGCGCTGGCTGGCTTCCCCTTGGAGCGCCTCGTACAGCCTGAGGCGCTCATCGGTCAGCTGCTGGAACAACTCGGATTCACGCTCGCCCAAGGCGGCGAAAGCGGCATCCAGCTCCTTGATCCGCTGCTTGCGCTGCTCGGCCCGCGCCTGTGCCTCCTGGCGTTTTTTCGGGCCGCCGCCGCGCAACCTCAGACCCGTATCGAAGTCCCAGTTTCCGTCTGCGTCATGCCGCAGCCACGGGCCGGTATCCCGCTCATCCTGCGGGCTGACCACCACTACCCCATCGTCCTCCAGTGATACCTGATAACTGAAACCTCTGACTAGGGCATGCCACTTGCCATTGACCACATACAACCCCCGGTAAGGGCCGTATGCCACAGGCAATGCCGGGCCGAGTGCCGAGCCGCGATTACGGTCCAGCCAGGTGAGTTGAAATTCGCTGAAGTCGATGCGCGGGGTGCTGAACCAGGAGAAATCCAGCTCGGTGTGTTGATTGCCGACCGCCACTCCGGGGAAATAAACCGCACCCTCGCTGACCGCCAGCGCTGCAGGTGCCGGCTCATCATCTGGGGCACGCAGTGGAGGCCCTGCGTCGACAGGGATCAAGGGGGCCAACGACTCATCCGCGACCTGTTCGCAGGCCGGTGTTTGTGTACCCATTTGCCCGCCATGCAACAGCACCACGGCGATGTTGAACAGCACATCGATGATCGCCGGGGCCTTGAGCCGCTCATCATCGCCGCGCAAGGCCGCGATGTCGTTTTTCAGCGCGGACACGGTTAACAGCAGCCAGCCGAAGATGGCAACCGGGCCCCGGATCAAGGGCAACACGGTGTTCAACAGAAGCCAGCCGCCTTGCTTGAGGGTGGCCCAACGGCTCTCGGCATTGGACACCGATTGTCGGTCTGCCAGTTGCACCAGGGTCATTGCGCTCTCCCTGAACAGATCATGTTCGAAATGCCGGTGCAGGGGTTGCGCGAACAACAATGCGCTGCTCGCCGTCAAATGATTCGACGGGTTCATCACACCCTGGGCGTACACGCTCTTGAGATCGCCCGGCAGCCATTCCAGTACGCTGTCGCGTAATTCCCCTGCCTGTATCAGGCCTTGCACCAGGGCCAGGGCCGAAGGGAACTCAATGAGCATCTCCTTGAGCAAAGGCCGGTACAGCACGCAAGGCCCTTCAAGATCATCGACGGGCCCGATCACATACATATTGCGCACGAAGTCCGGCACCGAGCGCGGCGTCTGCACCAGCCCCAGGGCCCGTATTCCCACGCGCTGACCGTCAAGCAGGCGGGCTGCAGGGTCTCGCTGCATCAGGGCCGCCAGGCAGCGGTAACCCCATTGCGTGATCGAACCCCGGCCCTGGAGCTTCATCTCCAGGGCCCGCATCGGCAGCGTCACGCGCAGCTGCTCGGCGTACAGCACCTCCCGGCGCTGTGCCTCCTGAGGATCATCCAGCAACCATTGCTTGATCAGGGCCGGGTACGCCTCACCGATGTTCACGCGCTGGATCAGTGACTTGATGTACTCAGGGGTCAGCCACCAGTCCTGTATCAACTGATTGCGGGTATGACGCAAGGTCATGCGCGCGCTCGGAAAACCGATCAGATTTTCCAGGGCCAGTTCGGTCAGGCTGTAAGTCCGGGTCTGCACAGTACCGATGGTGCCCAAGGGGCCTGATGCCACCTTGAATTGCAGTTCGATTTCGTCCGGGTCATAACCCGGAGCCTGGGGCTGGTCCTCGCGCATCTGCCGATGCAGGGCCTGTGCCGCATAGGTGTGGAGATCCGGAATGCCTTCATTGAAGGTTCGGCCGCGGGCATGGCGGGTGACGTCCGCCAGGGCGATCACATGGCGTCGGTAAGCGGCCCGATCTGTCTGACTGGCGTGCTTCAGCCAGTCCGGCAACGCATTGAACACCGGCAGCAGATGCCCGGAGGGCGCGGCCTGGAAAGTCTCGAAGAGTGAGACCGGGTCGGTGACGGCACGCACATGCCGTTCGAGCCGGGCCAGGCTCCGGCCGTCTCCCGGCATGGCTTGGCGGATCGCCGCAAGCGCTTCCAGCTGGGTGTTGAGCACGATCATGGCCTGGACGTGCAGCGCATCGACCATCGGCTCAAAGCGCTTGCAGGTCACGGCATCAATCACATAGCGCTGGTTGAGTTCATGACCCAACTGACGGGTCAGGGCCTCCACCGTCGCAAAGGCCGTTATCTGCCCTGAAGGCGTGCACCGCAACAGCTGTTCGCTGCCGTTGCGGGAATAAGACACCAGCAGATCCGCCACCGCGTGGCGATGCAACCATTTACCGGACCTGACCTCCAGCTGGGCAAAATACACCCGGGGCTGTTCGCTCGGCGCATACCCCTGAAGCCGGTCAACCAGTACCGGGTAATTCAGCACTTTGCGCACGGCCTCGATCTGTTCAGGATCAAGCCCGGCGGTGGTATTGACCGCTACCCGGAGGTTGTCGGCCAAAAACACCTGAAGCCAGTGCACCCGGCTCCGGTAGCCCGTCACCGGTTGATTCCAGTAAGCAATCAGTGCCTCCTGGAAGGCTCGGGGCCATTGCCGCTGGACGTCGCGCATCGACATTTCGACGGCCCGCATGGACGCCAGGGACGCCAGGGACGCCAGGGACGCCCAGCTGCCCGCAGGCGTTGCGCCTTCGGCCAGCAGCGCCAAAAAGCATTGCTCAGGTTCGTAGTACCCGTAATTCAGCGGCGTGCCCAGTGCAATATGCTCAAGCATGGCGTCGAGCAGCAAGCGGTAACGCGGTGGGGTCAGGGGCTGTTCGGCGGCGTCGATGGTCCAGACGATGTACACGCGGTCCAGATCCAGCGGGCTGCCCGGGTCGGGCAGTGTCTTTTTCAGGGCGCCGTTCAACTGCTCGCTGACCACGTGGTACAGCGTGGGGCGCGTGGCAAATTGCCGGGTGAGGGTTTGTCGCAGCAGGTCGGAGCGGTCAAAGACCGGCGCAGGTACAACAGCAGGTGTGGTCATCGGGCGTTTACTTCCAGGGGCACGGGATCGACACGGGACGTGCCGATCACAAACCCCCATCTAAAAGTAAACACACCGGCTGCCTGCGGTAGCCGGTTATCACCGCGCTGGGCTTACACCACGCAGTCAGGCGGCAGATGCCCGAGCAGTGCGTATTTCAGGTTGTCGGCCGCCGTGCGCGCCATCAGTTCCCGGGCTTCGACGGTAGCCGAGCCGATGTGCGGCAGTGCCAGCACCTGTTTCAACGCCAGTAGCGGTGAGTCGGCCGGCAACGGCTCCCGGGCGAACACATCGAGCCCCGCAGCCCGGATACTGCCACGTTGCAACACATCGATCAGCGCGGCCTCGTCCACCACCGGCCCGCGTGAGACATTGAGAAAGATGGTCTGCGGTCGCATCAATGCAAATTCAGGCGCGCCAATGAGCTGGCGGGTCTTGTCCGACAGCGGTACGCAGACGCAGATGAAGTCAGCCTCGGCCAGCAGTTGCTGCAGCTCCACCCGTTGCGCACCCAGTGTTTGCTCCAGGTGCGGCTTGTCGCTCTGGCCGCTGTAAAGGATCGACATGCCAAAACCAAAATGCCCGCGCCGGGCGATGGCCGCGCCAATCCGGCCCAACCCGATGATCCCCAGCCGCTTGCCGTGTACATCGGTGCCAAACAGCGATTCAGGAATGTTTTTTTCCTGCCAGTGCCCCTGCCGCACCAGATCGGCCATTTCCAGCGCACGGCGTGCCGCCATCATCAACAACAGAAAGGCCGTGTCGGCGGTGGTTTCGGTGACTGCATCCGGGGTGTTGGTCAGGCGAATGCCGCGTTCACGCAGGTAATCGAGATCGTAGTTGTCGTAACCGGCTGAAACGCTGGCAATGACTTTCAGCTTCGGTGCTCGCTCCAGCAGGCTGCGATCCAGCTTGAGGCTGGCCCCCATCATGGCCTCGGCGTCGCTCAAGGCAGCAAAGAAGCGGGTTTCATCCGCCCCCAGGGGGTCCGGGCAGTAGGTCACGTTGCACAGCGTATCGAGCTCGGCCATCACCGCTGGCGAGGACACACGGCTGAAAATCAACAGATTGGGTTTCATGTTCTCTCCGATTGAATCGCTCATGGCTTGACCCGGTAGTAGCGGGCCGGGATACCCCAGATCACCAGCGCGGTGGCCAGCACACATACTGCACTCAGCACATACAGGGCCGGTGTGGCGCTGCCACTCTGGTCTTTGATCCAGCCCACCATGAACGGCCCGACCACCCCGCCCAACTGGCCCAGGGAGTTGATCAGGGCAATCCCTGCTGCGGCCGCCAGACCGGTAAGAAAGCGCGGCGGGATCGTCCAGAAAATCGGCATCCAGGCAATGATCCCGGTCATCACCATGCTCATGCCGACCATCAACGGCAACAGTTGACCCGGGAACCAGGCGCACAGCAGATAGCCGGCAGCCGTCAGCAACGCACAACCGGCCATGTGCCAACGCCGCTCGCCGCGCTTGTCAGAGCTGTTGCCGATCAACAGATTGCCCACGGCCGCAATCAGATAAGGGACCATCGTCAACAAACCAATGTCAAAGGTGTCCGCGACGCCAGCGCTTTTGATCAACTGCGGCATCCAGAACAGCAAACCGGTCAGGGCCATCACCAGGCACAGGTAAATGGCCGACATCACGTAGGTCGTCGGTTGCTTCCAGACGTCGGCAAAACGGCTGGAAGACTCCGGTTTGGGTTCGCTGGCCATGCGCGCCAGCAGCACCTGTTTTTCTTCTGCCGAAAGCCATGGCGCATCTTCAATCTTGTCACTCAGCAGCCACAGCACGACAAAGCCCAGCAGCACCGATGGCAAGCCTTCCAGCAAGAACAGCCATTTCCACCCCGCCATGCCGTACAGCCCGTCAAAGTGCCCGAGGATGAAGCCGGCCAGCGGGCCACCGACGATCCCGCACAGGCAGATGGAACTCTTGAAATAGGCATTGACCCGGGCCCGGCGGTTACCGGGATACCACTGGGTAAAGAAGTACAGCACCCCCGGGACGAAACCGGCCTCCATCACCCCGATCAGAAACCGCAGGGTGTAGAACCAGAATTCACTTTGCACAAACATCATGCACGCCGAGGTAATGCCCCAGGTCACCATGATCCGGGCGATCCACACCCGCGCGCCGATCTTGTGCAGCAAGATATTGCTCGGCACTTCAAACAGGAAATAGCCGACAAAAAACAGGCTGGCACCCAGGCCATACACGGTTTCGCTGAACCCCAGATCACTTTGCATCTGCAATTTGGCGAAACTGATATTGACCCGGTCCAGGTAGGCAAACAGAAAACACACGATAAACAGCGGAATGATCCGCCAGTTCACTTTTCGATACAGCGCATCGTCCAGCGATTGGGCGTGCGATTGCACGGCCGTGAGGGTTTCAGCAGTCATGGCTCACCTGTTGATTATTGTTTTAAGGCGTTGCACAGCGCATATAGGAGCGCCTGCCGCTGCCTTCCCCGGGCAGCGGCAGGTTTCAGGCGTGGCGATCAGCCAAGCGTGCGGTCAGAGATCTGGCCATCGATCAAACGTTGAATACCCAGCGGGTTGGCGTTTTTCAATGCGTCTGGCAGCAGGCTGTCGGGGTAGTTCTGGAAGCACACCGGACGCAGAAAGCGATCGATCGCCAACGTCCCGACCGAAGTGCCCCGTGCATCGGAGGTCGCCGGGTATGGACCGCCATGGACCATCGAATCACACACTTCTACACCGGTCGGGTAACCGTTGAGCAGGATGCGACCGACCTTTTGCTCCAGCAGCGGGGTCAATTCGCTGAACTGTTCGAAATCGGCCATCTCGCCAATCAGCGTCGCGGTGAGTTGACCGTGCAGACCGTGGATCGCAGCACTCAGTTGCGCCTGGTCCGCCACTTCGATGACCACGGTGGTCGGCCCGAAGACTTCTTCCTGCAGCACTTCGTCACCCTCAAGCAACAGGCTGACATCGGCCTTGAACAGCTGCGGCTGGGCCTGATTGCCCTGCTGCGCGGTGCCGGCCACATGCTCGATGCCCTTATGGGCAAGCAATTTGTCCAGGCCTTTGACGTAGCTGCGCAAGGTGCCGGCGTTGAGCATGGTTTGTGCCGACTGCTCGTTGATCTGTCCCGCCAGTTGCTCGATAAAAGCGCTGAAGGCCGCTGAGCGTACGCCGATCACCAGGCCCGGGTTGGTGCAGAACTGACCACAGCCTTGCACCACCGAAGCAGCCAGTTCACGGGCAATGGTTGCGCTGCGTGCGGCCAGGGCCTGAGGCAGGACGATGACCGGGTTGATGCTCGACATCTCGGCAAATACCGGAATCGGCTGTGGGCGTGCCGCGGCCATGTCGCACAAGGCGCGTCCGCCCTGCAACGAACCAGTGAAGCCCACGGCCTGGATTGCCGGGTGCTTGACCAGTGCTTCACCGACGCCTGAACCGTAAATCATGTTGAAGACACCGGCCGGCATGCCCGTGCGCTCGGCGGCGCGGATCAGCGCGTCCGCGACCCACTCGGCTGTGGCCATGTGTCCGCTGTGCGCCTTGAACACCACCGGGCAGCCGGCGGCCAGTGCCGAGGCGGTATCGCCACCTGCAGTGGAAAACGCCAACGGGAAATTGCTGGCTCCGAAGACGGCAACCGGGCCCAGGCCAATACGGTACTGACGCAGATCCGGGCGTGGCAGCGGAGCGCGGTCAGGCAGAGCCTGGTCAATCCGCGCGCCATAAAAGTCACCCCGGCGCAGCACCTTGGCGAACAGGCGCATTTGCCCGCTGGTACGTCCGCGCTCACCCTGAATGCGGCCTGCCGGCAGTGCGGTTTCGCGGCACACAATGGCGACGAACTCATCGCCCAGTGCATCCAGTTCATCTGCGATGGCCTCCAGAAACTCGGCGCGACGCTCTGCACTCAAGGCGCGGAAGGCTGGGTAGGCGCTGGCGGCGGCGCGCGCAGCGCGATCGACTTCGCCGAGGGTGGCCTGGTGAAAATCATGGACTAGGGTTTCACCGGTGCTGGCATCAACGCTTTTTACGATGACGCTGCCTTCGGCGCTGCGCTGACCGCCGATGTAGTTGTGGCCGAGGATCTGAGTCATGGGTGCTGTCCTTTTAAAGTGTACCGATAGAGCCGGGTTCGAATACGGCGGCAACAGGCTCAATGCCATTGATCAATGGCGCGCCGAATTCGGCCTGGCTGATTTCAAAACGGTCGCCCGGTCGGGTACGAATGCCGTCACCGAATGACAGGGTCGCGGTGCCGAAAAAGTGGATGTGCACATCGCCCGGACGCAGGAACTGGCTGTATTTGAAGTGGTGGTATTCGAGGTTTTCCAGGCTGTGGCACATGTTGGCTTCACCACTGAGGAATTCGTTTTCCCACAGCACTTCGCCGTCACGGATGATCCGGCTGCTGCCAGCCAGATGTTGCGGCAATTCACCGACCCGCAGTTCCGGGCCGAACGAGCAACTGCGCAGTTTGGAATGTGCGAGGTACAGGTAATTCTTGCGCTCCATCACGTGGTCGGAGAACTCGTTGCCCACCGCAAACCCCAGGCGATACGGTTTGCCGTCATGGCCGATGACATACAGGCCGCCGATTTCCGGTTCTTCGCCGGCATCTTCGGCAAACGGAGGCAACGGGAATGCAGCGCCCGGGCGTACGACGATGCTGCCATCGCCTTTGTAGAACCACTCGGGTTGTACCCCCGGCTGTCCCGCCGCTGGCTTACCGCCCTCCACACCCCATTTGAAGATGCGCATGGTGTCCGTCAGGGTGGCTTCGTCGCCCGCCTGCTGGTGCATTTTGTCGCGGGCCGACGCGCTGCCCAAGTGGGTCAGGCCTGTACCGCTGATCAACATGTGCGCCGGATCCGGGTGATCCAGTGGCGGCAGAATGCGCAACTCGGCCAGCAATTGCGGGTAGTCGTGGCTGGCACCCAGCCCTTGGGAGTCGACTTGCTGCGCCAGGCTTATGCCCGCGTCAATCGCCGCCAGCGCCAGATCGCGGACGCTGGTTGCAGCCTGTACTTCACGCACCAGAGTGCCATCGACCAGACCGACGCGGCGCTCGCCGCTGTTCAATTCAAACTGTACTAAACGCATATTGAGTCTCACTTGTGCCGCGTCGTTCACGACACGGGGATCTACACATCGTCAAGGACTGGCCGCAGGCTGCGCTTTGAACCGGCAAAGATCGCAGCCTTCGGCGTTGGGTCCCTATGCTTTATGGATGGGTGGCCGGCTGGGCGCTGGCGGCGAACTCGCTCTGCTTGAGCGCGTGCTTGCGCTCCAGCAAGCGATACACCACGCCTGTGAGGATCAGGCCAAACACCATGACGCCTGACAGGAAGTACAGGCCCGAGGCCAGGTTGCCGGTGTATTCCTTGAGCGCGCCGATCACGAACGGACCGATATAACCGCCCAGGTTGCCCACCGAGTTGATCAAGGCAATCCCGGCCGCGGCACTGGCGCCGGCAAAGAAACGTCCCGGCAGGGTCCAGAAAATCGCCGTGCAGGAAAACAAGGCAAACGCCACCAGACACAAGGCTGCCAGTTGCAGGACCGGCACCGTCAGCCAGGCGCTGAAGAACAGGCCGATGGCGCCCAGCACATAGAGCAGCGCCAAATGGCCATAACGGTCATTCAGACGATCGGAACTGCGGGGGATGATCAGCAAACCGATGATGCCGAAGATGTAAGGCACCGATGACACAAAGCCGGTGGTCAGGTCACTGCCGCCAAACTGTTTGATCAGCGTCGGCAACCACAGGCCCAGGCCATAGATGCTCAATGTCACCGGCAGGTAGAACAGCGCCAGCAGCAATACGCGCTTGTCTTTCAGGGCGTGCAACGGGTTGCCGTGACGGGTCTGGCCAAAGGTTTTCAAGTCTTTTTCCAGCTCGCCCACCAGCCAGTCCTTCTCGCGCTGGTCCATCCATTTGACCTGTTGCGGGCCATCCGGCAGGTAGCGCAGCACCGGCCATGTCAGCAGGATCGCCGGCATGCCGATAACGATGAACAGCCACTGCCAGCCATGCAGGCCGAGCACGCCGTCCATGCCCAGCAGACCACCGGACACGGGGCCGGTAATCATCATGGCGATGGGTTGCGAAAGGATGAACAGCCCCAGAATCTTGCCGCGATGGCGCACCGGAAACCATTGGGTGATGTAGTAGAGGACGCCCGGGAAGAAGCCTGCTTCAGCGACGCCTAGCAAAAAGCGCATCACATAAAAGCTGTGCGGGCCCTGCACGAAGGCCATGCCGATGGTGATGCTGCCCCAGGTGATCATGATCCGGGCGAACCAGCGACGGGCGCCAAAGCGCTCAAGCATCAGGTTGCTGGGGATCTCCATCAGGAAGTAACCGATGAAAAACAACCCCGCACCCAGGCCATAGGCTGCATCACCAATACCAATGTCGGCGCCCATGTGCAGCTTGGCAAAGCCCACGGCAGAACGGTCTACATAAGCAATCAGGTACAGCAGGATCAGAAACGGTATGAGTTTGAATGTAATGCGACGAATAAGCCCGAGTTCCTGGCTCATGAGACGGTCTCCCATTGTTTTTGTTATGGCACCTCTGGAGTGACCTCAGGCGGGGAAACGCCAGGATCAGCTCTCAGTTGGAAGCGACTATATAGTAATACTATTTACCCAACAACTCTTCCATCGAAGCAGATTTGAGGATAACTTAGGCGCATCGAAACCAATTAGTCATACAATAAGAGAAACCGCCATGTCTGATAAAACCCCTCCACTGCGTTCCGCCCAATGGTTTGGCAGCGCAGATAAAAACGGTTTTATGTACCGCAGCTGGATGAAGAACCAAGGCATTGCCGACCATCAGTTCCAGGGCAAGCCGATCATCGGCATCTGCAACACCTGGTCGGAACTCACCCCGTGCAACGCGCATTTCCGCACGATTGCCGAACACGTTAAACGCGGTGTGATTGAAGCTGGCGGCTTCCCTGTGGAATTCCCGGTGTTTTCCAATGGCGAGTCGAACCTGCGCCCGACTGCCATGTTGACCCGCAACCTGGCCAGCATGGATGTAGAAGAAGCGATCCGCGGCAACCCGATTGATGGTGTTGTACTGCTGACCGGTTGCGACAAAACCACCCCGGCCTTGTTGATGGGCGCCGCCAGCTGTGATGTACCGGCCATCGTCGTCACCGGCGGGCCGATGCTCAACGGCAAGCATAAAGGCAAGGACATCGGCGCCGGGACGATCGTCTGGCAGATGCACGAGTCCTACAAGGCCGGCGCCATCAGCCTCGATGAATTCCTGTCGGCTGAAGCCGGCATGTCGCGTTCGGCAGGTACCTGCAACACCATGGGCACGGCCTCCACCATGGCCTGCATGGCTGAAGCACTGGGCACTTCGTTGCCGCACAACGCTGCGATTCCGGCCGTGGATTCGCGCCGTTACGTGCTCGCCCACATGTCCGGCATGCGCGCCGTAGAAATGGTTCGCGAAGACTTGCGCCTGTCCAAAGTGCTGACCAAGGAAGCCTTTGAAAACGCCATTCGGGTCAATGCTGCGATTGGCGGCTCGACCAACGCCGTGATCCACCTCAAGGCCATCGCCGGCCGTATCGGGGTTGATCTGGAGCTCGACGACTGGACCCGTATCGGCCGCGGCACTCCGACGCTGGTCGACCTGCAGCCTTCGGGGCGCTTCCTGATGGAAGAGTTCTACTACGCCGGTGGCCTGCCGGCGGTTCTGCGCCGCCTGGGTGAGAACAACCTGATCCCGCACCCGAACGCCTTGACCGTCAACGGCCAAAGCCTGTGGGAGAACGTGAAGAATTCGCCTATTTATGGCGACGACGAAGTCATCCGCGCCATCGAGAACCCGCTGGTGGCTGACGGCGGCATTTGCGTCCTGCGCGGCAACCTCGCCCCCCTGGGTGCCGTGCTCAAACCGTCAGCCGCCACCCCGGCGCTGATGAAACACCGTGGCCGCGCGGTGGTCTTTGAAAACTTCGACATGTACAAAGCGCGGATCAACGACCCTGAGCTGGACGTCACCGCCGACTCGATCCTGGTCATGAAGAACTGCGGGCCCAAAGGCTACCCGGGCATGGCCGAGGTCGGCAACATGGGCCTGCCCGCCAAACTTCTGGCTCAGGGCGTGACCGACATGGTGCGGATCTCGGATGCGCGCATGAGCGGTACGGCCTACGGCACCGTGGTTCTGCACGTAGCGCCGGAAGCCGCTGCCGGCGGTCCCTTGGCCGCCGTGCAAGAAGGTGACTGGATTGAACTGGACTGCGCCAGCGGGCGTCTGCACCTGGACATTTCCGATGCCGAACTGGCTGCACGCCTGGCCGATATCGAGCCGCCGCAAAAACTGTTGATCGGTGGCTACCGCCAGCTGTACATCGATCACGTGATGCAAGCTGACCAAGGCTGTGATTTTGACTTCCTGGTCGGTTGCCGCGGCTCAGAAGTGCCGCGTCACTCGCACTGATCGGTTGAAAGCACGCTATCGCTGACTGACCCGGCCCGAGCCGGGTCAGTTCGCAAAGAGCCGCAATTCGATATTCGCGCCCTTGCCGGGCTCGGGCAGATGGGTAATCCCCAATCCGTCGGTCCTGCGACGCCCCTGCTCCCCCTCCACCGTGGTGACACACCGCCGATTGACCAGCCACTCAGCAGTTTCACTGTCTACCACCCGCACTACCCGGACTGCTTTTTCAGGCTGAGGCGGCGGCGAATGGATCAAGGCCATGGCACGCTGCTCGCGCATGGACGGTTCGAACTGGCCCCAATCGAAGCAATACACTTCGGGCTTGAGCAACAACCACTCTCCACTCTCGACCTGCTGCAGTGCCTCACCCCCAAGGTGGAGCCTCAGAAAGCGCCCGGGCTGGCCCGGACTTTCAATGAGCGGCCCCAACCCTGACTGCTGCCGGATCCAGGTCATGGCCTCCTGACTGGAAAAAGCCTGCTGACGCTCCCGCGACGAGGCGTACCGGGCACTGATCAGCTTCATCCCAGACGTTCTCCCTGCCAAATATCCCAACCTGAGGTGCCGGCAATTTCGTGCTGCCAGGTGATGGACTCGTAGGCAAAGTGCACGGTTTCCAACTGGGTGAAATGCGCGGTCTCCATGTTCTGGCAATGCGGCATGCTCAGGTCGACACCAATGATCACCGCCCGTTTCAGCCTCATGGTGTAGAAGTGCTCCTGAGTCGCGCTGCCTGAGGTGCGGTACCACTTCACTTCGCACAGGGTGAGTTCTTCGCCGGTGCACAATGCGGTATTGATCAACGGTGACGATTTGTCGATCACCTTGGTGATGATCAACGGCTTATGCATGCGCTGCCCCGACTGAGCCCCCCCGGGAACCACAATCCCATGACTGAGCGCTTGCACCAGAATCTCGTCCTCCCGGCCCTGCTGCCAGGCATTGCCGACCGACTCTCGAGCCAGTGCACCACTGCTGATCAAACCCTGTGTAACGCCAATGATCTTCAAATAAGCGGGTGTGGGCATAGCAAAACTCCGTTCATGCTTTTTAGGAGAAACAGGTTGTAGCCCCGGGACCGGGTGACACCTCTGTTCGGGGAGCCATAAGCACCATGCACAGCCTTCGAGGCCAGCTGCGCCCAGGCTTATCGAACACCTTCCTCATAGGCGGGCCCTGGCGAGCTCTAGGCTAATAAGGTAACGTTCTTCGTCGGGGTGTCTGTAGTCCTTGAAACGGTTCACGTTCAGCATGATTTGATATTTATCACCGGCTCGCCAAAAGGTTCTGCCGCCCAGGTTACTTCGCACTCGAGCACGCCCTTGAAGCGTGTCGGCAATCGCGGGATCACTCTCTGGGTCGGAGACAAACCAGCCTTGTCGACGCCATTGCTCCTGCAGATCCAATACGACTTTGAGCGCGTCATCCAACAGCAACGGTTCGATTTGCGGAGACATGCGGATGTTGTCCACGCGCTCATTGTGGAAATTGATCGTGAAAAAGCGGGCCAAGGGCGTTGTGAAACCGTATTGCGGGTCGATAAAGCGTAATCGCGCGTCTGATTCGGGCATATGGAACCAAAGCTCATCAGGAATCGCAGGGGGAATCGAGGCGCTGGAACGCTGGCGCATGTCTTCCCATGGCTCCCCGAAGACAAGCGCGATTTCCGGTTCATCGGCCAGCTGTTGCACCACCCAGCGCACGCTCGCCACCACGAGAAACACCATAAGCACCATGCACAGCCTTCGAGGCCAGCTGCTGACTTTCAGACGCCGGATCATGGCGCTGCACCTGCGGCAATATGCTTGATCGAGTGCTCCAGTGCATGACGGTTTTCGTCGTGCAGCATCTGGTCAAAACGCCTGGCGGCCTCAAGCACAAAGGCCATGCGCTGCTTAAGGTCGGCCAGGTTTGCCAACACGCTGCGGTCAAAACTGATCGTGCGTCCATCGTCGACCGGTTGGCACTGGCTGGTAAGGGTCAGTTCGATGGCCTGGGCGACCCCTGAAGGGAAACCGGTGACGTACGACACATGATTGCTGCGCAACAGCCAGACCATCCGGGGTTCTTCGTACAGGGTCGGTTGCAGGATGTTTTTTTGTTCGTGAGTGGCAAAGAACCTCACGCTCAGGGCTATATCTCCGTTTTCTAGCGCCTCGAACGCCTGCAGGATTTCGTCATGAGCCCGGCCGAAAGTCACCTTTTCCTGCTCAACCGGCCACAGCACCGGAAACTTCGGATGCCCATGAATTATCGGGCGATTCTTCAGGCAGGTTTTCAGCGCCTCAAAACCCCGTTTTTTGTAAAACGCATGCAGTGGAAAGATATCTAAAAACAGCGTGGTATTGCCCAACGCCAGCATGTCGTACACATAGTTGAACTGTTGCTGGATCTGGCCCAACTCATCTCCTTCAAAACGCAGGTCGAAGGGGATGGGGTTGTTGGCATTGGCGACCCGATAACTCGCCAGATTTTTTTGCAACAACTGCACGGTGTCGTTACTGATCAGCGGCTGTGGCCCGCTGAAGCCTCGCGTCAGTGCTTCCATTGCCGCGGTCTCTGCATGGATTTTCTCAATCGAGTCCGCCGCATGCAGCAGCCCGCACCCCACCTGCTTTGAGGCAAACGCTGCGAGCCCGGCCCATTGGAAGCGTGGGTCTTCCAGCCACATGCGGGCATAGGTGGCGTTGATCGCGCGGTTACGCGCTTGGGGGTCGGCAATCAGGATGCCGCCGGGGGCGACGATTTCTTCGGCTGCCCGCTGGTATATTCGCCACAGCCCTTCGCAGGTCAGAACGGGCACTTCGGTGACCGCGGTCATGCAGTCGTAGAGCTCGATGACGCGGGTTTCGCATTCGGAAACAGGCAAGGTGTTGTGAAACAGGCGCTGAGTGTCGCTGGGATGGTCTTTGAAGCACTGAGTCATGGGCGGGCTCCAGGTCGAATGCCGCGACCCTAACAGCCCACACCCTGGTGTAGATCATCGCCAAAGAAATCCGGACGTGTCCTACCGATACCAGCCCGCAGTCCCGCAGAAAACAGCCGCACATCCTTCTACCGATCGGTTTATTTTCCTTTTAGCCACCTGTGACGACGACGATAAAAGACGGGTGAAGCACTCTGCGCGTAAAACCCCCGCGGCCCCTGTTATGATCAGTGCTTTTCACCGACAGGATCGACCCGCGGCCAATGGATTATCGTCAGCCTTCCGAACGCAAGAGCATGCATGCGCGCATCGTCCAGGAACTCGGCATGCAGATCGTTTCCGGACGTTTTAAACCCGATGACAAGCTGCCCGCCGAAGCGCTGCTGTGCGAAGAATATGCCGTCAGCCGCCCGGTGCTTCGCGAGGCCACGCGCGTATTGCTGGCCAAAGGGCTGGTGTACTCCAAGCCCCGTGTTGGCACGGTGGTCAAACCGCGCCGTGAGTGGCACATGCTTGATCCGGACGTGCTGCACTGGCTGATGCAAAGCTCGCCGCAAAACGAATTTTTTGCGCTGCTGACCAGCGTGCGCAGCATTATCGAACCCGCCGTGGCCGCCCTCGCCGCCCAGCATGCGACCGATGAGGACGTGGCGTCGATCCGTGAGGCCTATGAGCGCATGGAGACGGCCACAACGCCCGAGGCCCTGTTACAGCCGGACCTGGATTTTCACAGCCGGATTGCCGACGCGACCCACAACGACCTCCTGGCCAACCTGTGCAACATGCTCTCGCTGGCTTTGCGCGAAGCCTTGAAACACTCCAATCGCCGTCCCAACCTGCACGAACTGGCCCTGCCCCGGCACAAGGCCATTTTGACGGCCATCGAGAATCACGATGCCCTCAGCGCCCGTCACGCCACGCTGGTGCAGCTTGATGACGCGCGCACCGCACTGGATACAGTGCTTAACCCTCAGCACTAGGCTGGCGCGGAGCTCGGCAGCGACGACACCCGGCCCCGTAATGGAAGGCACAAAAAAGGCGCTAACCGATCACCCGGTTAGCGCCTTTTATTTGCCTGCGGGTTTACGCCAGGCTTTTGCTCACGACTTCAAACACGTCGCTGGACAATTCACCCGAGTTGCGGATGCGTTCCAGTTCGGCCTTCATCAGCGCCTGACGGGCGCTGTCATATTTGCGCCAGCGGGTCAGCGGTGCCAGTTGCCGCGAGGCAATCTGCGGGTTGAACCCGTTGAGTTCGATCACCAGATCAGCCAGGAAGCGATAGCCCGAACCGTCCGCCGCATGGAAGTTGATCAGGTTCTGCCCGGCAAAGGCCCCGACCAGTGCCCGCACCTTGTTCGGGTTCTTGATGTTGAAAGCCGGGTGCTGCATCAACTCCCGCACCCGCTGCAGTCCACCCGGCAAACCACTGGCCGCCTGCACGCTGAACCACTGATCCATGACCAGCGGGTTGTCCTTGAAGTGCTCGGCAAAGCTGGCAAGGGCCTTGGCCTTGTCTTCGGCAAATGGCGAGTTCACCAGCACTGCCAGCGCGGTCAGGCGCTCGGTCATGTTGTCGCTGTGTTCGAACTGTTCCAGCGTGGCCGCCAGCACCTGTGGCTGGCCGCTGAGCATCAGGTATGAGAGCGCGATATTTTGCAGGCTGCGACGGGCGAAATGCTCGGCGGCGGCCACATACGGGGTCACTCTGGAGATTTCGCGATTGGCCTGGTAGCGCGTCCACAGCCCGTCAAACAAGCTGTCGGCCAGTTGCTTGCGGGTAAACTCGCGCGCCGCGTGAATGGCCTCGACATCAGCCACTTCACTGATCTCAGTCAGGTAGGCTTCGCCCGGAAGCGAGAGCATTTCAGCCACCATCGCCTGATCCAGTTGCTGGTTGCCCAACACACTGCGCAAGGCCTCAACCAGTCGCTGATCCATGACCAGCGGCTCGCCGCGCTGGTGCTGGCCAATCAGTTCCTGCAGCACCTGCACCGACAGTTGCTGCCCGGCCTCCCAACGGTTGAAACCGTCAGTGTCGTGCTGCATCAAAAACATCAACTGGTCACGGCTGTAGGCAAAGCTCAGCTTCACCGGCGCCGAAAAGCCACGCAGCAATGAAGGCAACGGCTTTTCGGCCACGCCCACGAACGTGAACGTCTGCTCGGATTCAGTCACCGACAGCACGCGAGTGGTGCCGCTGGCGGCAGCTTCGTCCGCCAGTTGCAACGGGATTTCAGCCCCCTGGGCATTCAACAGGCCCAACTCGACAGGGATCACGAACGGCAGTTTTTCAACCTTGTCCGGGGTGGCCGGGCAGCTTTGAGCAAAGGTCAGGCTGTAGGTTTTCAGGACCGCGTCATATTGCTCGCTGACCGCCAGCCGGGGCGTACCGGCCTGGCTGTACCAACGCTTGAACTGGGTCAGGTCAACGCCGTTGGCGTCTTCCATGGCCTTGATGAAGTCATCGCAGGTGACGGCCTGGCCGTCATGACGCTCAAAATACAGGTCGCTGCCCTTGCGGAAGCCTTCGGCCCCCAGCAGGGTGTGGATCATGCGCACGACTTCAGAACCCTTTTCATAAACGGTCAGGGTGTAGAAGTTGGAGATTTCGATAAAGCTGTCTGGCCGCACGGCATGGGCCATGGGGCCGGCATCTTCGGCAAACTGGTGGGTACGCAGGAAGGCCACGTCCTCGATGCGCTTGACCGTGCGTGAGTTCATGTCGGCCGAGAATTCGGAGTCACGGAACACCGTGAAGCCTTCCTTGAGCGACAGCTGGAACCAGTCACGGCAGGTCACGCGGTTGCCCGACCAATTGTGGAAGTATTCGTGGGCAACCACCGCCTCAACCCGCTGGTGCGCAGCGTCGGTGGCGGTTTCGGCGCGGGCCAGGACGCAGCTGGAGTTGAAGATGTTGAGGCCCTTGTTCTCCATCGCGCCCATGTTGAAGTCGTTCACGGCCACGATCATGAAGATGTCCAGGTCGTATTCGCGACCGTAGACCTCTTCGTCCCAGCGCATCGACTTCTTCAGGCTGTTCATCGCGTGCTGGCACTTGTCGATGTTTTCCGGCTCGACATAAATACGCAGCGCCACGGTCCGATCGGTCATGGTGGTGAACGTGTCTTCGACGCACCACAGGTCGCCGGCCACCAGCGCAAACAGGTAAGCCGGTTTCATGAACGGGTCTTCCCAGGTTGCCCAGTGCCGCCCGTCTTCATCGGGACCACTGGCAATCGGGTTGCCGTTGGACAGCAGAATCGGGTAGCGGTGCTGCTCGGCCACCACCGTGGTAGTGAATGTGCTCATCACGTCAGGACGATCGAGGTAATACGTGATTTTGCGGAAGCCTTCGGCTTCGCATTGAGTGCAGAACATCCCGCCGGACTTGTACAGGCCTTCCAGCGCGGTGTTGGATTCGGGGTGGATCTTGACGCTGGTATCGACCACGAACTGCGCAGTGGTCGGCTGCAGGACCAGATGGCTGTCCGTCAGTTGATAGTCGCCTGGCACCAGGTCGGCATCATCGAGCTTGACCGAGAGCAGCTCCAGTTGCTGGCCATCCAGCTCCAGGGCCGGGAGTCCGGCGCCACGGGCCGGATTGCGGCGCATCACCAGTTGCGCATGGACCAGCGTATGGTCCTCGAACAACTCAAAGGTCAGGTGCGTCTCGTCGATCAGGTACTCGGGCGCCTGGTAGTCCTTCAGGTAGATCATTTGCGGTTGTTCGGTGCGCATTCTGGAGTCCTTTTACTGATGCACGGCCAATTGATAGGCCGTGTACTTGCGGATATTGATAACGCCGGTATCGAAGATCAAATACTGCCCCTTGATCCCCATCAGCGTGCCTTCAACGATCGGATTCTTGTCCAGATTAAAACTGACAATCTTGGTCGGGTAGCGTTCGACCGGATAACGAATCTCGACAGGCTCAACGTCCAGCAAGGGCTGGACGGCCTGCAGGCCGAAGCGCGCCTGCAACTCATTCATGCCTTCGGCGCAGCTCTCGAACAGCTGGTCACGCACCGCCAGCAGGTCGACCGGCTCGGCATCGCCCTTGAGCAGGGCACGCCAATTGGTCCGGTCGGCCACTTGGGTGCGCAACAGGTCTTCGACAAAACCCGATTGCTGGCGTGTGGCAACCCGCACGATCGGCAACGCCTGGCTCGCGCCCTGGTCGAGCCAGCGCGTCGGCAACTGGGTGGCACGGGTGATGCCGACCTTGACTCCGGACGAGTTGGCCAGATACACCACGTGATCGGTCATGCAAAACTGCTCGCCCCAGGATGGATCACGGCAGGTGCCGGCGTCGTAATGGCAGCGCTCCGGGCTCATGATGCAGACATCGCATTGCGCCAGCTTGGTCATGCACGGGTAGCAGTAACCCTGACTGAAGCTGGTTTTGGTCTTGCGCCCGCAGTGGGTGCAGTGAATCGCCCCCAGGTATTCCAGACGCAACGTGCTGCCGATCAACGGGTTGACCGGCACCTCGGTATCACCCAGACGAAACGCATATTGCACGGTCGGCGTTTCAAGGCTCGCCGCCATTTTGCTGATTGCACCGCGACCAATTTCAATCAATGGATTGCATCCGACTTGAACAGAATGTTGGGCACCGGTGCCGACTTGGAGCTGCACTCTTGAGGGCCCATGTAGCCGGTACGCTGGTCTTCGGGCAGGTTTTGAACCTCCCAGGCAATCATTGCCTGCAATGACAGCTCGCGCTGTTCCGCGGTGAGTTTGTTGCCATCGGCCCACTTGCCGATTTCGACCGCCAGTTTCAGGCTCTGGTAGATCTCGGGGGTGATGTTTTGAATCATTTCGTTGAAAGAGGACATGGTTCTTTTCCACTCTTTAAAGAATAAACAAGCCTGTAGCCGCTGCCGCAGGCTGCGATGGGCAGCGCAGCGGCCCTGCTTTTTCGCGGGCCTTATCGCCGCCTTCGGCAGCAGCTACAGCATTAAGCAACCTGTTTGCGTCGCGCCCAAAGACCGCCGAGCAAACCGGTCAGGCATCCGATCAACAAGCCGCCGACATGGGCCGCGTTGGCGATCTGGCCAAACCCCATCATCGACACCAGCCCCGACATGCACAGCGCCAGCCAGACCAGCATCATCACCAGTACGCCGCGAGGCATGTGATACATCGGGTTGGGTGCCATCCGCTGGTAAATCCAGACATGCCCGAGCAAGCCATACAACACCCCGGACAATCCGCCAAACAGGCTTGGGCCGCCAAACAGGTATTGGGCCACGTTGGACACCACGCTGAACAACAGGCTCAGGCCGATCAGGTTGATGCTGCCCTGACGCATTTCAATGCGCCGCCCCAGCTCCCAATACCACATGCCGTTCATGGCGATGTGCAGGAAGCCGAAGTGAATCAGCATCGGCGTGAATAAACGCCACCACTGCCCCGCCGCCAGGCTATCGGCCAGCGGCGTGAACTGGATGTACTGGCCGTGAATGCTGAAATCAAGGAATGTCAGCGCGCTGAGGGCTGACAAGTTGTCACCCAACTGCGTCAGCGCAGCGACAATCACGCACAGCAGCAAAATCGCAGCGGTCGCCGGGCTGTCACGCAATTGTCGGGCGAAGCCTGGGCGGCCCATGGCAGGCGGGCGTTCGACGATGGGCAATGCGTGATCGGGATCACCCACCGGGAAACGCTGATACAGGCTGCGCACATCGTCGGCAATGGTTTCGGGTGCCCACAGCACCTGTTCACCGGCTTCTTCGCTGACCCGATGCGGCACTTGCATGCGCTTGAGTAAACTCACAAACCCGCTCAGGTCGGTGGACAGCGGCAAGCGTAAAACAGCGACGGCACTCATTGCACGGCCTCCGGGCGTTCAACATCCACCCACACGAACTTGGCCGGATCGAGGCGTGTTTCCTGATCCAGGCGATAAGCAACCAGTTTCCCGTAGAGCACGGCACTGTAATCAAGACAGGCCAGGTTCGGCCGGATCGGTGCCGGCTGGCCGCTGCGCCAGTAATGGCCCACAAACAACAGCGGCTCATCACTGCCATAGCGCAGCAGCGCACCTTTTTCAGTGGTCGATAACGGTTTTTTTGCAACGAGCTCAGGCAGAGCGTCAGGTTGGAACACGATATCTCCGTAGGTCTTGGGGTCATCTTCCCAGAACTTGGTGCGAAAAAACGCCCGGGTCAGGCCATCGCCACCGGTCAGGGTCATGCCGTCCGGCAGGCGCATGTCAGTGCCGCGCAACAAACGGTTGAAGGCCATGCTGGCAAAGCTTTCCGGCACCGCAGCGGCTTGCAGGAAAGGCCGGTCGATACAGCCATCGGGGTACTTCGCACGCAGTGCGGCGATCACATCGGCATCCCAGCAGGCGTGTACGACCCGAAAACGACCGGCGTCGACAAACAGCGGCATGTCATAAAACCACTGCACGAAGTCGTGCCAGTCGCCAGGGTACTGTGCGAACTGTTCAAGGGTCTCGTGGATCAGCCTGGCGTGGCGCGGGGTGTGCTCACGCACGAAATGCTTGCCCGTGCCGGCCGGTGCCGGGGTGCACCAGCCCAGCGCGTTGAATTCATGGTTGCCCATCAGGCACAGCGCCTGACCGGCTTGAACCATGTCGTAAACAATATGCAGTGCCTCGCGAATACGCGGGCCACGATCAATGATGTCGCCCAGGAACACCGCCATCCGTTGCGGGTGTCGCCAGGTACCGGCGTGTTTGCGATAGCCCAGACGCTCCAGGAGGTGCTCAAGAGTATGAGCACAACCATGCACGTCACCGATCAAATCGTAACTGCGCGCTGGATCGAGCATCAGTCAGCCCTACCGCCCAGTCGGCTACCCCAGCCAAGCTTGGTCCGACACACTTCATAGTAGTTGTGGTCCAGCGGGTGAATCAGGCGCAGCTTCTGCGCTTTTTTACTGACAGTGATGGTGTCGCCCGGCGCACAGGTGAAATGGTTCTGACCATCACACGACACTTGCGGGTAGATCTGCATGTCCTTGGCCACCACGATCTTCAGCTCGCTGTTGCCATCGACCACAATCGGCCGACTGCTGAGGGTATGCGGGTACATCGGGACGATGACGATCGCATCGAGTTTGGGGTGCATGATCGGCCCTCCGGCAGACATGGCATAGGCCGTGGAGCCGGTCGGTGTGGCGACAATCAGGCCGTCGGCCTTTTGGCTGCACACGAACTGGCCGTCGATATGCAGCTCGAACTCGATCATTCGCGTGGATTTGCCAGGGTGCAGCACCACGTCATTCAGGGCATCGCCCTGCCCGATCGCCTCGCCGTGGCGGCGAACCTCGGCCTGCAGCAAAAAGCGGTTTTCAACCAGGTAGTGCCCGTCCAGCACCTCGGCGACCTTGACTTCAAGTTCGTCCGGCCGGATATCGGTCAAAAAGCCCAGGCTGCCGCGGTTGATGCCCAGTACCGGAACATTGTGCCGCGCCAGTGCACGGGCAGCCCCCAGCAAACTGCCATCGCCGCCCACCACGATCACCATGTCGCAGACTTCACCGAGCATTTTTCGCGAAGAGGTTTGCAGGCCATGACCGGGCAAAACCTCGGCAATGGTGTCTTCAAGGATCACGTGCAGGTGTCGCCCAAGCAGGAATTTTTTCAGTCGGCGAACCGTGTCGAGCACCTGAGAACTGCCCAAACGACCAATGATGCCGATATTACGAAATTGCTCCATGAGGCTCCTGCGGGGTTGTTGACAGGTGAAAACAACGATTATGGGCGAAAGACCACAATAGACAAAACCCTTTCAGCGCCTGACAAACAGCTATGCTCGCAGAATGATCCTCTTCCCCGACTTGCTTAACCTGCCCCGTCAATTGCGCCACCCCGAGGTGCGGGACCTGGCGTGGGTGATTCTCGCCCCGCCCATGCTCAGCCAGACGCCCTGGCCTCAGCGCCACCCGCTGACCGGCAGCGACTGGGTACAGGCCCCCGACCAACTGGAGCGTTGGCTGCGAGAGCTCGACCGCCACAACGAACCGCTGCAGCAGTGGCTGGCACAGGCCACCACCCGCCGATTGGGGCGCTACTACGAACGGCTTTGGCAATTTGCCATCGACCAGGCGCCCGGTGTCGAGTTGTTGGCCGCCAACCTGCCGATCCGTGTGGGCGGCCATACGCTGGGTGAACTGGACATGCTGCTGCGTGACCGTGACGGTGTGCATCATCTGGAACTGGCGATAAAACTCTATCTCGGCCCGCAAGACGCGGATGGCCACGATCCGACGCACTGGCTCGGCCCCGGCAGCAATGACCGGCTCGACCGCAAGCTCAAGCATTTCACCCAGCATCAATTGCCCATGTCCAGCCGCCCGGAAAGCCGTGAGATTCTCGCGCAGATGGATGTGCATCACTTCGATGCCCATCTGTGGCTCGGCGGCTACCTGCTGTATCCATGGCCCGGCCATTCGCTGCCACCGGCCGGCGCTCACCCCGGTCACTTGCGAGGCCGCTGGCTGCATCAACGGGACTGGCCGGCGTTCATTCGCCAGAGTGCCGCCGGTTGCTGGCAGCCCTTGCCCCGGCATGCCTGGCTTGCGCCTGCGCACTCCGGCTCCGATGGGCTATGGTCTGAACAACAATTGGAGGTCTGGTTGTCAGAACTGCACCCCCTGGCTCCCGCCCAGCTGTTGGTGCGTCTGGCCGAAAACGGCGGTGGCGACTGGGAGGAAGCCGAGCGCCTGTTCCTGGTTTCCGACCTTTGGCCCAAAGTCCCGGGCAACCCTGGTTGAAATAAATCTGACCTGCCTCAAGTACGAAGTAACACAGGCCTATTAAAGTAAAGGCACTCCGTCGTACAAGAACGGAGGCTTACCGATATGAACCGTGAGGAAAAGCCATGTCCTGGAAAAGCTCCGCCGACCGTTACAGCCGAATGTCCATTGCCTTGCACTGGTTCATGGTGCTGCTGTTCGTACTGATATATGCCTCGATCGAGTTTCGCGGAATATTCCCGAAAGACAGCGACGGTCGTAACTTGATGAAAGATGCGCACTTTATGCTCGGCCTGACCGTCTTCACCCTGGTCTGGTTGCGGCTGCTGGCCCGCACCCTGGGGGTAGCGCCGAAAATCACCCCCACCCCGCCAGCCTGGCAAACCGCTCTGGCGACGCTGATGCACTGGGCGCTGTATATATTCATGATCGGCATGCCGCTGCTGGGCTATCTGATTCTTAGCTACAACGACAAATCGGTGTTCTTCTACGGCTTCGACCTGCCCGCTTTAACCGTCAAAGACCCGGAATTCGCCAAACAGATCAAAAGCTGGCACGAACTGGGCGGTTCCATCGGCTATTGGCTGATCGGCTTGCACGCGCTGGCGGGTCTGGCGCATCACTATGTGATCAAGGACAACACCCTGTTGCGCATGCTGCCCAAGCGCAGCTAGGTTTTCGCTGCAACCCCCCGGCGGCCTTGCAAGCCGCCGGTGTGGACAAAAACCAGACGTTTACCACGCTCGATGCCTCCTTCTTCGACCGCCTGCTTGAGCGCCATCAGCGCCTTGCCGGTGTACAACGGCTCCAGCGGCACACCTGCCGCCTGTTCGCTGGCCTGAATGAACGCCAGCAACGCCTCGTCAACCCGGGCGAAACCAGCGCGGCTGGCCTCGATCAAGTCAAAGGCCGCCGAGGCACTCCCCGCCTGTTGCAGAATGGCCTCGACCTGCGGCGCCACCCCATGATCCTGCGGCACCGCCAGTGCACCATATACCGGACGTTCGCCAGCTTCGGCCAGCACCAGACCAGCCAGCGTCGTGCCGGTACCGGCGGCCAGCCACCAACCGTCGTAGTCATCCCAGCCCACAGCACCCAGTTGTCCGCGCACCAGACTCACCAGCGGCCTGCACCCCAGGGCACCCGCCAGGCTGCCGCCGCCTTCGGGTACCGGGTACAACTGCGGGTACAGGGCTTGCCAGGGCGCCCAGAAACCCGGCTCGTGACGTGCCCGGTAACCGCCAAAACCCAGCCAGTGCAGCTGCATGCCAAAGCGTTCGAGGTCCTGCGTGGTGGGGGTTTGCTGCGCATGCCCGCGCAACAGCCCCACCGTAGCGAAACCAAAACGCTTGCCGGCGGCTGCCAGCGCATGCAGATGATTGGAATGCGCCCCGCCCAGACTGATCAGCCCGTCAGCGCCACCAGCATGCGCCGCACGCAGGTGTTCGGTGAGTTTGAACCACTTGTTGCCGCTGATCAGCGGATCGATCAGGTCAAGGCGCAGCACCGCGACCTCAACCCCGGCCTGTTGCAGCCAATTAATGTGTAAACGCTGCAATGGCGCATGGGGCCGCCAGTCAATCAAGGGCAACATCGGGATCGCTTCCGCTGAAAAGAGCAGAGTCTACAACAGCCCGCTGCCTGCGCAGCCCGTCGAGTTTCATGTTTAAAACGGCCTTTATGCCCACTCCGCCCCAGGCTTATTGGTAAGGTGTGCGCCGACTTTCGTCGCCCCCAGGTCATTGCCCGGGCGACTGCACTTCTGTTTACCGATACGAGCCCCCGATATGCCCGAGCCGATCCATCTCAAAGACCACGAATCCGAAAAGCGGCTGGTCAATAAAAGACTGATTGCGTGCGCAGCGCTGGTGCTGGCAATCAGTTGCGCCCTGATTGGCCGGATGTACTTTTTGCAAGTGACCGAATTTGCTTACAACTCGACCGTGTCCGAAAACAATCGCGTACACGTCTTGCCGATCCCGCCGGAGCGCGGTTTTATCTATGATCGCAACGGCGTGCTGCTGGCCGATAACCAGCCCAGCTTCAACATGACCATTACCCGCGAGCGCGCCGTAGATACTGCCAAGGTGCTGGACACGGTGTTCGGCATCCTGCACCTGCCTGACGAGGACCATGCCGTTTTCGCCAAGGCCATGAAACAGGCGCGTCACCCCTTCGACCCCTCGACCTTGCTCTACGACCTGAGCGAAGAGCAAATCGCCCTGCTGGCAGTCAATCAGTTCCGCCTGCCGGGCATCGATGTCGAGGCGCAGTTCGTCCGCCACTACCCTCAGGGCGACCATTTCGCACATTCGGTGGGCTATGTCGGCCGGATCAATGAAAAAGAGGCCAAACAGCTCGACAGCACGCAATACCGGGGTACGCAGTCCATCGGCAAAACCGGGATTGAACGTTTTTACGAGCACGAGCTGCATGGCAAGGTCGGCTTTGAAGAGGTCGAGACCAACGCCCAGGGGCGGGTAATGCGCGTGCTGCGGCACACCGATGCGGTGGCCGGCAAAAACATCGTGCTGAGCCTCGACATCAAACTGCAGGAAGCCGCTGAAGATGCCCTCGGGGATCGGCGCGGCTCGATCATCGCCCTCGACCCGAAAACCGGTGAAGTCCTGGCGATGGTCAGTAAGCCCAGCTTTGACCCGAACCTGTTCGTGACCGGCATCAGTACCCGGGACTACTCGGGACTGCGCGACTCCATCGACAAACCGTTGTTCAACCGGGCACTGCGCGGGCTGTATGCCCCGGGCTCGACCATCAAACCCGAAGTGGCCATTGCCGGACTCGACAGCGGGGTGATATCCGCTTCGACCCGGGTGTTTGACCCCGGTTATTTCCAGTTGCCCAACGTCGAACACAAGTACCGCAACTGGAACCACAGTGGTGATGGCTGGGTCGACTTGAACGCCGCGATCATGCGCTCCAACGATACCTACTTCTATGACCTGGCCTCCAAGCTGGGCATTGACCGCATGCATGACTACATGGCGGAGTTCGGGCTGGGGCAAAAAGTCTCGCTGGACATGTTCGAGGAGTCGCCCGGTTTGATGCCATCCCGCGAATGGAAGCGCATTACCCGTCGACAGACCTGGTTCCCCGGCGAAACGGTGATTCTGGGGATTGGCCAGGGTTATATGCAGGTCACCCCGTTGCAACTGGCCCAGGCCACTGCGCTGATCGCCAACAAGGGGGTGTGGAATCGCCCGCATCTGGCACGCACCATTGACGGCACGCCGCCGGTGGATGAGCACCCGATAGCCAATATCGTGCTGCACGATCCCCGGGAATGGGAGCAGGTCAACCATGCCATGCAGTTGGTCATGCATGATCCGCGGGGCATTGCCCGGGCATCTGCCCAGGGTGCGCAATACCGCATCGCCGGGAAAAGCGGCACCGCGCAAGTGGTCGCCATCAAACAAGGCGAACGCTATAACCGCCTGAAAACCGCAGAGCGCAATCGCGATAACGCCTTGTTTGTCGGGTTTGCCCCGGCTGAAGACCCGCAGATCGTGATTTCGGTGATGATCGAAAACGGCGAAGCCGGTGGCCGGGTGGCCGGACCTGTGGTGCGCAAAGTGATGGACGCCTGGTTGCTGGACAATCAAGGCGCCCTTAAACCGCAATACGCCAGCCCGCAGCTCAAGCATGGCGCGCCCCACGTCTAAACCCTGCAAGCCCTTGAACCTGACCCTCTGCCTGGAGAGGGCCAGGCTCTAAGCTAGTTCCAAAACGGTATTTTCCCCTTTCATTTAAAGCACTTAGATTCCCCTCACCGGACCGCCGGACCTCCCTTGCACTCTCTCGTTTTCTCATCAGAACAAGGTCCAGCCCATGTCCGTGCGCACACTGTTGATTGCCCTTTCCCTCTCACTCGCGGGACTTAGCCCCGGCACACAAGCGGCTGAGGTGACGATTGGCTACATCACCGGCATCGACCCGACCAAACTGGCCCAGGCCGAAGGCACCTACGACCAGGCCATTGGCCAGAAAATCGACTGGCGCCGTTTCGACTCAGGCCCCGCCGTCGTGGCGGCACTGGCCTCGGGGGATGTACAGATCGGTAATCTGGGATCAAGCCCGCTGGCAGCTGCCGCCTCGCGAAAGGTGCCACTGGTGACCTTTATCGTCACTGCACAAATCAAAGGTTCAGAGGCCCTGGTGGTACGTGATGGCAGCGGTATTACCTCACCGCAGGACTTGATCGGCAAGACGCTGGCCACACCGTTCGTGTCCACCTCGCACTACAGCCTGCTGGGGGCACTGAAACACTGGAACCTGTCGCCGCAACAGGTAAAAGTGGTGAACCTCAGCCCTGCGCAAATCACCGCGGCCTGGAAGCGCGGCGACATCGACGGCGCCTTCACCTGGTCTCCCGCCCTGGGAGAAATCCGCAAGACCGGCAGGATACTCACCGATGCCGGTCAAGTCAGTGAATGGGGCGCACCAACCTTTGAAGTGTGGGTCGCGCGCAAGGACTTTGCCGACAAACACCCCGAAGTGGTCGCGCAGTTCGCCAGGGTCAGCCTTGAGGCCATCGCCAATTATCAGGCCCATCGGGCTGACTGGACTGCCGACTCGCCCCAGGTGCAGAAAATCGCCTCGCTCACCGGGGCCAATGCTGCCGATATTCCCGAGTTATTGCAGGGGGCGCACTTCCCTTCGGCCGATGAGCAAAAAAGCCCTCAGTTGCTTGGCGGCGGTACGGCCAGGGACATTGCCCGAACCGCGCTGTTCCTGAAGGATCAGGGCAAAATCGAAAGCGTACTGCCTGACTATTCTGTGTATGTCAGCGACAGGTTTTTGCCACGATAAAGAACCTTCCCGGCCAGAGCGTTCACTGGCATAACAAATGCTTCTTTACACTCAAAAATACAGGGCACGACATTCCTTGAACGCTCATTCACGGCGCAATGGATCCCGTGCCCTGTGTGAACCCCGACGCTAGACGCGTCCCGGATCAAAAAAAGGAGCGTAAGGATGGCAACGCCTGTTACAGGGTCACCGCACACCCAGCACTCGGTAAAGACCGTGGGCTTTCTGGTGATACCAAACTTCACGACCATCGGTTTTGCCTCGGCTATTGAAACCCTGCGCATGGCCAACATGGCGGCACGCCGCGAGATGTTTCGCCCGGTGATCATCGCCCCCAGCCTGGACCCGGTAACCGCCAGCAATGGCATGCGCATACTGCCCGACTATGTGGTGGGCAATGCACCAAAACTGGACATCTTGCTGGTGGTCGGTTCAAACCCGATCGTCTCTCACCTCAGCAGTCGCCCGGTTCTCAACTGGCTGCGCAAGCTGGCACACGAACAGGTCGCGCTGGGCGGGATCTGCACCGGCAGTTACTGGCTGGCGCGCGCGGGGTTGCTCAAAGGCTATCGCTGCACCATTCACTGGGAAGATATCGAAAGCCTGAAGGATCACTTTCCGGGGATCATCATTTCCAACCAGCTCTTCGAACTGGACCGGGATCGCTACACCTGCTCCGGCGGCGTGGCATCCATGGACATGACCCTGCAGCTGATTGCACGCGAGCCCGGTGGTCGTGAAATTGCCGCCCATGCCGCCGAACTGCTGCTGTGCGACCGCGCACGCGGCGCGCAAGAACAACAGCGGGTCCCCCTGCGACAAAAACTGGGAACTTCGCAGCCCAAGCTCAGCCAGGTGGTGGCCATCATGGAAGCCAATCTCGAGGAGCCGGTGAGCCTTGAAGAGCTGGCACGCTTGAACGAAGTGTCCGTGCGTCAACTTGAACGTCTGTTCCACAAGCATCTGCAACGAACCCCCAGCCAGTATTACCTCGAGTTGCGCCTGGCCAGGGCACGCAATCTGTTGCTGCGCAGCGAATCGCAGGTGCGCGATATCGCCCTCGCCTGCGGCTTTGTCTCAGCGGCGCACTTCTCCAAGTGCTACAGCCGCCTGTTCGGCGTGTCGCCCATCGGTCAGCGTAAACAGGTGGCCTTGCACTAAGTAGCAACGGGATCCCATCCCATACAGCAAAAACGGCGAAGGCGCATCACTGCGCCTTCGCCGTTTCCTTTCAGACCTGCACTGGGTCAGTCCTGCAATGCCTTATGCGCGGTCTCGCGGCTGGCCAGCATGGCAACCAGCGCGACGGCGGCGGCCGCGAGCAAATACCAGGCCGGGGCCATTTTGTTGCCGGTCAGCTGAATCAGCCACGTCGCAATAAACGGTGCTGTGCCGCCGAACAGCGCATTGGCAATATTGAAGCTAAAGGCAAAGCCGCTGAAACGTACCCGGGTCGGGAAAATCTCCGCGAGAAAGCACGGCAAGGTGCCGTCGTTCATCGCCAGGATCGCGCCAAAAGCAATCTGGATCATGAGGATAACGGCCAGTGAAGTATTGCCAAGCATGCCGAACAACGGGAAGGTCAGCGCCAGAAAGAGTATGGAGGCTGTGACCAGCATGGTCTTGCGCCCGAAACGGTCCGACAGCTTGCCCATCAGGAATATCAGGCCGATGTAGGTCGCCAGTGACACTGTTGACGCAATGAATGAATCACGCTCACTCAGGCCCATTTCAGTGGACAGGTAGGTCGGCATGTAGCTGAGCAGCAGGTAAAACGCTACGGCATTCAGGCAAGTGACGCCGATCCCGATCATTACCGCACGTCGGTGCACGGTAAGCAGTTCACGAACAGGTGCATGGGTCGCACATTCCTTGGCTTCCAGGCGCTGCTCCATCTCCAGGAACTTGGGCGAGTCCTGCAGGCTGACGCGGATATAACGTCCCACCAGGCCAAAAGGTGCCGCCAACAGGAACGGCAAGCGCCAGCCCCAGTCATGCAGGTCTTCTATCGTCATGAAGGCATGCATGGCCGCCACAAACAACGCGCCAAACAACAGGCCTGCAGCGGTACTGGCCGGCACGATGCTGGTGTAGAAGCCCCGCTTGCCTTCGGGAGCGTATTCGGCGAGAAACGCCGAAGCCCCGGCGTATTCGCCCGAAGCGGAAAAGCCCTGCACCAGCCGGATCAACAGCAGCAACGCCGGCGCCCACAGGCCGATGTGGTTGTAGCCGGGCAGAATACCGATGCAAAACGTTGAAACCGTCATGATCAGGATCGACCACGACAAAGCGCTGCGACGTCCGTACTTGTCACCAAAATGGCCCCAGACCAACCCACCGATCGGGCGCACGATAAACGACAGGGCAAACACCGCGAACGTCGCCAGCAACCCACTGGCGGCATCGGTCTGCGGGAAGAACGTGAGGGCGATGACCGTAGCCAGATACCCATAGGCAGCGTAGTCGAACCACTCGACAAAGTTGCCCATGAAACTGGCGGTGGCCGCACGGCGTAACGCCTTGCGTTCACTGATACGCTCGTGGAGCTGTTCTGTACTCAGGGGCATGGCGAGATTTGCGCTTGGGACGCTCATCGAGCACCTCCAGTGTGTGAGGTGCGGGGTTGAACGACAGGGACCGACGTTGAGACGTTAGGCATGACTAATACCCTCATTCTGTTCTTTTTGGCAGGGGTAATGGGTCAGAACACACCGCGTATCTGCGCACGCATGTGTGGGTGTCTGGAGCGACCAGCTCAACTGAAAACGCCGCACAGGGAGACTGTGCGGCGCTGATATTACTGCTTGATAATGTTGTGCTGCGGGCCATACGGGAATTTAGTGATGTTCTCGCCGCCGTGTTCGTTGACGATCAGAATATCGTGTTCACGGTAACCGCCCGCTCCCGGCCGCCCTTCGGGAATCATGATCATTGGCTCGATGGAAACCACCATGCCGGGCTCCAGCACGGTGTCGATGTCTTCGCGCAATTCGAGCCCGGCTTCGCGGCCATAGTAATGGCTCAGGGTACCGAACGAGTGACCATAGCCAAACGTGCGGTATTGCAGCAGGTCGTGCTCCAGGAAGATCTCGTTGAGTTGCAGTGCAATATCCGAGCAGCGCATGCCTGGCTTGATCAGTTTGAGTCCGGCTTCATGCACCTTGACGTTGACTTCCCAGAGCCGCAGATGCTCGTCGGAGCAATGGTCCAGAAACAGCGTACGTTCCAGCGCGGTGTAATAACCGGCAATCATCGGGAAGCAGTTGAGGCTCAGAATATCGCCCTTGTTCACCTTGCGGCTGGTCACCGGGTTGTGTGCGCCGTCGGTATTGAGCCCCGATTGAAACCAGGTCCAGGTATCCATCAGCTCGGCGTCCGGGAAAGTGCGGGCAATTTCACGCACCATCGCCTGGGTCGCATGCAGCGCAACTTCATACTCGGGCACCTGGTCGCGCAGGGCTTCGATGATCGCTGCACCGCCAATGTCGGCAATGCGTGCGCCGTGACGGATGATGGCGTGTTCTTCAGCCGACTTGATCATGCGCATGCGCATGCACGGGGCGGCTATGTCCACCAGTTCGGCCTGCGGATAGCGGCTGGCCAGCTTGTCGCGATTGAGCAGGTTGAGGTGGTCATACTCGATACCGACACGTCCGGCAGCAGGCAGCGCCTGTTGAATCGCTACAAAAAAGTTATCGCGCTGCCAGTCGGTGTACACAATGTTTTCGGTGCCCACCGTCCGGCGCCAAGGTTGGCCACCGTCAATGTTGGCGCTGATGGTCACGGCCTTGTCCTGGGTCACGACCAGCGCGTAATTGCGGCCAAAGGAGCAATACAGGAAATCGCTGTAGTAGTTGATGTTGTGGTACGAGGTAAACACCGCCGCGTCGATATTGTTCTGCGCCATATAAGCTCGCAGCCTGGCCTGGCGATTGGCGTACTCCTGGGCCGAGAACGTTGGAGTGACCTTTTCACCGTTCTTGATCTGGATGGTTTTCGGCATTTGCATGTCATTTACCCTTGTCTGTGATCGCGCTTGAGAGGCCGCCAGCGGGCGGGTCGTTGAGGATCATTCGAACAGATACAAGGCTGACTTTTTTGCGCGAATCCGACCTGTAGTTGATCAGATCCGCTGTACGGGCACATCGCTCAGACGCCTCAGGTGGTGATGGGCCGTTATGAATTGTCTGTACACTGGACCGGCCATTTTTACCGCGTACCCCGCCGCCCCTTCCAACCGTCTGCAAGGCATCCTTTGAGTGTTTGAACTCTCCAGTTACTTAGGGCTGTTTCTCGCGGCCTTCGGCGCCGCCTCAATACTGCCGATGCAGTCTGAAGCGGTGCTGGTGGCAATGCTGCTGTCGGATCGTTACGTCGCGGCCACCCTGCTGACGGTGGCGACCCTGGGCAATGTGCTGGGCTCGGCCCTCAACTGGCTGCTGGGGCGTTCGCTTGAACGATTCCGGCACAAACGCTGGTTTCCGGTCAGTACAGACAAACTCGAAAAAGCCCAGCGTTTCTATCTGCGCTACGGGCGCTGGTCACTGCTGTTGAGCTGGGTACCCATCATTGGTGACCCGCTGACCGTCATCGCCGGTGTCATGCGTGAACCGCTGTGGCGTTTTTTGCTGATCGTGACGCTGGCCAAGGGTATGCGCTATCTGCTGCTGGCCACGGTCACACTGGGCTGGACATAGCCCAGCGCCCTACAAGATTGCACCTGCACCCGGTATGACTATATGCACCACCTTGCCTGCCGATAAGCCACCTAGCCTGTGCGCTTTATCAACGACGTCCTGGCTGGTTCAGCCAGGCAACGGCAGCCAGGGAACACTCCATGAACGATCACGACTTACCCTATTATTTTGCTGAGGCATTTGAACCCCGGCCCCATCCCAGCGCCCGCGAAATGGCGCGAGGGTTCGATGAACCCGTGAGAGCATGGCTCCACACGGTGCGCTCCACCACAGCCCAGGCGCGCTTGAATCACCAGCGGCCGATGCAGGTTGAAAAGGTTGTACTGACATTCACCGATCAACCCGCGATTGAACTGGCGAGCGCGTTTCTCATGACCGCCCCGCTCCCGCCTTGCTCCGTGCTGTACACCCCTGCTTTCGGGCTTGAATATTTTTCAAGCCGGGGCGAAGTTGAACAGCGACTGACTGCACGCCTTGGCGCACCGGTGCTCCGCGACGAACTGATGGCACTTGTGGATTGCGCACAGCGCAAGGCTGTCACGACGTGGGCCGACCCGCAGTTTTCATATGCGCTCATTAATGGCGATGTGTTCATGGAGGTTGCGGCCACGGTTGAGGCCAACCAGCACCGCAACCTGCAGACCCTCCATGCCGAACTGCTCCAGCTGCCCACGTTGCCCCTCTTGCTGGATCAGGTGCTCCAGGTCGAGCTGGAGTCCCTGGCTCTGGGCTGGGACAGGTCCACGACCCGGCTCATTACTTATCGCGCCGAGAATACCCTTGACGGGATGGGCCAGCCCACGAGCCTGAACCGGCAGATCGCTTCGCAAACGCTGGCGCAGGCCGTATTGATGTACTTTCGGCGTCAGCACTGGCCAGCGGAACATACCTATCAGGTGATCGATCCCGGCCATGGCGAAGCGCCTTATCACGCCAGCGCCCTGGAAAATCAGCAATGGCTGGATGTGATCTCGGCGCTGGGGAGAAACCTGCCCAACCGCTTGCAGGCACAGCTGGAGCGTTACTGGAACACGGTGTCGGAGCCGGGCCTGACCCGAATGGACGTCTTTGCCCGGATACTCAAGGACGGCTACCAGGCTGGGTTATTCAAAGGGCTGGAGTCTGCAGAGATATCCCCGGAGGACTATCAGTGGCTTAAACCCCTCAACGAAGGCCTGTCCCTGCAAGTGGAGAAACTCCGGTTAAGCAGCGAGCAAAAGCCGTTCATGGAACTGGCCGGGTATTTGATGCTCAACAACCCCCGGCGTCCCGGCAGCCCCCTCTTTCTGTATCAGCCCTGCGCCAGCATCAGGGCGTTCGGCTCCGCTGCCGGTTTGCACAGTCACTTGCTGAGCCCGCTGAACACGGCGTCTGTTCCGGAACCGCTGATCAACGCTTTGGCCTTAAAGGAACGCCAGGTCATGGTTGCTTACCATTCCCCAGACATCCTCAGCATTCCCGTTCCGGGGCCGATGATGCTCAGCGTCATGCAGACCATCGCCGACAAGCAGGCGCATAACCTGAACCACGTGATGAATCTGTACCGCACTCTCCCGCAGGTCTTCGACCTGGCGGCCGTAATCGACTCGGTGCTGGATGTGCGCCATCTGATCGACCCGGCGCTGTTAACTTTCGATACTCAAGGGCGCTGGAGCACTCATCTGAACCTGCAGTCCCTGGAAGCGCACCCTCCCCGGCCTGACATGCCGACGCCGCTTTCGCCCGAAGAAGCACTGGAGCAGCAAATACCGTTGCTCGAAGGGCTGCGCCATTCCTGCCAGCACGAAATGCACATCTGCCCCGCGCTGTACGCCGTGGCTCAATCGGCCTTGAACGATGCCTTGCGCGATGCCCGGCTAACTTCATTGAACGCTGGCGAAATTGTCCTGAACCAGTACAGCTCACCGCCCTCGAGCAACGAATCGCGCCCGCCATTGTTGTCACAAGACCTGGTCGATCACTTTATCGAACGTTTCAACGGCTTTGCCGCGCCCCTGTCAGCGCCGGAACACTGGGGCGCTTACAGCCGTCGCGTCGAAGGCATCAGCCAGATGATTCCCGAACTCGGCTGGCGTGCCCTCAATGCATTGATCGACACCGCACTTACCGGATTCTCGACGTTTTTCTTTCATCAGCACCGGGATTTCTATACCCGCCTGATGCCCTTCCTCAGCAACACGCAGCAAGCAGCCTTGCGCAATGAACTGATCATCAAGGCACGTAACTACCCTCAGATACAGCGCAAGCAAGACGTCTTGCTGCGGGCCCTCGATAACCCTGTACAAGCACTGCGCAAAGGCTTGAACGGATTTATTCCGCAAGTCTTCGGCATGTCCGTGGTGCTGCCCGGAAACCCCGCACCGCTCGAACTGCAGCATGCGTTCCTGATCACTGAGCATGGCGGTCTGGACCCTGAGCACTCAGGTTGTGCCCTATTCTGGACCCCGGTGGCTGGCCTGGAGCTCGCCACTAGCCTGAGCCTGGCGCTCAACTGCCTGAACGACCGGCTGGCAATCCCCCATTTGCATGAAATGTTCCAGGGCCTGCAAAGCTACCCTGATCGTCTGACGCCGTGGCAACACGACTCAGGCAGTTCGGACATCCCGCCCCGCATACAACTACGGCTGATCGAGGCAAATTTCATCGAGGCCTTCAACCACGCCCAAATCGCCTCGTTGACCCGGGAAATACAGCATGCTGTCGCCCAACCCTTACCCGCTCACCAGACCCAGGACTGGGTCAAGTACAGCCAGACCCATCAGCGCTTCAACCTGTATCTGGAGCACACGCTGAACCTCGCACGCAACGCACAGCTTCTGCTGTCTGCACCCCATTGGCTGGCGACTGCACCCGAGCAGCACCTGCTGACGTATGCCGGGTGGGTTGAGCAACATCACCAGCAAACTCCGGAGAGTCACGACTTTCTCAATGGCAACCTGCCCGACCTGGCGGCTTTCGCCCACGTCCGACTGGTGGCCCAGATAGAAGCGGACCACCCCGGGCACGGCCTCGACCTTGAGCATTACAGTGTTGACGTGCAGCCTCACTCCGAGGAACCGACCACCCTACCCCCTGCAAGCAAGTACTCACTGACCGATTTGATGCTGAGCCATGGCAGCTACCTGGAAAACCATAACCTCACCCTGACGTCGACCCACACAGGTCCAGTGCCTGAGTGGCTGACCGTCGACTACCTGAAACAGCTCCACAGGCGGCTCGACATCGGCCGTAATTTCCAGACCATCATGCGCCCCCGTTTTGAGCCTCATCGGGCCGGCGACGAGGAACGCTGCCGATTGTTCAGCCAGCACGCGCCATGGCAACTTCTCGGCCAGGCCATGTCCCTTCACTTGCAAGGCCAACTGTCCTCGACCGCGTTGAACCTGGTCGAGCAACTGATGGAAATGCCCGATCACCTGGCGCGCACGCCGGTCAACGGGCACAAGGCGGTGCTGCGTGAAGTTCACCTGCGGCACATGCCAAACGCAACACCGACCAGGCTGGAAGGCCTGCACTGGATACAGCGCGAGCACGCGCACCAGGGTCCCTGGGTGCTGCTGACACTGATCAATGACGTGTTCCACCTCAATGAATACGCCCACGGTGAAGCTTTTCTCACGGCGCTGCGTCACTCAAACAGCCTGCAATCACTGGTACTTGAGCGCTTGCCAGAGCCTGCCCGGGCCCTGTACTCGGTTGGGCACTTCTTGACGGCGCAGCTTGGCTCCGCGATGGGCGGGGCGTTATACACGGGCAATGTGCTGAAAAAACTCTATCGCGACACCTGCCATGTGGTGCTGAACCTGCTTGGCCATCAGCACAGCTCCTTTGGACAAACCGCCTGGCACATTGCCAAATCCATGTTTAGCGCCGCAGAACGGTTGGGCTCGGTCTTGTTGCTCGGCAAGCAACGCCTGCCGCTGATCGCCTGGCAACTCCTGCCGCAACTGCTCAAGGCCGCCAAACTGGCCTGGCAAGGCGAATGGAAAAGCTCAATGAGCGAGTGCGCCCAAATCCTTCTGCAACTGGCTCTGGCCAAAATATCCCCCGTTGTTCCAGCGACACAGACAGCACCGGTTCCCGCCGCGCTCACCCTCGCCAGCTCCGGGGCTACCCTGCACGACGGAACGTCGCCCGAGACCCTTGGCTTGTGGCACAACCGCTTGCAACTGACGCCCGCCCAGGAGCACCGGTTGCGCAGCTACGAAGTCAAACACCTGGAATTGAGCAGCCTGAACCACAATGCCGCAACCGGGTTGTATGCCGATCCCCTGACACAAAAACAATACGCTCCGGTCACCGGCAAGATTTTCCAGGTCGAACAACAGGGTCAACGTTGGCGCATCGTGGGTGCACACGAAAAAGGGCCCTTTCTGGTTAAAGATGCTCAACAACAGTGGCAACTGGACCTAAAAGGCTATTTGCGGGGCGGCGGTGCAATCCTCGGCAAATCAGGGGAGAACCCGCAAGCCAGTCTCCTGATCCGCACCGCTTATAAAATCGAAGCGACAGGGATGAAAAAAATCCAACAGCTTTACCCTGCCAAAGCGGCCATTATCCAAAACGCCCACGAGCGGGCGCTGGACTATTTGGCCAACAGCCAGATCAGCTTGTGGCGGTCAGAGCCTAATGTATTCACCCATCCCAGAAACAGTGAGTTCTTCAAGAAGATCTTCGGCGATAACAACATTACTTCGGCGCTCAGACACAGGCTGTTAACTTCAATGTCTATCTTGCGCTCAGACCTGCTGAGCGAAGCCATGTCGCCAATCGACTCCGAACGTTATGTGGTGGGTACGCTAAGGGAAGGGAGAACAAACTCGTATGGTTTTGTCTACCCAAAAGAACAGCCGATGAAAATTTACCTGACCGATTTATATTTTAATCCGCCCCTTGGAAGACTCATACGGGTTACCCGGGAACCCTTTGAGGTTCTGGCGAATGCACAAGCCCTTACCCTGATTCACGAGCAGACACACATCAGTCTCAATACGATCGACATTGCCTATGTAGATGCCATTCTGCCGCTGTACGACCTGATCGAAACCCATACCGAAAATGGACGCAGGATTTACAGCAACCTCTATGACGGCCAGACCAAGGGCTTGACCACACTGACCCCGGTGCAGCAGCTGTTCAAGGTATGGGACTCAGAGAGTTCCCTGTGGGTGGACCCTGAACCTTCAGCGGCGGCAGGTATTATCCGCTTGACGGCAACCCACAACCTTGAAACTGCCAGGGATCTCTTTATCCATAACGACAGCATTCGACTAAAGGTCATTTTGAACAATGCCGACTCAATGACCCTGGTTGTCGCCATTCTCAATCGCAAGCTGGAAATCCTGCCGGCTCAACCGGTTCTCCCGGTTGAACCGCCGGAAATACTCGTGGGTTGACCTCCCTGTTCAATGTGCTCAAGGCAACTGCGCACCCGCAACAGCCACATGAATCATGTACAGCGACGTATTGGCCGTGATGAACAGCCGGTTGCGCCGTGGCCCGCCAAACGTAAGATTGGCCACCTTTTCAGGGAGGCGGATTTTACCCAACAGCACACCGCTGGAATCGAAGCACTGAATACCGTCTCCGGCGCTGGTCCAGATATTGCCCTGAACATCGACTCGCAAGCCATCGGGGATGCCGGGCTCTATCTGGGCCAGGATCGTCGACGCACCCAATCGGCAGTTGTCGATCACCTGAAGGGCGCGAATGTGGTGGGCGGCCTCCGGGTCATGGGAGCGCGCGGAGTCAGCCACGTAGAGGGTTTGGCCATCCGGGGAGAAGGCCAGGCCATTGGGCTGTTCAAAGTCGTCGGCCACACAGGCGAGTTCACCGGTGTAAGGGTCGATGCGAAACACATTGCGCCCGCTCTGCTCCGGCTCGGCCTGGTAGCCTTCGTAATCACTGAGAATGCCGTAGGTCGGGTCGGTGAACCAGATGCCGCCATCCCGGTGAACGACCACATCGTTGGGCGAATTGAGCCGTTTGCCTTCGAACCGGTCGGCCAGCACGGTGATGCTGCCGTCCGGTTCGGTACGGGTGACGCTGCGCGTGCCGTGCTCACAGGTCACCAGCCGTCCTTGCAGGTCCCGGGTGTTGCCATTGGCAAAATTCGACGCCGGGCGAAACACCGACACGCCCTGCTCCGGAGTCCAGCGCAGAATGCGCTGGTTGGGGATATCGCTCCACAGCAGGTAGCCGCCGTCGTTGAACCAGACCGGGCCCTCAGCCCACCGGCATTGATCGTAAAGCCGCTCCAGCTGGGTGTTCGGCAGGGTCAGGCTGCGAAAGCGCTTGTCGATGAACTGGTAAATATCGTCATTCATGGAAGGGTCCTTGCTTAAAGACTGCGCAATGTCTTGCGCCCGCTAACGGCGGCAATCACCGCGATAATAATCACACCGGTCAGAATCAGCCGCACACCGGCGCTCGCGCCAAAGGTGTTGAGCATGCTCACCAGCAAATACAGAAACAGTGCCGCCCCCCACAGACCGGGGACATTGGAAAACCCGCCGGCCACCGACGTGCCGCCAATCACCACCACAGCGATGGAAGCCAGCAAGTACTCATCACCCATGCTGAGGGACGCGCCACCGGAAAAACCGGCGAGCAACACGCCGCAGACGCTGGCGAATACGGCACTCAAGACGTAGGTGGCACAGCGCACCCGCTCCACCCGCACCCCGGCCAGCTCGGCAGCACGCATGTTCTGCCCCAGCGCCAGGGTCCAGCGCCCATAAAGCGTGCGGCTCAACACATAGCCGGCCACCACCGTGAGCAAGCCAACGGCCAGAGCCAGATAAGGAATGCCTGCGATATGTCCGGTAGAGAACTGGTAGAACCACTCCGGCGGGGCAATGCGCACGCTGCGGCCATAGGCAATCGCCATCGATTGCAGCAGAAAGCTGGCCGACAACGTGGCGATAATCGGCGGGATCCGCAGCACCCGGATCAGCGCGTAGTTGGCGCAACCGATCAGAACTCCCAGGCCCAGTACCCCGGCGACACCCAGAGCGATCAGGCCGTCCTGCCCGTCCATCAGCTTCATCCCCACCGCGCCGCTCAAGGCGATATTGGCCGGAATCGACAGATCGATGTTGCCGGGCCCGGTGGTGATGACGAACATCTGCCCCACGCCGACGATCACGAAAAAAGCCGAGAACGACAGCGCGCCTGAGGTCAGGGCGCCAGCGCCCTCGCCTCGAGTGAACGTCAGGGTGGCGAGCCACACCAGCAACGCGGCCAAAAATGACCACAACCAGGGTTTGCTGCGCAGAGTCGATACATACGTGGAAAGGTTCATGCCGGGCGGACCTCAAGACGGTTGACGGCAGTGCGCAGGGCCAGCACCAGGATCAGAATCGCGCCCTGGGCGCCGATCTGCCAGTCGGGGGAAATACGGATAAACGACAGCAGTGAGCCCGCCAGCACCAGGGTCAACGCCCCCAGCACCGCACCGATAGGCGATACCCGCCCGCTGGTGAATTCACCGCCACCCAAGATCACGCCGGCAATCGACAGCAAGGTGTAGCGCAAAGCCATGTTGGCATCCGCCGAGGTCGTCAGGCCCACCAGGAACAGGCCCGAAAGCACCCCGAAACTGCCGGCCAGCGCATACAGCGTGACCTTTATTTTCAGCAACGACCAACCGGCCTTGGCGATCGCCAGCGGATTGCCCCCGGCACCGCGCAACACCACACCCAGCCGCGAACGCATCAAAAACAGATGCACCGCCACTGCCAGTCCCACACAGACCACAATGGCAAACGGCAGCAGCGGCGTCTTGATCTTGACCAGCGCCTGCAACCATTGCGGCGCACTGCCACCGGGAGCTGGCAGCAACAACACTGCGCCACCGATCCAGATAAACGACATGCCCAGCGTCACCACGATCGCCGGCAACTGGCGGATATGGATCAGTGCCCCCAGCAACGCGTAGACAGCAATGCACCCGATCAGGGCCAGACACCCCAACAGCGGATGCTCGTTGAGCAACGTGGCGGCCACGCAGGCGACAAAACTGATAAAGCTGCCCAGGGACAGGTCCAGATCATTCACGGTAATGATCAGCATCTGCGCAATGGTGGCCAGCGCGATCGGTACCGCCAGATTGAGCATCAGGTTCATGCCCATGTAGCTCATGGCCCGTGGCTGCATGATAAAGATCGTGGCCAACAGCACGATCAGCGACAGGGCCGGTAAAGCGCTGCGCAGCAAACGTGCACGATTGAACGTGCCTGTACCTGCAGGCGTAAAACCTGTGGCGGGTATTTTTTTCAAGGTCATGGGTTGAGGCGCGTTCATGCCACCTCCTCCTGAAAGGAGCTGCGCAGCACTTGCGCTTCGCTCAGTTCGTCCCGCGGCATGTCGGCCACAGCCTGCCCGTTGCGGAACACGTAAATGTGATCACAGTGATCCAGTTCTTCAAGTTCAGTGGTGTACCAGATGAACGTCCGCCCGCGAGCGGCCTCTTCCTTGATGATCGCGTAGACCTCGCGCTTGGTCCCTACATCCACCCCGCGCATCGGATCGTCCATCAGAATCAGGTCACTGTCACAGGCCAGCGCGCGGGCAAACAGGGCTTTTTGCTGATTGCCACCGGAAAGCGACAGAATCGGGTTGTTCATGTCCGGCGTGCGTATCCCCATGCGCTGTTGCCATTCAGCGGCCATTGCCTGCTCCGCCTGCGGATCGATCAGGGCACCGCGCCTTAGCGCCGCCAATGAGCTGATGGTGATGTTCTCGGCGATGGACCACAGGTTGAAAACCCCGTCGGTCTGCCGGTCTCCGGCCACCAGGGCCACACGCTTGCCCCGGGCGATGCGCTCGCGCAAAAGTTGCACCAACAACTGGCTTTGCCCCTGCCCGGCCAGCCCGGCCAGCCCGACAATCTCCCCCGGATACGCCGCGACAGTAGCGCTGTTTTGTTGTCGGGCAGGTCGTTGATCCACCACTGGCGTCTGTGCGCTGCGTTTTGAGGTGAAGACATGAGCATTGTCGTGGGGCTTCGCCACGGTGCCCATCGATTCGACCAGAGAAGCATGGGTAAACGCACTCGCGGCACGCACGTCGACCACACAGCCGTCACTCATCACCGCGATCCGGTCGCAGGTTGCGAGCATTTCGCCAAGGATGTGACTGATCAGCACCACGCAGCCGCCACTCTCGACGTAACGCCGCACGTGGCGCAACAGTTGCTCGGCGACCCGCGCATCCAGGGACGAAGTCGGTTCGTCGAGAATCACCAACGCCAGGTGTTCGTCGACACAGGTAAAGGCCCGGGCGATTTCCACCATCTGCCGCTGACCAATCGGCAGGTCGGCAATCACGTCACCAGGGCTGATACCGTGCCCTGGAAAGATAGTCTCCAGGCTCGCCCCAATCAGCGCTCCGGCTTTGCGTCTCCAGCCAAAGCCACGCAGCCTGGGGCACATCAGGCGGGTATTCTCCGCCACGCTCAGGTTAGGGCACAGCGACAGCTCCTGGAACACGCAACGGATCCCGTGCTGGCGCGCCACTTGCACCGAATAGCCACTGCGTACATCCACGCCGGCCATCATCAAGGCGCCCTCATCGGCACGCAAAGTGCCCGCCAGAATATGCATCAGGGTCGACTTGCCCGCACCGTTATGGCCAATCAGGCCCAGGCACTCACCCGCCCTGAATCCCAGGTTTACATCATTCAATGCGCGCACGGCGCCAAAACGCTTGCCGACCCCCTTGAGGTCCACCAGCGGTACGTGAGTCTCTGTCATTACGCGTTCCTCGAACGACCGGGCTTATTGAGGTGAAGGGCTTTTAAGCTCGGCCACGTCGTTGACGCTGTAGACATGGCTGACAATGCCGCCCTTCTCCACCCCGGCGAGCGAAGCTTCGAGGGTGTCCTGAGTCACGCTGATGGCGGGCGACAACAGGTCATGGGGCAACTGCTTGCCGTCCAGCAACTGCTGGGCGACCCAGAAGGCCAGGCTGGAGATACTCGGCGCACTGGAGATCGAGAACGACTCATAACCGTTGCTGTCTTTCTGTTTTTTCCACCAAGACAACTCTTCCTCCCGGTTACCGAAGATGATCACCGGCAGAGGTCGCCCAGCGGCCGTGAACGCCTGGGCCACGCCATACCCGTCATCGCCCTGGGTCACCACTGCATCGATTTTCGGCAGGCTCGGCAGGATCCCGGCCACGGCTTTCTGCGCAGCGGTCTGGGACCAGTTGCCATTGACCGAGCCGACGATTTTCAGCTGCGGGTACTGACTGGCGCCGGCCATCACCCCGGCATGGATCATCTCGTCCACCGAGACTCCGGCCAGGCCCCGGACCTGCAATACATTGGCCCCTTCCGGGAAGCGCTTGGCCAGATACGCCATGCCGTCCAGGCCGCTTTGCTTGAAGTCCATGGAAATCCGGTAGGCACAGGGCTCCGTCACCACCCCGTCAAAGGACACCACGATAATCCCGGCATCACAGGCCTGCTTCACCGCACCGTTCAAGGCCGTCGGCGAGGCCGCGTCAATCACGATAGCGTTGTAACCCTGAAGGATCAGGTTCTGGATCTGGGCCGCTTGCTCGGTGGCCTGGTTTTCCCCGGTGGTAAAGGAATCCGCCGAGGCAATCACCCCGTCCTTGACCGCCTGATCGGTGGTTTGCTGCCAACTGGTGAGCATGCTCTGACGCCACGAGTTACCGGCGTAATTGTTTGACAGCGCGATGGTTTTGTCGGCCGTATCGGCCTGAACAGACATGAAGGGCGTCAGCAGTAATGCAGTAGACAACAAGGCGCGACGAAGCGTGAAACGTTCCATGACAAGACCCTTTTTATTATTGTGGGCATTCGGTCGCCGATTGATTCGGTCGTACCTGAAACTGAACGCCTCCAGTCTGATCTGAGCACCCGGCCCATGTCTGGAGCGTTACTGCACACTTGATACTCTTTACGCGCAAATAAACTGCGGGATCCCGCAAAAGAAACGCGCACATCTGCAGACATTCGGTGGCGACGATGACGGTTCGTGCATTTTTGCAGGCATTGCTGCAGGCTGCGGTGGGTTGTCTGGTTGAAGGGCCTGCAGCCCTTGTCGCAGCCTTCGGCAGCGGCTGCAGGATCCCCCGTCGCGACGTTCAACGACTGCTGTGCAGCCGGCCGGGGCATACTCCGGCCTCGTGCCTCACTACGGATCTCCAGTCATGGTGCAAAGAGTCCCCATCGCCGCTGAACACGTGCTGCACCATTTTCTCGGGATTTCCCGTGCGCTCGCCGGACGCCTGGACTTCCAGTCGATGATCGAGGCGGTGTCCGAGGAGATCCGCTTTATCCTGCCCCATGATCACCTCGACGTCAGCCTGCTGCTGGATGACGACAGTCACCTGTCCGCTTACGAGACAGGCCTGCACACGTCCTGGAGCGATTTTGCGTTCCACCCGCTGGCCATCGCACGCAGCCCGATCCGCACGGTGCTGCTGGGCGAAGCGCCGTACCTGCTCAGCGATGACGCCATGAACGATGAGCGCTTTCAGTTCCCTGGCGCGCTCAACCATCCGATCTTCGACGCCCGCTTGCGCAGTCGCCTGCATGTGCCGCTGCGGGCACGGGGGGAAGTGATCGGCGCGCTCAGTTGCTCCAGCCACGCTGCCAATTACTACACCCTGGACGACGTGCGCCACACCCAACATGTGGCTGACCTGCTGGCTTCCTACCTGTATGCCCTGCGCCAGACCGAGCAGGCCAAGCAACTGGCGATCGCCGAGGCACAGATCCGGGCCCGCGAAGAAGGCCTGCGCCTGGGGGTGCTGCGCCTCACCGAAGAGCTGGAGAATGAACGTCAGAGGATCGGCATGGACCTGCACGACCAGACCCTGGCAGATATGACCCGCCTGCACCGACGCATCGGCCGCCTGCAGTCGCTCGACGCGGTGCCGGCCACCGAGCTGGCGCCCATCGGCCAGGCCCTGCATGAAAGCATGCAGGAATTGCGGCTGATCATCGATGCGGTGAAACCGACGATCTTGCAGTTGTTCGGTTTTGTCGAAGGCCTGGAAGACCTGTTGCTGCGCAGCGTTCGCAACAGCGGGCTGGCAATCAGCACCCAGTTGCGTGATAACACCGGCGGGCTGGCCAACGCCCTGGCCGAACCGCAAAAAATCGCCCTGTTCCGAATCATTCAGGAGGCCGTCAACAACGCCATCAAACATGCCGCACCGCTCGCCATCACGGTCGAGATCACCGCCTCGGACAGCCATTTGCAACTGACCATCATTGACGACGGTGTGGGTCTGGACAGCGCCAGTCGCCTTGAAACCGGCGGGCTCAAGAACATGCAAGTCCGTGCGCAGCTACTCAGCGCACACGTCAATATCGACAAGGGGCCGCACGGCAAAGGTACCTGCGTGCAGGTCAGCCTGCCGCTGCCGGCACAGGCCTGAAACTCTCAGGGAGAACACTATGGAAATCCTGTTAATCGAAGACGACCCGGTGCACAGGGCTTTTTTCAAGGAGGTTATCGACGGTGCGCTGCCCGAATGCGAGCGCCTGTATGAAGCCGAGGACGGGCTGGCGGGCGAACGCCTGGCACAGGAATTTGCCATCACCTCGGTGGTCATGGACCTGCAGATGCCCCGGCGCACCGGGGTCGAAGCCGCGCGGTCGATCTGGCGCGAACGCCCGCACACCTCGATCATGTTCTGGTCCAACTACGCCGACGAAGCCTATGTTCGAGGGATTTCGCGCATTGTTCCCGAGGGCGCGGCCTACGGCTATATCCTCAAGACCGCCTCCGAAGACCGGCTACGCCTTGCATTGCGCAGCCTGTTCATCGAGCAGCAATGCGTGATTGATCGCGAGGTTCGCGGCGTACAGCAAAAAAGCCAGAACCAGTTGCTGGGCCTGACCGATACCGAGTACGAAGTGCTGCAAGATATCGCCCTGGGCCTGACGGATCGGGTTATTGCCCGACGACGCAACCTGTCGTTGCGCAGTGTACAAAACCGTCTGCAGCAGCTGTACGAGAAGCTCGGCGTGCGCCAACCCAGCGATGATGGCGACAGCGTCCCGGCCTTTAACTTGCGCGCCAGAGCGGTGAATGTCGCGCTATTGCGCAAACTGCTGAACCGGACCGCGCTGGAACAGGCCGAAATCGAATTGCAGGAATGGCTCAAGGATCCGCGCTTCAAGACTCTTCGCGACTGAGCGCCTGCGAACAGGCGCACGGCTTCAGCGCATCAGGCGTTCTGCCCGGAATGGCGAAGCAGGTACACCGACCAACCGTAGAACGCCAGCGCCAGGCCTGCCAGCAGCCCCCCCGCCAGACCAATCCAGGCAAACCCGAAATGGCCACCGACCCAACTCCCGAGCAGTGCACCGCCGCCGATGCCAATATTGTAGATACCCGAAAACATCGCCATGGCCACATCGGTCGCATCCGGTGCCAGTGACAGCACCCGGGACTGCAAGGCCAGCCCGAAGCCCATGATCGCCATGCCCCAGATCACACTCAGGACACCCAGGGATTCAATCGCACCACTCGCCGGCAACAACAGCAACAGGCACAGCGTGAGCAGACTCACGGCGGTCAGCAAAAACCGCTGAGGGCTGTATTTGTGAAACCAGCTGAAGCACAGCGAACCGATGATCCCCGCACCGCCAAACAACAGCAGCACCAGCGTTACAGCGCCGCCACTCATGCCGGCGACACCTTGCACAAACGGCTCAATGTAGCTGTAGGCGGTAAATTGCGCGGTCACTACCGCAGCCGTCAGCACATAAATCAGCACCAGCGCCGGGCGCTTGAACAAGATGGGCAGGCTTCTGAGGGAGCCTGAGTTCTGGCTTGGCAGCAATGGCAAGGTCTTGGTCAGCCATAACACCAGTAACGCGGCCAGGCCGCCAATCACCAGAAAGGTGGTACGCCAGCCCATGGCCTCACCCAGCAAGCGCCCAAGCGGCACACCCAGCACCATCGCCAGCGAGGTGCCGGTTGCCAGCAGGCCAAGCGCTTGCACCTGTTTGCCCGGTGGTGCAAGACGCACCGCCAGCGAGGCCGTAATGGACCAGAACAGTGCATGGGACAACGCTACCCCGACCCTGCTCAGCAGCAACAGGCCGAAGTTGGTTGCCAGGCTCGACAGCGCGTGGCTCACGATAAACAGGCCGAACAGCACCAGCAGCAGCTTGCGCCGCTCAACGTTACGGGTCAGCAGCATGATTGGCAGCGAGGCCAGCGAGACGATCCACGCATAAAGCGTGAGCATCAGCCCGACACGCGATGTCGGCAGATCAAAGCTGGCGCCAATGGCTGTCAACAGGCCGACAGGGACGAATTCAGTGGTATTGAACACAAAAGCGGCCAACGCCAGGGCGATGACCGGTTGCCAATTTGCGTTAGGTGTCGCAGTGGGGGTGTTCATTTAAAAGTCGGACTACTCGCTATCGATGATCAAACAGGTCCTTGACTCGACCGCCCTTGTCGCCATGTGTTGCATACACAACACGTGCCACTTGGAAACCTTTCGAACCCGAACCCCATTGGGCGGCATTCTATAGGCTTCTCAAACGGCTGTTGATGAACATCGATAGAGGCCCCCGAGACATTTCGCCGCATGCCCCCCGCCATACGCCCGGACTAGCTGGCGGGTGCCCGCAACACAATCTCGGTGATTTCCGAAGGGCGGCCGAGCCTGATCGGGAATCCGTTCCACAGACCGGAACCATTGCTGACATACAAGCGCATGCCCGCCACCTCATACAGGCCCGAGACAAAGCCTTCATTGGCCCATTGTGCAAGCAGGTGCGGACCGAGAATCTGCCCGCCATGGGTGTGCCCGGACAATTGTAGATCAACCCCCAGACTTGCATTGGCGACAGCGCCGACCGGGCGATGGCTGAGCAAAATGACCGGAGCCCCCTCAGGTGCCCCTTCCAGGGCCGCGGCGACATCCGGCAAGGGCAGTTCAAAGGGCAATGCGGCTTTGTCTGTGATCCCGGCCAGCACCAGTTCGCGTCCCTGGTGAGTAATCAGCGCATGCTGATTAAGCAACATGTGCAGCCCCAGACGATCAAACGCGGGTAACCAATTGAGGTAGTCAATGTAATACTCGTGATTGCCCGGTATCGCGAATACGCCATAACGCGCCTTGAGCGCCTGCAAGGGGCGGATATCATCCGCCCGGGCCTGCGGCGAACCATCAGTCAAATCGCCGGTGATCACGACCAGATCGGGGCGTAGTGCGTTGGCCCGGGTGACCACCGCTTGCATCCACGGCGCCTGCAGCAGTCGGCTGGCATGCAGGTCCGTCAGCTGTACAAGGCGAAAGCCGTCAAATGCAGCCGGCAAACGCGGCAATACGATTTCCACGGTTTTGACCTGCGGCACACGGACCGCTTGCCAGACACCCAGCGCGGACAGCCCCGCACTCAAGACACCCAAGGTAATCCCCAGGCGCGCCTGAACCAGTAAAGCGCGCCCTGCCTGACGGGATACCCCAAAGAGCAGAATCCCGAGTACGTCCCGAATCAGCAACAACAATGCCAGCAGTACCAGCGTACCGAATGCCCAGCCCAGCACCATCAACACCGGCCCCGGAATCTCGGGCGAAGCCATACTGCCAAAAAAGGTTCGGGTAAGCAGATGATGTTCGGCAGCTAACAGCAGAAGCGCACCCAGCAACCCTTTACTTGTTTTGCTCAATGACAGCGGCCAGACAAAACGCCAGCTCACATACACAGCGATGAGTGCGGTGATGATATGGAACATGTATTCCCCTGCCAAAGCTTCAAGGTTCATTCCCCTGCGTTTATTGCATGGGAAACAGGTTTAATCCGAGGGCGACCGGGCAATCTACTCAACGTGACCGCTCATGAATAGAGGGGGAAATCCTTGAACACCCATGCGCACCGCTCAGCAATGGCCATGGTGGGTCCGTGCGCGCAAAAAAAACAGACCTGTGATTTTTCTGCGTCTGTTCGGTTTGTCGCAGAGGCTGCAAGGGGGCAGGTACTGCGTTTGTTTAGACACCCGCGATGTCAGGATTCAAAGGTTTGAACCCGCCCACTGTTTTTACCTGCTATCAAGAAGTGCACTACTCACAACAAAAAAGCGATCCAAGGAACCGTTACATGCCGCCTGCCGCGTCTTCCTCCTCTTCTACAAAAGGCCTGTTCGGACTTTTCTGCCTGAGCAGTTACCTGCTGTCTGTCTCTTATGGCTGTACATTTTTGCTGGCCGTGATGCTCAGGACCCACGGCGGCAGCGAGTCCGACGCCGGTACTGTGATTTCTGCCGCCATGTTCAGCACCTTTATGGCAGTGATTTTTTCCGGGCATCTGACCGATAAGTTCGGTGCCACCAAAACCATTGCGGCGGCAGCACTGCTATTGGCCGCTGCGAGCGCAGGTTTTGCAGCAGTTCCGGCGTTCGGGGCTGCGATGCTGGGTTTCGGCCTGCTGCTGGGCTTTGGCTGGGGGCTGTTCTACACCCTCGGCCCGATTGTTGTGTCGATGCTCATCGAGCCCGCCAGGCGAGTGAAATACTTCGCCCTGCTCTCGGGCAGCATGATGAGCGGGATCGGGACCGGCCCCTTGCTCGGGCGTGCCGCCGAAGCCCTGGGGTATCCGCTGGAATCGGCATTTGTGCTGGCGGCGATCGCCAGCCTGGTGGGCGGTGTGCTGTTTGCTCTGATCGGCCCCCGGGTTCAGCACCAGCAGGCCATGCAAGGCTCCGTCAGTGTGTGCAGAATCACCCTTCGGGCCACCCGTTTGGTGCTGCGCTCCAAAGCGGTGTTCGCCATTATGATGGTCGGCCTGGGCGGGGCGATTTTCGGCGGGCTGTCGAGCTTCCAGACAACTTACGCCGCCCTCAAGCACTTGGATTACTCGTTGTTCTTTCTAGGTTTCATGTGCGCCGTGATCACATGCCGACTGTTGGTTGCCGGATTTATCGTCAAGCGCGACCCCTATGTGACCGCCTGTACCCTGACCGCACTGATCGTGGCCTCGGTGCTGATGCTGATGTTCTTGGTCAGTTCCAGCGCGACCTATTTGATGGCCGCGGTGACCTTAGGTGTCGGCTATGGCCTCACCTACTCGGTGATCAACGGGCTGGCGGCCAACGAGGCCCCGGCCGGGTACACGGCGCAGGCCTTGGTGTTATTCAGCCTGGCGTACTTTATCGGCGTGTTCGGGTTTCCGTGGTTCGCCGGGCAAATTATCGTCAACTATGGCATCCCTGCCCTGCTTTCAGTCATCCTGGTCATCGCCCTGTGCAACTGGCTGATTACCCTCGGCCGTGTGCTGTGGCGGCGGGCGCGCCAGGATGATTCCGACAATCCTTCCAGACCTCTTGTATCAGCGCCTTGAGCATCAGCGCTTCTGCCCAGCGGTCGGTAATGTCCCGACCGTCGGCACCGGTGATGGCGTACGGGGGTGGTCCCAGCTCACAGGTAAAGGACAAACTCCCGGGGGCATCGGTACGGCTCAGCCAATCCTCAATCCCGTACTTCCACCACCCCGAAAAACGCTCCAGCCACGGCCGGTTCTGGGCAAAACTGATGGGCACCTGAACCTGCCCGCTGCTGGCGACGCGTCCGTGAAATCCCCAGCTGTGGCGCAGAATGGTCTGGATCTGCTCATCGTCTTCAACCACAGCCGGCTCTGGCAATTCACGACTCACAACGTAGTGGGACAAGTCGGCCAACAGCTTCAGATCCGGCATTTCAGCCAGCAGATCAAGGGTGAACAACAGGTCGTTGGTAAGCCGATATCGATGGGTTTCCAGCAGCACCGGGAAATCCACCTGCTCGGCCAGTCGTTGCCAGCCCTCGACCAGTTGTATGGCCTGCGCCAGGCTGCGCGGACGGACGTCGGCCTGCAGCGTGAGATGGTGGCAATCGTAGCGCGAAGCAACGTCGAGCACCGCGCCCAGATCCTCCACGGTACGCGGGAAGGCCTGGCCCTCAATCTGCAAACCATGGGTTTTCGCCGCCCGGTAAAGACGTTCGGCAGGCTGTGGCAACCAAAAATGGTCCGTAACACCGTCAAAACCGGCAGCGGCTATTTTCTCCAGCTGTGCGTGCATGGGCAGATCGCACAGCCCCCGATGATCCTGCATCGCCCACAGCGACTGAAACACCACAAGTTCGCGCATATCATCCCCTTAGTACCTGTTTGAGTGACACATCGGCATCCGCCAGAACCTGCGCCACTAACGGATTGCCCTGGACGATCAGTCGTTCACAGAGCTTGATGTCTCTCGCAATGCTGTTGCCCTGCCCCCAGCCGCAAGCACCTTGCAAACGGTGCTGGGCGTCTAGCCAGAACATCAGAAAGCCGCCACCCGGAATTGATCGACTGGCCGCGGGTTCGGTGTTGTCGAGCACGCCCACCGTTTGCAAGCTCCAGTCATAATGATCGGACCAAAAGCCGGGAACAGCCTCAAAAGGCAGGTCTGCCCCCAACAGGTTCAGCGCCGCATGACGGCCTTGCTGTTCAGCGTTGCGCCAGGTTTCCTGGCGCTGGAATGCCCCCTGCGGGTGCAGTTGAAACTCACAGACATCACCCGCCGCAAAAATATCGGCGGCGCTGGTACGCAGGCGAGCATCCACGCGAATGCCCTGCCCGACATCAAGCCCGGCTGCCGCCGCCAGTTCGATGTTGGGTTGCATGCCAATCCCGACCACCACCAGATCGCAGCCAAGCCGTTCACCGTCGACCAGTTGCACGCTGTCTGCCACATCGCGGCCCAGGACCGCTTCGACTTCGACATTAAGCCGCACATCCACGCCCTGGCTGCGGTGCAAGGCCAGCAATACGCTGGACAGCCGCTCCGGCAGGACACGACCTGCCAGGCGCGGCCCGGCTTCAAGCACTATCACGCTGCAACCGAGATCCCGTGCCGTCGCTGCTACTTCAAGCCCGATAAAGCCGCCTCCGATGATCACCACTCGCGCACCGGGCCGTAACACCGTGCGCAAGGCCAGGGCCTCATCATGGGTGCGCAGGTACAACACATTGCCCAGCGCTGCAGGCACATTGGCCAGCCGCCGTGCACGACCGCCCGTGGTCAGCAATAAACCCGCGTAAGGCAACCAGCTGCCATCTGCCAACTGCACGCGATGCCCCGCAGGATCGATGCGCTGCACCGGATTATCGACCCAGTGTTCGATCTGTAGCCCGGCCAGCCCGACGCTGTCGCACAGGCCGCAGCCCGCCAGATCCGTCGTGCCGCGCAACAGCCCCTTGGACAACGGTGGCCGCTCATAAGGCGCATGGGGTTCATCACCCAGCAGGATCAGACGGCCGCTATAACCCTCGGCGCGCAGGGTCAGGGCGGCACGGCCGCCTGCATGGCCGGCACCGACAATCACCAATGGAGCATTGAGTGAATTCATGACCTGACTCCGCATCGTCAATTCGGGACAGCAAGCTGCAAGCGCCCGGCCTCGACCCGCACCGGATAGGTCTTGAGGTTCACACACACCGGAGCCCCCAGGGCTTTGCCGGAACGGTAATCAAAACGCCCGTTATGCTTGGGACACTCGATGACATGCTCCATGACCAGTCCATCGGCCAGGTGGATCGATTCGTGGGTACATAATCCGGCCGTGGCGTAAAACTCACTGTCAGCCGAGCGGTAGACGGCATAGGTCTGCTGGCCATGGTCAAAGCGCATGACATCTTCTTCATCTATATCGTCCACGGCGCAAACATCGATCCAGAGTTCGGTCATGAGAGTTCTCTCTTTTTGTTGTAGAGGCAGACAGTGATCAGCTGGCGGTGGCCTGGGATTGCGCCGGAGCGACTGACTCGGCTGCTTGTCTCACCGGGCGACGCACAAACCAGGCCGGGTCTTTTTGCTGCTTCAGGATCGTCGGAATGATTTCCTTGAAGGCTGCAAACAAGCTCGGATAAGGCGGTGGGCAATCGCTGCGGATTTCTTCATGCAACTGCGCCAGCGCGTGATAAGGCACCATCGGAAACATGTGATGTTCAAGGTGATAGTTCATGTTCATGTAGACAAAACGCAGCAATGGATTCATGTAAATCGTGCGGCAGTTGGTGCGATGGTCCAGTGAGTCCTCGGCCAGGCCGACATGCTGTGACAGGCCGAACAGGTAGGACAACCACTCGCCATAGAGACTCGGCAAACCGATAAACATCAACGGCAGCCAGCTCTGCAGGTACAGCGACAGCCCGATCACAGCGGCGTATATCGCCAGCCAGATGCGCGCCGTGCGTATCACTTTCGGCCATTCGGACTCGGGAATATAGGTCTTCTCTTCCTCATCCATGCGTCCCGCAGCATGGATAAAGACCGCGCGCAAGGTGTTGCAGGTGTTCGGCAGTTTTACCAGGCTCATTGCCATGCGCAGCAGGCTTGGCGGACGCGGCTCGACGATCTCGGGGTCACTGCCCACCACAATGGTGTCTGTGTGGTGGCGGGTGTGGCTCCAGCGTTTGACATGGGGCTCGAACAGGCACATGAAACTGGCGACCTGATACACCACCTCGTTCATCCAGCGGGTCTTGAAAGCCGTACCGTGACCCATTTCATGCCAAAGGGCATTGGACATCGTGCCGTACAGCACACCGTACACCAGGAAGAAGGGAACACAGGCCCAGGAGCCCCAGAACCAGTAACCGCCAAAGCCGGTCACGGCCAGCGCGGCGAGCCAGAGTGCCGTATCCCGCAGGGCCGGTCCGTCGCGACGTTGCATCAGTTCTTTGAGACGTTTACGGGAAATCGGGCATTGATACCACTGGCCTGAAACCAGGCCTTTTTCCAGGGCTTTGGCGGCCTCTGGCCCCGTCAGTGAATAGTCCCGGCGCCGGGCCGAAGATGGCATGTCGTGAGCGGCATTTGATTGGGGCATACAACGTTCTCCGCAAGCTGATTGTTGTTGGAACTTGCTTCGATGCAGGAACACATCGCTGGGAAAAATATAGGGAGCACGGCCTCTGCCCTCAAGGCCTTGATTAGATTCACTATCAAGCTATCATCCAGCCCCAGCGCGGCTTGAGAGTTTTCTATCAAGCGCTTCAAGGGGCTCACCATGAACAAGAACAAACGCCCGACCATTGCTACTGTCGCCGCCCAGGCAGGACTGAGTGTCGCCACCGTAGACCGGGTGCTCAATGCCCGCGCACCGGTCAATCCCGACACGGCCGAGCAGGTCTTTCAGGCCGCCGAAAAGGTCGGCTATTTTGCAGCTCGCCTGATCGGCCAGCGCATCCGCGAACGACGCCCCTCCTACCGCTTCGGCATCCTGTTGCTGGGAACTGCCCAGGCGTTCTACGGCAACCTGGCCACGGCCATTACGGCTGCCGCGCAGCGTCACGCCGGGGCCAATCTGAGCTGCCATTACGCGTATGTTTTTGACCGCACACCCAGTGCCATCGTCGCGCAAATCGAGCAATTGGCCGTGCAATACGATGGGCTGGCCGTGGTCAGTTTTTCGCACCCGCTGATCAATGCCGCCATTGCCCAGATCCGCGAAGCCGGGGTGCCGGTAGTGGCGCTGCTGTCCGACATCCACGAGCAAGGTCTTGAACCTTATGTCGGCCAGGACAATCACCAGGTCGGCCGTACCATGGGCTGGCTGCTGGCCCATACCAGCAACCCGCGCAAGGGTTGCGTCGGGGTCTTGCTGGGCGGCCATCGTTTTCTGGGGCATCAGGCCCGACTTGAAGGGTTGCGCAGTTATCTGGCGCAGCACGCGCCGGGGTTGCGACTGCTCGATGCCATGATCAATCTCGACAACAACGATGTGACCGAGGAAGCCGCATTGGAACTGCTGGCCCGCTACACAGACTTGCGCGGCCTGTGTGTGGTGGGTGGCGGTGGCGACGGGATCATCAGCGCATTGGCGCAACTGCCCGAGCGGCCCGGGCTGTGCAGCATCCTGCTGGAGTCGACGGCTCTGTCGCATCAAGCGCTGAAACAAGGGCTGATCAGCCTGGTCGTGGACTCTCAGCCGACGTTGATCGCGGTCGCGCTAATCGATTTGATGGTTGAACTGCAAACCTCCCCGGACTTCGACCCCGCCCGGCATCGAATCCATATCCCCTTGCAGATCGTCACTTGTGAGAACGCGGTCTGACGTGCCCTGCACAGAGAGGGCAACCGCCTGCTACTCGTGTTGCGGCAGGTTAAACGGCGTCACGATTTGCACCGGGGATGAAGGAATCGGACCAGGTTTCCAAAGCCGATGAAACTGCAAGATGTGCAAGAACACATGCCGGGCATCGACGTTGAGGTTGTGGTCGATGATCGCGGCGATTTTTTCTTCGACCAGCAATTGACGGTTTTCCTGATCCAGGTCGTGGCCGATAAAAACCTCCAGAGGCCGATTCAAGGCTGCGAAGGCATCGACAATCGCCCGATTGCCACCGCCCACGCTGTACACCGCTTTCAGACCCGGGTGTGCCTCGAGCGCCTGGGACACACGCTCAAAGGTCGGTTCATACACCCCAAGCCCTTCGCTGATGTCGAGTACCCGCAGGTGCGGCGCTCGTAACCGCAACCACATGCGAAACCCCATTTCACGCTCCTCTTCACCGCGAAAGCGTTCACTGCTGATGACCACCGCAACCTCTTGTGCTGCCGGATCCAGCCAGCGCGAGAGCAGGTACGCCGCAGTTTGCCCGGCGTTACGGTTGTCCATGCCAACGTAAGCGATGCGCTCACTCTGAGGTAGATCGGTGACCAGAGTCACCACCGGAATCCCTGCCGCCATCAACTGGTTGACCGCCCGATTGATCTGCGGCTCATCCGCTGCCTTGAGCACAACTCCCTGGCTGCCTTTTTCGGCGCACCGTACAAGCACGTCGTGCATCTGTTGCGGCTCGATGTTTTCGAACAAATGGAAGCGCGGAGAAATCCGGAACGGCGCCATGCTTCCCAACTGCGCCGTAATCGCGGCCTGCACGGCCTGACTGAAACGTCGGGGCGTGTGCATGATCACGTCGACATGGAACGTACGCCCCACAGCCAGACCATTTTTCTCCTGGGTTTCCAACTCGTCCAGTGCCTGCTCGATGCGCCGCCGGGTCTGGTAGTGAACACTGCCGCGCTGATGCAACACGCGATCCACCGTGGCTTTACTGACCCCTGCCTGAGTGGCGATTTGCTTGATCGAAAAATGCTTGGCACGAGTCAGCATAAAAATTATGGCACCTGGAAAGTTGAGTCGCGGACTGAGGTTTTCTTGAGGTCTTTTTGGGCCTTCTTGAGGTTTTTGCAATGCTAGTCTCGGTCTCACGCGCTGTATAGCCGAACCCTTCAGCCCCCCACACAACAATAAAAACCGCAGGAGAGTCTTATGTCCGAAGCCGATATCGCAGCCTCGTTCACCGGTCAATATTTCGTCGTCACCGGCAGCACCCAAGGCCTGGGCGCGGCCGTGGCGCACACCCTTGCGCGGCGTGGAGCCGCTGGCCTGATTATCTGCGGGCGCAGCCGCGACAAAGGCGCGGATCAGGTTCGGCAATTGCAGCAACTCGATTGCCAGGCCTTTTTTGTCGAAGCCGACATGGAACGTGTCGAAGACTGCCGCGCAGTGATCGATGCCGCCCGCCAGCATTTCGGCACGCTGCACGGTCTGGTCAACTGCGCTGGCATGTCCGACCGCGGCACCATTCTCGACACGTCCCCGGAACTGTTCGACCGTCTCTTCGCAGTCAACGTCCGGGCGCCGTTTTTTTTGATCCAGGAAGCACTCAAGTTGATGATCAGCCAGGACGTGGAAGGCGCGATCGTCAATATCCAGAGCATCACGGCTCATGGCGGGCAATCGTTTCTTTCGGCTTATGCCGCCTCCAAGGGGGCGTTGGCGATCCTGACCAGAAACGTCGCGTTCAGCACTCTGCGCAATCGTATTCGGGTCAACGGGTTGAACATCGGCTGGATGGACACGCCCCACGAAGACCAGATCCAGCGTCAGTACCACGACGCACAGGATGGCTGGCTTGCCACCACGGAACAGGCTCAGCCTTTCGGGCGCCTGCTCAAGCCGGAAGAAGTCGCGCGCAGCGTGGCGTTCTTGCTGTCCCGCGAATCCGGAATGATGACCGGCACGGTAATTGACCTGGAGCAAGGCGTCATCGGTTGCGGTGACGGCACCGCTCCGCGACCGGATGCAGCACTGAGCCTGACCGGTGCGGAAGTCAGCTCGGGAGCACGGCCATGAATCTGCAGACCTCCATGGCTTGCACGTTTACCCGGGAAAGCGCTGTAGCACTGGCTGACTTTGCCGCACTCTGTGAACAAACGGTCAACGCAACGGATTACCCGCATTGCACTGAAGTGCAGCGCAATGTAGTGATTTATCATGCTGACTCCCTGCATGAAGCCTTGCGCAGTGACCCCAGACCACTGATGGCCGAACTGCACCAATTGTTCCGCCAGGGTCCGGGGGTGATGGTGGTGCGTCAGGGTTACAGTGACCCGGACGTGGTCGATCGGCACAGTCAGGTGTTCAATGCCATTTTTGCCCAGCAAGACCAGGCCGGTCATGCCGCTGACCACTTCGCCAGGGCCGGAACCAATGGCCGCATCTGGAACTCGCTGCAAAAGGCGGCGGTGCACTCCCCCGAGTCGTTTATCGAGTACTACGCCAATCCGCTGATCGGGCTGATTGCCGAGTCCTGGCTGGGTCCCCACTTCCAGACCACGGCTCAAGTCAATGTGGTGCATCCTGGCGGGCGCGCACAGCAACCCCACCGCGACTACCCTCTTGGCTTCCAGACGGTGGATGAGGTGGAACGCTTTCCGCTGCCATTGCACGTGCTGTCGCAATACCTGACCCTGCAGGGCGCAGTGGCCCATACCGACATGCCGCTGGAGACCGGACCGACTTTACTGCTGCCGTTTTCACAGCAGTACGACCTGGGTTATCTGGCCTGGCGCCGTACCGAATTCATCGACTACTTCCATCAACACGCCGTGCAACTGCCTCTGCACAAGGGTGACTTGCTGTTTTTCAACCCGGCGCTGTTTCATGCCGCGGGCAATAACATCACCCCTGATCAGCACCGCATGGCCAACCTGCTGCAAATCTCTTCGGCATTTGGCAAACCGATGGAAAGCCTGGATCGCGACCGCATGATGCAAGCGCTCTATCCGGTACTGCTCAAGCGGCTGGCGCACAACGAGCTGGATGCTCAAGGACTGGCAGCAGTGATTGCCACGGCGGCTGACGGCTATTCCTTTCCTACCAACCTCGACACCGACCCGCCCTTGCAGGGCCTGGCACCGCAGACCGGGCAGCAGTTGATGCTCGAAGCCCTGGCCCAACGCTGGCCATTCGAAACCTTTGTCCAGCACGTGAACCTGATGCGCCGCAAGCGTCAGGCCTGACAGCTGCACCCTTCATGTTCCAACGGTTAACCAGAACAACAACAAAACAGGACTGAAACCATGAAGAAAACACTGTATGCCTTGCTTCTGAGTGCCGTTATCGCCCCTTGGGCAATGGCGGATGTTCGTATCGGTGTCAGCATTGCCCAGGTCGATGATGTGTTCCTGGCGCAAATGCGCGAATACATGGCAGCCCATGCCAAGCAACTGCAGGGCGTCAACCTGCAGTTCGAGGACGCTCAGGGTGATGTGGTGCGCCAGTTGAATCAGGTGCAGAACTTCACCAGCCAGGGGGTTGACGCGATCATCGTCAACCCGGTGGACACGGCCGCCACGCAAAAAATCACTTACGACGCTCTGAGCGCGAAGATCCCGCTGGTGTATGTCAATCGTCGTCCCGACCAGCCCGAGCTGCCTCAAGGCATCGGCTATGTCGGGTCCGATGAGGTCAAGGCGGGAGAAATGCAGATGCAATACCTGGCCGAAAAAATGGGTGGCAAGGGCAACCTGGCAATCATGCTCGGCCTGCTCTCCAACAACGCCACCCACAATCGCACCCTGGGTGTGAAAACAGTGCTGAAAAACTACCCGGACATCAAGGTGGTCGAAGAGCAAACCGCCGAGTGGCAACGCAGCAAGGCCATGGACCTGATGAATAACTGGATTTTGTCCGGCAAGAAAATCGATGCTGTGGCGGCCAATGCCGATGAAATGGCCATTGGTGCGGCAATGGCTATCGCCCAGTCCGGAATGACCCCGGGCAAGGACATCCTGATTGGCGGCAGCGATGGTGGTCCGGCGGGACTGGAGGCCGTCAAGAAGGACCAGTTGCTGGTCACCGTGTATCAGGACAACAAAGCCCAGGCCGTCGGCTCCATTGATCTGGCATTGAAAATGATCAAGAAAGAGCCCTACACCGCTGAGGTCACCATTCCTTACCAACTGATCACCAAGGACAACTATCAGGCGTTCTTGAACCCTTGAGCCGCACCATCCAGCGGGATGATCTGCGCGTTGCCATGCCGGACCCCGCGTTCGGCCATCACGTGACGCGCCAGTTCCGACACCTCACCGACGGTGCCCTTGAGCACCGACACCTCCATGCACTTGCCCTGATCGAGATGCACATGCAGTGTCGACAGGGTCAGGTCATGGTGTTCGTGGAAGGCCGTATTCAAGCGTTTGGACAACTCCCGAGTGCCGTGGTCATAGACATAGCTCAAGGTGGCGACGCAGCTGCCATCGGGATCGCCCTGCTCAGGCTCCAGCAGCCCGGTCCGCAATAAATCGCGGATGGCCTCGGAGCGGCCCTGATAGCCATGGAGCCCCACGCGCTCGTCAATCGCCGCCAGCAACGCCTCGTCCAGCGAAATTGTGACCCTCTGCATCTCATCCGCCTCGCAGTTATGAACTTTTGACATAGACTTCATACCCACGACCTGAATAGGCCAATAGCCATCAATCGCGGGGACCGCAGTGTGAAGCACTCAAGGACGAAAAAACAGCTCGCCTCATGGATGATTGGAGCCTGCCTCAGTGCCGGCATTTCCACAGCCCATTGCGCCGAGGCGGTGCCGCCGACTGAAGACCCTGTCCTCACCTACTCCTGGCCGACCAATGCCGGACCGCTGGATCCCCGGGGGTATTCACCCAATCAGATGTACGCCCAGGCCATGGTCTATGAACCGTTGGTGCGCTACACCGCCGAGGGTTCGTTGCAACCCTGGCTCGCCACCCAATGGGACGTGTCGCCGGATGGCAAGACTTACACGTTCACCTTGCGCGATGGCGTGACCTTCAGCGATGGCAGCCCTTTCAATGCTGCTGCGGCCAAGGCCAATCTTGACGCTGTACTGGCCAACAGCAAGCGCCACCAATGGATGGAGCTGGTCTCCACGCTGGAGCGTATTGAAGCACCGGACGCACGCACACTGCGGCTGGTGCTGAAACATCCTTATTACCCGACCCTGATGGAGCTGGCACAAGTCCGGCCATTGCGTTTCGGGGCCCCCGATGCCAAACCTGGCGCCCCTGCAGGAACCGGCCCCTGGAAACTGGTGCAAACCCGTCGGGGCGAATACGACCGTTTCGAACGCAACGAGCAGTACTGGGGCCCCAAACCGGCCTACGGTTCAGTGCTGGTGAAGGTCATTTCCGATCCGGACAGCCGTGCCATTGCCTTGCAAACCGGCGAGCTGGACCTGATCCAGGGCGCTGACGGTGAAATATCACCCGGCACTTTTGTTCGCCTGCGTGACTCGGGCTTCAAGACCGCCATCTCGGCGCCCCTGGCCACTCGGCTGGTGGCCATGAACACGGATCTGGCCCCGACCCGCGAGCTGGCTGTGCGTCAGGCAATCAATCAGGCCGTCGACAAGGACACCCTTATCGCCAAAGTCCTGCATGGCCTGGAGCCGCGAGCCGATACGTTGTTTGCCAACAACCTGCCGTATACCGACCTGGGCCTCAAGGCGTTGCCCTTCGACCCCGAGCACGCCCGACAAACTCTTGATGCGGCTGGCTGGAAAACCCCCTCAGGCAATGGCATCCGTCACAAGGACGGCCAGCCACTGCGCATCGAACTGGTGTTTCTGGGTACCAGTGCGCTGCAGAAAAACCTGGCCGAAATCCTCCAGGGTGAACTGGCCAAAGTCGGTATCGACGTGAGGTTGCGGGCCGAGGAAGACGGGGGCCTGGTGCAACGCCAGCGTGAGGGGCGTTTCGGCATGATCTTCGCGGATACCTGGGGGGCACCATATGATCCACACTCGTTTGTCAGCTCCATGCGCTATGCCGGGCATGCCGATTACATGGCCCAGCGCGGGCTGCCGATGAAAGAGGCCATCGACCGCAAGATCGCCGACGTGCTGGCCCAGACTGACGAATCACAGCGCGCCGAAGGTTACCGAGAGATCCTCACCACCCTGCACGAGCAGGCGGTGTACCTGCCGATTTCCCACCTGACAGCCATCAGTGTCAGCCGCCCGGGCGTCGATAACGTTCAGTTCGGCAGCACGCTGTTCGATGTGCCGTTTGAAGTCATGCGACCTGCCAACGGGAAACCCTGAGCCATGCTTCGATATATTGCTTTGCGTCTGATCCTGTTGATCCCGGTCCTGCTTGGGGTGTCGCTGATCGTGTTCATCCTGTTGCACCTGGGCAATGGCGACCCCGCGCTGGACTACCTGCGCCTGTCGCAGATCCCGCCGACTGACGCCGCGCTGGCCGAGGCGCGGCATGCGCTGGGGCTTGATCGGCCCCTGCCCGAGCAGTATGTGACCTGGCTCTGGAACGCCATGCACCTGGACTTTGGCACTTCATACGTGACAGGCCGCCCGGTACTGGACGACCTGCTGTATTACTTGCCCGCCACGCTGCAGTTGGGCGCTCTGGCACTCCTCGCCACCTTGTTGTTCAGCATCCCGCTGGGCCTGGCCGCCGCACGCTGGAAAGGTCGCTGGCCCGACCAAGTGGTGCGTTTCATCACCTTTATCGGGGTGTCGATGCCCAATTTCTGGCTGGCGTTTCTCCTGATCGCCCTGTTCTCCCTGTGGCTGGGCTGGTTGCCGCCCATGGGCCGTGGGGGTGCATCGCATTGGGTGATGCCGGTCCTGGCCATCGCACTGATGTCGATGTCGATCAATGCCCGCCTGCTGCGGGCCAGTCTGCTGGACGTGCGTCAGCACCGGCATGTGTTCTATGCCAGGGCCCGAGGCCTGAATGAACGGAGGGTATGGCGCGACCATATCCTGCGCAACGCCTGGATGCCACTGGTCACCGCGACCGGCATGCACATCGGCGAGTTGCTGGGAGGCGCACTGGTGATCGAAACCATATTCGCCTGGCCCGGTATCGGTCGCTTTGCCGTCAGCGCGGTACTCAACCGCGACTTCCCGGTGATGCAGTGCTTTACCTTGCTGCTCACCACACTGCTGGTGCTGTGCAACCTGGTGGTGGACATCTGCTACGCCTGGCTTGATCCACGTACACGTCTCTCGGGGGTGATGGCATGACTGTCTTGACTGCGGCCAGACCGGCCGCATTGCGCGGGCTGCGCATTGGTTATGTGCTGGTCGGCCTGCTGCTGGTGCTGGCTCTGTTCGGCCCTTGGCTCGCCCCTTATGACGCAACGCTGGTCAACCTGAATGAACGCCTGTTGCCCGCCAGTGCCGCCCACTGGCTGGGTACCGACCACCTGGGGCGAGATGTGCTTTCACGCCTGATCGTCGGCACTCAATTGTCACTGGGCAGTGTCGTGCTGGTGCTGGGGCTGGTATTGGTGCTGGGAGTCGTCATTGGCGGCATTGCCGGGATCATCGGCGGTAAGGTCGACATGCTCCTGATGCGCCTGTGCGACATGTTCCTGACCTTCCCCACGCTGGTGCTGGCGTTTTTCCTGATTGCCCTGCTGGGAACCGGCCTGACCAACGTCATCATCGCCATCGCACTGTCGCACTGGGCCTGGTACGCACGAATGGTCCGCGGCATGGTCCTCGCGCAGCGCAACCGTGATTATGTGCTGGCTTCCCGGCTGGCCGGCGCATCCCGCCTGACCCGCCTGCGCCATCACGTCATGCCCAGCGTCGTCGGGCAATTGCTGGTACTGGCATCGATGGATATCGGCCACATGATGCTGCACGTCTCGGGACTGTCCTTCCTCGGCCTTGGCGTGAGTCCGCCCACCCCCGAGTGGGGTGTGATGATCAACGATGCCAAGGAATTCATCTGGACACAGCCACAGCTATTGCTGTGGCCCGGCTTGATGATTTTTATCTCGGTCATGGCTTTCAACCTGCTGGGCGACGCCTTGCGCGACCGGCTGGACCCCAGTGTACTGGCGGAGATCAAGGAATGAAGCAAACACTGAGCATCCAGGGCCTGAGTCTAAAACATCAGCACCACATCCTCGTCGACCGGCTAGACCTGACCGTCCGTGCCGGTCAGGTGCATGCACTGGTGGGCGCCAGCGGCTCGGGGAAGTCCCTGAGTTGCCTGGGCATACTCGACCTGTTGCCACCCGGTGTTCACTGCAGTGCAGGTACGTTATTGCTCGACGGGCAACCGGTTCAACCCGCTCGACTGCGGGGCCGCGAAGTGGCACTGGTACTGCAAAACCCGCGCAGCGCATTCAACCCGGTGCGCTCACTGCGCCAGCATGCCCTCGAGACACTTGAGACGCGGGGTGTGCGAGGAGCCCAAGCCCACGCGTTGATTGCCGCCACCTTGCACGAAGTCGGCCTCCACGACGCACAACGAATCCTCGATTCCTTTGCTTTCCAGCTCAGCGGCGGGATGCTGCAACGGTTGATGATTGCGCTTGCCCTGCTCGCCGACAGCCACTTTTTGCTGGCCGACGAACCCACCAGCGACCTGGACGTTGTAGCTCAGGCACGCTTTCTCGATCTGCTGGAGCGGCTGGTAAAACAACGTCATTTGGGTGTGTTGCTGATCACCCATGACATGGGCGTCGTCGCACGCTGCGCCGATCAGGTGAGCGTCATGGCCCAGGGCCGAATCGTTGAACAGACCGATGTGCATACCCTGTTCAACTCGCCGCGCAGCCAAGAGGCACACACGCTTCTGGCTGCGCACCACGCCTTGACCCGAGAGGTCTGCACGCCATGAGCCTTATTCAAGTCAGTAACCTCAGCCACGGTTATGCCGCGGGTGGGCTGTTCAGTAAACGGCATCGAGTACAGGTACTGCGGCATTTGAGTCTCGAGCTGCATGCCGGTCAAAGCCTCGGCCTGCTGGGAGGCAGCGGCAGCGGTAAAAGCACTCTGGCCCGTCTGCTGATGGGGCTTGAGACCGCCGACGAGGGCAGCATTCATTTCAACGGGCACGTTTTGCAGGGCCTTAACCCCCTGTTTTTGCAACAGGTGCAGATGGTCTTCCAGGACGCCATCAGCGCCTTCAATCCCCAGCGCAGCATTGGCTGGAGCATTGCCGAACCCTTGCGCCACCTCTCGCAGCTGAATGCAGAGTCGTGCAAAGCCCGGGTTGAACAGCTGCTGCAGCAGGTCAGCCTCGTGGCCAGCGACATCGACAAACTGCCAGCACAACTCAGCGGCGGCCAACTGCAACGAGCCGGGATCGCCAGAGCTCTGGCCGTCGGCCCGCAACTGATTATTCTCGATGAGGCTTTATCCAACCTTGATCGCGTGCTGCAGGTTCAGATCCTTGATCTCCTGGCGGACGTGCGACGTGAGTCCGGCACGGCATTCTTATTGATTACCCATGACTTGAGCCTTGTACAACGCTTTTGCCAGCGAGTGGTGGTTTTGGCTGATGGCAGCCTGGTGGAAGACCAGGCAGTAACCGCGCAGATGCGCTTCACACACCCGACGGCGCGAGCGCTTCAAGACGCCATGCTACCGGCCATGCCCAAAGCCCGTCCCCCTCGGTCCGCTCAACAAAGCGCCGTGCACAGCGAAGCTTGAAACTGCCGGAGCAGTCCTGGCCGACTGCTCCTTTAACCCAGTCAACGAGGCTCATCCCGGCACACTTCAGCAAACACTTCCGTGATGGGTTTGCGCGGGAAGCGTTTTCCCTGGCGCAGCGACCGGTTCAGGGCTGGCGCGCAGCTGTTGCAACTTCCAGCAGACCGCGGCGGCCGAGACTATCGATCAGCGAACGCAAACCAAACGCCCACTGTGACGCCTGATCGCTGGTGGTAACGCGGTTGCACAGAGTACCCAGCAGCGAGTTGCTGATGCTCACTACATCGCCCAGCTTATGGGTAAAGCCGTTGCCGGGCTGGTCGCGGTCCTGATTGGGAGCGAACAGGGTACCGAGAAACAACACCAGTCCGTCTGGGTATTGATGATTTTCGTTGATCGTTTGCTGCACCAGGTCCTGGGGGTCACGGCTGATCTGTCGCATGGAACTGCGGCCGGAGAGAATGAAACCGTCCTCGCCTTCAACCTTCAGGTCTACCTCCGCGTTGCGTACATCCTGCAGGCAGAAGCTTTCGTCGAACAAGCGAAGCAACGGGCCTAACGCAGTAGACGCGTTATTGTCCTTGGCCTTCGACAACAGCAAGGCGCTGCGACCTTCGAAGTCGCGCAGGTTGACGTCGTTACCGAGCATGGCGCCCTTGATTCGGCCATCGCTCGACACCGCCAGCACCACTTCCGGCTCAGGATTGTTCCAGCTCGACTTGGGGTGTAGACCGATGTCCGCACCGTAGCCCACTGCCGACAGCGGCTGGGCTTTAGTGAACACCTCGGCATCGGGGCCAATACCGACTTCCAGGTATTGGGACCACAATCCCTGTTCAACCAGAACCTTACGCAGCGCTTCAGCCTGGGCTGAGCCTGGTACGATCTGCGATAGGTCCGCGCCAATACGCTTGGCCAGTGACTCACGGACAGCATCGGCTTTGGCAGGATCACCCTTGGCCTGCTCTTCCACCACACGTTCCAGCAAACTGGTGGCGAAAGTCACACCGGCAGCCTTCACTGCTTGAAGGTCGATGGGAGCCAGCAGCCACGGCTGGCGGGGGTCGCGCTGAACCGGATCGCTATTGTTCAACAACCTCGGCAGCCCGATCAACGGCTCGGCCAGCGGCAAGCCCTGCAGGTAGGCCACCGGGTCGGCCACTTCCAGCAGGGCCGAAACGGTCGCCACATGGCTGCTGATATCGTGTACAGCGCCGGCCCTCACGAATACCACCGCAGGTCCCAGGTCCGGTAGCCAGACCCGCCCTACCCAGCTGCCAGTGTCGAATATGCTTGCATCGTAGTTCAATTGCAGCGGTGAATTGGAGTTCGATCGTTCAGTCATCTGGGTACCCTTACTGTCATTCATTGGAAACTGCCGGCAACTTCAACTGCCATGCGAGAGACGGAGGGCTGCCAGCGTCACGGCACGGGCCGATGGTGCTGGGAGCCATACTCACGTCAATCAGCTCAGGGCTGCAGTGCTGCAGTGCTGGGGATACCGTCGATCAAACGCGGGAGATCCAGTGGGTTGGCGTTCTTCAGCGCGTCAGGCAGCAGCGCGTCGGGTACGTTCTGGTAGCACACCGGGCGCAGAAAACGGTCGATGGCCAGGGTGCCAACCGACGTGCCGCGTGCATCGGAGGTTGCCGGGTACGGGCCGCCATGCACCATCGCATCGCACACCTCCACGCCGGTAGGGTAACCGTTGACCAGCACCCGGCCGACCTTCCCTTCCAACACTTCTAACAGTTGGGCAAAAGTCGGCAGATCCTGCTCATCGGCCAGCAATGTCGCCGTCAGCTGGCCGCGCAGGGCACTCACGGCGCGCAGCAGTTCGGCGTCGTCCGCCACCTGGATGACAACGGTGCACGGGCCGAACACTTCCTCCTGCAACAGCTCGTCCTGTTCCAGCAGCAGACTCACGTCGGCGCCGAATAGTTGCGGTTGCGCCTGGTTGCCGGTCTGAGCCTGGCCGCTCAAGTGCTGGATGCCCGGATGCGCGAGCAACGCTTGCAGACCCTTGCTATAGCTGGTCAGGGTACCGGCATTGAGCATGGTCTGCGGTGCCTGCTCAGCCAGGTGCCCGCCCAGTTGCTCGATGAATGCAGTGAAGGTTGCTGAGCGGATACCCAGCACCAGGCCCGGGTTGGTGCAGAACTGGCCACAGCCCTGCACCACCGACCCTGCCAGCTCTTTGGCGATTTGCGTGCCACGGTTCGCCAGCGCCTGGGGCAGTACCAGCACCGGATTGATGCTCGACATTTCGGCGAACACCGGAATCGGTTGCGGCCGTGCGGCGGCCATATCGCACAGTGCACGCCCGCCCTTGAGCGAGCCGGTGAAGCCTACGGCTTGAATGCCAGGGTGTTTGACCAGTGCCTCGCCGACACCGGCACCAAAGATCATGTTGAACACACCAGCCGGCATCTCGGTTTTTTCAGCAGCGCGGTGCAGGGCTTCAGCTACTTTTTCTGCCGTAGCCATGTGCCCGCTGTGGGCCTTGAACACCACCGGACAACCCGCTGCCAGGGCCGCTGCGGTATCGCCACCTGCCGTGGAAAAGGCTAGCGGGAAGTTGCTGGCGCCAAACACGGCCACAGGCCCTACACCAATGCGGTACTGGCGCAGGTCCGGGCGCGGCAGCGGCGTACGCGCAGGCATTGCCTGATCGATGCGCGCCCCGTAAAAGTCGCCCCGGCGCAGCACCTTGGCAAACAGACGCATCTGCCCGCTGGTACGACCGCGCTCACCCTGGATGCGCGCACTTGGCAACGCGGTTTCCTGGCAGGTTAAAGCGACGAACGCATCGCCCAGGCCGTCCAGTTCGTCGGCAATAGCCTCGAGAAACTCGGCACGACGCACCGCAGGCAAGTTGCGATACGTTGGGAACGCCGCCGTTGCAGCGCTCACTGCCTGGTCGACCTCGGCCAACGTCGCCTGATGGAAACCACCCGGCAGGCGTTCGCCAGTGTGTGCATCGACGCTATAGACCAGTGTGTCGCCCAGTGCGCTGCGCTGACCAGCGATAAAGTTGTATCCGGAAAGTGGCATGTGCATATCGCCTCGAAAAAGGGTGGGAAGGTTCGATTAGGTCACGGCGCCAATCTGCCAGGGCACGAACTCGTTCTGCCCATAGCCGTGTTGTTCGCTCTTGCTGCGCTCGCCTGAGGCGATGCGCAGCATCTCTTCAAAGATGTAGGCACCGCATTGCTCGATGCTGATGCTGCCGTCGGCAATCCCGCCGCAGTTCACGTCCATGTCTTCCTGCTGGTGCTCGAACACGCGGTTGTTGGTGGCCAGCTTGATCGAGGGGGCCGGCGCGCAGCCGTAGGCTGAGCCGCGCCCAGTAGTGAAAGCGATCAGGTTGGCGCCACCGGCAACCTGACCGGTGGCCGAGACAGGGTCGTAGCCGGGGGTGTCCATGAACACCAAGCCCTTTGCAGTCACTGCCTGGGCATATTCGTACACGTCCACCAGGTTGCTGGAGCCGGCCTTGGCCACGGCGCCCAGCGATTTTTCCAGGATGGTGGTGAGGCCACCGGCCTTGTTGCCCGCCGACGGGTTGTTGTTCAGTTCGGCATTCATGCGCTGGCAGTAGGCTTCCCACCAGTGGATCCGGGCAATGAGCTTTTCGCCCACTGCCTGGTTGACTGCACGGCGCGTCAACAGGTGCTCGGCGCCGTAGATTTCCGGGGTCTCGGACAGGATCGCAGTACCTCCCGCCGCTACTAGGCGGTCCACCGCATTACCCAGTGCGGGGTTGGCGGTGATACCCGAGTAGCCGTCGGAGCCGCCGCATTGCAGGCCGACGACAAGATGCCGTGCGCTAACCGTCTCGCGCTGCACCTGGTTGGCCTGGGTCAGCAAGGCCTTGACCTGCTCGATCCCCGCCGCGATGGTCTTGGAGGTGCCGCCCACTTCCTGAATGCTGAAGGTGCGCAGCTGTGCGCTTGCCGTGAGGCCTTGAGTTTGCAGCAGGCTTTCGATCTGGTTGGTCTCGCAACCCAGACCGATGATCAGCACCGCAGCAAAATTGGGGTGCACCGCATAGCCGCCTAGAGTGCGGCGTAACAGGCCCAGCGACTCACCCGCCGGGTCGACCGCGCAACCGGCACCATGGGTCAGCGCCACCACGCCATCCACATTGGGGAAGGCAGCGAGAGCGTCAGGGTGGATGTCACGGCGAAAATGATCGGCAACGGCACGGGCCACGGTAGCCGAGCAGTTCACCGAGGTGAGAATGCCCACATAGTTACGCGTCGCCACTCGCCCGTCGGCACGCACGATGCCTTGAAAGAAGGCCTCGCTGGCGGGACTGGCGTGCACATCGGTACCAAAGGCGTAGTCACGGGTGAAGTCGCCCATCTGTACGTTGTGCACATGCACATGCTCGCCGATCTCAATGGCCTGCGAGGCAAAACCGATGATCTGCCCGTAGCGGCGCAAGGGCTGGCCTTGTTCTACCCGTTCGGTGGCAACCTTGTGGCCCGATGGGATCGGCTGGCGTACGGTGATACCATCGACGTCCAAGTACTGGCCTTCCGCCAGGGCCTCCCGGGCAATGACCACGTTGTCCTGCAGGTTGAGACGGATGACGGCAGGGCCGCCAGATTTGGCTATCAGTTGCATAGAACCTCTCAGGGCGTCGCGGCTGATTTTTTGTTATGTCGTGCCTGGCACATTGCAGGGCGAACTTACGACTACTTTAAGAAGTCATGCAAAACATTCCCAATGATATAATTTGATCGCCCGATAACTTTAACGCATTAAAAAAAACATTAAGATCCGCTTCCATCCACCATAAAACCTTACTCCAAAAAAACGACATACCCACCTGACTGGAGTTATCACACAGCACTAATACAAGCGTGTAAAACTTCAATTACCACTCAGCCTTTAATATTAAACAACGCTCAGTAGCACTGCGCAGGCGCAGACAATATAAAGACTGGGCAACAGGAAAAAGCCAAGGTTCCAATCCCCGTAAAACTTACTTGGCTGTAGACGCTTGCAAGCACCGTCCTGTTATTACCGATATGAAACAAGCACAGGCCTGGCACACAATCATCGACCCTCTGCCGTGCTTTGCTCTTCGCGCCGGTTCCAGACGCCTTCCCGTAAAATATCAACGAACGCTCGGGCTGGGGCACTCAGCGACTCATCCTTACGGGTGACCACGCCATACTCCAGCGCCGGGAGGTACAAAGGGCTGTGCAAAGCCTTGAGTTGACCGCTGGCCAGCTGGGTAGCAACCATCGAACGCGGCAACATGGCGATCATCGGCGCCGATTGCAGCAGTTGCAGAAACATCGGCATCGAGATGGTTTCTACACTGTCGGCAGGCGTGGATATTCCGGCAACTCGGAACGCCTGCTCCAGGCGGTCACGAATCGGCGTGCCTACCGGGTACAGTACCCACGGCCAATCGCCCAGCGTCGACAGTGGTGTACTGACCAACTGGCTCAGCGGGTGGTCGTTGTTAACTACCAGACAGAATGGTTCGGGTTCAAGTGGCTGGTAGTTAAACATCTGGCTGAAGCGATCCTCAGTAAAGCGGCCAATCATGATGTCGAGCCTGTTCTGCTCCAGCATGGTCAGCAGGTGATCGCTAGAGTGCTCCACCACTTCGATCGACAGCAACGGACTGCGAGCCTTGATGGCAGCAATGGCCTGCGGCAGCACCAATGCAGTAGCGGCAAAAATTCCACCGACACGTATAAGGCCGTGCCCGCCCTTGCGCAGGCGGTTTACCTGATCAACGAACTGTTGTGATTCTGCCAGCACACTCTGGGCGTAACGCACCACATAGTCACCCAACTCGGTGGGCGGCATACTACGGGACAGGCGCTCGAACAAGGCAAACCCGAACTGATCCTCGAGGTCTCGCAGCATCTTGCTCAACGCTGGCTGACTGAGGCTCATACTCGTGGCGGCGGTGTGCATGTTGCGGGTGCGTGCCAGGGTATCGATCAGCACCAAATGCTTATAGCGAATCCCGTTGCAAAAATTGGAATGGGTCATGTCCGGTGGCATCAGCAACAGCTCTCTGGTAGATGAAAGAACGAGTGGCACTGTGCCGACAAGTTACGCACCAACCTGGTAAAGATAGCGTCGCGCATGGTCGAGAAATGCAAGCGCGCTTGAAGCCAAACCCGTGAGGCTTGGCAAAGCGCACTCGGATTAAAAACGCCCAGGCATTGCTTGCGTTATCAATACAGGCCAGCGCCACCCATCAACCCGCGCTGACAGATGTCTTGCAGCGGGTATATTCCAGTTGATAAAGCGTGGTGCCGAGCGGCTGCAAAGGGTTGCCCAGCAGATTGCCAAGCTCCGCCACCAGGCGCTCTCTGGCATGTCCTACATAATCAGCGGCGCAGCCTTCGACCATGATGACCCAGGACGGAATTTCAGTGCCTTGCGATCGAGCCTTCTTCTCCGCAGTCTCGACCTTGCTGACAGCTTCATCTGCCGTACAGAAATGGACACCCGTGATCCCTTGTGCTTCGGTCAGCGGCGGCAACACTCGATCGCGCAACGCTTGCACAACCTCCGTGTAGCGCTCGGCGGTGACATCGAAGCGGACGGTCACCAGGTAAGCACCATGGCCTACGCCAGCGGTGTAATGCACATCACAAATCGATCGGGCGACATTTCGGTATGACTGTACGACCTTCTGTGTCCAAGCTGTTGGAGCGTTGAGGCGAGCCAGATAATCCGGTCCTCCTAGCACATGGACAGAGTCGGCCTCGTAGAGGTTGAAATAGACAGGCCCTGTATCCAGCGCTATGTACCGCCGTCCACGCTGGAAGCCTGGAATACCCAAGCGTTCGGGCATGTGCTCACGATTATGCCACTCATAAAACTCATCCCGCGCCTCGGGGAGAAGATCATGCCAAATTGCAACGACACCCGTTCCTGCAAAACTCATACGTCTTCCTCCAGTCGGCATCAATCAACGTTAGGGTAACGACCAGCAGCCCAGGCTGCGCCCATTTCCGGGACATAAGGCACTACCATCTGAGACTGCTCTCCCAGGCCCGCGCCCCCAACGCGCATGACGTCCCCCGCCTTGAGAAACACATGCGGGTTCTGGCCCAGTCCGACGCCCGGCGGTGTCCCAGTGATAATTACGTCGCCCGGCAGGAGCGGCATGAAACGGCTCAGATAAGAGACGATGTGCGCAACGCTGAAGATCATCGTCCGGGTGTTACCGTTCTGAAAGCGCTTGCCGTTGACTTCAAGCCAAAGATCGAGATTCTGCGGATCGGCAATTTCATCGCGGGTCACCAGCCAGGGGCCCAGCGGCGCAAAGGAAAAACCGCTCTTGCCCTTGGTCCACTGACCTTCGTACTCAAGTTGATAGGCCCTTTCGGAAACATCGTTGGCCAGGCAGTAACCGGCAACGTGATCCAGCGCCCTGCTCTCCTCGATGTGCCAGGCCGGAGAACCGATCACAATGGCCAGCTCAACTTCCCAGTCGAGTTTCTTCGCATCGCCTGGCAGGATTACAGGGTCGTTGGCACCACTGATGGATCCAGTGTGCTTGTTGAACACCACGGGCTGACTCGGTATGGGCGTGTTGGTTTCAGCGGCGTGGTCAGAATAGTTGAGGCCAATACAGATCAGGTTCGGGACATTGCCTACACACGGGCCCAGACGTGTTCCAGGCACCACCAGCGGCAGACTCTCAGTGTCGATGCCACGCAGTTTCTCGATACTGGCCGGCGACAGCGCCGCCGCGTCAATATCATCGACGATGCCAGAGAGATCCCTGACCCGTCCTTGAGCATCCAAAATTCCAGGCAGCTCTTGTCCTGGCAGACCGAAACGAACCAAGCGCATATGTTACTCCTCAAGAGTTGAGAAAAAGACAGGCAATGATCCTGCCTCGCCGAACTGAATATCCAGCGGCTGGTGAGTGGGAACTTCTAGAACACCTGCATACGAGCCCGTGATCACGACCTGATCTGCTTGCAGATCGATTCCACGTGCAGAAAGAAAATTCGCGAGCCAGACGATTGGCAACACGGGGTCCTGATCCGGATGAGCTCCGCAAATGCTCACAGGCTCGACACCGGGATGCCTCAGCGTCACTTCGAGACAAACGGGCAGATTGTTTGAGCCCAGCGAAATGGCCTGAGGGCCCAGGACAAGACCATGGTTGAAAAGCCCATCAGCCAGTAGTTGCTCGAACGTAACCTTGTGAGGATCGGTATAACGACAGTCGATTACCTCAAGTGAAAGGTGTACCTGACTGATCGAGCGAAGAATGTCGTCGGCCGTATAAGGCGCCGAGCGTGCAGGCAGATCCGATCCTAGTACGCAAGCGAGCTCAGGCTCGATTCGCACGGTAGAGGTCGCAAAGTTCAGCGGGTAGTGATTGGAGCGCACGATGTCGTCGATGTAGATCGGTGCGACTATCCACTTGCCAGGCTTGGGCAGTGCGCATTTCCAGCCGCCCACTTTCTTCCCGGCCAGCAAGCCTACCTGTTGCTGTATCTCAAAGCCTTGCTCCAGACTCAACAAATCATCACATGACAGAGCGTCTAACCGACTGCCCGTTTGACGCGCACGCACGAGTTCAGCGGCGGCTTGCATGATGGTTGATTCAGCCATACCGGCGAATGGGGTCTGATCCATCACAGTCACCCCTGGACACTCGCTTGTCGAGGCCATACCGTGCCGAGCTTGTTCGCAGCATCATTTAGCAGTGCGTGCAATTCGGCGTAGCGATCCGGATGCATGCGCATGACCGGCCCTGCAATACTCATGGTTCCGACCACGGCGCCGGACGAAATCAATTTCACCGGCACCGCAATGGCCCAGACCCCGGCCTCGGCCTCTTCCACTACCAGTCCATAACCGCGCGCTCTGGTCGCTGCCAGTTCAGGCAACAAGCGTTCAATACTATTGATAGCTCGCGGACCTTTTCCGGCACCCTGGTCTTTACCCAAGCCACTGCGTATAGCAATCTCGACGGCTTGCTCATCAGGCATCGATGCAAGCCAGGCCTTGCCGTTGGCCGTTGTATAGAGATTGATGGGCTGATCCATGGCTGGCGAATACATCAACCCTGGCGCGGCGCCTTGGGCCGAAGCAAGCCATGACAGACCGTTCTCGCATACGACAGTCAGACGTACCAGCTCGTGGGATATAGAAGCTACATTTTCAATGATGGGCTGAACCAGCTCAGGCAAACCAATGCCATTCAGATAGCGTTGCCCCAGAAGCGCCAGCTTGAGTGTCAGACGGTACTGGGATGTCGCTTCATCCTGCTCGATCCACCCTTGCTCCACCAACTGAGCAAGCACACGGTGTGCCGGCCCTTTCTCCATGCCCAGCTCAGCGGCAATATCGGACATTCGCATCCAGCGGGCTTCTCGGGCCAATAATTCAATGGCCTCCAGGCAGCGGTCAACAGCACCTTTAACGACTCTCATGGGATTTTTCTCGACTGGTAATCAACAGCGGCACATGTTTGGTTACGCCGTTCTACTTGGAACACAGTTACAATAGTAAGCACTCCGTGAACGTCAAGTCAACGCAAGAGCAACCAATTACTGTCATCCACGACCGCTTGCCCAGAGCTGGCTGACTGAAAAGCGCTATACGTCAAGCCATCCGGATGGCCGCTGGCTTTACCATGTTGCTCGATTCAGATAGTGCGTCGGGACGGTTCCAGCATCTGCATACGTACGGATTGTTCTGCGTCGCTGCCGGGCATCAGCCGGCCATACTCCTTGACAAAGCCATAATCATGGGAACAACATTACAACTGGAACGCCGTTACAATAATAAAATTCCGGAGACATCTCATGAGCCAAAGCATTCAGGCCGATCCAGATTCTAAGCGTCAGTCAAAGAAGGCCGCAGCGAGCGGCTGGATCGGCTCCGCCTTGGAGTATTACGACTTTTTCATCTACGCCACCGCCGCGGCTTTGCTTTTCCCGCAGCTGTTTTTCCCGACAGAGAACCCGACCGTCGGAATCATCGTTTCGCTGGCAAGCTTCGGCGTCGGATACATCGCTCGCCCAATCGGAGCCGTGGTATTAGGGCACCTGGGCGACCGACATGGGCGCAAGACCGTACTGGTCTACTGCATGTTCTTGATGGGTTTTTCGACCGTGAGCATCGGACTGCTACCTACCTTCGAGCAGATCGGTGTCTGGGCCCCTGCACTGTTGATCTTTTTGCGTCTGATTCAAGGATTTGCTGTCGCAGGAGAGATGTCATGTGCAAGCTCCATGATCCTGGAGCACGCGCCTGATGGACGTCGAGGTTACTTCGCAAGCTTTACACTTCAAGGCGTACAAGCAGGACAACTTCTAGCGGCTGCGGTTTTCCTGCCGCTTGCCCATTTCATGCCCGCCGATCAATTTGCTGCCTGGGGCTGGCGAATACCGTTTCTGCTCAGCGTCTTTGTGCTGATTGCCGGGTGGATCATCCGCCGTGAAGTTCATGAAGCCCCAGTATTCACCGAGGCGCTGACCCAAGCCGAGACCCGCAAATTACCCGTGGTCGAAGTGATCACACAGAGCTGGCGAGATGTGTTGCGAGTGGTTGGCATGGCGCTCTCCGGGATCCTTGCCATCGTCGCCTCAGTATTCGGAGCAACCTATGCAGTACAACCTGCCTATGGCATTGGCTTTCCTTCCGGCGTGTTCATGTGGATACCGGTTTTAGGCAATTTGTGCGCGGTCATACTTATCCCCTTCGTGGGTAAGCTCTCTGACAGGATTGGCCGTCGACCTCCGGTAATTGTGGGTGTTCTTTGCGGCGGACTCTTGTCATTTGCGTATCTCTATGCAATCAGCATTCACAATCTATGGCTTTCGGTGATTTTCTCGCTGCTCATGTGGGGTGTGGCTTACCAAGGTTTTAATGGTGTATTCCCAAGCCTGTTCCCAGAACTGTTCCGTACACGCGTCCGTGTTACCGGCATGGCCATTGGTCAGAATATCGGTGTGGCATGCACAGCATTTCTGCCAGCCCTTTTCGTATCGGTTGCACCTCCCGGAACCGAGAATATTCCTCTTAAAATCGGAGCGTTGACTTTTGGTATCTGCTTAATCTCAGCGATTGCTGCTTTTACTACCCGCGAAACATACCGGATTCGCCTGAAGGATCTCGGTGACCCTAATGCAGTCCCAATGTCGAAAGAGGAATATGAACGCGTGCAAGAACAGTCCATTTCCGGGCTGCAAGCAAATGCAGTCCAATCAGCACCAGCGATACGCTCTTAAAAGCCAGCCCGATTAACACTAATGCGCTGTTCCATTTATCAGCACAGCGCTTAGAACAATATGGCAGTGAGTTTGCACACTTAGTGAGTAGTGAGTTTCAGCACCCTCCTACTGACAATGACTTACCACTGCCCACACCAGTAGGTTGACATGTATCCACGTATTATCGGCACCACTCGTATATATGGATTAATTGGCACTCCCCTCAGGAGTGCCAAGTCCCCAGTGCTACTGAACACGTTGTTTGCCGAGGCACAGTCTGATGCCGTCTGCATTCCACTGGAGGTCGGTACAGGAGACCTGTCCGGGTTTGTTAGTGGTATACGAACGGTGAGCAACCTTGCTGGGCTTCTCGTCACCATGCCGCACAAGCAGAGCATGCTTGATCTCGTGGACGTTCTTCACCCTACCGCGCGTCAGATCGGCGCAATCAACGTCATTCGCTGTGACAGCGACGGGCGCTGGGTGGGTGCGGTGTTTGACGGGCTTGGCTGCGTGCTGGGCATGCAGCGTCAAGGCGTTACCCTGCTCGGAAAATCGGTTCTGCTTGTCGGTGCAGGCGGCTCGGGAAGGGCAATCGCGTTTGCCGTGGCCGCTGCTGGCGCCCGATCGCTAATCATTTCAGACCTGGACCCGCACCGCGCCTTAGACCTAGCGCAATGTGTCGCAAAACAGGGGGCGTGCGTTGTGCATGCAGGCCCAGCAGACCCAGCGGGTCATGACATCGTGATCAATGCCACTCCGCTCGGCATGAACCCTGCTGACCCGATGCCGATAGACGCAGAGCGGTTGTCCCCAACTACGGTGGTGGTCGACATCATCACCAGATCCGAGCCGACTGCGTTGCTGCTCAAGGCGCAATCGCTCGGCTGTCAAACCCTGGATGGCCACCCTATGCACCTGGGCCAAGCTCTGTTGGCACTCAGTTTTCTAGGTTTCGAAGATATCGAACGTCGCTACTCAAGCGGATTGTAAGCCCCCTGTTCAACCTCGCAAGCGTGGCTCGAACGCTGCTATTTTTATGCTTGAACCGCAATCCCTCATGCACCGGCAAGCTTGTCAAACACACTTTTAATAAGGAATGAATGTTTGAAAGTCGTACTTCTGGAAGTAAGCCACTGGCACACCCCTCTCTACCTTGATGCCCTTGAGCGGCTGCCTGATGTGACTGTCACGGCGGTATCCGACGCCACAGGTTCGCGTGGCCCTGCCCTCGCTCAGCGCTTCGGAGCGCAGCGCTACGATCACTGGAAAACCCTGCTGGATAACGAAGCGTTTGATTTTGCGTTCGTCTTTGGTCCGCACGATGAGCTGTATGCCATGGGCAAAACATTGATCGAGCGAAACATTCCATTCGCGATGGAGAAGCCTTGCGGGCTCAACCGTCACGAAGTGCTGGATCTGCATCAACGTGCCGAAGCCGCAGGTCTGTTCGTGGCGGTACCATTGGTTTGGAGGCACAGTGAATTACTGAACCGCCTCAAACAAACGGCGCTTAAGAGCGGTGCAAAATGGAGAACTCAGTCGTTTCGATTTAATGCCGGGCCACCCGAACGCTACCTGATGAACAACTGCTCTTGGATGCTTGACCCGAAACGCTCGGGTGGCGGTTGCACGATCAACCTGGCCGCTCACTTCATCGATCTGGCTCGGGAAATTTCCGGAGAGAGCATACGCAGCGTATCTGCAGTGATGTATCGAGACCCGCAACTGACAGCGGTAGAGATCGGCTCAATGATGACCCTCGTAACCGAGAGCGGCTGCATCTGCACCATCGAAACTGGCTACAACTACCCGGCGAATACTCCCGAGCAACGGGAGTACTCATTTTCATTGTCTACCGATCAGTTCTACGCGCGCTCGACCCCGGATGGCATGCGTCTGATCGACGCTGCTGGGCAGGCAAGTGACCTTCACATGAGCCTGAACTCAGACGTTTATTACGACAACTTCGTAACCGACGTTCTCGCGCCTGGCCGTGAGACTGCATATGCAGGAGCCGGACTTGCAACGATGCACAGCGTCATGAGTATCATCGAGGCTGCTTATGAGTCAGATCGCCTCGGTGGCACTCCCATAAAACTCTAGCCCCCGTTGTGAGGTTGGCTTGCCACGGCAAGCTGCATAGTGAGCGCATCGCCCCGACAACACGACCCCGAACGAATGCTTAATCTGTATATCTGAAGTCCAGCAGGGGGACTACGCTTGCTCGTCAACGGCTTGCCGAATGCCGACCTACCTGATCGAGAGGATTCGATGACTTATACCGCTGCCGAAAATCGCTACGACACTCTTCCCTACCGCCGCGTGGGCCGCAGCGGGCTGGTGCTGCCGGCACTGTCACTGGGGCTCTGGCACAACTTCGGTGACAGTACGCCGATCGATACTCAACGTGCCTTGTTGCGCACCGCATTCGACCTGGGCATCAACCACTTTGACCTGGCCAACAATTACGGCCCGCCGTATGGCAGTGCCGAGACCAACTTCGGTCGGTTGCTGCGCGAAGACTTCAAGGCATACCGCGATGAGCTGATCATCTCCAGCAAAGCCGGTTGGGACATGTGGCCCGGGCCCTACGGACAAGGGGGCGGCTCGCGCAAATACGTACTGGCCAGCCTTGATCAAAGCTTGCAACGCCTGGGGCTGGACTACGTCGACATCTTTTACTCTCACCGCTTCGATGCCGAAACCCCGCTGGAGGAAACTGCCAGCGCCCTCGCCTCTGCCGTGCAACAAGGCAAGGCACTGTACATCGGCATCTCCTCTTACTCGGGGGTAAAAACCCGGGAAATGGCCGCGCTGCTCAATGAATGGAAGGTCCCGCTGCTGATCCACCAGCCGGCTTACAACCTGCTCAACCGCTGGGTGGAAAAGGACTTGCTGGACACCACCCACGAGCTCGGTGCCGGTGTGATCGCTTTCACCCCGCTGGCCCAAGGGTTGTTGACTGACAAATACCTCAACGGCGTGCCGGCGGATGCGCGGGTCAATCGTCCGGGGGGCGGTTCGTTGCAGTCCTCGCACTTGTCCGATGCCAACATTGCCCACGTGCGGGCGCTTAACGAAATTGCCCGGCGGCGGGGACAAAGCCTGGCTCAAATGGCGTTGGCCTGGACCCTGCGGGACCCTCGCGTCACATCGGCGCTGATCGGCGCCAGTCGCCCGGAACAGATCATTGAAAACGTCGCGGCGTTACAGAACCTGAGTTTCAGCGCAAAGGAACTGGCAGAAATCGATCGCTTCGCTCAGGAAGGCGGAATCAACCTCTGGGAAAAACCGTCAACGGCAGAGTAACGCCCGCGCCGCTGGCCCCGTGCGAAATTGAAAGCGCGCGAGGCCAGCACCGACAGCAAGCGTGCTCCTAGAGCAAACGTTCCAGGCGCGCGGCCAGCGCTTTGGCCTGCAGGGCGACGTCGGTGACGGCAGTGCTCTCCCACCATTGGCCGCGCAAGGGTGGGCCCATGGCAAACAACCGTTGCGCCGGCACAGACTCGGCATTCAACACCGCACCGCTGATATCGGCCGCGATTCCCAGGCCCAGGTTGCCAGGCTGGATCAGCCCGCGCTGCAGCAGGTTTCTGGGCAAGGCCTTATCCACCCGGCGCCAGTCGTACTCGATACCGGTGGAGTTGATCAACCCATCGCCTTCAACCACGCTCACCTGTGCCTGCCCGCGATAGCGCAGGCGGATCCGGGGCAGCCCGCTTTCGGAACGTTCCACCCCTTGCAACGATGCGGCGCGGATACTCAGACGCCCTTCACTCAACAACCGCTGCAGCAAGCTATGGCCCTGGGGTGGCGAACGGTGGTGATGGCTTTCCCACCACGGGCGCACATGCCGCACGAACTGCCGGCGCTGCACGTCGGTGGCCTGGCTCCAGAGCCGAGCGATATGAACCCGTACCGTGTCCAGCGGTGCCTGCCAGTCAACCCCGGCCGCCTCGGCCAGTCGGCACTGGCGCCGCAGTTCACGCATCAGCTGCAAGGGGCTGCGCAGGTGCGGTGACCGATCCAGAAAGTCCTCCCAGGCGGGTGGCTGACGGCGCACATGCGGTAACAGCCCGTGCCGCGAGTACACCTCGATCGGTCCGCGATGACCGGCCTGGTTCAGGGTTTCCAGCGCGTCGACCATCGTCAGCCCGGAGCCGATGATCAACACCCGTGCGTCCACCGGCAGTGCCCGCAAGGCTTCGACATCCCACGGATCCAGGGCCATAGTATTGAGTCCGCTGGATTGACGCTGGGCCGTGCGCGCGGCCGGGAACATACCCGTGGCCAACACCACCGCACCGGCTTGCCATTGCTCACCGCCCTTGAGGGTCACGCTGACCCGCTGTGCATGGGGTTGCATATCGACCGCTTCATCCCGCACATGTGTCAGGCTTGAGCCCCGAGCCGAGCCGATCACCAGCGCTTCGGACAACCGTTGCCGGGCGTACGTTCCGAACAGTCCGCGCGGTGGAAACAGCTGCGCAACCGGCACTGATTGTGCGGCGGACTCAGGCCATCCGCCGTGGGCAATGTGCGCCTCCAGCCAGCGGGTCAGGTCGTCTGGATCGTCCGGTTCGACGCTCATCCGCGCCGCGTTACCGTTCAGGGTGTGGCCCGGTTCGGTCGCACTGTAGGCTTCTCCGCGACCCAGTTCAGCCCGGGGTTCCACCACCACAATGCGCCGGGAACCCACCAAGCGCAGCAGTTGCATGGCCAGCAGGTTGCCGCTCAGGCCACCGCCAATAATCAGGACATCGGCCTCGCGGATGCCAGGGCTTGCCTGTCCGGTCAAGGGCTCGCGCATGGTGACTGCCTCACTCGTCGATAGGACGGGCCCGCTCAGCCAGGCCCGGTTCAATGGAGCGCAGATCCTGCGACGAACCCCCCTCCGCTGTCCAGCCCTGAGTCACGGCCTCCGATCCCGACCATATCGTTATTCCTTAACGATATTTAAAATAAATTCCTTATGCTTATATATTCATTCCCCTGCGTACAGGCCGACCAATCGGCGCGCCGCACGAAATGAACCCGCACGGGCTATCCGTGAGTTTCTGATCGACATGCGCGCCACTGAGCGCGCTCTGCGTGGGAGTGATTTATGTCTGTACCGTCTGCCTCTGCGATCGCCGCGAGCATCGCCCCCCAATCGTTCGAAGTCCGCCCGTTCAATGGCGCGGTGGGTGCCGAAATCATCGGCCTTGATCTGGCGTTGCCGATCAACGACCAGGACTTCGCCCGCCTTCATCGGGCCCACCTGGAGCATCACGTGGTGGTGTTTCGTGATCAACACATTACCCCGCAACAACAGATTGCCTTCAGCCGCCGCTTCGGCGTGTTGCAGATCCACGTGCTCAAGCAGTTTTTGCTGAGCGGCCACCCGGAAATCCTCATCGTCTCCAACATCATCGAGAACGGCCAATCCATCGGCCTGGGCGATGCCGGCAAGTTCTGGCACTCCGACCTCTCGTACAAGGAGCTGCCGAGTCTGGGCTCAATGCTGCACGCCCAGGAGCTGCCTTCCGAGGGTGGCGACACCTTGTTCGCTGACATGCACAAAGCCTGGGACACCCTGCCGCAAGCACTGCGCACGGCGGTCGAAGACCGATCCGCCGCGCACTCCTACACTGCGCGTTACAGCGAGACCCGGTTCGAAGGCAACTGGCGTCCGACCTTGACCCCGGAACAACTCGCCGAAGTCAGGGAAGTGGTTCACCCCATCGTTCGCACCCACCCGGAAAACGCCCGCAAAGCACTGTTCGTCAGCGAAGGCTTCACCACCCGCATCGTCGGTCTGCCCGAGGATGAAAGCCGGCAATTGCTGGCGCAACTCTATGCCCACAGCGTCCAGCCGGAACATATCTATCGCCATGCCTGGCAGCCCGGCGACCTCGTCTTCTGGGACAACCGCTCGCTGATCCACCTCGCGGCAGGATGCCCGAGTCATCTGCGGCGCAAGCTCTATCGCACCACCATTCAGGGCGACGCCCCTTACTGATCGGCCACGTCATGTCCATGACCAGGAGCACTCACATGTCCAAACGCATTAACGCTGTGGCAACCCGTATCGGCCTGGGCCTCAGCCTGCTCACCAGCAGCCTGTTTGCCCCCGGCATGGCCCAAGCCGAGGGTGAGATCCGCATCGCCGAACAGTTCGGGATCGTTTACCTGCTGCTCAATGTGGTGCGCGATCAGCATCTGATCGAAAAATATGGCAAGGAAGAAGGTATCGACATCAAGGTCGACTGGACGCAACTGTCCGGCGGTGCAGCCGTCAACGATGCGCTGCTCTCAGGCTCGATTGATATCGCGGGCGCCGGGGTTGGCCCGCTGCTGACCATCTGGGACCGCACCCGCGGCAAACAGAACGTCAAGGCCGTGGCGTCTCTGGGAAATTTCCCGTACTACCTGGTGAGCAATAACCCCAAGGTCAAAACCATCGCTGACTTTACTGAGAAAGACCGCATAGCCGTGCCCGCCGTCGGCGTTTCCGTGCAATCGCGCTTCCTGCAGTACGCCGCGGCCAAACAATGGGGAGACAAGGATTTCAACCGTCTCGACAAATACACCCTCGCCGTCCCGCACCCGGATGCTACCGCCGCATTGATCGCCGGCGGCACCGAATTGACCGGGCATTTTTCCAACCCGCCGTTCCAGGATCAGGCGCTGAAAAACCCGAATGTGCATGTCGTACTCAATACCTACGACCTGCTGGGACCAAACTCGCCCACTGTGCTGTTCGCGACCGAGAAATTTCGCAACGAGAACCCGAAAACCTATAAAGCCTTCGTTGATGCCCTGACGGAAGCTGCCACGTTTGCACAGAACGACAAAGGCGCGGCGGCGGACACTTACATCCGGGTCACCAAGGCCAAAATCGACCGCGCCGACTTACTGAAAATCATCGACAACCCGCAATTCGAATTCAGCGTCACGCCAAAAAACACCTATCCCCTGGCCGAATTTCTTTATCGCGTGGGTGCCATTAAACACAAACCTGAATCCTGGAAAGACTACTTCTTCCAGGATGCAAAACCGTTGCAAGGGAGCTGACAGAACATGAACGCGCATGTGCAAGGCCACGCGGCCAGCAACCCCATCGCAACCGCTCCGGCCCTGCTGTCGGTTGACCAGGTCAGCCTCGAATACCGAACGGCGCAGCGCGTGGTCCGGGCCACTCACCGGGTCAGTTTCGAGGTGGATCCGGGTGACCGTTTTGTACTGCTCGGCCCTTCTGGCTGCGGTAAATCGACATTGCTCAAGGCCGTGGCCGGGTTTATCCAGCCCTGCGAAGGGCAGATCCGACTGCAAGGGCAAACGGTCGCCGCGCCAGGGCCGGACCGGATCGTGGTGTTTCAGGAGTTCGATCAGTTGCCGCCCTGGAAGACCGTCAAGCAGAACGTCATGTTCCCGTTGCTCGCCTCAAAAACCCTTAAGCGTCGCGAAGCCGAGGAGCGAGCACTGCACTATCTGGATAAAGTCGGCCTGGCCGCGTTTGCAGATGCCTACCCGCATACGCTGTCCGGGGGCATGAAGGCTCGCGTGGCGATTGCCCGGGCGTTGGCCATGCAACCCAAGATCCTGTTGATGGACGAACCCTTTGCGGCCCTCGACGCCCTGACCCGACGCAAGATGCAGGAGGAATTGCTGCTGCTCTGGGAAGAAGTCCGTTTCACCCTGCTGTTTGTCACGCACTCCATCGAAGAGGCCCTGGTAATCGGTAACCGGATCTTGCTGCTGTCGCCGCATCCGGGGCGGGTACGGGCCGAGATCCACAGTCATCAGTACGGTTTGCACAGCCTTGCAGGCGTTGAATTCCAGCAGTCGGCGCGGCGCATCCATCAGCTGTTGTTTGATGAGGGACAGGTTCAGGACACCGAGCCAGAACTGGATTTCGCCGATATCCGCATCGCCTATTAAGCATGGAGAAGCACCCGATGAGCCATTCATCCTCTGCACGCCAGGAATACGAAGTGGTGCTTGAGCCGCTCCTGGCCGTTCCGCTGGAACGAGAACTCCCCCTGGCACAACGCCTGTGGCAGCAAGGTTGGTTACGCAAAAGCCTGATCCTGATTCTGCTGGCGGTCCTCTGGGAACTGGTCGCCCGCTATCAGAATAACGACCTGCTGCTACCCGGTTTCATGCAAACCGCCAGCGCCCTGTACGACGGGCTGCTCAGTGGCGAGCTTTTCGACAAGGTGGGGATTTCGCTGGTGGTGCTGCTCAAGGGTTACCTGATCGGCATCGCCCTGGCGTTCGCCTTGACCACCCTGGCGGTCTCGACCCAGTTTGGTCGCGACCTGCTGAGCACCCTGACCTCAATGTTCAACCCGTTGCCGGCGATCGCACTGCTGCCACTGGCCCTGCTGTGGTTCGGCCTGGGCCAGAACAGCCTGATTTTCGTACTGGTGCATTCGGTGCTTTGGGCCCTGGCCTTGAACACCTACGCAGGCTTTCGCGGCGTCTCGGAAACCCTGCGCATGGCCGGGCGTAACTACGGTTTGAAAGGCATTCGTTTCGTGCTGTTCATCCTGATTCCCGCCGCACTGCCCTCTATCCTTGCCGGACTGAAAATAGGCTGGGCATTCGCCTGGCGCACCCTGATCGCCGCCGAACTGGTGTTCGGTGCGACCAGCGGCAAGGGGGGCTGGGCTGGTACATCTTCCAGAACCGCAATGAGCTGTACACCGACAAGGTCTTTGCCGGGCTGGCCGTGGTGATCATTATTGGTTTGCTGGTTGAAAACCTGGTGTTCGATACGCTGGAGCGAGTGACCGTAAAGCGCTGGGGAATGCAGCGCTGATCAAATGGCTGACGGTTCAACCGTGCTTGAACCGTCAGGCCGAGCCTCGTACCAAGCTGGCGCTGAAGCTCAGAGTGTCATGATCGGTCTCAGCAACGCCTGACCTTCATACAGGGCTGAAAGATAACGTTCACGCATCTCAGTTATGGTCATGCGCGAGGCATGTGTGGTGAGAGTCAAGCTCGCCTGAAGCTGTCCTTCCCGATTGATCAGCGGCACACTCAACACCCGCATGCCGACTTCAAACTCCTGATCCACCACTGCATAACCACGCTCGGCCGAAACGACTATCTCATGACGGATCTGCGCTGCATCCGTGAGGGTGTAAGGCGTAATCGCTCGTGGCGTATTCCGTGAAAAATACGCATCGAGCGCCTCTGCTGACAGGCTCGCCAGCCAGAGTCGACCGCTACCCGTGCAATACATGGGTACTCGTGAGCCGGGCCGGATAGACATCGAAGTGATATGGCTGTAACGACTGCGCACGATATGCACAATGTCATCTCCGTCACGAACGCCCACTGAGACATGCTCCTGTGTAGTCCGTGCCACCTGCTCGACGATCGGGCGCAACATCCGCGGCAATACTGCAGAATCAACATATGCCTGACCAATGCGCAAAGCCCTGGCAGTGAGCCAGTAATAACGGCCATCTGTCTGCACAAAGTCATCATGCACCAGCGTCAGCAGAAACCGCCGGGCAGCACTTTGAGTCATGCTGGTCAACCTCGCCGCCTCCGGCACGCTCAGCCGAGGGTGCTCCTGAGAAAAAACCTGCAACAGCGCCAGCCCCTTTTGCAAACCTACGATCAAGTCTCGTGAGTGAATAGTCGGCTGCTTCATAGGTTCTGGCACTTTATCGACAAATGAATGCGATTATCGCACTGCCAGTGCGATTATCAACAACTTCCCCTTTCTGTTTCATTGCCCGGCCAAGTCCCCCGCTTGCAGTATCAGCCCACAACACAGCCAATAAGCGGGAGCTCCACATGATTCAAGGTTCGACTGAACTGGTCGCCATCGTCGGCTCACCCATTGCACAGGTGAAGTCACCGGAAAACTTCAACCGCTGGTTCGCCGAGCACCAGCCCAATATCGCCATGCTCGCCATTGATCTGCAGCAGGACGTGCTGGATGACTTCATCCGGACCCTGCGCGGGTGGCAGAACCTGCGCGGTTGCGTGGTCACTGTCCCTTACAAACAACTGCTCGCCAGCCGCCTTGACCTCCTCAGCGAACGTTCGAATGCCCTGCGCTCGATCAATGTAATCCGTCGCGAGGCCGATGGGCGTCTGGTGGGTGACATCGTGGACGGCGAAGGTTTTCTCAATGCCGCACGCCAGCAGGGTTTCAATGCCCGCGACACACAAGTGATGTTGATTGGTACCGGTGGCGTCGGCAGCGCGATTGCTTATTCGCTGTGCCAGGCCGGGGCCAGCCATATCGTTATAAGCGACCTCAGCCAGGAGCGCGTCAAGGCACTCGAAGATCTGCTGCGTGACGCCTTTCCCAAAGTTGTCATCGGCACCTACCCGATCACGCTGGCCCACTTCGACCTGGTGGTCAACGCTTCACCAGTCGGCATGGGCGCCACAGATAACGGCCCCATGCCGCTTCCGGGCGACCTGATGGAAACCCTGAGCGCCACGACGCTGGTGGCTGATGTAGTGACCTCTCCCTCCATCACACCGTTTCTTGCCTTCGCTCAACGCATGGGCTGCCCGATTCAGACTGGTCCGGAGATGGCCTTGGCCCAACTAGGCAACCTCGGTCATTTCATGGGCGTGACTCCACTGGAAATCTGAGCCTCCGGCCATGTCTTAAACAGGCGATAGACAATGAACACGACCCTTCCCTCCTCTTTGAAAAATGCCAGTCCGGGATACGATGTAATCGTCCTGGGCAGCGGTGCCGCAGGTTTCGCGGCGGCAGTGACCGCCAGCAGCCGAGGTCTCAAGGTCCTGCTGGTGGAAAAAACCGAGACCTTCGGCGGCACTTCGGCCATTTCCGGTGGCGCCGTATGGTTGCACGATACCGACCAGGCCCGCGCAGCAGGGCTTCACCTCCCCCCCGAGCAGATGCGCCTTTATCTGCAGGAAGTTATCGGTGCCGGCTACAACCCGGAATTGATCGAAGCGTTTATCCAACAAGGACGTGAAGCCCTGCGTTACCTGGAAGCTCACAGTGAGCTCAAGTACAGCTTGCGTCCCCTGTCGCCTGACTACTACCCGGATCTGCCCGGCGGAACGCTGACCGGCCGCGCGCTTGAAATCGACGAGTACGACGGACGTCGACTGGGCGAGCATTTCAAGGATCTGAAACGCCCGCCTGACGGCATGCTGTTGTTTGGTGGCATGATGGTCAATCGTGTCGATATCCAGCACTTTCTCAGTATCAAGCGCTCGTCAAAGTCCTTCTGGCACTGCCTGAAACTGATGGGTCGTTATGCGTTCGATCGCCTCGGCCATCCACGTGGCACACGCTTGACCGTGGGCAATGCACTCATTGCCCGATTGGCCAGCACTGCATTGGCCAACGGTGTAGATCTGTGGCTGGAGACAACGCCTGAGTCGCTGCTCGTCGAGCACGGCAGGGTCTGCGGTGTCCGGGTTACTCGGCATGGCCAGACCCATTCGCTGCTCGCTCGAGGTGGCGTAGTACTGGCCATGGGTGGCTTTGCGGCCAGCCCGCAGGCCGCAGAACAGCGACCGGCCACCGCTTCGGAACACTGGACCATGTCGCCACCCGGCAACATGGGTGACGGACAGCAACTTGCCGCGTCAGTCAACGCGGCAATTGGCGAAAACCTCGCAGCAAACTTCTTTTGGGCGCCGGTCTCAGTACTGCGCAAGGCCGACGGCAGCCTGGAACGGTTCCCGCACCTTGTGACCGACCGAGCCAAGCCCGGGGTGATCGCAGTTAACCTCTACGGCCGGCGCTTCGTCAATGAGTCCGACTCCTATCACTGCTTCGTCGAAGCCATGTTTGCCAACGGCGGTGCCAATGCGCCCTGCTGGCTGATCTGCGATGCCCATGCTCTGAACACATACGGTTTGGGCCTGGCACGCCCCCGGCCCGTCGACAACCAGGCGCTGATCGAGGCCGGTTACCTGCTACGCGCCGACAGCCTGACCGAACTGGCCCACATCACCGGCATTGATAGCGTCAATCTGCAACAGACCCTGCGGCAGTACAACGCCGACGCAGAACAAGGCGTAGACCGTCAATTCGGCAAAGGCAGCACCGCCTACAACCGATATATGGGTGACCCTTTACACCACCCCAATCCATGTCTTAGACCGCTGTCCAAAGCCCCCTACTACGCCATCCGGCTATTCACCGGTGATCTCGGTTCAGCCCGGGGGCTGGTCACCAACGGCCAGGCCAACGTACTGAATCGACACGGAGCTCCTATTCCCGGGCTCTACGCCGCCGGCAATGAAATGAACTCGATCATGAACGGCACCTACCCTGGCCCCGGTATCACCCTTGGCCCCGGCATCACGTTTGGCTACCTGGCGGCGAGCCATATCGCCCATCAGCTCGATGAAACCGCTTCCCCCCAATCCCACACTGGAGAGAACCATGTACTACGAACTACGCACCTACACGCTTAAGCCCACCAAGCTGGGTGACTGGCTGGCCCTGTATAAAAGTGCCGCACTGCCCGTCCAGGAAGAGTACCTGGGAAACCTGATCGGCTTCTTCAGCACCGAATTTGGTGAAGCCAATCAAGTGGTACACATCTGGGCCTATGCCAGCCTCGATGACCGCATTGCCCGACGAACAGCCATGGCGGCCGACCCGCGCTGGCAGGCTTTCTCACGGCAGAACAAAGAGCTGGATGCCATCGTAAGCCTGCACTCGAAACTGCTGCGACCGACTGACTTTTCACCGCTGAAATAACCCCGTATCCGAAGCCGCTTCTGCCCGGGAGCGGCCAATCCAGCACTCATAAAAATAATAAATGGAGGCCGCCATGAGCGCCTTGCTGTCGATCAATGTCGACCAATTCATCAACACTCAACCCATGAGTCGTCTGCAATGGCGAATGGTGATGCTATGTTTCCTAGTCATTGCACTGGATGGTTTCGATACTGCCATCATGGGCTTCATCGCCCCCGAGCTGATCCGCGAATGGGCCGTCAGCACACTCAGCCTGGGCCCGGTCATGAGCGCTGCATTGATAGGGGTGGCTATGGGAGCCCTGATTGCCGGCCCATTGGCTGACCGGCTGGGGCGCAAACCGGTACTGATCAGCGCTGTGGCATTTTTCGGTACCCTCACGCTCGCCTCGGCCTTCGCCCCAAACCTCGAGTGGATGGTCATCCTGCGGCTGCTGGCCGGTCTTGGGCTGGGTGCGGCCATGCCCAATGCCAGCACCATTGTCAGTGAGTACACACCGCTCCATCAGCGCTCGATACTGATAACCGTCGTGCTGAGCGGTTTCACTTTCGGCGCTGCAGCCGGTGGATTCATCTCGGCATTCATGATTCCTCTTTTCGGCTGGCAAAGCGTGCTGCTGGTGGGAGGACTGTTGCCTCTGCTGGCATTGCCTCTGTTAATCGTCAGCGTACCGGAATCTTTACGCTGGCTCGTTGCCCGGCGCCCCGCGCACCACCGCCAACGCAGTGCCCGGATCGTGCAGCGTTTGGCACCAGGTATCTCGAACGAGCACACACGTTTCACTGCTGACGAGGTAGAGCACCCTCTCTCCAGCCCGGTCAGCCGGATACTCTCCAAGGGGTTTTTCTCTGGAACCCTGCTGCTATGGTTGACCTATTTCATGGGGCTGTTTCTGGTCTACCTACTCGGGAGCTGGTTGCCCACGCTGATTAAAAACAATGGCCTGAGTGTCAGCAACGCCGCGCTGATCACAGCCCTGTTCCAGTTTGGCGGGACCTTCGGCTCCCTGTTTCTCGGGTGGTTCATTGACCGTAGCAACCCGCACCGCACCCTGGCCATCGCTTACCTTCTGGGAGGACTAGCTATTTACCTGATCGGTACCGCCAGCCACGGCTTTGCCCTATTTGCCCTGCTGGCGGCGGCAGCCGGGTTTTGCATGAACGGTGCCAATGCTTGTATGTATGCGCTAGCAGCCAACTTCTACCCCACACAAGCTCGTGCCACAGGCGTCAGCTGGATGCGTGGCATAGGAGGGCTCGGTTCCATAGCCAGCGGCTTCGCCGGGGCTCATATGCTCAGTGCCGGATGGACATTCGCAACCGTCTTCTCGGCTCTGGCGGTACCGGCCCTGATCGCCGGTATCGCGGTGTTCCTCAAGGGCTGCCTGACCTCTCCCGCCAGCCTGGCCCAACCCCACACTCTCACTCGGTAATCCCCATGCACAACAATGAATACATGCAGTGTGATGTCCTGGTAGTGGGTTCTGGTGCCTCAGGCCTGGCAACGGCAGTCACCGCCGCCGAACTCGGTCTTGATGTGATTGTGGTTGAAAAAGAGCCCGTACTCGGAGGCACCAGCGCTTGGTCGGGCGGCTGGTTATGGATCCCCCGAAACCCGCTGGCGGTAACCGAAGGGATAGTTGAAGAGCTCGAGCAATCTCGAACGTATCTGCGCAACGAACTGCACTGCGATGTGCTCGACCCTCGGGTAGAGGCCTTCCTTGAACAGGGTCCAAAGATGGTCGAGTTTTTTCAGCATCGCACAGAAGTTCAGTTTTTTTCCGGCAGCAGGATGCCTGACTTCCACACGAGCGAAGGTTTCGCCAAAGGTGGTCGTTCGGTTTGCGCCCAACCCTACGATGGTCGACGGCTCGGCCCCTGGATCAAAAAGCTGCGACGACCACTGGATATCATTAGCCTGCGCGGAATGGGCATTGCCGGCGGGGCTGACCTCAATCATCTTCTCAATGCCCGCCGCTCTGCGAGCTCCATGCTGTACGCCAGCAAGCGCCTGTTGCGTCATACCCGTGACATGCTCTGCCATAGCAGGGGCATGCATTTGGTAAACGGTAATGCTCTGATAGCCCGGCTGCTAAAAAGTGCAGTGGACCGCCAGGTTCGACTGCTGACCGATACACCAGTACGAAAGCTGCTTCGCGAAGGTGAGCGTGTAATCGGGGCGCAGGTGGAGCGAACAGCCCAGGTGATAGAAATCCGCGCACGAAGGGGGGTCGTATTGGCCTGTGGCGGGTTCCCCCACGATCAGCAGCGTATTGCCAGCCTGTTTCCCCATGCTCCGAATGGCACCGAACACTTGAGCGCGGCGCCTAAGGGCAATACAGGCGATGGCTTGCGCCTGGGCGAAAGTGTCGGAGCCTGTATTCCATCCGACATGCCGCATGCCGCCGCCTGGGCTCCGGTCTCTCGTGTGCCACGAGAAGATGGTGGTTTCAGCGGCTTTCCACATTTGATGGAACGGGCAAAACCGGGTTTCCTCGCGGTGCGTCGGAACGGCCAACGGTTTGTCAACGAAGCCGACTCTTACCACGACTATATGTGTGCCCTGTTCAAGGCCACCGGCCCGGGAGAAGCACCTGCGTCATGGCTAATCTGCGACCACCGCGCACAACGTCGCTACGGCTTGGGCTGGTCCAGGCCATTGCCGTTTCCAACAGTGCCCTATGTACGTGCAGGCTATTTGTACAAGGCGCCGAGCCTGGCCGAACTGGCTCACCAATGCGGGATTGATGCGCAACAATTGGCACTCACGGTCAGCACCTTTAATCAGGCCGCCGAAAAAGGCTTCGATCCTCTATTCCATCGGGGTGAGTCGTTGTATAACAAAGCGCAAGGGGACAGCCTCCATGCGCCCAACCCGTCCCTTGGCAGCCTGCGCCAGGCACCGTTTTATGCAGTAAAGTTGGTTCTTGGTAGCCTGGGTACGTTCACCGGGTTGCACACCGATGTCAGTGCCCGAGTATTGAACCTGCATCAGCAGCCCATTCCCGGGTTATTCGCGGTAGGCAACGACATGAACAGCATCATGAACGGGTACTACCCAAGCGGAGGCATCACCCTCGGCCCGGGAATGACCTTTGGTTACATCGCGGGACAGACACTTGCCTGCCAACCCGAGGAAGCCTAAGGATCCGTAGTTTCGGGTCACTGACTCTGGATAATCGATTCAAGGCGCCCCGGAGCGCTCGGGCATCAACGTTGCGATCAACGCCCGTACGGTGCCCGGCAATGCATCGAGTTCACGCACCAGGATGCTGCGTTCGCGCACGGCCCAGGGTTCGTCGAGTTCAATGGTGACCAGTTGCATGGTCCGACTGTGGCGCATGGCCGCCGATTCAGGGAGGACACCGATGCCAACCCCGGCTTCCACCATGCGGCAGATCGCTTCGAAGCTGGAGACCTGGATCCTCAATGACAGGCTCAGACCGAGCCGTTCAACGTGGTCGCGCAGGAAGCTCAGCAAGGTGCTGCCTTCATGCAAGCCGATGTGCTGAAACGCCAGGGTTTCTTTCAGTGTGACTTTCTTGTGGGTCGCCAGCTCATGCCCCACGGGCACGGTGAGCACCAGACGGTCGGTGCTGAAGTGAATCACCTGCAAACCGGTCGCCTCGACCGGGCCGGCAATGATCCCCATGTCGGTGCTGCCATCCAGCACGCCGCGCACGATATCCCGGGACAAACGTTCTTGCAGGTCCACCGTCACGCCGGGTCGTTTGGCGAGAAAGCCCGCCAGCACCTCCGGCAGAAACTCGGTCACTGCCGTGGTATTGGCAAAAATGCGAATGTGCCCGGCCGAATCAGTGCCGAAATGAGTGAACTCGGCTTTCAGGTAGTCCACCTGACTCATGATCAAGCGTGCATGCCTGAGCAGCTTCTGCCCCGCCGGCGTAAGTTCCACGCCTCGACTGTCGCGGTAGAGCAGGCGGGTGCCGAGCTGGCCTTCAAGTGCCTTGATCCGGGCGCTGGCGGCAGCCGGTGAGAGAAACGCGCGGCGAGCCCCCTGAGTCAGGCTCGGCGACTCACCGATATGAATGAAAAGACGCAAATCAGCCAGGTCGAAGTGCATGGTTGTGTCCGGACATCCCAAGGAGCGTTCAGCATACCTGAACGCCGGTTTATGCAAATGCAAATTCTCAGAATGCCGGGCGGCTTCCATGATCCGTACATAACAACAAATGCAGAGGGTGCCTGGATATGACAGTTTCAGCTTCACCGACGGATTTCAGTGCCTGGATCGGCCGCACGGAAGAGGCCTATGACGTGCTGAGCCGCAACCTGGTCAAACGCATCGCCGCGACCTTCGGCGAAACCACGCCCGCCGATGGCGAGCCGTTGCCGCCGCTGTGGCAGTGGTGTTTTTTCCAGGAACCGGTGTTTGAAACACTACTGGGCGGCGATGGTCATCCGGCACGGGGCGGCTTCCTGCCCCCCGCCGACACCCGCAATCGCATGTGGGCCGGTGGCCGGGTCGAGTTCATCGAGCCGCTCAGGGTCGGTGCCGACGCCCACCGCTTGTCGACCATCCTGCAGATCGAGGAAAAACACGGCCGTACCGGTTCGCTGTTGTTCGTCACGGTCCGGCACGACTACTCGCAGCAGGGCCAGCTGTGCGTGCGCGAAGAACAGGACATCGTCTACCGCGAACCCAACCCGCCCAAGCTCAACAGCGGCGCTGCCCCGGCACCCGGCGACTGGAGTGAAACCATCGCACCGACGCCCACCCTGCTGTTTCGCTACTCTGCCGTGACCTTCAATGGCCACCGCATTCATTACGACTATCCCTATGCCACGGGGACCGAGGGCTACCCGGACCTGGTGGTGCACGGACCGATGATCGCCACCTTCAATCTGCGCGCCTTCATCCGCGCCAACCCCGGCAAACGCGTACGGCATTTCGCTTATCGAGGCGTACGTCCGCTGAACGTGCCGACGCCCTTCCAGGTCGGCGGCCGTCTCGTCGAGGCAGGCAAAGCGCAATTGTGGGCGGGCAACGCGGCAGGCGTGGCCCAGAGCGCCGAGGTCGTTTTCGACTGAAACCCTTTTCCGTGAACACGCTGCCTGACCAGAGGCAGCACACGGCCGACCGATCTTGAGAGAACAGCCATGAACCCCAATAACAACGAAGACCTCAATGCCATCCGCGAAGGCGTGCGCGCCCTGTGCGCCGAGTTCGATGCGGCCTACTGGCGCAAGATCGACGAAGAAAAAGGCTTTCCCGAAGCCTTCGTCAAAGCCCTGACCGATGCCGGCTGGTTGTCGGCCATGATCCCGGTCGAATATGGCGGCTCGGGCCTGGGGCTGGCAGAAGCCTCGGTCATTCTTGAAGAAGTGAATGCCTGCGGGGGCAATTCCGGCACGGTCCACGGCCAGATGTACAACATGTTCACCCTGCTGCGTCACGGCAGCGAAGCGCAGAAACGCTATTACCTGCCGAAACTGGCCAGCGGTGAGCTGCGCCTGCAATCGATGGGCGTGACCGAGCCCACCACCGGCACCGACACCACCAAAATCAAGACCACCGCCGTCAGGCAGGGTGACAAGTACGTGATCAACGGCCAGAAGGTCTGGATCTCGCGGGTTCAACACTCCGACCTGATGATCCTTCTGGCGCGCACCACGCCGCTGGCCGAGGTCAAGAAAAAATCCGAAGGCATGTCGATTTTCCTGGTCGACCTGCGCGATGCCATCGGCAAAGGGCTGACCGTGCAACCCATCGCCAACATGGTCAACCATGAAACCAACGAACTGTTCTTCGACAACCTCGAACTGCCGGCCGACAGCCTGATCGGAGAAGAAGGAAAAGGCTTCAGGTACATCCTCGATGGCCTCAACGCCGAACGGACACTGATCGCCGCCGAGTGCATCGGTGACGGTCGCTGGTTCATCGAAAAAGCCAGCGCCTATGCCCGCGACCGCGTGGTATTCGGCCGCCCGATCGGGCAAAACCAGGGCGTGCAATTCCCTATCGCTGAAGCGCATATCGAGATCGAGGCCGCCGACCTGATGCGCTGGCGCGCCTGCGAGGAATACGACAGCGGGATCAATGCCGGGGCCAGCGCCAACATGGCCAAATACCTGGCGGCCAAGGCCTCGTGGGAAGCGGCCAATGCCTGCCTGCAAACCCACGGCGGCTTCGGTTTTGCCTGCGAATACGACGTGGAGCGCAAATTCCGCGAGACCCGTCTGTACCAGGTGGCACCGATCTCCACCAACCTGATCCTGTCTTATGTCGCCGAGCACTTGCTCGAACTGCCGCGCAGCTTCTGAGGGCCTGTCCATGAGTCATACCTACGCTTTGGCCTCGTTCCTGGCCGACCTGCACTACGATCAGGTGCCCGACGCCGTACTGGCCCGCACCGAAGACCTGTTCCTCGACTGGATCGGCTCAGCGCTGGCCAGCCAGGGCGCACGACCGGTGCCGCTGTTTGAACGCTATGCCGAGCGCATGGGACCGGCCGACGGGGCCGCCAGGATCCTGGTCAGCGGACGTGGCACTTCTGCCCACTTCGCAGCGTTCGTCAACGGCGCCTCTTCGCACCTGGTGGAACAGGATGACCTGCACAACAGTTCAGTGCTGCACCCGGCAACGGTGGTGTTCTCGGCAGTCCTGGCAGCCGCCCAGGACCTCGGCAAATCCGGCAAGGACCTGCTCCTGGCGTCGGTCGCCGGCTACGAGGCCGGAATTCGTATCGGCGAGTTCCTCGGGCGTTCGCACTACCGGATCTTCCATACCACCGCCACGGTCGGCACCCTGGCCGCTGCCGTGGGCGTAGGCAAGCTACTGGATTTTGACAAAGAGCAGTTCATCAACCTGCTGGGCAGCGCAGGGACCCAGGCCGCCGGCCTGTGGGAGTTCCTGCGCGATGCCGCCGACTCCAAGCAATTGCATACCGCCAAGGCCGCTGCCGACGGCCTGCTTGCCGCCTACATGACCGAAGACGGGCTGACCGGTGCGCGCAACATCCTGGAAGGCGAGCAAGGCATGGCGGCGGGCATGTCGACCGATGCGCAGCCGGCCAAATTGTCGCAAGGCCTGGGCACGCGCTGGGCGCTGGTAGAAACCTCGTTCAAGTTCCACGCCTCGTGCCGCCATACGCACCCCGCCGCCGATGCCTTGCTGCTCCTGATGCAACGCGAAGGCCTGCGCCATGAGCAGATTGAGCGGGTCGTCACACAGGTCCACCAGGGCGCGATTGACGTGCTCGGCCGGGTCGTGAAGCCGACCACCGTGCACCAGGCCAAGTTTTCCATGGGCACCGTGCTGGGGCTGATCGCGGTGCATGGCAGCGCCCAATTGACCGAGTTCCGCGACTTTGCCCTGACCGATGCCGACGTCGACGCCTTTCGCGAGAAAGTCAGCATGACACTGGACCCTGAAGTCGATGCGGCTTACCCGGGGCGCTGGCTGGGCCGCGTGACCGTCACCACGACGGACGGCCGAACCCTGCGCGCGGCCATCGACGAACCCAAAGGCGACCCGGGCAACACGCTGTCGCGGCCGGAGCTGGAGGCCAAATTTCAGCGCCTGCTGGCGTACTCCGGGGCGCGGACCGAAGCGCAAGGCAAGGCACTGATCGAAAAGGTCTGGCATCTGCGTGATGCACAGGCGCTGACGGATCTGATTTAGCAGGTGGCGCACGTTCCTTGCCGGCGCACAGTCCGCGACGGCAAGCGAAGGTGCACGGCTCGAGCACATAGGTGAACACAATGACTCAACTCACTCCTCGTCCGCTGGACGGCATCACCGTCATCAGCCTGGAACACGCCATTGCGGCGCCCTTCTGTACCCGGCAACTGGCGGACCTGGGCGCCCGCGTGGTGAAGGTCGAGCGCCCCGGCAGCGGCGATTTCGCCCGCGGCTACGATCAGCGTGTCGACGGCCTGGCCTCGCACTTTGTCTGGACCAACCGCTCCAAGGAAAGCCTGACCCTGGACCTGAAACAGGACGCCGCAGGCGGCATTCTTGAATCACTGCTCGGCATGGCCGACGTGCTGGTGCAAAACCTGGCGCCGGGCGCCGCTTCGCGCATGGGGTTGTCGTTCGAGGCGCTGCACAAACGCTTCCCCCGGCTTATCGTTTGCGATATCTCCGGCTACGGCGAAGGCGGGCCGTATGAAAAGAAAAAGGCCTACGACCTGCTGATCCAGAGCGAAGGCGGCTTTCTTTCGGTCACTGGCGGCCCGGGCGAAGACGAAATGGCCAAGGCCGGTTGCTCCATCGCCGACATCGCGGCGGGCATGTACGCCTACACCGGCATCCTGTCAGCGCTGATGCTGCGCGAAAAAACCGGTATTGGCAGCCGCATCGATGTGTCGATGCTGGAAAGCCTGGTGGAGTGGATGGGCTACCCGATGTACTACGCCTACAACGGCGCGCCGCCACCGGCACGGGCCGGGGCGTCACACTCGACCATTTATCCCTATGGGCCGTTCCCCACCGGCGGTGGTGGCACCATCATGCTGGGCCTGCAAAACGAGCGTGAATGGGCGCTGTTCTGCGAAAAGGTATTGCTCGACACCTCGTTGGCCACAGACGAGCGTTTCTCTGCGAACTTCAAGCGCTCGGAAAACCGCGAGGCACTGAGGCAGATCATTGTCGACCGTTTCGCCCCGCTGTCGGTCGACGACGTTGTTGCGCGGCTCGAAGATGCGCAAATCGCCAATGCACGGGTCAATGACATGCAGGGCGTTTGGGATCACCCCCAGCTCAAGGCTCGCGACCGCTGGCGCGAAGTGGACAGCCCCAGCGGCAAATTGCCGTCGTTGCTGCCCCCCGGGCGCAATACCGCCTTCACGCCGCGAATGGGTGCCGTGCCGGGCCTGGGGCAGCACACCCACGGAATTCTGGATGAACTGGGGTTTTCTGCGGATGAACAGGCCCGATTCGCCGCAGACGGCGTGGTCTGAAGCCTTTATCCGCATACGCATCCCGACCGTGGCCAGTACGGGCTCACGGTGGGCTCTGCCCGACACCGAACCTGCTCGACCCAGGAAGCGAGGAACCCGCATCATGTCCAGATCCATTGTCCGCACTGCACTGTTTGTACCCGGCAGTCGACCCGAACGTTTTGCCAAGGCACTGGCCGCTGGCGCCGATGCGGTCATTGTCGATTTCGAGGATGCCGTTGAGGAAGTGTTTAAACCCCAGGCGCGCCTGAACCTGGCGGCCTTTCTGCAGCAGGCGCCGCAGGTATCGGTCTGGGTGCGCGTCAACGCACCGGACCACCACGAGCACGCGGCCGACCTGGCGTTCTGCACGCAACAGCCCGGGGTGGCGGGCGTCCTGCTGCCCAAGGTGGAAAGTGCGGCTCAAGTGCGTGCCGTCCGGCATACCGGCAAACCCGTGTGGCCTATCATTGAAACCGCCAAAGGCTTGCTGGCGCTGGAGCAGATTGCCCATGCCGAGGGCGTGGAACGTCTGTCGTTCGGCAGCCTCGACCTCGCCCTGGACCTGAACCTGAACACCGGCACGGAAGCGGCCGGGCTCTTTCTCGATCAGGCGCGCATGTCGGTGCAACTTCATTCCCGTGGCGCCAACCTGCTTGCGCCCCTGGACGGCGTGTTTCCGGCCATCGGCGACCTTGAAGGACTGCAACGGGCTGTTCGACACGCTTATGACATGGGGTATGGTGGTGCCCTGTGCATTCATCCGAAGCAGGTGGCCGTCATTCATGGTGCCCTTGCCCCCAGCCCGGACGATCTGGAATGGGCGCACAGAGTGGTCGAAGCGAGTTCGGCCGCGAACGGTGCCGGTGCCTTCCAGCTGGATGGGCAGATGGTGGATGCCCCGGTGTTGCTGCGGGCTCAGCGGCTTTTGGCTCAGATCGCCGGCTGACAACGACGGGCAACCGCTATGCTGAAGATCAAGCCCAAAAGATGGCGTTCAGCTCAGCCGAACGCAGGGTTATACAAAAGCTGATTCTCGAAACGCGATCGACTGGGCCATCTTACGATTGGAAACGCCTTGAAGAAGCCTCGCACGCAGTGACCTGCAACGGTTCGCAGAGGCTGAACACTCTTACAACAATAAAAAGGTGATATCGATGTTGAAGCTGACCAAGGCGCTGTTCTGCGCCGCCGCAGTCTCCATGGCAGGCCTGGCTCAGGCGGCCGACCCCATTGTCATCAAGTTCGCCCATGTGGTGGCGGAGAACACGCCCAAGGGACAAGGCGCCTTGATGTTCCAGAAACGAGTGGCTGCCGACCCCAAGCTGAAGGATAAAATCAAGGTCGAGGTGTACCCGAACTCGTCATTGTTTGGCGACGGCAAGGAGATGGAAGCCTTGTTGCTGGGTGATGTGCAGATGCTGGCGCCGTCCCTCGCGAAATTCGAGCACTACAACAAACAGGTGCAAATCTTCGACCTGCCCTTCCTGTTCAACGACCTGGCGGCTGTCGACCGCTTCCAGCAAGGTCCGCAGGGTAAAGCGTTGCTGACCTCGATGGATGACAAGGGCATCCACGGCCTGGCTTACTGGCATAACGGCCTCAAGCAACTGTCGGCCAACAAGAAAGTGATCCTGCCCAAGGATGCGCGTGGCCTGAAGTTCCGCGTCCAGGCCTCCAGCGTGCTTGAAGAGCAATTCAAGGCCATCCGTGCCAACCCGCGCAAAATGAGCTTTGCCGAGGTTTATCAGGGCCTGCAGACCGGCACGGTCAATGGTACCGAGAACACCTGGTCCAACTACGAAAGCCAGAAGGTCCACGAAGTACAGCCATTTTTCACCGAGACCAACCATGGCCTGATCGATTACATGGTCATCACCAACGCCAAGTTCTGGAACAGCTTGCCGGAAGATGTTCGCGGTGAACTGCAAGCGATCATGGATCAAGTGACCGTTGAAGTGAACAAGCAGGCTGAAGCGCTGAACCAGACCGCGAAACAGAAAATCATCGACGCCAAGACCAGCGAAATCGACACGCTGACAGCTGAGCAACGACAGCAATGGCGCGAAGCCATGCGCCCGGTCTGGGACAAGTTTTCCAACGACATCGGCGCGGACCTGATCAAGGCCGCGGACGGCGCCAACAAGGATTCGTAAGGGCCCGCCCTTCACTGATCCAGGCCACAGCCTGTCAGGCCGTGATGTGTGCGTGGCTACCCGGCCCGAGGTAGCCACCCTCTCTATGTTCGGAGAATGCTTATGCAAACGCTCAGGCGAGTCTGGGAGCATTTCGAGGAAGGGATGATTGCCTTCCTCCTGGCTGCCATGACGCTGGTGACGTTCGTCTACGTCATGTTGAATAACTTATATACGTTGTTTTATACGCTCAGCGATCGATGGGCGTTCAGCAGCGATTTTTTCGCGGCAATCGGCGACCACTTGATGGGATACGCCCAGGAAATGACCTGGAGCGTCGCCTTGACCAAGGCCCTGTTTGGCTGGCTGATTTTTTTCGGTATTTCCTATGGGGTGCGCACGGCGGGCCATCTGGGTGTCGACGTGCTGGTCAAGAAAACCGGCAAAGCGACACAACGGGTGCTGGCCATGATTGCCTGCGCCTGCTGTCTGGCCTACGCCGGCCTGTTCCTGGTGGCGAGCGTCAAATGGGTCTCGGCCCTGCTGGTTGCCGGCATCGGTGCCGAAGACCTCGATCGCTATGGCATCCAGATCGGCCACATCGCGATCATCGTGCCCATCGGTTTCGCTCTGATCATCGTGCGTTACCTGGAAATCCTGTACCGCATCTATACCCATCGTCAGCTCGGCCTGGGGCTGGCAGACGAAGCGGCGGAAGCCAGCAAACTGGCGAATCCCGGTGAGGAGCACCACTGATGACTGTTATCTGTCTGTTCCTCCTGTTGTTCGTCTTCATGTTCCTGGGCGTGCCCGTTGCGATTTCATTGGGCCTGTCAGGAGCGGTGTCGATCCTGCTGTTCAGTCCGGACTCCTTGAGTTCACTGGCCATCAAACTGTTCGAGACCTCTGACAGCTATACCTTCCTGGCCATCCCGTTCTTCCTGCTGTCCGGCGCCTTCATGACCACCGGGGGCGTGGCCCAGCGCCTGATCGACTTTGCCAACGCCTGCGTCGGCCATATCCGTGGCGGTCTGGCCATTGCAGCGGTGCTGGCGTGCATGCTGTTCGCAGCACTGTCGGGCTCGTCACCGGCGACCGTAGCTGCCGTGGGTTCGATTGCCGTTGCAGGCATGGTGCGCTCCGGTTATCCGAAGGAGTTCGGCGCGGGCATCATCTGTAACGCCGGCACCCTGGGCATCCTGATTCCACCTTCGATCGTGATGGTGGTGTATTCGGCGGCGACCGAGACATCCGTGGGCAAGCTGTTCATGGCCGGTGTCATACCCGGCCTGTTGCTGGGTGTGATCCTGATGGTGGTGATTTACATCGTCGCCCGGGTCAAGAACCTGCCGGCCCAGCCGCGCGCAACATTCCGCGAGTGGTTGCACACCGCCCAGCGTGCCTTCTGGGGCCTGCTGTTGCTGGTGATTATCCTCGGCGGGATCTACAGCGGCCTGTTCACTCCGACTGAAGCGGCGGCGGTGGCCGCAGTGTACTCGGCGTTCATTGCCTTGTTCGTTTACAAGGACATGAGCCTCAAGGAGTGCCCTAAAGTCCTGCTGGAATCAGGCAGGCTGACGATCATGCTGCTGTTCATCATCGCCAACGCGATGCTGTTCGCCCATGTCCTGACCACTGAGCAGATCCCTCAGCAAATTACCAACTGGGTGCTCTCAGAGGGCCTGACACCCCTCGGTTTCCTGATCATGGTCAATATCGTCCTGCTGATTGCCGGCAGCTTCATGGAGCCCTCGGCGATCATCCTGATCCTGGCACCGATCTTCTTCCCGATCGCCATGAAGCTGGGCATTGACCCGATCCACCTGGGCATCGTCATGGTGGTCAACATGGAGATTGGCCTGGTACATCCGCCGGTGGGCCTGAACCTGTTCGTTACCTCCGCCGTGACCGGTCTGACCCTGGGCCAGACCATCCGTGCCGCTATGCCGTGGCTGTCCATCCTGCTGCTGTTCCTGCTCCTGGTAACGTACGTACCCTTTATCTCCCTTGCGTTGCCTACCTGGCTGGGCATGCCCTAGTCCTGCCCTGCCCGCTGCCCCGGCCTCCCTCGATGCAAGTCGATGGAGGCTTTTTACATCACGCACGTCAGCGTTTATGGTAGTCAACTGACAGCCTCGGCTGCCCCTCAATAACAACAAGATCGCCGTGAATGCCGTTCGCGGGCTTCACGTCTGATGGGAGCACTCCATGACCCGGCCCAGCGCCCAGACCACACCCGGCGAGCTCGCGGCATTCGTCAACGACCATTTTTCCGGACGCGGCATCAGTCCGGACGGGGTGATCGCCCAGTCCTGGTACCGCAGCGTTGTGGAGCATCGCCTCGATCCTGGTGCCGCCAGCCGCGAGAACATCCTCAGCGCCGAGGATATCCGCCGTCATCAGCAGCAACATCAACACTACCTCGCCATCGCCAGCCAGGGTGTCAGCGGCCTGGCCAAGCGCGTGGCGCCAGCCGGTTTCGCCGTGCTGCTCAGTGACGAGCACGGTATTACCCTCGACTCTCGACTGCCCAGCCAGCCCGATGACTACACCCGCTCAGGGCTGGTGATCGGCGCCCGCTGGGACGAGTCACTGGTCGGCACCAACGGGATCGGCACCACCCTGGCGGCAGCTCAGCCGCTGATCATCCACCGTGAAGAACACTTCCTGACGTCCAACTTCCGCCTGAGCTGCTCGGTGGCGCCGATCTTTGATGCCCAGGGCCTGTTGCGTGGCTGCCTGAATGCCACCTGCCTGAACAGCGATGGCCCCCGGGAAAGCCAGTACCTGACGCTGCAACTGGTCATCCTCTACGCCCGGCTGATCGAGAACGCGCATTTTCGCCAGAGCTACCGCGATCGTCTGACGCTGTCCCTCAAGCCCATCGATGACATCGCCGACCTGGCCAATGAACAACTGCTCGCACTGGATGAAGGCGGACGTGTCATCGGCGCCAACCGCGCCGCGTTTGTTGCCATGAACCACGCGGCCCGGCAAACGCTGGTAGGACTGCCCATCGACAGCCTGCTGCCGGTCACGGTGAGTGAGTTGCTCCGGCTCACTCAGGGCGGCGCGCGAGGCGTGCGACTGCGTGCCCTGCATGACGAAGCCTTGCTGGACGTCGGCCTACGAATTCCCTCCGAACAGCACCGCCAGCCCCCGCCCGTGGTGGCACGGCCGGCCCCCCTTGCCCACCCGGATCTGCAACAACTCGCCGGCGCGGACGTCCGGCTGCAACAGAGCGTGCGCCACGTGCGCAAGGTGATCGACAAAGGCATTACGATACTCATCACCGGCGAGACAGGTACCGGCAAGGAAGCCTTCGCCCGTGCCATTCACCATGCCAGCAGCCGGCGCGACGCGCCCTTTATTGCCTTGAACTGCGCGGCAATCCCCGAAACGCTGATCGAAAGCGAACTCTTCGGCTACCGCGCAGGCAGCTTCACCGGCGCCAGCAAGAAAGGCATGAAAGGCAAGCTGGAGCTGGCAAACGGCGGCACCTTGTTTCTCGACGAAATCGGCGACATGCCGGCCCACCTGCAGACCCGTCTGCTGCGGGTGCTGGCGGAGCGTGAAATTTCCCCGCTGGGCGCCGAGGTGCCCGTCGCTCTGGATGTTCAGGTGGTCGCCGCGACCCACCAGGACCTGCACACCATGGTCCGCGAGAAACACTTTCGCGAAGACCTGTTCTACCGCCTGGCAGGCATGAACCTGACGCTCCCGGCCTTGCGTGAACGCAGTGACCGCGCCGAGTTGATCGACCGCCTGCTCGCCGTTCAACAAGATGCCCAAGGCGTGCGACTGGCCCCCGAGGCCCGCCAGTACCTGCTGGATCACCCATGGCCCGGCAATATCCGCCAACTGCTGAACTGCCTGCGGTATGCCGTGGCCCTGGCTGAAGGTGGGGTCATCGATCTGGAGTGCCTGCCAGCAGAAGTGCTGGCGCCCCCGCCAGCCTCCTTGCCGAGCACCGACAGGCCATGGGCTGGCAGCCTGAGCGAGCAACTGAGCGACGACGAAGCCCGGCGATTGCATGCGACGCTGCGTCGGCACCGCTGGAACATCAGCGCCGCCGCAACGGATCTGGGCATCTCGCGCTCAACCCTGTACCGCAAGATGAAAAAACAGGGCGTTATCCCGCCTAACAACCAACCCTGACACACACCTTCGCCCATGAAAAATGCCGGCGCCCATGATGGTAGCCGGCATTTTTTACCTCAGGCCATCCCTCAAATCTGGATGTACACCACATGCGTGTGGGTGTATTCGTACAAGCCGTGTTTGCCGTCAGCCCCACCGATGCCGGACTTGCGCGTCCCCGCATGGAAACCCTGCATCGCCTCGAAGTTCTCTCGGTTGATATACGTTTCACCGAAGTCCAGACCATTACTGGCGCGCATGGCCGCACTCAGGCTGCGGGTATAGATCGATGAGGTCAGGCCGTACTCGCTGTCGTTGGCCAGGGCGATGGCTTCCTCCAGGTCGTCGACAATCTGGATCGGCAGCACCGGACCAAATATTTCTTCGCGCATGATCGCCATGTTGCTGTCACACCCGGCCAATACCGTAGGTTGATAGTGGAACCCCTGCCCCTTGTCGGCCACCGCCCCGCCCGTCACCACTTGAGCGCCCTGTGCGCTGGCGGTCTTGACCATCTGCTCCACTTTATTCAACGCGGCCTGGTTGATCAGCGGCCCCATGTCCAGGTCGGCCTCGGCCAACGGGTCGCCATAACGGGTCGCCGCCATCGACGCGGCAATCCGCTCGATAAACGGCTCGGCCACCTTGCGCTCGACATACACCCGCTCTGCGCAGTTGCACACTTGCCCGGTATTGATGACCCGAGAAGCCGTGATCGCCTTGACCGCCAGTTCCAGGTCCGCGTCCGCCAGCACGATGGCCGGGGCCTTGCCACCCAGTTCCAGGTTGAGTTTGGTGATGTTCGGCGCCGCTGCCGCCATGATCCGGGAACCGGTGCCCACGCTGCCGGTGAAGCTGATCAAATCGATACCGGCATGGCTCGTCAGCGTGTGTCCAACCGTCGCCCCCGTGCCGCTGACAACGTTGAACACCCCGGTCGGCAGATCGGTTTCGGCCACCAGTCGGGCGAACTCGAAACAGTTGATCGGGGTTTCTTCGCTGGGCTTGATCACGATGGTGTTGCCGGTGATCAGAGCCGGCGCCATCTTGCGAGCGATCAGGAAAAACGGGAAGTTCCACGGCAGAATGCCGGCGACCACCCCCAGCGGTTTGCGCAGCAGGAAGATACTCTCGCCGACCCTATCGCTGGTCAGTACCTCCCCTTCAAGACGGCGAGCCCATTCGGCCATGTAGTCCAGGTAATCGGCGGTGAAGTTCACCTCCACCCGCGCAAGGCTCAGCACCTTGCCTTGCTCGGCGGTGATGATATGCGCAAGGTGTTCGGCGTTGTCACGGACCTTGGTGGCGATCTTGCGCAGGTAACCGGCACGCTCGATGGCCGGGCGCGCCGCCCAGCCCTTTTGCGCCCGGCGCGCTGCGGTGATGGCCGCTTCGACCTGTTCCTCGCTGGCCTGGGGCACGCGGGCCAGCAACCGGGCATTGGCCGGGTTGCGCACCTCAATGTGCTGCTCGCTGGCAACAAAAGCGTTGGCAATGAAGTTCTGGTAATCGATCAGCTCAGTCATGTGTGTTCTCTCGCAGACAGTGTCGAAAAAAAAGGCAGAGGCCACCCGGACCTCTGCTTTGCGGGCTATTGCTGGGCGCTGAAGGTTTTCCAGACACCACCTTCCTGCTGCAGGTCGTGGCTACGTTTGATCAGGTATTGATGGACCTGATCCACCTGCTCCGGGGTGAAGGCGTCAGCAAACGACGGCATGCCATCGGGCACCCGGCCGCCATAGAGAATGCCGAGGAACATCTGGTGTTTTTCTTCCGTGAGCTTGCGCAGGTCCGGCAGCACACCACCGCTGACGGCATGGATCCCGTGACACTGCGAGCAGTAGCCGTCATAAAGCTTCGCACCGGCTTCCACTGCGGCGGTGTCAGCGCTCAGCGGTGGGGGTTTCGGAGTATCGGCGGGCGGTGCGGGCTCGTTAAGCCGGGCGGTCCCCCCCAGTTTGTAGGTCAGCACCTGAGAAAAAGGCTGTACCCCGGCCCGCTGCGACAAGGCGCCGGCAAAGGTCGAAAAGGCACCGCCCCAGCCTGCCATGAAGGTGACGTATTGCTCACCGTCGACGCTGTAGGTAATCGGTGCAGCCATGACACCGCTGGCCGCCGGTTGCTCCCAGAGTTTCTTTCCGGTGTCCGCCGCATAAGCGATGACCCGGCCGTCGGCACTGCCTTCAAACACCAGGTTGCCGGCCGTGCTCAGCGTGCCACCGTTGAAAATAGTGACGTAGGGCACTTCCCAGGCAGGTTGCTGCTTGACCGGGTCCCAGGCAATCAGCTTGCCCGTCCAGCCTTTGGCCATTTCCAGCAGCCCTTCTGCATGCTCAGGCATCATCCCGGTGCGCACGCCCAGTTGGTACATGCTCTTGAACGGATTGCGCTTCGGTGCCTCGGGAATGTGTTCGTAATAGGCCGACATGATGTGCGCCGGGATATACACCAGCCCGGTATTCGGGTTGTAAGACATCGGCTGCCAGTCGTGGGCGCCCCAGAACGCCGGGGTGACCAACTTGCGCTTGCCGTCCTTCCAGTAGGCGGCGTTTTCGTCATCCACGATCGGGCGCCCGGTTTTCATGTCCATGCCTTTGGTCCAGCTCTGCGGCACGATGCCCTTGGCCGACAGCAACTCGCCCGTGGCCCGGTCGATCACGTAGAAGAATCCGTTCTTCGGCGCCTGCATCAGCACCTTGCGTGGCTTGCCGTCAATCGGCAGCTCGGCGAGGATCATGTGTTGGGTGGCGGTGTAGTCCCAGGCATCGCCCGGTGTGGTCTGGTAGTGCCAGACGTATTCACCCGTGTCGGCATTGACCGCGACAATCGAGGACAGGAACAGGTTGTCGCCCTTGGCCTGGCTACGCCACTTCGGATCCCACATCGAGCCGTTGCCCACGCCGATGTACAGCAGGTTCAAGTCCGGGTCGAAGGCGAAGGAGTCCCAGGCGGTGCCGCCACCGCCCTGCTCGACGAACGCATCGCCGTGCCAGGTCTTGGCGGCAATGGCCATGGCCTTGTTTTCAGGTGGCAGCTTGGGGTCGCCCGGCACCGTGTAAAAGCGCCAGGCCTGCTTGCCGGTTTCAGCGTCATAGGCCGTCACATAACCGCGCACGCCAAACTCGGCACCGCCGTTGCCGATCACCACCTTGCCGTTGACCACCCGCGGCGCACCGGTGATGGTGTAGCTGCGTGTGTGGTCGGACCGGGTGTCCACCGACCAGACACGCTGGCCGGTCTTGGCATCAATGGCTTCCAGACGGCCATCCAGGACCCCGACATACACCTTGCCCTTCCACACCGCCACGCCACGGTTCACCGCATCGCAGCAGGCCTCACCCGCACGGTTGCGGTCAGACTGGGGGTCATATTTCCAGATCAACTTGCCGTCACGCGCGTCCAGCGCGTAGACCACCGAAAAGGGCCCGGTGGTGTACATGACGCCGTCGACCACGATGGGCGTGGCTTCAACGCCGCGGTCCAGGTCGAGCTTGTAGCTCCATGCCAACCCGAGCTGATCGACGTTCTGGTCGCTGATGTTCTTCAGCGGGCTATAACGCTGTTCGTCGTAGGTGCGACCGGTACTCATCCAGTTACCGGGCTCTTTATCGGCGGCAATGATGCGCTGACCATCGACGTTGGCCGGCATGTCCTGCGCCCAGGCCGGCGCACTGCTCAGGGAGAGGGCCAATGCGACCCATAGGGCTTTAAGGGGGACGCCCAGAGGCGCGGTCCGGGAAACCAGAGGCACGGCAAGGCCAATCTGTGACATGGGAGACTCCTGATTCTTATTAGTAGCGAAGCCATTGCGCTCGCCACTGGAACAGAGCAAACCCCATGCCAGCGCTTAAATACCCGCTGCTGCCCTTGTGATACGTGGCTTGCAGCCAAAACCCGAGACTGCGTCAGCGTGCGACAGGTGTCGCATCCGGCGCGACAGCTGCGTCACACGTGACACACCGCGACAGATCACTTCGCCCCCGTGTCGACCATCGCTCCCACAACTGGTATGACCAGCGGCACGATAAAAATCAGACCCATTCAAACGCAGCTCCAAGCTGATGCTTTACAAGGTTTTTTTTATAAACAAAGAAAAACTGAACATAAAGAACTGGTTCGACCAGCCCGGCTGCACATAGACAGCAGAGCGCCCCGGGCCAATCATGCAGCGAGCGTTATCCGGATAGCAGACCTCTAATAAAAACAACCGAGTGCCGTGAACCGCCTATGAACATCCTCTACGATGAACGCGTCGACGGTGTGTTGCCTGATGTCGACAGGCGCGTACTGCTCCAGACATTGCAAACACGATTGCCGGACCTGGAAGTTCTGCACCAGCGTGAAGAACTCAAACCGTACGAGTGCGACGGACTTTCCGCCTACCGTACGACGCCCATGCTGGTGGTGCTGCCACGTCACCTCGACGAAGTACAAGGCATACTGCAAATTTGCCATGAGCTGCAGGTCCCGGTGGTCGCCCGCGGTGCCGGTACCGGTTTGTCCGGCGGAGCATTGCCCCTGGAAAAAGGCGTCCTGCTGGTCATGGCGCGCTTCAACCACATCCTCCATATCGATCCCGACGCCCGTACCGCACGGGTCCAGCCGGGGGTGCGCAATCTGGCGATCTCCCAGGCGGCAGCACCGTTCGGTCTGTATTACGCCCCCGACCCTTCTTCACAGATTGCCTGCTCCATCGGCGGCAACGTGGCCGAAAATGCCGGGGGCGTGCATTGCCTGAAATACGGGCTGACCGTGCACAATCTGCTCAAGGTCGACATCCTCACCGTTGAAGGCGAGCACCTGAGCCTGGGTTCGAACAGCCTCGACTCGCCCGGCTTCGATCTGCTGGCCTTGTTCACCGGCTCCGAAGGCATGCTCGGAGTCATTACCGAAGTCACGGTCAAGCTGCTGCCCAAACCACAAACCGCTAAAGTGCTGCTGGCCGCCTTCGATTGCGTTGAAAAGGCCGGGCGCGCCGTGGGCGACATCATTGCCGCCGGCATCATCCCGGGCGGACTGGAAATGATGGACAACCTGGCCATCCGCGCCGCCGAGGACTTTATCCATGCCGGGTACCCGGTGGATGCCGAAGCGATTCTGCTCTGCGAACTCGATGGGGTTGAAGCCGACGTCCACGACGACTGCAACCGCGTGCGCCAGGTTCTGGAGCAGGCCGGGGCCACCGAAGTACGCCAGGCCAGGGATGAAGCCGAACGGGTGCGCTTCTGGGCCGGGCGCAAGAATGCCTTCCCGGCGGTGGGCCGTCTTTCTCCGGATTACTACTGCATGGACGGGACGATCCCGCGCCGCGAACTGCCCGGCGTGCTGCACGCCATCTCGGCGTTGTCGGCCGAGTACGACTTGCGGGTGGCCAACGTTTTTCACGCCGGCGACGGCAACATGCACCCGCTGATTCTGTTCGATGCCAATCAACCGGGCGAGCTCGACCGCGCCGAGGCCCTGGGCGGCAAGATCCTTGAATTGTGCGTGAAGGTCGGCGGCAGTATTACCGGTGAGCACGGTGTGGGCCGCGAGAAGATCAATCAGATGTGCGCCCAGTTCAACAGCGATGAGCTGACCCTGTTCCATGCGGTGAAGGCCGCCTTCGATCCGAGCGGTCTGCTCAACCCCGGCAAGAATATTCCGACGCTGCACCGCTGCGCCGAATTCGGCGCCATGCACGTTCATCTGGGGCAGATGCCCTTCCCTGAGCTGGAGCGTTTCTGATGCGCAGTGAACACGATATGGATGACAGCGCAGCACTGCTGGAGCAAGTCAGCCAGGCGCTGCAAAACGCCACGCCGCTGCGCATCCAGGGCTCCAACAGCAAGGCCTTCCTGGGGCGCATTGTCGCCGGCGAAGTGCTCGACACCCGCTCGCACCGGGGCATCGTCAGCTACGACCCGACTGAACTGGTGATCACCGCCCGCTGCGGCACGCCCCTGTCCGAGCTGGCCGAGGCACTGGACCAGGCGCAACAAATGCTGCCCTGCGAGCCGCCCTCCTTCGGCGACGACGCCACGGTAGGCGGCATGATCGCCAGCGGGCTGTCGGGACCACGCCGCCCGTGGGCCGGTTCGGTCCGGGACTTCGTGCTCGGCACCCGAGTGATCACCGGCCATGGCAAGCATTTGCGCTTCGGCGGCGAAGTCATGAAAAACGTCGCCGGCTATGACCTGTCGCGCCTGATGGCCGGCAGCTACGGTGCCCTCGGGGTGATCACCGAGGTATCACTCAAGGTGCTGCCCAAGCCCCGGCAATGCCTGAGCATCAGCCTGGAAATGGACAGCGACCGGGCCTTGCTGCGGTTGGCGCAATGGGGTCAGCAACCGCTGCCGATCAGCGCCGCCTGCCATGACGGAGAGCGTCTGCACCTGCGGCTTGAGGGCGGCGAAGGCTCAGTGGCAGCTGCCCATGACCGGCTGGGTGGAGAGCTGCTGGAAGCTTCGTACTGGACAGACCTCAACGAGCAGCGCTTGCGGTTTTTCGATGAGGACCAACCGATCTGGCGTGTGTCCGTGCCCAACAACACCCCTGGCTTGTCCCTGCCCGGCAGGCAACTGATCGATTGGGGCGGCGCACAACGCTGGCTCAAATCCGACGCAGATGCGTCGTTCATCCGCGCAATCGTCAATGCGGTCGGCGGGCATGTGACCTGCTACAGCCATGGCCTGTGCGACAGCCCGTTTCAGCCGCTGCCAGAGACACTGCTGCGCTACCACCGCAGCCTGAAGCAGCAGCTCGACCCCCGGGGCATCTTCAACCCCGGCCGCCTGTACCCGGAGCTTTGACCCATGCAGACCACCTTGAGCGAACACGCCCGCCAACTGCCCCGGGCCGAAGAAGCCGAAAGCATCCTGCGCAGCTGTGTGCATTGCGGCTTCTGCAATGCCACCTGCCCGACCTATCAACTGCTTGGCGATGAACTGGATGGCCCACGCGGACGCATCTACCTGATCAAACAGGTGCTGGAAGGCAACGAAGTCACGCAAAAGACCCAGCAACACCTGGATCGCTGCCTGTCCTGCCGCAACTGCGAAACCACCTGCCCTTCGGGCGTCGACTACCATAACTTGCTGGACATCGGCCGCGCCGTGGTCGACGCCGCCGTGCCGCGCCCTGCCGGGCAACGCCTGTTGCGCGAAGGGTTGCGCAACGTCGTGCCCAACCCGGGGCGCTTCAAAGTACTGCTCAACAGCGGCCAGGCATTGCGCGCGCTGTTGCCCGCCCCCTTGCAGGCCAAGTTGCCGCGACGGATCGAGCCTGCCAGGCCGCGCCCCGTCACCCGCCATGAACGCCAGGTGCTGATGCTCGAAGGCTGCGTGCAGCCGAGCCTGTCACCCAATACCAACGCGGCGGCGGCTCGCGTCCTGGATCGCTTGGGGATCAGCGTGACAGCGGCCTGCGAGGCCGGATGCTGCGGCGCCGTGGATTATCACCTCGACGCCCAGGCTGCCGGCCTCGATCGTGCCCGACGCAACATCGACGCCTGGTGGCCGAGCCTTGAGAACGGAGCCGAAGCGATCGTGCAAACCGCCAGCGGTTGCGGTGCGTTCATCAAAGAGTACGGGCACCTGCTCAGCGCTGACCCGGACTATGCCGAAAAAGCGCGCAAGGTCAGCGCCCTGGCCAAGGACCTGGTGGAGATCCTGCGTGACGAGCCTCTGGAACAGCTCGGCGTGCACAGCGACCAACGCCTGGCCTTCCATTGCCCCTGCACCTTGCAGCATGCGCAAAAGCTCGGAGGAACCGTCGAGACGGTCCTGACCCGCCTGGGCTTCAGCCTCACGCCCGTACCCGACAGTCATCTGTGTTGTGGCTCGGCGGGCACCTATTCATTGACCCAGCCCGAGCTGTCCCGACAACTGCGCGACAACAAGCTCAACGCCCTGGAAAGCGGCCACCCCGATGTCATTGTCACGGCCAATATCGGCTGCCAGTCCCACCTCGACGGTGCGGGCCGCACCTCTGTCAGGCACTGGATCGAACTGATCGACGCCGCCTTACCTTAACCCGACACTGGAGATCCCCATGAAAACCAAACCCGTACTGAGCCAGGCTGAAGTCAGCAAAATCCTCATCGCTGCCCGCACTGAAGCGCAGAGCAACCAATGGGCCGTGAGCATCGCGATCGTCGACGACGGTGGGCATCCGCTGGCACTCGAACGCCTCGACGGTTGCCCGCCGATCGGTGCCTATATCGCCACCGAAAAAGCCCGCACCTCGGCCTTGGGCCGACGTGAATCCAAAGGCTATGAAGAGATGGTCAACGCCGGGCGCTACGCGTTTCTGTCAGCTCCGTTGCTCACGTCTCTGGAAGGGGGCGTACCGATTATTGTCGATGGCCAGGTCATCGGTGCAGTCGGGGTATCCGGGGTCAAGGGCGATCAGGATGCGCAGGTGGCCAAAGCCGGGGCGCAATGCCTGAACTGAACCGGGCGAGCATGCCCGATCAATACTGTGTGATGGAGATACAAACGTGACCGATTTCGTGAACTGCCAAGGCCTCAAGATTGCGCCCGTCCTGCACCGTTTCGTTGAGCAGGACGTGTTGCCAGGCACCGGCCTGGCCCCGCACGCATTCTGGAGCGGGTTCGCCGCCCTGGTGCATGAACTGGCACCACACAACCGCGCGCTGCTGGCCGAACGGGATCGCCTGCAGACCGCGCTGGACACCTGGCACCGCGCCCACCCCGGGCCTGTCAAGGACATGCCGGCCTATCGCGACTTCCTCAGCGGTATCGGTTACCTGCAAGCCCAGCCTCAAGACGTCAAGGTCAGCACGACCAACGTCGACACGGAAATCAGCCTGCAGGCCGGACCGCAACTGGTTGTCCCGGCCGTCAATGCGCGTTACGCACTGAATGCCGCCAATGCCCGCTGGGGATCACTGTACGATGCGCTCTACGGCACCGACGTGATCCCTTATGACGACGGCGCAGCGCCAGGCCGCGGCTACGATCCCGTGCGCGGGGCGAAAGTCATCGCCTTTGCCCGGGCCTTCCTCGACCAAACGTTCCCCCTGGCCAGTGGCTCCCATGCCGCAGTCGCCCGCTACCGGGTCGAAAACGGCTTGCTGCAGGCCACTCTGAACGATGGCAGCCAGACCGGCCTGAGCAACGCTGCCCAGTACATCGGCTTTCAGGGCCCGCTCGCCGACCCCGTGGCCATTCTGCTGAAGAACAACGACCTGCACGTGGAAATCCAGATCGACCGGCGGAGCCCGATCGGCCAGGTCGACGCTGCCGGGGTCAAGGACCTGCTGCTGGAGGCCGCGCTTTCGACCATCATCGATTGCGAAGACTCGGTGGCGGCGGTCGATGCCGACGATAAGGTGCAGGTCTACCGCAACTGGCTGGGCCTGATGAAGGGCAACCTGCAAGAAGACCTGGAAAAAAACGGCAAGACCATCACCCGCCGCCTGAACCCGGACCGTCTCTACACGACCGCCGAGGGCGCGGCATTGACGCTGCACGGACGCTCATTGCTGTTCATCCGTAACGTCGGGCACCTGATGACCAACCCGGCCGTGCTCGACCAGGACGGCCTGGAGATTGCGGAAGGTATCCTCGACGGTGTCATCACCAGCCTGATTGCCTTGCATGACCTGCAACGCCGCGGCAACTCCCGGACCGGCAGCGTCTACATCGTCAAGCCGAAAATGCATGGCCCCGCCGAAGTGGCCTTTGCCGAACAGCTGTTCAGCCGTATCGAAGACCTGCTCCAGCTCGAACGCCACACCCTGAAAATGGGCATCATGGACGAAGAGCGGCGCACCAGCGTCAACCTCAAGGCTTGTATTGCAGCCGCGTCCTCCCGGGTCGCATTCATCAACACCGGGTTCCTCGACCGTACCGGGGATGAGATGCACAGCGCCATGACCGCGGGCCCCATGTTGCGCAAGGGCGACATGAAAAACACGCCGTGGATCAAGGCCTATGAGCGCAACAACGTACTGGTCGGGCTGGACTGCAACCTGCGGGGCCGGGCTCAGATCGGCAAAGGCATGTGGGCCATGCCGGACCGCATGGCCGACATGCTGGCACAGAAAATCGCCCACCCTGAAGCCGGCGCGAACACGGCGTGGGTGCCCTCGCCGACCGCCGCGACCTTGCATGCGCTGCATTACCATCAGGTCAACGTGCGCTCGGTGCAACAATCCCTTGAACATACCTGCACCCACGCGATCAGTCAGGAACTGCTGGATGACTTGCTCAGCGTGCCCGTCGTGACGGACGCCCCCTGGTCAGCAGACGACATACGCCAGGAGGTGGAAAACAATGCGCAAGGCTTATTGGGCTATGTGGTGCGCTGGGTTGAACAAGGCATCGGCTGTTCGAAAGTGCCCGACATCCACAACGTGGGGTTGATGGAAGATCGCGCGACCCTGCGCATTTCGAGCCAGCACATGGCCAACTGGCTGCAACACGGGGTGATCAGCAAGGAGCAGACCCTCGAAATACTGCAACGCATGGCACGTATCGTTGACACGCAAAATGCTGACGATCCGCTCTACACACCCATGGCCGCGGACTTCGGAAAATCGCTGGCCTTCCAGGCTGCCTGTGCCCTCGTATTTGAAGGCATCGCGCAACCCAATGGTTATACCGAACCGCTGCTTCACACGTTCCGCCAGGCCTTCAAGCGCAGTACTCTCTGATCCAGGCCACCGCCCTGGCGCCCGATGCCCGACATCGGGCGCCTCTCCCGGGCGCACACGTACCCGTCAGTCCCCGCGAATGTAATGTTCAAGCTGGCGAATCAATTGGGCTTGCTCAACGAGGGCTTCCTTGACCAGGTCGCCAATCGACAGCAGACCAATCAGCTTGCCGTCTTGCACAACTGGCAGGTGACGCAAATGACTGTCAGTCATGACCTCCATACAGCGCTCGACGCTCTGCTGGCTGTCGGCTGTCACCACCGGCGAACTCATGATGGCCCTGACCGGTGTTCCCACTGAAGAGCGCCCCTGCAAGACGACCTTGCGTGCATAGTCGCGCTCGCTGATGACGCCAATGACCTGCGTGTTTTCAATCACCGCCAGCGCACCTACGTTCTTGTCGGCCATGATCTTCAGGGCCTCCATCACCATGGCATCTGGTGCGATGCTATGCACCTGCTGGTTTTGCAGGTCTTTTAGCTTGAGCAACTGTGCAGCTGTTTTCATAACCGTCTCCTGGAACCAGTCAATGCGTACATGACGATGTGTCCGAAAGGATCATAATCAACCTCGACCGACTTCCACCATCCCCTCACGCAGGCGCACAGGCCATACCCGCAGTCGTTGTCGCGGATACTCCAGGCAAGTGCCGTTTTCAAGACGGAAATGCTGTTTGTAGATCGGCGAAGCCACCACCAGATCGCCCTTGATACTGCCCACCAGCCCGCGACCGATGACATTGGCTCCGGATTGCGGGTCATGATTGTCGATCGCATAAAGGGTCTTGCCCTCGGCCCCCGGTAGATAGAACAGCGCTACTTGTGCGCCGTCGTGCCACACCACCACACCGGAGTTGCACACCAGATCCTGCTGCTCGCACACCACGCGCCAGGCATCGGTGCTTGCCAGGGCGTCGCTGCGTTGGGTACTGGACGGATTCATTGGGTGACCTCCTCGATGACCGGAATAAGATGAAGTTCTGCTGCCATGATCGGGCGCCGTTGGCCCCGCTCTTGAACGAAGTGGATGTCCGGATCCGGACGCTTGTCGTTGACGAAGGTACGGAAGCGCTTGAGCTTTTCCGGGTCTTTGAGCGCGTTGGCCCATTCACACTCGTAGCGGTTGACCACCAGTTGCATCTGCGATTCGAGTTCATCGGCCAACCCGAGGCTGTCGCTGATGACCACATCCTTGAGATATTCCAGGCCACCCTCCAGGCTTTCACGCCAGACCGAGGTGCGTTGCAACTTGTCGGCGGTGCGGATGTAGAACATCAGAAAACGGTCGATGTAACGGATCAGGGTTTCATCGTCCAGGTCGGTGGCGAACAGCTCGGCATGGCGCGGGCGCATACCGCCGTTACCGGCGATGTAGAGGTTCCAGCCCTTCTCGGTGGCGATCACGCCCACGTCCTTGCTTTGCGCCTCGGCGCATTCGCGGGTGCAACCGGACACGGCGAACTTGAGCTTGTGCGGCGCACGCAGCCCCTTGTAGCGGTCCTCGATAAGCAAGGCCATTTTCACGCTGTCCTGTACGCCATACCGGCACCAGGTGCTGCCGACACAGGACTTCACCGTCCGGGTCGATTTGCCGTATGCGTGTCCTGTTTCAAAACCGGCCGCTATCAGCTCGCCCCAAATGTCGGGCAGCTCATGCAACTGAGCGCCGAACAGGTCAATTCGCTGCCCCCCGGTAATTTTGGTGTAGAGGTCGTATTTCTTCGCCACCACCCCGATCGCAATCAGTTTGTCAGCCGTGATTTCACCGCCGGGGATGCGGGGCACCACTGAGTAGGTCCCGTTTTTCTGCATGTTGGCCATGAACGTATCGTTGGTGTCCTGCAGCGGCACCAGCGATGCGTCCATGATTGGCTGGTTCCAGCACGAAGCAAGGATCGAACCCACGGCCGGCTTGCAGATATCGCAACCGGTGTGGCCGCGACCGTGTCTGGCCAACAGTTCTTCGAACGTGATCACACCTTCCACCCGCACCAGCCCGTACAGTTCCTGTCGGGTATAGGCAAAGTGTTCGCACAGGCTCTTGTCGACACTGACGCCGCGGGCAACCAGTTCATGCTCGAAAACTTGCTTGAGCAGGCCGGCACAACCGCCGCAACCGGTGCAGGCCTTGGTCTGCGACTTGAGCAGGCCGAGGTCGGTGCAACCACCGTCGATGGCCGAGCAGATCGCGCCCTTGGTCACGTTATGACACGAGCACACCGTCGCAGCCTCGGGCAACGCCCCTGGCCCCAGGGTCGGAGCCCCTTCGGATGACGGCAGAATCAGGCCGGCCGGCTCGGACGGCAACGCAATGGCGTTCTGCATGTACTGCAACAACGTGTCGTAATAACTGTTGTCGCCGACCAGCACCGCCCCCAGGACGTGCTTGCCGCTGCCGTCCACCACCAGCCGTCGGTAACTGGCGCTCGCTTCGTCAATGAATTGGTAACTGCGCGCGCCGGGTGTCAGGGCATGCGCATCACCGATAGAACCGACATCGACCCCCAGCAGTTTAAGCTTGGTCGACATGTCCGCACCCATGAACGGCTCGGCGGTTTCGTGGCACAACTGTGCGGCCACACCACGAGCCATCTGATACCCCGGCGCGACCAGACCAAACAGGCTGCCCTTCCACGAGGCGCACTCGCCAATGGCATAAATGTCCGGGTCGCTGCTCAGGCACTGGTCGTCAACCACCACACCGCCGCGAGGGCCGATCTCCAGCGCGCAATGGCGAGCCAGCGCATCCTGCGCCCGGATACCGGCCGAGAACACGATCAGGTCGGTTTCAAGGAACGCCTCATTGGCAAAGTTCATCCGATAGCGGTAATCCTCGCCTGCACTGATCGATTGCGTGGCGCAGGACAGGTGCACACCGACACCCAGCCTTTCGATTTGCGACTTCAGCGCAAGGCCCCCCAGGTCGTCCAGCTGCACGGGCATCAGGCGCGGGGCAAACTCCACGACATGAGCTTCAAGGCCCAGGCTTTTCAAGGCATTGGCTGCCTCGAGCCCCAACAAGCCACCGCCGACCACCACACCGCGCCGGGCATTGAGCGCTGCACCACGAATAGCGTCGAGGTCTTCCAGGGTGCGATACACCAGACGCGAGTTGCCTTCGGCCCCTTCGATTGGCGGCACAAACGGGAAGGACCCGGTGGCCAGGACCAATTTGTCGTATGCGACGCGGCCCTGCGCAGTGATCACCTGACGACCCACGCGGTCGATTTCCAGTACCGGCACCCCCAAATGCAGCGTGACACCGGGTGTCTGGTAGAGCGACGCGTCAGACAGCGCCAGCGACTCGGCATCACGTCCCGAAAAATACTCGGAAAGATGCACGCGGTCATAGGCGCGCATCGGCTCCTCACTGAACACGTGCAACCGATAGCGACCCAGCGCTCCGCGCTCGATCAACTGTTCGACGCAATGGTGTCCGACCATGCCATTGCCAATCACGATCAGTGTTTGCAATGTGTTCAACGCGGCAACATTGGAATTCATAAGCAGCACCCATCCCAGCCCATCACGGTTCATAAAGCAAAAAAAAAACGCCTGGAACCTTTCGGTTCCAGGCGTCTTTGCCTGTTCTTTTGCGGTGATAACACCAGACGTCTATGCCTGATCCACCGGTATTGCCCACGACCTGTGCGGCCAATCGATCGTCGTTGATCGAGGGGGCTGTCCACTCGAATGAGTTTCAGGTGGACACTGAGGCTATGCAGCCTTTGTGCCAGGCCATCACCCAGCGGCTCAGCCCATGGACAAAACGAGGCTCTGGGCAGCGTTCTAGGCTGCCCGCGGGTTTAGCGGCAACGTGAAGTGAGAAGATCCCAGCCCCCCCTCTCGCCTCTGACTGGTGCGCAGCGCCAGACACCGTGCTTTATAAACGTGCACCGGGCACTTCCGCAGGTCGCTCGCACATCGTCACTAGCAGACACCGCACACGGCGGCTACCCCCCGCACAAATCCGCGTCTCCCGGCCCGTTTGATGCACCCGAAAAGGAAGACCGACCGCCGAGCGATTTCATCTGCTTTTTTCAATGCAGGGGCTGACGCCGCAAAAACGAATGATGTATTCTTTTAACGTCTCTGCAGATGACAAAAAAACAATAATAGCTAATGAGCACTGGATTATTAATTCAGGATTGATAACCAAAACTCATCAATAACGATCATAGTATTTTTTTAGCCACCCTGTATTAGGGAACTGGCTAAGCCTTGCCTAATAAGAACATTACCCAAAGGATAAATACGTGCACATTACTGAGACGAGCCATGCCGGGGCGGCAGTCCACCCCCCTCTTCCCACCATGCTTCTGGTATTAGGCCTGTGCTGGGCCGCCATTCTGTCGGAGGGTTATGACATCGGCGTCATGGGCACCATCGTGCCAGCCTTGCTTAGCGATCCTCAATGGAATCTAACGCCGCTGGAAATCGGCGCCATGAGCAGCTCCGCACTGTTCGGCACCCTGATTGGCGCCTACTTCATCAGCCCCTGGAGCGACATCATCGGGCGCAAGCCCCTGATCATCCTCTGCATCGCGCTGTTCTCGGGCTCGATGCTGGCTGCGGCCTGGGCCCCTACCCCGCAGATTTTCTCGCTGGTCAGAGGCATTGGCGGACTGGGACTGGGGGGCGTTATCCCGGTAGCCGCCGCCTTGACGATCGAGTACTCGCCACCGCACCGGCGCAACCTGAACTTCGCCCTCATGTACTCCGGCTATCCGCTCGGCGCCCTGCTTTCGGCCTGGGTCGGCATGACATTCATGCCGGAACATGGCTGGCGTGCAGTGGTCGGAGCAGGCGCCATCGCACTGCTGCTGATTCCGGTCATGCTGCTGTGGCTACCTGAATCTCTCGAGTTTCTGGTGGCGAAAAAGCGCATCCGCCAGGCCCAAAAACTTGCTGCACGACTGGGCATCAACCAACTGCCTGCAGCCCCCGCCACCAAGGGCCCGGCTCAACAGTCCGCCTTCCGGGAAATCCTTGCCGAAGTGTTTTCCAGACGAAACCGCCGAGGCACGCTGTGCCTGTGGATAGCCCAATGCACAGCTGTCATGGTGGTTTACGGGCTTGGCACATGGCTGCCGCAGTATATGCGCCACAACGGCTACGATCTGGGATCGGCACTCATGTTTTTCGCCATTTTCAACCTGGCCGCAGCTCTCGGAGGCATCGTCATAGGACGGATTGCCGATCGCTTTGGCGCACGGCGCACGCTCGCTCTCGGATTTACCTTCGGAGCCTGCGCCATTGCCGCGCTGTCGCTGAAAAACTCTCTCATGATGAACTACGTACTGGTCGCCTGCGCGGGCTTTGGCAGCGTGGCCGTCGCCCTGGTCCAACTGGGTTATATCGCCAACTACTACGCACCTCACGCACGTGCGTCAGCGACAGGCTGGGCGGTCGGCATCGGACGTTTCGGCGCCATGGGCGGGCCGATTCTCGGCGGTTTCGTTGCCGGGCTTCAGCTCGAGAGCTACTGGAATTTTATGGTCTTTGCAGCGGCGGCCATTGCTGCAGCCATCGCGATCGTCATGACGCCCGCTCCAGCCCACGAAAGATAATGCCTGCGACTCACCGGCGAGCCTGCGCTTGCCGGTGAGCCGCAGCGTCAAACCTTACGCAAGACCAGCAAGAGTCTTTGAGAACAATGAACCAAAGCCCTGCACCTGAGGTTCGATACGCAACTGTTGCAAGCACATCCACACCAGCGCCTGATTACTGCTGACCACCGGCAAATTCAGCTGCGCTTCGATAGTCGCCAGCACCTCGGCCACCTGAATCCCCGCACAGCTGATCAACACACCATCCAGCGCCATGCCGCGAAATCCTTGGGCCAACTCCAGCCAGACCGCTGACGGCAAGCTGCCCTGTTCCACCGGGGTGGTGCAAGGCTGGCCCAACGCACTGACCACCTCAATGCCAAGACCGGCAAAATACTCGCGCTCGACGTCAATCACTTCCTGCGGGTAAGGCGTCAACAAACCGATGCGGTGCATGCCCTGCGCCCGACAACCCGCAACAACAGCCTCGATAGTGGTCACACTGTTGAGTCCCGTCGCATCGAACAGGCGTTTGCGTAAACGCTCGGGCCCGGCCAGCAAGGTCGCAGCAGTGCAATTGATGGCCAGCAAGTCGACACCGGCATCGACGAGCAGCTGCGCGTGCCCCTCCAACCCTTCGGCAAACTTGCGATCAGCCTCTAGGGACGTTTGCCGAAACGGCACGCGGGTCGTGACAAAGCGTACCCCCTCGGGGGCCATCAATTGAGGTTCATGGTCGCAGAGGCCACCCGATGGATAGAGCTGGCCTATACGCGCCAAAGTACCGATTCCTGGGTTCACGGGACTTTCCTTTTATAGAGAGTGGATTGCACACGCTTGAAAACAGAAAAACCTCCGGAGACCGCCAGGGCCCCCGAAGGTCAATAACCCTCGCGCTGACTACCAGAGCGCCAGGGTGTACCCGACAATCAATCGATTCTCATCGACATCGGTGGTCAGACCGTCGCCCGAACGAAAGGTGACGTTGCGCCAGCGTATGCTCACACCTTTCAATGGGCCCTCCTGCACAACGTAGGCCAGATCGGTGTCTCGCTCCCACTCACGCCCGTCCTTAACGGTTGCAGTCTTGACGTTGCGCCCATCCACATAACGCGTCATGAACGTCAGGCCGGGCACACCCCAAGCGGCGAAGTCATAGTCGTAACGCAGTTGCCATGAATCCTCTTGCGCACGGGTAAACAGGTTATAGGTCACCAGGTTGGCCACAAAGGGTTCAGCACCGTTGAGGAACGGAAAATCACCATCCCCCGACAAATACTGCCAGGCGGTGGTCAATCGATGGGCCTTGTATTCCAGGCCAATCATCCCGTTGAAGTTACGGTTATCGATGCGACCGGCCAGCTTGCGACCTTCGTCACGGCTATCAAAATAACGAATATCGCTTTTCAACACGACACCTTCAGCCAATGGCCAACGGTGTGTCAGGCCTACGAATTGCTGGCGGTAAATGTCCTGCAGGCTCGCGCCGTAATAACTCAGGCCCAACTGCGGAGTCAGCGCATAATTGGCACCGGCAAAATCGAAGTGATCGCTGGATGCCGCGCCATAGCCGATATCTTCAGTGCTGGAGGCGTCACGCAGGCTGGCCCGGGTCAATCGCCCCGCATTGAACGACAGACCCTGGATGTCCTGCGAATTCAACACACCACCACGAAATGACGAGCCCAGCAACCGCGTGTCGTTGTACATCACCACCGGTAGCGTCGGTTGCAGCGTCCCGAGATTCAACACGGTCTTGCCGACACGCGCCTTGGCCGTCAGCCCCAACTTGCTGTAACTGTCGGCGGCCCGCCCGCTATCGCCAGCAGGCAGCAACCCCGAACCCCGCCGGTCCGGGCTGGAGTCAAGCTTGATACCCAGTTGCCCCAGCGCATCGACACCGAAGCCCACAGTGCCTTCGGTAAAACCCGAGACCAGCCGCCCCGTAACACCCTGCGCCCATTCGTCGGTCCTGGACTGTGGTGCGTTGCCCTGGCGAAAATCACGATTCAAGTAGAAGTTGCGCAGCTCCACACTGGCTTTGCTGTCTTCGACAAAGCCCGCCAGGGCGTAGTTGGCCAGAGAAGTACCGATGGAAAACAGCAAAGGTGCGGCAAAGCAAGGTCGGTTCATTATTATTATCCAATCTCTATTAACGCCGGGACGACCGGCAACCGGACACGCGCCTGGAGACACGCATCCATTCACTGAGCGGCAGACCAAGGAAAACCATCGGCGCCCGTGACCGGGCACCCATACGCTGTATTTATTGTTGTGTTGTGCCGTGACGAGATGCCGTCGCTACGCCATGAGAATGCAATCCTGCAACTGCGACCCCGAAAGCCCCTGGGTCAAAGCCAGCATCAGCAATATGCGCAACTTGTGCGGACTCAGATCCCCCCCCGCGAGAACACCGTCGCGCAGGAGAAACGCCTGTTCCGGGACAATCCCGCGCTGCGCCCGGGTCGCCTGAACCACGATGACCCCGGCGGCGGTTGCTCGCCTGATCGCCGCCACCTCGCCTGACGCCGGGCGGCCAGGGGCCAGCCCGGCACTGATGATCGCCCGACTGCCCGCAGCAACCAGTGCATCAATGACCACGCCATCTCCCCCCGCATAAGAGGTGGCAATATCAACCCGCGCCAGCGTGCTCACGCCTTCAAATTGAAAACGTGCATGCCAACCATTCACAGGCAAACTGCGTCGCCAATGCACCTGAGCCAGGGCGCCCACCTGCGCCAGCGGCCCGTAAGGAATGGCCTCGAATGCATTGAGATCAAAGCTCGAACCCTTGCTCACATCCCGGGCGGCGTAAGCCTTGTTATCCATGACCACCAGTGCACCGCACTCTTTGGCTTGGGCACTGGTCGCCACGGCCAGAGCGGCGCGCAGATTGGCCAGCACATCACTGCCGGCGGTATTGACCGGACGCTGGGCACCGGTCAATACCAGCCCCGCATCAAGGTCCAGGGCCAGGTCGAGGAAGTAAGCCGTCTCCTCCATGGTGGCCGTGCCATGGGTGATGACGAACCCTTCGATATCCGGACGCTCGCTTGCGGTGCGCTCGATCAGGCGCGCCAGTTCCAGCCAGTCAACCGGGGTAATTGCCGTACTGCCCAACGCCCGGAACGGCACCGGGATGCACTCGATATGAGGGGCCACTTCCCCCAGCTGCTCAAGCAGATGATCAATCGGCAAGACCACGCCACTTTCGCTGTATTCCACCCAATCGAACAGATCTCGGGCCTGCATGGCGAACGTGCCGCCGGTACCGATGACGGCAATCTTGGGACGGTACTGAGTCGTCATCGATCAGGCCTCCGGGCTTGCAAGCTGGACGAACACGCAATCGTCTTCGATTTTTACCGAATGGCACCGGGTGTTTTTCAACAGCGGACTGCACAGCGCCTTGCCACTGCGCAGGTCGAAAGCTCCCGCATGCAGCGGACATTCGATTTCATAACCGTCCAGATCACCGTCGCTTAGCAGCGCGTTGCCATGGGTGCAAATATCATCAATGGCAAACACCTCGCCGTTGACCTTGAACAGGCCCACCTTGCGGCCACTGATCTGGACACCTGCACATTCTTCCTGGCCGAACAGTTCGGCCAGCGTCCCTACAGCAATCCATTGCCCACTCTGCGCCTGCTCAGGAAATATCAATGCTTGCGATGCAGTCATGAAAATATCGCTCAATCAATTAGTACGCAGTGCGCACCGGAAAAGGGGTTCGCGCACGCAAGGCCTCAAGCCCAGGCGCCAATGGCAAGGCTCCAGCCCCCAGCGCCGTCACTTGCACGTCGCAAAAACGCATCGAATCGATCAGCCAGCCTTGCGCTTCGGTATGCAGGTACGTCTCCTCGGTGCGCCCCATCAACAACACCGCTTCAGTGCTGTCGGCACACAGCGCCAATTGCCACAGGCGCCAGTTTGCCCGGGCCTGCCTGCCGTCGACGTCGATGTCCGCACCGAGGTAATAATGCGCGGCAAAGCACCAGGGCGACTGTTCAAACCACTCGGCCAGCGCTTCCCGCCCGACCCTGTCGCCACCGAACTCGGCGCCATACCAGACCGCCTGCGGGGTAAAGCACCCGGCCTGCTCCCTGGCCACTTCCTTCAGACGTACAGGCTCCTGCCGGCGATAGTCGGCGGTGTATTTGGCGTCGGCCAAGGCCGCGTAACGGGCCTTGAGCTGCCGAATGGCCTCACAGGCTTCCAGCCGGTGCAAGCGCTCGGCCAAACGTGAAAAGTCGTTCATGCCGCCACCGCCTTCAGGGACACTGACACGTCCCCCAGCAGCGCCCGGTCGACAACCCGGCGATCCCGGATCAACCCTTCCAGCGCCTTGCGCTCCTTGCCCTGATTGATCATCACCGCCGCCACCACCCGCTGCTCGCGAAACAGCACCAGAGTCGCCTTGCCCTGGGCCAGATCGCCGCGCCAGACATGTTCGTCGGCGTCATCGATCAAGCCGACAACCTGAATGTTGTGCCCAAGCTGGTCAGTCCACATCCAGGGAATTTCAGCATAAGGCTGCGCACTCCCGGCAATCTGCTGCGCGACAGCCAGCGCCTGGTTTTCCGCGTTGCGCCAGGTCTCCTGGCGCAACGATCGGCCGTAGAAGGCGTTATCGCAGTTGGCAACATCGCCCACGGCATAGCACCACGGAGCATCCGGACTGCGGCAGAACCCGTCGACCAGCACCCCGTTGCGACACGTGATGCCCGCCTCCCGGAGAAATTCGGTGTCGCAGTCAATACCAATGGCGAGCAGCACCTGCTCGGCCTCCAGTACCTCCAGCGCGCCCTCAGGGCCTTGCACCTGGACCTGATAAACCGCACCGTCATGGGTGATTGACTGCACGCCAACCTGCGACTTGAACGCGACACCCGCCTGCTGATGCTGGGTCGCCAGCCACTGCGAAACGGGGGCTGGCAGGCAGCGCCGCATAATCTGATCGGAGACATCCAGCACTGTCACCGCGACCCCCAGCCCCGATGCCGTTGCAGCCACTTCCATACCGATAACGCCTGCTCCGACCACCAGCAGCCGCGAGCCGGCGACCAGAGTCGCGCTCAGTTTCTCGCAGTCGCCAATCCCTCTGAGTACATGCAACCCGGGCAAATCGCTCCCCGGCACATTCAATTGGCGCGCCGCGCCGCCAGTGGCCACCACCAACTCGTCGAAATCGAGCTGACGTCCGTCATCAAGACTCAATCGACGACGTTCACTGTCCAGTCCGATCACCCGCGCAGTAATACGCTCCAGCCGGGGATTACTGCTCCAGAACTCGTCTGCGGCCAGCATCAGCTCGCCCCACGCCTGCTCACCCGCCAGTACAGCCTTGGACAACGCCGGGCGCTCATAAGGCGCATACGGCTCATCGCCGATCAGCAGCACCTGGCAAGTGCTGTCCAGTGCCACCAAGTGCTGGGCTACACGCCCGCCGGCGTGCCCGGCGCCGATAATCGCAACGCGTCGGACACTCATGACACCCCCTCCTGCACCGTCCCCATGCGCACGATCACGCGATACAGCAGCCCTGCGGCCGACGTACAGACCCAGCGTCGCGGTTCATGCGGCGGAATGATGATCGCCTCACCAGCACTGAGGCTGTAGCACTCGTCAGCGGCGAACACATCAAAGCTGCCCTCAACGACCGCGCCAACCTCCTCGCCCAGGTCGCCGACACCCCCCATGACCGACTCACCCAAGGCAAACGGGCGCAGCTGCAGGTCAAATGCATCGCCGTGCACACTGCTGCCTTCAACCGGGTCCAGTGGCGGAGTAACAAGACACTGCTGAGAATTCATGAGCGTTCCACCCGATTCTTGAGCGGGTAATAGGGCACGCTGTCTTCCGGCCCGAACTCCGGCCGCGGCGGCGTGACCACGTTCAGGCGCATGCTCACACCCTGGGCCCCAAAGTGGTTGCTGCCGTAGTGACTCAGTTGTGCAGGAATGATCATGGCGCTGTGCGCCGCCATGGGTACGGCAGCATCACCCTCCTGGCCCAGCCCCTCAAATACCGTGCACCCGCCGACCAGCTGCAACGATGCTTCTTCGCCGTGGACGTGCGCCTTGGCGGGCAAGTCATGCCCGACTTTCTCAACGAACTTCACCACTGACACACTGATCTGTTTGCCAAACAGGTGCTTCATATACAGCCCGTCGGCCACGACCTCCTTGAGGCCGTCATCGATACCAAAAACTCTGCACTTGGTCATAGACACCTCCGCACTCAATACACGGGCTTGAGAGAAAAATCTTCTTCTGCCACAAAGCGGCGAGGATCGAAGCCGTACACCACTTCCTGCTGGTTGTAGCACTCGATCGTCGGGGCGATTTCAGCCAGCGACAGCAGCAGCTTGAGCAGAATGGTGTCCACCTCGTCCAGTTCGGCCAAAGGCTTGCGGTTGACGAACACAAGCAGCTCGTCGATCTGCGCCATCATGGCGTCCTTGAAAGCAATGATGCTGGGCATCGACTGGCGATGACGCTGGATATTGCGTTCAGTTTCGGTCGCCAGCGCCCAAACGCCGACATAAGCCTGCAGGGCCTGAAAAGCCTCAGGCAGCAGTACGTTTACAGGGTGATCGGTCTGGGAGGTTGCAATCATATTCATGGTGTTTACTCCGCAGCGGCTTGAGCAGCATTGCGTTCCAGCATGCGCTCGACAGCGTGATAGTTGTGACGCACGAGTACTTCGTTGTCCTGCAGGAACATGAAACGCTTGGCGCCAGTCTCGGCGGCCTTTTGCGTGCGCTCCACGGTGCTCATGTCCTCGAGCAGCACATCGCGTAAAGCGACTTTCATGTACTCCACGAAAAAGCGCCCGCCGGCCGTGGTCATCTGCGGGTAGAACACCCGGCACTCGACACGCGTGCGGTTGTAGGCCGTAGGGCGGAAGGTGTAGCACTGGAAGTAATTGGGTCGCAGGGACAAATACAGGTCCGGGAACACGACGTTGATATCGAATAACCAGTTGGGGCTCTTGGTCCAGTTCATGCCCTCGGGCAATGCCTCGACAGGGAAATCATAGGTGGCACTCCCTACTGCGCCGCGTAGCGCCGCCGCCGAGATCGGCTTGGACTTGCTCGCTTCAATCAACGCCTCTTCAAAGGCCTGACCGCCTTCGGTCATAGCCTTGGGGTTGCCATAGACTGACTTCTGGTTACCCGACAGAGACAACCGACGGTGGTACTCGCCACACAGGGCCCCCAGGGGCGGCATGGCACCACTTGCGTCCTTCTCGACCGCATCGGCGATCGACAGGCCGTGAATGTAGGCGACATGGTAAGCCTCCTGAAAGGCATCCAGCGCCAGCTTCCAGTTGCATTCCACCTCACTGACCCAGGAGAAGCCCGAGGTCAGTTTTTCAAACGGATAGCCCTCGATCGAACCGAACATGGGCTTGAGGTAATCCTCGAGAGACTGCTGCGGTTTCAGCTGCATGTTGATGAAGATGAAACCTTGCCAGACTTCGCAGGAGACTCGCGTCAGGCCATTGGCGGACTTATCCAGATCAAAGAAGCACTCTTCTTCCGGCACGCCGGTCAGGTTGCCATCCAGATCAAACGCCCAACCGTGGAATTTGCAGGAGAACTTGCGGGTGGTCCCGCATTTTTCATAGGCGATCTGATTGACCCGGTGCGAACAGGCGTTGTGCATCGCGTTGATTTGCCCCTTTTTGTTGCGCACAACGATGATCGACGCATCGGCACATTCCAGGTCCTTGACCATGTAATCCCCGGCGTTGGGGATTTCTTCAACCCGCCCTACTTCAAGCCAGGTCTTCTTGAAGATGTGCTCTTTTTCACGCTCGTAATACTCAGCAGAGATGTAGGGCTCGGTCGGCACCGGGCCTTTACCCAGCTCGGGATAGTCATCAGTGATAAAGGTGCGCTTAGTGCTCATTATTTTTCTCCAACCCCATCAGTTCGCCTAATTAACGAATACCATTCTGTATTCGATCTTTAGCTCCTGTCAACACCTCAGAATAAAGGTGTTTTTATGGGGTAAGTCGACGAATAAAACGATCGCCAATCGTTTAACAGGCGATTTGGCGCGAAGGTTTGGGGACCGTAAGGGCCCTAACTGGTATGATCCGCCTCCATTGCACGAGCGTGCGAGAGCGATCCAACAGGAGTAGTGCGTGGCTCAAATCAAAAAAATGGAAATCCGCGATGCCATCGTCGAATCCGCATTCACCTTGTTCAAACACAAGGGGTACACGGCGACCACGATGAGCAGCATCGCTCGCGAAGCTGGAGTGACGGTATCGAACCTGTACGTCTACTTCGATTCCAAGTTCCTGATCCTCTATGCGATTTATACGCCCTGGTTTCAGGACCAGGTGGTCCGTCTCAAAGACTCGGTCAGCCGCTTGCGCCAGCCACGGGCACGGCTGAAACGAATACTGATTGGCGTTTGGTCAGAGCTGCCCATGGCCGACCAGGCCTTTGCCAACTGCATGATCGAAGCCCTGGCCAGCGCCCCTCGCCAACAGAGCAAACCCAATGATCTGCTCAAGTGGGCAGAGGCCCAGATCAGCGAGATGATGCTCGAAACCCTGCCCCAGGAGCGCCATCACCTGCTTGACGACGGCCTCCTGGCACACATTCTGTGGATGGCATTTGACGGCTTTGTCATCAACCAGCGCGTGGGCGATTGCCGCGACATGGAAAAGATTGCCGACCTGTTCACGGACATGCTCCTGCCCGACTGAACGAAGCAGTGTCTCGATTAACGCTCGGCAATCACGCGAGTCATCAACCCTCGAGTGCGCGAACCCGTTCTTGGCGTTGTTGCTCTTGCGGCTGCGCAGAAGACTGCAAGGTGAAGTCGAACTCGATTTCGGCAAATCGTCCACTGACCCCACGCTCTTCGGCGCGGCGCTGATCATCGCTAAAGCTGATTCTGGCAATCAGCTCGTCACGTGTGGCGTAAGCGAAATCGTCATGCAGGTACTGATCACCGTCGAGGTTGATCTGGGTCGTCAGGTGACGATGATCCGGCGCTGAAATGAAGAAGTGTACATGCGCAGGACGCTGGCCATGACGGCCCAATTGATCGAGCAGATGCTGGGTCGGCCCGTCCGGAGCGCATCCATAGCCTGACGGCACGATACTGCGAAAGCGATAGCGGCCCTCGGCATCGGTAACGATACGGCGCCGCAGGTTGAAGGCCGATTGAGCGGTATCGAAATAGGAGTAGGTGCCGCCGGTGTTGGCGTGCCAGACGTCTACCACTGCGCCGGCCAGCGGCTCACCTGCCGTGTTTTTGACCTGCCCTTGCATGAACAGCGGTACCCCCGGATCGACGCCGTCATCCAGTCGCGCCTCACCCTCGGAAAGTGGCGCACCTGCAACGTACAGCGGTCCTTCAATGGTCCGCGGTGTGCCACCGGACTTGCCGGCCAGCTCATCTTCGGCATCCATCAACAGGTCGAGGTAATGCTCCAGACCGAGACCGGCCACCAGCAAGCCGGCTTCCTGTCGGGCGCCCAGCACGTTGAGATAGTTGACCGCCTTCCAGAACTCCTCCGATGTCACCGCTAGGTCTTCGATGATGCTCACCGAGTCACGCAGAATACGATGGATCAAGGCTTTGACACGCGGGTTGCCAGCCTCGTTGAGAAGCCCGCTGGCCTCTTTGAGAAAGTCCTGGGTACTGGCCATGTGGGAGATCTTGACGCTCATGATGGTTCCTCATCTTGTAATTATTAGTGCAGCGAACTAAACAGGCTGGCCGGATTTAACGGTCGTCTTCACGGATGGAAGAAGGATGGCGGCACAGTGCATTGACCTCGATCGCCATGTACGGATACAACGGCAACTGCATCAGCAGATCATGCAGCTCCTGGACGCTGTCGACATCGAACACGCTGTAATTGGCATAGAGGCCGGCAATTCGCCACAGATGACGCCACTTGCCCTTCTCTTGCAGGCGTCGAGCCAGAGCTTTTTCGTCAGCCTTTAGCCGGGCGGCGGCTTCAGGACACATATCGACCGGCAGGTTCACGGTCATTTTTACGTGAAACAGCATGATGCTCTCCTTGGACGTGATGATTGACAGGGGGAATCTAGGCGCGACGGAAAAATGCCAGGCGATCCTCATCGAGGCACAGGCCCAGGCCCGGTGTTTTCGGTACAAGAAGCTCAAAATCGCGATACACCAGCGGTTCGCCGAGAATATCTTCAGTCAGCAACAGCGGGCCAAACAACTCAGTACCCCACGCCAGTTTATTCAGCGTGACAAAGGCATGAGCTGATGCCAGGGTGCCGATCCCTCCCTCAAGCATCGTGCCGCCATACAGGGCAATACCGGCCGCTTCAGCGATGGTCGCCGCTCGCAACATCGCTCGCGGGCCTCCGTTCTTGGCAATTTTCAGTGCAAATACCGAGGCCGCACCTTCTCGCGCCAGAGTGAACGCATCCTCTACGCATTCGATGGATTCGTCGGCCATGATCGGAGCAAGGTTCATGGCGTTCAGTCGCACCATTCCCGTCCGGTTATGGCGCGAAATCGGTTGTTCGATCAGGTCAATGCCGTTGTCTGCCAGGATGCGGCAGGCACGCAACGCGACCGCCTCATCCCAGCCCTGGTTGACATCAACCCGCACGCTGACCTGATCCCCCAAAGCAGCCTTGATCGCAATCACGTGAGCCAGGTCACGGCTGACTTCACCGGCCCCGATTTTCAGTTTGAAGATCCGGTGACGGCGCAGATCGAGCATCTTTTGTGCTTCGCCGATGTCTTGTTCAGTGTTACCACTGGCGAGGGTCCAGGCCACTGGCAACGTATCGCGGACGCGCCCGCCCAGCAGCTCACTGACCGGCAGACCTAGCCGCTTGCCCTGTGCATCGAGCAGCGCGGTTTCGATACCTGATTTGGCAAACGTGTTGCCGCGAATGCTGCGCTCCACACGCAACATCGCGGCATTGATATTGCTGCTGTCCTGGCCCAGCAGCAGGGGGGCGAAGTGTTTATCGATATTGGTCTTGATGCTTTCAGGACTTTCGTTGCCATAAGCCAGGCCACCAATGGTGGTGGACTCACCAATGCCTTCGATGCCATCAGCGCAACGCAGACGGATGATGACCAGAGTCTGGTTCTGCATCGTATGCATGGCCAATGTGTGCGGGCGAATGGTCGGCAAGTCGACAATGACCGTCTCGATCGATTCAATGGCTGTTTCAAGCATGTCGATACCCGTCAGGTTTTAAAAATTACGGGATCGATTCTGGTACGACTTTTTTCGCGATACCAATATAGAATTGGTCTCACTTGATACCTTTAAGGTATTAAACCTGTTGCTGGAGGCTTCATGGAACTGCGTCATCTACGGTATTTCCAGGTGCTGGCTCAAACCCTCAATTTCACTCGGGCGGCCGAACTGTTGCATATCGCCCAGCCACCGCTAAGCCGGCAGATCAAGCAGCTGGAAGACGAACTCGGGGTGTTGTTGCTGGAACGTGGCCGGCCGCTGAAACTCACCGATGCCGGACGATTTTTCCATGAACATTCCAGCGCCCTGCTCGAACAGTTGAGCAAGGTCAGCGACAACACACGACGCATCGGTCTCGGCGAAAAAACCTGGCTGGGCATCGGGTTTGCGCCATCGACACTCTATGGCGTGCTACCGGAGCTGATTCGCCGCTTGCGCAGCGGCAACTCTCTGGAGCTGGAGTTGGGGCTTTCGGAAATGACCACCCTGCAGCAGGTACAAGCGCTCAAGTCCGGGCGTATTGATATCGGCTTCGGCCGTATGCGCATCGACGACACGGCCATCATCCAAACTGTCCTGACCCAGGACCGGCTGGTGGCTGCCCTCCCCGTCGGCCACCCCCTGCTTGCCAGGCCAATCAGCCTTCGTGAACTGGCGAAAGAACCTTTCGTACTCTATCCGGGCAACCCACGACCGAGCTATGCCGACCATGTGATTGCGCTCTTCGAATCCTATGGTTCAAGCATCCAGGTGGCGCAATGGACCAACGAACTGCAAACCGCCATCGGCCTGGTGGCGGCGGGTATCGGCGTCACGCTGGTGCCGGCATCCGTACAATTGCTGCACCGCGACGATATTGGCTTTACACCCATTGTGGAAGATAACGCGACCTCGCCCATCATCCTGAGCCGCCGCGCGGGCGATGTATCACCGGGGCTCAATCACTGCTTGCAGATCATTGAGGCGCTGCTGAGCCGCCCCCTGCACTCATAGCGTCAGCAATCTGTAACGAGGCCAGCACTTGAGGCACAGCTGCCCCGTGTTTCACTCACCCCAGCCATGCGTTTCAGGGCGTTTAGCACTAAACTGCTACAAATCATGTAGGCCGCGTATTCGGAACTTGTAGTCCTCGACGTAGGCTGCGATAAGTTCCGCCGTGATTTTCAGGTTTAAAAATCAGCGAATCCTTCACGCTAGACGGCGGCCTGACCAGTGGCTGAAAGGCTGGTCAAGCAACGCTTGCGGCGTCATGAGTTCAATCAACATCAGTCAGGAATTATCGATATGTGCGTGGTGTTTTCATGAAGTGGCTCAAGGGCGTCATTCTGGGTGTGGCCTTGCTTGCTGTGGGCGCTGTAGCGCTTGGGCTGTTTTACTTTCTCCCTCAACACGATGTGGTGCTGGTGACGGGCGTTGAGGTCAAACGGGTCGATCACGATGGCGTTATCAATGCCGAGAACCCTGCCGACGGCCCGACCCGGGATGTGTACTTCATCAACACCGAAGACCCGGTCACCAAGGAGGTCATGGTTTACCGCAACGAGGACACGGGCTGGTCTTTCCCTTGGTACTTCAAGTTCGACTCAGCCGATATCCAGGCCAAGGCCCAAGGGTATTCCCGCGATTCCCAGCAGTTGGCACTCGTTCGTTACTACGGATGGCGCATCAAAATTTTCTCGGTATTCCCGAACATCACCGCGATCGAAGCCACCAATAGCCGCACCGAGCCGTTCCCCTGGTTCAACACGGTGTTCTTCTGCGTGCTGGGGCTGGTCGTGATTTTCGTTGCCGTGTTTATCAAGCGTCGCCTGAAACGGCGTCCGCAAATGCCGGTCAATCAATAAAAATCCCGGCATGACTCCCTGAACCTGCAGGAGCGAGCACGCTCGCTCCTGCAGAGACCTTTTTGCCGACTGACGGGGCTTAAACCGAAGGTCCTGCTTTTCCTATCGCTGGCCCCCTTCCCGACGCCGCCGCCATGACCAACAGGCTGTCAAACATCGCCTGGGCCGCCGCCGACAACTCATGACCCGGTTTGGTCAGCACCCCGATGGCTCGCTCCACCACAGGGTTATGCAGGGTGATGCAGCACGCGCCCAGTTCTTGCATTTGCTCGGCGCACAGGGCCGGTACCGCGCTGACCCCAAGCCCGCTGGCGACCATGCGCCCGACCGTGGCCAGTTGATGACTTTCGAACTCCACCGGCAAGGTCATTTGCCGCGCCTGCAAATGCTCTTCAAGCATCACGCGCACGGCGGAGGGTCGTTGCAACGTGATGAACGGCTGTTCGAGCAGAGTTTTCCAGTCAATGTCCCCACGCCCGGCCAGCGCTGAATCCCTGGGCACCACGGCGACGAAACGGTCGAGATACAAGGGGGTAAAGGTCAACGATGCCCCTGACATCGGCTCGAAGGCCACGCCCAATTCCACATGGCGATCGCGAACCATCTCCAGCACTTGCTCATTGATCACGTCATTAATCGTGACGTTGAGCTTGGGGTAACGCATGCGAAAGCTTTTAAGGATCGGCGGCAACAGGTTGCAGGAGAACGACGGTATGGCCGCCAACGTTACCCGCCCACGCTGCAGGGTAAACAGTTGCCGCAACTCATCCTCGGCGTTGTCCCAGTCGGCGATCAGCCGGCGCGCCAGGGGTAACAGCGACTCGCCTTCCGGTGTCAGGGCTACATTGCGTGTGGTGCGGCTGAACAGCCTGCCGCCAAGCCCCTCTTCCAGCGCCTTGATGGTCAGGCTCAAGGCCGACTGTGACAAATGCAGGCGTTCGCAGGCTGTGGCAAAGCTGAGGTATTGAGCCACCGCGAGAAAGGCACGGATCTGTTTCACGGTCATGGCGTTGGCCTCCAGGTTGATTAGTTTGTTTTATCTATTAATCAATCTTAAAAATCAACTTAACAAATCAATGGGACGACGTGACACTCACTGCATACGGTTAACCACCGACTCCTAAAAACAAGAGGTGCATATGGCAGGTTTCGACAAGCGTGTGGCGTCCTACGAGGAGGCCCTGGCCGGTCTCAAAGATGGCATGACCGTCATCTCCGGTGGCTTTGGTCTGTGCGGCATCCCCGAGAACCTGATCAATGAGATCAAGCGTCAAGGCATCCGTGACCTGACGGTGGTCTCGAATAACTGTGGCGTCGACGGCTTCGGCCTTGGCGTACTGCTCGAAGACCGGCAGATCAGCAAGGTGATCGCGTCTTATGTCGGTGAAAATGCCCTGTTCGAGAAGCAGTTGCTGAGCGGAGAAATTGAAGTCGAACTGACCCCTCAAGGCACCCTCGCCGAGAAAATGCGTGCCGGCGGTGCCGGTATCCCGGCCTTTTTCACCGCCACCGGCGTCGGCACGCCCGTAGCCGACGGCAAGGAAACCCGCGAATTCAAGGGGCGCGCCTATCTGATGGAAGAGTCCATCACCGGCGATTTCGCCATCGTCAAAGGCTGGAAGGCCGATCACTTTGGCAACGTGATCTACCGCCACACGGCGCAGAACTTCAATCCGCTGGCCGCCACCGCGGGCAAGATCACGGTGGTTGAAGTCGAAGAAATCGTCGAACCCGGCGAGCTGGATCCGACGCAGATTCACACCCCGGGGATCTACGTCGACCGGATCATTTGCGGCACCTTCGAAAAACGCATCGAGCAACGCACTGTCCGCTCCTGATCCCCTGCCCTTAGCTCTTGAAAATCGAGCACGGAGAATAACAATGGCTCTTTCCCGCGAACAAATGGCTCAGCGCGTCGCCCGTGAAATGCAAGACGGCTTTTACGTGAACCTCGGTATCGGCATCCCGACCCTGGTCGCCAACTACATCCCCGAGGGCATGGAAGTCATGCTGCAATCGGAAAACGGCTTGCTCGGCATGGGGGCGTTTCCCCGCACCGATGAAGTCGACGCCGACATGATCAACGCCGGCAAACAAACCGTTACCGCCCGCACAGGCGCGTCGATCTTCTCTTCCGCCGAGTCGTTCGCGATGATTCGCGGCGGCCACATTGACCTCACCGTGCTCGGCGCCTTTGAAGTCGACGTACAGGGCAACATCGCCTCCTGGATGATCCCCGGCAAAATGGTCAAGGGCATGGGCGGCGCGATGGACCTGGTGGCGGGCGCAGAAAACATCATTGTCACCATGACCCATGCGTCCAAAGACGGCGAATCAAAATTGCTGTCGCGCTGCAGCCTGCCGTTGACCGGCGCGGGTTGCATCAAACGTGTACTGACTGACCTGGCCTACCTGGAAATCCACGACGGTGCATTCGTCCTCAAAGAGCGCGCCCCGGGCGTCACCGTTGAGGAAATCGTCAGCAAAACCGCCGGCAAGCTGATCGTTCCGGAGCATGTTCCGGAAATGCAATTCGCCTGAAGCCCCCAGACAAGGAGAGATTTGATGCAAGACGTCGTCATTGTCGCCGCCACACGCACCGCCATTGGCAGTTTTCAGGGATCGTTGGCCAATATTCCGGCAACCGAGCTCGGCGCTGCCGTCATTCGTCAACTGCTGATCAGCACCGGTCTGCGCGGTGACCAGGTCGATGAAGTGATCCTCGGCCAGGTACTCACGGCAGGCTGCGGGCAAAACCCTGCACGCCAGGCCTCGATTCTCGCCGGCCTGCCCCATTCGGTACCGGCGCTGACCCTCAACAAACTCTGCGGCTCCGGCCTCAAGGCCCTGCACCTCGCGGCTCAGGCCATTCGTTGCGGGGACGCCGAGGTGATCATCGCCGGCGGCATGGAAAACATGAGCCTGGCACCGTACGTTCTGCCCGCCGCGCGCACCGGCTTGCGCATGGGGCACGCCAAGATGCTCGACAGCCTGCTCCATGACGGTCTGATCGACGCTTTCAACGACTACCACATGGGCATCACTGCCGAGAACCTGGTGGACCAGTACCAGCTCAGCCGCGAAGAACAGGATGCTTTCGCCGCCGCTTCCCAGCGCAAAGCCTGTGCGGCCATCGAGTCCGGGCGCTTCACTGACGAGATCACGCCGATCCTGATTCCCCAGCGCAAGGGTGATCCACTGTCCTTTGCGGTCGACGAACAGCCGCGTGCCGGCAACACCACCGAATCCCTGGCCAAGCTCAAGCCTGCCTTCAAGAAAGACGGCAGCGTCACCGCTGGCAATGCCTCGACCATCAATGACGGTGCAGCGGCAGTCGTGCTGATGAGCGCCGACAAAGCCAAAGCCCTGGGCCTGCCCGTGCTGGCACGCATTGCGGGCTACGCCAGCGCCGGCGTCGACCCCGCGATCATGGGCATCGGCCCGGTAGCGGCGACTCGCGGCTGTCTGGCGAAAGCCGGCTGGCACCTCGACGAGTTGGACCTGATCGAAGCCAACGAGGCCTTCGCTGCCCAGTCACTGGCAGTGGGCAAAGCACTGGAATGGGATACCAACAAGGTCAATGTCAATGGCGGTGCCATTGCGCTGGGCCACCCGATCGGCGCCTCAGGCTGCCGTGTACTGGTGTCGCTGCTGCACGAAATGATAAAGCGTGATGCGAAAAAAGGCCTCGCGACGCTGTGTATCGGTGGCGGTCAGGGTGTCGCCCTGGCGATCGAGCGCGGATAAACCACCAAGCGTTCCAACAGCCGGCGTTTGGGTCCACGACATCCATGCGCTGGCTGGCACCCTCCCCGGCGTGACTTCGGTCACGCCGGGGCTTTTCTCAACCGGGCGCCGGCGGACTAGAACGCGAAGGTGTAACCCAAGATGACCCGGTTCTCATCTGCCGCATCCGCGAAATTCGAACGCATCGTTGCGTTGCGCCAGCGCAGCGAGACATTCTTCAACGTACCGGACTGGACCACATAGCTGAGGTCGGTCGTGCGCTCCCACTCTTCACCCTCTGCGCCTGCAGCATTCAGGGCGCGGCCTTTAACGCTGCTGATACGCTGCGGATCGACCTGATCGCCCTTTACATAACGTACGTTGAAGGTCAGCCCGGGAATGCCGAGCGCTGCAAAGTCGTAGTCATACCGCATCATCCAGGCTCTCTCATTGGCCAGAGCAAACGTGCTGATCTGCTGTTCGCTGAACAAATAGGTATCGGTGCCGCCCACGTAGGCGTAGGCCGTATCTCCGCTGACTTTCTGGTAGCCGCCACTGAGCGTATGTCCCTTGATCGAATAGCCAAAATGGGTGCTCAAGGTCCGGTTGTCGACGTTGCCAAGTAAGTCACGCCCTTGCTCACGCGCGGAAAAATAACGCCACTCGGTGAACACCTCGCCGGTGCCCATCCCCCGCCTGTATTTGAACCCGGCGAAATCGCGCTGGAATAGGTCTTTCAACTGGCTGGTGTGCAAGCTCAGCGTCAGACTCTTCAGCGGTTGGTAATCAACCCCCACGTAATACAACCGATCGCTGGAGACGGTCGCAGAATATGCGCCCTGCTGTGCCATCGCCGTCAGGTCTTCGAAATTCGTGGAGTCACGCAACTGGGTGGAATCGACCTCCAGCAAGGTAAAAGTAAACCGGTCCAGATCCTTGCTGATCACTTGGGTGCCATTGAACCACTGCGGGAACAGCCGGCTGTTATTGGACGCCAGCAACGGCAACTGAGGGCTCAGACCGCCTACTCGTGCCTCTGTTTCCGAGAACCGGGCCTTGAGCGTACCGACAGCCTTTGAATAGTCATCGACGGCACGCTTGTCTGCCCCGCGTGGCAAGAGCCCGCTTCCCGACCGGTCGGGACTGGAGTCGAGCTTGATCCCCAGCATACCGACGGCATCCATGCCAACGCCCAGCGCCCCCGGAGTAAACCCCGATTGCAACTTCAGCATGAAGCCCTGGGCCCACTCGCCACGCCGGGACTGGGTGGCCGAGTCACCGTGAAAATCACGATCGAAATAGAAGTTGCGCAGCTCGATGCTGCCTTTTCCATCGTCAACAAAACCCGCCTGCGTCGCCGATTGAAAGGCACAGCAAAGCGTCGCGAGCATCAGCGATGCCCGCTGGGTGGTGAATGTAGTCATGGCTGGGTCTTTTTTATTGTTGTTATCGGGAACAAGGTTGTTGCAACAACCGGGTCAGGCCTTCGGATTTTTGACGAAGCACACGACCACAATGCAGGCAATCAGAATCATCGGTGCAATGGACAGCATGCCCATGTAGCTGGTCCCGGAAACATCATTGATCTTGCCAACCATAACCGGCGCTACCATGCCGCTCAGTTGGCCGATGGAGTTGATGGCCGCCGTGCCGCTGGCAATCGCCAACCCGGAGAAGGTCGATTGTGGAATGGTCCAGAAGATCGGGATCGCTATAAAAGTGCCCGCAGTGGCCAGTACCAGCGCCATCATCATGGCCCAAGAAGAACCGGAGAGCAGGCAGGCCAGCAAGTAACCCACCGCAGCAAGCGCCAGGCACATCACCAGGTACTTCTTGCGCTCGCCAGTGCGATCCGAAAGACGGGTCAGCCAGATCATGCCGATGCACGCGACAATGTAGGGCAGCGATGACAGCATGCCAACCCAGAATACGCTTTGCACACCGGACGATTTGATCAGGTGCGGCATCCAGAAATTGATGCCGTATGAGGCCATTTTGATCACGAAGTAGATCAGCGCCATGATCGCCACTTCCCGGGTCAGCAACACCCGCCACAGCGAGGCATGCACCGGTTTGGCTTTGGCCCGGTCCTGTTCGAGGTTGGCAGCCAGCAGGTCTTTCTCGCCCCGGCTCAGCCACTTGGCAGACTCGATATCGCGGTCCAGCTTCCACAGCACCAGTAGGCCCAGCACCACGCAGGGCAATCCGGACATCAGGAACAGCCAGTGCCAGCCGGCAAGGCCGAGCACACCGTCCATCGTGCCCAACAGAAACCCGGCCGCCGGGCCGCCCAGTGCCCCCGCCAGCGGCACCGACAAAAACCACAATCCGTTCATCTTCGCCAGATGCTTTTTCGGGAACCAGCATGCCAGGTAGAACAGGATGGCCGGGCCGAATCCGGCTTCCATGACACCGATCAGAAAGCGCAGAAAGTAGAGCGTGTATTGGGTGTAGGCGAACATTAAAGCCGCCGTGGCCAAGCCCCAGGAAATCATGATCCGGCAGATCCAGGCCGGCGCTCCGTAACGTTTAAGCCCCAGACTGCTGGGCACTTCAAACAGCACGTAACCAATAAAAAACATGCTTGCCGCCAGACCATAGGCCGCGTCCGACAAGCCAAGCTCCTGCTGCATCTGAGCTTTGGCGAAGCTGATATTGATCCGGTCAAAATAGGAAAACAGAAAGCAAATGATGGCCAGCGGCATGATGCGCCAGGCCACACGCCGATAGAGCATTAGCTCGTTGATCGCTTCTTCGTTGCGCGCAAGCGCCATTTCGCCAGTCATGGCAACCATGGTGTTTCTCCGTTTTTGTAATTATTGGAGAGAGGTCAAGTCCTGCGGGACATTGCTCTACGGTGTTTAACTGATACGAATCAATTTGTCCTTGTAGGCCTGCCCCTTGCACACATAGTCCCGGGCATTGTCCTGCATGCCAGTGATGGCTTCAGGCGTCAGCGCTCGCACGACTTTGGCCGGCGCCCCCAATATCAGCGAGTTGTCGGGGAATACTTTGCCCTCCGTGACAATCGCACCAGCACCCACCAGGCAGTTCTTGCCGATCACGGCGCCATTGAGCACCACCGCCTGAATGCCGATCAACGTACCGTCGCCAATGGTACAGCCATGCAACATGGCCTGATGACCGATGGTTACGCCCTCACCCACCGTCAGCGCAAAGCCCGGGTCAGCGTGCAACACCGCCCCTTCCTGCACGTTACTGTGCTGGCCAATATGAATGGACTCGTTGTCACCGCGCAGCACGGCCTGGGGCCAGACGCTGACACCTTGCTCGAGCGTGACATTGCCAATCACCGTAGCGTCTTCGGCAACGAAGGTTTCGGCATGGATGGCAGGGATCAGCGTGTCGTATTGATAAATCGCCATGGCAGCGCTTCCTCAGGCCTGAGCGTCAGTTTTAAGCACGCCGGCAGCGCACAGTTCGGCAATGTGCTCGTCGCTGTAGCCCAGTTCGCGCATGACCTTGTGGGTGTGCTCACCGATGCGCGGAATCGAGCGACGGGGTTGCAGTCGCGCACCGTCCAGGGACAACGGCAGCAATGGCATGGCTGTGAACGACCCGTCTTCGAGCTCGAGATTCGCCAGGCCGCCACTTTGTATCAGGTGCGGATCATCGAACAACGCTTCTGGACGACGGATCGGTGCAAACGGAATGCTGTGCGCCTCCAACTCCAGAGCCAGCGTCTGGGCATCCATCGTGGCAAAGACTTCGGCCAGATGCGCCAGCAACCGAGGGCGCTGCAACACCCGGTCGTTATTGGTGGCCAGGGTCTGGTCGTCGAGCAGTGCGGTCTGACCCAGCACCTGACACAAGGCATTCCACTGCCCTTCACCAGTAGCCGCCACGAACATTTGCTCACCGCCGGCGAACTCGAACACGTCGTAGATTGCCCAGGCACTGATGCGGTTCGGCATTGGCGCGGCAGCCTGCCCGGTTACAGCGTATTGCTGCATGTGCTGGGCGGCGAGCAAGACGCAGTTTTCGTAAAGCGCGCTCTGCACCTCACGCCCGACGCCGGTGACATTGCGGTCATTGATCGCTGCGAGCACGCCGATGGCACCGAACATTCCGCCCATGATGTCGTTCACCGAACTGCCCGCGCGCAAAGGCCTGCCGACAGGACCGGTCATGTAGGCCAGACCGGCCATCATCTGCACCACTTCATCCAGGGCCAGGCGATTGTCATACGGCCCCTTGAGAAAGCCTTTGTGCGACGCATAGATCAGACCCGGGTTACGCTGGCGAAGCACCTCGTAACCAAAGCCCAGTTCGTTCATGCGCCCCGGTTTGAAGTTCTCGATGAACACGTCAGCGGTGTCGATGAGTTCCAGCACGGCATCGCGCCCTTGCACCGTGTTGACATCGATGGCGATGCACTGCTTGTTGCGGTTGAAAGTGCGAAAGAATCCGGCACCGGCGCCGAGCAGGCGGCGCGTGCCATCCCCGCGGGTAGGCTCGATCTTGATCACTTCGGCCCCGAGATCACCGAGGATCATCCCGCAGGTCGGCCCCATCACCATATGGGAAATTTCGACGACACGAATGCCATCCAATGGAAGTCTGGACATTATTGTTTTCCTTGATCGCAGTCGTTCAAGCGTGGCGGACGGGCGGGGTGTAATTGAGCGGCAGGCCGGCACGGGCAATACAGCCGTAAAGGGTTTCGTCAGGCAAGGCGGCGCGCACTATGTCCCGTGAAGCAATCAGCGCGGCCAGATCGATGCCCGTGTCGTACCCCATGCTTTGCAGCATGAACACCAGGTCTTCGGTCACGGTATTGCCGGATGCACCCGGCGCGAACGGGCAGCCCCCGAGCCCCGCCAGGGACGAATCGAGTTCGGTGATGCCTTGCTGTACGGCCACCAGGCTGTTGGCAAGCGCCAGACCACGCGTATCATGAAAGTGCGCCGCCCTGAGCTTGTCACCGGCGATCGCACGAATGGCCTGCAACGTAGTCGCTACCTGACCTGGATTGGCGTAACCGGTGGTATCGCCAAGGGAGACCAGATCACAGCCGGCTTCGAGCACATGAGCGGTCAGCTCGCACAGATCGCTCAATGGCACATCGCCCTGGCGGGTGCAGCCGAACGCGACGGACATCCCTGCAATCAGCTGAACGTTGTGCAAACCCAGTTCAGTACGCAGCTGGCACATCCGCGCCAGCTCCTCGACCATTTCCAGCGGTTTGCGCCGCACGTTGGCCAAGCTATGGGCCGCGCTGGCCGAGATCGGAGCAATGATCCGGTGGGCGCCAGATTCAAGTGCGTCGCGGCAGCCGCGCAGGTTGGGCGCCAGGACCGAAACCAGCAGATCCGGATAACTCAGGGCGTGGGCGACCACTTCCCTGGCATCGGCCATTTGCGGCAGCAGTTTGGCGGGGACGAAGGACGCGACTTCCATATGCCGTACGCCAGCGGCATAGGCTGCATCGATCCATTGGCGCTTGGCGACGGTGGGCATGATGGCCTGAAGGCTTTGCAAGCCATCGCGCATACCGACTTCGTTGATCGTTATTGTTGTCATGAAGTTCTCTCACAGGCTGAAGCACAGGCTTAGACTAGAGAGACAGCGTGGGGCCGAAAAGACGTGATTCACGGCTTGATCCATCGTGAACGGCGATGGATGGAGCTACACCATGGTTTGTCGCGTCGGCGCCCGCAACAGCAGGTGATCCAGCAGCCGACGGGCTGAAAGCGACAGTGCATCACGATCCCGCACACAAATCACAAACTCCCCCAGCGCCCAGTCATCGGTCAGGGGGATGATGCGCAGGTCGAAGAGCTGCCTGTAACGCGCTACGGCTTCCAGCGGGAACACCGCCAGCCCGAGCCCGAACTGCACCAAGCGGAACGCGGCGTCGAATGACGATACATAGGAGCGGAAACGCAATTCCCGGCCGTGCGTTTGCGCATCTTCACGCATGAAGGTATTGAGCGTGGCGAAAGCCGACAATCCCAGGTGATCAAAGTCCAGCGTGTCCTCGAACGCGATACGGGTCCTGTCCGCCAGAGGATGACTCGCACTGACCACAACGGCGAGATGGTCCTGGCGGTAAGGCAGAAATGCCAGATTGCCCACGGCCATCGAACGTCGGCAGATGCCCAGGTCAGCATTGCCCTCCATGACTCCACGCACTACATCAGGGCTAAACCGCTCCTCGATGTCGACCTGAATCCTCGGGTTGTCCAACATGAAATCGGACAGTTCTTCAGGCAGGAACTCCATGATCGAAGAGACGTTAGCCAAGACCCGAACATGGCCGCGTGCGCCCTCGGCATACTCGCTGAGTTCGCTGTCGAGCCTTTCCATGGCCCGGGTCAGTGATCGCGCATGACGCAGCAGCGCCTGCCCCGCAGGTGTCGGCTCAACCCCGCGCTTGCTGCGTTTGAGCAGCGGCGTCCCGAATCGCGCCTCGATATCAGAGATGCGCTTGCTGACGGCTGACGGCGCTATAAAGGCCCGCTCACCTGCCCGAGCGATCGTTCCTTCATCGCAGACCAGGATGAACAGGTACAAGGACAAGTGATCCAGGGGCTGCGTCATGCCCACCCCTCAAGTCGCAGTGTGGCACGGACCAGCCGCTGCTCTTCACTTTCGATTTCCTTGAGGTTTTCACAAATGCTCTGGATGTGCGCGATGGCCGCCTTGCGTGCCTGATCCGGCATGCGGCTGGTCACGGCGTTGTAGAGCCGCGCATGATGACGGTCGATCTGACGCTTTTGGGGTTCGCGGTGATAAAGGTTGTTGACCGAGGCGAACACCGTATTGAGCAGCAGGTCCGTCAGCGAGCGCAGGGTCTGAACCAGCACCGGGTTGTGCGAGGCCTCGCAGATCGCCAGGTGAAAGGCATGATCGAGCCTGGCATGGGCCGACGCATCCAGCGAACGGCTGTGGGCATCGCACAATGCCTCATAGGCCCGTGTGATCAGAACGAAATCGGCGTCGGTACCCCGCAAGGCGGCAAGGCGCGCAGACTCGCCCTCCAGCAGGCTGCGGACTTCGAACAGGTCATAGAGCGTGCGAGGCTGTGAGCTGAACAAATGCATCAGCGGTGACGTGGCCGCATCACCGGACAGATCCGCCACGAATGAACCCTTGCCCTGCTCGGTATTGATAATCCCGCGAGCACGCAACAGCTTCAGCCCTTCGCGAAGTGCGGTACGGGAAACACCGAGTTTTTCCGTCAGGCGCCGCTCCGACGGCAACAGCTGCCCGGTCTTGAGCACTCCATCGACGATAAGCCGTTCTATGCGCTCGCAGACGACATCTGCGACTTGGGGAGTACGGGGCATGCCTGTGTTGCTCATCAAACCTCCAACGCTATGACCAACCTCTGCGCCAGTCTCAAACGCTCTGAAACAGGCGAATATCTTATTGTTTTGTATAAATTTCTTCATGACATCAAAAACGGGCGAAACAGCATTTCGCCCTTTCAACCGACTTGCAGACAGTAGGCTGTCCCGAAGCCATGTTGCAAGTTGGGGTTAGCCACCAGCAAAAACAATCGAGCGCCCTGCACCGATCCACTTGAACGGAGTGTGCTGCGTTTCAGTGATTTTCAGCGGAACGAAAAAAGACGCCGAAGCGTCTGTTTCCTGTCATTCACACGGTTTCAAGTGCAACACCAAGCGATATCAAGGCGGGCAATTGAAGGCCTACAAGGTATAGGCAATACCGACCTGGACGGTTCGTGGCTCACCCGGGTAGACATAGACATTGCCGAAGGCACCCTCTTCATAATCACGGTCGAAGAGGTTTTTCACATCGAGGTTCAGCCTGACATTGTCGTTGATCTTGTAGAAGCCGAGCAGGTCCATGACGGTGTAGCTGCCCATCGAAGAGCCCGTGTTGGCGGTCTGGATCGCCCGTTTATCGACATACTTGCCGCCGATCCCCAGACCCAGCCCTTGCAGATGACCGTCCTGGAATTCGTACACATTGAGCAGGCTGAAGCTGTTCTTCGGAATATTCATCAGCCGGGTGCCCGAGCGGATGACGCTGTCTTTGGTGACCTCGGCGTCGACATAGGCATAGCCGCCTATCACCCGCCACTCCGGGGTCAGATTACCGGCCACGTTCAGATCAAAGCCACGGCTGCGGACTTCGCCAGCGGCCACGCTGAATGTTGAATCCACAGGGTCGGTGGTGAGGACGTTGCGTTTTTCAATCTGATAGATCGCCGCGTCCACATTCAACTGGCGATCCAGAGCTTCCCACTTGATGCCCGCCTCATAGGAGGTGCCCTTTTCCGGCGCAAACCCGCCCCCCTGACGACTGGCCCCGATATTGGGCTTGAACGAGCGCGCGGTGTTGGCATAAACCGCCACGGTATCGGTCAGGTCATACAGTACGCCAAGACGCGGCGTCACTGCATTGTCGCTCGCTTGCCAGCTTCTGCCGCCTGGCACGAAGGTATCGTAATCATGCTCGAAGCGCTCAAAACGCGCCCCTGCCAAAACCTTCAAGCGCTCGGTCAATGCCACCTGATCCTGGACGAAAGCCGCGTAGGTCTTGAGGTTTTCCTTGTCATGAGTCGGCGTGCGGGTCAACGCCGGCCGTGGCTGGCCATACACCGGGTTGAAGATATCGATCGGGTAGGCACTGACATCACCGCTGGAACGCTGGATGATGGACTTGTAGTCGTAATCCTCGTATTCGATACCGGTCAACAGCGTGTGGTCGATACTCCCCGTAGAGAAATTCCCGGTCAGGTTCAATTGAGTGTCCTTGTCCGTCCACTCCAGCTTGCGGTAGTTGAAGTTGCGGCCCAGGGTGCGCCCGTCAGCAGCGATACCGTTGCCTTCAATGGCATTACCTTTCAGCGAGCCATCAAGCCATTGGAATCCACCACCCAATGTCCAGTTATCACTCAGGAAGTGCTCGAACCGCAGTTGTGCCATGTTGTTGTCGTTGTGCAATTTACCGACGTCTTTTTCTCCGAAGAACGTGTCTCGGGACGCCGTGCCCACTTGATTCGGATAACGTGTCAGGCCGCGATCCAACGGGTGATTGTTGCGCATGAAATCGCCCTCGAAGATCACCTTGGTATCGTCAGTGGCCTGCCAGGAAATCACCGGTGTCACACCGTAACGTTCGGTTTCGACATGATCGCGAAAAGACTCACCGCCCTCACCCACCACGTTCAGGCGATAAGCCAGGCGCCCCTCGTCGTCCAGCGGACCGGAGGCATCCAGCGTGCCGCGCTTCATCCCCTGATCGTCGAGCTGGCTGCCCAGTGTCACCGTGCGTTCCGCCAACGGTTGCTTGGAGACGACGTTGAACGTACCGCCGGGGTCGCCTCGCCCGTAGAGCGTGGTCGCCGGGCCACGCAGCACTTCCAGCCGCTCGATGGTGTCCGCATCAGGCATGTTCGGGTAACCGCGATTGATCGGAAAACCGTTGCGATAGAACTCGCCGGTGCTAAAACCGCGCACGGTGAAGGTGGTCAGCCCCTGGCCGCCGAAGTTGTTCGCCCGGCCGGCACCCCCGGCATAATCAAGCGCATCCTGAAGCCGTGTCGCCCCGATGTCTTCCACCACATCCCGGGGCACAACGCTGATGGATTGCGGCGTTTCATGGATTGATGTGTCGGTGCGCGTCGCGCTGGCAGAACGTGTGGCACGGTAGCCCGTCACTGGCCCTTGTGCCGTTTCATACTCAGACGAACCAACAATGTCGGTCGCTTGCAACTCAAGGCTGTTTGGAGCGGTTGCAGCTTGCTCGGCCCAGGAAGGAGCAGAAAACGCCTGAAGCACACAGATAGAAACCAGAGTACGACGCATCGAGTAAACCTTGAGGAAATAGCCAGAGGGGATGGCAAACGTGCCAGTAACGCGAGTTGGCGCGCATGGTATTTCATTGCGTTAGCTTTTGATATGCGTTCGCATTCACACGTTAGACAAAAAAATATGGCTCGGGCAGCGCAGGCCGCCCGGCCATCATTGATGCTCTGTCACGCTTGCAAACAAGGGGCCTGCTTATGCATCCCTTAACGAAAACTTGCTCTCTGGCTGGCGGTGCTGACGCGATGTCACCAGACCGATGAAGGAAATCATCAGCGCCAGGCCAATCGTCGCAGACACTTCCGTACGATGCTCCGGGGTCACCATCATCACCGCCAACGCTGCGCAGATGAAGACGATGACCAACCAGGTGAGCCAGGGAAACAACCACATCTGGAAGGTGAGCTCGACCTTTTGCCGCCGCAGGATCTTGCGCATACGCAACTGCGACACGGCGATAACCAGATAGACCAATAAGGCGATGGCGCCTGAGCTCGCGAGCAGGAACTGGAACAAACCCGCGGGCATGAAATAACTGAACAGCGTCACACCCGCACCGATCACCGTACTCGCCACCACGGCAGCCCTTGGCACACCCGCCAACGACGTCACCTTCAGCGGCTTGGGCGCATCGCCCCTGCGGCCAAGCGAGAACAACATCCGCGAGGAAATGTAGATGGACGAATTCATGCAACTGGCCACCGCGATCAGCACCACGATATCGACCAGCAACTTGGCGTGAGGAATATTCATCAGCTCCAGCGCCCGCTGGTAAGACCCCACGGATGCCAGCAACGGGTCGTTCCACGGCACCACGGAAATGACCACAAAAATGGACAACAGGTAGAACACGCCAATACGCCAGATCACTGAACGTGTTGCTCTGGCAATGTTTTGCGCCGGGTTGCTGGATTCAGCGGCCGCAATGGTGACGGCTTCTGTACCGATGAAGCTGAACATGATGGTGATGAATGCCCCGACCACCGCTGACAGGCCGTTGGGCGCAAACCCGCCATGTTCCTCCATCAACCGCCCTAACCCGCTGGCTTCGCGCTCGGGTATCCACCCCATCAAGACTGCAAAACCAAGACCGATAAAGCCGATGATCGCCACGACCTTGGCCATCGCGAACCAGAACTCGAACTCGCCGTACTTGGAAACACTGAACAGATTGGTGATGACCAGCAAAATGATCGATACCAGTGCAAACAGCCAGGTATCGATCTGCGGAAACCACTGATTGAGCACATGCCCAGCAGCAAGCGCCTCAATCGGAATCACCAGTACCCAGAACCACCAGTAGAGCCAGCCAATCGTAAAACCCGCCCAACGCCCGATCGCTTGATCGGCATAGGTCGAAAATGAACCGGTGTCCGGGTTGGCCACCGCCATTTCACCCAGCATCCGCATCACCAGCACGACCAAAAGGCCGGAGAACAGATACGCCAGCAACACTGCCGGACCGGCAGCAGCGATCGCATGACCCGACCCGACAAACAAACCCGCACCAATTATCCCCGCGATAGACAGCATAGTGACGTGACGCGGCTTGAAGCCCTGCGCCAACTGACCATTCGATTCTTTAGAACACAGGCTATTCATTGTTTATTTTTATTCTCTGGTGATCGACGTTAGGCGTACTGACCCAGGGTCAGGCGATCATCATTTCTTGATGTGTCGCTCAATGAAAGCGTTACACATCAAACGCTTCTGCGTTTCCAAAGCGCTCATATCACAGGGACGACGATGAAATGATGCGCCACCTTACGCGCCTCTCCTTTTGCAGGAGTAGCCTGAAAGCGCCTTTTTTATGTCTGATTTCGACATGCACCTCTGGATGCCATGACCGTTTTGCTTGTTGGCGGAATACCTGGGTGTCCTTTGCTTGAAATGGATCGCGGCGGAACGAAAAAAGACGCCTGGGCGTCTTTTTTCTGTCACACACATCATTGAAGAGCATTCTGCAAGTTTGATATTTGGAGCGGGAGCCGAGACTCGCATCCAGCATCCTGGACCAGGACTCTCAGCCGAAAGAATGTGAACCAATAGTTAATCAGTATTCATGAGGGCAATATTCCGATCCTCTACCCTAGGGATTCAAACATTGTGACATACAGGAGTAACCCACCATGTTTTCACACGAAAGTATCCCGCTGATTTCACTCTTCGTTGTGATGCTGCTTTGCGGACTTGCAGCCATCGCTCATCCTCTACACGCCTTCTCGACCTGGATTACACAACGCAGAAGCAGATCCTCTCTCAAACGCAATCAGCACGCGAAAAAACTCTACTCACGCTAACCGTTATACGGCGAGGCCTGGTGTAATGGCCAACTAACCTCAGACACTGGGTTAGTTGTTTTCTCGGCCTCAGCCGCCGCGGTGCTTCATGCGATTGCGCAAGGCCGCTGGTGCCCTCTGTGCGCGTTTAAAAGACGCGCCGAGGGGTGAGCACAGAACCCGTCGTCAACCGGGGCTGCATCATCGGCAGGTCTTGATGGAATTCTCCAGACGAAAAAAAAACGACCCTAAGGTCGCTTTTTCAAGTTGCTGCGCACATCACTGGATTTCAGCGGATGCACTCGGCACCATAATTTGGAGCGGGAAACGAGACTCGAACTCGCGACCCCGACCTTGGCAAGGTCGTGCTCTACCAACTGAGCTATTCCCGCGTCTTGGTGCTGGGCATTCTACAGAAATGAAAGTGTGCGTCAAGCCCTTGATTCAAAAAGTTTTATTTATTTTGTGGAGGTGGTCTTCAAATGCGGCCAGGCGGCCCGCAAGTATTGAAGCATCGACCACAGGGTCAGCCCCGCCGCCACCAGCAACAGCGCATAACCCACCAGCACCCAGAAGCTGAAGTCCGAGGGGTTGGCCAGCAAAATAATCAGGGCCAGCATCTGCGCCGCGGTTTTCCATTTGCCCATGTTCGATACGGCAACCTGTGCCCGGGCGCCCAGTTCAGCCATCCATTCACGCAGGGCCGAAATGACGATCTCACGGCCGATGATCACGGCGGCAGGCAGCGTTAGCCATACGTTGTGATGCTCCTGCACCAGCAGAACCAGGGCAACCGCTACCATCAACTTGTCGGCGACCGGGTCGAGAAAAGCGCCAAACGGCGTACTTTGCTCCAGTCGCCTGGCCAGGTATCCGTCGAGCCAGTCCGTCGCCGCCGCAAATGCGAAGACTGAGCTGGAGGCAACATAACTCCAGCTGTAGGGAAGGTAGAACAGCAGAATGAAGAAAGGAATCAGTAGAACGCGTAGTACGGTGATCAAATTAGGGATATTCATCGGCACAACTGGCTACGAGGTGAAGGGGCATTCTACTCGCTGTGCAGGTTTGCATAAATCAACTCAGCGAGCTTTTTACTGATCCCGGGTGCTTTGGCGATCTCGTCGATGCTTGCACGAGTCAGCTCCTGTAATCCACCAAAATGTTTCAACAAATCACGCCGCCGTGTCGGCCCTACCCCTGCAATGCCTTCCAGGGTTGACGTTCGCCGGGTTTTTCCGCGTCGCGCCCGGTGCCCGGTAATGGCAAATCGGTGAGCTTCATCACGGATCTGCTGGATCAGATGCAAGGCCGGCGAGTCGCCTTTCAAGGTGAACTCATGGGCCGCATCGTTCAGGTAGAGGGTTTCAAAACCCGCCTTGCGGGTTGCCCCCTTGGCGACACCCAGCAGGATAAGGTCCGGGATCGCCAGTTCATTGAGCACATCCCGCGCCATGGACAGCTGCCCTTTGCCACCATCGACCAGCAGGATGTCCGGCAGCTTGCCCTCCCCTCCTTGAGCCGGCTGAAGCGGCGCATCAGTGCCTGATGCATGGCAGCGTAGTCATCGCCCGGAGTGACACCCTCGATGTTGAAGCGTCGATAGTCCGACTTGATCGGACCTTCAGGGCCAAACACCACGCAGGAGGCAACCGTTGCCTCGCCACTGGAGTGACTGATGTCATAGCACTCAAGGCGCTGGGGGACTTCATCGAGCTTCAGCACCTGCGCCAGGGCCTCAAAACGGGCGGCCACGTGCAGTCGATTGGTGAGGCGAGCCCCCAGGGCCTGCTCGGCATTGGTGACCGCCAGTTGCTGCCAGCGGGCCCGGGTGCCGCGCACGCGATAGCTGATGGCCATTTCCCGCCCGCGCAAAGCCTCAATCGCGTCAATGATCGCCCCAAAGCTTTCGTGCTCCACGTTGACGATCAACTCGCTCGGCAGGTCGCGCTCGGGACTGCTGATGTAGTACTGCCCGAGAAAGGCCGCCATGACTTCGGCCACGTCTTCCTCAATGCCCACTTGCGGGAAGAAGTTCTTGCTGCCCAACACCCGCCCGCCGCGCACATTGATCAAATGCACGCACGCGCCGCCGGGGTTTACAAAAGCCGCGATGACGTCGACATCTCCGGTACCTCCTTCCATGCTCTGCTGATCCTGGACCCGCCGCAGTAACGAGATCTGGTCGCGCACCTCGGCAGCACGTTCAAAATCGAGGGTACTGGCTGCCTGCTCCATTTCTGCATTGAGCTCATCGGTCAGGGCACTGCTGCGCCCCTCAAGGAACATGACCGAGTGACGCACATCCTCGGCGTACACCTGAGGATCCACCAGCCCGACACACGGCCCCTTGCAGCGCTTGATCTGGTACTGCAAGCACGGGCGGGTGCGGTTCTTGAAGTAGCTGTCATCGCACTGGCGGACGAGAAAGGTTTTCTGCAGCAGGCTGAGGCTTTCCCGGATGGCCCCTGCGCTGGGATAGGGCCCGAAATACTTGCCCTTCAGCTTCTTGGCGCCGCGGTGAATACTCAGCCGCGGGTAGTCCCCATCGGACAAAAACACATAAGGATAGGACTTGTCGTCCCGCAACAGGATGTTGTACGGCGGGCGCCACTCTTTGATCAGGGTCTGCTCGAGCAGCAGCGCCTCGGTCTCATTGGCGGTGATGGTGGTTTCAATTTGCGCGATACGCCCCACCAGCGCAGCGGTTTTCGGCGCCAGGCCGGTTTTACGGAAGTAGCTGGCCAAGCGTTTTTTAAGGTTCTTGGCCTTGCCCACGTACAACAGCCGCGCATCGCCATCAAACATGCGGTACACGCCAGGGCGACCGCTGCAGGTCGACAGGAAAGCACTGGAATCAAACACGTCAGTCATGTTTCAACCGGCATCGACCATGCCGTGACGGACTGCCAGCAAGGCCAGCTCAACGTCACTCTTGACTGAAAGCTTCTCGAAAATCCGATAGCGGTAAATGTTCACGGTCTTGGGGGACAAACACAGTTTGTCCGAGATCACCTGGACCTTCTGGCAGCCGACAATCATCAGCGCGATCTGGATTTCGCGTTCAGACAAGGCATCGAAAGGGGAATCACTGGCCGGCTGAAAGGACTTCAGGGCCAACTGTTGTGCCACTTGCGGGCTGATATAGCGCTGACCGGCAAACACATGGCGTATTGCGTGGACCATTTCAGCCAGGCCTGCCCCCTTGGTCATGTATCCCGCAGCGCCCGCTTGCAGCAGGCGCGTCGGAAAGGGGTCTTCTTCACAGACAGTGACGGCAACCACCTTGATGTCGGGATGGCTGCGCATCATTTTACGTGTGGCCTCAAGGCCACCGATGCCCGGCATCTTCACATCCATCAAGACCACATCGGGCTTGAGCTCGCGAGCCTTGAGCAATGACTCTTCACCGGACTCGGCCTGACCGACCACCAGCAGGCCTTCGATATCAGCCAGCATACGAGTGATGCCTGTACGCACAAGATCGTGATCATCGACCACTAGAACCCGAATCAAGTCGACACCTCGCAATTGGTCTTGGTTGAAAGTCGACACCTTAACAAGAAACCATTCAACCAACCTACCTACCTGCGTCAACTCATTCACTGATAATCAAAAACACATCAAATGATCGGTACCCGATCAACTTTAACCCATTTCACTGCTACCTTTGACCAGGCTGGGTACCGAAAGCTCGGCCAGGGTCACGGTCAACCGGCGGATGGCATCCTGATCTTCCTTGTGCAACACCCTATAACTGACGAGCACTTTCTCTTCAATCTGGCTGAGGTTATCGAGCTGGGTCGGCGTGTGACAGCCGGTCAGTACATAAAGGACATCTACACCCCGCTCTGCGACACGAGACAAATAATCTGCCTTTGGCGCACGATCACCATTCTCATACTTGCCTTGGGCGTTTGCCTCAACACCACCGATTTCACCAAAAGATTTCTGCGACAATCCAAGGCGCTCTCTCTCTTGCCGCAACCGCGAACCAATTCCACTCATTTGGATGTAAGATCCCATTTTAAACACCCACAAGGATGGTATAATCGATAAATATCAAACAATTTTGAACGGTTTTGAACTATGACCGGAATTCGTACTGCCGCACAAGCCAAGGCATGGCTGGATCATCAGGGAAAGTCCGTTCAAGAGTTTGCTCGAGAGCATGGCGTCGACCCGGCCACCACTTATCAAGTGCTCGCTGGGCGTAAAAAGGGAAGGCGCGGTGAGGCCCACAAAGTAGCGGTTCTTTTGGGCATGAAAGACGGCATCATCCCTGCACGGGCTTCAGCATCAGAAGAAGCCGAACGTGACGATCTGCATTGAGTATGCGCTTAATTCAGCTCGATGCCGGATTAACTGCCTACTGCAACACATCCCCTGCACAGACGGTCAGGGAACGTAAGGGCACGGGACACACTCAGTTCATTTTTCTATTGAATCCCCCGGCTCGGCTCGCGTAAGCTGCGTACCACTCAGTGGAGATAACTCATGTTGCATCACGTTAATACAGATTGCACGTCCGCAGGCGCCCAGCGTCCGGCTGCTGCTGTGTGCGCGAACGACACGCTCTCTGCTGCACGATTTTATTTTGGGTATTGGTTTAGCCACTGGCGCGCCTGACACCCAACCGGCGCCCACTTTTACGGGTCGCCTACCAGAGAATTCTCACCCCCGGTCGGCCTCCCGACCGGGGGTTTTGTTTTTTCAGGCCCCGACATTTTATTAATTTGAGGAATCACCCCATGAACTACGTCACTTATTACCGCTTCGACCTTTGCACTGCATGGCGATTTATCAGCCGTCGTTCGGGACAGTCTGCCGCCTCCGAACGGACCCACATCGGTGGCACGCATGCACTCACAGCCAGCCCGGCCAATTGTCGAACACCCCACTAGGGCCGAGCGCGCGGGAAAACCCGCCGTCTGCCCAGGAAGCCCACACCATGAACGCATCCGTATCCGCTCTGCCCGCTACACATAACGCCGTCAAAACAGTATTGAGCCAGCGCCTGCCCAGCACTTCGCAGCTCAAACAACAGCTGCCCCTCAGCGACACGCTGAGCGCCCGGGTCCATGACCAGCGTCAGGCCATCCGCGCCATTCTGAACGGTGACGACTCCCGCTTGCTGATTGTCGTCGGCCCCTGCTCGATCCATGATCCTCAGTCCGCCCTTGAATACGCCAGCAACCTGGCCGCTCTGTCACACGAGCTGCGTGATGACATGCTGCTGGTCATGCGCGCCTATGTCGAAAAGCCACGAACCACTGTCGGCTGGAAAGGCCTGGCCTACGACCCGCACCTGGACGGCACGGACGACATGGCCCACGGCCTTGCCCTGTCACGTGAACTGATGCTTGAAATGCTACGCATGGGCCTGCCCGTTGCGACCGAGCTGCTACAACCGATTGCTGCCGGATACTTCGACGACCTGCTGGGCTGGGTCGCCATCGGCGCGCGCACCACCGAGTCGCAGATCCACCGCGAAATGGCCAGCGGCCTGGGCATGCCAGTGGGCTTCAAAAACGGTACGGATGGCGGTGTGGCCATTGCCTGTGATGCCATGCGCTCTGCAGCCCACAGTCATCGCCATTTCGGTGTGGACGAACAGGGTCACCCGGCAATCCTTCTGACCCCGGGCAACCCTGACACCCATTTAGTGCTGCGCGGCGGCCACAGCGGCCCTAACTACGACCGCGCCAGTGTCGCCAAGGCGCGTGCAGGCCTGGAAAAAAACGGCATACCGAGCCGTGTGATGGTTGACTGCAGCCACGCCAACAGCAGCAAAGACCCGCTGCGCCAACCGGCCGTGTTCGACGATGTGCTCCAGCAGCGGCTGGCGGGCGATGACTCACTGATTGGCATGATGCTCGAAAGCCACCTCTTCGAGGGTTGCCAGCCGCTGGGCCCAAACATGCGCTACGGGGTGTCCGTGACCGATGGTTGCCTGGGATGGGATGCCACCGAGCGCATGCTGCGCACTGGCGCCGCCCGACTGCAGGCACAGCGCAACGCGACCAAGGCCATCGCCTGAACCGTTGCCCGGCAGACAGCAATGTAACCGGGAGGCTGCATGGCCTCCCGTTGCGCAAAGGAACTTTGCCGAGAAAAAAACGACTGAATCCGGTAGGCTCAGCACTTTCTTGAAAGGAGTACTCTCTCATGGCCAAAGCCACTGCCCGTCACATCCTTGTTGCCAGCGAAGACAAGTGCAACGAACTGAAAGCACAAATCGAAGCCGGTGCTGATTTCGCCGAAGTCGCAAAAGCCAACTCCTCTTGCCCGTCCAGCCGTCAAGGTGGTGATCTCGGTTCTTTCGGTCCGGGTCAAATGGTTAAAGAATTCGACACCGTCGTCTTCAGCGCGCCCATCAACGTGGTGCAAGGCCCGGTTAAAACCCAGTTCGGCTACCACCTGCTGGAAGTCACCAGCCGCCAGGACTAATCTCCCAGGCTCTGTGTGAAAACGGCCCACCTTTTGGTGGGCCGTTTCGTATCCGCAGTACCCACCTCGTGCTACGTTTCTTCATTCACGCACCCATCGTGCGTCACCTGAGGAATGGATCATGAGCCTTGAGGGTAAAACTGCCTTGGTAACCGGTTCCACCAGCGGCATCGGCCTGGGCATCGCGCAAAGCCTGGCCAAAGCCGGGGCCAACCTGATACTCAACGGGTTTGGCGATGCCAGCAAAGTAATTGCCGAGCTGAAGCAATTCGGCACCCAGGTGGGCCACCACCCTGCAGACGTCAGTGATCCTGCACAGATCGCCGACATGATCAGCTACGCCGAGCGCGAATTCGGCGGTATCGATATCCTGGTCAATAACGCCGGAATCCAGCACGTTGCCAGCGTCGAGGAATTTCCGGTCGAACGCTGGGATGCCATCATCGCGATCAACCTGTCTTCCGTGTTCCACAGTACGCGACTGGCGTTGCCTGGCATGCGCAAACGCGGCTGGGGCCGGATCGTCAACATCGCCTCCGTGCACGGACAAGTGGGATCGGTCAGCAAAGCCGCCTATGTCGCCGCCAAGCATGGCGTGATTGGCCTGACCAAGGTCGTCGGGCTTGAGACCGCCACCAGCAACATCACCTGCAACGCCATCTGCCCGGGCTGGGTATTGACCCCGCTGGTCCAGCAACAAATTGACCAGCGCATCCAGCAAGGCATTGATCCCTACCAGGCGCAACACGACTTGCTGGCCGAAAAACAACCCTCGCTGGAGTTCGTCACTCCGCCCCAGCTGGGCGAACTGGTGCTGTTTTTATGCAGTGACGCCGGCAGTCAGGTGCGCGGCGCGGCATGGAATGTGGACGGCGGTTGGCTGGCGCAATAATAGCGCCCGCTTGTGCCTGCCAGACATGCAAATTTGCACACCAAGCCTGCACTTATCCGGGTTGTAATGGGCAAATTTGCACTGTTAGCATCGACCATCGTTCGCGCGCGAACACACTCTAAAAACAAGATAAAGCAGGGAGTTAGCGATGACTGCTCAGGTTTCAACCTCACCGGCACAGGATGTCGAAACCAATCAGGGCGAGATCCTGGCCGACGTGCGCAACCATATCGGCCACCTGACCCTGAACCGCCCTGGCGGCCTGAATGCCATCAACCTGAACATGGTCCGTGAACTGCAGCGCCATCTCGATGCCTGGGCGGCAGACCCCAGCGTCAAAGCGGTAGTGCTGCGTGGTGCAGGCGAAAAAGCCTTCTGTGCCGGCGGCGATATCCGCTCGCTGTACGACAGCTATCAAAGCAACGATACACTGCACACGATCTTCTTCGAGGAGGAATACGCCCTCGACCTGACACTGCATCGCTATTCCAAACCGCTTATTGCCTTGATGGACGGTTTTGTCCTGGGCGGCGGCATGGGTCTGGTGCAAGGCGCTGACCTGCGCCTGGTGACCGAACGCAGCAAACTGGCCATGCCGGAAGTGGCCATCGGTTATTTCCCGGACGTTGGCGGCAGCTACTTTCTGACCCGCACGCCCGGCCAGCTCGGTACGTACCTGGGCGTCACCGGGGTCCAGGTGCGCGCCAGCGATGCGCTGTATTGCGGCCTCGCCGATGGCTTTATCGAGAGCGGCAAGCTGGCCGAACTGGATCAATGCCTCAACACCCTTGCCTGGAAAACAACACCCCTCGAAGACCTGCAAACGCTGATTGGCACTTTCACTGTGAGCTCATTGCCGGAGCCACCACTGGCCAAAGTCCGCGCCCGAATCGATGAGATTTTCGCCCGGCCAGACATGCCGGGCATTGTCGCCGGATTGCACGCTGTCAGCGACGAGCACACCCGGGACTGGGCCAATGACACGCTCAGCCAGCTGCAGACCCGCTCACCGCTGGCGATGGCCGTCACCCTTGAAATGCTCCGCCGTGGCCGCGAGCTGCCCCTTGAGCAGTGCTTCGCGCTGGAGTTGCACCTTGATCGCCAGTGGTTCGACCGCGGCGATCTGATGGAAGGTGTGCGGGCGCTGATCATCGACAAAGATAAAACGCCTCACTGGAATCCACCCAGCCTTGATGCCCTGGATGCGGCTCATGTCGCCAGTTTTTTCACCGATTTCAAAGCGACGGGAGCTTGAGCCATGCAGGACATCGAACTGAGCGAAGAACAAATCATGATCCGCGACATGGCCCGCGACTTTGCCCGCCGCGAGATCGCACCCCATGCCCAGGCCTGGGAAAAAGCCGGCTGGATCGACGATGCGCTGGTGTCAAAGATGGGCGAACTGGGCCTGCTCGGCATGATCGTGCCTGAAGAGTGGGGCGGCACCTACGTCGATTACGTCGCCTATGCGCTGGCCGTCGAAGAAATTTCAGCCGGGGACGGCGCCACCGGAGCGCTGATGAGCATTCACAACTCCGTCGGCTGCGGTCCGATTCTCAAGTACGGCACGCAAGCACAGAAAGAGACCTGGCTGGCGGAACTTGCCAGCGGCCAGGCCATCGGCTGCTTTTGCCTGACCGAGCCGCAGGCCGGCTCTGAGGCCCACAATCTGCGCACCCGCGCAGAACTGCGGGACGGACAATGGGTGATCAACGGCGCCAAGCAATTTGTCAGCAATGGCAAACGCGCCAAACTGGCCATCGTGTTTGCCGTCACCGATCCGGAACTGGGTAAAAAAGGCCTCTCGGCGTTTTTGGTCCCCACCGATACCCCGGGGTTTATCGTCGACCGCACGGAACACAAAATGGGCATCCGCGCCTCGGACACCTGCGCGGTGACCTTGAGCAACTGCAGCGTGCCGCAAGCCAACCTGCTGGGCGAGCGCGGTAAAGGCCTGGCCATCGCCCTGTCCAACCTTGAAGGGGGGCGCATCGGGATTGCCGCCCAGGCATTGGGCATCGCCCGGGCCGCCTTTGAAGCCGCACTGGGTTATGCCCGTGACCGGGTGCAATTCGACAAGGCAATCATCGAGCACCAAAGTGTGGCCAACATGCTGGCCGACATGCAGACCCGCCTCAATGCCGCCCGGCTGCTGATCCTGCATGCGGCGCGCCTGCGTACGGCAGGCAAGCCTTGCCTGTCGGAAGCCTCGCAGGCCAAGCTGTTCGCCTCGGAAATAGCTGAATTCGTGTGCTCCAAAGCCATCCAGATACATGGTGGCTACGGTTACCTCGAAGACTATCCGGTGGAACGTTATTACCGCGACGCGCGCATCACCCAGATCTATGAGGGATCCAGCGAAATCCAGCGGATGGTGATCGCACGGGAGCTGAAACATTACCTGGTGTAAAAAAAAGCCTTCCTGTGGAGCAAGGCCGATCAGTTAAGCGAAAAGACCCCTGCAGGAGCGAGCTTGCTCACTCCTGCAGGGGCCTTTTCGCATCAGGATCCGGAACGGGTAATTACTGATTCTTGAACTGCGCTTCGCGCTTGCCGACAAACGCCGCCATGCCTTCTTTCTGGTCTTGCGTGGCGAACAGCGAGTGAAATACGCGACGCTCGAAACGCACGCCTTCAGACAAACTGACTTCAAACGCACGGTTCACGCTTTCCTTGGTCAGCATCAACACCGGCAGGGATTTTTTAGCGATCTGGGCCGCGACTTTCAGCGCTTCTTCAAGCAACTCATCCACCGGCACCACGCGGGCCACCAACCCTGAACGCTCGGCTTCCACCGCATCCATCAAACGCCCGCTCAGGCACATTTCCATGGCCTTGGCCTTGCCTACTGCGCGGGTCAGACGCTGGGTGCCGCCCATGCCCGGCAAGACGCCGAGGTTGATTTCCGGCTGACCAAAACGGGCATTGTCACCGGCCAGGATAAAGTCGCACATCATCGCCAGCTCACAGCCGCCGCCCAGGGCAAAACCCGCCACCGCCGCAATGATCGGCTTGCGCCGCGAGGCCACGCGATCGCTGTCCGAGAACAAGTCTTCCAGGTAAATCTGCGGGTAAGCCAGCTCTGCCATTTCCTTGATGTCTGCACCGGCAGCAAAAGCCTTTTTCGAGCCGGTGAGGACGATGCAACCAATGGCGCTGTCGGCTTCGAGCCGGTCCAGCGCATGGTTCACTTCGCTGACCAATTGCGCGTTCAGGGCATTCAGCGCCTGTGGCCGATTCAACGTAATCAGGCCGACCTGTCCGTGAATGTCCAGCAGAATGGTTTCGTAATTCATGGTTAACGTCCTCGATTCAAAGATTGCGCGAAATGACCATGCGCTGAATATCGCTGGTGCCTTCGTAGATCTGGCACACCCGCACATCGCGATAGATCCGCTCCAGCGGGAAGTCGCTCAAATAGCCATAACCGCCCAGTGTTTGCAACGCTTTGGAGCACACGCGCTCGGCCATCTCCGAAGCGAACAGCTTGGCCTGGGACGCTTCGACCAATGCCGATTGCCCACTGTCACGCAGCGCGGCGGCATAGCTGACCATCTGCCGGGCGACGGCAATTTCAGTCGACATGTCCGCCAGGCGAAACGCCACGGCCTGATGCTCAATCAACGGCTGGCCAAAGGTCACGCGCTCACGGGCGTAGTCACGGGCCGCTTCGAACGCCGCACGGGCCATGCCCACCGCCTGGGACGCGATACCGATGCGGCCGCCTTCCAGGTTACCCAGCGCAATCCTGTAGCCCTGCCCTTCTTCACCCAGGCGATTGGCCACCGGGACTTTGACGTCAGTAAACAGAATCTGGCAGGTGTCCGAGGCATGCTGCCCCAGCTTGTCTTCAACCCGTGCCACGCTGTAGCCCGGCGAGTCAGTGGGCACGATAAACGCGCTGATGCCCCGTTTGCCGGCCGCCGGATCGGTCACTGCGAACACAATCACCAACCCGGCATTTTGCCCCGAGGTGATGAATTGTTTGCAGCCATTGAGCACGTAATGATCGCCCTCGCGGCGGGCACGGGTTTTCAGGTCGCTGGCATCCGAACCGGCCTGTGGTTCGGTCAGCGCAAATGCACCAAGCATTGCACCGCTGGCCAGGGGCGTCAGGAACTCGCGTTTTTGCTGTTCGGTGCCGTAGGTCAAAATCGGTACGCACCCCACCGAGTTGTGCACGCTCATGATCGTGGAGCACGATCCGTCGCCTGCAGCGATTTCTTCGAGGGCCATGGCGTAGGCTTGATAACCCGTGTCGCAACCGCCCCACGCGTCTGGCACCAGCATGCCGAAGAAACCCAGTTCGGCCATTTCATCGATAGCCTCGCGCGGGAAGCGATGCTGCTTGTCCCATTCAGCGGCAAAAGGCTTCAGGCGCTCCTGAGCAAACTGGCGTGCCGCTTCACGAATTTGTAAGTGTTCGGATGTGGGCAGCATAAAAATTCCTTAGTACAGACATTCCACGGCAATGGCCGTGGCTTCACCGCCGCCGATGCAGATCGCGGCAACCCCGCGTTTCTGATGGCGCTGGCGCAGCGCCGAAATCAGCGTCACCAGAATCCGCGCTCCCGAAGCACCGATCGGATGCCCCAGGGCACAGGCACCGCCAAAGATGTTGACCTTGTCGTGGGGGATGTCCAGCTCACTCATGGTCACCAGCGTCACCACCGCAAAAGCCTCGTTGATCTCGAACAGGTCGACGTCAGCCAGGTTCCAGCCGGTCTTGCCCATCAAACGCTTGATCGCCCCCACCGGTGCGGTCGGGAACAGCCCGGGCTCATCGGCAAACGCTGCATGCCCGTGAATCACTGCCAGTGGTGTCAGCCCACGTTTGTGTGCCTCGGAGCGACGCATCAAAACCAGCGCTGCCGCGCCATCCGAGATGGAACTGGAGTTGGCCGCGGTCACCGTGCCGCCTTCGCGAAAGGCCGGTTTCAGGGTGGGGATTTTCCCCAGGTTGGCCTTGGGCGGCTGCTCGTCATCACTGATCAGGCGCTGCTCCTTGCCCACCATCACCGGCACCGGCACGATCTCGGCACTGAAGCTGCCCTCTTTGATCGCCTGCTGCGCACGGGTCAGTGACGCCACGGCAAAATCATCTTGCGCCTCGCGGCTGAAACCGTGGGCCTGGGCACAATCTTCCGCGAACGTGCCCATCAAGCGGCCACGGTCGTAAGCGTCTTCAAGGCCATCCAGGAACATGTGGTCCAGCACCCTGCCATGCCCCATGCGGTAGCCGCTGCGCGCGCGGTCCAGCAAGTACGGCGCGTTGGACATACTCTCCATGCCGCCCGCCACTGCCACATCGACACTACCGGTCAGCAACCGGTCGTGGGCCAGAATCGTGGCTTCCATGCCCGAACCGCACATTTTGTTCAGCGTGGTGCAGCGTGTGCCCTTGTCGAGCCCCGCCCCCAGCGCTGCCTGACGCGCAGGGGCCTGGCCGAGGCCGGCCGAGAGCACACAACCAAACAGCACTTCTTCGACACCATCTGCCGGCACACCGGCCCGCTCCACCGCCGCACGGATTGCCGCAGCGCCCAGCTGTGGCGCCGTCAGCCCCTTGAAGTCACCCTGAAAACCGCCCATGGGCGTACGCGCAACACTCACAATTACAACGGGATCATTGGCAATAGTCATTTCAAACCTCCTATTTGGCGGCCATGCGCAAGGCACCGTCGAGACGGATCACCTCACCATTGAGCATGCTGTTTTCAAGGATATGCCGCACCAGTGATGCGTACTCGGCAGGCTTGCCAAGACGCGGCGGGAACGGCACACCGGCAGCCAGCGAGTCACGTACTTCAGGCGTCATGCCGGCCATCATCGGCGTTTCAAAAATACCGGGAGCAATGGTCATCACCCGAATCCCGAAGCGCGCCAGCTCGCGGGCTGCGGGCAAGGTCAGGCTGGCGATGGCGCCTTTGGAAGCAGCGTATGCCGCCTGGCCGATCTGGCCATCAAAGGCGGCAACCGAAGCCGTATTGATGATAACGCCGCGTTCGCCATCGGCGTCAGCGGTGGTTTCAGCGATGGCCGCAGCGGCCAGACGCAGCATGTTGAAGCTGCCCACCAGGTTGACATTTATCACCTGGCTGAAACTCTCCAGGGCGTGCGGACCGTTTTTGCCGAGAATCTTTTCGCCGCGCACAATGCCCGCGCAATTGACCAGCCCGTTCACCCCGCCAAATGCTGCTACCGTGGCGTCAACGGCCGCCTGGGCCGCCTGCGCCTGACTGATATCGGCGACCGCGCTGCAGGCATGATCCCCCAGCCTGGCGGCCTGAGCCGCCACCGCCTCAGCATTCATGTCGACCAGCATCACCCGGGCGCCAGCCTTGATCAACATCTCGGCCGTGGCAGCGCCCAGTCCCGAAGCACCACCTGTGACGATAAACACCTTGTTTTCAATTTGCATGAGGGTTCCTGAACTCTAATCCTGACAATTAAGCCGTGACGTTGGCGTTTGCAGCCAGTTCGGCCTTGGCGATTTCCTGATTGCGCAAAATAAAGCGCTGCAGCTTTCCGCTCGGGGTTTTCGGCAGCTCGCTGACAAATTCGATTTCACGCGGATAGGCATGCGCCGCGAGACGCTGGCGCACATGCAGGCGCAGGGTTTCAGCCAGTTGCGCATCCCCGAGGTAGTGCGGGCTCAGCACCACAAAAGCTTTGACCAGTTCGGTGCGCTCGGGGTCCGGCTTGCCGACTACGGCAGCCTCGACCACGGCCGGGTGCTCGATCAAAGCGCTTTCCACATCAAAGGGCCCTACCCGGTAACCGGAGGTCGTGATCACATCATCACTGCGTCCGACAAAGCTGATGCTGCCGTCGACGTTCAGCTCCACGGTATCGCCGCTCAAGTAGTAATCGCCGACAAAAGCCTTGGTGTTGAAACCTTCATAGCCATTGAACCAGCACATCGGTGACTGGCTGCGATCGACGGCCAGAATCCCTGGCTGACCCACCGGCAGTTCCTGATGGTTGTCGTCGAGCACCACGATCCGGTGACCCGGCGAGGCGAAGCCGGCAGCCCCCATGTGCACCGGATGCGCCAGCCCGTGGTGATTGCACAGCACCATGCCGATTTCGGTCTGGCCATAGTGGTCATGGATGGTGACGTCCAGCTGCTCGGCGAACCAGCGGATCACTTCCGGGTTCAACGGCTCGCCGGCACTGCTCACCGCGCGCAGGCGGCCTTTGATTTTGCCGGCAAACCCCTCCCCGGCGGCGATCAGCATGCGATACGCCGTTGGCGAGCCGGTCAGGTTGGTAATGCTGTACTTGTTGATCACCCGACAGGTGCTTTCAACCGTGAACGGGCCATCGTAGAACGTAATCGGATGCCCCATGGACAACGGCCCGGCGATGCCGAAATAAATGCCATAGGCCCAGCCCGGATCAGCCAGGTTCCAGAACGCGTCTTCCGGGCGCAAATCCACGGCATCGCGGGTATAACTCTGAAAGGCGACAATGGCCTTGAGCGGCACCAGCAGCGGCTTGGCCGGGCCCGTCGTGCCCGAGGTGAACATCAGCAGAAACGGATCTTCGCCAGTCAGCATGACGGGTTCACAGATCGCCGAATAGTTGTCCAGTTCAGCCCAGAAACTGAAATCACCGCGCACCAGGCCCTGCCCTTTGGCGCCCGCTACGGTGACGATCGCAGGGCAGGCGTTGACCTCACTGAGTTTGGGGCGGTTGACCGCATCGGTGACCACCAGCGCCGCGCCTGAACTGTTAAGCCGATGTTCGATGGCTTTGGGACCAAACGCCGTGAACAGCGGCTGGTAGATGGCACCGATACGCCAGGCGGCCAAGGCGACCACCAGCAACTCGACATTGCGCGGCAGCAAGCCCGCCACTTTGTCACCACGCTTGATGCCCTGGGCGAGCAGGAAATTGGCAAAGCGTGCGGCCTTGCCCTGCAAGTCAGTGAAGGTGTAGGTCGCGCTACTGGCATCGCGGCCTTCCCAGAACAACGCAATACGCCCTGGCAAGGCGTGTCGGTCGCAGCATTCGATACAGGCATTGAGTGCCGCCAAATGGCCGTCCAGTGCGCTGGCCACCGTACGCGGGTAGTCAAAGTCGGTCATCTCGGTCAGATAATCGCGCATCAGCAGAATCCCTCGGTCTTTTTTTAGGATGGGAACCGTTGAAAAATCCTGCTGATAATCGCCCTGCGAAGGCTCTGCAACAATGGTCAAACCGCGCAAGCTGGCTGACTGTTTTGGCCAATGGCCGACAGGCCGGTTAACTGCAGGCCAGCATGCGCCTGCACAAGCGCCGGGACGGGCGCCCGAACCTGCCTGTTGCGGGTCAGCCCTGCTGACGCAGATACGCCAGCACCGCGGCCTGATCGCCGGCAAAGGCGATGCGCGCGCCTTTCTTCTCGCGCTGAAAGGCGTACATCGGATCGTAATATTCGCGCAGCAAGGCTTCGATCCAGACCCGGTGCAAGTCCACCGAACCGCAGCTGGCCTGCTCACCCAGTGCGGCTTCCATCACCGCCTGCAGACGCTGGTAACGTTCACCGCCAAGGCGGCGCTGAATATTCGACAGGCTGTCGAGCAACCGACGGGAAAACAGCGCGAAACCGTGCTCCCCGTTCTTGTCGATGAACTCGGCGTTCAACTCCACCACGTAATCTCGCAGGATGCGCTCAACGCGGCTTTCAAGGCTGTCTTCAAGCCACACCATCGGTGCGTTCTGCATGCGTTGATAGAGCGGCAACGGCAACGCGCAACTGCCCACGGTACGGCTCTCGTCCTCAAGCACAAATTGCTGGTGACCGTTGGCGCGTTTTTTCAGGACATCAATGGCCAGCCGGTTCTCAAAGTCGATGTTCGTCGGCTGCCCGGTCGCCCGTTTGCCGAAACTCGACCCCCGGTGATTGGCATGACCTTCCAGGTCCAGTGCATTGTCGAGCTGCACCAGCACGTCGGTTTTTCCGGTGCCGGTCATCCCGCCGAGCACGAGTAAATCGCACTGCTCGACCGCGTCGTCGACGGTTTGAATCAGAAACGTACGCAGCGCCTTATAGCCGCCGGTAACACGCGGGTAGTCGATGCCGGCGTCCTGTTTGAGCCACTGCTGGACGATTTGCGAGCGCATGCCGCCACGAAAGCAGTACAGGCATCCCTCGGGGTTGGCCCGGGCAAAATCGGCCCAGGCCTGAAGACGCTCGGCCCTGGTCTGGCCCGACACCAGTTGATGCCCCAGGATCACCGCAGCCTGCTGCCCTTGCTGCTTGTAGCAGGTACCCACGCGCTCGCGCTCGTGGTCGGTCATCAGCGGCAGGTTGAGCACGCCGGGGAATGCGCCTTTGAGGAATTCAATCGGCGCACGGGTATCCATCATGGGCCGATCATTGAGGAACAGTTCGCGGAAGTCGGTGATGTCATGAACCATCATGAAACCTCAACCGCGTGTGTCTGTCGCTCAACCAGTTGACCAATCGGCTCAAGGTTCAAGCCATGCTCAGCGGCCACTTTCAGGAACGCCTCGTTGCCCTCCGGCGTGACGGCAACCAGCAGGCCACCGCTGGTTTGCGGGTCACACAGCACCAGTTTGTGCAGCGGTTGCAGTGGCGACAGCTTGCTCGCGTAACTGTCAAAGTTGCGCAACGTACCCCCGGGCACACAGCCTTGCTCCAGGTAGTACTCAACCGAGGCCAGTTGCGGCACCCGGGCATATTCGATACGCGCCGTGAGGCCGCTGCCGTCTGCCATTTCCACCAGGTGGCCAAGCAGACCGAAGCCGGTGACGTCGGTCATCGCGGTGATGCCCTCCAGCTTGGCAAACTGGCTGCCGATCTTGTTCAGGGTGCACATCCAGTCCCGCGCCACGCCCACGTCTTCGGTGCGCAGCTTGCCTTTCTTCTCGGCGGTGGTGAGCACGCCGATGCCCAAGGGCTTGGTCAGGTACAGCAAGCAGCCGGCGGTGGCAGTGTCGTTGCGTTTCATCTGTCGCTTGTTGACCACCCCCGTGACGGCCAGACCGAAGATCGGCTCCGGTGTGTCAATCGAGTGGCCGCCCGCCAGGGGAATACCGGCCTCATCGCACACGGCGCGGCCACCGCGGATCACTTCACGGGCGACTTCCGGCGCCAGCAAATGTACTGGCCAGCCCAAAATGGCAATGGCCATCAACGGATCACCGCCCATGGCGTAGATATCACTGATGGCATTGGTGGCGGCAATGCGCCCGAAATCATAAGGATCATCGACGATCGGCATGAAGAAGTCCGTGGTCGACACCACGCCCCGCTCCTCGTCCAGCGCATACACGGCCGCGTCATCGCGCGATGCATTGCCGACCCAGAGCTTAGGGTCAAGATTCTGCGCGCCGCTGCCGGCAAGAATCACTTCCAGCACCTGAGGTGAGATCTTGCAGCCGCAACCTGCTCCGTGGCTGTACTGGGTCAGGCGAATCGGCTCGCTCATGGTGCACCTCTTGGTCAATTTCAAAGCCCGGATATTAACAGAGCGAGCGCCTGCCCATGGATTTGTCCTGCGGGGCCAACTGCCAGCTGCCAGGCATCAACCTGCGGGCGAAAGGACACGCTTAAAAACGACCCGATAACACACGACCAACACCTGTGTTCTCAAGGCGCTGCGGGCGTCCCGAGGGATGACCGGCATGCTGAAAAGCGACCCGCTGGTCACATATGTAGTGAGCAAAAATAAACACTACATATGTGTTGACGGGGTGAATTTCACCCAGCATTATGCAGACGTCTTCCCCACCGGAAGCACTGGAAAGGGTTGTTGCATGCATGCTCGACGAGCTGTCGGGCTGTTCCGGGATAGGTACTGCCCACAAGGCAGAATTGATGAAGCCGAACTGGCTTGTTCGTCCGGGTTTAGGGCGAGAGAGGCTGGCGAAACGTCCTCAAGAGGCTTGTGGCTGATGCGTCATGTCACCCAAGGCATCCTGGTTCACGCGGCTCCCCTCGCTTCACGCTTTGAATGTAGTGCCTGATTTTACGACTACATGTGACGAACTCAAGGCCGGATCTGCTTTAGATGGACACTACGTAGCGCTGCATCTGCAGTTGCGCGAATCAATTAGACAGATCAATACATGGTCAAGGAGTTAACGATGAACCTGAATAACCAACCGACTGTTAATGAGCTGGCTCGACTGTTCGCCGCCCAGAAAGACACGCTTGATGACCACATTCTGTGGATCAGCGAAGCCGGTGATGTTCGGATCGATACTGTGACATCTTGCAAGGAAGAAACCCCATTCGAGAAGGACCGCCCACAAATGCGTGCCCATCTCAAAATGTACCGTCGTGGCCAGGGCTACGTGGGCAAGAAAGCTGCCGCCGATACCGATTACATGGCGCGTGTGCTGCAAACCTTGACCCTGACCTGGGAGAAGGCCAAATCCGAGCCGTCTCTGGTCAAAGTTAACAGCTACAGCTGATAACCCCCGCCATATGAACAAGCCCCGGACAATCTCCGGGGCTTAATGAAATGGTCACCCCGCACCCTGCGAGAGCTACGTTTTCGCAGGGTGTTCTGTTTTCGAAGTCCAGGTAGACAACAATCGTCGAACCAACTTTGCCGTTATCGGCACTGATCGTCCTGATCGCTTTTTGGGCTCAATACGTCAATATCAATCAGGCTTGAGCCAAGCGCCCTATGCGTAACCAACCAATCACCACAGCGCCAATCAACAAAAAGCCCAAGTAGCCAAAGAGCGGATAAACCTGGCCGACCAGACTGATAAACCCGACCAAACTACCGACGAAGGCCAGTGCGCCAGCGGCGACTGAGCCAAGGCGGAATTTACGGGTGCCCGCAGGCAGCAGCCGAGCCGAAAAGGAATACAAGGTGCCGACGGCCGTGTTGAGAATCATCAAGAAAATGATCAACGCCATCAACAGCCCAAGGACCGGCGAGATTTCCGTGGCGATGGACAACATCGGCATTGGCAGGTCAGCCACACTGTCCAGGCGTGACAATAACCCCAGGCTCATCACCAACATCAGCAGCCCCAGTATCGCCCCCCCCAAAATACCGCCCCAGATAGCCTGTTTCTCGGATTTCGCAGCCCCGCCCATAATTGCCAGAATCGGCACTCCGGCCACGATGTTGTAAGACACGTACAAAAACGCCCCCAGCAGCCAATGACTCGCCCCGGCACTTTGCTGGCTGGCCAGTTGATTCAGTTCGCCGAAACTCAAGTCCCGGGTAGCGACTCCATATACGGCCACGGCTACCGCCGTCAGGATCAAAAGCGGAGTGACTGCGCTGATCAGACCAATGACCTTGTGCACATCCAGGCACACAATGGCGACCACAATCAGGGTCACCGCTACGCTACCGGATATGGCAGGGATACCGAACTGTTGCTCCAGCAAGGCGCCGCCACCGGCCAACATAACCACGGTCACCGCAAACATGAAAAAAGTGATCATCAGGTCGACAAAGCTGCCCAAGTAGCGTCCGCACAGGGCATACACCACGTCCTTATGGGACTTTGCCCGAAGTCTGCTGCCCATGCCCGCCAACACCATCCCGAGAAAAGTGAAGAGCGCAGCGCTGATCACTGCTCCAAGCAGTCCCCAGACGCCAAAATCCACGAACATCAGCAACAGTTCCCGACCAGAGGCAAATCCTGCGCCGACGATAACACCGACAAATGCACCGGCTATTTTCAGACTTTCTTTCATGAGGATTTGCCTCGAGTTATTTTTGTTATGGGTACTGAGGGGGCCACCCTTCACATCCCGGCCAGGACATAACGATGGCAAAACGGACTGACGTGGGTTAGTCGGCGCCGACCCAGGCCTGAACTTCAATTTCCACATCAACCCCCAGCGCCAATTGGGCGCTGACGGTAGAGCGCACCGGGAATCCGTTCTGGAAGTGGCGCTTGTACACCTCATTGAAACCGGCAAAATGTTGCATATCGGTCAACCAAACCGTTGCTTTCACCACCTGATCAAAACCTGCGCCACATTCGGCCAGGGTCTCGCCGATACGCGCCATCGCAGCCTCGGTTTGCTCTCGGATATCGCCGTGTACCACCTCCCCCTCGGGATTCATCGGTATTTGCCCGGAAAGAAACAAGAATCCCCCCACCCGAATGGCTTTTGAAAACGGGTAAGGCAGATGGCTGGGGTATCGCTGAAGACTGTCAGTCATGGCACGGGCCTCTTCTTTAGAATGAATGATTAACGCAAACGACCAGGGGATAAGCGCTGTGGATCTACACCGTGGCTGCGCAACGCTTCGGGCAAAGGCTGATCCAGCAGTTGGGCGCAGGCAAGTTGCGAAACACCTGCCGCAGACTGGATGCCATACCCCCCCTGAGCGGCGAGCCAAAAGAAACCTTCGCACTGGTCGTCCCAACCAACCACCAGATCGCCATCGCTCACGAACGAGCGCAACCCCGCCCACGTGTGGCGTGGGCGCCGGATGGTTAAGGTGGTAGCAGCTTCGATGTGATAAATCCCGGTGGCTATATCCAGTTCTTCGGGCATCACGTCTTGCGCCGGGACAGGGTCAGCGTTAGCTGGAGAACCTAAGAGTTGACCGGCATCCGGCTTGAAGTAAAAACTTTCGTCGATTCCTATCACCGCAGGCCAGCGTGAAAAATCTACGCCCTCAGGGCCGTCGAAAGTAAATGCGGTACGCCGGCAGGGTTGCAACCCAATCGTCTTCACCCCGCATTGCTGCGCCACCTGGTCGGCCCAGGCACCTGCAGCGTTCACTAGATTGTGTGCCCGCAATTGACGACCGTCGGCCAGCGTCAGTTTCCAGTGCCCTCCCTCACGAGTGGCACTGCTTAGCTGGGCATCGCACTGCAGAATCCCACCCGCACGGCGCATTGCTCGCAAAAAACCTTGATGCAGTGCGTGCACGTCCAGGTCACGGGCTTCGGTTTCGAGCATCGCCCCGGCAATTGCATCTGGCCTCAGACACGGCACCAAGGCCAGCGCATGCGCGGTGTCTATCAAGGCAACATTGCCCGCCTGTGCCTGGCTGACCTCGAACGTTTTTTTCAACAAGGACTGTTGATCGGCGCCGGCTACGTATAGGCAGCCACGGGGCTCCAGCAGAGCATGTTCGGTAAAATCGGCTGGAGGATGTTCATAAAACGCCCGACTGGCGCGTGTCAACGCCTGGATCTGTGGGGTTCCATAGCTCTCCATGAACATGGCTGCGGACCGCCCAGTGGAGTGATAACCAGGCTGACTCTCACGTTCTAGAACTACAACGCTGGCTTGCCCAACCAAGCGATAGGCCAGAGAGGCCCCTGCAATACCGCCGCCGATGATGGCGAAATCGAAACATTCGCTGCCGTGCATGCCGAAAACCTCCTGCCTGTCGCCGCAAGGAAGAAGGACTCTTCCATTGGCTCTTATAATTCTCACATAAGAGAAATGTAAGATATGAGAATTACCCCGTCAACCCATCACCATGAGGTAATATTCCATTCCTTGCTTCAGCCCTAGACATCGCTTTTCCGCACGATAGAGAATCCGCATGAGTTCTGACCGAATCTCGCCAGCTTCGGCCCCCCAAGCCCCTCCTCTGATGGATCGCGCCCAAGTAGGTGCACGCTTGCGCGTTATCCGTAAAAAACAGAAGCTGACACTCAAGCAGCTGTCTGAACGTTCAGGTGTAGCCCTGTCGACCTTGTCGAAGATGGAACTAGCGCAAGTGTCCGTAAGTTACGAAAAACTCGCAGCAGCGGCCCACGCGCTGCGCGTAGACATCGCTCAGCTTTTCAGTCCCTCAACGGAAAATACAGGTGCTGTGCAGCCTACGGCGGTCAGCTCTGCCATCGATAACGCAGCGGGCTATAGCACTGGCAATTACGAATATCATCCGATGGCGGGAGATTTCCCCGGGCGCAATATGACGCCCATGTACGCGCGGATATTTGCGCGCGAACTGAGTCAGTTCGAAGATTATATTCGTCACCCCGGACAAGAGTTCGCCGTAGTCCTATCAGGTCGTGTACGTATTCAATTCGAAACGGGCGAGTCCCTCAGTATCGGTTGCCGCGAAACAGCCTATTTCAACAGTGCTATTGGCCATATTTATCTGGCTGAAAGCAAGGATGGCGCCGATGCCGAAGTCATGGTGGTGATGTCAAATAACTGAGGCTAAAAAACGCGAATGGGAAATCAGGCTTTCCCTGGTGGATCACTGCCCTTCCCTTCATCAGCATTGGTACGTCACTGGCCTTAAAAAGGTGAGTTGCTCCCTAGAACGGTGGTCGGCGAAGACTTCAAAGCGAGAGAGCGGCGCCCCGGAACAATCCGGTTCAGACTTAAATCCTGAGCAGCAGGCATAAAAACCCGGAGTCTAAACCAGACTCCGGATTTTCCGGCTGACGACAATCCTTGAGCGAACAGCATTGCGGCCCATTTCCGGGGCCTTTTGAGGCCTGTGCGGCTCTCACATCAGACTGCGAGCTCCAGCTCCGGCACTGCTTCGAACAAGTCCGCTACCAGGCCGTAATCCGCTACCTGGAAGATCGGGGCTTCTTCGTCCTTGTTGATCGCGACGATCACTTTGGAGTCTTTCATGCCCGCCAGATGCTGGATCGCGCCGGAAATACCAACCGCGATGTACAGCTGTGGCGCAACAATTTTGCCGGTCTGACCAACCTGCATGTCGTTCGGCACAAAACCGGCGTCGACCGCAGCACGCGAAGCGCCAACAGCAGCGCCCAGCTTGTCGGCCAGAGCGTACAGGTGTTTGAAGTTGTCGCCGTTCTGCATGCCACGACCGCCGGAAACGACGATTTTGGCAGCGGTCAGCTCAGGACGGTCAGACTTGGCCAGTTCCTCACCAACAAACGACGAAGTGCCTGCATCGTGAACCGCTGCAACCGCTTCAACCGCTGCCGAACCGCCTTCTGCAGCAACCGGATCGAAACCGGTGGCACGTACGGTGATGACTTTGACCGGCGCTGTGGATTGCACGGTAGCAATGGCGTTACCGGCGTAGATCGGGCGCTTGAAGGTGTCAGCGCTTTCAACCGAGATGATCTCGGAGATCTGATCGACGTCCAGCTGCGCGGCGACGCGCGGCAGGATGTTTTTGCCGTTGGAGGTCGCGGCGGCCAGGATGTGGCTGTAGCCGGCACCCAGCTCTGCAACCAGGGGCGCTACGTTTTCTGGCAACTGATGCGCATAAGCGGCGTTATCGGCCACCAGCACTTTGGCCACACCAGCGATTTTTGCCGCAGCTTCAGCCACGGAACCGATGCCCTGGCCTGCAACCAGAACGTTGATATCGCCGCCGATTTTGGCAGCGGCGGCTACGGTGTTCAGCGTGGCCGGAGCCAGCACCTTGCCGTCGTGTTCTGCGATTACCAAGATAGTCATGATTAGATTACCTTCGCTTCGTTTTTCAGTTTCTCGACCAGTTCAGCCACCGACTTGACCTTGATGCCAGCGCTGCGTGCTGCCGGCGCTTCAACTTTCACAGTCGAGTGGGTCGAAGCTGTGGAAACGCCCAACGCGTCTGGCGTCAGCACTTCAAGCGGCTTCTTTTTGGCTTTCATGATGTTTGGCAAGGACGCATAACGCGGCTCGTTCAAACGCAGGTCGGTGGTGATGATGGCCGGCAAACTCAGCGAAACCGTTTGTGCGCCGCCGTCGATTTCACGGGTGACAGCAACCTTGTCGCCCGCCACTTCAACGTTCGAAGCAAAGGTGCCCTGACCGTAACCGGTCAGCGCCGCCAGCATCTGGCCGGTCTGGTTGTTGTCGCTGTCGATGGCTTGTTTGCCCAGGATCACCAGCTGTGGCTGCTCCTTGTCGACCACCGCCTTGAGCAGCTTGGCCACGGCCAGCGAGGTCAGGTCTTCGGCAGATTCGACGAGGATGGCACGATCGGCACCCAGAGCCAGCGCAGTACGCAGCTGTTCCTGAGCCGTGGTCGGACCGATGGAGACGACGACGATTTCAGTCGCAACGCCCTTCTCTTTCAGGCGTACGGCTTCTTCCACTGCGATTTCGCAGAAGGGGTTCATCGACATCTTGACGTTGGCGAGGTCAACGCCGGAGTTGTCCGCTTTGACGCGAACCTTAACGTTGTAATCGACCACTCGTTTGATACAGGCCAGCACCTTCATTGCTTCTCCCTCAATGGCTATACATTGCCTTGGGCATGGCGCCGGCTCGTACCGGCGCCCTCCACCAGTGTTGATTGAAACCCTTAAACCGCCGACGGCTCGACTGGCAAAATAAGCCGGTCCGGAACTGTTTGCCCCGAATGGCGGGCCACGAAGTAGTACACCAGCGCGGGTAGCGTCAGGCCGATGATCCAGGAGATATCGGTACCGCCCAGATGTTCGACCAATGGTCCAGTGTAGAAACTGGTGGCAATAAAAGGCAGCTGGATCACTACCCCAAAGGCATACACGAGAATACCGCGCAGGTTCCAGCGTCCGTATCGGCCATTTGGGTTAGACAGTGCCGGCACGTCGTAGCGCTCTTTGCTTATCAGATAGAAGTCCACCAGGTTGATGGCGCTCCACGGCGTGAAAAACGCGAGCAGAAACAGAATGAATGCCGAAAAATCGTGCAGGAACGAGTGCTGCCCCAACAACGCCAGCAAGGTGGCCAGCCCCACCATGATCAGGATGTAGACAAGGCGCAGGCTTCTGGAAATCTCGTGATTGCCGCGAAACCCGCTGACAATGGTCGCCAGCGACATGAAACTGCCATAGGCATTGAGCGTAGTGATCGTCACTTTGCCGAATACCACGCAGAAATACAGCACCGCGGCCATCGCCCCGGTCGAGCTCAGCCCTACGATGTACGACACTTCATGGCCGGCGAATTTGTCTCCCGCCAGCGCCGCCACAAACACCCCGAAGACCATCGATATCTGCGACCCCACCACCGAACCCAGGCCGACCGCCAGAAAGGTTTTCACCGACGAGGTTTTGCCCGGCAAGTAACGCGAGTAGTCGGCAACATACGGCCCAAACGCGATCTGCCATGACGCCGAGAGCGAGATGGCCAGCAAAAAACTGCTCAGCGAGAAGTGCCGGTTGCTCAGCAGCACCGCGACATCATTTTGCGACAGCAAGGTGTAGAACAAATAGAAGAACGCCAGGACGCCGACCACGCTCGCCACCCGTCCAATCATATGAATGGTGCGATAGCCGAGGATGGTCAGCAGCACGATCAACGCGGCAAAAATCAGAATGCCCCACGAATCACTGACACCCGCCAGTTGCCCGACAGCCTGCCCGGCCAGTACCGAACCGCTGGCCGAAAAGCCCACGTACATCAGGCACACCAGTACGATCGGTATCACCGCGCCATAAACACCGAACTGTACCCGGCTGGAGATCATCTGCGGCAAGCCCAGCTTGGGGCCTTGCGCCGCATGCAGCGCCATGATTGCACCACCCAGTACTTGTCCAATCAACAGGCCGATCAGCGACCAGAACACATCGCCGCCCAGAACCACGGCCAGTGCCCCGGTGACAATCGCCGTCACTTGCAAGTTCGCCCCGAACCACAAGGTAAACTGACTGAACAGGCGGCCATGGCGTTCGGATTCCGGGATGTAATCAATTGAGCGCTGTTCAACCAGCGCGGCCCGCGGTGAATCTTCATTGTGCGTGGACATAAGCAGTTCCTTGAGGTCGTCACCGTGGGTGCGCCCGTTGTTTTGGGAAAGACTTTTCCAATCCTTGACCGTACCGCTACGCATCCCTGCAGCCGCTGGCAGGAGCCGTGCTCCTGCCGCAAACCGATTACTTGCAGGCGTCGAGCAAGGCACGGGAAATGATGATTTTCTGCACCTCTGAGGTGCCTTCAAAAATCCTCAGGATCCGCGCGTCGCGTACATAGCGCTCAAGGGGCAAGTCGCGAACGTAGCCATAGCCTCCATGCAATTGCAGCGCCGCATCGGTGACAAAACCGGCACATTCGGCAGCCACCAGTTTGGCCGTGGCCGAATCCAGACTGAAACGTTCGCCACTGTCACGCCGTGCCGCAGCTTTCATGGTCAGCAGACGGGCGCTCTCAAGCTGCGCATACATATCCGCCAGCCGCCATTGCGTTCCTTGATAGGCGGCCAGCGGCTTGGGCCCGATCTGCCGTTCACGCACCCAGTTCAGACTGGCTTGCAAGGCCGCATTGGCGATACCCAGCGACATCGCCGCCACTTCGACCCGTCCGCGATCCAGTACCGCCATCGCAGTATTAAAGCCCTGCCCTTCAACACCCAGCAATGCCGATGCCGGCAACCAGCAATCGAGCGCCAACTCGTAAATCGTGCTGCCACGCAAGCCCATGGTTTTTTCCGGGCTGGAGAAATCGATCCCGGGCGTGCCACGGGGCACCATAAAAGCGCTAATGCCCTTGTGCCCTGCTTCAGCATCCGTCTTGACGTAAAGAACGATGAAATCGGCTTCTTTGGCGTTGGTGATGTAATGCTTGCTGCCGCGTACGCGCCAGCCACCGTCTTCACGCACGGCACGACTGCGCATGTCGGCAGGGTTTGAACCTGCGGCCGGTTCGGTCAGGGCGAATGCGCCCAGCAGTTCGCCACTTGCAGCACGTGGCAGCCACTCCTGCTTCTGCTCCTCGGTCCCGCCCAGCAGAATCGAGTCCGTCGCCAGGAAATGTGCGGTCATGGCCGATGCCGTTGAGGCACACGCACCTGCCACAGCCTCCACCACACGGCTCATGGCCAGACTGCCGATCCCCAACCCACCGTAAGTCTCAGGCAAGTTGATCCCCATGCACCCCAGGTCACCCAAGGCCTTGATGCTGTCGGCGCAGAATGTTTCGGTTTCGTCGTAATGCCGGGCCAGCGGTTGAATCACTTCGCGTGCGACCTGCTCGGCACTTTCAATCACCGCCAGTTCTTCTGCATTCAATTCAAAGTTCATGCGTGCTCTCCTGATTTGCTCAGGCCAAACAGCCTGTTGTCGGCGCCCAATTGCGGGGCGCGAGTGGTTGCGTGTGGTTTCTGGCCATTGAAAAACACCGGTTGCGGCACCAGCGGTAAGGCCCCGCCCTCAGGCAGAACCTGCAACTGACGCACTCGGGCATGTTCGCTGCCTGCGGCCTCGGCCAGGTTCCAGACCGGTGACGAGGGCACTCCCGCGTCCAGCAAGCCGTCACACAAATGCTCGACGCTGTGCTGTGCCGTCCAACCTTCGATGGCTGCGCGCAACGCCGGCTCGTTCAGCGTGCGCCGGGTGTCATCGATAAACCGTGGATCAGTGGCCAGTTCCGGTTGCCCCATGCAGTGACACAAGCGCTCGAACAAACGATTGCTGGCCACGGCAATCACCACCAGACCATCGGCAGCGCGGTAGGTGTCGAACGGTGTCGAGACCGGATGCCGGTTACCCACCAGCCCCGGCGCAACACCGTTGGCGTAAAGGTTGGACAGACCGGTCATTTGCAAACTGAACAGCACATCAAACATGGCCACGTCGATGTACTGCGCACCCGGAGCATGACGCTCACGGGCAAACAGCGCCGAGCTGATTGCCCAGGCCGCGTACACCCCTGCGCACAGGTCGCCTATGGCCTCGCCGCTGCGGGTCGGCCCGGTGGATGCAAATCCGGTCACGCTCATCAGGCCGGACATGGCCTGGGCCACGATGTCGTAGGCCGGACGGCTGGACAGCGGACCATCCTGGCCAAAGCCCGAAATGCTGGCGTAGATCAGCTGCGGGTTGTGCTGTTTGAGGGTATCGAAATCAATGCCCAGCCGTTGGGTAACCCCGGGACGGAAGTTCTCGACCACCACATCCGCATCGGCCACCAACTCATAAAAACGCTGACGATCCGCCGGGTCCTTGAAATCGATTTCAACGCTGCGCTTGCCCCGGTTAATCAACCCGAAATACACGCTCTCGCCATCCAGAAACGGCCCCAGGTGCCGGGCATCATCGCCCTCTTGCGGCACTTCGAACTTGATGACGTCGGCCCCCAGATCCGCGAGCATCGCCGTGCAATGCGGCCCTGCCAGCACGCGACTGATGTCCAGCACGCGCACGCCTTGCAGTTGTCGGGTAAATGGACTGCTGTTCATTTTTATCACCTCGGAGTCTTGATGCCCTGCCGGGCTGGCGTCTATCAGCCGTTAACCATCGGCAGGTTCAGGCCCTGCTCGTTGGCGCAGTCAATGGCGATGTCGTAGCCGGCATCGGCATGGCGCATCACCCCGGTGGCCGGGTCGTTGTGCAGGACGCGGGCGATGCGTTCGGCCGCTTCGTCGGTGCCGTCACACACGATCACCATCCCCGAATGCTGCGAGAAGCCCATACCAACGCCACCGCCGTGGTGCAGCGAAACCCAGGTCGCGCCGCTCGCGGTGTTGAGCAAGGCGTTGAGCAGCGGCCAGTCGGAGACTGCATCCGAGCCATCCTTCATCGATTCGGTTTCGCGGTTCGGGCTGGACACCGAACCCGAATCCAGGTGGTCGCGACCGATCACGATCGGTGCTTTCAACTCACCGCTGCGTACCATTTCGTTGAACGCCAGGCCGAGCTTGGCGCGCTGACCCAGGCCAACCCAGCAGATACGTGCCGGCAGACCCTGGAAGCTGATGCGCTCGCGGGCCATGTCCAGCCAGTTGTGCAGGTGGGCGTCGTCGGCAATCAGTTCTTTGACCTTGGCGTCGGTTTTGTAAATGTCTTCCGGATCACCCGACAGCGCAACCCAGCGGAACGGGCCTACGCCACGGCAGAACAAGGGACGGATATAAGCCGGTACAAAACCCGGGAAGTCGAAGGCGTTTTCGACGCCGACTTCCTTGGCCATCTGACGGATGTTGTTACCGTAGTCGAAGGTCGGAATACCGGCTTTCTGGAACGCCAGCATGGCTTCGACGTGTTCGCCCATGGAGGCTTTGGCGGCTTTGACCACGGCAGCCGGATCGGTCACGGCGCGGTCGCGGTACTGTTCCCAGGTCCAGCCTTTGGGCAGGTAGCCGTTAAGCGGGTCGTGAGCGCTGGTCTGGTCGGTGACCATGTCCGGACGTACGCCACGGCGGACCATTTCTGGCAGCAGTTCGGCGGCATTCCCGCACAGGGCGATAGAAATGGCTTTGCCTTCAGCGGTGTATTTCGCGATACGCGCCAGCGCGTCATCCAGGTCCACGGCTTGTTCGTCGACATAACGGGTCGCCAGACGGAAATCGATGCGACTCTGCTGGCATTCGATGTTCAGCGAGCAGGCACCGGCCAGAGTGGCAGCCAGAGGCTGCGCACCGCCCATGCCACCCAGGCCGGCGGTGAGTACCCATTTGCCCACCAGGCTGCCGTTGTAATGCTGGCGCCCGGCTTCAACGAAGGTCTCGTACGTGCCCTGAACGATGCCTTGGCTACCGATGTAGATCCAGCTGCCGGCGGTCATCTGCCCATACATGGCCAGGCCCTTGGCGTCGAGTTCGTTGAAGTGCTCCCACGTGGCCCAGTGTGGCACCAGGTTGGAGTTGGCGATCAGTACACGGGGCGCGTTGCTGTGGGTTTTGAACACACCGACCGGCTTGCCCGACTGCACCAGCAGGGTTTCGTCATCGTTGAGGTTGGTCAGGCTCTCGACAATCTTGTCGTAGCACTCCCAGTTACGCGCCGCGCGACCAATACCGCCATACACCACCAGCTCGGTCGGGTTCTCGGCCACTTGCGGGTCGAGGTTGTTCATCAGCATCCGCAACGGGGCTTCGGTCATCCAGCTCTTGGCGGTGAGCTGGGTGCCGCGTGCTGCACGGATTTCACCGTCACGGTGGCGGTCAGGGGCAGTGGTCATGGTTCATCCTCATCAAATGGCTTCAATGTCATACGGTGTCATGTGCTACCAGAGCACTTATACCAACCTGTATGTACAAGTGAATGCAAGTGAAGGGCCAACCTGAGCACCTGAATAGGCATCTCTATCTGATCCATCTATAAATTTACTTTTAAATCATTAAGTTAGAATCTAATGATTTTTTGGAAAGTATTTTTCATGCAGCAGATAGCCACAATAAATTGCCGCAACTTGGTGCGATTCAGGGCAGGAAGGTAACGGAATTGCACCAAAAGTAACGCGGGTAACACTGTGTTCCCGCGTAAAACTGCGTCCTCAATTACCGCATTGACCTTGCAAGCGGTAACGTGAGCCGGGGTAGACCAGACGTGCGCTGCCCACCAGCCCCTGGGCCGACCAGGTGCGCCGGCGAATCAACAGGCAGGGTTCGTTGCGCTTGATCTGCAGTAAGCGGCACTCTGCCGATTTGGCATGGATGGCTTCGACGACATGCTCCCCTCCGGTGAGGGGTGCCAGCTGCATCAGATAGGCATAGGCGGTGGTCCGGGTGAAATCCTGCAGCAAGTAATCGGGGGCAATCGCGGCATTGACGAACCGCTCTTCTATTTGCACGGGCATGTCGTTTTCGTGATGCACCATCACGGAATGAAACACCCGCTTGATACCGTCCAGGGCAAACGGCAAGGCCAATGAGGACTTCGGTGCAAGCTCTTCGAGAAGAATGACTTCACAGCGATGGGCATGACCGCGCTCCGAAATTTCCTGGGCAATATTACGAATCTCGAATAAAGCCGATTGCCCTTTTGGCACAGCCACAAACGTGCCGACGCCTTGCATGCGTACCAGCAGGCCTTCAATGGTCAATTCACGTAGCGCACGGTTGATAGTCATGCGGCTCACGCCCAGCAGGTTGAGCAATTCGCTTTCCGAGGGCAATTTTGAGTTGGGCAGCCAGGCGCCTGAACGGATTTTCTGCGCGATGGCCTGCTTGACGCGTGCGTACAGCGGCGAAGGACTCTCGATGGAAAACGACTCAAGGGATGAATGGTCATCAACAGACTGGGACACGACGGCTCCTGTTACGGGTTTGGGCATGCATGGGCACGTTGCCAGTCTACCTCTAGCGCGCCTTCAGCAATACGGGCGCTTGATGCCACACGCCAAGGGCCGCCAACAGCACAGTCAGGATTGACGACGATGGGCACCGACTTGAGTCATCCGACCCGGGCTCACTTGCGCGGCATGTAGTCGCGCTGCCAGCGCCGGGGAATTTTCAATGACACCAGGCCCAGCACCACGGAGAACCCGGCGCTGAAGAGCAATGCCATGATGCCGAAGCGCGCTTCCAGCAGCGCACCGATAACCGCACCCGATAACATGCCCGTCCACGGCACCAACTGTACTCGCCAGCCACTGGGCCGCTCGCCCAATAACCAACGGCCCAGCCCGCGCCCGAAACGCGAGAGCGCGCCCGTCACATAGGTCAGCCCAACCGGCAAACCGTTAACCTGCTCCACTGCCGCATTGAGCATGCCCATCGCCACAATGGCCGCCAGCATCGCAGGGGCGCGTGAGTCGAAGGGCACCAGGGCGGCGGCGCATAAAAGTCCGGCGATCCATAGCATCAGTGGCAGCGCGCGCTGGCCACCCCAGCGTCCGATCATGATACCCAGGGCATTGCCGACCACGAACGCCAGCACTGCACCCACCAAACGCACCACGCTCTGCAGATTACCCTCGCCGATGGCCACGGCCAGCCGCGTGGTATTGCCACTCATGAACGAAATAAAGTCACCCGTGGCCAAAAAGCCAATGGCATCGGTCATGCCCGCCAGTACCGAAAGGCTTGCTACCAACCCCAGCCCCACTCGCCCACGCCAGGCGCGAACACGCAGGTGCACAGCGTTGCCAGATTTCCTGAACGGTACTGGAAGCATCGAAAACGACCTTATGAAGGTGAAAAAGCAGGTTAGACAAAAAATCTTGTCACATAAAAACCCTAAACTTAAGGTCTATGTAGGATGAATCAGAATCAATTGTAGGTAGTATCGAACCAATTTCGAAAAACGCGTCTAATAAATACTTTGCTCAAGGACGAGAAGCATAGGACGCACATAAACGACAAGGATATACACGCGGATCTACTGACTGCTGTGACCAGGTTGGTCAGCCTTAATGGATGTAATCAGAAGAGCCTCATGACCCAGTCCGTTTTAAAATCCCGATTCAAGCCCTACGCGCTGGCAGCGATCCCGCTGTTGATGATTGCCGCTGCCGTCACCCTCACATCCCACGCGGACAAAGTATTTGCAGAGCCGGTTGACGGCGTGCAAACACTGGTGTTCATGCGTCATGCCGAGAAACCTGCCGATGGCCTTGGCCAACTGACCTGCCAGGGACTGAACCGCGCCATCGATTTGGCGACACTGCTGCCACTGAAGTACGGTAATGCCAACTATGTATTTGCCGCGGACCCGTCGCGGCGAGTTGAAGAAGGCGCCGACGATGATGCCTACAGTTACGTGCGACCGCTGATGACCATCAACCCCAGCGCCATCAAACTAGGATTGCCGATCAATCTGGAGTTTTCGGCCAATGACACGCGCCAACTGGCCCGGGAATTGACCAAAGACAAATACCACAACGCGACGATCTACACCGCCTGGTCTCATGGCTATTTGCCAGAACTGATCAACAGCGTCGCGGGCGAAGCCCTGGGCAAGAAGACCACACTGACAGAAGACTGGCCATCCCATGACTTCGACACGCTCTATGTACTGACCGTGACCTGGCATGACGGCAAGGCAACGCTGCTCAGCCGCGTTGACAAGCAAGAACTGAACAACGGCACCAAAGCCTGCCCGACCTGATCAGCCCGTAACAGTCAAAGGCCGCATCGGAGCGCTGCCAGCGCACTGTCCCTCGAAGTCAGTGCGCAGCACTATCGGCAAAAAACGTTGTCAGATAAAGCAACCACCTTCCAGCGCTGGCTGCCAAACCAGGCCGGTGCGATCCACTCCTGACTTGCGAAGAGCTCAAGGTACAAGCATGAAGATTAACGTTATCGGTTTACCTCTGGTCATCGTCGCCATGCTGGGGCTTGCGGGCTGCTCAACACCCAGCGTGGTGACCCTGCAAAACGGCACGCAATACTTGACCAAAGACATGCCGAAAACCAAGACCAAAGACGGCTTCTATGAGTTTGAAGACATCGCAGGCAAACGTATCAAGGTCAGGGCTGACGAGGTCGGCACCATCAGGAAGGCCGACTGACCGCCCTGCGCAAAGGGCGGCCGTGATCAATGCAGCGCGTCGAGCAGCCGGTAGTAACTGATACCGGCTGCCAGATACAGGCGCTGCAAACGGTGGAAAGGAATCTGGCGAATCGGTGTCACCGGAAACGGAAAGTCATCACTGGTACCCGCCATGCGCGCCGCGAGGTGCTTGCCCAGCATGGCCGACATCGCAACCCCGCGCCCGTTGTAGCCAAGCAGAATCGACAGCCCCGGTTGCGGCTCATGCAGTTGCGGCAACACGCTCTGGTTGAGCGCAACACGACCACTCCAGCGGTACTCGATCGCCACCCCCGCCAACTGCGCAAACACGTTGACCAACGAACGCTCCAGATGCGCCCAGTCACCCGCACGGCAGGGCTCGGCAAACGGCCCTCGACCGCCCAGCAGAACCCGCCCTTGGGCATCCTGCTTGAAGTACAGCAGCAAACGCCGCGCGTCCGAGCACACTTCCCCGCCGGGCAGCACGGTTTTACGCAGCTCGGGTGACAGCGGGCGCGTGGCAATGATAAAGCTGTTAGCTGCCAGCACGGTCTGGCGCAGGCCTGGCCATAAGTCATCGGTGTAGCCGTTGGTCGCCAGCAACACCCGTTCGGCCATCACGGTATGGCCTTGCGCCGTAGTCAGTTGCCACTTCGGGCCAATCCGGCGTAAATCCGTGACCCGGCTATCGCTGTGAATGGTCACGCCACGGCCCAACGCCGATTTGGCCAGTCCCCGCGCATAGTTGAGTGGATGCAGGCTGCCGGCACGCGGATCAACCCATCCCCCCATGTAGTTCCGTGAACCGATACGTTGACAGACCGCCTCACGGTCCAGCAGCTCAACCGGTACTCCGCGCTGCTCCCATTGCCGGGCGCGATGCTCCAGTGCCTTGAGTGACGTCGCAGAGTTGGCGGGCTGGATCCAGCCTTTGCGGCTGGCATCGCAGGCAATGCTGTACTCGCGGATCAATGAAAAGACTTCATCCGCCGCACCGCCGCAGGCCTCAATGATCGTCTCGCCGCGCTGCGACCCGAAGCGTTCGATCAACTGATCCGGGTCATATTTAAGCCCGGGAATCACCTGTCCACCGTTACGGCCGGAGGCTCCCCAACCCGGCTCGGCCGCGTCCAGTACGCACACGCTGATGCCCGCCTCTGCCAGGCGCAGTGCGGTGACCAGCCCGGTGTAGCCCGCGCCGACAATCGCCACGTCCACCTGCTTGTTTTCACTCAAGGCAGGGGTCAATGCCGCAGGGCGAGCGGTGGCCGTCCAGAGCGACGGCGGTAATGTCCTGATTGACGACGATTTCATCCCTGCGCCTCCCCAACCTGCTCCATGTCGGACACTGCAAGACCGCCAGCCCCCTTGAGTTCAATCATTACTTTCTCCGCAGTGCAAAACGCGCTTCCAGACGGCGCAAGCCAAAGGACAGCGGCAAGCTCATAGACAGGTACAACAACGCAACCAGGGTGTACACCGTCATGTTTTCAAAGGTCGACGAGGCAATCAGCTGCCCTTGCCGTGTCATTTCGGCCACGGTAATGGTCGACACCAGCGAAGAATCCTTGAGCATCATCACCAGGGTGTTGCCGTAAGGCGGCAAGGCAATGCGGAACGCCTGGGGCAGCACGATCCGGCGCATGATCATCAGGCCACGCATGCCGACCGACTGCGCCGCCTCGATCTGGCCATGGTCAATGGCCTGAATTCCGGCGCGGAAGTTCTCGGCCTGGTAGGCCGAATAAGCGATCCCCAACCCGATCACACCGGCCTGCATGGCGCTGAGCTGGATACCGAAGTCGGGTAATACGAAATAGATGTAAAACAGCTGCACGATAATCGGCAGCCCGCGTATCACGTTGACCACGCCGATGGCGAACAACGCGATGGCACGAATTTTCGAGACCATCATCAAGGCAAACAACAGACCGATCAGCGAGCTCAGTACGAACGATCCCGCCGTGACCTGTACAGTGACCACCGCCCCTTTCAACAGAATGGGCAGAAAGTCCAACGCATCCTGGACAAACATAAAGCTACCTGCGAAACACCACATAAAGCGGCACCCGGACCTGCCAGGGCCGCAGGACCATCAATTCAGTTTCCACTTCTCGATGATGCGTTGCAGCGAGCCGTCAGCCTTGATCGCCGCGATGCCGCGATTGACCTGCGCCAGCTTCTCGCTGTCACCCTGGCGCATGACCAGGCACACATCGCCCATGACCACCGGCACATAGGTGTCTGACAGTTTTACGTCCTGGTTTTTACCTTGAGCCAGCTGATAGGCAATGATCGGGCGATCGCCAAAGGCGGCTTTGATCCGGCCCAGTGACAAGTCGCGCATCATGTCGGGAATGGAGTCGTAGCTGCGCACTTCCTTGAACCCGCCGTGCTTGTTAAGCGCATCGAGGAACACGGTGCCCACTTGGGCGCCGACCACTTCACCGGCCAGGTCATCCATGCTCTTGTAGGGTTTTGCGTCGTCAGCCTTCACGATCAGGCCTTCGCCGTAGCTGAAGATCGGGTCGGAATATTTCACGACCTTTTCCCGCTCAGGGGTCTTCAACATGGCCGCCGAGATCAGGTCGATCTTGCTTGAGGTCAACGATGGGATCAGAGCCGCGAAGGTGGTCTGCTGGATCTCGGTATCAAACCCCCCGGCCTTGCCGACGGCTTCTACCGCGTCAACCATCATGCCCTGGATGTTTCCGCTCTTGATGTCTAGGAACGTAAACGGAATACCTGTGGCGGTAGCACCGACTTTGTAGACGGGTGCAGCTGTGACACTGGCGGACACCATCAAACCGGTGGCCATTGCGCACATAAGCGTGAGCACTTGAAATGGTTTTTGCATGGCGAATCTCCCTGTGATCGCTTTTATTATTCCTGATGACGCCTCTAAAAAACCGTCGCGCCCTGTGGTACAAAAAGCGTGCTTCGACTATAACCAATTCGCTCAAATCGTAAAGAGATTTATAAATATCGCTTATCGATATTCACTGCCCGTACAAAAGCCAAGGAAACACCATGAGTGATCACAACAACCCTCTTTTCAATCAATCTCTGGAAAAGGGGCTGGCCGTGCTTCGCGGGTTTGGCGCAGCGCGGCGCACCATGAACCTGGCTGATATTGCACAGGTGGCGGGCATCAGCAAAAGCTCGGCGCAGCGCATGATCCATACCCTTGAAGAGCTCGGCTACGTGCGCAAACACCCGCAAAGCCGGCGCTTCCAGCTAACGCCAAAAGTCATGGAGATTGGCTACAACTACCTGGCGGCCGACATTCTGGTCGACGTTGCCAACCCCTACCTGGCCGAACTCAATCAGATCACCGGCGAGACGGTCAACCTGACGGAGCCGGACGGACTGGATATGGTTTATGTGGCCCGTTTCGTCGCACCAAAATTCATCCCGGTGCACATGCCGATCGGTAGCCGGATCCCCATGTACTGCAGTGGCGCCGGACGCGCTTACCTCAGCGTGCTGGGAGATGACGAGATCCATGCCATGCTCGAATCCAGCGACCGGGTGACGTTCACCCAATACACCCAGACCGACATCTCGAGCATTTTCAAACGCATCCAGAACAGCCGCGCACAAGGTTATGCCACCAACCAGGAAGAAATGTTCCTCGGCGACATGACCATCGCTGCGCCTGTCATCAACAGCCATGGGCTACCCGTGGCCTCCGTACATTTGGCCGTGCCCTGCAGCCGCTGGACCCTGCCCGACGCCGAACAGAAACTGGCCTCCTCCGTTATCCAGTGTGCGCGCTCGATCAGCAACTCGATCCGGACGTTGTAAGGCGTTGTTGAGCGACCCGGTCTTATCGCAGCCTTCGGCAGCGACTACAGGGGCATATATGCACCGGGCTACGTTCGGCATCGGCAGGATTGGCGTATGATGCGCGGCAATTTCCTTACGTTCGGTAACTCTTTATGCCCAGTCTTTCCTCAGCCAAACCCATACGCGGCTGGTCATTCTGGTGGAAGCCTCTGCTGTTCCTGCTGGTCGCCGGTATTGGCCTGTACTACGTAAAATGGTCGCCCTACTACTTCAAGGCGTTTGTCGCCGCAGACAATCACAGCATTGGCGCTTCGATCCTCAATGACAACCAGGGCGAGCCCATCGCCGCGGCTCTGGCCTATGCCAAGGTGTATTTCCTGGCCATTTGGAAAGCTGCCGTACTGGCGGTGATTCTTGGCTCGCTGATTCAGGTCCTGATTCCCCGTGACTGGCTGCTGCGCCTGTTCGGCAAAGCCGGCCTGGGTTCAACCCTGCGCGGCGGCCTGTTCGCTTTGCCGGGCATGATGTGCACCTGCTGTGCCGCACCGGTGGCGGCCGGCATGCGTCGACAAAACGTCTCGGTGGGTGCCGCACTGGCCTTCTGGATCGCCAACCCGGTGCTCAATCCGGCCACGCTGGTATTTATGGGGTTTGTCCTGGGCTGGGGCTTCAGTGCCTTGCGTCTGGTGGCCGGCCTGGTACTGGTGATTGGGGTGTCGCTGATCGCGCAACGCATCTCGCGTCCTGAAACCATTCCTGAAGCTGCGCTGGAAGCCGTGTCCGAAGCGAGCGTGATCAATCAGCAAAGCTTTTTCAGCCGCTGGGGCCGCACTTTGTGGCAGCTGTTCTGGAACACGATTCCGGTGTATCTGCTGGCGGTGTTGCTGCTGGGCGCGGCACGGGTCTGGTTGTTCCCCCATGTAGACGGTGCCATGAGCGACAACCTGATGTGGTTGGTGCCGCTGGCCATTATCGGGACATTGTTTGTCATTCCGACGGCTGCTGAAATCCCGATTGTGCAGACCATGATGGCACTGGGCATGGGCACGGCACCGGCCGTAGCCCTGCTCATGACCTTACCCAGCGTGAGTCTGCCGTCGCTACTGATGCTGCGCAAAGACTTCGACGCTCGGGTGCTGGTCAGCGTTGCGCTGATGACCATGCTGGTCGGAGTCATCAGCGGGCTCGTGGGGCTGTGGTTGCTCTGACAGCATGCAGCGGAACCTGTAGACGGAATGCCTTTTGCCATCACCAAAGGTCCGTGTTAGAGCGTCCAATTAAGGTTTGGTTAAGTTTAGGTCAGTAACGTGACCAGCGGGTCACAAAAGGCCCGCCCTGAACTTAACAGGCTATTGGCCTGGCACTGGCAAAGAGGACGAATGATGAGTACCAAGGACAACCAGCCTTTGGCTGCAGCTACTGCCTGTCACGATACGGAACATGCCGATGCAGCGCTGCAGCACATAGTTGAAGGTTTTATGCATTTCCATCATGAGGTCTTTCCGCAACAGAAAGACCTGTTCAAAAGGCTTGCCACCGCCCAACGACCACGGGCAATGTTCATTGCCTGCGCAGACTCGCGAATCGTTCCTGAACTGATCACCCAAAGCGCACCCGGCGACTTGTTCGTGACCCGTAATGTCGGCAACGTCGTACCACCTTACGGGCAGATGAACGGCGGGGTGTCCACGGCCATTGAATACGCCAACCTGGCCCTGGGCGTACAACACATCATCATCTGCGGGCACTCCGATTGCGGAGCGATGCGGGCCGTGCTCAACCCGGCAAGCCTGGAGAGAATGCCCACGGTCAAAGCCTGGCTACGCCACGCCGAGGTCGCTAAGACCATGGTGCAAGAGAACTGCGATTGCGCCAACGAAACCGAAGGCATGCACATTCTGACCGAAGAAAATGTGATCGCGCAGTTGCAGCACCTGCGCACTCATCCGTCGGTGGCCTCACGCATCGCCAACGGCCAGTTGTTTATCCACGGCTGGATCTACAACATCGAGACCAGTCAAATCAAAGCCTACGATGCAGAACAGGGATGTTTCCTGCCCCTGGACAATCCCCTGGCAATCCCTTGCGCGACACCTAAAGCGCGCTTCTAAACCGTCATCATCGAGTAACGCTGTGGCTGCTCAAAAGCAGTCAGGCCTTACCCTGTCTCACGATTTTCCAGGGAGAGTCATCATGCGTGCTGCGCAATTAAAAGCGGTTTTTCCACGGGAGCTTTTGGCTTCCGTGGTGGTGTTTCTGGTCGCCCTGCCTCTGTGCATGGGTATCGCCATCGCCTCCGGGATGCCACCAGCCAAAGGCCTGATCACGGGCATCATCGGTGGTCTGGTGGTCGGCTGGCTGGCGGGGTCCCCGCTGCAAGTCAGCGGCCCGGCAGCCGGGCTGGCGGTATTGGTCTTCGAACTGGTCCGCCAGCATGGCGTGGCCATGCTCGGTCCAATCCTGCTCCTGGCAGGTTTTCTACAACTGGTGGCCGGGCGCTTGCGGCTGGGCTGCTGGTTTCGTGTCACCGCCCCGGCTGTGGTCTACGGCATGCTCGCGGGGATCGGGGTACTGATCGTGCTGTCGCAAGTGCACGTCATGCTCGACGGTGCTCCCAAGCCCTCGGGGCTGGATAACCTGACAGGCTTCCCTGGAGCACTGGCCGAGGCCATGCCGACCCTGGGAGGCGGACTGGGCTGGCAGGCCGGGTTGCTCGGCCTCGCGACAATGCTGGTGATGTGGTTGTGGGACAAGTTCCGGCCGCGAACCCTGCGGTTTATCCCCGGCGCCCTACTCGGTGTAGGCTTGACCACCGTGGTCAGCCTGGCACTGGCCTTACAGGTCAAACGGGTGAACGTTCCGGAAAACCTGGCTGACGCAATCGACTGGTTGCGCCCTGCCGACCTGTTGAACCTGGCCGACCCCAACCTGCTGATCGCCGCCTTCGCGGTCGCCTTTATCGCCAGCGCCGAAACCTTGTTGTCAGCGGCAGCGGTTGACCGCATGCACAGTGGGCAACGCTCGGATTTTGACAAGGAGCTGTCCGCCCAAGGGGTTGGCAATATGCTCTGCGGCTTGCTCGGTGCGCTGCCCATGACCGGCGTGATCGTGCGCAGTTCGGCCAACGTCCAGGCCGGGGCCACCACGCGCTATTCAGCGATATTCCATGGCCTGTGGCTGCTGGCGTTTGTGCTGCTGCTATCCAGTGTGCTGCAAAGCATCCCGGTGGCGAGCCTGGCGGGCGTGCTGGTCTATACCGGGATCAAGCTGGTGGATCTCAAGGCCTTTCGTGGCCTGGGGCGTTACGGGCGAATGCCTATGTTTACCTATGCGGCAACGGCCCTGGCCATCATCTTTACCGACTTGCTGACCGGTGTGCTGGTAGGGTTCGGCCTGACACTGGTCAAGCTGGCATGGAAAGCGTCGCGACTGAAAATCAGCGTGGTCGAGCTGCCCGGAACCGGTGAGATGGAGTTGCGCCTGAGCGGCGCGGCAACGTTCCTCAAGGTGCCGGCGTTGACTCAAGTGTTGTCACGCGTACCCGCCGGTAGCACGGTGCATGTGCCGCTCAATAACCTGAGCTACATCGATCACTCGTGCCTTGAATTGCTCGAAGAGTGGGCGCGGGCGAATGCGGCCAACGGCTCGAAGCTGTTGATCGAGCCTCGCGGCTTGAAACGGCGTCTGGAGGGACGTACCCGCATGACCACCGGCATCGGATCGGCACCTGCCTGATCACGGCTTGTAGCCGCTGCCGCAGGCTGCGAAAAGGGCCGAAGGACCTTCAAAACAAGGCTACTGCGCCCCCATCGCAGCCTTCGGCAGCAGCTACAGAGCTTGTTAAACCGCTCACCCACCGCCCACGATCAAGCTGCGGTAATGCCCCGGGTTGGTACCGGACCATTTGCGAAAGGCTTTGTAGAAGGAGCTGGTGTCGGCAAAACCCAGGTTCAAGGCGATGTCGGCGAAGCTCAGGTCGGGTTCGGCCAGCCAGCCAATCGCCAACTCCTTGCGTACGCCATCCTTGAGTCCCTGGTAGGTCTGTCCTTCTTCGGCCAGACGACGGCGCAAGGTCGAGGCGGACATGCACAGCCCTTGGGCCAGGCCTTGTGTTTCTGGCCATTGAGCGGCAGGCAATTGGCGCAATGAGTGCTTGATCTGACTCGCCAGGCTTTGCGGATCGCGGTATTTAACCAGAATATTGGCCGGTGCCTGGGCCAAAAACCGTTGCAGCTCCTGAGGGCTGCGCTTGATCGGCAGATCCAGACAATCCGCAGCAAAAATCATCCGCGTCCGCGGGCGATCAAAGCGCAGGTTCTCCGAAAACATCACTGCGTAGTCTTCGCAGTAGTCGGGCGCGGTACAGCGCAACTCAATCGCCAGAATCGGAATCCGCCGGCCGGCCAGCCAGCATGCTACACCGTGCACAATCATCCAATAGGTGAAGTAAGCGAACCCCCGGTTCGATTCACCTTCGGGTTCCAGCAGGACAATTTCCGCCAGGCTTTGCTGACGCACCAGACGTGCCGGCAGGCGCTCCAGCATCAGCGACAGAAATTCCAGCGCCAGCTCCAGCCCCTGTGCCAGGGTGGGCTGGGCCATTGCGGCACGGCACATGAACGCCAGGCTGCCTGATCTGAGCTTGCGCGGATCCATCCCAAAAAACTCATCATCCAGACGCTGCGCCAGCAGCCGCCACAACCGCGCATAGACCGTGGCCGGCACTCGCGCATCCACTTCGCTCAGCAACCCGGGGGCGATGCCGACCTTGTTCAGGACGTCCTGCATGGCGTGGCCCGGCGCACAGCTCTGCAACAGCGCTTCGCGCACCAGGTGGATAGAGATCGTGTCTTTGTTCAACATTGGCCCAGATCCAAGCCCGATGGTTTTTATATGTCGGCCATCTTAAGCAGCGTGGATCAAAAAGCCAGCAGGGTTTGATCTCATGCGGCTGAATCGGCGGTGCTCAACAGCACCGGGCGCAACGCCAACCGACGGGCCAGCAGCCCGGCAAACGCTACCACCGGCACCACCGCTGTGGCCAAAGCCAGCCACAGTAGACCGGCAAAGCCGCCTGCCACCAGTTGTCCGGCGAGCGCAGGGCCGACCATAGAACTCAGGGCAAAGGCAGCAGGAATAAACATGATTGCGCGTCCACTCGGATCAAGCCGGGCTACGGCAGAAGTCTGGTAGATGCAGCCCCAGCAGAAACCTACCTCCCAAATCCAGGCGCCCAGTGCGTACAAGGCAAAACCCTGCGCCTTGGCCAATAACAACAGGCCGGTACTGATCACCCCCAGCACCAGCACATGGGGCCAGCGAGGACCCAGTCGGTCACCGATCAGGGCCAGTGCAAGCGCTGCTGCGCCACCCAGCAATTTGAGCACCGCAAATACGATGCCCATTTGTGCAGGCTCAACAGCCAGCCCGTGCCCCAGACGCTCAAGAAACGCCCACAGGCCTATCTGTCCGGCGCCAAACACAAAGAAAAACCCCAGTGCCCAATACGCGGGCACCGGGAAGCGAAAACGGCCTTGAAGGGAACTGTCTTTCGCCAGATCAACCTTTTCCGAAAACTCGCTGCGCCGAGGCAATGCAAAAGCACTCAGGCTCAGTAACAAAATCATTGCCGCCAGCACCAGCGCGCCACCGGCGTACTGAAAATGGGCAATCACCATCGAAGGCAAAACAAACAGCACCAGCGCCACCAACCCGAGCTCAATCCCCTGGCGCATGCCGAATGCCCGCTCTTTGTTGGGCATTTGCGCCATGATCCGCAGGCCCAGACACGTCATCATTGCAGCAAAAAAACCAATCAAGGCCCACAACGGCAACTGCGCGGCTGCAGGCAATCGCGCAGATGCCAGCAAGGCCAAAGCCGAGCCCGCGGCACAGGTAAACGTCAGTGCGCGCCAGTTGCAACGGTCGATAAAGCCCACGGCTACCAGTGTTCCCACCAGATAGCCGGTAAAGCACACCGAACCGAGTAAACCGATGTGTGTCGGCTCAAAGCCAAAACTGTCTGCCAATGAACCCAGCAGGATGGGCAGCGTATTGAAGGGCAAGCCGCCAATGGTCGATGCCAGGCTCGCCGCCAGCATCCATATCAGCACGTTGCGTTGATTCACCGTCATTGGCACTGCCCTTCCCCTTGGCTCAAATCATCGTTCAGCGATGATCGACCGTGGTGATTTCGCGGCGTTCGGCCATGCTCGCCGGCACGCTGGTCTCATCCGTGAAAAACTGCTGATACCACTCGCGCAGCTGATACACCGGGCCGTCGCCCTCCGCCAATACCGGGTTGTTGACCCGGATCTTGTGGGTCCAGATATCGACGTCCTGGTAGAACGACTCGCGGTTGCGCTGCACGTAATCCAGCGCCAGTGCTTCGTTCTGGGCCTCGCTCCAGCCCGGAACCTTCTTCACCATGCAACCAAAGCGCAGTTCAAAACTGTTGGGACCGATAGGCACATGGCAGTTCAGCAGGATGGACTTGATTTCCTGGCCATCAAACACGGCGCTCATGCGGGTCAGGTGTGTAGCCGGGCCATAGTAGGCCGACTCGGCCACCAGATCTCCGCCCAGGCGCTCGGAATCACCGTGGAAAATCTGCTGGGCAATGTGTCCTTCGAAAACGTTGTGGAAGTATTTGGTTGGCGTGCCGTGGACCGGGCCGAAATGCTGGGCATCCACCAGGTTGTCGACCAGCTCGCGCGGGTTGGTGTTGATGATCAGCTTGTCCATGTGCCAGGAGTGCAGCCATTCATCGCTGTCCATTTCCGGCAAATGCGGGATCACCACACCTTCGGCAGGGGGCTTGCCCTCAGGGTTGTTCCAGACAAACAGCAGCTGGTTGACTTCACAGGTCTGCCAGGTACGGGTTTTGGCCTTGGGCGGAATGCGTTTGCAATAAGGGATTTCCACGCACTTGCCACTGGCATCGAATTGCCAATGGTGGAAGGCGCAAACGACGCGATCGTTTTCAAGCGTGCCCTGGGACAGGTCGGCGCCCATGTGCGGACAGTGGGCATCCATGACGCTGATATCACCTTTCGAGGTGGCATAAGCCAGCAATCGTGTGCCAAACACATTCAGGGTGTGCAGTTTGCCATCACGAAACTCATCCGCTTCACCCAAGCAATGCCAACCACGACCAAAACGTGGCGATAACGCATTCTCGACGTGGATTTCTGCGAGTTTAGTCATTTTTATTATTCCTCAGGTTAAGGGCCAGGGCATGAACCCGGTTGATCTTCACCGAGGTACCCGGAGGCCTCATCGTTCACTTGGACTAGACGCCCCTCTGTGCGGACCCTCCCCGCAGGCGCTGCCACTCAGGCCGTGACCTCAGAGCCGGCTGCGGCTGCGGTGAATCAGCGACATTCAGCGCCAATCGGCCACAATCCCGTGCTCACGGGCAAAAGGCTGGCAGTGCAGGGTCTTGCACTGGTGATCGACCGCTGCCTCATGGGTGGCCAGCCAGAGCATCACCGCCGCCGGCACGTCGGGCGGAGCAGAGCCGGCACGCAAGGCAATCACCCCTTTGTCGCCAATCGTGGCGCGCAAGGCATCGGTGGTCACCACCCCCGGGTTGAGGGTGTAGGCACGGATGCCGCGATCGCCGAACTCCACCGACAGGATCCCGGACAACCGCGACACGGCAGCCTTGCCCGCCCCGTAGGCGTAGCCCCAGCCGCCCTTCCCGGCCGCGACAGGCGGATCGGTTTCTCCGGCGCCGGACGTGACATTGATCACCACACCGCCGCCCTGCTCCAGCATGTGGCTAACCACGGCGCGGGTCAGCAGGAAAGGCGTCATCACATAGCCTTGGAAGACCCGTTCAAGGGTTTCGGGCTGCAAGTCCATGAACGGTGCGTTGAGATCACTGCCCTGGTAAATCGCGTTATTGACCAGCACATCGACCCGGCCATATTCAGCGAAGACTGCCTCACTGGCGGCGTGTACCGAGGCGCTGTCGAGCAGGTCCATGCGCACGACAAGCGCCTTGCGCCCCAGCTCGCGAATGGCGGCTGCCGTCGCGTTCAAACTGCCCGGTAGTGCAGTGCCATCCGGGTTACGCAAACCGTGGGTATGGCTTTCGCCTTCTTCCAGGCTGCGGGCGCTGATGGCCAGATCAAAACCGGCGCGGGCAAATGCCAGCGCGGTTTCACGGCCAATGCCACGGCTGGCGCCGGTAATAAATGCCACTTTATTCATGGGTTTTCCTCAGGGGTTAACTACCCGCACAGATCAAAAGCGCTGAGCGCGCACCATGGCGTCCATTCCGCCATCGACAAAGATCACGCTGCCCGTCACGAAGCTGGCCTGGCTTGATTGCAGGAACGCCACCACTTGGGCGATCTCTTCGGGATGTCCGGCGCGTCCCAAAGGTGCGACAAACTCACTGACCGATTTGCCGTAACGCGCATCGTCCTTGGCCGCCTGATGCAAGGGGGTTTCCACTGCACCCGGCGCCACCACGTTCAGACGAATGCCCTGGGCTGCCCAAGGCACCGACTTGCGTCGTGCCTCACAGGTCACGGCGTATTTGGAACAGGCATAAGCCACATGGGGTTGCCCCAAGTCGTTGGCCAGCGTCAGTGACCTGGCTTCGTCCCCCGCCAGCAAGGCTTCAACCATCGGTTGTTGATCGGCACCCGGCTGCGTGGCCGCGACCGAACCGATCACCAGCGCGGCCGGGTTTTCGCCCTTGGCCAGAGCATCGACCAGACCGTCCAGTAATTGGCTGACGCCGAAATAGTTCACCGCCAGCAATAGGCTGCTGGAGGGAGCTGTTACCCCCAGCCCCGCACAGCACACCAACCCGTCCAGCACACCGCCCGACTGCTCGAGCACCTGCGCCACTGCAGCCTGACGGCCTTCTGCGCTGGACAGGTCGGCGATCACCTCGGCATTCGCCCGGTCAATCCCGATGATGCGGTGACCCGCAGCACGTAATACCGCACACACGGCGGCGCCGATTCCGGAAGCGGAACCGCTGACAGCTGTAACTGGCATATGATTTTCCTTTGAAGATGCAGGCGACCGGCGCCTGGTTGACGATCAATGGACAGCAGCGGCAACCGCCGCTGTCATTGCAAGCAAGATCCCGCGTGCCCTCAAGCGCTCTGGCGAATCGGCCGCGCCAGCTGTGGTGCCGGCACGATCACGGCATCAGCCGCTCGCAAGGCGCTCTTGGGCTTTCCCAACGCGACCACGCTGTTCAACAGAATCCTCACCAGCTCGGTCTGGCGGCGCACCCCGGTCTTGGAGAAGATCGAACGCAGGTGTGCCCTGGCCGTGTTGCGCCGGATATTCAGGTTCTCGGCCGCCTCTTCCAATGACAAACCGTTAGCCAGCTCCATCGCCAGCGCGGTTTCAGCCTTGGTCAGGTTGAACAACTGTTTGGTCACCACCTCACTGGCCAGAGACTTGCCCACCGAGTCGCGAATGTAGATCACCGCCGCCGGCTTGCTCTTGCCTTCGGCCCATTCCAGTGAAGGAATCGCTTCAACCACCAGGCCCAGACTGACCTGCCCTGAAGGCCGGGTCACGGACATGGCGTCCGCCGTCACCCCGCCTTCGCGTACTTCCTGGCTGAACGCGTGTTTGACCAGGCGCTGCAGTTCGCGGTTGTCACTGGGGTAAGTGGCTTCCAGGCGGCCGCCGACCACTTTCAGGCCGTCGGCACTTTTGAGGATTTCTTCGGCGACCGGATTGAGGCTCAACACCTTGCCGGTTTCGTCGAGCACAATCGTCGCCACCGACAAGCGGCTGATGGCTTGCGCATACAACTCGCTCATGGACTCACTGCGGTCCAGCAGGTTGTGCAGGTGCAAGGCCCGGCGCAAGTGCGGCAGGAACATGCTGCACAGCGCCCGTTCGCCAGCCGAAAACTGCGGGGCGTTTTTCGGTCGGGTCAAGCGAAAACGCAGCTTGCCGCCCTCCGGGGTCGAGATGTCGGCACCCATCACATGGTAAACATTCTGTTGCGCGCAATACGCTTTGAAGTACGCCGAGTTGACCCATTCCGACTCGCTCATCAGGTCTTCAACGGTGAACACCTCATCCAGTGCCTGGCCGACAAAGGGGGTATTGGTTTGCGGGTAGGTCTGGTAAGTCAGCTCGCCCTCGCCTTCGATGTCCCCGGCAACAATCATCAGGCACATGTCCGGCTGATCCGGTACCCGCAGGATCAACGTCGCGTAATTGGCCTTGAACATGTCGCGCACCGAGCACAACGTGCGCCCCATGACCTTCGGATCCAGCGCGCCATCATAGAAGCTGCCGACCATTTGATCGTAATCGGCCAATTCGAGCCCCAGACTGGCCAGGGTTTGGTGATTCAAGGTCACTGTATCCACGGATTTTTCCTCGCATCGGGCAAGGTTCAAAGACCTGCCCTTTTTATTGTTCTTATAACCAGCGGCTTGCCTCTGCGCGCCTGCATCATTGATTGAAACAATGGCGCGCAAACACCTCAGTGTGGCTTTATGTTCATCGCCATACAAGCCCGTCCAGCCCTCTATTTCAGTGGTTTCAGGCGTCCTTGGCGGCCACGCTCTGCTTGAGCGGGTAATGCCCCGCCGAAGCCGCAGCACAATGCACACGGGACTTGACCAGCGGCCGTCCCAGGTTGAACCAGGCAGCCAGCGCCGGCAGCAGGAAAATCGCCCCCAGGACGTTCACCAGGAACATGAACGACAGCAGGATCCCCATGTCCGCCTGGAATTTGAGCGGTGCAAACGCCCAGGTACAGACCCCGATGGACATGGTCAGCGCGGTAAATACCGCCGCCGTACCCCGTTGGCACATGGCAAGGTAAAAGGCGTTGCGCAAATCTTTGCCGTCAGCCATTTCATGCTGAATGCGCTCGTACAGATAGATTCCGTAATCGACCCCGACCCCGACCCCCAGCGCCATCACCGGTAACGTCGCGACCTTCAGACCGATCCCCAACGTCGCCATCAAGGCGTTGCACAGAATGGCCACAATCGCCAGTGGCACCAGAATGCACAGCACCGCCCGCAATGAACCAAAGGTCATCCAGCAAAACAGTGCCACCGAGCCAAACAGCGCGGCCAGCATCACCACCTCGGCTTGCTTGACCGCTTCGTTGGAGGCCGCCATTACGCCGACGTTGCCGCCCGCCATCAAAAACTGCACCTCAGGCGTCTGCAGCCCGGCAATAATGCGCTGGGTTTCATTGACCACATGGGCCACGGTCGGGCCTTCATGGTCGGTGAGGAACACCAGGATCTGCATGCGCTGGCAGCCTTCCGTGACCAGTCCGTCGTCAGGCATGTAAGCCCGGGCGCCCTGGCTCAGGCCTCGCTCTGAACCGGGAATCGCCGACCAGCGCGGATTGCCCTCGTTATTGCCGGCAATCACGTTCTTGCCCATCCCGGCGACGCTTTGGACTGACTGCACGCCTTCTACACTGCGCACCTGAAAGTCGAACGACTCCACCGCACGCATCACCTGGGGTGCCAGGCAGCCTTCCTCAATGCCGTTCAGTTGCACAAACACCGACATCACATCCAGGCCAATGGAATAGCTGTTGATGATCTTCTGGTTGTCCTGGTTGTAGCGCGAATCGGCACGCAGCTCCGGCGCCCCGACACCGATATCGCCGACGGCCAGGTCCCGGGCCTTGTAAGCGCCCAGCCCCAACAGCAACAGGCTGATGGCAAACACCGCCAGCGCCGGTTTAGGCTCGGCCAGTGCCGAGAGCTTCCACCAGAGTTGGTGTTTGCCCCGGGCTTGAAGCCCCTTGGCCATGGCGCTGCGTTCAAGGTTCAAATACGACAGGATGATCGGCAGCATCAGCTTGTTGGTGATGATCATCAGCATCACCCCGATGCAGGCCGTGACCCCCAGCTCATGCACGATAGGAATGTCGATCAGCATGATCACGCCAAACCCGAGGGCGTTCATCAGCAGGGCCAGCGAGCCGGGAATGAAAATCTTGCAGAAGGCACTGTGCGCAGCCTCGACCGACGGGCTGCCGGCCAGCACGTCCTGTTTCCAGGCGTTGGTCATCTGCACCGCATGGGACACGCCGATCGAGAAGATCAAGAACGGCACCAGAATCGACATCGGGTCGATGCCCAGCCCCAATAACGGCAACAGGCCCAGCAACCAGACCACGGGCAACAGCGCGACCACCAGGGCCACCACTGTCAGGCGCCATGAGCGCGAATACAGCCACAGCAACAGCCCGGTGATAACAAAGGCAATCACAAAGAAACCGATCACCGTGTTCAGGCCATCCACCACATCGCCCACCAGCTTGGCAAAGCCGACGATATTGATTTCGATATTGTCGTTGCTGTACTTGGCGCGAATATCTTCAAGGCGCTGGGCTACTTCGGCATAGGACACCGGCTTGCCGGTCTGCGGATCCATGTCCTGCAGGTCCGCGCGCACCATCGAGGACTTCAGGTCATTGGCCACCAGACGGCCAACCTGGCCCGAACGGGCGACGTTACTGCGCACCTGCCCGAGGTCATCGGTGGAACCGGTGAAACGCGGCGGTACGACCACATCACCAAAAAAGCCGTCTTCCGTGATTTCGATGTAACGCACGTTGGCGGTAAACAGCGAGGTCACACTGGAGCGGCTGACCCCGTTGATAAAGAACACATCATCGGTGACTTTATTCAGGGTTTCGAGGAATTCGCGGTTATAGATGTCACCTTCACCCTTCCAGTTCACGCTGACCAGAAAGCGGTTGGCGCCGGTGAAGTACTGGCTGAAGTTGAGGAAATTGACCATGAACGCATTGCGCACCGGGATCTGTTTATTGAACCCCGGGTCCAGTTGGGTATGCGTCGCGCTATAGCCCAGGGCAAGCGTCAACAGCACGAACAACGCCAGCAACCCCTTGCGCCAGCGGATCAACAGGTCGGCAGTACGCTCGACCATTCGATTGATTGAAGATTGCGGAGCGTTCATTTTTGCGCCTCTCATTGGCCAAGCGCAGCAACGCTGCCATCAGTACCCTGGAATACACCCCGTTCGCCGCCGACCAGAAGGCGCTGCGAACCGACCAATACCGCCGAAGTCAGTGTTCCCAAACCCGCCAGGCGTGTTGCGCTGACGAGATGACCCTGTGCATCCAGACGGACCATCGAGCTACCCGCACCGACGATCAACAACCCGCCGCCATTGGGCAGCACTGCATGACCGTAGAGTGGCGACTGGTTGCCCACCGGCACTTGTTTCCAGCTGCGGCCAAAGTCCTGGCTGACAAACACATGACCGCGCATGCCGTAGGTCACCCAACGATCCGGCGTGAGGCGCACCACACCAAAGAGTGAACCGTTGTAGAAGGGTTCGAGCTTCTGCCAATGGCGCCCGCCATCGTCACTGCGCATGACCAGGCCTTGCTCACCCACCAGCATCCGCCGGCCATCCGAAGCGCCGTCCATGCCATTCAGGTGCGCGCTGTCGACTTCAAGCTCCCCCGGCTGCCAGGTCAGGCCGCCGTCCAGCGACTGATAAAACTTGCCGAAACTGCCAAAGGCCAGCACTTCAGTGCCGCCTGCGTTCCAGACACCCAGCAGGGGTTCGGCCACTTCACTGTCGTGGCGTACTTCGCGCCAGCTCGAGCCTTCATCCTCGGAGCGCAAAATCCAGCCGTCATGCCCGACCGCCAACAGACTTTTGTCTGCCAGTGCCACCAGCGCCGTGAGGGTCAAATCACGCTGCGGTTCGACCTTGGCCGACTGCCAGCTCACGCCCTGATCATCGCTGAGCAAAATAGTGCCGCGCTCGCCGACGGCCACCACACGCTTGTCGAGGTACAGCATGCCGTTGATCTGCAAGCGATCGGTGCGCAATTCTGCCGGGGCAACATCAGCGGGTTTATGGGGAGTGAAAGTAAACGCGATGGTCACCGCGACAATCAGGCAAACCAGGTAGCCGATCATTGCACGCATGGTCGATACCTCGCTGCAGAACGCAGTTGCTGGGCGGATTTCATGCGGCCAGTCCTCTTCTTTTTATAGTCGTGGGTGCTCTGGCGAACTCACCGGCGAGGCCGCTAGAACCTGGCTTGGATCATCGGACTGGCGGGTCACAGACACATCGTCCAAACGGCCTAGCCGGTATGGAGGAGTCTTTCGAGACATTTCAGGGAAGGGGTAAACGGGCGGCACCCCGCAGAGAGGTGCCTGCAACATGGCAGGAGCCGTCAGTCGACGGTTCGAGTGCTCGCGATGACCGTGATCATCGCGAGCACAGGGTTATATCAGGCGCTGGATCTGCTTGTGACGCCATACCAAGCGGTAATAGACAGTTTGCAGGATCAGCATCGCGAGGTAGGTCACCGGGAAGGCCATCCACACCCCTTCCAGCCCAAAATGCGCGTCCAGGGCATAGGCCACCGGGAGTTCGATGCACAGCACGCAGAACACCGTGATCCCCATCGGCACCATGACCACCCCGCTGGCGCGCATGATGCCGCCGATCACTGCCTGGAAGCCGAACACCAGAATGCTCCAGAGCATGATGTGCAGCAGGTGCTCGGCCCTGATCCGGGCGTCAACGTCGGTGATGAACAAACCCAGCAGCCAGTGCGACATGACGTACCCGAGCACGATCAGGGCCCCGGTCAGGCACAGGTTGATCAACAGGCCTGTGCGCAGGATCGGCCCGATTTGCTCCAGCCTCCCGCCACCAATGGCCTGAGCGCCCAGGATCGAGGCCGTGATGGCGATCGACAACGCCGGGAACTGCACGTAGTTGACGATTTGTGTCACCGCGCCATAAGCCGCTGTGGCCTGGGATCCATGACTGTTGACCAACGCCAGAATCACCAGCTCCGAGACTGACAGCACCACCATTTGCAGGCCGGTGGGCAGGCCAATGCGCAAGACTTTTCCCAGAATCACCCGGTTCAGGCGCAGCGCGGCCCACAGTTCGCGGTCAGGTGCCATCACATGCTTTTTGTGACGCAAACGCAGCACCAAAAACAGCATGGCCAGAGTGTTGCCCACCAGACCTGCATAGGCCGCACTTTGAATGCCCAACTGCGGCAAGCCTGCCCAGCCCAGAATCAACGCAGGCGTCAACAGCAGACCCACCAGCGTCGACACCATCAAGGCCAGCAACGGCGACACGGTGTCGCTCACCCCCCGCAGCAATTGCGTGAACAAAATGAACACCAGCAGCAGCGGCATGATCAGCATCATGACCCGCGCATAGCCCACTGCATCGTCCAGCACATCCGCCGGTGTTCCCAGCGCCTGCATGGCCGGCCGGGCAAACACACTGCCCAACACGGCGGCCAGCAAACCGATCAGGGCGCCCAGGGTCAGGGTGGCCCCCGTGATCTGCTTGACCATCGCCGTCTCGCGCGCACCCCAGGCCTGACCGATCAGCACCGAAGCACCTGCACCCAGGCCAATCACCAGGGCGATAAAGAAAAACACGATGGGGAACATGCCCGACACTGCGGCCAACGCCTGGGTGCCGAGCATTTGCCCGACATATATCCCGTTGAGGGTGCCGGAGAAACTTTGCAGGAAGTTGGACAGCACCATTGGCGCCAGGAAGATCAGGTAGATCAACCACAGCGGCCGCTGTGACGGGGTTTGCATAACGGAGTGACCTCAATAAAAGCTATGAGGGGTTATACCGTAAATGGCCCCGTCAGCGGCTACCGTGCGCTTCTTTACCTTAATTCAACTCAAACAGACCGGCCGCACCCATGCCACCGCCAATGCACATGGCGACCACCACAAAGCGCGCACCCCGGCGACGGCCTTCCAGCAGACTGTGGCCAACCATCCGCGCCCCGGACATGCCAAACGGGTGGCCGATGGAAATCGCCCCGCCGTTCACGTTCAGCCGATCGTTGGGGATCTCGAGGAAGTCACGGCAGTACACCACCTGACAGGCGAAGGCCTCGTTGATCTCCCACAGGTCGATGTCTGATACCCTCAAACCAAAACGCTTGAGCAGCTTGGGAATCGCAAACACCGGGCCGATGCCCATCTCTTCCGGCGCACAGCCGCTCACTGCAATCCCGCGGTACACACCCAGCGCTTCAATCCCCCGCTGCTGTGCTTCGGCGCGGCTCATCAGCAGCACAGCCGAAGCGCCATCGGAAAACTGCGAGGCGTTGCCAGCCGTGATGAATTCCCCCTGCTGCACCCACTTGCCGTCTTTCCACACCGGCTTGAGCGCGGCCAGGTCTTCAAGGGTGGTGGAGGGACGGTTGCACTCGTCACGGTCGGCGATCACTTCCTGATAACCGCTGGGCTTGCCCTCCTTGTCGAAGAGCAGTTTGCGCGCCGCCAGGGGCACGATTTCGTCGGCAAACAAACCGGCGGCCTGGGCCGCAGCGGTGCGTTGCTGGCTTTGCAGGGCGTACTGATCCTGCACTTCGCGGCTGATGTTGTAGCGACGGGCCACGATTTCAGCGGTTTCCAGCATCGGAATATAGGCCGTTGGCATGCATTCGATGACCGCTTCGGACTGCGCGCGGTAGGTGTTTTTGTATTTGTTCTGGGTCAGGGACAGCGACTCGACGCCGCCCGCGACGGCAATCGACATTTCCCCGGTCATGATGCCTTTGGCTGCCACGCCGATGCTCATCAGGCCCGAGGCGCACATACGGTCAATCGCCATGCCCGGCACGGTGTTGGGCAAGCCGCCGGTGTTGGCGCACAGTCGGCCGATGTTGTAGCCCTGGGTGCCCTGTTGCGCAGCAGCGCCCATGATCACGTCTTCTACCGAGCCGGGCTCGATGCCGGCCCGCTCCACCACGGCCCGCACCACGTGCCCGCCCAGTACCGGCGCTTCGGTGTCGTTGAAAGACCCGCGAAAGGATTTGCTCAGCGCGGTTCGCGCCGTGGATACGATCACTACGTCATTAAGCGTCATGTAAGGGGCTCACTGCTCAAGAGGGTTGAAGGTGTAACGGCTGATGGTGTCCACCACGCAGCCGGGGCGATCGCTGCCCTCGATTTCGACACTGATCCGGACCACCACCTGCAAGGCCTGACCCATGACTTCGACCTTCAGGATCTCGCCATGCCCACGCACTCGGGAACCGACCTTGACCGCTGCCGGAAAACGCAACCGGTCGCTCCCGTAATTGACGCCCATGGCCAGATTGTCGAACTGCATCAGTTGCGGCATGAACAGGTTGGCCAGCGCGAGCGTCAGGTAGCCGTGGGCGATGCAGGCCCCAAACGGCCCCCGGGCGGCGCGCTCGGGATCCACATGAATCCACTGGTGATCGCCGGTGGCCTCTGCAAACAGGTTGATCCGCTGCTGGGTGACCACCAGCCAGTCGGTGCGACCCAGATCCTGCCCCTGGGACGCCAGTAATTGGTCAGCACTGCTGAAAAGCGTACTCATCGTGCGTCCTCAGGCCTGTTGCGAACTGACCGGCAGCACTTCGCCGACCATGTACGAGGCATAGTCACTGGCCAGAAACACCATGACGTTGGCCACTTCCCAGACTTCCGCCGCGCGGCCAAAGGCTTCGCGACTGCTCAGTTGTTCAAGCAGTTCGTTGCTGGAGGCTTTTTTCAGAAAGTCATGCAAGGCAATCGAGGGTGCCACCGCGTTGATGCGCACTCCGCTCTCGGCGGCTTCGAGGGCACTGCAGCGGGTCAGCGCCATGACACCGGCCTTGGCTGCGGCGTAATGCGCCTGCTCTTTCTGTGCACGCCAACCCAGCACCGAGGCGTTGTTGACAATGGCACCCGCCCCGCGACGCTCCATGTGCGGGAGCATGGCGCGGGTCATGCGCATGGTGCCGGTCAGCGTGATATCGAGCACGGACGACCATTGCTGATCGGTCATTTCGGTAAGACGCACCTGACCGCCAAGCCCGGCGTTGTTGATCAACACATCAACCCCGTCCAGCGCCTCTTCGGCGGCGGCGACCAACGCCTGCACCTCGGCTTCGACCGTGACGTTGCACAGTTGGCCGTAGACCTTTTTCAAGCCGGTTTCGGCCTTGAGGCGCTCTACCGCTTCTTCAAGACGGCGCGGATGAATATCAGAAATCATCAAGGCACGGCAGCCTTCTTCGGCACAGCGCTTGGCGGCGGCGTATCCAATCCCGGCTCCTGCTGCGGCCGTGATCAAGATCGATTTCCCGGCCAGCAATTGATGACCCGGTACGTACGGAGGCGCTTGTTTCATGCGTGAATTCTCTATTGAAAATAGACCGCCCCCTGCGCGAGCGAGCGTGCTCGCGATTCAGGGGGCATCGTTGTTTCAGCTGCCCCAGACCCGCTGCGGCGCAGGGGCTTCGGCCAGGATCTGGCTCATGGCGACACCGATTTCTTCCGGTTGCCATTGCCCGCCCTTGTCACGGGTCACGCCCGTGCGCCAGCCATCGCCCAGGGACAAGCGTCCGCCCTGGCTCTCGATGATGTGTCCGGTCACATGGCTCGACAGCTCGCTGCCCAGCCACACCACCAGCGGCGCGACGTTTTCCGGGGCCCAGGCATCAAAACCGCCGTCTTCGGGTTTTTTCACCACATCGGGCATCGCGCTTTCGGTCATCGAGGTCCGTGCGGCCGGGGCCAGGGCGTTGGCGGTCACGCCATAACGCCCCAGCTCTGCAGCTTGCACCAGGGTCAAGGCCGCAATCCCGCCCTTGGCCGCGCTGTAGTTGGACTGGCCGACCGAACCTTGCAGGCCCGCACCGGAACTGGTGTTGATGATCCGTGCGGCCACCGGCTGCCCCGCTTTGGCCTGATCGCGCCAGCGCTTGCCGAGAATATTGGCCAGGCAGAAATGGCCCTTGAGGTGAACCCGCATCACCGCATCCCAATCTTCTTCGCTGAGGCTGATAAACATGCGGTCGCGCAAAATGCCTGCGTTGTTGACCAGCACGTGGACTTCCCCAAAGGCTTCGAGTGCGACATCGACGATGCGCTGTGCCGTCGCAACGCTGGTGATGTCATCGGCATTGGCGATGGCTTGGGCACCCAGCTCGCGGATTTCAGCGACTACGGCTTCAGCGGCCTCGCGACGAATGTCGTTGACCACCACGTTGGCACCCTGTGCGGCGAAGGCCAGCGCGTAGGCCCGCCCCAATCCGCCGCCTGCGCCGGTAATGATGACGGTACGTCCTTCACAAATTGCCATGGGCTTTCTCCTGTAGGTTGCGGCGCGTCAGAGGCGCTCAATGATCGTGACGTTGGCCTGGCCACCGCCTTCGCACATGGTCTGCAAGCCATAACGGCCGCCGCTGCGTTCGAGTTGATTGAGCAGGCTGGTCATCAGTCGCGCCCCGCTGGCACCCAGCGGGTGACCGAGGGCGATCGCGCCGCCGTTGACGTTGGTTTTCGCCGGGTCGTAATCCAGCTCCTTGGCCCAGGCCATGACCACCGAGGCAAACGCTTCGTTGATCTCCACCAGGTCGATGTCCTGAATACTCATCCCGGCTTTTTTCAGGGCAGCGCGGGTCGCGGCAATCGGCGCCGTGAGGTGCCAGATGGGATCGTCGCCCATCACCGACAAATGATGGATGCGCGCTCTGGGTGTCAGGTTGTAACGCTTGAGCGCCGCTTCGGACACCACCAGCAAGGCCGCCGAGGCATCGCAGGTCTGACTGGAAACAGCGGCGGTGATCGATGGGAATTCGGCCGATACCGGCTCCAGCTCAGCCATTTTGGCCAGGCTGGTCTGACGCGGGGTTTCGTCATCCCACACGCCTTCACACGGTACGATTTCGTTGACGAAGCGCCGGCCGGCAATCGCATCCAGCGCGCGTCTGTGGCTTTCCAGTGCGTAGGCTTCCATCTGCTGGCGGCTGATCTGCCAGTGATCGGCGATGCGTTGCGCCGCATAGAACTGGTTTACCGGCTGGTCGCCGAAGCGGGCTTTCCAGCCTTTGCTGCCGGAAAACGGATCCGCAAAACCCAGCGGCTGGCCGGCCAGCATGGCCGACGATATCGGGATCTGGGTCATGGTTTGCACGCCACCGACGGCAATCACGTCCTGAGTGCCACTCATGACCGCCTGCGCCGCAAAATGCAGCGCCTGCTGCGACGATCCGCATTGGCGGTCAATGGTGGTGCCCGGCACGTTGAGCGGCAGACCGGCGGCCAGCCAGCTGGTGCGAGCAATGTCCCCCGCTTGCGAACCAATGGTGTCGACACAGCCAAAGATCACGTCGTCGTATTCGTTGGCCGGAATCTGATTGCGCTCGACCAGAGCCTTGAGTACATGGGCACCCAGGTCAATCGCGTGAACATGGGCCAAACCGCCCTTGCGTTTGCCGGTGGGGCTGCGCAAGGCGTCAACAATATAGGCTTGGGGCATTAATCAATCCTCGAAGGTATGGCCAGGGCCCAAAGGCGCCGCACCGCTGAGTACGTGTTCGGCGACACGATTTTTATGCAGGGCGCGGTCGCCCCAGGCGTTATCCAGCGCCCAGGCCCGCTTCATGAACATTTGCAGGTCGACTTCCCAGGTGTAACCCATGGCGCCGTGCACCTGGATCCCGTGGCGCGCTGCCAGCCAACTGGCTTCACAGCAGGCCAGACGCGCTTGCGACACCCACACATCAGCGTTTTTCTCGCTGTGGGCCAGTGCATAGGCGGCGCGATAGAGAACCGGTTTGGCGAACTCAAGCTGCGTGGCCACGTCGGCCAGGTGATGTTTGACCGCCTGAAAACTGCCGATCGGCTTGCCAAACTGCTTGCGCTGGGCGGCGTAGTCCACCGACAGGTCCAGCATCCGTTGCGCCAGCCCGAGCAGTTGCCCGGCCACCGACAACGCACCGCGGCTCAGGGTATGCGCCCATAACGCGCGGCCTGTTTCACCCTGCGCCACCAACGTGGCGGCGCTCGGTTGCCAACTGACCCGGGCCAGACGCCGCGAAGCATCAAGGCTGGCGTGCGACTGCACATCGACCTGAGCCCGAGGGACAGCGTGAACCTCATCGCCATGGGCCAACAACAGCAAGTCAGCGTGGGCGGCATCGGCCACCAGCGGATTGACCGGATGCCCGATCGCGACCCGTAGACTGCCATCGGCAATCTGCCCCAACCATTCGCCGCGCAGTGCCACGCTCTGCGGCAAACCGGCGATCAAGGCACTGGCCACGTAGGCGGTGTCGGCCAGCGAATCGGGAATGGCGTAATAACCCAGTTCCTGAGTCATTAATGACCAGGCCACATCGTCCATGCCCAGGCCACCAAAGGCTTCGGGCACCGAGAGTGCCGTGAGGCCCTGTTCGGCAATTTTGTTGCGCAGATCCGGTGAGCGCCCGACGTCGGTTTCCCAGATTTCACGGAGCATTTCCGGTGCGGCTTCGGTCATCAGAAAACGGCTGATGGCCTCGCGGAACGTTTGCTGGTCATCGGTAAAGGTAAAGTCCATACCCGGCCTCACTTCGGCAGGCCGAGCATGCGCTCGGCAATGATATTGCGCTGGATCTCGTTGGTGCCCGCGTAAATCGGCCCGGCCTGGGCAAACAGAAAGCCCTCCAGCCAGTCGTGCGCGTGCACCGATTGGTCAGTCAGTTCACCGCTGGCCCCCAGAATGCGCATCGCGGTTTCGTGGATGCGCAAATCCAGCTCGGACCAAATGATCTTGTTGGTGCTGGATTCAGCGCCAATCTGTGCCCCACGGCTCAAGCGGCCCACGGTGTGGTAAGCGGACAAGGCGTAGGCCTGGGCGTCCATCCAGGCTTTGCAGACGGCATCTCCCAGGCTTGGATCGCGGTCGGCACTGGCACGGTTGGCCTGATACAACTCGACCAGCTTGCGCGCGGTGTGCTGAAAACGCGCCGGGGAGCGCAGCAGCAAGCCGCGCTCGAATCCGGCAGTGGCCATCGCCACATGCCAGCCTTGTCCGTCATCGCCAATACGGTTTTCCAACGGAATGCGCACGTCATCGAAAAACACTTCGGCGAACGCATCCTTGCCGTTCAGGGCCTTGATCGGACGCACGGTCACGCCTGGCGCATTCAGCGGCACCATGACAAACGACAGACCGTGGTGACGGCTGGAGGTCGGGTCACTGCGAAACAGGCCAAACAGCCAGTCGGCAAAAATCGCCCGAGTCGACCAGGTTTTCTGGCCGTTCAGCACATAGCTGTCACCGTCGCGTGTTGCCTTGCTGGTGATCGCCGCCATGTCAGAACCGGCGTTGGGCTCGGACCAGCCCTGGGCCCACATGTCGACGCTGGCAGCCATGCGCGGCAAGAAACGCTTCTTTTGCGCTTCAGTGCCGAATTCCATCAGGGTCGGACCCAGCAGCAACTGACCATTCTGGTTGACCCGCATCGGGGCCCCGGCACCGTAGTATTCCTCTTCGAATATCAGCCACTCGATCAGGTCGCAGCCGCGCCCGCCCAGCTCGGTCGGCCACATCACCATCGACAGACGGTTTTCGAACAGTTTGGCTTCCCACTGGCGATGCTGCTCAAACCCCTCACGGGTGTCGTAGCTGGCCAACGGCTTGTCCGGCAGGTTGGCTGCCAGCCATTGGCGCACTTCCTGGCGAAAGGCCTTTTGTTTGGGGGAGTAAGTCAGTTCCATCGTCAGCTCCTCAGAACGTGGCGTCGCGTTTTTCAACGAAGGCGCGCCGGGTTTCGGCGGAGTCCTCAGAGGTGTAGGCCTGGAGCGTGAAGCCCTGCTCCCAGCGGTACTTGTCTTCCAGATTGCCGTCCTCGATGCCGTTCAACGCCTCTTTGGCGATACGGATCATGGCCGGGCTTTTGCTGGCGATCTTGTGGGCGATCTGCAGGGCGGTTTCACGCAGCTGCTCGCGGGGCACGACGCGCTCGATAAAGCCGTATTGCCGGGCTTCAACCGCACCGATCTTGTCGCCGGTAAAGAACAGGTAACGGACTTTCTGCACCGGAAACAGACGCTGCAAATGGGCTCCGCCGCCCATGGCGCCACGGTCCACTTCAGGCAAGGCAAAGGTGGCACACTCGGACGCCACGACAATGTCAGCGGCGCCGGTAATACCGATCCCGCCGCCCAATACAAAGCCATGAACCGCAACGATGACCGGCACCGGGTTACGGTGCACCGCCTTGAAGGTGGCGTAATTGCCGGCGTTGACCTTGACGATCAATTCGGGGTGGGCGTCCAGTTCCTTGATGTCGACGCCCGCGCAAAAACCGCGCCCTTCGGCACGAATCACGATGACGCGTACCTGTGGATCCTGGCCCAGGGCTTCTAGGGTGTGCGCCAGATCCAGCCATTCCTGGCTGTTGAGGGCATTGACCGGTGGCCTGTCGATCACCAGTTCAGCGACTCCCGCGTCGATACTGGTGTGAAATGCGGTGTGGGTTGCGCTGTTCACATGTGCTCCTGGGTTGGCAATGGCTGGGGAGCAGTATGGGAAGCCGCCCGGAGCGGATCATCGTCCGTTGAGACTAAGCACCAGCGCCCGCTGAACACCCGTGAAGACCTCGTAAAACGAGGGGGCTGCCACTCCAAACGGACTAGTCCGGCTCGGGGTTTGCGCCCGCAGGAGCCCCTTCCATGCTCACGGCCTGATCCCTACTTTTATGACGAGGAGCCTATGGAGCTTGCCCTGACTGACGAGCAGCGAATGATTCAGCAGTCCGCCGAACGCTTTTTGGCGCAGGTCGCCAGCTCCAGTGCCGTGCGCGCGGCAATGGCCAGCGAGCACGGGCATGACCCCGAAGTCTGGACACGCATCGCCCGTGAACTGTATTGGCCGGCCCTGGCGATCCCTGAAGAGTTCGGCGGCCTGGGACTGGGGTTCGTGGAAGTCAGCCTGTTGCAAGAACAGTTGGGCCGCAGCCTCCTGCCTTCAGCTTTTTTTTGCCACCTGCTGCCTGGCTATTCCCGCGCTGTTGCTCAGTGATAACAGCGCGCTCAAGGCGCACTGGCTGACGCAGATTGCCGCCGGCGAAATTACCGCCACCCTCGCCTACACCAGCTCCGCGCGCTGGGACGACAGCGCAATCACGGTATCGGCCCAAAGCTTTGCCGGTGGTTATCGTCTCAACGGCGAGTACCTGTACGTCGTCGATGGTGCCGACTGTGATTTGTTGATCATTGCTGCACGCACACCCGGCAGTATCGGTGAGGCCGGTATTCGCCTGTTCGCCCTGCCCGCCGACACGCCCGGCATCAGTCGCCGGCAGGTGCCGACACTGGACCAGACCCGGCGCCTGGCCAGCGTAACGCTCAAAGACGTCGAGCTGCTGGACGAGCAGTTGCTCAGCGAACCCGGCCAGGGCTGGCCGATGTTGCGTGACGTACTGCGTATTGCCTGTATCGGCCTGGCTGCTGAACAGACCGGTGGTGCGCAACAGTCGCTGGACCTGACACTTGCCTATATCACCGGACGCGAGCAATTCGGCCGCAGCATTGCCAGCTTCCAGGCGATCAAGCACCGCTGCGCGGACTTGATGATGGCGGTTGAGTGTGCCCGTTCGGCCAGCTACTACGCGGCATGCATCGCTACTGAGTATTTGAATATCGACGGCGATCCGAGTGCCAGACAGCAACTGGCCGAGGCTGCCGCAACCGCAAAAATCCATGCCAGCGAAGGCTTTTTCCAGTGCGCGGCCGAGTCGATCCAATTGCACGGCGGCGTCGGATTCACCTGGGAATATGACCCGCACCTGTATTTCAAGCGGGCGCGGGCCAGCGAACAGTTACTCGGGACCCCGGCATTTCATCGCGAACAATTGGCAAAACAGATTTTCGGAGAACAGCCATGAATATCGGCTTTAGCGCTGCAGATGAGCAGTTCCGTCATCAAGTTGCCGAGTGGATGCGCCAGCATCTGACCGGTGAGTTCAGCGTACTGCGTTTGCGCGGCGGCCCCGGTGATGAAGACTTCGCCCCCGAACAGCGCAAACGCTGGGAACAAGAGCTGGCAAAGGGCAACTGGATCGGTGCAGGTTGGTCAATCGAACACGGTGGCCGGGGTTTGACCATCAACCAGCAGGTGATCTTTTTTGAAGAGTATGCCCGCGCTGGCGGCCCAGGACGCATGGGACACATTGGCGAAGGCCTCGTGGGGCCGACCATTGCAGCGTTCGGCACGCCCGAGCAACAACAGCGGTTTTTGCCGCCGATTCTCACCGGTCAGCATTTCTGGTGCCAAGGCTATTCCGAGCCGGGTGCCGGTTCAGACCTGGCCAACATCAAGACCCGCGCCCAGCTCGACGTCGATACGGGGCAATGGCTGATCAGCGGCCAGAAAGTCTGGACCTCGCTGGCCCATGAGTCGGACTGGTGCTTTGTGCTGGCACGCACCGAACCCGGCAGTGTCGGCCATCGCGGCCTGTCTTTTCTGCTGGTGCCGATGAACCAGCCACAGATCCGGGTCCAGCCCATTCAGCAATTGACGGGCACCTGTGAATTCAACGAAGTGTTCTTCGACGAGGCCCGTACCTCGGGCGACAACTTGATTGGCCAGCCGGGCGATGGCTGGAAAATCGCCATGGCGCTGCTCGGGTTTGAGCGCGGGGTGTCGACCCTGGGTCAGCAGATGCAGTTTCAAAACGAACTGGACGAGGTGGTGCGCATCGCCAAAGCCAACGGTGCCGCGCAAGACCCGGTCTTGCGCCAGCGCATTGCCCAGGCCTGGAGCGGCCTGCGCGTGCTGCGCTACAACTCGTTGCGCATGTTGTCCGGGCCGCAGGACGGCAGTCTGCGACCGGAGGCGACCCTTTATAAACTGGCGTGGTCCACCTGGCACCTTGAGCTGGGCAAACTGGCCATGGATGTCATGGGGCCGGAGGCCGAGTTGCTGGACGCCGCACCGTATCAACTGACCCGTCTGCAAGCCCTGTTTCTATTCACCCGCGCTGACACCATTTACGGCGGCAGCAGTGAGATACAGCGCAACATCATTGCTGAACGTGCGCTGGGAATGCCACGGGAACCTCGCTAGCGTTTACAAGACCGCAGCCGCCCCCTGAACCTTTCGCGAAGGTTCAGGGGGAGCCCGGCATTAGCCCGCTGCCGGTTGCGCATTGAGCACCGGATCACCCGCCGGGCCGAGCACACACGAGGTGCCACCGGGGGTGTACATCATGGCCACGCACCGGTTGCAGGCGGTACAGCCACTGTGTCGGGCCAGGCCTTGGGACAATCGGTTGACGAAGTCCGGCTGGCAAATCAACCCCCGCCCCATCGCCACGGCATCAAACCCTTCAGCCATTGCCCGCTCGATGCCTTCCAGACTCGATACCCCGCCCAGGTACGCCAGCGGCAACTTCACCGCAGCCCTGACCTTGCGCGCATGTTCCAGCAGGTACAGCTCCCGGAACACGACCTCGGGCTCTTTCAGGCGCTGCAACGCCATCGCCATGCCAATCAGCGGATTGCCCGCCTTCACCCGGTTCTCCTTGGGAAATGAAGAGCCAAACATGGTGGTAATGGACTCAACGTTCATGCCCGCACTGAGTACCAGCAGATGCGCTCCCGCCGCTTCCAGCAATCTGGCAATGGCCGCGCCGTCCTGCGCGGTATTACCGCCCCGAACGCCATCCGTGATGCTGTATTTGCAGATCACCGCCAGGTCATTGCCCACCGCCTCCAGCACTGCACGCAACACCCTCAGCGGAAAGCGCAAACGGTTTTCCAGACTGCCGCCGTACGAGTCACGTCGCCTGTTATAAAGCGGGGAAATAAACTGGCTGAGCAAATAGCCGTGGCCCATGTGCAGTTCCACGGCATCGAAGCCCGCCGCACGGGCCAGCTCGGCACCCTGTACAAACTGGCCGATCACCTGCGTCATATCGGCTTCGGTCATGGCCTGCTTGCGCCACATCCCGCTCATCAGCCCGACCTTGTTGAATCCACCGCTGGAGGACAGAGGCCTGGGCGTCGAGCGTTCACGCAAAAAGGTAAAACAGCCTCCGTGGGTGATTTGTGCCGAGGCGGCAGCGCCGTGCCGATGCACGGCATCGGTCAGGGCACGCAAATGAGGGACAGTGCTTGCGTCGAGGACTATCTGCCCCGGCAGCGTGCGACCGTCCGGGCTGACCGAACAGTACGCCAGGGTGGTCATGCCCACCCCGCCTTCCGCCAGTGCCGCGTGGAGCTTGACCAACTGTCGCGAGGGAATCCCTTGGGGCGCCATGCCCTCATTGGTTGCCGATTTGATAATCCGGTTACGCAACGTCAAGGGGCCAATGGTCAGCGGTTCAAACACATGTCGGGCATTGTTCATGAGTACCTGCTCTCCCGTCTCAGAAGGTGTACTTGCCGTTTAACGACAGATAATCGCGGTCAGCCATCATGCGGCCCTGGGCGATGTCGGCCGAACTCAGGTACATCACGTAGGTCATCCCCAACTGGAAATTACCCAGGTACTTGAAGTCGCCGCCCAGGGTCAGACGCTTTTCGGCGCGGCCCAGACCCGAGTAGGCACTGCCGTCGATGTTCTGGGTCCAGGTGGCCTTGGTGGTCAGGTCCCAGCCGGCAAAGACGTTCGGGTGATCGAAATACGCACCCAATCCCAACAGCGTTGAGCCCCGGGTCTGACCGTCATAGACGAATTTGTTGAACGTGCCGTCGGTGCCTGCACCACCGCCGGTGATCGTCAGGTCATCAACCCCCTGGATTCGCTGGTGCACCACTTCGGCCATCAGGTTGGTCTGTTGCGCCATGAACGAAGGGCCAAGGATATACACCGCGTTCAGGTTGCCCTGCCACACCTGTCCACGTGCCGGGGCGCCATTGCTCAAATACACCGCCGCTCCGTCGCGGTAGCTCAGGTCACCGGCAAACTGCACCGAGTCACCGACCTTGGTGGTAAAGCTGGCCCCGGTGAGTTTGATGTTGTCGAAGTAGCCCAATTGATAACTCGGGCCGTTACCGCCACCGCCGACTTTGCCCAGCGAGGAATAGTGGGTCTGGCCGGTAAAATCGAAGAACAGTGCCGGTACGCGGTCGTGGTAGCGGTAATGAAACAGGCCGATCTCGGTATTTTGCGTCAGCCGGTAACGGGTGCCGAGGCCCCACTCTCCGCTGTCGCCCGGCTTGACCGAACCGGCATAGTCCACGGCCCGGAACGACGGGTCTGGAAGGTTCTGGATAATGCCCGGTGCCAGGCGATAGAACTCGGCGCCCGGGCCAAAGGTGTCACTGCCAAAGTAGTCGCCCACCGGGTTGAGCTGGGTTTCTTCCCACTTGTACTGGTAGAAGCCAAGCAAGGCCAGGTCATCGTTAATCGACCACGACCCCGAGATCTGCCCCACCGGCAAGTAAGCGTCCTTGGCTTCAGTGCCGGGAACGTTGAACTTGGTTGAATCGACCGGCGCCTGGCCTTGGCTGATGTTCGGCCAGAACAGGCTTTCGCCCCAGGCCACCAGGTGCCGCCCGGCCTTGAGGGACACGTATTGGTCGTCGTTGACGGTAAAATCACCGTACACGTAGGCATCCAGCAGGCGCGCCTTGCTGCCACTGAGTTTGCGCGTGTCGCTGCTGAATTCGTTGTAACGCCCGGTCTTGTTGACCGTGTCAGGCGAATTGTTGTCGTTGCGCTGGTGATAGACCTCGTCATAGAAATGACTGCCACGGACCACGGCACCGAGGTTTTCGTGCTTGAGCATCAACTCGCCAAACACACTGACCCGGTTGTTGATCAGCGATCCGCGCTTGAAGTTGCGGGTGGCGTCGTCGTTGTTGATGTCATTGAGGTATTCGTGATCCGGCTTTTCGGTACGCATCGAGGCCGTGTAGTTCACGGTCAACGATGAGTCGAGGGTGGTGTTCTCGCCCAGTTCGATGGTCGGTGCCGCCAGCGCCATCCCGCCGCTGATACCCGCCAGCAGGCCGGTGCCGACCACCTGGCAGGTGCTGCGTTTAACTCGGTGGTGCCTAAACATGCAGTGCTCCTTTTTATTGTTGTTTGCTCATGTCCAGCAGATCCTCGAGCACGGCCCGGCCAACTGCGCGCAGGCTGAGCCTGCGGCAGGTCGGAACACACCGTGTCGGGGGGGATTACAAGGTTATTTACCAGCCCGGCGAGCCGCTTCCGGACCAAAGTCGCCCGGTGCAAAACCGCCCTTGTTCAGCACATAGCCGTTACGCTGTTCGTTGATCAGGTTGAAGGCCAGATAGCTGCCGGCGTTCAGGTCGTGATACAGGCCAACACCGGCCTGCCAGCTCTGGGTTTCCGGGGCGTAGAAATAATTGACCATCGAGGTGCGCCACAGCTCGCCACGGTTGTCGTAGTTGTCGCCCATGATCGGGAACCAGGTGTCTTCATCGATGTACATCGTGCGCTTGCCATACAAATGCCGATTGCCCGGCTTGAGTACGCCTTCAAGCACCCACACCCGGTGCAGCTCGTAGCGCATGTTGTCGGGGTTGATATGACCCGAGGTCAGCATGTCGGCGTACTTGAGGTTATTGGCGTGCAAGCGTGCCGTGTTGTAGGGGATATACAGCTCTTTCTTGCCCACGATGTTCCAGTTGTAGCGCTGGGCCGAACCGTTGAAAATCCGCACTTCGTCAACCGTGATCGAACCGCCCGACCCCGGAAATGCCATGTCGAAACCGTAGCCCGGAGACTGGCGCACACGACGCGTCCCCGGATCGTAGCGCCAGCTCTGGCGCGGCTCGGTCTTGTCGTTCCAGTATTCTGTACCGGTATTGATTTCTCCCTTGTCACGCTGTGGCAACAGGGTTTCGTTGCGGTAGAACGAAGAGTTGCCCGTGGTATCGCCAATCCTGCCCGGCTCCAGCCCCGGCGCCAGGTTGCGCGAGTGCACGCGGCCCCAGTTTATATTGCCGCCCTTGAGCACGTAGGCGTTGTCCGAGATGTATTCTTCAGTCCAGGCACGCACGGTGAACAACGAAGCATTTTTCAGCAGCTCGATGCCGTTTTGCGGGATTGGAAAAGCCACCCCGCCGGTTCGGGCGACAACCCCTTCACCGTCGTCAACCAGCTTGGCCACTGTGGCGTTTTCCTGAGTCGCCTTGCACACCGTGTCAGAGAACCGGAAATCCCGGTGCGACGGGTAAATCGGCATGCGGAAGCTTTGCGGGTAGAGCTTGAACAGCGCTTTTTGCCCTTCGGAGAGGTGCGCAGCGTATTGGTCGAGGTTTTGCGAGGTAATCACGAACAACGGCTTTTCGCCGGGATAAGGATCCAGCGGATGCTTACCGGTGCCCTCGAACTTCATCCCCGGTGGTGCACCCAGCCATTGGCCGCTGAAGGCCGGAATCGTGCCTTCGGCATTCCCTTCTTTTTGTGCACCGACGCAGGTCAGATCCTTGCCCAGCCGGGCAACCTGGTCGGCCGGGGCCTGGGCGTGAGTCAGCCCACTGTAGCCGTGTAAAGCCAGCGCGACTGAGAGCCAGCCGCTTACCCGAGAAAGACGTCGCATGAGGTGTTCTCCTTTTTATTGTAATAACGCCAAACCCCGTAGCAGCTGTCGAAGGCTGCGTTGGAGCGCGAAGCGGTCCTGATGGAGCGACTCAATCTGCCTGAACGGTGGTATCAAGCGATTGACTCGCGCTACGCGGCCGGATGCAGTCTTCGGCAGCGGCTACAGGGGATCGGTCAGCCACCAACGGCTTGCCCAGGTTGAACCAGGCAGCCAGGGCAGGCAGCAGGAAGATCGCACCCAGCACGTTGACCATGAACATGAAGGCCAGCAGCACACCCATATCGGCCTGGAACTTGAGCGGTGCAAAGACCCATGTGCACACCCCCAGTGACATCGTCACGGCGGTAAACACCGCTGCCGTGCCGCGCTGGCACATGGCGCGATAGAACGCTTCGCGCAGGTTTTGCCCCTCAGCCATCTCGTGCTCGATGCGCTCGTACAGGTAAATGCCGTAATCCACGCCGACACCGACACCCAGTGCCATGACCGGTAGCGTTGCCACCTTGAGGCCGATACCGAGCATCGCCATCAGCGCATTGCACAGCACCGCGACGATGGCCAGCGGCACCAGGATGCACAGCACGGCGCGCAGCGAACGGAAGGTCAGCAGGCAAAACAGCGCCACGGAGAAGAACAGCGCGGCCAGCATGACCACCTCGGCCTGCTTGACGGCCTCGTTGGAGGCCGCCATGACCCCGATATTGCCACCCGCCAGCCTGAAGTCCACGCCCGGCACATTGATCCCGGCAATCACGCGCTTGGCTTCGCTCAGTACGTGGGCCACGGTGGCGCCTTCGTGGTCGGTCAAAAACACCAGAATCTGCATTTTCTGACAGCCATCCGTCACCAGCCCCGAGTCCGGCGAGTAGGCATACGCGCCCTGCTGCAAACCCTGGGCAGACCCGGGGATTGCTGCCCAGCGAGGATTGCCTTCGTTGTTGCCGGAAATCACTTGCTTGCTCATTCCAGCGACGCTTTGCACCGATTGCACACCGGGCACTTCGCGCATTTTGAAATCGAACGTCTCGACGGCACGCATCACCGCCGGGTCGAGGCAGGCCTCGCTGCGATCGGCAATAGTCAGGAACACCGACAACACATCGAGGCCGATCGAGTAGGTGCTGATGATCTGCTGGTTGTCCTGGTTGTAACGCGAATCTGCCCGCAGCTCCGGCGCGCCGGCACCAATGTCACCGGTGGCCAGTTCCCGCGCCTTGATCGCGCCCAGGGCCAACAGCAACAGGCTCAAGGCAAACACCCACAGTGCCGGCCCCGGGGTCGCCAGCGCCGACAGACGCCACCACAACGGGTGACGCTGGTGCGCCAGTGGCACGGGTTCGCTGAGCAAGCGGGGTTCGAGCGGCAAGTGGGCAATGATCAAGGGCAACATGATTTTGTTGGTGATGATCATCAGCATCACACCGATACAAGCCGTGACCCCGAGCTCATGCACAATGGGAATGTCGATCAGCATGATCACCCCGAAACCCAGGGCATTCATCAGCAGCGCCAGCGCGCCGGGAATGAAAATCTTGCTGAAGGCCGCCTTGGCCGCATTGACCGAATCGCTGCCGGCCAGCACTTCCTGCTTCCAGGCATTGGTCATTTGCACCGCGTGGGAAACGCCAATCGAAAAAATCAGAAACGGCACCAGAATCGACATCGGATCAATCCCGAGCCCGAGCAACGGCAACAACCCGAGCAGCCAGATCACTGGCAGCAAGGCGACAAAAAGCGCCACCAGGGTCAGGCGCAATGACCGCGAATAGAGCCACAGCAACACACCGGTAATCACGAACGCGATGGCAAAAAAGCCCATCACCGTGTTCAGCCCCTCGACCACATCCCCCACCAGTTTGGCGAAGCCGACGATGTTGATCTCAATGTCAGCGCTGCTGTATTGGCGGCGGATCTCTTCAAGACGCTGGGCAATTTGCACATAACTCACCGGTTGCCCGGTTTTGGGATCAACGTCTTGCAGATCAGCCCGTACCATGGCCGATTTCAGATCGTTGGCCAGCAAGCTGCCGATCTGGCCTGAACGCGCCGCATTGCTGCGTACCTGCTGCAAGTCTTCCGGAGTGGCGGCGTATTGCGGCGGCACCACCAGGTCACCGACATAACCGTCTTCGGTGATTTCGATATAGCGCACGTTGGGGGTGAACAGCGACGTCACGCTGGGACGGCTGACCCCGGAAATGAAGAACACGTCGTCCGTGACCTGTTGCAAGGTCTGCAGGAACTCGGGGTTATAGATATCGCCCTCGCCTTTCCAGTGCACGCTGACCAGCAAGCGATTGGCACCGGTGAAGACCCGACTGAACTCGAGAAAGTTGAGCATGTAGGCATGCCGCACCGGGATCTGCTTGTTAAACCCGGGGTCCAGCCTGACATGGGTGGCGCTGTAGCCCAGCCCCAGAGAGATCAACAGGAACAGTCCCAGCAGCAGCTTGCGGCGTGCCATCAACTGTTCGGCACAGCGGTTGACAAAACGCTGCATGGGGGTGAGATGAAGCGCGCTGGCCGTCACGGCCTTGCACCCTCAATGATTACCGCACAGCCGCACACGGCAGATGAAAAGACCCATGCCTTCATCCTCGCAATCCCTCACATTCTTCTTGTTTTAGGGTCCGGCTGTGGTGGCCAGCCAGCGTAGAGCGGGATCGATCATCAAGTGCGGGCAGGACGCGATACATCGTCCATAAGGCCTAGGCCATTTGGAGGGAGCATTTCACAGAGGCAACTGCGGTGAGCATCCCGCAGGGTTGCGCTTGAAGGCCCTTCGGGCCTTATCGCAGCCTGCGGCAGCGGCTACAAAAAGCATTCGTCGCGGCGGGATCAACGGCAACGAACATCCTGTAGCCGCTGCCGCAGGCTGTGACGGGCTGCGCAGCAGCCGTAAAGCGGGGTTCAGACCTGCGCGGTCGTCTGAAGGCGTTCGAGTTCGCGACGCACCATGCTCGCGTATTCGGCGGGTCGCAAGGCATACAACTGTCCGGCAACCCAGGTGAGCCATGCGCCTTGCAATGCGGACTTTTGCGCGAATAACTGCGCAGCCTTGGCCTGTGCCTGCTCAAGGTGCTGGCGGTGAAACTCGCTGCGCGAGGCTGTCACTCTTTGCTGGCCTTGAACGTCAGCTCGCCCTTGGGCCATTTGGCAGCCTTGGCGGTGACGGCTTTCAGGGTTTTGGTCAAACCCTCTTTAAGCTGTTCCTGGGCGGCGAAGATCAACATCACGGTTTGACCTTCCTTGAACACAATGCCCTCGCCCAGCGGCGAAGTGACATAGGCGTATTCGCCCAGGCCATAAATAGTCATTTTGATTTCGCGAAACTTGATTTCGAACTTGCCACCTTCGCGACTGGGCAAGACAGCTGCGCGAAAATGATCACCGACCTTCAGTTCCAGGCCTGGTTTGTCATCCACTACCAACGCTGCATCCGTATCGATTTCAGCGATGTAAATACCTTCTGCCGTTTGTTCGGTGATGTACACAAAACGCGATTGGAACAGCTTGACCAATCGTGCCCGCAAGTCACCCAACACGAACAACGCATGCATCTCCAGATTGCTGACTGCCAACGAAAAACCCTCGAAAACTTGAAGTGAAACTGCCCGAAAAAAAGACAGGCAGCAAAAAAAGCCTGAATGACCTGCTTAAAAACCCGAGTACAACAAGGTCGCCTGACGGCCTGGATCAGGCGTGGCGTATGACATCAAGACGCATAGATTCCCGGTTTGATCCCTGGCAAACAAACGGCCGGAGCAGATGAAATTTAACCGGGACTTGAATCAACGCAAACAGGCTAAAGAACACACCGAAAAAGCCTGCGATCAAAGACGTAACGTCTGGCGCTGTGTTTTTTAAATAAACCTTACAAATACAAGAACAACAACGGCTGCCAATTCTAGTGCACGTGCAGCCCGTGGGCCATTCAAACAATGCCCTGACATCAAAGCGCATGAGGACAACACCCGTGAATCGACCTGACACCCCTGCAGCGCAGCCATTGGGCAGTGAAAGCCTGCAACCGCCCACTTCCAGCGGGCCATTCTACCGACTCACACCCGAAGTTGGGTATATGCATCCACGCTTGTTTCAAGTGATTGCCGTCAGCCAGGGGTTTTTCCATATCCGGGAGGCCGGTACAGGTCAGGTCAAAGGCTTTCGATGCACCTATAGCGATGCCTGCGCACTGGCCGAGCACTTCGAAAAGGCCTTGCCCTAGGTTTTCTGGAGCCTTCAGCGGCGTTTTTACAGGGCTTTCGTCGCCTGAAGGGTGATCACCGCGCCACGAGGTGTCAACTGCTGCCATACTCGCACGAAAATCGACCTGGCCCATGCCGCCAGATCGTCTGGACTCCATTACCTCCAAGGGAAAGTGACACGTGACGGAATTTGATATTGGCGAGTTTTTTATCCGCGGTGAGTCCAAAGAAGTCGACGGCGAGTTTCAGGCTGTGATTGTGATGCGGGCCAAACCACCGCTCACCACTGTCACTTACCATCAGGTCGAAAAGGATCGCTGGTTCAAGACTGCCGAGGTCGCGGATATTGCGGCAAAGGAATCAGCAAAGGCCTTGAAGGCTGCTGTTGATGAAGGCGCGCTCAACATCTGAACCGAACACGCTGTGGCGGCTCCGTCACAGCGTCCGCCCTCGAGGCATCCTGCATGATTCCCCTCCTCGCCACCGGGCACGCGCCAGTAATCGGCTACGCTGCAGTCCCGGCATATGACGGCTTTGAACCCTTGACGTTCACAGGCCTCATATACCTTGAGCCCACCCTTTTGCAGAGGACATGAACATGGACGAAACCCCGAACACCCTTGAACACCTGTTTGAGCAACTTGGGCTGGCCGCCGATGAAGCCTCGATCGAGGCGTTCATTGCGAGCCATTCGCCGCTGCCCGAAGACGTCAAGCTCGCCGATGCGCCCTTCTGGTCATCTGCACAATCACAATTTCTGAAAGAAAAACTGCTGGAGGACGGCAGCTGGGCCATTGTCATTGATGAGCTCAACCTGAGTCTGCATCAGGCGCGTTGAGCCTGCGGCATGGCGATGGGGCTGGCGCCCAGTTGCGCCAGCCACGCTTCACGGCACTCCTCCGCTTCCAGCCGGCTGGAATAAGCCGTACCGCGCTGCTCACCATTGACCAGTACCACCCAGCAGGCCTTTTGACCTGCCTCGCGCAAATTTTTTGGAACACCGCTGCCGATCATCACGGCGACATCAACCTGGTTTGACATGATGGTCACTCCATCTATTTAGTTAGTCTCCTAACGATGTCAGCCATATTAATGTCTAAATGCCGCTAGAAAAAGCGCGCTATCGCAGAGATCAATTGCATGAACTGTAACAATCCCTGCGTAGACTCAGGCAAAGCCGGGGGCCTTTTGCTCGAAAACTGAGCGACCGCCCTCTTGCGGTATGTCGAAAAAAACCTTGTCCAGCACCCCGGTCCCCTCGCCAATTGCCGCGTTCCAGTTAGCAGACAGATGGACATAGCGCTGACGCAATACGCGCTCTTGCGCCTGAGTGAATGTCGGAGTCGTGCCCTTTGCTAGCTGGCCCTCAAGCCTGCGCTCCAACGCCAGCAGCTCATCGGGCAATCCGCTCTCTGCATCATCGGCCAATGGCCGCAGGGGCACGCCGTTCTCGCGCGCCAGGCGGTGCATGAGGCGCAAATACACCCGGGAAAGATGGCCATACAGCTGACGCTGCATAAAAACCGCCGCCTGTACGCGCTTCATCGGGTCTTTGCGCGAGCCTTCCCTGACTGCGTGGCTGCGCACTTCCAGCAAGCGCTCCGGATCAAGCGGGTCAAGCAGATCCCTGGCCTGCCATTCCTTGAGCTGGGCCGCTGCAGTTTTCCAGGCGTGTGTCAGCTCGAAGGGCGTGGACGGGGCCACCAGGCTGGTCTCCCAGCGTGTCACATACACCTGTTCTGACATCTGCAGCGGATAACCGCCCCCCACATCGGCATGTGCGCCGGGCACTGCGATATCCATGGGCCATTGAGGCGCGATACGGCTCAAGGAAAAATTGCGCCGCTGCTCATCACGCGCACTCAGTTGTACCACCTGCTTCGCACTATCCGGCCCCAGATAAAGGTTGAGCCCGGGATTGATGTCGTCACTGACATCTCCCAGGTCGGTCAATCCACCCATGGCCGCCACGGTATCGAACAAGCCGATAAAGTTGATGGTGCACTCGAAACCGGGGGCCAGGTTGTGCCGGTCTTCAAACCGGGTCGCGTTGACCAGATTGGCAAAGTGGCGGGCCGCGGCTGCGCCACGGCTGAAACCAAACAGGTCCAGCTGCACATCGCTCAGGGTGTGTTCGGGCAGTTGCTGCACAAAATGCTCGAGGCATTCAGCCAGTTGCGTCCGGGCTTGCGCTGCCTTGCCCAATACGCCCGTGCTGCCACGGCCATAGGTCTGCGCCGGAAAACGGGTATCCCCCGCGCCGGTAGTGGTGCCGATACCGCTGATGTAGAGAGAGGTCACTGCCATGCCATTGGCATCGAAGGTCGACTGCACGGGGTAACACTGGTGCAACCTGGCGATATTGGTCGGCACTTTGGCATGGCTGCTGTCGGCATCGATCACCTTGCCTCGCGCCTGACGCTCCAGCCCCGACTGGCTGTTGAACTGGTTGTTGGCCGTTCCATCGAAAAAAATACCGATACGCAACACGCGTCGTGTGTTGCTTGAAGTGCTCATGAATCTTGCCCTCTGTATATTCGTCCTCGCGCAATGATGCAGCGCCAGCGACTAGAGTGCTGATCAGCAGCGACCGGTTCAAGGCTTACGGGTTGTTTCAGAAAGGGATTACAACAGGGTGCGAGCCAAACGTGCGAGTAACGGCTGAATCCAATTGGCTGCCGGAACCGCTGGGTGCGGCCCCGGCAAGGGCAAGCCCTTAGGCCTGACGCTGGTGCTTGTCGATTTGCTCGTGACGCTCTTGAGCTTCGATGCAGTACTTGGTGGTTGGGCTGATCAGCAGGCGCTTAAGGCCAATGGCATCGCCGCTGTCATCACACCAGCCGAAGCTGTCTTCTTTAATGCGCTCCAGTGCTTGTTCCAGCTGAGGCAGCATGCGCTGATCGCGGTCGATCGAGTTCACCAGCCAGGTGCGCTCCTCTTCCACCGAAGCGGCGTCCGCAGGGTCGGCCGGGGTGTCCAGGCTTTCGATCGCGATGCGGTTCTGCTCAATGCGCTCGTGGGTTTCAACCTTCATGTTTTGCAACAGCTCAGTGAAAAAAGCATGTTGCTCGGCATTCATGTAGTCATCCGCCGGCATGGCCAGCAACTTATCCTTTGTCATTGATTTCTCTATAAAAAATACGTGCATTAAGGCTAATTGGGGAGCGTTCCGACCGATCTTCATCCCAACCAGTTAGGTGCCATCTCTTTAAAGCGCCACCCGGCACTCAATTTAAGAGGGGCGGCAGTCTAAGGCCGAGTTATCGAGTCAGCAACCGAAAAAACAGCTATTTGTCCAGCAAAACATGGAAAGTGATGAAAAAAGTGTCTTGCGGGGCCTAATGGAGTGCGTTTATAGCAAGAAATTCAATGCCGGCGCTAAAAATGACAACACCACGCTCGAAGGCGTGGTGTTTTGAATCGCAGCGTGGCGACTCGGTAAACAGGCTCAGCGCTTGAGTTTTCGCTTGTTGCGGTATTGGTCGATGACGACCGCGACGACAATGATCAAGCCTTTGATGATGTCCTGGATATACGCGTCGACCCCGACGAAGGTGAAGCCGCTGGCCATGACCCCGAGGATCAGCGCACCAATCACAGTGCCGGTGATGCGCCCTACTCCGCCCGCCAGGCTGGTTCCGCCAATGACCGCTGCGGCAATGGCGTCCAGCTCATACGACATGCCCATGCCCGCTTGCCCGGTGGCAGCTCGTGCCGAGGCCACGACACCGGCCAGGCCCGCCAGCAGGCCGGCGATGCTGTAGACGATGATCAAGTGACGCTTGACGTTGATGCCCGAGGTGCGCGCCGCTTGCATGTTGCCACCGATGGCGTAGGTGTACTTGCCATATTTGGTGTAGCGCAGTGCGATGTGGAAAATCAGCGCCACCACCAGAAAAATGATGACCGGCATCGCGCCGTTGCCAATGGCCGTATACGACTCCGAGAGCATGCTCACCGGCTGGCCCTCGGTGTAGTAACGCGCCAGGCCTCGGGCCGACACCATCATGCCCAGCGTTGCAATGAACGGAGGTATACCGGTGATGGCGATGATGCTGCCGTTAATCGCTCCCGCCAGCAGGCCCACGCCAAGCCCCGCGATCACCGGTATCCATACTGGCAAATCAGTCAAGGAGGGGAAAACCGCCCGGGTGAAGTCCGAGGTTTGTGCCAGGCTGGCGGCGATCATCGCCGAGAGGGCCAAAACCGAGCCCGACGAGAGGTCGATGCCGGTGGTAATGATGACCTGAGTGACACCAATCGCCAGCAGCCCGATGACCGACACCTGCAAAATCATCAGCACCAGGCGCTGGGAATTCATCAGGAAGCTCTGGTCTCGTACGATCCAGCCAAACACTTCAAATACCAGACCAATGCCTATCAGGACCAGAAAGATGCTCAGCTCGGTCGGAAACCGACGGCGGTTCCGGGATTTCGGTTCAGCCGCGGTCGGCTTGTTTTCGGTTATCGCATTCATGGACGTTGCTCTCTCATTCTGCTGCGCCACGGGCCCGGTTGCAGCCACTGCGCTGAAATCGTTAATGAATCGCCGTGATACCGGACGCCAGTTGCATGACGCGCTCTTGAGTCGCCTCGCTGCGGTCCAGCGTGCCCATCTGCTCACCTTCATGCATGACCATGACCCTATCGCTCATGCCCAGAACTTCAGGCAGTTCCGAAGAAATCATGATCACGGCCATGCCTTCGCTGGCGAGGAAGGAAATCAGGCGATAAATCTCGACCTTGGCGCCGACATCGATGCCCCGGGTCGGCTCGTCCAGGATCAGCACGCGCGGGTTGGTCATCAACCAGCGCGCCAGCAACGCCTTTTGCTGATTGCCGCCCGACAAGGTGTCGATGCATTGCTCAAGCGAAGGGGTTTTGACCCGCAACTTCTTGCACATGTCTTCACACAAGGCGCGCAAGGCTTTTTGCTGGATAAAACCGTTACCGGCGTAATGCGGCAGAATCGCCATTTCCATGTTTTCCAGCACTGACAGGCAGGGGAACAGCCCGGTCAACTTGCGGTCTTCGGTGAGCAGTGCAAAGCCCTTCTCAATTGCCTGGTTGGGGCTGCCGATGCGCACCGCCTGGCCGTCGAGATGAATCTCGCCGCCCGTGCTGGGGGTGATGCCGAAAATGGCTTCCGCGATATTGGTCCGCCCGGAGCCCATCAACCCGGCAATCCCGAGGATCTCGCCAGCGTGCAGGTCGAACGAAACTCCTTCAAAAATCCCGTCCAGGCTCAAATCCCGCACCGACAACAGCAACTCACCCAGCGGGCTCTCGCGCACCGGAAACAGCTGGGTGAGCTCACGCCCGACCATCATCGAAATCAGGCTGTCGCCGTTCATGCTGTCTGCCCGTTGCAGGCCGATGTAGGCACCGTCACGGAACACCGCCACTTCATCGGCGATGCTGAAGACTTCGTTCATTTTGTGAGTGATATAGATGATGCCTTTGCCTTGGGACTTGAGGTCGGCAATGATCGAAAACAGGTGGGCGACTTCCTTGTCGGTAATCGCCGAGGTCGGTTCATCCATGATCAGGATGTCCGAGTCATACGACACGGCCTTGGCAATTTCGACCATCTGGCGCTCTGCAATGCTCAGGTTGCCCACCAGTTCCTGGGGATCAAGGTTGATCCGCAAGCGTTCCAGCAACTGCGCTGTACAACGGAACATTTCCCGGTGGTCGATCATGTGCAGGCCGTTGAGTTGCTCACGACCGATCCAGATATTTTCGGCGATATTCATGTGCGGCATCAGGTTGAGTTCCTGATGGATCATGGCAATCCCGGCCTGCAGCGCCGCCAGCGGCCCGGCAAACGTCACCGGTTTGCCCCGCAGCCGCAGCTCACCGGCATCGGGCTGGTAAATGCCGGCGATGATTTTCATCAGGGTCGACTTGCCTGCGCCATTCTCGCCCATCAGGGCCAGCACCGAACCCGGGCGCACCCGTAGTTGCACATCATCGAGCGCCACCACGCCGGGGAAGCCTTTGCTGACGTTGATCACCTCCAGCAGGTAAGGCGCCTCTTCATTGACCGCCGTGGGGGTGGGCGCCACAGTCGGGGTGCTTGAAACCGTCGCTGACGCGAGCATAGCCAGTACTCCTCGATTGCCCCGATCAATGCCCGGGGCTGTGGGCAAGGCTTGGGCCTCGCCGCCTATTGTTTTTATGGGTTGAGTGAACGACTACTTGAAGTCTTTGGCGTTGTTCAGGGTGATCAGTTGGAAAGGCACCCAGACCGCCTGATCAACCGGCTCTTTCTTGATCATTTTCATGGCCGTATCGACTGCGCCATAAGCTTGGCCCTTGGCGTCCTGGAACACCGAGATTGCCAGCTCACCCTTCTCCACTGCACGCACGCCGTCCGGCGTACCGTCAACACCGGCAATCAGTACCGTGCCCTTGGCGACACCCGCCTGTTTCAAGGCCATCGCAGCACCAATGGCCATCTCGTCGTTATTGGAGACCACTGCATCGAACTTGCGGCCCTGAGTGATCCAGTCGTTGGTCAAGGTCATGGCCTTGTCCCGCAGCCAGATCCCGGTCTGTTCCTGGTCAACCTTGATGTCCGGGTACTTGGCCAGGACCTCTTTCACACCCTTGGTGCGGTTGGTGGTGGAATTGTTGGCCAGGTCGCCCAGCAAAATCACGATGTCACCCTTGCCGCCCAATTTGTCGGCCAGGTACTGCATCTGCATTCTGCCGGCCTCCAGATCGTCGGAGGCCACGGTGGCGACGCCTTGAGGCAAGGTCGCGTCATCAGGACGGCGATTGACATAGACCAATGGGATGCCGGCCTTGACCGCCGCCTTGGTAATACGCCGGGTGGCGGCAGTGTCCACAGGATTGACCACAATCGCGTCGACTTTTTGCCCGATAAAGCTTTCTACCTGGCTCAGTTGCTTGACCACGTCAGCACGGGCGTCTTCAAACTGCAGCTGGACGCTTTCGGGATAGGATTTGGCTTTTTCGTTCATCGACTCACGCAGGTAAGTCAGATAGGTGTCATCGAACTGAGACATGCTGACGCCGATTTTAATGTCGGCGAGGGCCGAGCCGCTGGCCAGCAGCATCGAGAGGGCAAGGGAAGTAAAGCGCAGGCGGTGTTTCATACAGGCAGTCTCCACATTCTTGTTGGTTTTATGGATGCGGCAGTGTCGGTAACCTGAAAAAGACTCTATTGGAAAATATTTTCTATATCAACACATTTTAGAATTTTTTAGACAAATCGTTCTATTTAGGTCTGGCCAGCCAGCCTGACCACCTGCCCGGTCTCGTCACTCAACCGCGCCGCGTCCAGCACACGCAAGGTTTGCAGGACGTCCTGAGGGTCGACCGGCAACGCGCCCCGGCCTTGCGCGGCGGCGATCATTTGCAGGTAAAACTGCTGCCAACAGCCATGCTCGGTGGGTACGCGCTCACGCTCCTCGCCCTGCTCGAACCAGCCCCAGCGTCGATGCTCTTCGGCCCCCCAGCGCTCACCTTCGGTTTTCGGGGACAACCCCGCGAGCACCGCCGCTTCCTGACCGTCAAAGCCTTCAACGCTGTAGCTGCCCAACGTCCCGCTGACTCTGAACCGTGGCCGCGGAGTGTTTTGCAGGCAACTGCCGCCCACATGGGAAATCACCCCACTGGCATGGGTCAAGGCCATAAAGAACCCGTGGTCGATCTCCGGGTGTTCAGGGGAGCAGGCCCGCTCGGCATAAACCGATTGCACCGGGCCAAATAATTGCAGCGCCTGGTCCACCAGATGACTGCCCAGATCCCTGAGCCAGCCACCGCCGCTGGCATCCCCCACCGAGGCTGGCGAAAAACGTTCGATAAATGACTCAAAGCGTGTGACGTGCCCCAGCGCCCCGCTCTCTAGCAGTTTGCGCACGGTGAGGAAATCCGAGTCCCAGCGTCGGTTCTGGTACACGCTGAGCAGCACCCCCTGGCGCCGGGCAGCGTCCACCAGACGCTGTGCCTGGGCCGTATCGGCCGCGAAGGGTTTGTCGCTGACGACCGCCACCCCGTGTTCGATGGCCTGCATGACGAGTTCCGGACGGCCTTGGAGCGTGGTGGAGATCACCAGCAGATCCACCCCCGCCTCAACCAGTTGACCGAGGTTGTCAAAGGCGTTTACGCCGGGGTACCCGGCTGCCAGCAACTGACGCCGCTCGGGTGAACGGGTCACCACCCCGGCGAAGGTCACGCCCGGCA